>NZ_NEGH01000031.1 GCF_002135375.1 Acinetobacter sp. ANC 4558 | reverse complement strand
TTTACAGTTGCTCGCACCGCAAAACCAATTAAATCAGAGTCACGATAAATGGCTTGTCCTTTTTCTGTTAATGCAATAGCATCAACATTAAATTTGTTGAGTTTCATTTCAGCACTAATTTACAAATTCGACACTTGTATTTTAATGCTGAAATCACTCAACAGTCTACACATAGTCTACACTCCATTTTTTAATGTAGATTAAAACCAAAAAATAAATATAAAAAACAATAATTTATTAATATTTATATTTTCAAACAATCAGAACGCTTAATTCTGTGATATTAACTTTGCATTTAATTGTATTGGCTGTATATAAATATAAGTCATTGTTTATAAATGTATATATATTTTCCAATACTTCGCATTAAGTAGCAACAACAGTCTGTATTTATAATTCAACAGTCTACAAATCAGTCTACATTTTTATTGGTACCCTCACTAATAAAGGTACCATCAGTTTTATTCAAGCACCCTTCACTTAATCGCCGTGCATCTAATGGAAACAAGTACCTAAAATATAGAAAG
>NZ_NEGH01000030.1 GCF_002135375.1 Acinetobacter sp. ANC 4558 | reverse complement strand
TTCCTGAATATGATGAACTTGTGTCAGCTGTTAAAAACGGCTCAGTTCAACGTGACTTTGAGAATGCTCAGAAACAAGCAAAAGCCATTCATAGTTTATTGGGTATTAATAATGATTTGATTTTAAAGGTCGTAGATTTTCAAGAATTTATGAAACCTGTTTCCAAGTCAAAAAAAGTAAATCGTAAAAAAATTGAGGCTTCAGAACCGACTGTTGAGCAAGAAATAGTTGAAGACATCAACACATCTAAAATTACCACAGTTGAAGATATCAACTCATCCAAAATTACTATTGTTGAACAAGGCCCTATTCATGTTGTTGAAGATAGTCTGGTAAGTGATGTGGCTATTGAAAACAACGAGTCTAAAGATGATGAACAATACCAAAATGATTTAAATGACCTCGTCGATCGTGCGAGAAAAGCATCCATACCTGCTGAAGCTAATGCATTAGTCAGATACACACGTTCATGGACTGAAGAACAGCGCAAACCACTTATGCAAGCTATTCATGCACGTTTGGTTGAGCTTGATGAACTAAATAAAA
>NZ_NEGH01000003.1 GCF_002135375.1 Acinetobacter sp. ANC 4558 | reverse complement strand
AAATGGGATTGAAATTGAAGAGTGTTTAATGGTCATTGGTCGTGGCTATTATCAAATTCATAACTGTAAAGATGGTGATACAGCCATTGAAGGGATTGAAGGCACATCGGTCAGTATCTATGATCCAAATAAATCTATTACTGGCAATGAAACTATTTATCGAACAGGTACTGCATTTACTTCAGCACCTCGCGCTGTCAGAAAATCAGATGCCATTAATGGACAGTCTTTGGTCAAGCCAAATGATTTAAGTCTTGAATCTAAAGCCCTCTATTTCATGACAGGTGGTGTGATTCGAAATACAGCAAATATCGATTTCACTCAGTCGTTTAAAGTCGGTGATGGTATCGCAATTACAGGCGCAGGATTTGGGATTAATGATGCTATTTTATCAGGTACTGCAGTATTAACACCGAGCTTTCAAGTCATTGTACAAAGCCCATTAGATATTGAAGCCTTTGCAGGATATAAAGGACTGCTTTTGAATGGCGCTTCATTTGAATACATCGTAGAAGAAATAATTGTTGATCCTGAAACAGGAGAATCAACAACAGTTGTTAAAGATCGTTTATTTCGTGATGTCTCTGGACAGTATGAAGTAAGTCGGGTCACACGCACATTGAGCCAAGATATTTACACCTATACGATCCAACTGGTGAATGCTAAGCAAGTGAACTTTAATTGGAATGATGTTGTAGAAGATCAAACAGTTAATGCAGGGATTACCCTGAATTTGAATGCAGATTCAATGACTTTAGATGGAATCTATTCAATCAGTGCGATTAGTTCAGCTCAAATCACTCTAGCGAATGCCAGTACCGTCAATGCGGAATGGTTGAAATTACCAAACATGTTTAATGGTAGCACTCAAGGTAAGTCAACCAATGTTGAACTTGAGATTGTGGCCAACAAGTGGGTGGGATGGTTTAACATTGAATTTGAGCAAGCAACACAAGCAGTTTTTAATGTCTATGCGCCACAAGGCATGTATGCAACAACAGATTCAGGGGGTGAGCGTCAAGCAGGTTGTACCGTCACAGTACAAATTCAAATGCTAGATGAGAATAAAAGACCTTATGGGCCAATCATTAATCATGACTGGAGCATATGGGCTCAAACCAAATCAAGTTTTGGTCGCACTTATCGTTACAACTTACCAGATAAAGGAAGCTTTCGTTTTCGTCTTGCTAAGACCTATGCCAAGGAAAATAACCGACCTGTTACAGAAGTGAAGATTAAGAGTGTATATGCCACCTATGCTTCACAGAAGCGTAATTACCCCGATGTTACTGTGGTTCGATTAAAAACCACGGCAACGGATGGTGCTTTGTCCGTCAAAGATCGAAAGTTAAATTGCTTAGTTACACGTAGACTTCGTGTGGATGGAACAGGGGCGTATGTTGCAACGCGTGATGCAGGACAAGCCCTAATTAACATGGCATTAGATCAATACATTGGTCGGCGTTCTGCGTCTGAGCTTGATATTGTTCAGATCAAAGCTGAAATTCAAAAGGTTAAAAACTATTTTGGGTCGGATGCTGCAACAGAATTTAATTACACCTTTGATGATGACAATCTGAGTTTTGAAGAACAGGCAGGCATGATTGCTTCAGCATGTTTTTGTGAAACACACCGTTATGGCAATAAACTTCGTTGGAAGTTTGAAGGGCCACAAGATCATTCTGTCTTGTTGTTTAATCACCGCAATAAGGTACCGGGTAGTGAGAAACGGACGATTAATATCGGCATCAATAAAGACTATGACGGTGTAGAACTTGAATACACTTCACCTGATGATGACATACGCACCACTTATTCCATTCCTGAAAATGGTTCGGCACGTAATCCGATGAAAATTACAACATCGGGTATTCGTAATCATGCTGTGGCTAAAACCAGGGCATGGCGAGAATGGAATAAGTTGCAGTATCAGAGTGTTAGTTGTGAATTCACTGCTTTGGATGAGTCTAATTTATTGATCAGAAATGATCGTATTTTAGTGGCTGACAATAGAAAGCTCAGAACCCAAGACGGGCAAGTTGAAGATGTGAGTGGTTTGACCTTAACACTCTCTCAAGATGTTGAATTAAAACCAAAGACAACATATTTCATATGTCTGCAGATGGATAGTGGCACGGTTGATATGATCAGTTGTGTGATGGGGAATAACCCTAATGAGGTTATTTTAAGTCGTGCACCATTGAAGCAACTGGTTGTGGATGAAGATCGATCTATCACGACTACTTATTTGATTGTCGAGGAACAAGATGCAAAGAAACAAGCATTTCTACTCACCGAACTCAGTCCAAATGATGAGCTGACGAATAATCTCACCTGTATCAATTACGATGCACGTTATTACGAAAAAGATCATTCATTTATCTAAGATTTAAACCGAATCAGGCACTCGAAAGAGTGCTTTTTTTATGCCTGGGGAAAAGCATGGCGATTATTACGATAGAAAAGCTTGAGAATGCTGATAAAGATGCGGACTCATTAGATGATTTTGTCAGTGGCAATGGCAAGAAAAAGGTAAAAACAAGACGTGGAGCTGAATATTTAACAGCACCAGGTGTTGAGCAAACATTGCTAGATAATGGGCTAAAGCGAGGTTTCGCTAATAAAGCTGCACTTGATAAATACAAGCCAAGCATTGAAGGTAGTCTTGCACAGGACATGGAAACCAAAAAGGTATGGCTGTGGGATGGCGCTAAGTGGAATGACACTGGGGCAAGTGATAAGGATTTGGCAAATCAATATACAGATGAAAAATCACTGCAGTTAAATAAAAAAATTAGCGATATTCAAACATTTGATTTTCATACTCAAGTAAGTGCGAATCAGGATAGTTGGCAAGGGCTTGATGCTATTGGGAATGTTTTAATTGCAGTAGATGCTGAAGGAAACTTCCAGCAAAACTACCATTATGATTTTCATATCAAACCTGAAAGTCCGTCATTTCAAATTGTAGATCGGAACTTAAACCTAATATTTGGAAATAGTGACTTATATTTACGAGACTTTTTCACTAAAAAAAATGAAATAGCATTCATTACGGTTGATCAAAATCTCAATATTCTTAACTCAAATAATCAGCAAGATACTGATCTAGATTTTTCCGAATTAAATTATAGTGCATTAAATCCGAATGCCTTAAAAAACAAAGAGCCATATTTAAATTATAGCAAGTTATGTGTACAGCAAGATTTTACAGATGATCTCTATATTAAAGATTCATTTGAAATCTTTAAGAAGCATACCGACGTTTATGATTTCTACGATGTATTAAAAGCACAACATCCTGATCGTGTATCTAGTGAAGTACTGGGATATGACGGTTTAAATAATGAAATTCGTCAATACTCATACACCCCCAAGTTGTTTGAAGATGATGGGACAAATGGTTGGACTAGTGCGGAGATGCAGCCAATTAAATTGGTTGTGACAACGGGTGTGCATGGGATTGAAAGAGATTCAGTACTGCAGTTTGCAGTATTGTTTAACGAAATTTTAAATCGTTCAAATGAAATTGAAGAAGCATCATTTTTAAGCCAATTTAGAATTGTCATCGTACCCATGATTTGCCCGAACGGTTATGACGCAAATACTCGAAATAATCATAACGGTGTAAATATTAATAGAAATGCCCCTGCAGGGTGGAGTAAATGGGCAAATGGGGAAGCAGGTCAAAAACCATTGGATCAACCTGAAACACAGGTTGCTTGCAGCCTACCGCAATTACATTCTGATGCCTCAGTATTTGTGGATTTCCATAACTACAACGCAGGAATCTATCGCTCAGGCTGGTATGGGACATCGAAGCTTGAAACGTTGAATGTTGTAAAGCGAATTGCAATGAAAATCCAAGCATCGATTCAAAAAGACTTTAATTACTTAAAGAAGAATCCAATCAGAATAGCAAAAAATACAGGTGGTACAACATGCTTAGATTGGCAGGAAACCTCTAAGAAAAAGGGCTATTTGTTTGAAACACCTCTATTTGGTGGGACTCGTCCACTATATGAAAATCGTCAATATGGTCTATTTGTGATCCGCACCGCACTTACAGAAATTATGAAACACGAGATTGGAGCTTAAATAATGCGTACTATTCAAAAATTATCAAATGTTGCTGTTGGAGCAACTTCGCTGGGTAAAGTTGAAATAACGAAAGTGGGTCAAGCGATTGCTCACATTCCCGAATTTAAAGCTTATTATGATGCTGAGTACTATACGCCAAATGCAAAAGAAATTTTAAATATGGCTAAAGGTACAATGTCTGAATTGCCTAACGGATTTATATCTGTAGTTAATGAAAAAGGGGAAAAAGCTCTTGAACGGATCTATGCAGGGAATAGTGTTTTTTATCCTGGAGATTTCGACATTGATCCAAACAATTTTACTTTCTTTGTTGTTTTGGATCATTATTTTGAAGCATCGCCAAGTGCTGCACGACATTTTAGATTTATTAGAAAGGTGATGGCAGATAGCTTATCTTCTATACATATTTCAATTGATAATGCAGGACCAAATGTCCGTATGCGCGGAAACTCAGAAGCAGATAATAATACGATTTTATCTGCAAATTATGGCACTTTACAAAATCCCGCTCCAAAACCATCTTTATTAGTTATTTCATACTCTAAAGGTATTGCAAAAATTCGAGTAAATGGAGCTCAAACAACAGGTGCTATGATTACACCACTAACTGGTTTAAAAGCAGGTGAGTGGGATTGGTTTAGAAACATGAATGGTAAGATATATGCATGGGGTGGTCTAAATATTGATTTAGCAGCGCCCGAGAATACAGAATACTTAAAGCAATTAGAAAGTTACTATAAGTCTAAATTTGCTATTCCATAACGCCCAACAAAGCTCAATCAACCTCGTTCTTTAATTAGAACGGGGTTTTTTATTACCAAAAATTAGGAAAAATATGGAACCAGTCTCTACAGGTAGTCTTACTGCCTTCTTAAAATTTTATGGCGCAGCGCTTGCAGTCACACTTGCTATCGCACTTGTGGCAACTGTTGTCATTATGATGAGATTTCCACGCTCACCTCAAGAATGGGCAGTGGGTTTGATTTGTACCATCGTTTCGAGTCTAGGAGGTGGAGCATTCATCATTGTTCGTTGGGGGTTGCATGAGTGGGTCACTGATATTTGGGGAATGATAGCCCTTGGGGGCTTTTTTTTCGTCTGCGGTTTACCAGGTTGGGCAATTGTACGGTGGACATTTAATTTTATTGACCGACAGGAAGGTAAAACCATTGTTGAAGTCATTAAAGAAGTTAAAAAAGCCAAAAAAGATATTCAAGGGTAATCCCTACTAATCTTATCAATGCCGCCACTAGGCGGCTTTTTTATATCAAAAGGAAAGTAAAATGAATATTGATCAATCACAACAAATTGCCCAGGCATATTCATGGCTTCGTGCTATATCTGGTGGAAAATTAACACAAGCGCAAGTAGATGCAGGTGATGTGATTATTGCAGCAAATGGACTTGAAGTATTTTCTAACCTAATAGGCTTTAAGCTTAATACTACTGTCACAGGCTTACGTGATATCTCGGAAAAAGGATATGCACTTATTCGTGAGTTTGAAGGCTTCCGAGCAAACGCATACTTAGATTCGGCAGGTATTTGGACGATTGGTTTTGGCACAATCAAAATTAATGGGAAACCCGTTAAAAAAGGAGATACATGCACCAAGGAACAAGCGGAACAATGGTTAAAGCTTGATTGTCTTTGGGTTGATGCGTGTTTAGATAAGTACATTACGATTGTTGTGACACAAAACCAATTCGATGCTTTAGCTTCTCTTGTTTACAATATTGGCGAGACTGCATTTAAGAGTAGTACTTTATTAACTAAATTAAATGCAGGTGATTTCAAAGCAGCAGCAGATAACTTTGATCGTTGGGTCAATGCAGGGGGCAAACGACTACAAGGCTTAGTGAATCGTCGTGCTAAAGAGAAGGAGTTATTTTTAAAATGAATTGGTACCTACTGTGGAAATATAAATACTGGATCGCAATCGCGGTCCTTTCTTTTATCTGCTTTGGTCAACTGGCTTATACCAATCATTTGAGTGGTGAACTGATTAAGGCAGAAGTTAAATACAAAACCGAAGTTGCCGAAGCTAAAGCCTTAACTGAACAAGCCAAAGCCGAAGCGAGATCCAAAGAAAAAGAATGGTCCGACAAACTTTTAGAAGCAGAGAAATATCACAATGCCAAAATGCAAGAAATCATTATTGATGTTAATCATGCTAAGTCCACTATTAATAGCATGTCAAAGCAACTCGATACAGCCACAAAGCGTATGTCCACAGCTTCCAAAGAAACCATTATTGAGTACGCCCATACCAATAGCGACATACTCCAAGAATGCATTGGACAATATCAATACGTGGCAGAACAAGCTGACAAACACGCAGCTGATGCACGGCGATTAAGTGATGCATGGCCTGAGTAAACAAAAGCCCTTAAATGAGGGCTTTTGAATATTAATAGCTATTAAAAATTATAACGAATACCTAAAGAGTAATCATTTGAATGTAATTTAACTTTAGTATCGAAGTTCCCATCTGGTACGTAGTTATTAAATTTAAACTTACCAGCATCTACATATTTATAGCTTAGATCAAGGGCAACATTATCTGTAACATTGTAAGCAATACCAACTCCAGCTGACCATGTGAAGTGAGTATCTGTAGAAGAGACGGAATCATTAACGGAAATTTCTGTCTGCTTGTTTTTTACTCTAGTAGCACCAATGCCTAAGCCCACATAAGGTGTAAATTTAGATGTATTTTTAAAATCATAATAACCATTAACCATTAAGGACTGGCTTCTTAGTGCATTATTGAATAATACAAATCCATCAGGAGCTTTTCCACTAAAGACATTGCTTCCAACTCGTGCAGTCACATTGTCTATTGTTGGTGAGAATGTCTCTTTATCCTTGTAAGTATATTCTAATTCAGCACGAGCATTAATTTTACTAATTTTACTAAAATCAAAACCTACTGCAGCTGAGATATTAGGGTATATAGATTTCGTCTGATCATTATTTTTAGCTTCAAGACTTAAAACTCCTCCATCAAAAACTCTTTTATCTTCACTATTTTTGTATTTAGTATCACTAATCCCGGCTTTTAGTGATGCATAAATACCATTATTTGCATTAGCCAATCCTGAAAATGATAATAAAATAGCTGATGTTAAGAAAAGGTGTTTCATGATTTTTCCTGATTAAATAATTAAATATTAATGTAATATTAATTAATTAAAAAATAAATTAATTTCTGATTAATAAGCAATTTTTTTTAAAATGAATATTTGTTTTAAATAACACAATTATATTTTATTGATAGATTTGTCATATTAATAAATATACTTCAATTTAATTTAGTCAAGGAACTTCTATAAAAGTATCAACTAATATCAATGTGCTGTGTAGGTTATATTAGTGATAAACGATTACAAGGTTAAGTTAATCGTAGAGCTAAAGAGAAGTGGGCTTAAAGTAATATTAAATCAAGACAGTAGTGTATTTTTTACAGAATTAGAAATATGATTCTAATACATTTATTGTGGCGAACTATATAAGCGCTAATAAGCACTTATATAGTTTACTGAATATTTATAATATATATTAGTGAGATGTATCTATGAAGTCTGTCACCAGATTGGTGTTAGTAAAAAGATGATCGAGAATTGAAAAATGATCTTCATTATCAATTATTGATGTCTCAAGCTGCCAATGCTCACTAGCTAAAACTGATTGAGCAATAAATTCAGGTAATTCATTACCACCTACACAAATAAATATATTTTTTTCCAATGATGAAAAGGTTAAACCAGGACTTAAATTCAAATAATCAAGTTGATTAATAAATAATTTTTCATCTGGAACCGTTTCAATAAGTGGCTCAAGATAATATAAACCACTTATTGCAACAATCGATTGAACTAAAGGGTGTTGATGGGACAAAATGGCTAAATGCGCACCAGCAGAATGACCAATCAAACATACAGGCTTAACTAGATTTTCATCAAGTGTTAGAAAGTCTAGAGCACTTTGAATTGATTCATTAATCTTATCAATTTTGTATTCTGGAGATAATGGATATCCCACCATATATACGTCGAAATCTTTATTAATGAGAGTTTCAGCAATGTAACTATAATCATTTTTACCACCTGCCTGCCAAAATCCGCCATGTATAAAGATAATACTACCCTTAGATGTCCCTTTTGCGCGGAATTTATCTATTTTTTGCCGATCATGTATTCCATAACTAAATGTTTCGTAATTATTTTTAAATTCAAAAATTTGACTTTTCTGTTGAAAGTTATTCAATATTTCTACAAAGTTTTCAAATGCTATTTTGTGATTGTAGTGACCAGTTAAGTTTTCATTTAAATCCATTTTAATACCTTCAGATGATCTAGAGTTGCGTAAAGTAATTTTGCTGATTCTGGGAGAGTTTAAGATTGACTATTTGGGACAGATTTTAATTGGAATGCTGATCGTTTATCGTTAACAAATATAATTGCAACCATCGCTATTATTGCTGGTATACAAATAGCTAAGAAGTAATACTCATAGCTTAAATTTAAAACAAGTATCCATCCGATTAAAATAGGTCCAAGGATTGCCCCAAGTCGACCAAAACCTAAGGCCCAACCAATTCCTGTAGTGCGAATATTTGAGGGATAATATTTTGTCATATAGGATGAAATGATGATTTGTGCACCGATAGAGGCCATCCCAGAGCAAGCAATTAAGATATAAAGAGCAATGATAGGGAGTTTAAATGTCATCAAATATAGGGAAATAGCACCTAATAAAAAAATAGTAATCAAAATATATTTTATATTATATCTATCAGCTAAAAATCCTCCTAAGATTGCACCTATCATTCCCCCGATATTTAAAGCAAAAAGAAAATATAAGCTTTTAGATAAATTATATCCTGCTTCAATCATAAGTTTAGGCAACCAACTTCCTAAGGCGTAAACCATTAGTAATGTCATGAAAATAGAAAGCCAAAACATGAGAGTACTAATTAAGCGTCCTTGGCTAAAGAGCTCAGAAACAGGGCTGTTCATTTTGTGGTTAATAGGCGTGTTGAGTATATATTGATGATAATCTTGATATTTATATTGAGGAGATATTTTCTGTAAATACTTTATAACATCACTTCTTTTTCCTTGCCTAACAAGCGACTCAATCGATTCTGGTAAGAATTTGTAAATAGGTATTAAAACTAAAAGAGGAACGCCAGCAATAAAAAATATAATTTGCCAACCATACATTGGAATAAGTGCTGAACCCAGTACAGCACCAAACATTCCTCCAATAGCATAGCCGCTGAACATTAGTGTAACAAAGAAACTTTTAACTTTTTTAGGTGCAAATTCGCCTACATGCGCAATCACATTTGGCATAACACCGCCAATACCTAGACCGGCAATAAATCGATAAATTGAGAACTCAATTGGGTTATCAGAAAAACCACACAGCATTGTAAAAAAACTAAATAACATAATGCAAATTATAATAATTTTTTTGCGAGTTACTCCTTTATGCTCGTATTTATCAGCAAGACTCCCAAAAAGAAAAGCACCGAACATCATTCCAACTAAAGCAACACTCCCAATAATACCTGCTGTAATTGAATCTATGGACCACTCTTGCATTAAGAGGGGTAATGCAACCCCATAAACAACTAAGTCATATCCATCAAAGATAATGATTAACGTGCAAAAAAAAATTAAAGACCAATGAAATTTATTCATTGGCGCTTCATCCACTATTTGACTTACATTTATCATATTCATTATATAAAATCCGTATTCCCTGTCATTAATCTTCATTCAAAAAACAGCAGCATCTATTTAATTTATCTTTAATTCCAGTAAATTAGATCATCAAGCGATAATAGTTTTTACTAATTTTTGACTTGTTTATGATTGAACGTCAAATTACTGAAATTATAGATTAACTACTAGTAATCCAAACTTAAAAGCATATCCCTATGGAGGGCTTGCTTGAATCAAGATAAAAGCATTAAATAAATTTTAGCCCTTAATGTTAAGGTCAGGCTATTTGATTTAAATATCCATATTTTCCTTTTTTTTATCCAAAATAATGTAGAAATGAAATATTTATACTTAGAATTTATTGATAGGCCATAATGAGGGAAAAGAATGACAGACGTTGTTCAGTTTAGGATTGCATACAAGCTCACAACTGACATAACAGTTATTAACATCAATGAGTGCATAGATCTTATTTTTATGTTTCATTATCTAAAATTCTTAATGACACGAGTGACAACACCCCAAATCACAAGTTCCTGACCATCCGTTAGGTGGATATCGGAAAATTCAGGATTCTCAGCTTTTAGCCAATATGTGCCACTTTCAATCATCAACCGCTTGACCGTGAAATCATTATCAAGGAGTGCAATGACAATATCACGGTGTTTTGCTTCTAAGCTTCGATCAACAATGAGTTCATCATTAATATCAATTCCAATGCCTAGCATAGACTGAGAATTAACACGTACAATAAAAGTCGCTTCAGCATTTCGAATTAAATGTTCATTTAAGTCTAATGTTTTATCAACGTAATCTTGAGCAGGAGATGGAAAGCCAGCAGCTACACGCTCATGAGCTAACTGTATTTGAACATGAGTCACTGGATCAACTTGACGAATATCAGATATATCGTCATGTCTTGATGTTTTCTTTAGATAGTTTTTAATTTCAACAATGCGCGACTCTGGAACTCTGAGCACCTTTGTTGGTTCATTGTAAATAAACTTTCTACCAGCGCCTTCGCGCTTTCCACCGTGATTATTTGACATATCATTTATTCGATAAAGTTACTCAATCAAATAGTATATGCTGGTTAAAATAAATTCAAATTTAAATGTTGTGGATAGTTTTTATGAAGTACTAGTAACATTGTTCATGGGAATTGTAAAATTTAGTCTTTCCACCCACTCACAATATCAGCCTCTATTAAGATTACTTCTTATTCGATTCTATTTTTAAATTACCATAATATTCAAATCAAGCTTGCATCATCTTTCTATATTTTAGGTACTTGTTTCCATTAGATGCACGGCGATTAAGTGAAGGGTGCTTGAATAAAACTGATGGTACCTTTATTAGTGAGGGTACCAATAAAAATGTAGACTGATTTGTAGACTGTTGAATTATAAATACAGACTGTTGTTGCTACTTAATGCGAAGTATTGGAAAATATATATACATTTATAAACAATGACTTATATTTATATACAGCCAATACAATTAAATGCAAAGTTAATATCACAGAATTAAGCGTTCTAAGTGATGAGGAATAAAAATAATACTCAATCGGGAAAAAATATATTCTGTGGTAGGGTAATGATTTAGTCTGGTTTTCCACCAAATGCTTTGAACATATGAAAATAGGAAGGTTGAGAAATATAAAGTTCATTTTTAAGGTGTATTTCGTCATAATTTTCTTGTATAAGTCAAAAAAGCCTGTATCATGAAAAATAAGTATAACAATTAAATTTTTGTAACCCAGAATCTTTTTTTCGTTGTCATCCATCTTCGTTTTTTAGATTTATTCCGTTTCAAATTTTGGATTGATTACTTAATTTTAAAAACTTTATTTGGAAATACATATGTCAAATATTTTAACTGGTACAGTTAAATGGTTTAACGAAACTAAAGGTTTTGGATTTATCGCTGTAGATAATGGTCCAGACGTTTTCGCTCACTATAGCGAAATTCAAACAAGTGGTTTTAAAGTGCTTAACGAAGGTCAACGTGTTCAGTTTGAAGTTGTTGATGGTAAGCGCGGTCCACAAGCAAGCGCAATTCGTCCACTATAAGTTGGATGAAAAGTTCATATAAGATTTGATTTTATATGAACAAAAAGAAGAGCTTTTGCTCTTCTTTTTTTATATGGGTAACTATTTAATAACTAATAATCCCAGTCTATCAGTTGTAATGTTGAAATGCCTGCTTCTGATGAAATTTCTAAGATTTTAGCCTGATGCTCTCGCCAATCTCCGAGTACAATTCTTTTCTTTTGATTGATTTGATGTATTTCAGGTCGATGTGTATGTCCATGAATGAGTAAATCAATGTTATCCATTACCTCAAACACAGCTCGTTGATTGACATCCATAATGTCATAGGCTTTAAGTTCTTTAGATTGAATACTTTTTTTACGAAATCCATTAACTAATTTTTTACGAAATGACAGCGGGGTTTTACGTAATATCGCAATTAGGAGAGGGTTTCTAATAATTTTTCTAAACCGCTGATAGGAAATGTCGTCTGTACATAATGCATCACCATGTTCAAGTCGAATGGTGGTTGAGCCAATATGAAGGTTGTAAATATCGGGCAGTAAATGTCCTGAAAATTGATTTAAAAAAGTCTGATTTAAAGCAAAATCACGATTACCCACTTGAAAATAAACTTGATTCCCAGCTTTGGTAAATATTCTTAAATGTTCAATAATTTCATCTAGCCAAGCTGCTGTATAGTCATCACCAATCCATGCATTAAACCAGTCTCCAAGGATATAAAGATGTGTGTTTTTATGCTGATAGCTATTTAATAGCTTTAAAAATCCTCGAATGAGTTGAGGATGTTCAGGCGATAAATGTAAGTCTGAGATAAACAGATAGGTCACAGCGCTCGTCCTTTATAAATCTTTAATACTTCCCCTAATCAATTAGAGGAAGTCGATCCATTTACTCTTTTTTATAAAGTCATACTTTATTCGTTCTAAATGGCAAAGAGAGTCGCTTTTATTCCGAAATAATTTTTGCAGATTCAATCACTACGTTTTCTAAAGGGACATCTGCATGATAACCACGGTTACCTGTACGAACGCCTTTAATTGCTTCTACAACATCTAAACCTTCTACCACTTTGCCAAATACTGCATAGCCCCAACCTTGAGCAGTTTTGCCAGTATGGTTTAAGAAAGAGTTGTTTTTAACGTTAATGAAGAATTGTGCAGAAGCTGAATGAGGTGCTTGAGTACGTGCCATCGCAATCGTACCCTCATCATTGCTTAGACCGTTATCTGCTTCATTTTCAATTGCATCACGCGTTGCTTTTTCTTTGAAGTTTTCATCCATACCGCCGCCTTGAACCATAAAGCTATCAATAACGCGGTGGAAAATTACGCCATCATAGAAACCGTCACGAACGTATTCTAAGAAGTTAGCAACAGTAATAGGTGCTTTTTCGCTGTTAAGCTCAAGAACAATACGACCTTTATTGGTGTTTAATTCAACTTGAGGAAAACTCATTGTGTAATCTCCTGATCATGGACATCAAAGCCATGGGTTTTATGGTTGTGAGAAGAATAAGCAAACTGTAAACTACAAGGCAAGTAAAAACGTTATTTTCTTTGTTAAAATTGAAGAAATGCGTTTTAATTGTCCTAAATATTAATTTGAAAGTGATTTTACTACTATGAAGTCAAATGATGTTGTTTCATCCCTGCCAAACCATCCGACAACCAATAATAATGTCTCTGTCGACGCCGTGCAGCAAGAACAACAACCAGGCTTAGACTTTATTCGCCAAGTGATAACAGATGATTTGGCTGCGGGTCGTACTCAAAAAGTGATTACACGATTCCCACCAGAGCCAAATGGTTATTTACATATTGGTCACGTTAAAGCTATTTGTTTAAACTTCGGTATTGCAAAAGAATTTGAAGGTTTATGTAATCTGCGCTTTGATGATACAAACCCTGATGCAGAAGAACAAGAATATGTTGATGGTATTGCCAATGATGTTCAATGGCTTGGTTTTAACTGGGATGGCGCTCCTCGTTATGCGTCAAGCTATTTTGATCAACTTCATGCATGGGCGATTCAATTAATTCAACAAGGTGATGCTTATGTAGATTTGCAATCTCCTGAAGAAATTAAACTGAATCGTGGTAATTTTAAGGAATTTGGTAAAAATTCACCGTATCGTGAAGCTTCAGTTGAAGAGAATCTTAAAAATTTTGAAGCAATGAATAGTGGCGGTTTGGGCGAAGGCAAGGCTGTACTACGTGCGAAAATAGATATGGCTTCACCGAATGTGCATATGCGTGACCCAATTTTATATCGTGTATTGCATTCAGTGCATCATCAAACAGGTGATCAATGGAAAATGTACCCAATGTATGATTATGCCCATCCATTGTCAGATGCAATTGAAGGGATTACACATTCATTATGTACTTTAGAGTTCCAAGATCATCGTCCATTTTATGATTGGGTTATTGAAAAAGTTAAATCTAATTCAGTTCCTCATCAGTATGAATCTAGTCGCTTAAATATTGACTATACCATTACATCTAAGCGTAAACTTCGTCGCTTGGTTGAGGGTGGTTTTGTTCAGGGATGGAATGATCCACGTATGCCTACAGTCGTTGGCATGCGTCGCCGTGGATTCACGCCAGAAGGTTTAAGAGATTTCTGTAAACGCGTCGGTGTGTCTAAGTCTGATGGTATTGTTGATGTCGCAATGCTTGAATATTGTATTCGTCAGTCTCTAGAAAATACAGCATCACGTGGCATGGCAGTACTGAATCCGCTTAAAGTCACGCTGACGAATTTACCTGAAGCACTTGATTTAACTCATGCACGTCACCCAAATGTTGATATGGGAGAGCGTGTAATTCCATTAACATCTGAAATATATATTGATCGTAAGGATTTTGAAGAAATTCCACCAAAAGGATTTAAGCGTTTGACCGTAGATGGAGAAGTTCGTTTACGTCATGCTTATGTGATTAAATGCGATGAAATTATTAAAGATGCTCAAGGTGAAATCATTGAATTAAAGTGCTCAATTGATCCTGATACTTTAGGAAAAAACCCTGAAGGGCGTAAAGTGAAAGGTGTGATCCATTGGGTTTCTGCTGTTAGTGGTGTACCTGCTGAAGTTCGTATATATGATCGTTTATTTACAGAATCTGACCCTGAAGTTGGGGAAGATTTTCTTGATAATTTAAATCCAGAATCTCTTAAAATTGTGCAAGCAATTGTTGAGCCTGCACTTGCATCTGCAAAACCTGAGGATCGTTTTCAGTTTGAACGTGAAGGATATTTTGTTGCAGATCAGTATGATCATTCACCAGAAAAACTCGTGTTTAATCGTATTTTGGATTTAAAGGATAGTTTTAAACCTGCGAAATAGCATTAACTGAAATATAGGGTTTATTTAAAAAGACATCATTCATTTAATGATGTCTTTTTTATGAATTTAAATTTCTAATTGATACATAAAGTTTTGAATAAGACGTTGCGCAGAAGACGCCAGTATTGGTGCATATTCTAAATTTTCGGCACGTAATTTTGGAATATCTATCTCAGCCTGACGCAATTCAACAGTATGTCCAATTAACCACTTTTCCATACGTTGTGTTTCGACTTCCAGATGAAACTGTAAAGCTAGAATATTTTTTCCAACGTGAAAAGCTTGATTGGGGTAAACGTAGGAGCTTGCCAGTAAAGTGGCATTTTCTGGTAAATGAAAAGTATCACCATGCCAGTGTAATACAGAAATATCAGTTAATGTTGATAGTAGATTATTTTCCGTCGGTAGAATTTTAAGTGCAGACCAACCAATTTCTTTTGCATGACCGGTATAAACTTGAGCACCTAGGGCATGTGCAATCAGTTGTGCCCCTAAACAAATTCCTAAAGTTGGCAGATTATTTTTTAAACGTACTTTAAGTAAGTCTATTTCATTTTGTAGGAATGGATAATCATGTGTTTCATAAACACCGATCGGTCCACCTAAAATAATGGTTAATCCATTGTGTTGGTAGGCTTGAGTTAAATCATCTACACCGGCTTCAAAATAACGAACACGAAAACCCAGCTGATAAAAAGTATCTTCTAAAGTACCTAAATCTTCAAAAGCTGAATGTTGTACAGCATATATCGTATCGGGTAAATTTATTGCGTTATGCATGATGAAAAGATCTCTATAATTTGTAATGATTGTACTGGTTTTTACTTTTCTATTTTATATTTATTCAATAGTATGTTATCTATTTATTGTTTATTTTTAATAATGTGATTTTATATATGCTTTATTAAATCAAAACAAGGATGGTATTGAAAATAATAAAAGAAATCGTGGAGTCAATCATGGAAAATAAAAAATATATTGTCATGGTATCGGTGGCAAGTCTATTTGTCTTAAATGGATGTAATGATCAATCTAATCGAGGTGGTATAAAAGTATCTTCTCAGCTTGAAGTCGATAACAATCCATATAGTTGTACAGCACAAACGAGTAATGGTTCAAATGTGGTGGTTGGTTCAGATCAGCAAGGTGATCCTGCATTTCCAGAACCTGCTTCTGGTTATAGGACAGGAATAAAAGCACAATACTCAGATAAATATATGGTGGTTGCTAATACACCTTTAGCAACGAAAGCAGGATGTGATGTATTAAAAGCTGGTGGTTCAGCTGTAGATGCAGCAATTGCTGTACAGGCCGTTCTAGGTTTGGTTGAACCGCAATCAAGTACGATTGCGGGGAGTGCATTTATGGTGTACTACGATGCTAAAACAAAAAAAGTAACGGCATATGATGGTCGTGAAACTGCACCAGCAGCTGCAACAGAGTATTATCTAATTCGACAAAATCAAGCTGATATAAATTCAGTTGAGCCTGCGCCTAATGCACGACGTAGTGGTCGTTCTATTGGTGTGCCAGGAGTAATGAAAATGTTTGATCTTGCGCATAAAGAATATGGGAAATTAGCTTGGAATCAATTATTTAAAGAAAGTATTTCGTTGGCATCTAATGGATTTAAAGTTCCTGGGCGGTTGGCTGATGCAATTCAAGGCAGTGCTCCATTTTTAAAATTAGATAAAGAAGCCACACAGACATTTTTTAAAGCAGATGGCACAGCATATCAAGTGGGTGAAACATTAAAAAATGCAGCGTATGCCGCAAGTATTCAGAAAATTGCACAGCAAGGTGTTCAGGCAATGTATTCTGGTGAAATGGCAAATAATATTGTCAAGAAAGCAGGGCAAACCGTGGGGGATGATGAAGCAAGAACCCCGATGACACCAAGTTTAATGACCGTACAAGACTTACAAAATTATAAAGCGATTAAAAGAGAACCAGTATGTACAACATATCGCAATCAATACTATGTCTGTACGATGCCACCACCATCTTCTGGAGGAGTTGCAGTGGCGCAGACTTTGGGTATTTTAGAAAATTTTGACTTGGCTACATTAAAGCCACAACAAATGGAAAATAATGGAGGGATTCCACAAGCTGCAGCGGTACATTTAATTTCTGAAGCGGAACGTTTGGCTTATGCTGATCGAGATAAATATGTTGCAGATACAGATTTTGTAGCTTTGCCAGCAAATGGTATTCCAAGTTTAATAAATAAAGACTATTTGAAACAACGAGCAGCACTGATACAAACTAATAAAAGTATGGGCGTTGCACAGGCAGGGAATTTTAATATAAGTGCTGGAAAAGATAAAACAGTTGAATTTGGAACAACCCAATTTACCATTGTAGATGCATATGGAAATATTGCTTCTGTTACTTCTACTGTTGAGTCTAGTATGGGATCTTTTCACATGGTTGATGGTTTTTTGCTGTCAAATCAATTGACTGACTTTTCAGCTCAACCAGTAGATAGTACTGGTTTAGCCATTGCAAATCGTATACAACCCAATAAACGACCAAGAAGTACAATGGCACCAACAATTGTATTTAACGGTACAAAAGCAGGAGATTTCTTTGCTGCGACTGGCTCACCAGGTGGTGGAACAATTATTCAATTTGTTGTCAAAACCTTAATTGGCATGATGGACTGGAACTTAGATGCTCAGCAGGCCACAGCCATGATGAATTTTGGTGCAACGAATAGTGTTATGACCAATATTGATAGCTCAAATACAACATTAAATTTAACTGGATTGATTCAAAATTTAGAATCTAAAGGGCATATCATTAATTTTGGTGCTCAAACCAGTGGTGTTGCAACCATTATGAAGAATGCACAGCATCAGTTGAATGCTAAATATGTCGCAGGCGTAGATCCGCGTAGAGAAGGGCTTGCTTTAGGGGATAGAAAATAAATTCAATTTATTTAAAGTAGATTGTGCGTTTTATTGAGCATAAAAGTTTAGCTAAAATAACTAGCAAATCTTAATTAAAGCAGAGATCAGATAAACGGATCTCTGCTTCATTATTTTATGGGTTAGATTGGATTAAAAGAAACCTGCAGGTTGTGTTGAATAGCTCACCAGTAAGTTTTTAGTTTGTTGGTAATGATCTAACATCATTTTATGGTTTTCACGACCAATACCAGACTTTTTATATCCACCAAATGCAGCATGTGCAGGATAAATATGATAACAATTTGTCCAGACACGACCAGCTTGAATAGCACGACCAGCACGATATGAAGTATGTGCAGAGCGTGACCAAACACCAGCGCCTAAACCATAAATAGTGTCATTGGCAATTTTGATGGCATCATCAAAGTCTTTAAAGGTTGTTACAGATAAAACAGGTCCGAAAATTTCCTCTTGGAAAATTTTCATGTTGTTATTTCCTTTAAAAATAGTCGGTTCAATATAGAAACCTGTACCAACTTCATGGCGTTCACCACCACCTGTAAGGATTTGAGCACCTTCAGCACGACCTGTTGCAATACAGCCAAGAATTTTATCTTGTTGCTCTTGCGATGCCTGAGCACCAATCATTGTGGTTGTATCGAGTGGATGACCTGTTTTAATTCGTTTAACACGTTCTACAGCTTTTTCCAAGAAGCGATCTGCAATACTTTCTTGAATTAAAGCACGAGATGGGCATGTGCAAACTTCACCTTGGTTTAGTGCAAACATTGCAAAACCTTCGAGTGCTTTATCTACAAACTCATCATTTTGATCTAAGATATCTTCAAAGAAAATATTAGGCGATTTACCGCCTAACTCTAAAGTGACAGGAATGATATTTTCAGTCGCATATTGCATAATTTGCTGACCAACTGCTGTTGAGCCAGTAAAGGCAATTTTAGCAATACGCGGATTTGTTGCTAGAGGACGTCCAACTTCTATACCGTAGCCATTGACAATATTCAAAACACCAGGCGGTAGTATATCTTGAATTAATTCAGCCAATACCAAAATACTTGTAGGAGTTTGTTCTGCAGGTTTAAGGACAATACAGTTTCCTGCTGCAAGTGCTGGTGCTAATTTCCAAGCAGCCATTAAAATTGGAAAATTCCAAGGAATGATTTGTCCGACAACACCTAAAGGTTCGTGAAAATGATAAGCAATGGTGTCTTTGTCAATTTCAGAAATACCACCTTCTTGACTACGAATACAGCCTGCAAAATAGCGGAAATGGTCAATACATAATGGAATATCTGCAGCTAAGGTTTCACGAATTGGTTTACCATTTTCCCATGTTTCTGCAACAGCGAGTAATTCAAGATTTTCTTCTAAACGATCTGCAATTTTAAGGAGAATATTTGAACGAATCGTTGGTGATGATGTATTCCACTGCGCTTTTGCGGCATGTGCTGCATCAAGCGCAAGTTCAATATCTTCTACAGTTGAGCGAGGTACACGAGTAAAGACCTCACCATTGACTGGAGAGAGATTATCAAAATATTCGCCTTTTACGGGCGCGACCCATTTGCCACCAATAAAGTTTTCATATTGTTTTTTAAAATGAACTTTTGCACCATCTGTATTTGGATCTGCGTAACGCATGATACTTCCCTCTAAATTAATTTTTCCTTTGTATAAATGAGCTTAGTAGAGATAAGGTTGGAAAAAGGTTGGTCAGTGAATCATTGAAAAATATAGACACTCAAATTGAGTAAGTTGAGTGGAAATTAATGATGAAATATTATAATTTAATTGGACAATTAGATGAAAAATAGGGTAAGTTACTCTGACTATAACGCATTCAGAGCTAAAAATAACGACAAAAATTGAATGTAAATTTCATATGGCTGACTGTAAAAAGCAGGATTAAAACCATGATAGGACATCGAAATTTAATTAAAATTCGTCAAAAAATTGAACGATTACGTGAGGGGAGTAGCCGTTCTGCACATCATGCATATCAAATTAGTCAAAGTATTGTAAGTTCTTGGGAAAGATCAAGTTCGGCAAATATTCCAGTTGAAAGAACATGTGCGCCTTTAGTTAAAATAGATAAAGGTCAATCTAATTTGTTAGCAAAAGCACTTGTTTTATGTCAAGACGAATTGGGGCATATCGCAGCACAATCTTCAATGGTTGTTGCAGTTGGTGATATGGGAAGTACAATTTTATGGACTGCATCTAGTAAGAAAATGCAAAGTGCTGCTGAAAATGCAAACTTTATTGAAGGTGGACAATGGAGTGAAAATACAGTCGGTACGAATGCTTTGGCATTGACCTTAAAAACGCAAAAATCGACCTGCGTATTTTCTAATGAACATTATCTTGAATCTATTCAAGATTGGGTATGCTATGCCGCACCAATCATTGATCCGTTTTCAAAACAAATCTTGGGTGTCATTGATTTATCAACAACATGGAAAAATCATAATAGTTTAGGACTGCTCGCTGTAGAACGCTGTGCATCTATTTTACAAAATAGTTTATTGGAAAGTCATCGACAATATTTACATCTTCGAACCTTTAATACACCGCAAGTTTTACTCAATGGAAGAGTTGTTGAACTCACACCTCGTCAAATAGAAATTGTCTGTATTTTGGCATTGTGCCCTCAAGGGGTTAATTTAGAAAACTTACATCAGGCCTTATATGGTGATCGCCCTGTGAGTATGGGAACATTGAAAGCCGAAATGTCTCAATTAAAAGATATTTTTGGACTGCATCTCACCTCAAGACCTTATAAATTTCAAATTGATATAGATGCAGATTTTATGCAGGTGGAGAAAGCCTTAGATGCAGGGTACATTGAAACTGCTCTAAAGCTGTGCCGAGGCGTTTTTTTGGTCAAAACTGAAAGTCCTTTTTTATGTGCCTGGCGTGATTGTTTGGAGTCTCGTTTAAGCGAAGCGATCTTTAATTCAAATAATAGTGATATCTTATTACAACATTTGTCTCACTCACCTGATGCAGTGGATGCTGTAGAACGACTCATGGAGCTTATTCCACAACATCATTTAGCACATCAAAATTTACTTAAATATCAAAAGTTATGAGTCAATAGGAAAAGATTTTTGTTCAAAGATTAATGGTTTAGCCTTATTAGGCTAAAGAGATGATCTGTAGTTTTAAATCAAATGTTGTAGTTTCAGCCATTGAAAAAGCTCGTTATATACAGTTTTTCTAGTTTCTGGTGCAGATAAGACTAAATCATGTATTCCATTTTTAATTTCACATAATGTGATGGGCCCCTTTAAACGATGGCCATATTTTTTTATATCTTTAATATTGAGAATAATATCACTATTTTGCGCACTTTCATTCCAATGTTTGGGTGAGCTTGATTGGCTGGAATACATGATTAAGGTAGGAATATTTAGATAAGGTCCTTGATGAATCACTTGATGTGCTTGGTAAATGGCGTGAATAAAACCAAGAGGTACAGTGGGAACCTCTTTTTTCTTCCATTCTAAATTAAAGTTCCATTCACCGTAATATATTTTATGAAGGCTAGGCACATACCAAGAATTCACGCGATTGGGAAAGTTGATTGTAGGAAATTTTTCACCTAATTGGCTTAATAAGCGCAGCGCATATTTTTTTTCTAAAGGTGATAAATTAAAATCGAAAAATGGACTATTGAGCCACAATGCCTTAAGTAGAGGATGATTTAAATGTTGATTGACAAATAAAGTGCTAATTAGTCCACCTGTTGAATGGCCCGCTAAGACAACGGTATCATGTCCTTCATTTTCAATTATTTGTAGTGCTTGTATAATTTCTGCATCATATTCAGATAAATTCCTAACATTATAAAATTTTTGATGCTTTAAATGAGATCGACCATATTTACGTAAATCGAGAGCATAGAAATCAAAACCAAATTGGTTGAATTGTTCAGCCATTTCTGTTTGAAAAAAATAATCAATAAAACCATGAATATAAAGTACGGCTTTTTTTGTTTTTTGCGGGGCTTGTTTCCGAATGAGTGTTGCAATCACTTTACCTTCATAATCATTTGGAAACCGTAATTCTGTAAATTGATATGTTAATCCTAAAATATCGGGCTGATACGTTGTGTAAATTGTCATTAGAATTCCTATCGTTAAACATCCTTGTATAGTGTAGTTGTAGCAAAAAAGAGGGGAGAATTAACAATGGAAAAGTGTAAATATCGTATATTGATTAAAGGATTGAGTGTAATGATATGAAATCATTGATTTAATATGATTAAAAAAATGATGAAATTCAGTGAATACTCAAAATAGCCTAAGCATGCATTAATTTTAAACCAAATTCTTTATTTCGAAAATAATAGTGCATTCGCCATTAAACTTAACTTTTTCGATAAAAAGCTGTAGGCTATAGCGGTTCTTTAATGGTATAGGTCGTATGAAACAGGAAACTGCACTTAAGTTACTCAAAGCAGGCGAAAATGTATTTTTAACAGGCTCTGCGGGTGCGGGAAAAACATACACATTAAATCAATATATTAATTATTTGAAAGCACGAAAAGTACCTGTGGCAATAACAGCTTCGACGGGTATTGCCGCAACGCATATGAATGGTATGACGATTCATACTTGGGCGGGCATTGGTATTAAAGATGCGCTTTCAGAAGATGATTTGAAGCGTATGAAGGAACGAAAATATCTAAAAGAACATTTAGAAAATGCACAAGTATTGATTATTGATGAAATTTCAATGCTTCATGCTAAACAGTTGAATTTGGTGAATAAGGTTTTAAAGTATTTTAAAGAAAGCGATGACGCTTTTGGCGGTATCCAGGTTATTGTTGCTGGTGATTTTTTTCAGTTACCTCCTGTTGGAAAAAATGATGAGCGTAATCGGGATAAATTTTGTTTTATGTCTGAAGCGTGGGTTGAGGCAAAATTTAGAGTATGTTATTTGACAGAGCAGCATCGTCAAGAAAATGATTATTTAAATGATATATTAAACGCAATTCGTCGCCAATCGATAGATCATGAGCATATCAAAGCATTAAAGCAAACGCGCCATCAAGATATTGGTGAAACATTTACACGTTTATATACACATAATATGGATGTTGATACGATTAACTTAAAGCATCTCAATGAAATTGACCAAGACATACGTCAATTTGATGCTCAATGTGATGGTAATGATAAGCTTATTGAAACGTTAAAATCTTCAGTAAGAGCACCAGAAACACTGGTTTTAAAGAAAAATGCTAAAGTGATGTTTGTCCGTAATAATTTTGATATGGGCTATATTAACGGTAGTTTGGGTGAAGTAATTGGTTTTGAAGAAGATGATGAATATGGTTGTTTACCTAAAGTTAAGTTAACGGATGGTACAACATTGGTGGTAGAGCCTGAAATTTGGTCTGTGGATAACGAAGCAGGTAAAACCATTGCAAGCTTTCAGCAAATTCCATTGAGATTGGCTTGGGCAATCACGATTCATAAGTCGCAAGGAATGACTTTAGAAGCAGCAGAAATTAATTTGAGTCATACCTTTGAAAAAGGACAAGGTTATGTTGCTCTATCTCGATTAAAAAGTTTAAACGGTTTACGGTTATTGGGTTTTAATGAGCAAGCTTTAGAACTCGATCACTTAGCCATTAAAGCCGACTGTCGTTTTCAAGAATTATCAAATGAAGCAGAAAGTAAATTTGAGACGATCGATTTAACAGTACAACACAAAGCATTTATTCGTCATTGTGGTGGCACGTTAAATGAAGCAGAAATTGAACGAAATGAAAAAAAGATGACGAAAAGTGGTAATAAAGCTAATTTTGCGACAGCAACTTTGGATGAAACACGCGCATTATTTGAGTCAGGCTATGAAATTCAAGATATTGCACATGAGCGTGGTTTAACACCTGCTACTATTATCAATCATTTAGGTCGATTGCATAAAGAACAAGCATTAGATATTTCAGTTGCAAGTCCTGGTGAGGACGTTGTAGAACAAATTCGTAAAATTTATAAACGCTTAAGTAAGCGCCAAGAGGCACAACATTTTAATGATGATGGTTCAATAAAATTGCGGCCCATTGTTGAATTAACCAGCCCAAAGATGGGCTATGACCAAGTACGTTTAGCACTCCTTTTTATTGAGTAGTGCTTAGGGAATCATATAGGAAAGTAAGATGCCACAAATGTTTGTTGACTATTCTGACAATATTAAAGCGTTAGATCGTAAAGCTTTATTACGTGGACTCAACCATGCTTTGTTTGATACAGGCTTGGTTGGTCATGAATATGATATTAAGTCTCGCATTAAAGCAGTTGAAGATTATTTAATTGGTCTGAGTGAAGATAATAATCAAGGATTTATTTTTGTTCGTTTACAAGGGCTAAGTGGACGTACAGAAGAGCAAAAAAATCTGATGACGTCTAAATTATTTGATTTTTTGAAATCCTTTGATGCTTATGTTGCAACAGGTTTGCAAATTCAATTGTGTGTAGAATTTGCAGAGATGTCGCGTGAAGTTTATAAAAAAGAATTTGTTCAAAAGTAATTTTTTTCTACCTGTTTATGTAAATTATGAACTAAAGTTTTTAAGGTGAGGGATGAGCTCTTCAAGCCATTCAATCCAATTTAGTTCATTTTTTATGCCAAGTTGTAAAATCATTTTATGAATATAAAGTGTACGATCATTTGAGCAAGATTCTGAAAAATCTTTTGCAAAAATAGTTTGATACGTCGCTAATTTTTCTTGATGTATGCATAAATGATTTTCCAACTCTGGTAAAATTGTATTACCTCCCAATTGTGCTTCAGCACGTAATCGAACCATCAATTCTTCTCGCAATTGTGCGGGTTCGCTATTTTTTAACATCCAATTTGCCAGTTCTGTGCGACCTAATTGTTCAACCTGATATGTTTTTTTTCTACTTTGTTGATTCGGTTCTATGAGAGTTGAAATCCATCCTTTTTGCTGCATTAAACTCAGTTCACGATAAATTTGTTGATGGGTTGCCCCCCAAAAAAAGCCCATTGAGCGATCGAAACGACGAGCCAATTCAATACCATTGCTTGGTTTTTCAATTAGGCTTGTTAATAAAACATGAGTTAAGGACATAAATAAAGATAAATAAAAAGTTGAGATTATTATGCAAGATGTTGCATAAAAAGCAAATCTAGAATATAAGTTATGCAACAAGTTGCATAAATATATCAATGCCAGCATTCAGCAAGCAAGAGAGGGATTATGTCTAATTATTCAAATTTACTCGCGCCGTTAGATTTAGGATTTACTACATTAAAAAATCGTGTATTGATGGGGTCTATGCATATTGGGTTAGAAGAAGCGCCAAACGGATTTGAGCGCATGGCTGCATTTTATGCAGAAAGAGCAAAAGGTGGGGTTGCATTAATTGTCACAGGTGGTATTTCTCCAAATGACCATGGCTTAACGCTTGCTGGTGGCGCAAAGTTAGAAACAAGAGCTGAGGCGGAACAGCATAAGATTGTCACACAGGCTGTACATGATGCGGGTGGTAAAATAGCATTACAAATTTTGCATACAGGTCGATACTCATATCAGGCAAAAAATGTTGCACCTTCTGCAATACAAGCACCGATAAATCCAGTTAAACCACATGCATTAAGTGCTGCTGAAGTTCATCAAACAATTGCAGATTTTGTAAATACGGCCAAACTTGCACAGTATGCAGGATATGATGGCATAGAAATTATGGGGTCAGAAGGCTACTTAATTAATGAGTTTATTGCAGAACGTACCAATCATCGGGATGATGAATGGGGTGGAAGTTATGAAAATAGAATTCGATTTCCACTAGAAATTATTAGAAGAACTCGCGAAGAAGTGGGGGAAAATTTTATTATTATTTATCGACTTTCCATGCTGGATTTAGTTGAAGGTGCTTCGACATTAGAAGAAGTCATTCAATTGGCTAAAGCAGTTGAAAAAGCTGGTGCAACGATTATTAATACTGGAATTGGTTGGCATGAGGCAAGAATACCAACCATTGCGACTAAAGTGCCACGTGCTGCATTTACATGGGTGACTCAAAAACTCAAAGGTGAGGTCAAAGTTCCATTAATTACGTCGAATCGAATCAATACCCCTGAAATGGCAGAATACGTATTGGCTTCAGGTCAAGCGGATATGATTTCAATGGCACGTCCAATGTTAGCTGACCCTGAATTTGTATTAAAAGCAGAACAAGGACGAAGTGATGAAATTAATACGTGTATTGCGTGTAACCAAGCCTGTTTAGATCATATTTTTGCTCATAAAATTGCAACATGTTTAGTCAATCCTCGTGCAAGTTATGAAACAGAATTGATTTTTAAAGAAGCTGTGCAATCTAAAAATATTGCAGTTGTTGGTGCAGGACCGGCAGGGTTAAGTTTTGCGATTCATGCCGCCGAACGAGGGCATCAGATTACTGTTTATGAAACTTCAAATGAAATTGGTGGGCAATTTAATATTGCAAAAACAGTTCCAGGGAAAGAAGAGTTCTATGAAACATTACGTTATTTTAAACGTAAAGTTGAATTATTACCGAATATTAAATTAATGTTAAATCAACCAGCAACGTATGATGATTTAATTCAAGCTTCCTTTGATGAGGTCGTGATTGCAACAGGTGTTACGCCACGAAATTTAGCAATAGACGGGATCAACCATCCTAAAGTTCTTTCATATCTTGATGTTTTAAAATTAAAAAAATCTGTTGGTCAACGTGTAGCCATTATTGGTGCAGGTGGAATTGGTTTTGATACAGCTGAGTTTTTATCTCAAGTTGGTGAAAGTGCAAGTTTAAATCCAGAAAAATTTTATGATGAATGGGGAATTGATCAGGCATATACAAATGCAGGCGGACTAAAAGCAGTTAAATTGGAGTCATCTGCACGTGAAATTTATTTATTACAACGTAAATCAACTTCAGTTGGTGTGGGATTGGGTAAAACGACGGGATGGATACATCGGGCTGGCTTAAAACATCGTAAAGTGAAAATGTTAGCGGGCGTAGAGTATGAAAAAATTGATGATCAAGGATTACATATTGTGCTTAATGGTCAAGAACAATGCTTAGATGTTGACCATATTGTTATTTGCGCAGGTCAAGAACCATTTACAGCTATGTATGAACAGCTGAATGAAAATGGTGTAAATGTTCATTTAATTGGTGGAGCAAAAGAAGCTGGTGAGTTAGATGCAAAACGTGCAATTCGCCAAGGTGCAGAACTTGCCGCAATCATTTAAGACATCATTATGGAAGTGTTAAGCACTTCCTTTTTTAATATCTGGGGAAAATATAATGCACAAAAATCAACAATCACTAAATAAATGGCATCTTATGTTGGCGCAAAGAGATATGAGTCTCTTGCAAGAGTTACTGGCGGATGATGTTGTTTTTCGCTCGCCTGTTGCAATTACGCCTTATGTGGGTAAATCGGTTGTAACTTTTATTTTAACGAATGTTATTCAGGTCTTTGAGAATTTTCGTTATCACCGTGAATTCTATACAGAAGATAGACAACATATTGTTTTAGAATTTTCAGCGAATATTCACGAAAAAGAATTAAAAGGAATCGATATGATTCAATTTAATGAAGATGGAAAAATACAAGAAATAGAAGTCATGATTAGGCCTAAAAATGGTTTAGAAGCACTTGCGCTACAGATGGGGGAGCGGATTAAACAATATTCGGGCAGTTAATGGTCGATTTGGTCAACATGGTATTTCGCTTAGCTCTAAAATTATTTTAACTGAATATAGGATCATGCTTATGAAAAAAATTGTGGCTAAGGTTCATCAGTTTACAGATCAATGGTTAGACCGTGCTATTGGTGCTGAAGAACCCAAATTATATTTTAAACAGCATGGCTTCTTTGATGAGTTATTTAATTCTTTACCTCAATTAAAGCGAAAGTATAAGCCTACACCGTGGTTAGCAAATTCTCACTTGCATATTTTTTATTTTGATGTTGTGAAGAAAAAAAATCATCAAATTGAATATGATGTCATTGAACAGTTAACCATGAGTGATGGTGGCGTGACTGCTATCGCTTGGGTTGGCTTGGATTTACCTGAGAATACGCCAACAATCGTGATTTTACATACATTGACAGGTTCTCCTGAAAGTATGGTTGAAATGGTACATGATCTTCATCAATATACAGGTTGGCGCATAGCTTTATGTGTTCGCCGTGGTCATGCCAATTTACCGATGACTGTGCCTAAGATTAATCTCTTTGGCTCACCAGATGATTTAAAAGAACAACTTGCACATATTCAACAAAGGTTTCCTGAATCAGACTTATATGCCGTTGGGTCTTCGGCTGGAACAGGGCTTTTGGTTAGATATTTAGGAGATGTTGGAAAAAACACACCGATTAAAGCAGCTTTTGCTTTGTGCCCTGGATATAATACCGAAACAGGCTTTAAGAATGTTCATCCTTTTTATAGTAAGATTATGGTCAAGAAATTATGTCAAAGATTTATTGAACCTTACTCAAAAGCATGGCGAGAAGAAGAAACAATAAAGGTGGTAACACGTGCGAAGAATTTAGCCGAGTTTGAGAAAGTTTATTATCGAATGGCGGGTTTTCATGATTATGAAAGCTATAGTAAAGCAACGAATCCAATTTATGTGTTAGATAATATTCATGTTCCACTATTAATTTTGAATGCAGAAGATGATCCCGTGTGTCATATTAAAAATTTTGAGCCTTATAAAGATGCATTACAGCAAAAGAGTAATATTGCTGTAATTACAACAAAAAAAGGAAGTCATTGCGGCTTTTACGAAGGAACATTTAATACTAAATCTTGGGCGAATCAATTAATTGCAGATTTTTTTAAAATACAGCGTAATTGAAAAGTCGTATAAAATTTTTAATCGTTAAAAAGCCTGTAAGATACAGGCTTTTTAACATAGAACAATTGAAATATTAGGTTTTTTAGCAATGATTTTCATGTGCTTTGAGTGGTGTAAGTTTCATTTGTATCAAAACTAACAAGAGTGCAATGAAACTTAAACCTGCACCTGTAAATGAGACAACACGATAGCTAAACCCTAAGTTTAAAACCATTGCACCAGCAAAAGCACCTAATGCATTTCCGAGGTTAAATGCACCAATATTAACAGATGATGCAAGACCAGGAGCGTCATAAGCCACAGACATCACTCGCATTTGTAGCGGTGGTACAACAGCAAAGGCCAGTGCACCCCAGATTACTAATGCGATTGAAGCACCTAAAAGAGTTTGAGCAAGTAATGGGAAAAGTAACATGATAATCATCAAGAGTGTTAAAAAACCAATCAGGGTTTTTTCTAATGAAATATCTGCAAATTTTCCGCCTAAATGATTTCCAATTGAAAACCCGATGCCAATCAGAACTAACATAAAAGTAATGACTTGTGGTGAGGTGTTCGCGAAGTCTTTTAGACTAGGTGCAATATACGTATATAAAGCAAACATTGCACCCGCACTCATTACGGTGGTTAACAAAGCGAGCACAACAGGCGCTCGGGTTAATACTTTTAGTTCTTTGCGAACATTTGGTTTGGTTGCACGGTCATTTTGAGGTAAGGCTTTCCATAAAAAGAACATTGTAATAATGCCTAAAATAGAAATCGTTGCAAAAGACATGCGCCATCCAATATTTTGACCCACCCATGTTGCAAGAGGTACACCACCAATATTTGCAATAGTTAGTCCCATGAACATCATGGCAACAGCACTGGCTTGTTTGTCTTTAGGAACAACACTGGCTGCAACGATGGAACCTAAACCAAAAAACGCACCATGATTTAAACTGGTAATTAAACGAGCACCCATTAGGCTCATATAATCAGGCGCAAATGTTGCACAGATATTGCCAATGGTAAAAATTGCCATTAATAAGATTAAGGCTGTACGTTTGGGAAAACGTGATAACCATAATGTCATGAGTGGTGCACCAATCATCACACCAATGGCATAGGCACTAATTAATAGTCCTGCTTGTGGAATAGATACAGAAAGATCATGAGCAATTTCTGGAAGAAAACCCATGGGCGAAAACTCTGTTGTGCCAATGGCAAAAGCACCAATTGCTAATGCAAGTAATGGGAAGTTAAATTTCATGAATTAATCCCACTCTGGTGCAAGTTCATCTGGATTAACCTCTCTGCCATTGCGATCAAGTGAGGCGATTGCTTGCATTTCCAGTTCTGTTAATTGAATATCTTGGGCTTGTAAGTTTGCAATAAGATGTTCACGTTGTGTAGACGATGGAATGACAGCATAGCCTTTTTGTAATGCCCATGCTAAAGCAATTTGAGCAGGGGTCACTTGGTGTTCTAAGGCAATATTATGGAGAACGGGATCTTTGAGCACTTTGCCATAGGCAAGCGTCATATAAGAGGTAACATCAATATTTTGCTGTTGGAGAAAACGAGCTAATTTTTGATTTTGTAAATAAGGACTAAGTTCAATTTGATTTGTCGCAATATTAACTTGACCAACACTCTCAATGGCCTGTTGGGTGAGTTCAATATTAAAGTTTGAAATTCCAATATATTCAGTTAAGCCGAGCTGCTTCGCCTCAAGTAATGTTTGCATTAACTCAGGAATTTGCACACCTAGTTTTGGTGCAGGCCAGTGTATGAGTGTTAAATTCACATGATCAGTGCGTAGTTTTTGTAAACTTTCTTTCAAACTTCCTATCAGTTTTTCAGCATCATAATGTACCGTCCAAATTTTAGTGGTTAAAAATAGTTCTGATCGAGCAACACCACTTTGAGCAATCGCTTGACCAATTTCAGCTTCATTTCCATAAATTTGTGCAGTGTCTATTGTGCGGTAGCCGACTTCAAGTGCAGTTTGAACAGATTGAATCACTGTTTCACCTGTTAAGCGAAAAGTTCCTAGACCAAATTGTGGAATAATCATAAGATTTTCATGTTTCAGTAAATGTATGGGCGCTATTTTGCAGAAAGTTCTCTTGATTAAATAGTCGTTAGTTTGCAAAATATTATTGACTAAAAATCAATAAATAAATCTATGAAATCTACGATTGAAGAATTAAGTGCCTTTGTTACTATTGTTGATAGCGGTTCAATTATGGCAGCTGCACAGCAATTAGATCAAACGACTTCGGGCATTAGTCGTGCTTTACAACGGCTTGAAAATAAGTTGAATGTGACATTGTTGGAACGCACGACACGAAAGCTGAAATTGACCTATGAAGGACAACAGTTTTTAGAAAAAGCACGAAAAATTTTATCAGACTTGTCAGAGGCAGAAGAATCTTTACAAAGATCGAATGCAGAAATGAGTGGACTTATTCGTATTGATTCTGCAACGCCTTTTATTTTACATGTCATTGTGCCCTTGGTTGCAGAATTTACGAAAAAATATCCGAATATTCAGATTGAGTTAACGAATCACGAACAGATTATTGATTTATTGGAACATAAAACAGATGTTGCAATTCGTTTTGGTGAATTAAGAGATTCGAGTTTGCATGCTAAATTATTATGTACCAGTCGATTATATATTGTGGCAACTGCAAACTATTTAGCTCAAGCAGGTATTCCGAAACATCCTGTTGATTTAATGACACATACTTTGCTTGGGTTTAGCCAACCTACCCATTTAAATAATTGGCCAATTCAAATTAATAATAAACCATTCACCATAGAGGCAAAAATTAAATCTTCGAATGGTGAAACGGTACGCCAACTTGCATTGCAAGGAGCAGGTATTGCCTGTTTATCACGGTTTATGGTTGGAGATGATTTGAAAGAAGGACGGTTTGTTGCATTATTGGAAGAGCATATTGAAATACAACAACAAAAAATACATGCTGTCTATTATCAGCAGAATCAAATTCCTAAAAGAATTAGAGTGCTTATTGATTATTTAGCAGAAAAATTACAAGACGATTTATAAAACAGTGTTCTTTTTATTGAAAAAAACCCAATTGATGATTGGGTCTTTTATCAGAAACCTAAATCAAAACATATTGATTTAATTTTTCAATGCTGGAGTTGCAGCTGCAATGGCTGCCGCAACGGCATCATCTTCGGATTGAGCATTGTTATTGCTTGCTTTTGCAGGTTGTTGTTGGATTTGAGCAGGTTTGTTTTCAACAGGCTTATTTTCAACAGGCATAGGTTTTGAAGGTGGTGGTGTAACAGATTCAACATTATTATATTGAGTTGCAGGTTGAGTCACCGCTGGAGTTTCAGTATGGCGAATTTCAGGTGTAACTACTTGAACTTCAGTTGTCTCTATAACTACTTGTGTTGGTGTTGTTTCTTCAGATGGGGTTGCTTCTAATGAATGAAATTCAGTAGGTTCAGAAACCGCTTGAGTTTGTTCAGGTTCGTGTTCAGTCGGTGATTCTTTTTTTACGCATGCTGTTAATAATAAACCCGTCGCAATAGCACCTAAGATCAAAAGTTTTTTATTCATAATTGCACAAAACAGTGTCATTAAAGGATAAAGTTATTATAACAGCAAAATAGATGAATAAAATGCTGTAAAAGCGTGAACTAAGAAAGAATGTTCGTTTAAAAAACAATCAAATGTGAAATGTTGTGAGAATTGATGCGGAATGACTTTGCTTTATGGGTGCAAGGTAAAGTAAAATCACACAACATTGTAAGCCGTATTAGGCTCGATTGTACGAGAAACCCAATGACCCATTTTATTTTCGTTACTGGTGGTGTTGTATCATCACTAGGTAAAGGTATTTCAGCTGCTTCAGTTGCTGCACTTTTAGAAGCCCGTGGTTTAAAAGTAACCATGGTCAAAATGGATCCATATATTAATGTCGATCCAGGGACAATGAGTCCATTCCAACATGGTGAAGTTTTTGTCACAGAGGATGGTGCCGAAACTGACTTAGATTTGGGTTATTATGAACGTTTCTTGCGCCGTGCGAAGATGACGAAGTTAAATAACTTTACTTCTGGTCGCGTCTATCAAGATGTCCTTAATAAAGAACGCCGTGGTGATTATCTCGGTGGAACTGTTCAAGTTATTCCACACATTACAGATAACATTAAAGAGCGGGTACTTCGTGCTGGTGAAGGTTACGATGTCGCAATTGTTGAAATTGGCGGTACGGTTGGTGATATTGAATCACTTCCTTTTATGGAATCTGTACGTCAGTTAATGGTCGAGTTAGGTCATAAACGTACGATGCTGATGCATTTGACATTATTACCTTATATTAATTCTGCAAAAGAATTAAAAACTAAGCCAACACAACATTCTGTTAAAGAATTATTATCGATTGGTATTCAACCTGATATTTTAATTTGCCGCACAGAATATGATGTCGATGCAGATACAACACGTAAAATTGCATTATTTACCAATGTAGAAGCACGTGCAGTCGTTGTATGTAAAGATGCTAAATCAATTTATCAAATTCCACGTACATTCTATGAACAAAATGTTGATGATTTAATTTGTGAACGTTTTGGTTATCATGATTTACCAGAAGCAGATTTAACCGATTGGGATAATGTTGTTGAAGCATTATTAAATCCTGAATACACAGTGCGTGTTGCAATGGTCGGTAAATATGTAGAGCTTCCTGATGCCTATAAATCTGTCAATGAAGCACTTTTACATGCGGGTATTCAAAACCGTGTAAAAGTTCAAATTGATTATGTCAATGCTGAAGAGCTTGAATCACAAGACGTTGCAGATGTATTGAAAGATATAGATGCGGTATTAGTCCCAGGCGGTTTTGGTGAGCGTGGTACTGAAGGAAAAATGCAAGCAATTCGTTTTGCGCGTGAAAATGGTGTGCCATTTTTAGGCATCTGTTTAGGCATGCAATTGGCTGTAATTGAATATGCGCGTCATGTTGCAGGCATTGCAGATGCGACATCTACGGAATTTAATCGTTCGACAAAATCACCATTAATTGGTTTAATTACTGAGTGGTTAGATGAGCGTGGTGAAGTTCAACAACGTAATGCAGATTCTAATCTTGGCGGAACAATGCGCCTAGGTGCTCAAAAATCTGAGTTAGTTGCTGGCACTAAAACTGCAATAGTATATGGTTCAGATGAAATTATTGAACGCCATCGCCATCGCTATGAGATGAATAATCGCTATATTCCTGTACTTGAAGAAAAAGGCATGAAGATTTCAGGCTATTCACCTGTGCAACATTTAGTAGAAACTGTTGAAATTCCTGCACATCCGTGGTTTATTGCAGTACAATTCCATCCAGAATTTACCAGTTCACCACGTGATGGCCATCCATTATTTGCAAGTTTTATTGATGCTGCAAAAAAACAGTATCAGAAAAAGCAATAATGGATAATTAGGACAAAACTAGGAAGTTTAAATGTCACAATTAAAACCACAGGAAATTGTACGTTTAGGCGATATACAAATGGCAAATCATTTGCCATTTGTACTATTCGGCGGCATGAATGTACTAGAATCTAAAGATCTTGCATTTGAAATTGCAGAAACATATATCGATATTTGTACACGTTTAAATATTCCTTATGTATTTAAAGCGAGTTTTGATAAAGCAAATCGTTCAAGTTTAAACTCATTTCGTGGTCCAGGCTTAGAAAAAGGACTTGAATGGCTGGCTGACATTAAAAAACATTTTAATGTGCCGATTATTACAGATGTGCATGAGCCTTACCAAGCTGGACCAGTTGCCGAAGTCGCAGATATCATTCAACTGCCTGCTTTTTTAAGCCGTCAAACCGATTTAGTTGAAGCAATGGCAAAAACAGATGCCATTATTAATATTAAAAAAGCACAATTTTTAGCACCTCATGAAATGCGCCACATTTTGCATAAGTGTTTAGATGCTGGAAATGACAAACTCATTCTTTGTGAACGTGGTTCAGCCTTCGGCTATAACAACTTGGTTGTTGATATGCTTGGGTTTGACATCATGAAGGAAATGAATGTTCCAGTCTTTTTTGATGTGACACATGCATTGCAAACCCCTGGAGGTCGTACAGATTCAGCGGGTGGTCGTCGTGCGCAAATCACAACCCTTGCGCGAGCAGGTATGGCAACAGGCTTGGCGGGTTTATTTTTAGAAGCACATCCTGATCCTGAAAAAGCTAAATGTGATGGCCCTTGTGCATTACGTTTATCACAATTGGAGCCATTTTTGGCTCAATTGAAAGAATTAGATACCTTAGTGAAAGGTTTCAAAAAATTAGAGACTCATTAATGCCATTAAACGCATTTCGTTATTAATCAACTGAGGAATTATTCATGAGCCAAATCGTTGACATTCGTGCACGTGAAATTTTGGACTCTCGTGGTAACCCAACCATCGAAGCAGACGTAATCTTAGAATCTGGTGTTGTGGGTCGTGCATGTGCACCATCTGGTGCTTCAACAGGTTCTCGTGAAGCTTTAGAACTTCGTGATGGAGATAAAGCACGTTACTTAGGAAAAGGGGTTAAAACTGCGGTTAACAATGTTAATACCTTAATTCGCGATGCTTTGGTGGGTAAATCAGTATTTGAGCAAAAAGATATCGATAACACGATGATTGCTTTAGATGGTACTGAAAACAAAGAAAAGTTAGGTGCAAACGCAACTTTAGCAGTATCTTTAGCAGTTGCTCGTGCAGCAGCGGATGAAAAGAAAATTCCATTGTTCCAGTATATCGCTGATTTACGTGGACAATCTATTTTGACAATGCCTGTGCCAATGATGAACATCATTAATGGTGGTTCACATGCAGATAATAATGTCGATATTCAAGAGTTTATGATTGAGCCAGTGGGCTTTAATTCATTCTCTGAAGCATTACGTGCTGGTGCAGAAATTTTCCATTCTTTAAAATCAGTATTAAACAAAAAAGGTTTAAATACGGCTGTTGGCGATGAAGGTGGTTTTGCACCAAATTTACGCTCAAATGAAGAAGCAATTACGGTTATTCTTGAAGCAATTGGTCAAACGGGTTACAAAGCTGGTTCTGACATTATGCTTGCACTTGATTGTGCATCTTCAGAATTTTACAAAAATGGTCAATATGTACTTGCAGGTGAAGGCAACAAAGCATTCTCAAGTAATCAATTTTCTGATTATTTAGCAGGTCTTGTTAACCAATATCCAATTATCTCTATTGAAGATGGTTTAGATGAATCAGATTGGGAAGGTTGGTCTTACTTGACTTCTATTTTAGGTGACAAAATTCAATTGGTTGGTGATGATCTTTTTGTTACGAATCCTAAGATTCTTCAACGTGGTATTAATGAGAAAGTGGGTAACTCTATTTTGATTAAATATAATCAAATTGGTACTTTAACTGAAACTTTAGATGCAATTTATCTTGCGAAAGCAAATGGTTATTCGACTGTAATTTCACACCGTTCAGGTGAAACTGAAGATTCGACAATTGCAGATCTTGCAGTGGGTACAGCAGCAGGTCAAATCAAAACAGGTTCATTATGTCGTTCTGACCGTGTTGCAAAATATAACCAATTACTTCGTATTGAAGAATTGACGAATGCTGCATATCGCGGTAAAGCTGAATTTAAAGGTTTAAATTAAGCGATCGCATTTAAATGTTAAGCATTTTTAGCTCAACCATGAGCAAAGTATTATTGGGCCTTGCGATCATTTTGATCGCAGGGTTTCAGTACCTCTATTGGTTTGGTGAAGGTGGATATTTTGAACACCAGAAACTCAATCAAAAAATACAGCAACAAGCTGAATTGAATAGTGAATTAAAAGAACGGAACCGCATTTTGGCGGCAGAAGTTTATGATCTCAAAAATGGTATTGAAGCCATGGAAGAGCATGCAAGATTAGACTTAGGTTTAATTAAACCGCATGAAACATTTATACAAATGAGTACAATTAGTACGCAATATAAGCCTGTGTATGTGAATCCATATGCCAATGATTTAAGAACCAATGAACAAGAACCCAATGAACTTCCACCAGAACAATAAAATTTGGGCAATTATACCTGCTGCTGGTTCGGGTTCAAGATTCTCCAAAACAGAGTTAAAGCAATATCAATTAATTCAGAATAAAACTGTTTTACAACATACGGTAGAGCGAATTAATCAATTAGATTTAGCAGGTTGTGTGCTTGCAGTGAGCGAGCAAGATGATTTTGTAAAAACTTTAAGTTTTGAACATGCAACAAAAATACATTTTTGTCTTGGTGGTCGAGAACGGGTAAATTCTGTTTTAAATGCTTTAATCTATTTAAGTCAAATCGCATCTCAAGAGGATTGGGTCTTGGTCCATGATGCAGCGCGCCCATGTGTTGATGTCGCTTCGCTAGAAAAATTAATCACCTCTGCAATCTCTAATAACCAGAATGCTATTTTAGCAACGCCAGTACGAGATACCTTAAAAAAAGAAAAAGTGCATGCAGTTATTGAAAAAACAGTAGATCGTCATTTAATGTGGCAAGCACAAACCCCTCAAGTGAGTCGAATTGGTATATTAAAACATGCCATAGAAGAAGCATTGGCAGCGAATATAAATATTACCGATGAAGCAAGTGCTTTAGAGTTTATCGATGAAGCGGTTATGCTGGTTCAAGGGCGAGCAGATAATATTAAAATTACTTATCCAGAAGACTTAGTGCTTGCCAAACTTATTTTAGAATCTCAAAAAGAATCGTTATTGTATTAAAAAGAAACAAGAGTATGGTTTTTAATGATTCACACTTTCTAGCTTTAATTCTATAATTCAGGCTATATTTTTTAATATGAAAATTGAATGAAATGATACCTTCCCAGCAGTATCGTTTTTTACGTCATGCATTGCGTGATGGTAGAAGCATGAAAAGTGATGTGCCAAGCAGATGGGCAAAGCTACATTTAGATCCATGGCTTTTATGCTTTTTAATCTTGAATTCAATTTTAGGTTTAATGGTTGTCTATAGTGCGACAGCAGAAGATTCGGGTATGCTCATTCGCCAATCCATTAGTTTTGGGGTCGGATTTATTGCATTATTTATTTGTGCACAAATTCCGCCTAAAGTTTATCAATCTTTAGCACCATATTTATATCTCATTGCAACATTACTTCTATTATTAGTGCTGGTCATTGGCGAAAAGCGGTTAGGCGCGAAGCGATGGATTAGTTTACCTGCTATTGGAAGTATGCAACCCAGTGAGTTTATGAAATTTGCTATGCCTTTAATGATGGCATGGTATTTTTCATTAAAGCCATTTCCACCTAAATTTATGCATATTGTTATTGCATTTCTACTGATGATGATTCCTTTTATTTTGGTGGCATTACAACCCGATTTAAATATTGGTTTAATTATTCCAGGAATCTTTGTTTTATTTTTAAGCGGAATGTCTTGGCGATTAATTTTAGGTGCGTTAACTGGTTTTGCAATTATTGCGCCTGTGCTCTGGATGTTTGTTTTGCAAGAATATCAAAAAAAGCGTGTATTAACTTTATTTGATCCAGAATCTGATGCCTTGGGAGCAGGTTGGAATATTATTCAATCTAAAATTGCCATTGGTTCTGGTGGTGTAGTTGGAAAAGGTTTCACAGAGGGAACACAATCTCATTTGGGATATTTGCCTGAACATCATACTGATTTTATCATGTCAACTTATGCTGAGGAGTTTGGTTTTGTTGGCGTATTTTTACTTATCAGTTTATTTGCAGCCATTATTATTCGTTGTTTAATGATTGGAATGAACTGTTTTCATAATTTCGGTCGTTTGTTTGCTGGTGCAACAGGCTTAACATTCTTTTTCTTTGTTTTTCTGAATTCAGGTATGGTGAGCGGAATTTTACCTGTGACAGGAGATCCTTTGCCTTTAATGAGTTATGGCGGAACGGCTGTGATTGTACTCTTGGCAAGTATGGGAATTGTAATGTCTATTCATACGCATCGCTAAGTATGAAATTAAAAGTACTACATGATAAAAAAGTTTTAAAAAAATTGAATATCTGGCATAGTCATTGAATAAGTACAAACATTGAGTAAAATGCAAAAAACTGGAATGTTTTTTGCATAATAAAACAAATAAGCAATTATTGCAGGAGAGAAACACAATAGTGTTCGCCGAAGGAGCAACAGCCCCGGAAACTCTCAGGCAAAAGGACTGTAATAATTCAAAAATCTGGAGAGAAGTATTTTTTATACTCACCGAAGGGGAAGGTTAAATGATTAAGTTTAATCGAAGCTCTCAGGTAACAATGACAGATGGGGTAAACACAAGAATATAAAATATTCTTAGGGAGTGTTTATGTCACATATTATTATCATTGGTGCAGGCATTACGGGTGTCACATCTGCGTATGAGTTGATTAATTTAGGTTATCAAGTCACAGTTTTAGATAAACATTTATATCCAGCAATGGAAACTTCATTTGCAAATGGTGGACAATTGTCTGCGTGTAATGCGGAGGTTTGGAATCAAAAATCGACCGTATTTAAGGGCATTAAATGGATGTCGCAAAAATCTGCACCCTTATTGCTCAATCCTTCTTTTAGTGTGCATAAGTATACATGGCTAATGGAATTTTTAGGTCAGATTAAAAATTATGAAATGAATACTCGAGAAACAGTTCGCTTGGCATTGATGGCAAGAAATCGGTTATTTGAAATTGCAACACAAGAAAATATTGAATTTAATTTAGAAAAAAGAGGAATTTTACATTTTTATCATAATCAACATGACTATGATGACGCCATACGAGTAAATCAATTATTAACCCAAAGTGGTTTAGAACGATATGCAGTATCACCACAAGAAATTAAAAGTATTGAACCTACATTGACGGAGGAATATTTCGGAGGATTTTACTGCCCCGCAGATGCAACTGGAGATATTCATAAATTTACCGTAGGTTTGGCCGGAGTTTGTAAAGACAAAGGCGTGAAATTTTTATTTGGTACAGAAGCTTTAACTGTTCAACATTATGAGCATGGCATTGAATTGATTTACCGACATAGTAAAGAAAATATCAGAACAGATTTTGGCGATGAAAAAATCTCTGCTGATGCTATTTTAGTATGTGCTGGTGTGGGGAGTTATCAGTTGGCAAATATGCTAGGAGATCGCATTAATGTTTATCCTGTAAAAGGCTATTCAATCACAGTGAATATTAATGATGAACGTTCGATAAAAAATACGCCTTGGGTGAGCTTATTAGATGAGAGCAGTAAAATTGTCGCTTCACGCTTAGGTATGCATCGCTTTAGAGTTGCAGGAACTGCTGAATTTAATGGTTATAATCGAGATATTCGAGCAGATCGTATTCAACCATTGATTGATTGGACCAACAGACATTTTGATATATGTACTGAACATGTTGTACCTTGGGCAGGTTTAAGACCTATGATGCCGAATATGATGCCAGTGATGAAACAAGGCAAGAGAAAACGCATTTTTTATAATACAGGGCATGGGCATTTAGGTTGGACACTGGCGGCTGCAACTGCAGCAATCATAGGACAAGAAATTTTTAAAAAAATTCCAATTTAGTGATATTGTTTGATGTTAAGAACCTAAAATGATAAACATTGATGTTGGATTGCTTGTGTAAGACTTGAAATTTATGTTTAACCATATTTTTTATATCATCAAGTTTGATAATTAAGTAAAAAAGCATTTATTATTTTAAGAGTGTGCATGATGGAAAATAAAGATATTTCAGCTAAAACATTTTGGGTTTTTGCATTAATTTTAAGTTTAGGATTAGCGCTTTCTGCGGCTATTATTGGGTATTCATTTAAACAACTCAATACCACAAAAAACTCGATTACAGTAAAAGGCTTAGCGGAAAAGCCAATCCGTGCAGATACAGCACGCTGGGAAATTCGTCTTCAGACCCAACATGCATCTGAGAATGTTTCACAAGCCTATGAATTAATTGATCAACAAATGAAGTTATTGCAAAACTTCTTTATTGAACATGGAATTAAAGCCACAGAAATTCAGTTGGGCAATAAAAGTTCACAATCATATTATGAAGATGTGGATATTGGCGAGGGACGTACGACACGAGAGTTTCGAGGTTATCTTGCAACTCAGCCTTTAGTAATTAACACACGAGATATTCAAAAAATTGAAAAGGCAGCAAAAGATGCATATTTATTGGATGAAAAAGGAATTAGTATTGAACAGAACCCTGCGTATTTAGTTTCTAATTTAGAAGAAATAAAAATGTCTTTAATTGCTAATGCAACTAAAAATGCGCATAGCCGTGCGAATGAGTTTGCTAAAGTTGGAAATGTTAAAGTTGGTGCTATGCGTTCAGCAAGTCAAGGTGCATTTTATATTTTACCTGAGAATGGTTCCGATGATGGCAGTGATTATGGTGGAGCTTATGATAAAGAAACGATTAATAAAATTGCTCGTGTGGTCGTGACCATTAATTATTCAATTGAATAAACGATTAGTCTTGATGGTGTTGGTTGTATCATTTTTAATTCATTAATTAAGAAGATCGCAAGGAATAAAGTAGAGAGATAAATTTATAAGATAGATCTACTTTATTCTTTATTTATAAAATAATATGAAGAGAATATATGAGTCATTTAGAGCAACTTTTTCAACAAACTCAAAGGCACTATAATTTAATCCCAGATTTTATTGAACAATTACTTGTTGCTGATATTTATTGTATTGCGCAACAAAATAATGCCAATGAAATACAGTTCAGAGTTTTTGAAACATCTGAAGGGGAACAAGCGATTCCCTTTTTTCTGACTTTGGCACAAATTCATCAGGATATAGGAATAGAAACAGAATATATTTTGCTAAAAACTAAAAAATTATTTGAAATGACGCAAGGAGCGATACTTATTCTTAATCCAACATCAACTTTACACAAGGTATTTCAGCCAGAAGAAATTCAAATAATTTTGGACATGCATGCAACATAAATGTTGGAAAAAGATTGAATAAATTTATAAGCAATTAGCAGGTTTAGGAATACCCGCTAATCGACTTAAATGTCGTGCAACCAAACCAGTATTAAATTTTTCTTGCAAAATTGCATTATTTATTTCGGGGTGAATGGTTTTCATCAAAAATTTAATCAAGGGACGTGTCGCGGGGGAGTGACCATATTGTTGATAAAACTGACGCACTGCATTTAAAATTTCAAAATGCCATGGGGTCAATTCTAAAGAAATTGTATTGGCAAGTTCTTGCGCGACATGTTCATTCCAAATGGTGTAATCGAGTAAATGCCCATCTTGATCAAGTTCTAAAGTCATAAAAATCTCAAATTATTTTAAACTAATACAGCGAGTGTGTTGTATGCACAGTTTTGCAAAATCTTGATATTGAATAATTTCAATATTTTTTATATCGAGATTCATTAAGGTATCGCAGTCTGTCTCAAGCAAATAAATTTTGTTTAAAGTTTGAAGAAATGCATCTGTAATAAATTGTACCGCTTCGCCCATTAAAATAATAAAATCATCTTGCATATATAAAGATTGTAATTTATTCAAGATATGTGGTGTAGCAGCAAAATCTGACTGAATTAAAAAAAGTGTCGACATAATGTCATTCTCAAAATTTACCAATATAAAACATGATCAAATTGTTTGATGAATTGTGAATTAAGTTCAATAAATTCAATATCTGGATGGTTTTTGAATACATCTAAGTGAGATTGTTGGTGTTTTTCCAGATAAATTGGGCTTAAATCATAAAATTCAAAACTATCGACCAAATTAGACGCAAGCTTAAAAGCATGTTTTAAGGAATTAAATTGTAGTTCTGATTTTAATAAATTTAATGCTGCATCTTGTAGGAGAACTTTTACGTCACAACCAAATGTTGCAAGTACCATGGTTGCAGACAAACTTTCATATATCTGTAAACTATTTAAATTGGATTTAGTTAAGATAACGAGTACAGATTTCACATCATTCACCTTTTAAAACGCCAGGCATTACCAAATAAAAAATTAAAACTGAATTAAGCGATCTGCAGTTTGTACTGCATCTGCAAGCTCGCCAAGTCCCACTAATTCAAAGCCACAAGCTAAATTATGTTGGCTAAGTTGGTGTCTCTTGGCATTTTCAGCATCTGTAATTCCTCGGTTTAATGCAGCACTCACACAAACAGGCAAGCGAATAGATAAGTTTTGCCACTCATTTTTTAAATTACGTTGGTCATCTGGTACCCACTGTAAATTATTTGCGATATAAACACCATCTTGATAGAAAAAGACACGAAATTCTTCATTCATATTTTTGAGTGCTTGAGCTAGTCCAAATGCATGCCAAGCATGAATCGAAGTCGGTGCAGATGTAATTAATAATAGGGTACTCATCGATATTCACTAAATAGAGCTATCAACTCTAGAGATATATAAATTCTGAAAGAAGCACCATTATACAATGATTTTAGGTGTCATCTAAATAAATTAATAAGACCTATCGATAGTATTTTACCAATAATCTGATTAAATCAAATGATTAAGCAATATCTAGTATCTTAAAATTATTCAACTTTTTTAATCTAAAACAAATTTTCCAACCAATTAATTTTTTGTTTCAGTGTAAATAGATTGATGACATGATTTTTTTTGTATGATATTGAACATTATTATATGTATGTGAAATTGCAAAAGCCCTCATATGAGAGCAATTGAACGTATTTTGTGATTAAGTCTTGGAACGTTAAATGCTAAAAAGGATAGGATGAAAATCAAGCCGCTTAATTTGATTCATCTTGGAAAATTGTCTCAATCGATAGATTAAAAATCTTTGAAAGTTTGAACGCTAAAGGCAGACTAGGGTCATAGCGTCCTTTTTCAATCGCATTAATAGTCTGGCGGGATACACTTAAATATTCAGCAAGTTGTTGCTGCGACCATCCCTGTTTATTTCTTAATTCGGAGACAATATTTTTCATCGATAACGCCAAACACCAATTGCAACGCCAACGCCCCATAAAGTAGCCATTACAGGCCATATGACAAACATTGATAATTGAGGGAAGCCTATGTTTTCTAAAAATCCATAACTAAAACTAGCGAATGCCGTGGCAGTAAAAGCAAAGGCAAGTGCATATAATTGAATTTGCCGTTGTAATTCATCCAAGCGGGTAATAAGTCTCACAACACTAACTATAGTAAGTAAGCAGGGTAAAACAGGTAATAAAGTAACAATAATCTGTACAGTGTAATCTATTTGATCTCGTTTAAGATAGTTTAAAGATAATATCAGTACGATCAAATATAGGACTAAACTTACACCTAATTCTAAAGGATATCTAAATTTTTTCATATTGCTCAAATGTAAAGGAAACTTTACAAATAATAGTGTATTAAATTTTCAATGTAAAGGAAACTTTACTTTTTAAACATAAAATAATCATGACCTAACTTCAATGAGTTATTAAAGCTAAAAAGTCAGGACATCTTTAGAAGACAAAGAGAAGGCAGAATGATTTTAATACAATCAAAAAATGAATGAAGAGAGTATTCTTATTCCATTAATATGAAATATATAAATGCGTTAAGATTTATTTAATAGTGTTATTTTTATTACAAAATATTATAATAATCATTCTCACTTTGTAATGAAAAATGTATGCATATCTTGATGGTTGAAGATGATCTTGATATTTTAGAAAATATTTCTGAATATCTTGAAGAAAAGAAGTACATTTTAGACTTTGCAACGAATGCAATTCAAGCTTTAAATTTATTACAAAAGAATAATTACTCATTGATTCTATTAGATATTAATTTACCTAGAATGAATGGCTTTCAATTATGTCAGCGTATTAAGGAGCAACTACCCAATATTCCGATTATTATGATTTCTGCACGTGATCAGCTACAAGATCGTTTAGATGGCTTTTCATATGGTGCAGAGGACTATCTAGTTAAACCTTTTGCTTTGTCCGAATTACATGCACGAATAGTTGCGCTTTTAAAACGATGTAATCAATTAAATTATCCACAAGTTTTACAAGTGGCTGACCTTAGATTAGACCTAGGAACTCGAAAACTAACCCGTGATCAGCAAATATTACATTTACCTCCAATTGCACTGGCTGTACTTGAAAAATTAATGAAAGAAAGTCCAAATGTTGTATCAAGACAAGAGTTAGAAAGAAATCTCTGGAAAGATGAAGTGCCGAATAGTGATAGCTTACGCACACATATTCATTTGATTCGTCAAGTTATTGATAAACCTTTTAACGGTACTTTGTTACAGACTGTACATGGTGTCGGTTTTAAAATATGCGGATAAAAAAATTGCCTGTGCAAAAGTTAAAAACACAATTGATCATCTTATTTGTCAGTTTTACTTTATTTATGAGCAGTATTTTTATCGCATTGAGTTTTGCGGGATTAAAACAAATTGAACAAGAATTACAAAATATTGATATGGGACTGGCACTCGATCGGATTCGTCAGCAATATTTACATGGTGAAGATGTTGGTCGTAAAAATCGATTCTTCCATGGATTAAAACAACAAAATGATTTCCCAGATTGGCTAAAATCATTCAATTCTGGTTTTCATAAAATTAATCAAGATGACGTGTTATGGCATGTAATGATCAAGGATTATCCAGATCAGCGTTATATTTTAATTCGTGATTACACGTTATTTGAAAGCAATAAAATTTATTTAATTTTAATTATTCTCGCGATTTTTTTGACCAGTGGCGTGCTAAGTTTAGGTTTAGTACTTCTCACTATTCGTTTTATTGTGCATCCGATTGAACAACTTGAACGTTTGGTGCGTCAACAATATCAGGCTGAGAACATGCTTCAATTGAGTCAACATTTTCCTGAAAATGAAATTGGTCGTGTTGCACAGGCCTTTGATGACGTTTATCAGAAATTATTTATTACATTACAACGTGAAAAGTTATTCAGTGCAGATTTAAGTCATGAATTACGTAGTCCTTTAATGGTGATTTTAAGCAGTTGTGAATTATTAAGTCAAAATTCAATGACAGAAAAACAGTTGAATCGAATCTTGAAAATTCAAAAATCAGCGGAAAATATTTTGGCACGTGTACAGGTATATCTTGATTTAGCACGGCAAAATCCAATTGATCAAAATATTGAAAAAATGTTTTTATTTGAGATTGCAGAGCAGGCGATTGCAGATTGTCAGGATTTAGCCCAAAACAATCAAATTGAATTAATTTTACGGCAACAGCAAACTACGAATATATCTTATCCGTATATTTTCACTTATACGATTTTAATGAATTTAATCAAAAATGCGGTTGAATATGGTGGTGTGCACACTCAAGTTACCATTGTACTTGAAGATACAGGTTTTTGTGTCTTTGACAATGGAATTGGTATAGATGAAGTTGAACAATCTGATGTTTTCGATCCATTTGTACGCTATCAGCATGCTTCTCAGCATAATTTAGGTTTAGGATTATCATTGGTACAGCGTATTTGCCAATACCTTGATTGGAAAATTACGTTGTCTTCAAGTCCTAACCATGGTTCACATTTTCAGATTAAATCATCTAAAAGCTTACATGACATCGCTCCACATTCGTAGTAAATTATGATAATTTCCAGTCAGTTGTAATAAAGCATTTGGATGAGCATGTTCAGCAGTTAAGGTCTGAATTGCAATATCCATATCAAAAAGAATGGAACGTTGTGATTGTTCGCGAACTAAACTTTCTATCCAAAAAAATGCAGCAAAACGTTCGCCATCTGTGACTGGATTGACGCGATGTACACTGGTTCCAGGATAAACAATCATGTCTCCAGCTTTGAGTTTAATTTTTTGTTCGCCATAGGTATCGCGAATGACTAATTCACCGCCTTCATAGCTATCGGGATCGGACAAAAATAATGTAGCGGATAAATCTGTACGAACACGTTCTTTGACACCTTTAATGCCACGAATTGCATTATCAATATGAAAACCAAAATGCCCACCATGATGATAACGGTTAAAGAGAGGCGGATAGATGCGTTTAGGCAAAGAAAATGACATAAATAATGCATTTTGACTGATACGTTGAATTAACTCTTGACCTAACTGGATTGCAAAAGGATTATCTTCATCTAACTGTAAATTTTCTTTCACTTGTGATGATTGTATACCAGCAGTTTGTTTGCCATTCACCCATGATTGTATCTTTAATTGTTGACATAATTGTGCAGCTTCGTCTGGACTGAATACGGATTTTATTTCAATGATCATATGATTATCTGTCGATATTTCAAAATGGTTGCAGAAGAATGTTTTGAGTTTATGATTGACCTTATCGAGAATAAGGTCAATCTTGATAAGATTTAAAATCTAAAGTTTAAAAATGAAAATCAACAGTTGCAACAAATGTACGTCCAGCACCTGGAATACCATAGAGTTGATAACCATCCAAAGAAGCAGCAATTCGGCTGTAATAAAACTTATTGAAAAGATTATCAATATTTAAACCAAAACCGATTTGATCGTTGTATTTATAATGTGTAGCAACTGAAGACAACCAGTAACTTGGTGCTCTTTCATTATCTTTGACCATGACTGGATAAAGTTTGCCATTATAAATTGCATTACTGCTGTTGTTGGATAAACCACCTACGTAAATATTATCACTATAACGACGCTCACCTACATATTGTAGCCCATAGCTTAGGTTCAACTGATCACTGACATTATAAGTGTTCCATAAACTGAAACTATTTTTAGGTAAATTCTTTGGTTCAGCGCCTTCATTGACACCTTTGGTAATTTTGCCATGCATATAGCTATAACTTGTCGTGATATTCCAACGATCAGTAATTTGCCCTGATGCGGTGAGTTCCAAACCATCAACTCGTTTCGCAGGCAACTGACGTACGACATATTCATCGTCACCATATTCCCAACTATCTGAAAGTTCAGTACGATAAAGTGCCGCAGTTAATGATAATTGTTGATTAAGCACATCCCACTTTGTGCCTAATTCTGTCGTTTTGGCTTTGGCAGGTTTGTAATTGCTCTCTGAATTTGAACCATAAATGTTATTATTTGTGGTTGCACCAACTGCTGAAGGTTGTTGAGCTTGGCTGTAGGAAATATAAATACTGCCATTTTCTGCTGGTTTATACGTCAAGCCAGCTCTGGTGCTCCATACACCATCATTTTGCTTATATTCTACTAAGGCATTATTTTTAGTGACCTGTTGCTTTAGGTCAAATCGATCATAACGTAGTCCTAAATTTAGTAGCCATTTAGGGCCAAATTTAAGCGTATCATTAAAATAATATCCGATATTATGAATGGTTGCTTTATTTGTTGCATCTCCAACACGTGTGCTGACAGCACCTAAATCAAAACCTTTATCTTGTGTTGATAAATCAATTGTTGGATTTAAGCTTGCTTTTAAAGTATTACGAGCTAAATCACCATAGCTTTCACGATAAAGTTCAACCCCAGTGGCAACATCATGCTGAACGATTCCTGTATTAAATTTAAATTCAGCATTGGTTTGGTTGGCTGCGATGATATAACGTTTAGACGTGGTAAGCGAGGTTAGACGTAACTTTGCCAAAGGATCTAAACCAGAAGTAATTGGAGTTGAACCGTGCAAAATACCATCAGATAAATCTGACCCAACATAACCATAAGATTCGCCAAGAAGATTGTTAAAACGGGCAGGGCTTAAAATAGTTAAACGATCAGTTTGTTGATAGCGGCTGATATTACTTAATTTAATATTCTTGCTGAGATCATGTTCAATTTTAAATGTGGTTTGATCATTTTTAATTTGATCTGTATACAGGTTTTTATCACCATACCAAGCGTCACGTGCCACAGTTGGCATCCGTTTTCCACCTGTACCACGTTGAATTGGTAAACCAGTATCTGGAGTATTATCATCATCTTGATGCAGATAGTTGAGATGAATACGTGTTGCCGTACCTAAACCTGTGGCAAGATCAATTGCGCCGCCCCAACGATCGTTATTGACGACATTACGTTCAGATACTTCATTATAATGTCGCATTAAGTTGATACGAACAACCGAAGTTTCATCAATTTGTTGGTTAATATCAGCAGTAGCACGACGATATTGATCAGAACCTAAACCAAAACTAAAATCACGTGAATTGCCTAAGTGCGCTTTTTTATTGACAAGGTTTACACTACCACCCACTGCTGATGCACCCGATTCAATTGAACCTGTTCCTTTGAACACTTCAGCTTGCTCAAGGTTGAAACTCTCAGTGCGGTTGGACATACCTGCATCTCGAATTCCATCTACAGTAATGGCTTGCTCCGCAGAAAAACCACGAATTGAAAATAAATCGCCCCAACCTAAATTGCCCTCTCCAGACATAAAGGTAATTCCTGCGACATTTTTCAAAACATCTTGAAGGCTTTGTGCATTTTGTTCATTGATTGTTTTAGATGAGACAATACTGACACTTTGTGGCGTATCTAAGAGAGGTTGAGTGAATTTGTTTGAATCAATTTTGGCAGGTTGATTGGATACAGCTTCAAGCTTGATTAAAGGGAGTGCCACTGCAGGAGATTCGGCTGCACGGGTATGTCCGATAAAAGAACTACCAATAAGCATCCCTAAAGAGGATAACTTTAATAACTGAATGGATTTATCTCTGATGCCATAAGTATTTGATGACATTACACACCTCAAAAGCGAAAGATTTTCAATTGCATTTGGAGTATATTTTTTTAGTTGTTAATATTTTGTTAAGATGAGGGGAATAAGGAGAAAGAATTTAAAATTTTCGTTGAAGTCAGAATTTTTTCAAGAATTAAGTTGGCTTGATACTTTGTTATCACTTGGGTAGCGTAGATTTAGGGTATAGAAGGTGTTATTTTAAATCGTGCTGATTTTTAGAAATTTGAACAAAAGTTTACTCATTTATGCTGAATTATTAGAAGTTTAAAGTTTTAAGTAATGTAAGAACGATAGTCCAACATTAAATAAGAATACGTAATTGTCTTGCTTTATCTTAAATTTAAGCAATTTAGATCTTGTAATGATTCAATATATCTAAATTAAATTTTATCAAATGATGAGCTTTTTTATAGTTTGGTATAGTATAGGAAATCACATACAAAAATATATATTTATGTCTGATTTATATAAATATCGATATACTCGAATTGGTACGACAGGGTGCATACCAACACATAAAATTTTTATTAATACCCAAGATAATAAAATTGCGAAATTTGTATTTGCAGATGATACTTTTATCTATGGTGTGGTTTCTGATTGGTTTTTGAGGAATTCTGATTTTGATACGCGAAGACCAATATGGAGTGAGGAAAGCCCATCTTTTATCGAGAATGAAAAAAGATTATTGGAAATATATAAGGCTTCCCATCCATTATTTAAAACTGAAATCAATACAAATTAGATTGAGTTATAGATCAAAATTAGATTTCTCCTGCTTAAAACTCATATGATTTAATCAGGAGAAGAAAAATAAGGTTTTGATCAGCAGTTTAATGATCATCAAAGAATTAACTGCATTTCATGCCACTTTTCGCCACCGTGACTAGATTCTGAAATTTTACAATATTCAAAACCAAACTTTGCATAAAATTTGACGTACTGATCTTTGCAGATTAACTGAATGCTCTGTTTATTGAGGTCTTTCATTATTTTAATAAAATTATGAATAAGCTGAGAAGAATAGCCTAAACTTTGGAATTCAGGATGTATTACCACAGACATAATTACAATATGAGAGGCACTAGACGAATGTCCTATTAATTCTTTAAAATTTTCATCAGACATCACCACTTCATCTGTACATCCACTATTCATAAAACCAATAACTTTATGATTGAGTTCTAAAACAATAAATCCCTCAGGATATTGTTCAGCACGTATTCTGATTTTTTCAAGCGTGGCTGCTTCTTCTGCAGGATATGCAGCAGATTCTATTTCAAAGCAATGATCAATATCATTCGGAGTTACTTGGCGAATTGCAATATTCATAGATCGGTGCGGTTCTTTAAAGATGGAAGTTATTATTCTAAAATATTTTATAAGTGTATATGATGCAATTTATTCTATCAAATAATGAAATTTATGCATTTAATTCCCCATAATTTTGATCTTAATTTACTTTCAGTTTTCTATGCTTTGTATAGACATCACAATGTTATTCAGGCTGCAGAATCATTATTTATTAGCCCTTCTGCTTTTAGTCATGCTTTAAATCGGCTCAGGACTGTTTTAAACGATCCACTTTTTATACGAATTGAGGGTGAAATGAAGCCGACAAAAAAAGCGGAGGAGATCGCACCATTTATTTTTAATAGTCTTGAAACACTGTCGATAAATTTATTCAGCAATGAAGAGTTTAATTGTGAAAGTAGCACTTATGAATTTTATATTAATTCCACTGAATATACGGCATTTAGTATATTACCTTCACTTATTCAAAGATGTAGACAATTGGCACCTAATATTCGCTTTAAGATTCTGCATGAAAATAAAAGTAATTCTTTTAAGAATATACAACTTGGAAAGATCGATTTAACCATCGGGTATTTGGAGCAAGAAGAAACTTTACCCAAAAATATAGAATCTGTTAAGTGCTTTACTGATCGATATGTTGTTGTGGTTCCAAAAGGAAAATACCAATCGATTGATTTAGATGTGTATATTAAAAATAACCATATTCGTATCAATGCTTGGCATGATCATGAAGGAATCATTGATCAATCTTTAAAAAAACTGGGCTTAACCAGAAATATAGTAGTTGAATTGCCTCATATTATGAGTAGTCCTTATATGATAGAAAATTCAGATTTAATGATTAGCTTGCCGTATAGAGCAGCAAAAGTACTTAAAGATATTTATCCGATTGAAATATTTGAACTATCATTTAATGTGCCAGAGTACGAAATTACGATATTTTCATTACAGCAAGAGCATTTAAATGATGCTCAAGCTTGGCTAATGAGTCAGATTAATGAGATATTTAAATGATAAAAATAGTTTTTAATTTAAGTTTGTATATTTCTTGAATTAAATTGATTTTTAATTAAATGTTTACATTAAATTTGAGCATGTTCAGCAACAATTTTGAATATTTTTAGATGATACTCTATGAAATTTCTCTCCATTATTTATTGATTATACTGGTTGTTAAATCATCATAGAGATTTGTTAAATCGTCGTACAGCTTTGTACACTTAGATCATTGCTGCACAACTTTAGAGCCAAGAATGAAAAAATCATTATTTATCAGTTGTATATTATTATTGATATCAAACTTTACGTCTGCTGGAAAAATTTATACAGAATTTCCATCTCAGGTGGATGCTAATCAGAAATATGTATTTTATTCTCATGGTTTGATTTTAGAGGGAAATATTGATACACCCATTAACCCTAAAAAACCACAATGGGGGATGTATGATTTTCCAAATGTTAAGGAACAATTAAGTGACAATGCATATAATCTAATTGCATATCATCGACCTAAAAATACCGATAAATATGAATATGCACATAAGTTAAAACATGACGTAGAACACTTAATACGTTTGGGGGTGAAGGCTGAAAATATATCATTAATTGGCTTTTCTAGAGGTGGAGAAATAACGCTTTTGGCATCTAATGCTTTAAAAAATGAAAAAATTAATTATGTAATTCTTGCAGCATGTTTGGGTGATATTGAACGTGATCCGAATATAAAACTCTATGGACGGGTTTTATCGATTTATGAAACCTCTGATGAGGTTGGGTCTTGTAAGACAATTCAAGAAAGAAGCCCACGAATAACATCTTTCACAGAAAAAGCAATTACGACTAATCAACAACATGGTGCTTTTTTTAGACCAAATCAAATTTGGATTGAACCGATAAAAACGTGGATCAATGCATTTTAAGAATTGATCATTCATTTAAAAGTGTGAGGTAAATATTCACACTTTTAAATATATCGATGAATGGATGAATTGTATTAAGGTTCTACATTTAAACCATATTGAATTAAATTTGGATATTCATAGGGCGAATCTTCCGCAGGATAGCGTAAATTTTTAACCCCATAAATCTTTGCAATATTCCATAAAATACTTTCGCCAGCAGGAAGTGTTTGAAATTGTAGCTGGTAAATTGGATCTTGATAGGCACGATCACTGTCTATAAAGGTCCAACCTTGATGTTTAAATGCTTGAATGATATCTTCTAACCATGCCGCATTAATTGCTCTAACATGTAATAAAAGTACATGCTTTGGCGAACGCCCGATAGTTTGTAATGCTAAACCATCATAATATTGTGCTCGGTCAAGCAAATGATGGATATACGCTTGTTTGAGTTTATTTATACTATTTTGATCATTTTCTTGCTGATATTTTAAGAAGAGTAAATTGTAATACCAATCACTAGCATCAATGCTAACCGCACCAGATTGATAATGATTTTCTGTTAGCCATTGACGGACACCGTCCCGTTTTTCGATTGTATTTCCTTCTTTTAAGTAAGGGAATCGATATCTAGGAGTAAAACCTGTTAAATCCTTGAAAGCTTGATGACCTTGTTGCATATCTTGCAAATAATTAGATAAGGTTACTTCACTTTTATTTAAATTAAGATGTAAGTTGGAGTGATTGCCAATTCGATGACCTTGTTCTCCCCACTTTTCAACAATACTTAATCCATTTTGTGATCCGACTTTGCTGAGGCTTGGATATAAAATGACTGAAATTTCATTTTTCTTTAATGTATTTAGAATTGCATCATTAATCTGAGATGCATCTGGATTCGTATCAGGATCTAATCCGTCATCAAAGCTTAAGGTGAGGCTTTTTGCAATGGCGATATGAGATAAGCTTAGTAAATATAAACTAAGAATAATTTTTTTAAACATAAAAAGGCTCTATTCTTCCATTTTGTAGAGGTAAGTGATATCACGCATTAAGATGCTGTTATGTCCGTATTTGAAAGTTGATCGTTCAATCTATTTGATAAATATTACTTGGTTATTCTATATGATAAATACTTTTATACATAAAAACACATGAATTTGGGTGCTTAGGGCATTAAAGTGATTTATCGCAAAGATGTTTAAGGTAAAGATCGCATAGATTGTTATTAATTTTATTGAGATTAATTGATTTTTTAGTTTACTTTCAAAATAATTTATTTCTACTGATATCGTATTTTACTTAAGAAAATTAGTTGTTATTATTCAAAATAATGTGAAATTTAAAACTAATTCAAGATATTTTGAAAAATCTATTTAAATTTATAAAATATTGTTTTAAATAAAGTTAATTAAAATTTTTTAATCAAAACATAAAGACACAAATCCCTGATTGCTATGAAGTTTATACTGGAATATGTTGGTAAATACCAATAAATATTCGAGTTAAATCATGAATAATCAAAAAAAATATATGGGTGAAACAGTACTTAATAATTCGCTTTTAAATCAGGGAACAGCTTTTTCAATAGAAGAGCGAAAACGACTTGGTTTATTAGGTTTATTACCTGAGAAAGTTGAAACTGAAGATGAACAATTGCAACGTGTTTTGTTTCAAGTAAAAAGTCGTGCAAATGATTTAGATCGTTACATTTATTTATCCGCATTGCTTGATACCGATGAGGTTTTGTATTTTAAAACGCTTATGTCAGATCCAGCTTACTTTATGCCATTAGTCTATACTCCGACAGTAGGTGAGGCATGCCAAAAATTTGATGAAATTATGCGTCGTCCCCGAGGTTTATATTTACCTATTACTCGACAGGCAGAGCTTGATGAAATTTTAAAAAATTGGTATGAACCAGATGTTAGATTTATTGTCGTGACTGATGGTCAGCGTATTTTGGGTTTAGGTGACCAAGGTATTGGAGGAATGGGAATTCCAATTGGTAAATTATCCCTTTACACTGCATGTGCAGGGGTTCCTCCTCAAGTAACTTTGCCGATTACATTAGATGTTGGTACCGATAATGCCGATCGTTTAAATGATCCAATGTATTTAGGTTTAAAACAACCGCGTGTAACTGGTGAAAAGTATGATGAATTCATTGATGCTTTTATTCAATCTGTGCAGCGAGTTTTTCCTAAAGCATGTATACAGTTTGAAGATTTTGCTTTCGCACACGCAGCACCAATACTTGAAAAATATCGTGAAAAAGTTTGCTGTTTTAATGATGATATTCAAGGTACTGCAGCAGTTGCACTGGCGGGTATTCAAACAGCTTTGAGAATTACTCAAGCGAAGTTATCCGCACAAAGAATTTTATTTTTTGGCGCAGGCACAGCGGCTGTTGGAATTGCGACCTTATTTACCAAAGCTTTAATGATGGAAGGATTGAGTGAGGAAGAGGCGAGAACACATTGCTGGATGTTTGATATTCATGGTTTATTACAGAGTCAACGTCATGATTTAGCCGATTTCCAAAGACCATTTGCTCACGAGCATTCTGCTGTTGGTCGTTTTGTTGATGCAATTAACACACTTAAACCAACCGCAATTATTGGTGTTTCTACGGTTGGAAAAGCCTTTGATCAAGCAGTAATTGAAGCGATGGCGCAACATAATAGCCGACCGATTATTTTCCCTTATTCAAACCCTACTGAACATTCAGAGTGCTCAGCACAAGAAGCTTATCAGTGGTCAAATGGTCAAGCTGTTTTTGCCAGCGGTAGCCCATTTCCACCGGTACATTTTAACAATAAAGTCTTTGTTCCAGGGCAAGGAAATAATGTTTATATTTTTCCTGCAATGGGAATGGCAATTTATGCAACTGGTGCAAAGTTAGTTACGGATGAAATGTTCATTGTTGCAGCACAAGCACTCTCGAAAGAGGTTTCTAACGAATATTTAGATATGGGCCTAATTTATCCACCACAAAAAGAAATTTTAACGGTATCGTTAAAAGTTGCCGCTAAAATTGCTGAATATATTTTTCAACATGGTTTTGCTTCTCTTGATCAACCCGAAGATATTAGTGTTTATATTCAACAGCTTGCCTATACTCCTACTTATCCAGCGGTGTAATACGCGTTTAAGGCAGTATTGGAACATCTGACTGGGAGTTGACTATGCTACATATTATTCTTTCTGCGATGGGGCCAATTATTGTTGGCTTACTTGTCGGATTTATCTGTGGGAAAAAGAAATATTTTAAGGAAGAAACAGAACAAGCTTTCGCTGATTTTGTTGTAAAAATTGCTTTACCAGCAGCACTTTTTGTTTCTGCTGCAACCGTTTCACCCAGTATTTTATTGAATTTTGATTATTTTTTATCTTTAGCTGCGGGCTTAATCATCACCTTTATTATTGGTTTGATTGTTGCCAAGTTTATTTTTAAACGTAATCGACGTGATGGAACAATGCAGGCCTTGACGATGTCATTTCCTGATATGGCGTATTGTGGACCACCAGTACTTTTAGCGACCGTTGGTTCTTCAGGACTCATTGCTATGGTCATGGGTAATTTAATTTATACCGTGATCATTCTACCTATTGCAATGTTGCTATTAGGCAATGGCGATAAAAAGCAAAGTATAGGCCGTGCAATTTGGAAAAGTGTTTATCAGCCCTTAGTCATTTTACCTATTCTTGGTGCGATTGTCGCAATCTCTGGAATTAAACTTCCAACCGTATTTTATAATTCAGTTGATGAGCTGGGTAAATGTGCGGGTGGTGTAGCCTTATTTTTCCTTGGTTTAATGATTTCTCACATTAAGCTAAAATTCAATTTTGAGATGCTTTGCAATATTTTTATTAAGAATATTCTACAGGCGATTATTATTTTGGTCGTTGCGATTGGTTTAGGTTTAGAAGGTGGATTGTTAAAATCAGCTTTTATTATTGGTATTTTACCAACAGCAACTGCTGTGCCAGCACTTGCAATGAGTTATAAAGCATATGAAGAAAACGCAGCAGCAGCTGTATTTTTAAGTACTTTGTGTTCTTTGGTCACAATCGTGTTAGGGATTATTGTCATTGAAACATGGTTATAAGATTGAGTTATATAGAATAAATTTCTATAGACACATAAAGGCAGGATCGCAATCGCGATCCTTCTCTTTTTAGGACTAGTTCTGAATTGAAGTCATGAGGTGTTCTTTGGAATCATCAAAGCGCTGAACAGTCTAAAGTTGTGCGCCATTTTAGCGATAAGTACAACAAAGTAACTTACGATTCTTGGCTTGCGCATGTTCAAATGAATGATTTAAAAGTTAACTTAGAAAAAATGAACAAAGCCCATGCGTTGCAAATTAAAAATAAAACACGTTCAGCGAATGACAAACATTACGATAAGTTTAAACAAGCCAATTATGCTTAAAAGATTTAACCACATTACATAAAAATGAAGATGATGCAAAAGTCCTTAAAAATTGAGTTAAAGATACATCAGGTGTCAGATCAGCTGAATTTCAAGGGGGACTTAAATTATCTGTGGCAAGAATGTATGTGATTGGTTGTAGGATAATCAGTTTAAAAGAAGGTTCAAAATAATTTTTTATTTATCTGCTTTAAGTAGAGTTACAATATCAAGATTAATAACAATGGATATAATATAATTATTTTATGAAAAATAAATAAAAATTAAGCACATACAAAAAAGAATTTATAGATTCTTTTTTGGTATAAGTAAAATACAGATTATAGCCAAAACTACAACATATGTAATGTTCTAAGTCTATAAAATGATCCTAGAAAGCTCTTGTAAATAGTCGATTCAAGAAAAATTTTGAGTTGATTTTTCACTTTTAATGATTGTGAAAAAGTGAGTAGAACACCAAAATTACACCATTAATATGTAAGGTACTGATAATTATAAGGAGTATCTATATAATGATTTTAGTAACAGGTGGGTTAGGCTTTTTAGGTTCTCATATTGCTATAAGCTTAATAACTAAAGGACACGATATTGTCATTGTAGATAATTTATCTAATTCTAATCTTCAAATTTTAAAACGCCTTGAATATATCGCTCAAAAATATATTGCATTTGTTAAAGTAGATTTACGGAATACCCCAGCATTAATAAAAGTTTTAGAATCTTATCCAATTACTGCAGTAATTCATGCAGCAGGCTTTAAGTCGCTTGCCGAATCTGTGATAAAACCTTTGGAATATTATAACGCAAATGTTAGTTGTATTATGAGTTTGTTTCGTGCAATGCAACAAACAGGCATTCGAACATGTATATATTTATCAAGTTTACAAGTTTATGGAAGATCGAGTCTAAATTTAACAGAAGATACTGTAATTAATTATGCTTACGATAATCCTTATATAAGATCACAACAGATGGTTGAGCAAATTATTCAGGATACTTTTATTACTGATAATGAATGGAAAATTACTATTTTACGAGTAGGAAATGTGGTTGGTGCATTTGAACATGCTATTTTGGGTGAAATGATTCCGCCATTCCCTAAAAATATTGTGTCTTTAGCTTTGCAAGCTTCTATAGGAATTCGTGAGAATATTGAGTTAAAAAGATGTTCATCGACACAAGACTTTACCGTAGAGCGTAGTTTTGTCCATGTTCTAGATTTATGTTCAGCTGTGGAACAGAGTTTAAAATGGTTATCTTTACAATCACATATATTAGAAATATTTAATATCGGTGGTTATACATTGTCTATTATCGGTCTAATACAAGTGATTGAAAATGTGACTGGGCAAAAAATTAATGCCATTAGCCATGCGTATGATAATTTTCATGAGCTCGCACAAATTGGTACACAAAGCATAAAGGCCAAAGAAAGTTTATCTTGGCAAGCAAAAAGAACAATTCAGCAAATGATTTCAGATCAATGGCAATTTTATAATCAAGTGTTAAATGGGCGGTAATATTGGGTTAAAATTTAAGAGATTTTTTTGTAAATAATTATCATTTACAAAATCATTTAAATTACATAATATAAATGTGTAGCCATAGCATGCAGATTTTGCTAGCGCCAAGAAATTAATAAGGATTTAGAGGTTAACTATGCAAACACGTATTGAACATGACACAATGGGCGAAGTTGCTGTACCAAGCAACGCTTTGTGGGGTGCACAAACTCAACGTAGTTTACAGAATTTTAAAATTGGTGGGGAAAGACTTCCAAGACCAATGATTCGTGCAATGGGGCTAGTGAAAAAAGCCGCAGCAATTACCAATGCTGAATTAAAACAAATTCCACAAGAATTAACGAATTATATTGTGGGTGCAGCAGATGAAGTAATTTCTGGTCAGTGGGATGAACAATTTCCATTGGTCGTTTGGCAAACGGGTTCTGGCACTCAAAGTAATATGAACTGTAATGAAGTCATTGCTAATATTGCGAATCAAAAGTTAGGAAACCCTTTAGGTTCACAAAAACCAGTACATCCAAATGACCACGTAAATCGTGCGCAATCAACGAATGATTCATTTCCAACTGCAATTCATGTGGCGGCAAGTCTACAAATTAATGAACTTTTAATCCCTGCCGTAACTCATTTACGTAATACTTTAGAAGAAAAATCTAAAGCATTTTCTGAGATTGTCAAAATTGGACGCACCCACTTACAAGATGCAACACCATTAACGTTAGGACAAGAGTTTAGTGGTTATGTTTCTCAGCTTGATCATGGACTAAAACGTTTACAACAGGCATTGGAAGGTTTATATGAGCTTCCTTTGGGAGGGACAGCAGTGGGTACTGGGTTAAATGCACACCCAGATTATGCTGAAAAAGTTGCAACTGAATTGGCAAATTTAACAGGCTTACCGTTTATTACCGCACCGAATAAGTTTGAAGCTTTAGCTGGGCGTGATGCGGCAGTATTTGCCTCAGGTGCATTAAAAACATTAGCAGCAAGTTTAAATAAAATAGCCAATGATATTCGTTGGTTAGCGAGTGGACCTCGATGTGGTTTTGGTGAATTAAGTATTCCAGAAAATGAACCAGGTTCAAGTATTATGCCAGGTAAAGTGAATCCAACTCAAAGTGAAGCAATGACAATGGTTGTTGCTCAAGTGCTTGGCAATGACACAACAATTAATGTTGCTGGAGCATCGGGTAATTTCGAGCTTAATGTATTTATGCCAGTGATTGCATTTAATTTATTACAATCTATCCAATTACTTGGAGATTCATGTAATAGTTTCAATGAGCATTGTGCCGTAGGTATTGAGCCGAATTACGAAAAAATCGATCATTTTTTACATGATTCTTTAATGTTAGTGACAGCTCTTAATCCAGTGATTGGTTATGAAAATGCTGCTAAGGTTGCAAAAACAGCTTATAAAGAAGGCAAAACATTAAAGCACGTTGCGGTTGAACTAGGACTTGTTACAGCAGAGCAGTTTGATGAAGTTGTTCGACCAGAAAATATGGTTTCACCAAATGCGAAATGATGAGTGTAAAATTGACATTAATTTGATCGTATCATAAATCTTAAATTGAATGATCAGTAATTTTATTTTTTATGCAGTACTATATAAAAGATATTATTACTGATTTTTTACGTTGAGGGTGTGTCTCAAATAATATGTAATAAACATTATGCTCTTAGGAATGGTTAAATATTTGAATTAAAATGTACCAATCACATAAAAAAATTGAATAAATAGCACAATTAAAAAATGCAATTAGTTATACATATTAAAAAATCACAAGATATAGATTTAATCATTCGATAAAGTACTTCCAGTTATTACTGGAAAGCTTGAAGAATTGTGATTGAATAACTTGTTATAATTGTTAAAATACATTTCAGTTTTTCTTGCTATTTTTTTATTTACATTGATTTGTAAAATTTTGAATTAGTGAATATAAAACAGTAATTTACTGAAGGAATACCTTAATGCTTGCGATTTATTTAACAGATGCGAAAAAAGAAGTTCAATTTAATGATTACCCAGGCGAGCATCCTGTTAAATTTATTTTAGATTTGAAGAAAATTTTTCCAAGTGTAATGGAGCTTTTACTTCCTGTTTTACCAGAAAATGAAAATATGGAAGAAATTACATGGGAATCAACGTCTCAAGATTTTGAGTTATTTCAATTATTGTTAAGCGGATGGGGAGTAATCGAACTTAGATTAGTCACAATTGCACAATTCAGAGATAAAGTATTCGCAGATGGGATTGTTAAAAAAGCACAAACTAAACGCAAAGAATTGGCAAAAACTCAAACAAAATTAACAACAGTTGAATTGGACTATTTAATGATGCATGAAATTCATGCACAAATTGATGCAGAATTAGTCGAAGTAGGCGAGAAGTTTTATTTACCAATTTTACGTGATTTATGGAAGAATAAAATTTCTCTGAATGTGGTAGAGGCAAAATTTTAAAAAAATAAAAATGATGTTAATTATTTTTAATAAATCATTTTTATAGATTGTTTTGTAATGTTTTATAAGACATTTTTATGAATTTATCAGCTGAGTAAATTGAAAATTAAAATGTGTGCTACATTATTAACGGTCATATTTTAAATGTTATTATTTTAGATGAATAACATGAAATATATTCATTTAATCACTGTTATAGGATGCATTTATGTCAAATCAGTTTATTGATTTAATTACACAACGCCGTACAATTTACGCCATTGGTAAAAATATTGAACAAAGCCCAGAATATTTAATCGATTTGATACAAAATGCGATAAAACAAAGCCCTTCTTCATTTAACTCACAGTCATCACGTGCTGTTATTTTATTAAATGCAGAAAATGAAAAGTTCTGGAATTTTGTAAAAGAAAAATTAAAATCATATGCTAAAGATGAAGAATCAGCAGCAAAAACTGCAGCAAAAATGGATAGTTTTTCTGCAGGAACTGGGACGGTTTTGTTTTTTGAAGATCTAGATGTGGTAAAAGGTTTACAGAAACAATTTCCATCTTATGCAGAAAATTTTCCAATTTGGTCAGAGCATTCAACAGCAATTGCTCAATTCGCAACTTGGGCTGCATTGCATACAGAAGGTCTAGGTGCATCTTTACAACACTATAATCCTATTGTAGATGAAGAAGTTCATCAAGCATGGGATATTCCTGTGAATTGGAAATTACGAGCACAACTTGTTTTTGGTTCAATCGAGGGCGAAGCAAAAGCAAAAGAATATATGAATGATGATCATCGTTTTAAAGTTTTTAAATAAAATAATGTTTATAAGTAAAAAATCCCAGATCATGGGATTTTTTACTTTCAGTTGAATTGATTTTTAATTTATATCGTTTATCTCTTTAATGTTGTTTTTGATCATGTAGTAAAAAGTAGAAAATAATGCAAATAAACGCTGAAATACCACTATATAAATAAAGTTGGGCGTAATTGATATAATTTAAAGCGATACCCAGAAAGTATGGACCAAAGCCTAACCCTGCATCTAAAAAGATATAAAATGTTGATGTTGCAAAACCCATACGCTCTAAAGATGCACTTTTAACAGCAATAGTTTGGCATACTGATTGTATATTGCCATAGCCAAATCCAAGTAATCCAGCACAAAGTAAAAATATAGAAGAGGTCTGTGCAAAACTTAACAATATTAAGGCGCAGCCCATGAGAATAAAAGCAGGGTAAATAATAATATTTTCACCTCTTTTATCCATCAAGGGACCTGTAAAAGGGCGTGAAACTAAAATAGCAATGGCATACATTAAAAAGAAAAATGAGGCAGCAGGAACAAGATCAATTTCTTTAGCATACAAGTTAATAAAAGAGAGTACACCTGAATAACAGATGGAGGTAAAAAGAATAATGATTGAAATAGGAAGCGCTTTAGGCTCAATAAATCGAGAAATAAATGTTGGTTTTAGTGGTTGTTGCGTCGGATTGAGATGTTGTTTTTGGGTGAGAGATATATGTGAGATATTAATAAAAAATGCAACAATAAGGCAATTAATTGAAATTGCAGTCGAAAGTAAGAAAATAGCGTCATAACTGAGATTAAACATCATCCAAATAGCCAAGAAAGGGCCAATTGCTGTACCCAGTGTACTACTCATGCTGTAATAACCGATACCTTCTCCACGACGGGGAGCAGGTAAAATTTGAGCAATAATGGTACCGAGTACAGATGAGGCAATACCCATCATGAAACCATGGCTAAAACGGATTAAAAGTAGCATTTCTAAGTTTAAGGGAAGAAAATATAATATAGAGAAAATTAAAAAGCCTGAAAGACCCATAATGAGCGTTTTTTTTCGCCCTAATTTATCCAAAAACTGCCCAACAATAAGACGACCAATAAGCGTGCCAACAATGAATAAACCTGAAACTAAACCAGCATTCGCTGTCGTTGCATTTAATTCGGTAACGGCATAGCCAACAATTACAACGACTAGTAAATAAAAAATGAGAACCAATTGGAAATTTATAGCACTGACTAGAATAAAATTTCTTGTCCATAAGCGAGCAGCTGAATTACTCATGAAGATCACCACGTCTTGATTTTTCTAATTGATCAGTTAATTGTTGTAGAAGAGTCGTAGACTGCTTCACCTGTTCTGAATCCAAAGTTTGTATTAATCGAGATTCAAACTCATCAACCACATGTGAACATTGTTTAAATAACTCTCGACCAGTTGGACTTAATATGAGTTTCTTTTGGCGTTTGTCATCTGTTTCAACTTGTTGTAAAACATTTAACAACATTAAACTGTGAATTCGTTTTGCAATGGAGGGCTTTGAAACATTTAAATAATCTGCGATTTCTATAGAGGTACATCCATGACGATCTTCGATCACAAACAGCACTTGCCAAAGTGAATAATTGAGCTTGTATGGTACTAAGAGTGTATTGATTTCATCACTCATTATTCTGGCGCAACGCAATATGGAAGTACGAAACTTTAAAGAGGTATTCAAAATAGTTAATCAGGGTAACCAAATGAGGTAACTCTACTCTGAAGACTTATTAAATGCAAGTTGAGTTAAAATAGCCTAAGCAATATTAAATATAAAAATAAAAACATCATAAAATTAAAAAATGCAGTACTATTAAAACTCGTTAAATATTAAGATAGAACACAAATGTCACAAAAAACCGCAAAAATGTCACCACTACAAGAACTCATCGCAGAACAAAAACTATTATGTGAAGAATTTGAATCTGCTTATATTGAGTTAAATGGTCATGATGTGGTTGCAGTTGCTGTACAAACACTGAATCAAGAACCTATTGTCGGGATTCGAAAACCACCAAGTACTGAAGAAGGTGTAAGTTGGTATATTTATGGTGGAGAATTACAAGAGGGTGAGGATTTTTTTGAAACAATGACCATTAAAAAATTACAAGATATTATTCCAGAAGTGCTTCCATACTTGGCATTAGATATTGGCTATAGATTTATGATTGATGGTGATGATTATGAAGATGTTTGGAAAGAAGGCGATCTAGAGTAATTTTATAATAAAGACGTGAGTAAACCAAAAAATATATAGAACATAAAAGAAAGTATAGGCTTTCTTTTATGATTTTCATTCTGGTATGACATTCTGAAAATGATAAATATGACAATTTCATGAATATTTAAAATTGTGTTTATGCTTAAATTTTTTCTTAATAAGAATTATTTGTCGAATATCTTTTTCTATCGTAAATATAATATGTTATAAAAAGATATAAAAAATAATAGTAATAAAACTGATGAAGATAAAAATAAATCAATATATGGGGGTATTGGGCATGGGATTCATATTGATGAGTACATATACCTTTGCTCAAAATAATCTAGATTATGAAATATGTATGAAAGCAGCTAAAAATCAAATGAAGGAATTGAAATCATGCCAAATGGATGAATACAAATTACAAGAAAAACGCGTGGATGTGCAACTAAAAAAATTGCTTTCAAAATTAGAAGATAATCAACGTGAATTATTACAGATCAATCAAGATCGTTGGCTCATACAGCGTAAAAAAATGTGTGGTATTAGAAGCGTAGAAATTCAAGATGCACCAATTGTACAGCTACATTGTCTGGTCAAGGCGACAGTAACTCGGGCAGAATTATTAGAAGTCCAACTTCGTAATAAAAATTTGCTCTAAACATGTAAATCCATATAAAACATGCGGCAAAACAAGGTATCATTAGCTGTTATAAATTTTGACCTTGGAGACACCTTAAGTGGATCGACCGACAATTAGTGCTGAAAATTTACAGGAAGCTGCTGAAAACTTAATAACCATTCGTGATTTTATTCGATTTGGGGTTTCAGCTTTACGTCAATACGATGCTCACTTAGGTCAAGGAACAGAAGATTATTTTGCTGAAAGTTCAGCTTTAGTATTACAGACACTTTCATTAGATTGGAATGCAGATGCTCAAATATTAGATGCTAAACTGCTTCCAAGCGAGATTGCTGAGTTTTTAAGTTTACTAGAACGTCGAATTAATGAAAAAGTTCCTACATCATATTTATTGAATTTAGCTTATTTCTATAATAAGCCATTTTACGTTGATGAACGTGTACTCATTCCACGTTCACCAATAGCAGAGCTTATTGAGAATCGATTTGCACCCTATTTCTTAGGTGAAAATGAAGAAATGGGAGCTGCTGTTAATAATTTACCAGAAAATGCGACCCCTAAAGCACCACAACGCATTTTAGACATGTGTACAGGTTCCGGCTGTATAGCAATTGCTTTAGCATATGCTTTCCCTGATGCAGAAATTGATGCGACAGATCTTTCTAAAGAAGCATTAGAAGTTGCTCAAATTAACTGTGAACATCATAATAAACAATATCAAGTGGCTTTACTTGAATCCGATTTATTTGAAAAAATTCCAGCTGAAAATCAATATGATTTAATTGTATCAAATCCACCTTATGTCGATGCAGAAGATATGGCTGATCTTCCAGAAGAGTTTCTACATGAGCCAGAATTAGCATTGGCTGCAGGACAAGATGGTCTTGATTTAGTGAGAAAAATGTTGGTTCAAGCAGCTGATTACCTAACTGTAGATGGCTTAATTGTCATTGAAGTGGGTAATTCTGAATGGGCAATGCGTCAAAATTTCCATACGGTTGATTTTTACTGGTTACAATTTCAAAAAGGCGGTACTGGAATTTTTGCATTAACAGCAGAACAGTGCCGTAAATTCCGTGAGTTATTCATTCAATCTATTCAAGCATAAGGAGTCGTTGAACGTGGCAGGTAATAGTATCGGACAACTTTTCCGTGTAACGACTTGTGGTGAATCTCATGGCGTTGGCTTAATGGCTATTGTTGATGGTGTTCCACCTGGAATTGAGCTTTCTGAAGCAGATCTACAAAAAGATTTAGATCGTCGTAAACCAGGAACATCTAAATTTGCCACTCAACGTAAAGAACCCGATGAAGTTGAAATTATCTCTGGTGTATTTGAAGGTAAAACAACAGGAACTTCTATTGGATTATTAATTCGTAATACTGACCAAAAATCTAAAGATTATGGAAATATTGCGCAAACATTCCGTCCAGGACACGCAGATTATACCTATACACAAAAATATGGTTTCCGTGATTATCGTGGAGGTGGGCGTTCTAGTGCGAGAGAAACTGCAATGCGAGTCGCAGCAGGAGCAATTGCAAAAAAATATCTCTTAGAAAAATTTGGCATTGAAATTCGTGGACATGTAACTCAAATTGGTCTTGAGAAAACTGAAAAGTTAGATTGGGCGGAAGTCACGAATAACCCATTCTTTTGTGGTGATGTTGATGCTATTCCACGTTTTGAAGCATTAGTTACGTCTCTACGTGAACAAGGAACGAGCTGTGGTGCTAAACTTGAAATTATTGCATCAAATGTGCCTGTAGGTTGGGGTGAGCCTGTATTTGATCGATTAGATGCTGATATTGCACATGCCATGATGTCAATTAATGCGGTAAAAGGTGTTGAAATTGGTGATGGTTTTGCAGTAGCAGAGCAATTTGGACATGAATCTCGTGATGAGCTGACAACGGAAGGTTTCCTTGCAAATCATGCTGGCGGAATTTTAGGTGGTATCTCAAGTGGTCAAGACATTCGTGTTGCCATTGCTTTAAAGCCAACAGCTTCAATTACGACATCTGGAAAAACGATTAATTTAAATCGTGAAGATACGGATGTATTAACCAAAGGTCGTCATGATCCTTGCGTAGGGGTAAGAGCTACCCCAATTGCTGAAGCAATGTTTGCAATTGTACTCATGGATCACTTTATGCGTCATCGTGCCCAAAATGCAGATGTAATTGTGCCATTTGAACCGATTTAAATTAAATAAGTTTAAAAAACCAGACATGATGTCTGGTTTTTTATGATGCTAATCGTCAATTATTATTAACAAAAAAAATTGTAGTTTTTTTAAAAAGATAGATTATTAATAATAATTAAATTAATGATCAATAAGAATGAAAATTTTGCATTTAAATGAATTAAACGGTGTTAAAGTTGTCATCAATAGCATTTTAAAAAGGTTTTTTATACAAGAAAAAATTCACTTTTTTAGTTTAATTCTTGTGATTGTAATTTCATCTGTTTTATCTGTATTAGCGCCTTATATATTTTCACTTGTTATTAATGAAATCAATGAAAATAACTATTTAACTCAATTTAGTACAGGTTTATTTATTTATGCAATTTTAATTGGATTATCTTTAGTTTTTAAAGATGCTGTGACTTATATTGCTGTTATTATGGCAGAAAAAATAAAATATATTAGTTCGATGATTTTTTTTAATAAACTTATTCAAAAATCGTCAACATTTTTTATAAAATATAATCCTGCAGAAATACAAGCGATGCAAGATATAGGAATATCGGCTTTAAATAGAGGAACACAACTTTTAATTACATATTTTATACCTGCAATTATACAAGTAGTACTTTCTTGCTTGCTATTGGGCATAAAGTTAAACGTGACCGTTATGCTGATTATTTTACTGTATGGCGTTTTTTTTATTAGTGTTGCTTATTATGCGAATAAAAATATTAATAAATATTTAGATGTTGCAATCAATGAAGAGCAATTAAAAGCACAAATAATTGGGAATACAATATCGATGATTGAAACATTACGATATTTTAACGCAGGTATCTGGATAGAGAAAAAAATAAAAAAAGCTTCAGATGTTGTACTTAAAAATATAACTTTATATGCATTAAAAAATATCCAATATTCAATTGTTTTTGGTGTTGGAATCTGTATACAGTTTTTTATTACATTTTATATATTTATACCAGAGGTTCAAGCAGGTCACCTGAATATAGGGGATTTGGTACTTTTTAATACCTTATTACTTCAACTAAATAAACCTTTTGAATATATTGGAATGTGTATTTTAGAGTTTAATGCAGCTTATATAGAACTTAAACCTTTTGCAAAAATGTGGAATGTATTTGAATTTTATGAACAAACCAATCAAAAAAGAATATTAAAACATAATATTGGAAAATTACAATTTAATACCGTTTCATTTCATTATGAAAATGGAAAAGGGATTGAGAATATTAGTTTTAATGCGCAAAGAGGTCGCATTGTTTTTTTATTCGGAGAAAGCGGCAAGGGAAAATCAACAATATTTAAACTTGCGTTAAAAGAATTAGAACTTGAGCGAGGAGAAATATTAATTAATGATATTCCTCTAAATTGTATTTCTCGAAATGAGTGGTTTTCTAAAATTGGCGTGATTCCTCAAGAAGTAATGTTATTGAATGATTCAATTCAAAATAATATTTGTTTAGGGCGAAATTATGATCAAAATAAGTTATATCGAGCAGCAGAAAAAGCACAAATACTCACACGTATATTAGAGATGCAAGATGGATTTGATACCGTTATTGGAGAACGAGGATTAATGCTTTCAGGTGGGGAGAAACAAAGAATCGCAATTGCTCGGGCTTTATATGCAGAACCTGAATTTTTATTTTTGGATGAAGCAAGTTCAAGTTTAGATCAAGAAACTGAAATTGAGTTTATGTCCTATATTCGGACATTACAAAATGATGTCACGATTATAGTCATCACGCATCAAAAAAGTTTGATGAATTCTAATGATTATATTTTTCACCTATAAAAATACAGCTATATAATTAAAATTTAGAAAAGTATAAATACATTGTCAAATATGCTTTGGCATATTTGATAGGATTATGCATGTTTAAAATTGTGACCTAAGGCGATGTTTTTAAGTAATTTATTATGAACTAGTCGGAATTTTGAAAAATATTGTTAAGTTTTTTACAAAATGTATACATATAGAAAATATTGAACAACAATTGGTTAACTATTTGTTGTATTTAATTTTTTTTTCTTAACTTACATTCGAAAGATCACATGAATATAAATTAATTTAAAGTAAATAAAAGGACAATAGATATCATGATTCTTTCGACAAAATCTGAGTCTCATTCTTTAGGTAATTTTATGATCGCTCCATCTTTAAGAGCTGATTTATGGATTGAATTACTTTCAAAAGCTCGTTTACTTGCATCTAAACCAGAACAAAAAGTAGTAGATGAATATTCGAAGCATTTAGAGCATATCCGAAAAATTGAAAAGTATTTTGCATTCCCGAGTTTAGAAAAATTGCATGAATTAGATATTCTGTTGAAAGAACAAGAATATAAAGCATTACTGAAAAATACTCAGTTTATTGCAACAGCAATTATTTCTGAAAAATATATGCACGATGCAAGTCTATTTGAGGATCGATATTTAGATGATACTGTAATCGCAGATCGAACTCCTTCTGCAATTAGTAGCTCAAATTATCGTCCATATTTTGAGGTTTTGAGCGTCGTTCCTCATGAGATTTCCCGCTGGCAACATATTGTGCACGAAGCACGACAAATGCGTCGTCCTGAAGACGAATTTGTATATGAACCTGTTGTTGTCGGAAATGCAACAGATGCACTCACTGCGATTATATTAAATTCTCAAATCAATGCTGTTGTTTTATATCAAGGTTTTACTACTCATGCCAGTGAAGATAACTCTATTATTGAGGGTTTAAAATCTGCTTTAAATTTAGATCTTGGTGAAGATGAATCTGAACATGCGATTAAATTAGCGAAGATTATTCATCATTTACGACCTGAAATTGATATTTATTTATTAAGTGATTTTGAAGTTGAAAAAATTGTAAGTTCAGCTGAAAGTAAATGTATTCGTCGTGTATTTTATCAAGTAGAAGAACCATTAGAGCTACATTTATCAATTATTGAGGGTATTCATGAGCGTTATGAAACTCCATTTTTCAATAATCTTAAAAAGTATGCATTAAAACCAATTTCAACTTTCCATGCATTACCAATTGCCCGTGGTAAGTCTGTGTTTAAATCCAACTGGATTAGAGATATGGGGGAGTTCTATGGCGTTAATTTATTCTTAGCTGAAAGTTCTGCAACAACAGGTGGTTTAGATAGTTTGCTTGAGCCAACTGGAAACATTAAAGTATCTCAAGAACGTGCTGCAAAAGCATTTGGGGCAAAAGAAGCTTATTTTGTCACGAACGGTACTTCAACCAGTAATAAAATTGTATTACAGGCTTTACTTGCACCTGGTGATATTGCCGTAATTGACCGTAATTGTCATAAGTCACATCATTACGGCTGTGTCTTAGCAGGGGCACAACCATATTATGTGGAAGCTTATCCATTAACTGAATATTCGATGTATGGTGCCGTACCATTACGTGAAATTAAAACAGCATTGCTAAATTTACGTGATGAGGGGTTGTTAGATCGTGTGAAATTGGTTGATCTAACTAACTGTACTTTTGATGGGCAAGTTTATAATGTGCGTCTCGTGATGGAGGAGTGTTTGGCAATTAAGCCAGATTTAGTTTTCCTTTGGGATGAAGCATGGTTTGGCTTTGCACATTGGTCGCCATTATTGCGTAAACGTACCGCAATGGGGGCAGCGAAAGAATTAACAGAGTGGTTTACCACAGCAGAAGCTCAAAAAAATTATGATGATCAACAAGCTACACTTGGTGCTCACCCATCAAAAGAAACATTATTAAATACGCGACTTTATCCAGATCCAAGTCAGGCGGTTGTGCGTGTCTATCAGACGAATTCCGTACATAAGTCTATGTCAGCATTACGTCAGGGTTCTATTATTTTGGCACATGATGTTTATCATCATCAATTATTGGGACGCTTTAAAGAAGCAATATTCACACATTCTACAACCAGTCCGAATCAGCAGTTGATTGCTTCATTAGATATTGCACGTAGACAAATGGAGCTAGAAGGTTATGGTTTGGTCAATAATTCGATTCAGGTTGCTTTAACAATTCGTCGTGAAGTCAATAATCATCCTTTAATTTCAAAATACTTTAGAATTTTAACCAATGAAGAGATGGTACCAGAAGCATATCGTGTTAGTGGTGTGAAAGATTATACTTCTCATGAAATTTCTTGGGCGGATGCAGCACGAAGCATTCAGGAAGATGAGTTTTTATTGGATCCAACGCGTATTACTTTATTCTGTGGTTCTGCTGGGTTTGATGGTACGTCACTAAAAAAATTACTAGCAGACAAATATAATATTCAATTAAATAAAACCTCTAGAAATAGCGTATTACTCCAATCGAATATTAATAATACACGAAGTGATGTTGCTGCATTAATGCGTGTTCTGATGGAAATATCAAGTGATTTAGAAGACAAATTAAAAGAAGATGGGCAAAGAATTATTTTCGATAGTAATGTTAAATCTTTAGTGGAAGATGTACCTCATTTGCCGAATTTCAGCAGATTTGAATCACGCTATAAAGATGATCAAGCCAAAGAATCAAAACAAGGTGATATTCGTCGCGCCTTTTTTGATGCCTATGATGATCAAAACTGTAGTTATATTTTATTAAATGATCATAAATTAGATGAGCTAATTGCTCAGGATAAAGAGCTTATTTCAGCAAACTTTGTGATTCCTTATCCACCTGGGTTTCCAATTTTAGTCCCAGGTCAAATTATAACTTTAGATGTTGTTACGTTTATGCGTAAATTAGATGTCAAAGAAGTTCATGGCTACGATGCCATTAAAGGATTAAAAGTCATTGGCTTATTTTAAATTGTAAATATTTAGGAAACTTTATAGTCTGGCTTAAATTTAATGTCAAAACCCATCGTTTTATGCGGTGGGTTTTCACTCATTAGAAATGCCAAAACTTAAGAGCTATACATTCAAGCATAGATTTATATGGTTATTTATCATCGCAAAGATCGCGATATTAAGGAAAGCATATGCAATTATATCACTGGTTTGAGACTACGCTACGTAGTTACCCAGAGTTAGCTATTTTCCTCTCGGTAGCTTTGGGCTTTTTAGTTGGTCAATGGAAATTCAAAAGTTTTAGTTTAGGTGCAGTGACTGGCACATTATTGATGGGAATTGTGATTGGTCAAATTGGGATCGATATTTCATCACAAATCAAATCTATCTTCTTCATCATGTTCTTATTTTCGGTTGGATTTGGTGTGGGACCACAATTTGTTCGTGGTGTAGCAAGTGATGGTTTACCTCAAGCAGTATTTGCTGTTGTAATTTGTTTACTTTGTTTAGGCTGTATTTATATTGCTTCGGTTATTGCTGGATATGGTCCAGGTTTAACAGCAGGTTTATTGGCAGGATCACAGACAATTTCTGCCTCTATTGGGCTTGCAACAAATGCAATTACTCAATTAGATTTATCGCCCGAGGCTGTTCAAACTGAGCTTTCGCAAATTCCAGTTGCTTATGCTGTGACGTATATTTTTGGAACAATCGGTACAGGATGGATTTTGGCATTTTTAGGACCAAAATTAATAGGTGTCAATTTAGAAGATGAATGTGCTCGTTATGAACGAGATATGGCGCAAGGGACACCTGAAAATGGGATGCAATCTGCATGGCATGAATATATTATTCGTGCCTATGAGCTATCTCATGAAAAGCTGTCAGAAGAAGATATTGCAGGTAAAACAGTTCGACAAGCTGAAGAGCTTGCACCTGAGCGCGTATTTGTAGAGCGTATTCGTCGAGATGGAAAAATCATTCCATTTGATGCAAATACTGTGCTCAAAGTTGGTGATATTGTTGCCGTTTCTGGTAAACATGAAATATTAGTACATTGGTCAAATCGTGCAACAGAAGTTGCAGATAAAGAGATTATTGATATTCCCGTTGAAGAAGTCGATGTCATTATTACCAATAAAAGTGCTAATAAGAAAACACTGTTGGAATTGTCGAAGTCTCCTCAGACGAAAGGTATTTTTATTCGACGTATTCGTCGAGGTTCTATGGGGGTGGATATTCCAGTATTTGCGCAAACCAAACTTTACCGTGGTGATATTCTTACCATCAGTGGAAGCACTAAAAATGTAGCAGCTGCAGTCGCAGAATATGGCTTTGCGGATCGAGCAACAAGTGTTACAGATATGGTATTTGTTGGTTTTGGTATTGTCATTGGTGGACTGATCGGTGCAATTGTTATTCCTATTCATGGTGTGCCGATAACACTGTCAACTGCAGGAGGGGCATTAATATCGGGTCTATTCTTTGGTTGGTTACGAAGTTTTCAACCAAAATTAGGAAGCGTGCCAAGTGCTACCTTATGGTTTATGAACTCTGTGGGTTTGAATATTTTTATTGCTGTGGTTGGTATTACCGCAGGGCCTACCTTTGTGAAAGGTGTACAACAAGTCGGCTTTGAAATGTTTTTTTGGGGAATATTTGTCACTGGAGTACCTATGCTTTTAGCTCCATTGATTGGGAAATATATTTTCAAATTCGATCCAGCAATTAACTTGGGATGTTGTGGTGGAGCAAGAACCAGTACGGCATCTGTTGCAATGGTTGCTGAAGTCGCTAAAAGTAATGTTCCAATGTTGGGGTATACGGTTCCTTATGCCGTCAGTAATACACTATTAACATTATGGGGTATGGTTGTTATCTTATTAATTAGTTAGTAAGTTTTAGAATAAAATGGGTATCTTAAGATGCCCATTTTATTTATAGCGTCTGATTTAAGTATTAAAAAATCATAATCTCTATCATAATTAAAAAATTATATATATTTCATATTAATATAAAAATTTTAAAATTTATAACCTATGCCAATATTAAAGGAATTTAATAATTTGTTATCAATCGCATTATTTGACTTAGTGCCTTCATAACCAATATCAACGAGAAAATTAGGTGTAATATTGATTTGCGTACCTACGCCATAAGTTAACGATGGTGATCTACGATGATATTCTTCTTGTTGTGATACAGTATTTTTAGTTAATGTTGCATTTGTGACACCTAATCCAAGTAATCCATAAAAGTTAAGATATTTATTAACTTTATAGGTTGGACCTACTGATGCTGAGAAATATTTTGTTAAACTGTCACTTTGATAATATGAGTTCGCAGTTTCAGTCGTGGCTTTTGATTGACCTTGCATAAAGTTGAGAGAGTAAATAACGCCCCATTTATCATTTAAGTCATTTGTAGCCTTTAGATTTAAGCCTTGAAGTTTGTCTCCATCAGTTATTTTAGCATGTGAATATCCTAAAGAAAAAGAACCGCCAGCGAAAGCAGTTGATGTAAGTAATGTAGAAACCGTAAAAATGTAGAAAATTTTCATAATATAAATCCATCTGATTAAAAATAATATTTAACTTATTAACTAAATAATAAATTTTGACGGATTCTATAGTTTAAATTTTTATAAATCTATATTTGGGGTTCTATCGATATGGCTATTTGAATTGATTTTAATTTTTATTTAATGAATAGTAAGATATAAATAAGTTTTAAATTATGCATAATTTAATTATTTTATGAATAATGTGAATTAATTATATCAAAATCATTGTTCTCATTTTAAATTAAAAAATAACTTAGAATTATAATGTTTTAATTTGTAAATTAATTGTGTTTTTAATCATTATAATTAAAATGGAAAAAACATAAATAAAAAAGAGCACATTTTGTGCTCTTTTTTATTAGGAATTGACTATTGAATGAACCAAGTATAATAGCCTAGAATCATTAATGGCCACGCAATCCATGGACTGAATAACCATTTCCAAAGCCAAAATCTTGGCTGAAATCCGACACCATGAATAAATCCACCAGAGATTCCGATCATGATAAACATCATGGCGCGGTGACTATATCCGCCATCTGCATCTAACATCGCAGATGGATGAACCAGTAAAACTGCTGCAAGTGGGAATGCCAATAAACATGAAATGATCATCGCATATTTATTTGGTTTTTTTTCTACTGAATTCGAAATCATCGTGACATCATTCATTTAACTATTCCTCATCAAGATCTTGATGATTTTCCATGTAAAGTGCACTGAGTACACCAGCAAAGCAGGCCATCAAAACACCTAGAATCCATGCAAAATACCACATAATTTATTCTCCTGTACAAGACCTTAGTAAAGGCTATGCGTATTTTCTTTAATATGTTTAGTCGTAACAACCCCCCACATTTTGTAATAACACCAAGTGGTGTAAATTAAAATGAGTGGTACAAAAATACACGCAGCGACAGTCATGACAGTCAATGTCATATGGCTAGAAACAGCATCCCACATCGTCAAGCTTGATACAGGGTTAGTACTAGATGGCATTAAGAATGGGAATAATGCAAAACCAGCAGTTAAGATTGCACCTACAACTGAAAGAGATGTTCCTAAGAAAGTTAAACCAGCTTTAATTTTTCCTGCGGAACCTATCACAATGAGTGAGCCTAAAATTGCCATAATCGGCGCAATCATCGTAATTGGATATAGACTGTAATTATTCATCCAACCTGGATTTGCATCAGTGATGACCACTTTAGCCAATGGATTTGCAACACCATTAACATCATAAGGTTGTTGTAATGTATAACCTTGAATCCCACCAAAGTATAACCAAGCACCAGCACCAAGGAAGCATACTAAAAATACAATTCCCATGATTTGCGTTGCTTTAGATGCACGCTTTTGTAATGCGCCATCGGTACGTAGCATTAACCAAGCACCGCCATGTGCACAAAGCATAGATAAGCTTACAATTCCACAGACAAGTGCGAAAGGGTTAAGCAGGGCAAAAAAACTACCTTCATAGAATGAACGTAAAGTTGGGTCAAAATGGAATGGTACACCAAGGAACATGTTTCCAAAAGCGACACCAAAAACAAGGGCTGGTACCGCACCACCAATTGCTAAACCCCAATCCCAAGAATTACGCCATTTAGTATTCTCAAGTTTAGATCGATAATCAAACCCGACGGGTCTTAAGAACAAGGCGAATAAGACTAAGAGTAGTGCCCAATACATTCCTGAAAAGGCAGTCGCGTAGAGCATTGGCCAAGCAGCAAATAAAGCCCCTCCAGCCGTAATAAACCAAACTTGGTTACCATCCCAGTGCGGTGCAATGGTATTAATTGCTGCACGGCGTTCATCATCCGTTTTTCCAACAAATGGCATGATGGCCATTGAACCCATATCGAAACCATCTGTGAGTGCAAAACCGATAAGTAATACACCAACAAGAACCCACCAAATTATTTTGAGAATTTCATATTCGATCATGCTTGAGACTCCTCATTTGCCTTTTTAGCAGCTTCAAGTTTCTCGAAGTGGTATTTCCCCGTATGCAGAGAACTTGGGCCAAGACGTGAGAATTTGATCATTAAATATAATTCAATGACAAGTAACACGGTATAGAATAATGCCAGAGCTGTAATAGAGCCAATAACATCTGCTTCACTTAAACTAGAAGCCGAAAGATAAGTTGGTAAAACTTCACCAATGGTCCAAGGTTGGCGACCGACTTCTGCAACATACCAACCAGTTTGAGCAGCAAGCCATGGAAGCGGTAATGCAAAAAGTGCAAATTTTAATAGCCATGGTTTATGTTCTGCATTGCGTTTAGCGACAGCATACGCAGCTAAGACAAAGAGCAATAGCATTAAGAATCCTGATGCAACCATAATACGGAATGCGTAGAACAACGTAGGAACATCTGGAATACTATCTTTTGCAGCAGATTTAATTTGTTGCTCATTGGCATCAACTACATTGGTGGTATATTTTTTAAGTAATAAGCCGTAACCTAAATCTTTTTGCGATTCAGCAAAAGCAGCTTTAAGTTCAGGACTTTGATCACCACCACGTAATCTTTCAAGATGGTCATATGCAACCATACCATTACGAATACGTTGTTCATGTAGGGTGATGAGCTCTTTGACGCCCATAATCGGGGTATCTAAAGAACGTGTCGCAATAATACCCAAAACATAAGGTATTTTTATCGCATACTTGGTGGTCATGGTATCGCTATCAGGGAAACCAATTAAGGTAATTGCCGCTGGAGGAGGTTGAGTTTCCCATTCAGCTTCAATTGCCGCAAGTTTAGATTTCTGGACATCACCAACTTCATAACCAGATTCATCACCTAATAAAATAACAGAAAGTGTTGAAGCTAAGCCAAAGACAGCGGCAATAGCAAATGAGCGGCGTGCAAATGGTAAATCACGTTTTTTTAATAAATAAAAACTTGAAATCGCGAGTACAAAAATAGCGCCTGTCACATAACCAGCTGAAACGGTATGTACAAATTTTACTTGAGCTACTGGGTTGAAAATTAGCGCACTAAAGTCCACTAACTCCATTCGCATTGTTTCATAATTAAATGCTGAGCCGACAGGGTTTTGCATCCAACCATTCGCAACAAGAATCCATAATGCAGACATATTGGAGCCTAAAGCAACCAACCAAGTTACGCATAAATGCTGTACTTTTGAAAGTCGATCCCATCCAAAAAAGAACAACCCAATGAAGGTCGATTCTAAGAAGAAAGCCATTAAACCTTCAATGGCTAATGGTGCCCCAAAAATATCACCCACGTAGTGCGAGTAATATGCCCAGTTTGTACCAAATTGAAACTCCATAGTTAACCCAGTTGTGACACCGAGTGCAAAGTTAATACCGAAGAGTTTTCCCCAGAATTTGGTCATGTCTTTATAAATTTCTTTACCAGAAATCACATATGTGGTTTCCATGATGGCAAGTATAAAAGCGAGACCTAAAGTGAGTGGAACAAATATAAAGTGATACATCGCAGTCATTGCAAATTGGAACCGCGATAGATCGACCACGCTTTCAGAAATCATCAACGTGTCTCCTTGTTTATGGAAGGGCTGCCAGCTATCCGCTCGGCAACTTGATTGTCAAAATTTTTTGGAATCGTTGGCTCATCAAACCAAATGTTTTTTATGACAAGTAAAATAACAACTTTAATAATTAATATCGCTGTTATTTCACGAATGATACGTTTGTTAAAATCATTACGTTTTGTGCTCATATCGATAAGCCATATTTTTAAAATATGATTTATATTATTGATAATTTATGAGAAAAAAGAAATAGACTAATCAGTTTTAATGAATAATATATTTTATTTCGTTTAAAATCATGTTGTTACATTTTATTTTTGCTTTAAAATTATACTAATTATTCATTTTATTAATCCTGACTATTTTAGTCGAAATTAATAAATATAATGTAGACTAAAATAGTCAGGATTAATTTAATACTAATAATTTTATGCTGATTAAAATAACTAAATTTTCTTATAAAATAATTTTAAAAATAGTTTTTAAAAAATAATTTAAATAAATATTACAGTACAGTTATTGTATTTAATCTGAAAATTTAAAACAATAAGTGTAATATATTGGATTAACAAATTTACGCAATACAAACTTAAAATTACGTTTGATAACAAATAAATTACATAAAGTAAAAATAATCAATAAGTAAACAATAAAATCAGATAAATATGCAATTATTGATCTAGAAGCTGATTTAATTTTGCTATGCGTTTAGCAATATAATGAGATTTTTGTTGTTTAATAAGTAGAACTTGGGCACTTAGTTCAAGTTCACCAAACTCAGGTTCGACTTGAATATGATGTAATTGACCATATTCATCTCGTACGCGAGCTTGAGCAGAAGAACCAGGTCTTGCATTCCCACTAGAAACCGTGGCTAAACGACCAATTAATATAATATTGCCACGATGCATTTTAGGTTTAATCACTTGATCAAGGCAATGAATCATAAATACTGTGAAAAAAACTGCAATAATTAATACAGGAATAAAAATATAGTATGAAGGAACAAAGGTATCAAATTTAGCAAAAATGACGAATTCGATAAAATAACCAGCAACACTAAAATTTAATAATAAAAATATGAAAATTAGTATCTTAGAGAACTTTACATTAATAAGAGGAGAGTTTTTAAGTGATTTTGGGAAAAAAGCTTTAAAAAAAGAACTTGGTTTTATATTGAAATAATAACCTGTGGTTTCAATTATGCTCAGTACCACAAGAATGATCAAACTTAAGTGAAATGGAATTAAGTTAGAATCAAAAAGGAAGTTTTGCATAAAAGAAACCTCAGTAAATAAATATATTAATCTACAAGATAAATGCCACCATCAGAATGCACATTAATATGAACTTTTTCAAGAGATTGACCTTGGCATGGCCCTGAAATACATTCACCTGTTTCAACAATGAATAAAGCACCATGTGTAGAACATTCGATATATTCTTGATCACGATCTAAAAATTGATTTTCTAAAAACTCAAGTTCAACTTGTAGATGTGGGCAAATATTTTGATAGGCAAAAAAATGACCATCTCTTTGTGTGATAAAAATAATTTCGCCATTTGGTATTTCAAAAGCACGTGCCTCACGCTCAGGAATATCGTCTGTACTACACACTTTAAACATTAAATTCAGCCTTGTTTGAATTCTTCAAATAATTTTACATATTCTTTTAGCTCTAAGCGAGGACCAAATTTAGAAACAACTTCACTTGAAATTAATACAGCGAGTTCAGCCGATTGTTGAAAAGTATGCTCAGAATTTAGAGCATATAAAAAAGCCCCAGCAAATGAGTCACCAGCGCCAACCGTATCCACAGCTTTAACTGAACGCCCGTTTACTGTAAATTCATGACCATCGGTAGAGATTAAAGCACCTTTATCTCCCAATGTAATGACAATGTGTTGACTAAGTAATTTCAATTTAATTAATGCAGCTGCAATATGATCAGTCTCTGTATACATCAATGCTTCTTGTTCATTACAAAATAATAAATCAACGCCATCTGCAATAATTTCATTCAGACCATCACGTGCATATTGCACCATCGCAGGATCAGATAAGGTGAGTGCAACTTTGACCTGATTTGCTTTTGCAATTTTACGAGCTTGCTTCACTGCAATACGCGCACTATCACTGCTTGATAAATAACCTTCTATATACAGCCATTGTGCTGTTTTTAGGGGCTCAAAATCAATTTGTTGTTCATTTAACTCAGCTGTAATACCCAAGTAAGTTTGCATCGTACGTTCAGAATCTTCAGTTACGAGAACCATACAAGTACCAGTAACACCGTCACTGACCGATTTGGGTGATGATTTGATTCCTGAGTTTGTTAGATCGGTGAGGTAGATTTTACCTAATTCATCATTTCCAACTCGACAGGCATAAAATGCAGATCCACCTAATGCGGAAAATGCGACTGTTGTATTTGCGGCAGAACCACCAGCGGCTTGACCTTTATAATTTTGAGTTTTCAATAAGTTGTTGTATAAATTTGTTTGTGTTTCACCATCTGCTAGCTGCATATTGCCTTTTTGTAGGTTTTGTTGAGTTAAGAAATCGTTAGAAACTCTGAATTCTTGGTCAATTAATGCATTTCCAATTGCAAAAAGGTCAACTGTAGCCATGTTTTTGAATCACGTTAAAAATAAGATGGACAGTTTACATGAATGCTCAGCATTGCAGTAGTTTAATGAATAAAATTCAACATTCTATATAATAGCTGGATGAGTTTTATGAAAGATAGACAGGAATTGGTCAGGAATTATATGAAGATAGTGATTAAAGAAGCAAAGATACTCCCACAAGAAATTGTAGAGCTAGAAAAAGAGGCCAACGAGGAAAGTTTTAATTTTGTTACAACGTTAATTGATGAGTTTAACAGTGGAAAAAACTGTTTTAACCAACCTGGGGAGTTTTTTTTAACTGCATATGAAAATAACAAATTGATTGCGTGTGGTGGGTTAAATCAGCAATGGAATGAAAAAGATTTAGAAACGCGCATTGGTCGTGTGCGTCGTTTCTATGTTTTACCGCAATATCGTAAATATGGTGTAGGAAAACAGCTTTTACAACATTTAGAGAAAAAAGCAATCACTCATTTTTCAGCCTTATGTCTATATACAGATACGCATCCTGCGGCTCATTTTTATCAAAAAATGAATTATGTATTTGTAGAAAACCATCCGAATTATAATTATTTCAAGTATTTGATTTCGTAATTTAAGTATTAAAAGCTATATTGTATGAAATCTCTATAATATAGCTATTTTATAAAATTTGAATTTTTTATCACTTTTTTAATTTTGTGTTAAGTATTTTGATAAATACTTTAAGAATCAGGATTATTGATTTTTTCTAATGAACACACACGACTTAAAAATACAACAAACAGAAGATTTAATTCAAAAAGTTCCTCAAATAACAGTCATATTTTGGTTAACCAAAATATTTGCTACCACTTTTGGTGAAATAGCAGGTGATGCTGTTTCAATGTCGCTGAATTTAGGTTATCTGATCAGCACAGTAATTTTTGCTATTCTGTTCATTACTTTTGTTGTTTGGCAAATTAAATCATCAAAATACCGCCCCTTTATTTATTGGTTTACAATTATTGCAAGTACGACAGTGGGCACAACATTAGCAGATTTTGTAGATCGATCGTTAGGAATAGGCTATTGGGGGGGAAGTAGTTTATTATTCCTCTGTGTTAGTCTTTCATTATGGCTTTGGTATAAAACTGAAGGAAGTATTTCACCTCATGTTGCCCATGCTCCTCGGATAGAATTATTTTACTGGATAACGATAACGTTCTCACAAACATTAGGTACAGCATTGGGAGATTGGTCTGCAGATACAGCAGGACTCGGATACTTAGGAGGCGTTGCTTTATTTGCCTGTTTAATTTTATTTACTTTATATTTATATCTATTCACACCTATTTCACGAGTTTTATTATTTTGGACAGCATTTGTATTAACACGACCACTTGGCGCAGTTGTCGGAGATTTTTTAGATAAACCACTGAGTTCTGGAGGTTTAGATTTAAGTCGTTTTACTGCATCTATCGTGTTATTTTTTGTGATGATGGTTTGCGTATTTTGGGAGCATTGGAACTATCAAAAACGACATAAATAAGACTACATTTAAATACAGATAAAAAGCAGCCATAAATAAGTAATTTTTATTTTGACAAAATACCAATCAATCTGCTTGGAATATAGAGAATATATCATTTTCTTCTGGTTTTTAGCGTATAATGTAGAGTCTTAAAAGCATTTATTTTGGAGCTAGCATGACTGTAGATGTCACTGAAACCATTACTCAAACTGTTCATCCTGCGTTTCAGTTGATACGTCAACACCATGTGGAAGCCTTAGATATTTTAGTCTCAGAATATCAACATAAAGTGACAGGCGCTGTACATTATCATTTGGCAACAAATCATGATGAAAATGTATTTTTGGTAGCTTTTCGTACTCAACCCATGGATTCAAAAGGTGAAGCACATATTTTAGAACATACAGCTTTATGTGGTTCTGAAAAATTTCCGGTGCGTGATCCGTTTTTTTTAATGATTCGTCGTTCACTTAATACATTTATGAACGCATTTACGGCAGCGGATTGGACTGCATATCCTTTTGCTACGCAAAATAAAAAAGATTTCCAAAACTTATTAACTGTTTATTTAGATGCAGCATTTGCCGCAAATTTAAACCCACTTGATTTTTCTCAAGAAGGTATTCGAATTGAGTTAGAAAATGGTGAGCCTGTGTATAAAGGTGTGGTATTTAATGAAATGAAAGGGGCAATGAGCTCTCCTTCAGATCAGCTATATCATCAATTGGCACATCATTTGTTCCCAGAAACAACGTATCATTATAATTCTGGTGGTGACCCAAAAGATATTCCAGATTTAACTTACGAAGAGTTAGTTAGTTTCTATAAATCTCATTACCACCCAAGTAATGCCGTATTTATGACGTTTGGTAATGAATCTGCATATCATTTACAAGAGCAATTCGAAACATTGGCGCTGCATAAGTTTCAAAAAGGTGAAACATTATATTCAAAACCAGAACGTCGATTAACAGCACCTATTGAAGTGACTGAGACTTATGCCGTAGATGCAGAAGATTTAAAAGATAAAACTTATCATATTATTTCTTGGTTATTGCCTGAAGCGAGTAACATTAAATTACGTTTAGGAATGCGTCTTGTTGAAGGTGTTTTATTAGAAAATTCTGCCTCACCTTTACGTCATTATTTAGAAACATGTGGTTATGCACAATCTACAGGTCCAATTATGGGCGTAGATGATTCTAATTTTGAAATGACATTTTTCTGTGGGGTACAAGGTTCAAACCCTGAATATGCAGAAGAATTTAAAAATGGCGTATTGAATATTCTAACAGAAATGGCATCTAAGCCTGTCGATACTGCGTTGGTTGATGCAATATTACATCAAATTGAATTACATCAACGTGAAATTAATGGGGATGGCACGCCATATGGTTTAAGTCTCATCTTAAATGGTTTAGGAAGTGCGATTCATCATTCAGACCCAATTCATGTTTGGGATGTAGACACTGCAATAGAACAAGTCAAAGAAGAATTAAAAGATCCAATGTGGCTGTCTCATTTAATTCAACAGCATTTATTGGACAATCCACATCGTGTTCAAATGACGTTGGTTCCAGATGCAACTAAATCGGTGAAAGAAGCAGAAGTTGAAAAATCACGTTTAGCCGCTATTGGTCAAAAATTAACAGAGGATGAGAAAACTGAAATTATTGCGCAAACTGAAGCATTAAAAATTCGCCAAGATACGCCAGATGATTTAAGTTTGTTACCTAAAGTGGGCTTGCAAGATGTTCCAGCAGCCTTACAGATTGTACAAGGCCAGCTGCGTGAAATTATTTCAAATCAAATTGATACACCATTAAACTTATATCATGCTGGCACGAATGGAATTTACTATCAGCAGGTCATCATTAAAATTCCAAATGAAATTGTCATGTCGCCATATTTTAATCTGTTATCTATTTTAATGGGTGAAGTGGGTGCTGGAGAATATGATTATCTTGAGCTTCAACAGCTTCAAACCGCTGTAAGTGGTGGTTTAGGAATGGGGGCATCGCTGCGCTCAAAAGTAGATGATAAAAATGAAATCAGTGCATGGTTGACGCTTACAACAAAATCATTGGTGCATAATTTTGAAGCGATTCGATTGCTTAAATTAGCATTTGAACAGCTAAGATTTGATGAAAAAGATCGAATTATTGAGCTTTTACAACAACGTAAAACACGTTGGGCTTCACGTATTTCTGGCTCTGGGCATAGCTATGCAATGCAAATAGCAGGTCGTCATCATAGTGCTTTAGCATTACGTGATTATCACAATACCGGTTTGGGTGCCTTAAATTGGTTAACAGATTTAGTTTCATCAATTGAAAAAGATGATGCAGCTTATGATGCTTTAATCAATGAATTAAAAACGATTCATACTTTGTTATTGCAAGCGCCGAAGCAATTTTTATTGGTTTGCGAAGAACCACAATCTGATCGTTTAGTTGAAGAAATTCAAAATGTTTGGGACAAATTAGCTGTTCCTGAGATTACGCAAACTTTAACGCCTGTGTCTGTGAATAATACAACTGATAATGAGGCATGGTTGATTCAAGCAAATGTTCAATTTTGCTCATCGGCTTATCAGGCTGTTGAAGTTTCACATCCAGATGCTGCACCATTAATGGTTCTTGCTGCTTACTTACGTAATGGTTTCTTGCATAGTGCAATTCGTGAGAAAGGTGGGGCTTATGGTGGTGGAGCAAGCTATGATGGAAATGCATGTTCTTTCCGTTTTTATAGTTATCGTGATCCACGGTTAGCAGAAACGTTTAAAGATTTTGAAGCAAGTGTTGAATGGTTATTTAATACAGAACAGCAAGAGCATCAGCTTGAAGAAGCAATTTTAGGATTAATTGCTGGAATGGATAAACCTGGCTCTCCTGCGGGCGAGGCAATTACAGCATGTTATGCATATTTGCATGCACGTACACCAGCTTTTAGAAATCTATTGCGTGAACGCTTATTGGCTGTTAGTTTAGAAGACTTAAAACGAGTTGCAAATCAGTATTTGCAACAGCAAACACCTGAAAAAGCGGTAGTTGCGCCAATAACAAAACGTGAAGAATTAGTGAATTTAGGCTTTAATATTCAACAGGTCAAATAAACACTATTTCTTGGAAATAGTATGATATCTAACTCTTATCAGTACACAACAAGGGCGTTGTGTACAATGATTGTATGCTTGATAGCGCCTTTGAAAACCTCTGCTCAAAATGCGGGGAGTATATTTGAGAATATGACCCCTGAACAATGCTCTGCCTTAGTTTCTAATGCAGAGCGTTTAGCATGTTATGACTATAGATTTAGGCAGCATGTTATAGAAACACCTGCGGTTTTTTTTCAGCAAGATGAATCGCAGTCCTTAGAGCGTTTATCTAATACAGCTAATATAATTACTCAACAATCAGATCAATTACATCCGTTTAAGTCATCCAAAAATATATCTTTATTAGATCAACGGTGGGAATTGACACCAGAAACTAAAAAAGGAGTTTGGCGTTTAAGTGCCTTTCAACCTGTTTACGCACTGCCACTATTTTGGACCACACGTAAAAATGAATTACCAACCAGTCCAAATCCACGAAATACTGTGCCTAAAAGTGATCAAGAAAACTTAAACTCAATGGAATCTAAATTCCAGATTTCAATGAAAACCAAAGCAATTGAAAATATTTTTGGAAATAATGGTGATTTGTGGTTAGGTTATACACAATCATCTCATTGGCAGGTCTATAATTCAAAGGAATCACGACCATTTCGTGCAACCAATTATGAACCTGAAGCGAGTTTGATGTTCCGCACCAATTATAACATTTTAGGCTTAAATGGTCGTTTATTGGGCGTAGGATTTAATCATCAGTCGAATGGGAGTTCAGATCCTTTTTCAAGAAGTTGGAATAGGGTGATGTTTAATATTGGATTTGAACGAGAAAATTTTGTTTTAATGATTCGTCCTTGGTTTCGAGTTCCTGAAACAGGCAAAGATGATGATAACCCAAATATTATCGATTATATGGGTCGAGGTGATATCACGACTTTTTACAAATGGAAAGATCAACATTTTTCGTTAATGCTTCGTCATAATTTGAAAACAGGTTCAAATGCGCATGGGGCTGCACAATTTGATTGGACATTTCCAATTAATGGAAATTTAAGAGGGTATTTACAGCTATTTGATGGTTATGGTGAAAGTTTAATTGATTATAACCATAGAGCAACCTATATCGGTTTAGGAGTATCTTTGGTCGATTGGTATTAATTTGAATAATGTATTTTATTTTTCCGTTAAAGCCATTCCTTAGGAATGGCTTTTTTATCCAATTTGAATATCGGTGTTGGGATGATGAATTCTCGATTTTTGCGGTGTTGCAATTAGATATGCCAAGGTTAATGGACCCAATCGACCTGCAAACATGAGTAGCATTAATATAAATAAACTTTCAGGTCGAAGTTCATCTGTAATACCCCGAGATAAACCAACGGTACATGCTGCTGAAACTGCTTCGAATAATAAATCGATAAAATTATGCCTAGGTTCTAAAATAAGAAGAGAAAATAAACCTATAAAAATCAAACTGACAGTAATAAAAATGACAGCTAATGCTTTAAATGATGTATGGCGAGGTACGGAATGATTAAATATACGTAGTTCCGGACTCCGTCGTAAGAAAGTAATGACACTAAGTAGAACAATCACAAAAGTACCTACTTTAATACCGCCTGCAGTACTTAATGAACCACCACCAATAAACATTAAAAGCATAGTGACCAAGGCTGAAGCTTCTGTCATGTCAGATAAATTAAGACTGTTAAATCCAGAAGATCTAGGTACAGTTGCTTGGAACCAAGCATTCACAGCTTGATCGCCGATTGACATCGGAGCCAAGGTTAAAGGATTGGAAGCTTCTAAAATCCAAATCACAATAAAAGCAATAAGATTAATACAGGCGATGGATGTTAAAATTAATTTACTATTTGGGGAGAGTGTTTGCCATCGTTTGGCTTGCTTGATATCCATTAGAATAACAAACCCAATTCCACCAATAATATAAAGCATACTAATTGTAAAAGTAATAAGATATTGACCTGAAAAGCTCATTAAGCTATTGGGAAATAAAGAGAATCCACCATTATTAAATGCAGATACACTATAGAAACTCGCATAAAAAAAGGCTTGTAAGAAATTATAATCTTTCATCCAAGCAATGGTTAAAATAGTGGTGCCAATTGCTTCAAAAAACAAAGAATAAAGTAAGACGCCTTTAATCGTAAAAGATACTTTGCTTAAGCTGGTTTGCCCAATAACTTGCTGTGCCATTACTTGTTGCTTTAGGCCTAATTTATCAGACAGGCTTAATGCCGCTAAAATTGCAAAGGTCATAAAACCTAAACCACCACATTGCAGTAGAATCATGATGATTATTTTACCAAACACGGTATAGGCTTCGCCGACATTCACGACCGATAATCCAGTAATGGTAACAGCTGATGTTGCAGTAAAAATTGCATTAATCCAGCTTAAATCTCCTCGGTGAGCAAAGGGTAATTTAAGTAAAAGTGAGCCGATAATGATAAAACTTAAAAAGCCTAGTGCCAATAAACTAGGTGGGCTCAAATTGATAAATCTTGAATTGGAAGTCTGAGGCGATGTTTTTATAAATTTCATTATCTTGGCTTTAAGGTAGAAAATGTTTAGATAATCTGCGTAGGGGCTCAAGTAACCCTTCTACAATAATGATGTCATCTTTTTGCAAGATTAAATTCGGATCAGGATGATAAGATATTTCTACTTCTCTTTTATGTAAGATGGTTTTGACTTCTGGAACATGATCCATAATGCTATGTAAACGAAGACCTTGTAAATTCTCTTTAATTTCAACCTTTACAATATAGTGATCATCACTTAAAGCCATATAACGGCTCACCATGGGATAGCTTAACGATTGAGCTATCCGAATTCCCATATCCTCTTCAGGATGAATAATTTTATCTACATTTAAATGCGTTAAAATCATATGGTGTGCTTTTGACTTTGCTTTTGCCCAGATTTTTTTAATGCCTAAATTTTTTAAGTGCAGTACGCAAAGAATACTTGCTTCAATATCTTCTCCGATTGCGACGACGACAGCATCACAATTTTGAATATTTAATTCGTTTAAAACATGTTCATCCGTTGCATCAGCAATTGCAGCATGAGTAATGTTTTCAGAAATGTTTTCTACATTTTTTTTTTCAGAATCTATACCCAATACATCGTGTTTTAATTTGACTAATTCTGTTGCTATGGTTGCACCAAAACTTCCTAAGCCAATAACTGCAAATTGAGCCATTGTAAACCTTTTAGATTTCAAGTGATTAATTTCTATTTTTATAATAGCGTTTAAAAGGTAAAAGTGCAGTAATTATTAAATTAAGTTAATTCTATAATTTGGTTTTGAAACTATTATGCTTGAATTGTGATATATTTTATTTATATTATATAAAAAATAAATAACATCAAAAATATACAATATACAGATAACTCGTTAGTTAAAATGTTTTATTGTGTTAATATTGTCACATATTGGCAAGCCTTAAGGCTTTTAATGATGATCTCAAAATCTAAAATTTTAGTTATTTTATTCGTGAGCGTATTCCTTATTTCTTGCTCAAAAAAAGAAGGTTCCATCTTTGAAGATAGTAATGCTACCTATCAAGCCGAAGGTACAACAATCGTAGACGAACAGAATAATACTTCGACCATACAACCACTTGTTCAGCAAAGACCTGAAGTTTTATTAATGCCTCATATAAATGAAATTGAACAGCGTCATCAGATGGTTCGTGAAGCAAATATTCAATTTACAACGCAAGATACCATTAAAACGGCACTAGCTATTGATAAAATGACAATAGATTTTGGTGGTTATGTTGAACAAAAAAATATAAATTTTCAGATTATTGATGTGAAAGTACAAAAAGTTGCAGATGGTAAAATTAAAATTTTTGAAAAAATAAACCCTGTTGCAGATATTATTGTTCGTATACCAAATGAAAAAGCAGCTAATTTTGTGAATGATCTTTTACCGTTAATGCATTTTTTAAATCAGCAACTATATTCTGCCAAACGATATGAGTTAAAGTTATTAGAAGGCGAGGTTAATGAAGCACAAAATAAAAATGAAAAAGTTAATAATATTTCTCATTTGAGCCAGCTTGAAATTCGTGACCGAGCCTGCTATAGCACAATCATTATCAATATAAATCAGCCTGTAATTGTACGTGAACGAACAGATATTGATATTGATACTATTGCCCATTTAAATACAGATGGTTTTTGGATAAGAGCGTGGCGTGGAATCCAATGTGGATGGATTGTGACATTAGATTTTATTGTGATTTTAATTGCTATTTGGCCACTTTATTTATTAATTATCATCGGGGTTCTGGTTTATTATTTCATAAAATCTATTTTAGAAAAATATAAATAGTAATATATTTAGTTTCTACTAAAAAAGGCATACTAAATACCTTTTTTAGTTTTATTTAGACTAGTCTAAACATTCTATTATGCTTTTCCAATACGCCATTGGTAAGGTGGCAAGGTTCCATTTACACTAAAGTCGCCCACAATGCGGTCTTTAAATATGCGAGGATTATGCGATGCGAGCGTACGGATATTTCTCCAATAACGATCCAAGGCTAAATTTTTATCGGTTGCTGAGGCACCTAATGCATCAAAAATAATACTTGAAGCATTTAATGCCAAATCGATAATAATTGTTTGTGATTGTGCAATTTCAAGTTCAGCAATTGCATTTTGATCGGCTTCTAAAAGTTCATTTTGACTAAATGCTGATTCATAGGCACGTTGTAGTGCTTGTGCATTTTTTTCAATGATTGCATTGGATGTGTAAGCTGCTCCACGAACCTTTCCTACGACTTGTAAAACTTGTGGATCTTGACGTACGTGTTGGGCATTAGCATGACTATAATTTCGTGTACGTTTATCAACCAATTCTGAGAGTTCATATGTCGCACTACGGGTTAAACCTGTAATGATTGCAAGTTGAATTAATTGATAATATGCTGCAGAGTATTTGAATCGATCATCATCTGGTAGGATATCTGTCGGATTGACTTCAACATTTTCAAAAATAGTGGTACCGCTTGCAGTGAGCACTTGTCCGAAACCATTCCAGTCATCCAGAATAGTGACACCTGTACGATTTCTTGGTACTAAAATGGATGCAGACTCGCCTTGAAGATCACTGATGCCGACATCAATCCAATCTGCGTATAAGCTGCCAGTGGTATAATATTTTTTCCCATTCAAATGAACAGTGCCATCGTCTTTTTTTACCAAGTGAGTGCTAAACTGATCTCTTGCTTCCTGTCCGCCTTCAGACCATGCACTGCCGACTGTTTCGCCTTGACCAATACGTGTCAGCCACGTCGTTTTAAACTCAGAATCTGGACTTAATAGTACATCTTCAGTAAAACCAAAATGGACGCGTAATATTTGAGGTAAGTTTGCATCGGCTTCTGCTAATTCTACTAATAAAGTAAATAACTCAGGAATTGTTGCGTCAAAGCCATTATATTCTTTTGGAATACGAAGGCGGGTAAAACCTGAATCTTTTAACCATTGTAATTGTTCAAAAGGTAAAATATGTTCTTTTTCTCGAACATTGACCGATGCTTTAATTTTTTCAAAAATAGGGCGAAATTGCGCGGCTAATTCATCATATCGAGCAGAAGGTCCTTGACCCCAGACTTGATAGATCAGTGAATCGATACTTGGTCGATGCTTTAATTGAGTTGATTGTTGTAACTCTACTAATGAAGTCATAATCAATATATATGTAGCTATAAAACCAAAATTATTATTCTTATGTATCTAACAATAAATTAACAAAAATATATAATGAAATATTGAATTATTATTAACATATAAATAGAAAAGCATATTCAAAAATTGAAATTAGAGTGAAAAACTAACAGTAAAATATAAAAAATATTTATTTTCAATTGGTTGTATGGTTTTTGTGTAAATGAATCGAAATATGGGAGAGAGATAAAAGTTTAAATTTCATTAAAAAAAATAAATTTGGATAATTAATAATCAAATTCAGCACCAATATAGTGCTTTTTTATTTCTTATAAATTATACGCATAACGTTATGCATATTTTTCAAATGAAATAAAAAGATAAGCATTTTTAATTTTAGTATTTATATAACAAAATATCTTTGCTAATAATTCATATTATCAAACCTGAATCTTGTTCAAATTTAATCTTATGACTATTTCGACCCAACTCCCAACGGTGCAATCTATTATCCAAGCACATACCTATTTGAAACAACAAAAACCTTTGGTGCAATGTCTTACGAATAGTGTATCTGTTAATTTTATGGCAAATGTATTACTAAGTGCGGGTGCATCTCCTGCTATGGTGGATAATCCTGAAGAGGCTGCTGAATTTGTACATTTTGCTCAGGCAGTAGTGGTAAATTTAGGCACACCAACTTCCGCACTAGTTGAGTCTATGAAACTCGCGATTACTGAAGCACATAAAATCAATAAGCCTTGGATTTTAGATCCAATTGCGGCAGGAGCTTTGTCATGGCGTGGACAGTTAGCAGCCGATTTTTTACAGTTTAAACCAACCATTATTCGTGGAAATGCATCTGAAATTATTGGATTGGCAGGCTTGGGTTCAAATCGTAAAGGGTTTGATAGTTCAAATGATCCTGCACATTCTGTACAAGCGGCAAAAGCACTACTTGAGTATACCTCAGCAGTTTCTGCATCTGGTGAGGTCGATCATATTGTGGCAAAAACCTACATTGATCAGAAAGAACAATATTGGGTTGCTAAAATTAAAGGGGGGAGCTATTTCTTTCCACTTGTTACCGCTTCAGGTTGTTCATTAGGTGCATTGGTCGCTGCTTATAGTGCTGTAACTGATCCCTTTAATGCAGTGGTGAGCGCACATGCACATTTTGCAGTTGCAGGTCAAAAAGCCCATTTAAAAGCGGATGCTCCTGGAGATTTTCAACGCGAATTTATTAATGAATTGTACAGAGTATCTGCTGAAGATTTTGAAATTTACTTAAATTTTCAAATTGAAGAATTAATTCTTGTATGAGTTATTTAATCCAAGCTCCTGAGTTGGTGCAGCAACTCAGTAAAGTACAGCTTTTCGAGGTGGGTGCAAAAACAGCAAATTTAGATGCTGCACAAATTGCATATCAGGAGTTTTTAAATGCGCATATTCCATTAGCGCAATATGTAGACTTACATCAAGATTTTTGCAATTTAAATACACATTTACAGTATCAGTGTCCAACTGAAATTGAAATGCATGTGTCGATTCAGAAATTTAATATTGATTGGCATAAACCTGTTGTTATATACGATCGAGAAAATCATATTTGGGCAGCACGACTATTCTGGGTTTTAACTGCGTATGGACATCCTGATGTTCGATTATTAAATGGCGGGTTACATACTTGGAAAACCTTAGGTTATGAGATCCATCAAGGTCAAAGTCAGATTGTAACTCCGTTATCAAAGTACATTTATCCGAAACTGAATACCGATTATTTTGCAAATTTAAATGATGTCAAAAATATTATAGAACATGATTCACCTGTTCAATTATTGAATGTTCTTCGTGAAGTTGTTTTTCGTGGTGATGAGCTACGTTACGCACGAGCAGGACATATTCCCAGAAGTATTAATATCCCGTTTTCATTTTTCTTAGATGAAAATGGTCAATTTATAGAACCAATTTTAGATGTATTTGCTCATTTTGAGCTCGATTTAAACCGAGAAATTATTATTTACTGTGGTAGCGGCGTGACTGCAAGCGGTGCTGCATTGGCACTTCTACAGGCGCGAGCAAAATCTGTCAAAATTTATGATGGATCAATGTCTGAATGGAGTGAACATTCAGAACTGCCACTGAAAATAATAAACTGATGTAAGAGGAATAAAGTATGGCGATTAAAGCATTATGGTATTTAAGTACCGCAGATGGACATTATCCATGGATACCTGAAGGTTTCTTCCCCGTAGATTTTGAGCGCTATAAAAAACTTGCTCAAACGATTGATCAAGGTGGATTTTTTGGTGCTTTAGTTGCAACTTGGCCAAATGATCCATTGACTTCAGCTGCGTCAGTTGCGGGTTTTACGCAGAAAATGAAATTTTTAGTGGCTGAATATGCTGGATTAACGCCTGCAAAGTTACTTGCGGAACAAGCGCTAACATTTGAAAAATTTCATGGTAGTCGTTTGCTATTTAATCATATTAATGGAACACCACAACGAATTTCAACGTACGGCATTAGCTTAGAAGCTGAAAAACGTTATGCTTTAGGGCAAAGTTACTGGGAAGAATTTCAAGAACATTATCAAAAAGGCTATCGTTCTTTATTTCCAAATACTGATTTTACCATTGAGCCAACCTCAGAAAAAGGGATTCCACTCTGGGGAACTGGAGATTCTACAGCAGGCGTTCAACATGCTGGGCAAGTTGTTAATGTTTATTTATTGATGCTTCGTGAATTAGATCGAGTGAAAGATCAATTTTCACGGGCTGTGGAGGCAGCTCAACAGAATGGCCGACGTTATGACGACTTAGGTGCATTAACCAGTGTCACAGTACGAAAAAATCAACATGATGCTGAAAAACATTTCTATCAAATTTTTGAGAAGACTGGTGTAGATTTACTTAAGCAGAAATTAGATGTCTCTATTCAGCGTAAAACTGGAGGAGATGAAAATATCAATACGTTTCAAGCACCTGATGCTCAGCGTCAAGAATGGGTGGATTACATTCGTCAAGGGAAATTACCTCCTTTGGAATCATTGCGTTTAGAAAATAATTTATATGCGGGTATGAGTGCTTGGTCTTCACTTGATATTTTTGGTTATGCATCCTCTGCGGCCTATTTGGTTGGTAGTCCGGAAAATATTGCAGCACAGGTTGAGCAATACCATAAAGAAACAGGTTTGAGCGCATTGATTATGTCGGGCTGGCCTTTAATTGAAGAAGCGCAAATAACATCTGAGTTATTACTTCCTTTATTAAAGGAAATTGGTGAGTAATGCAGTATCAACTTTCACATCATGCAACTGGGATTACTTTAAATTGTCAAGCGGTGCTATTCGACTTAGATGGCACACTTGTTCAATCCACATCACTCATTTCAGATATTTTACGAGCATGGGCGATTGAGCAACAGTTGGATCCAATTCAAGTCATTGATTATAGTCATGGAAAACGTACACAAGATATTGTGGTGCATTTTATTGAAGATGAATGTCATTCAATTCATTATGAGGCATTAACCCAAAAATTTTTGGAGGCAGCACATCAAACTCAAGCCATAAAGGGGGCGATTGCATTTATTCAATTATTAAATGCACAGAATATCCCTTGGGCGATTGTCAGCTCTTCAGAAAATGCGCTAATTCATTCACGTATGTCAGCTGCAGGATTTCCAAAGCCTCAGTCTGTCGTTTCAGCAGAAATGATTCAACAAGGAAAACCTCATCCTGAAGGTTATTTATTGGCAGCAGAAATGTTGCAAGTAAGCATTCAACATTGCCTAATTTTTGAAGACTCATCAGCTGGCATATTGGCTGCTGAAGCTGCAGGTGGTCAACTGATTGTCGTTGGTCATTCTCAGAAAAATTATATTTGTATTCAAGACTTCAAAGAGTTTAACTAATATTCTTTTTACTTAATACAGTGGATGATCCTTGAAGAGTTGTAAAATCCAAGCGATGAACACTTGTTGTCGTGGTGAAACAAGTGTTTTCGAAGGGTAAAGTAAAGAGACGGGTAATGATGGCGCTGGGATATTCGTCAAAATTTCGCATAAACTGCCATTTTGAATCTCTGAGGCAAGGGCATAGTGTGGAACCTGAATGATTCCCAGACTTTGCTTTGCTGCAGCTGTGTAAGTATGAGCACCATTCACTTGAATTTTAATCGGTAAATCATAAGCTTCTACTTCATGATTGTGTAAAAATTCAAGTGGAAGATTTTTTTGTCGAGCTGTCGAGTAAAATCCCACCATAAAGTGCGCATTGAGTTGATCTACATTGCTTGGTGTTCCATATTCTTGTAAATATTGTGGACTGGCTAAAGTCACTTGTTTAATTTGTCCAAGATGTCGCACAATGAGGTCGCTATTATTTAATTGACCAACACGAATAACACAATCAATTCCTTCTTTAATCACATTAACATAGCGATCACTTTCTGAAAGTTGTAATTGTATTTGTGGAAATTCTTTTAGAAATTGGTGTATATGTGGAAGAATAAAATGAGATGCAAAAATACCATGTACTTCAATTCTTAATATACCTTGTGGTTTTGCATGCAAAAAATCATGATCAGATTCGTGAATATAACTTAATATATATTTACAACGTTCATAATAAATATGACCTTCATGCGTTGGTTTTACTTGTCGTGTCGTTCTAAATAATAAACGCGTATTTAATTGTGATTCGAGCTGCTTAATGACATCTGTGAGCGTAGAGCGTGGTATCCCTAATATGTGCGCAGCTTTGGTAAAACTTTGTTGTTCTACAACGTGTATAAATGCAGACATCGCATTTAATTTATCCATCTTTTTTATGCTCACATTGTTCGGGTTATTCGGATAAAGATGTCAGTTTATACTAGATTATCTTGCTTTTAATGAACAGTATCATAGCAGCAGTTGATCGATAAAGGCATCATGAAATGACGGCAAGAAATGATTCTAAGCAAAAAAAAGTGATATTAATTACAGGTGCTTCAAGAGGGATTGGTGCATATACGGCTTGTTTACTGGCAAGCCAAGGTCATCAGGTTATTATTAATTATGCACATAATGATCAAGAAGCAAATCGTATTGTAGATAAGATTCAAACGGCTGGTGGTTCTGCATCTGCATTTAAAGCCAATATTCAGTATGCAAATGAAGTTAAAAATTTATTTGATTATGTAATACAGACGTATGGAAAATTAGATGTATTGATTAATAATGCTGGAATCTTACGTTTAAATAAAATTGAACAATTAGATGATGACAGCATTGATGAAGTTTTTGCAATTAATGTCAAAGGTGCAATTTATACCATGCGAGAAGCTGCCCAACGACTTGAACAAGGTGGAAAAATTATTAATTTATCAAGCAGTGTTGTTGGTATGAATTTAGAGGGATATGGGGTCTATACTGCCTCAAAAGCTGCAATTGAATCTCTAACAGTTATTTTAGCAAAGGAATTAAGAGGGCGAAATATTACGGTAAATGCGATTGCCCCTGGACCAACAGCGACTGAGCTTTTTCTAAATGGTAAAAGTGAAGAGCTAATTTCTAAACTCAGTTTAGCAGCGCCTTTAGAACGCTTAGGTACTGTGGAGGATATTGCAGCTGTTTTAGATTTTGCGGTCAATGACGGAAGTAATTGGGTGAATGGACAAACATTACGTGTAAACGGTGGAATTATCTAAGCATTGTGTATGACTCATTGACGTGAATCAAGAACAAAACATTTTTTGTTCTTGATAGTTATTTTTACGGTATGGTTTTATACCACTGTGTGGTTTGAGTTTCAGTCGTGAAAATTTGCCCCATTTCAGGGGTAAGGGTATGAATGCCATAAGATTGCATCAATGGAACACTCTGAATGACGGACTCATTCCAATGATGTAATGCCATACTATAAGCTCCCCAATGTACTGGAACTACAGCCTTTGCACCAATATCTTTTGCTGCTTGCGCTGTTTGTGCAGGACTCATATGTATTGCAGACCACTTTTCATCATATTGTCCATTTTCCAAAAAGGCGAGATCAATAGCGGGAAAGCGCCGTCCAACCTCTGCATAATGGATACCATAACCATTATCACCGCTATAAAAAATGGTCTGTTGAGTATCTTGAATAATCCATCCCGCCCATAAAGATTGATTTGTATCACGTAGACCTCGGCCTGATGCGTGATGTGCTTCTGTTGCTGTAATTTTCACTTGATCCAGTTGATAATCTTGCCACCAATCCAGTGCAATAATGTTTTGACTCGCGACCCCCCATTTTTCTAATGTTTTGTCTAGACCTAAAGGAACTACATACTGTGTTTCAGGAGAATGCTTAACTAAATATTGAATGGTCTTTTTTTCTAGGTGGTCATAGTGATTATGAGAAATAATCACTAGATCGATGAATGGAAACTCATGAATCTGTGCGGGAGCATCTTGAAAACGATGCATCATAAAACCCAAAGGGACAACCGATTTACCAAAAACAGGATCAACGGCAATGGTTTTCCCACTGACACGCATAAGTAGGTTCGAGTGCCCAAACCAAATAAATTGATTGTCTTGAGGGTTACTCAAAAATACATTCCAATCTGGTTTTTGCATAGGGAGCGTGTGTGCTGGGGCACGTTTTTTTTCATTGTAGAACATATCCCAAAGTGTACGAACGGCGACTGAAAAGGAAATCGGTTCTTCAATAGGATGGCGATTTACAAATTGTTGTTGAGTGACATTATAATGATCACTCTGGGGTAAGTTTAAATTTTGTGGCATAGCAGAGAGATAACTTAGTGGGGTTATGAGGAGAAACGTAGGAATCCAAATTCTTTTTTTCATGTGTGAATCAACATTAAAAATGAGTATATATTCAGTGAGTAACGTTAAACGTTATTCTTATTTGAAAGTGGCGTCATCACGTAGCGTATCAATTAATGCACGTAATCCTGCAGGAATTAAACGATGACCTGGGAAATATAAAGCCATACCTTCATAGGTAATTTCATAGTCTTTTAAGATAGGAACTAACTCACCTCTTGCAAGTTCCTCTCGAATACTCCAATCATTAATATAAGCAATACCTGATCCATCTTTAGCGGCATCAATTGCAATATTTTGATTATTTACAATCAGATTTCCTTTGGGTTTTATGTCGATAAATATGCCATTATCCGTGAACTCCCAATGGTAAATTTTTCCAGACGTAAAACGAAAAGCAATACAATTGTGTTGACTGAGATCATGCGGAGAGGACGGCACACCATATTTTTCAAAATATTCAGGAGAGGCAACCACCAGCGGACGGAAATATTCAGGTCCAACAGGAATACAAATCATATCTTTAGGTACTAGACTCTTAAGACGAATCCCTGCATCCATACCTTCTTTTACAATATCGACTAAATGTTCTTGGACAATAAGTTCCAATGTAAGCTCAGGATATAATTTTGAAAATTTATTGAGTATTGATGGAAAAAGAATTCTAGCTGCTACTTCAGCAGTGCTGATTTTTAAAACGCCTTTGGGGGTATTTCGAAATTCAGTAACATCATCTAAAACACTTTCTAATTCAGCAAGCGCGGGACTCAGGCGTTGTAAAAATGCTTGTCCAGCATCAGATAAGAATACACTGCGAGTTGTTCGGTTAAATAGACGAATCCCCATGTCTGCTTCTAATGATGAAATTGCATTGCTAAGTGTCGATGCAGATACACCGAGAGACTGTGCTGCTTTACGAAAATTACGATGTTTTTCTATCGCAATCACAGCTTGTAGGTCAAATAAAGTTGTTTTAGCAAATTTCATCATTGTTTCATCTTAGGATAGAATATTTAGGGATTTAAAGCGTATTTTAGGTGATATGCCGATATCGTAGCCAAATACCCCCTGCATCTAATGCTTCTGTATGTATGAGCTGATAAGCTGTCGATACCGCATTATTTAATTCATTTGTACCATGAAAGAGTGTTATCGCGTGATCATCGCCAGAAATGACTGGAGAAATAATTAAGCTAATTTCATCGATATAATTTTCTTTTAAAAAATAACCATTAGTACGTCCGCCACCAGAAACAATTAAGGTTTTTATTCCAAATAAATTAGATAACTTTTCTAAGGCTAAGCCTAAATCTAATTGATTTTCTCCAGCAAAAATATATGAAATTTTCCGTTGTTTTAAGTATGAAACATATTCATCTTTCACCTGATGTGTTAATACTTCAACAATATGGGCAGCGGGTCGATCTTGATAATGTAGCGTATTACTTTCCCACGCAACTTTTCCAGTGGTATCAATCACCACCATATAAATTTGAGCATGGGGTTCTGCGATATAATCTTCTTTAGGATATATCGGTGCATCTATTTCAAACATGGGCTGTTTGAAAAAAGTAAAACTCTCTTCCATCGAAATACGACCACTGAGCCAAGCAGTTGCATGAAATGTATGATTAATTCTTTCATATGCAGTTGTTGCAGGAATAATCTCTGGGGAGGCTAAGAAATCACCAGATGTTTTCCCATCTAAAGAAGTCAACATATGACAAATAATATAGGGTCTTTTCATTGTATTTCTCTAAGATAACTTATTTTCTTGGCAATTGTGTACGTGCAAATTTTTCGTAATTTTCATCACTGAATTCACGTCGCGCACGAACCAATTGTTCAACACCATAAGGTGAACAATAACGTAGCTTATCTGTGGAATCTGTGGTTGCATCAAAAATATCTTGTGCGACTTGTTCTACCGAAGCTGCGCCAATTGCCATTTTTCCCATTGCATTATTTACATTTTCAATGAAACTATCGTAGCTTGTAATATCACTATTTCCTGTATTTTCTTCTGCTGCACGTTGATGAAATGGGCTTATAATGCCACCTGGTTCATAAATTTTGGTGATAATATTTTGTGATGCTAATTCATAAGAGATCGATTCTATAAACCCTTCTAAAGCAAATTTAGTTGATGCATAAATTGAAATGAGAGGGAGCCCCACAATTCCACCACAAGAGCTGACATTTAAAATCACTCCACCACCTTGTTGGCGAAAAATAGGGGTCATTTGTTGAATAACATTCATTACTCCAAATACATTGACATCAAAATTTTTCCGCACTTTATCCATAGGCATTCCTTCAAAAATGCCATATTGTCCAAAGCCTGCATTATTAATGACGAAATTGATTTGTCCGAATATTTTAATACCTTCTGTTATTGCATGTTGAATGCTTGAAATATCTTCGACATCTAATCTGACTTTAATTAAGTTTTTAATTCCATCTAAGCTTGTATTAGCTTCAGGTGATCGCATTGTTGCAATCACACTAAAACCTTTTGCTGCAAATAATTTCGCAGTTGCTTCGCCAACACCTGATGAACAACCTGTGATTAAAACCGTATTTGACATTGAATATTCCTCATGATCTGTTGTTAAAATCCTAGCGAAAAATGATTAATTTGTTAATCCGAAATATATGCATGAACTGTTTTGAATTTCAAAACAATAATATTAAATTTTAAGTTGACATATTGTATTACAATAATATAATAAAAATATTAACGAGACAAAGGAATGCGTATGTCACTTAAAAGTGAAGTCATCGGTTTTATTGGTTTGGGAATGATGGGTTTACCTATGGTTCAACAAATCAATAAGCACGGATATAAAATATATGTTTCAGATCTTGATCATGCAAAAGTAGATAAAGCATTAAGTTTTGATGGTATTGAGCAATTGGATTTAAATAGGCTTCATCAGATAGATATTTTGATTACCATGTTGCCAAATTCAAATATTGTAGAAAAAGCATTACTCGGAGACGAAGACAGGGACGGAGTTTGCGCCCAGTTAAGAGAAAATACAGTCATTATTGATATGAGCTCCTCTGAGCCGTTACGCTCAAGAGCATTAGCAAAGACTTTATCTTTAAAGGGCTTTCAATATTTAGATGCGCCTGTTTCAGGAGGAGTAAAAAAAGCGGTCTCTGGTGAGATCACTATCATGGTTGGCGGACCTCGCCAATTATTTAATGAACACATTGCATTGCTCAAGAGTATGGGAAGTAAAATTATTTATGTCGGTACGAGTGGTTCAGGTCATGCAGCAAAAGCATTAAATAATTATGTGTCGGCAGCTGCGATGACAGCAACAATAGAGGCTTTAAAAGTTGCTGAAAAATTTGGTATCGATCCAGACATTATGACAGATGTCTTGAACTCATCATCAGGTAAAACCAATGCATCTGAAAATAAAATTAAACAATTTGTTTTAAATGAAACATATGCTTCAGGTTTCTCACTTATTTTAATGAATAAGGATTTAAATATTGCTAAAAATTTAACAGAAAATTTGCAATTTAATTTGCCTTTGAGTGATGCCGTTTTTAAGTTTTGGAACACATCGGCAAAAGAATGTCAGGCTAATGTAGATCATACGGAAATTTATAAAAAAATTGGTAATCTAGATGGATAACATGATGAAAATTGATCAGTTTTATATTAATGGACAATGGACTCAACCACATGGAACAAATGTATTAGAACTCATTAACCCATCTAATGAAGACGTGGTTGGGGTGTTATCTTTGGGTAATCAAGAAGATGTGAATGAGGCCGTTAAAGCAGCACGAAATGCATTTTTAAGCTATTCGAATAGTACCGTAGAATATCGAATTAACCTTTTAGAAAATATTCTGAACATTTATAAAGAAAAAATGGATGAATTTGCAGAATTAATTCGTATAGAAATGGGATCTCCCATTACTTTTTCTAAAAATGCTCAAGCTTTACGTGGTGTGGTTCATTTAGAAGCAGCAATATTGGCTTTGAAAAATTTTAATTTTCAGAAGTGTACAAATACAGGTTTTATTTTGCATGAACCAATTGGTGTTTGTGGTTTGATTACACCTTGGAACTGGCCGATTAATCAAATTATGGTGAAAGTAGCTCCTGCTTTAGCGACGGGCTGTACTGTTGTACTTAAGCCAAGTGAATATTCATCTTTAAGTACACAATTGTTTGCACAAGTTTTACATGAAGCTGGTGTACCTCATGGGGTATTTAACTTGGTTTATGGTGATTATGAAGTCGGTGAAGCCATTTCATTGCATCCCGATATTGATATGATTTCTTTTACTGGCTCGACGCAAGCAGGAATTAAAGTTGCTCAAAATGCAGCTCTTACCGTAAAACGTGTTGCACAAGAGCTAGGTGGAAAGTCACCAAATATTGTCTTGGATGATGTTGACTTTGATACGGTAATTACTCTAGCAGTTGCTGCTTGCTTCACGAATTCAGGGCAATCTTGTTCAATTCCGACGAGATTATTAGTCCCTCAAAGTCAGTTAAAGCATGTCGAAACAATTGCAATTAAAGCCGCACAGTCTTATGTCGTAGGTGATACATCAAATGAATTAACGACACTAGGGCCTTTGGTTAATTTAAAACAGTATGAACGAGTTCAGTCTTTGATTCAGACTGCAATTAATGAAGGTGCAACATTAATTCATGGTGGTCTAGGTAAACCAGAAGGGTTAGAGAAAGGATATTTTGTAAAACCAACTATTTTTTCTGATGTGCACTCGAAAATGATCATTGCTCAAGAAGAAATTTTTGGTCCTGTACTGGTCATACTTCCATATTTTTCTGAATCTGAGGCGATTGATATTGCAAACGATAGCCCATATGGGCTGGCATCTTATATTCAATCGAATGATGAAAATAGGGCATTTGAAATTGCCAAAAGAATACGTGCAGGTAACGTACAAATTAACTATCCACCTCCAGATTTTAATGCACCTTTTGGCGGTTATAAACAGTCTGGCAATGGTCGTGAATGGGGCGAGTATGGATTACATGAATATTTAGAAATTAAAGCAGTGATTAAACGTAATGGAGTATGTAAATAATGACAAATTCAAATTTTGATCAAGGATTTAAAAACAGAAAACAGGTTTTAGGTGCAGTACATGTTGAAAAATCTTGGGAAAATGCGGATGAGCTGAATAAACCCATGCAAGAGTTAGTCACAGAATATTGTTGGGGTGCTGTCTGGGGAGATGAGACTTTAGACTACAAAACTAGAAGTATGTTGAATATCGCAATGTTGACCGTTTTAAGCCAACATCATGAACTGAGCGTACATGTTCGAGGTGCGATTACCAATGGTGTTTCACATGAAGAAATTGCAGCAATTATTCGGCAAGCTGCTGTTTATGGAGGAGTACCGTGTGGTTTAGCAGCAATGAGAGTTGCTTCAGATGTGATCAAGTCAGTTTGAATCTTTGAGGGGTAATTTACCCCTCATGACTTTAATATTTATTTTGTAGCATATTCTTGATGTATTTTCTCAAGAATCTTTAAAGCTGTTTTTTCTGCATTTTCAACATGTTTATTTGATAGTTTTTCAGTTAGATCGTGGTTTCTAGCCCGAATCGCATCAAGAATTTCTTTAATTTCAAATATACTTTCTTGTAGTCGTTGTTCATCAAGTAGAGAGGTTTTACGTAAAATATTGACTCTTGAATTAATGCTATTAATGACATCTTGAATTAAGGTGTTACCACAATGTTGGAATAATATTTCGTAAATTTTATTTTTAGAATGAATAATAGATATTTTTTCTTTGCTTTCTAAATCTTTTTCTAAATCATTGACTGCATTTGCTAATAATTCAATTTGTTCAAGTGTCGAATTTTGTGAAAATAATTTAAAAGCATAACCTTCCATGACTTTTCTTAGGGCATAGATATCTTTTGCCTCTTGGATCGAAATCAAAGTCACAATTGGACCTTTGTGAGGAATAATAATAATTAATTTTTCAGCTTCAAGTTTCCTCAATGCTTCTCTTATTGATGTTCGGCTCACACCCAACATTTCACAAAGTTCTCGTTCGACTAACTTCTGATTTGGGTGGAAATATCCAGTAAGAATACACTCTCTCAATTTATTTTCCACTTGCCCTCTTAATGTTTCGGGTTGGATTAATAACTGATCTTGACTATTCATATGCTGTTGAAAAATTCGAATGAAATGATATCGATCATATAAGATATATGATTGTAATACAATATGTATATTTTTAAAGATTTAGGTAAAATAGATTGAAAAAATTATAATAACGTATTATTGTAATACAAAATTTACTTAAGGGAATTAAAGTGAATACCAAAGCAGCTGTTTTAAGAAATATGAATTGTAAGTTTCCTTATGCACAAAGCCGCCCTTTAATCATTGAGGAAATTGAGCTTTTGCCTCCTGGTCCTGATGAGGTTCTATTAAAAATAAAGGCTGCCGGCATTTGCCATTCAGATTTATCGATTATAGAAGGTGTGCGTCCACGACCACTGCCGATGGTTATTGGGCATGAAGCTTCAGGGGAAATTGTTGAAGTTGGAAGTAATGTCAAAAATTTTGCGATTGGAGACCATGTTGTTTGTAGCTTTGTACCTTCATGTGGAGAATGTTTACCATGTTCGATTGGCAAACCATCTTTATGTGAACCAGGTGCAATTTCAGGGGCTAAAGGCACGCTTTTTTCAGGCGCTCAAAAAATTAAAAAAGATACAGAATTCTTTTTCCATCACTCAGGTATTTCAGCTTTCTCTGAATATGCAGTGGTATCAAAGCACTCTTTAGTGAAAATAAAACAAGATATTCCTTATGAATATTCAGCTTTATTTGGCTGTGCAGTATTAACGGGTGTCGGTGCAGCATTAAATTCATCTAGTTTAAAAATGGGTTCTACTGTTGCCATTATTGGTATGGGTGGAGTTGGAATGTCTGCTTTACTGGGCTGTATTGCTGCGGGTGCTAAGGAAATTATTGCAATTGATGTAAATGATAAAAAGCTCGAATTTTGTAAGGAATTGGGTGCAGATCTTTGTATTAATTCAAATGATCCTGAGGCAGATCATAAAATTAAAGAATTGACGCATGGAGGAGTCGATATTGTGTTGGAGTTTGCAGGTCATCCAAGTGCGATTGAATTTGCATGGAAAATAACAAAAAGAGGCGGAGAAATTGTCAGTGCGAGTTTAGCCAAACCCAATGCAACATTTCAGCTTCCCTTAACCAATTTAGTCACAGATGAAAAAAAAATCTCAGGATGTTATATGGGTTCAAGCGTACCGCGCCGTGATATTCCAAATTATATCGATTTATTTTTAAAAGGAAAATTACCTGTAGATCGATTAATTACGCATAAATTGAAATTAGAAGAAATTAACGAAAGTATGGACCGTCTAAAGTCAGGTGAAGCGATTCGTCAAATTATTATGTTTTAAGTAAACGTATAGGAAATGAATATGGAAAAGGAAATAAATTCCATAGCAGGGCAACCTGCTGAACACATGGAAGTTCCAGATCAAGCAACAAAAAAAGTCATCTTTGCTGCATCTGTCGGAACCGTATTTGAGTGGTATGAGTTCACTCTTTATGGTGCACTTGCAGCTGTGATTGCATTAAACTTTTTTTCGGGTTTAGACCCATCTACAGGATTTATCTTTGCATTATTAATTTTCGCGGTCGGTTTTATTATGCGGCCTGTTGGTGCAGTTGTATTCGGTCGGATAGGCGATAAACTTGGCCGAAAAAAGACCTTTATGATTACAGTGATTATTATGGGAATTAGTACCGTGATTGTCGGTTTACTTCCAACATATAATCAGATTGGCATTTGGGCCCCCTTATTGTTGATTACAATGCGAATGATTCAGGGATTGGCGCTAGGTGGTGAATACGGTGGGGCAGCAACGTATGTTGCAGAACACTCAACTTCTAAAAATAGAGGGCTCAATACTTCTTGGATTTCAGCAACTGGAACACTTGGATTATTATTGGCATTTGCAGTCATTATGATTTCACGCTGGCTGACTGGAGATGAGTTTAATGAATGGGGATGGCGTATTCCATTCTTATTTTCGTTATTACTGTTACTTTTTTCAATAAAAATTCGTAAAGGTATGGATGAGTCACCTGCATTTAAAAAAATGCAGAAAGAAAAAACATTATCTAAATCGCCATTAAGAGATACATTTTTAGACCCAACAAATATTAAAAGATTATTAATTGCATTCTTTGGAATTTGTGGGGGAATGACATGTGCTTACTATATTGCAGTACTTTATCCGACTTTCTTTTTAACGCAAATTTTAAAAGTTGATCCCCAAATAGCAAATTCTGTTGTCACAATATCATTGATCGCTGGGATACCAATGTTTCTCTTTTCAGGGTGGTTGTCAGATAGAATCGGTCGTAAAAAAACACTTTTAATCGGTTTTACATTAACTGCTTTGGTGATTTTTCCTATATTTAAAGGCGTTGCATATTTTGCAAACCCAAGTATGGTCGCAAGTTTGGAAAAAACACCTATTTATTTAAACTTACCCACAGAAGAAAAATGCTCCTTTATGTTTAATCCGACGGGAACTCGACAATTTACTAAACCGTGTGATTTAGCAAAACAAGCATTAGCAAATAGTGGGTTAAGTTATACAACAGTACAAGACGCGAATATCTCGAATGTATCTATTACGGTTGGCAATACTCATATTGAAAACTTTCAAGTAGGGGAAGAAGGATATAAAGAAACGATTGCTAAGATTACGACCAATTTAAAAGAGAATTTAGCAGCCAATAACATTCCAACAGAAGCAAATGCAGATGAGTTTCGAAAAGGACCTGTCATTGCATTACTTATTGTACTGGTATGGTGCGGTTTATTTACCTTAACGCCTGTTGCACCAGCATTGCTTGAAATGTTTCCTGCTAAAATTCGTTATACATCAATGTCATTCCCTTATCATTTTGCAAGTGGATGGGTTGGTGGACTTTTACCAACAATTGCATTTGCCATTTCAATCCAAACAGGAAATATATACTTTGGTTTATGGTATCCCGTGTGTTGGATTGTTTTATCTTTATTCGTTTGTTTGATCTTCTTTAAAGAAACAAAAAATGTAGATATTAACAAGTAGTACGAATAAAGAAAGCTCACGCATTGTGAGCTTTCTTTATAAAAAAGCGAAGAATTAAAATATATTTCTTCTTTAAAAGACATAATATAAAGTTAAAAATTAGATTTTAGCGATGATATTAAATTGAAGGCATGTAACTTTCATTGTCATAACGCGATAAAAAATAAAATTAAATGTCTTTATATTAAATGTACTTTTCTTATAGTATAAATTTAATTTACATTCAGGCTATTATTAGCTCCATCTATTATGATCGACCTCAACTTAGTCAAAGTATTTATTACAATTTACGATACGCGTAGTGTTAGTATTGCGGCTGAACGTTTAAATATTACTCAGCCTTCAGTGAGTCATAATTTATCTAGATTAAGACATATATTTAAAGATCAATTATTTACAAGAACAAAAGAAGGTATGATTCCAACGGCGTATTCCGTCCAATTATATGAATCTTTGAATCAACCCTTAATTGATATTGAAAACACCATTGGTGAAGTGACAAATTTTGATATTAAAAATAGTGAGCGTTGTTTTAAAATTGCCTTAACAGATATTGGTGGAATGTATTTTTTACCTAAAATTTATGAAGATTTAGAAAAAATTGCACCAAATATCTCTTTGGAAGTGGTAACTGTCGATATGAATAAATTATCAGACTGGCTCATTACTGGGAAAATTGATGCAGCAATTTGTAATAAAAATCTCGAAGAAAGAAACTTAAATACGCTTAGATTATTTCAAGAAAAATATGTGTGTTTAGTTAGCCGAAATATAAAGCTTATCAACAACAAGTTGGATTTAGATACGTTTCTTAAAGAAAATCATGCAGTTGTTTCAGCATCTACGGGTCATAATTTAGTTGAAAGTTATTTGAATCAAAAAGGTCTAAGAAGAAAAATAAAATTGCGCGTTCCACAGTTTAGTATTCTGAATGAATTAATTGAAAAACATAATTTAATAGTGACAGTGCCTTCGAGAATCGGGGCATATTTTGAAGCGAATGAAAACATTAATATTTATGAGCCACCATTTCAATTACCAGAGTTTGATGTCACCTTACATTGGTATAAAAAAGCAGGAGATGTCATTGCACAAAAATGGTTTATTAATTTTTTACAAGATACACTTTCATGATTGAGTATTCATGCAAAAACAACATTTTACTCATACTTTGTATTCAGGTGAAATAGAAGCAAAAAAATTATAAATATAGATTTAAACTATAATTAATAATATTTATTATTCATTTGATCTATATTTTTAATCCTCCTATGATTTGTGTATAACACCACAATCAGGGAATTATTGTGAAGACAGTTCATCACTATACTTATGAAATTTTAAGAAATAATGAAATAACGACAATATTTGGAAATCCAGGTTCAAATGAACTTCCTTTTTTAAAGGATTTCCCTGTAGATTTTCAGTATATTTTAGGCTTACATGAAGGTGCTGTGGTTGGGATGGCAGATGGATATGCCCAAGCAACTGGACGCCCTGCATTTGTTAATCTACATTCAGCAGCAGGGACAGGGAATGCGATGGGCGCTTTAAGCAATGCTTGGAATTCTCATACGCCTTTAGTGATTACATCGGGACAGCAAACTCGTGCAATGATGGGTGTTGAGGCCTTACTGACAAACTTAGAGGCAGCACAATTACCTAAGCCATTAGTAAAGTGGAGTCACGAACCAGCAAGTGCAGAAGAAGTTCCACATGCAATTAAACGTGCAATTGATATTGCAGGTGCTGAAGCTGCGGGGCCTGTGTATGTCTCTATTCCTTATAGTGATTGGGATGTTGAAGTAGACGAGCAAAATGATCATTTACTGACGAAGAAAGTTGTTGATTCACAATGTTTGTCTCATCATTATTTAAATATAATTGCTGGAAAAATTAATCAAGCTACAAATGTTGCCATTGTTTTTGGAACAGATATTGATCGACAATATGCAAATGAAAGTGCCATTAAATTTGCTGAAAATTTAAATGCTCCTGTCTGGGTTGCACCATCCTCTCCTCGTTGCCCATTTCCAACAACGCATCCCCATTTTCAGGGAATTTTACCTGCCAGTATTGCAGGTATTTCAAGCATATTTGAGCAATATGATCTTGTACTTGTTTTTGGTGCACCTGTATTTCGTTATCACCAATATGAACCAGGTGAATATTTAGCAGCACAAACCAAACTCATTGCATTTTCGTGTGATATTCATGAAGCGGCCAGAGCTGCAATGGGAACGAATTATATTTGCGATCTAGAGGATTGTTTAACTCGATTAAGTGAAATTGTAGAGACAAAAACGACGAATGTCCCATTGCGCCCAACAGTTGAATTAGCGGAGTCAAGTCAACATCAGTTTATTCAACCTGAACGTTTATTCGATTTGATTAATCAGTTCAGTCCTGAGCACACAATTTATACCAATGAATCAACCTCTACCACCAATATACTTTGGGAGCGTTTAAGCTTAACAGGACAAGGCAGTTATTATTTTGCAGCCGCAGGTGGTCTTGGATTTGCAATGCCAGCAGCGGTTGGAATTCAATTGGCACAGTCACAGCGAAAAGTTGTTGCAATTATTGGCGATGGTTCTGCGAATTATAGTATTACTGCGTTATGGACTGCTGCTCAGTATAAAATTCCTGTTATTTTTATTATTCTTAAAAATGGAACATATGGTGCATTACGTTGGTTTGCAGATGTTTTGAATGCTAAAAATGTACCTGGAATGGATGTCCCAGATATCAATTTTAGCCAAATTGCTCAAGGTTATGGCGTAAATGCTTATAGTGTTTGTCAAGATGAAGAATTTATTTACACTTTTCAGCAGGCATTAAATTCAGATAAGCCAACATTGATTGAGGTTTTAACAGCAAATCATCAGTAAATGATGAAATCCAAAGGGTAAGGTAGCAGGGTGCAAAGGAGTAGCAACGTGCAAAATGATCCAATTATTCAAGCATTTCAAAAAATTTTAAAGCCAACTCAAATATTGATTGAAAAGCCGATTATGTCACCTTATTTGAAAGGATTTAGAGTTGGAAAAGGAGATGCAATTGCTGTTGTTATTCCCCATACTTTACTTGAATTATGGAATATCTTAGTGTGCTGTGTCACACACGATGTTGTGATGATTTTACAAGCAGCAAACACAGGAGTTACAGGTGGTTCTACGCCTGACGCGGACGATTATGACCGAAATGTTGTGGTGGTCAGCACCAAAAAATTAAAAGGTTTACATTTATTAGAACAAGTGAATCAAGTCCTTGCCTTTCCTGGAACCTCATTAACAGAGTTAGAAAATGCACTGAAGCCTTATGGAAGAGAACCACATTCCGTTATTGGTTCTTCATGTATTGGTGCTTCTGTAATCGGGGGTGTTTGTAATAATTCAGGTGGCTCCTTAATTCATCGAGGTCCTGCTTATACAGAAAAAGCATTATTTGCGCAGATTGATGAAAATGGAGCATTAATCTTAGTGAATCATTTAGGCATAGAATTAGGTAGTACACCTGAGGAAATTTTTCAAAATTTAGAACAGAAAAATTATCAAATTGAACAAAATGATTTGTGGGATGGTCGAATTTGGGCAGAAAATTATGCAGAGAATTTACGGGATATACATACCCCAACACCAACCCGATATAACGGTAATCCTACATACTTATATGAAGCTGCTGGATGTTCAGGAAAACTCGCAGTCTTTGCAGTGAGATTACCGACTTTTGAACAAGCTACAGATTCTGTGACCTTTTTGATTGGAAGCCATGATGAATTAGCACTAATTCAATTACGTCAATATTTATTAAAGCATTTGTCGGTGTTGCCAAGTCAAGCAGAGTATATTCATCAACACGCATTTCAATTAACACAGCGTTATGCAAAACATATGTATAAAGCCATTGATATTTGGGGTGCTGAAAAAATTCCTGAACTATTCAATTTAAAATTCAAAATTGACCGTTTTTTTCAAAAAGCGCCATTTTTTCCAAAAAATATGGCTGATCGTTTCATTCAACTCTTTAATCGCATGACTCCCTCTTGGATTGAACCGAGAATATTAAACTTTCATCAGCAATATCCCCACTTGCTGATGCTTAAAATAGATGCACAACAAAGGCATGAATTACAGCAGTTATTGACTCATTTTTCATCTGAAAAACCAATACAGTTTTTCCAATGTACAGCAAAAGAAGAAAAAAATATTTTTCTCATTCGTTTTGCTGTCGGTGGGTGCATTATTTACTATTGTGAAAGCCATGAAATTGATCCAAATCAGCGCTTGGTTTCATTTGATGTGGCATTTTGTAGAACAGACCAGCAATGGTTAATTCAATTACCAGAACACTTACAGAATCAGGTTTTAATGGAAAGTTGCTGTGGGCATTTTTTCTGTTTTGTTTCTCATCAAGATTATTTATTAAAAGATGGTGTAGATATAAAACAGTTTAAAAATGAAGTTCTTACTTATCTAGAATCTCGTGGAGCTAAATATCCTGCAGAACATAATGTAGGACATTTATACAGTGCATCCGCAGATTATCAAGCACATTTAAAACAACTAGACCCAACAAATAGTTTTAATCCTGGTATCGGCAAAACCAGCAAATACAAGTATTGGAATCCAATTGGAAAAATCTAGTTTAAATGAAATAAAGGAAGTCACTTTGTCTCGTAAATTAATTAATGTAGAAGATTATCGCCTGCAAGCGAAAGCAACCTTACCTCGGATCATTTTTGATTATTTGGATGGGGGTGCTGAAGATGAAAAAGGATTACAGCAGAATAGAGCGGTATTTGATCAATGGCGGTTTAAACCTCACCGCTTAATTGATATTAGCCGTAGAGATATTTCTTGTGAATTATTTAATAAAAAATGGGATGCTCCATTTGCCATCGCACCGACGGGTTTGAATGGTTCATTATGGCCTAAGGCTGATAGCCTATTAGCAAAAAGCGCAGCCAAAGCAAATATTCCATTCATGCTTTCAACGGCATCAAATATGTCGATAGAAGACGTTGCACAAGCATGTGATGGCGAAAAATGGTTTCAGCTCTATGTTGTACATCAAGAGCTCGCTATACAAATGGTCAATCGGGCTTTAAAAGCAGGATATACAACCTTAATTATTACACTTGATGTTGGTGTAAATGGGTATAGAGAACGAGATATTAGAAATGAATTTAGTTTACCTTTACGTTTATCACCGAGTTTAGTGATGGATAGTTTATTACATCCTGCATGGTCTTTAAGATTTTTACGTAGTGGTATGCCTGAATTAGCAAACTTTGTGACTTCCGAGGCAAATAGTTTAGAAGTTCAAGCGGCACTTATGAGCAGACAAATGGATGCAAGTTTTGATCTGGAGAGTTTAAAAAGAATTCGAGAAATTTGGCCACATACATTATTGGTTAAAGGTATTGTTCGTCTTGAAGATGCACAACGTAGTATTGAATGTGGTGCAGATGGAGTTATTCTATCTAATCATGGTGGTCGACAGTTAGATTGCAGCATTTCACCTATGGAAACACTGAATACAGTTGCTCAAAATATGCAAGGTGCTGTCTTAATTGATAGTGGTTTTAGACGAGGCTCTGATATTGTTAAAGCTTTATGCTTAGGGGCAGACATGGTTTGCTTAGGACGCGCGACGTTATATGGTCTAGCAGCAAAAGGAGAGCAAGGTGTGGATGATGTGATTCATTTACTTAAGCAAGATATTGACCGTACATTAGCGCAATTAGGCTGTAGTTCGATCAAAAAATTAAGTGCTGAGTACTTGGTGAAAATTTAATATTTTCAATCTATTATTTGATGAATGATATAAATCCTAATGAATGAGTAAAAGGTTATTTTGAGACTGAAAAGAGAAACGTTACATATCGGAAAAATGAGCATTAATAGTAATTCATGACTGATATGTAAAAGCTTTTTTAACACTTAATTTAAAATAGATAGCGGATGATCAATAGACGGAAATGAATATCATTTATTTAACGATTCAAAATATAAGTCTAAAAAATTTGAAGAAAACTTGCAGATGAAGAGAAATATATACTTTAATATATTGTGTTTTTCATAAGTAATTGTATTTATAGATATAAAAATAATTGGGTAAAATAAATATTCATATTTTTAAGTTTTTTGATGAATAGAACTTGTATTCAGATTGTTTTTTTATATAATTGAGTGATTACTCATTTTAAGTTTTTATATATTATGGCTCGTCCGCTCAGCCCAGAAAAACATCAAGCACTTCTGATGTCAGCAATGCAAGCAATTGCAGAGCAAGGCGTATTAGCGACGACCTCTATAATTGCAAAAAAAGCGGGTGTTGCTGAAGGAACCTTGTTTACCTATTTTGAAAATAAGGACAAGTTATTTCAGGAATTATATCTGTATTTAAAAAAAACATTGTCTGATTCTATGATGCCAAATTATCCACATCATGAAAAACATCAGGTTCAATTACAATATTTGTTCCAAGGTTATGTGCGTTGGGGATTGCGAAATCCTGAAGGTCGCCGTGCACTGACACAATTAATGGTTTCAGGACTTATTTCAGAAGATTCTATTGCAGTTGCGTCCGAACCATTCTTAGATGTTTATCATATGTTTGAAGATGCTGTTATTCAAAAAATTTTAATGGAAGCTCCAATTTCATTTATGACTTCCATTATTGAAGATATTGCGAATACCACCATTAACTCAATGACAAACAATGAAAAAGAGACAGATTACTATATGTCTTTAGGCTTCGAAATTGTTTGGAAAGCAATTCGATATTAATTTTTTTAAATATTAAATGATTGATTAATCACTCACTAAAAGGTAAATACAATGGCAAAATGGTTTATTACAGGTGCTTCTAGCGGACTAGGTTTAGAACTGACTAAAAAATTACTGGTTGAAGGGCATACTGTTGTCGCAGCTGTACGCCGTACAAATATTCTTGAGGAATTACGACAAGAATACCCACAAACATTAATAGTTGAATCACTTGATGTTACCGAGACAGCACAAATTAAACGCGTAGCATTAAGACATCCAGATGTTGATGTTGTGGTAAATAATGCGGGTGGAGCAATTATTGGGGCTATGGAAGAGTTGACAGAGCAAGATATTCAACAACAAATTTCATTAAATTTGCTTGCTCCAATTCATATAACACGGGCTTTTTTACCTACATTTCGGGCCAAAAGCTCAGGAACATTTATTCATATTACCAGTATTGGGGGGAGAGTGAGTTTTGCAGCAGGCTCTTTATATCATGCTGCTAAATTTGGTTTAGAAGGTTTTGCAGAATCAGTAAGCCAAGAAGTTTCTGAATTTGGAATAAAAACACTCATCATAGAACCTGGTTCAATTAAGACAGGCTTTGTTGCTAATATTCAATGGACGAATGAATCAGATTTTTATAAGAATAGTACAGTCGGTCATTTACGCCATTGGATTCAAGAAAATGGTGAGGAAACAACATCTGGAGATCCTAAAAAAATGGCAAATGTTATTTTTAATTTAAGTCAGTTGGAACATCCACCATTACGGACAACCCTAGGTATTGATGCTTATAGCACGTTAGAAAAAGCATATCAAAATAGTTTGTCGATCTTGCAATCACAAAAAGAGTTAGCTGAGTCTGTTGCATTTGAAGGAAAAATGGGTTTTATCCCAAGTTAGTTAAATATCACGTGATGATATGTGTAAAAGAATGATATGAATCGATGTCATATTTCAACTGAATACACTCAAAAAACATGAGATACAGGCAATTTAAGAAGGTAAAAAAATGTCAAAAGTTTGGTTAATAACTGGTGCTGCACGTGGATTAGGTTATTCTATTGTTAATGCGGTTTTAAATAATGGTGATTATGTTGTTGCAACAGCTAGAAATACATCTGTATTTTCTGAACTTAAAGAACAATACCCAGAACATTTTACAAGTTTCGAATTAGATGTGACGAATGAACAACAAGCACAAGATGCTGTAAATTATACTCTTCAGCATTTTGGTCGTTTTGATGTATTGGTAAATAATGCGGGGTATGGCGAAATTCAACCCTTTGAACACGTATCCTCGGTAGACTTTAGAGCACAAGTTGAAACAAATTTGTTTGGTGTTGTGAATATGACTCGAGCAGCCATTACACCTATGCGCAAGCAAGGTTATGGCACAATTTTGCAAATATCTTCGGCAGGCGGTCGTTTAAGTAGTCCTGGATTATCTGCATATCAGGCTGCAAAATGGGCTGTTGGGGGCTTTAGTGATGTTGTGGCATTAGAAGTCGCACCTTTTGGTATCCGAGTTTGTACTTTAGAACCAGGTGGAATGCGTACAGATTGGGGACATCATGCGCGTTCAACAATCGACAAATTACCTGATGATTATCAAGAGAGCTTAGCAACATTTAAGTCTTTTATTGACACCTATGCTGGTCAGGAAGTCGGAGATCCTGAACGGATCTCGAAAATCATCATTGGTCTTGCAGCACAGTCGCAACTTCCAAACCGCTTATTACTTGGTTCAGATGCATTGCAATATGTAAGCGCTGCTGAACAAGTTCGTGATAACGATTTAAAACATTGGAAAAATGTAACATTAGCTGCTGACTTTGGTTCAGAAAATGTAGAATTTCCAAACTAATATGCTATTCATTATGATTATTCAAGAATGTGAGATTCATGTTCTTGAATAATTGGTAGTGTATTAAGAATGTTCTTTTATATTTTAATCATCAATATAGTATTTTTTATTAAAAATGTATAAAAAAAATACAATTAATCAATAAAATAATGATAAGTTAAAGTGCTATGATCTAGCATAAGTCTTTAATATTGCATTATTATACAGTTTAGATGTTAGTTGAGCCTCTTAATATCTATACTAAATATAAATAAAGGTATTATGATCGATGAGCGATGATTCAAATCGTGTGAATTTACAGCCTTCCGCCAAAGAAAATAGAATATCAACAACAGCATTAGTTGGGTGTGAGGAATGTGACACGATATCTAGAAAAGTAACACTGGCATCTGGTGAGCGTGCTTTTTGTGCGTGTTGTGGTGGTGAGCTTTATCAACCCCCAAAATCCTTAATGAATCTTTTAGCTTTGGTTGTGACGGCACTGATAGTATTTGTGTTAGCAAACAGTTATCCCATCGTTATTGTTGAATTACAAGGAAATAGTTCAGAAACGACTTTAATTGGTGCTGCAATGGCCATGTTTAAGATTGACCGCGCTTTTGTTGGTACACTGATATTGATCACCACATTTATTGTGCCATTGATTAATATTTTGTTGTTGCTTTATGTTTTAAGCTCTGTAGAAATACGAAAAATTCGTCCAAAATTTTTAATTCCAGCATTGCGTTTGTTATCGGCATTTCGTACTTGGGCGATGGTTGAGGTTTTTTTAGTGGGGGTGCTCGTTACACTCGTGAAATTAGTGGGAATGGTGGTGGTTATTCCAGGTATTGCTTTATGGGCATTTGCAATATTGAGCATTTTAATGGTTGCCATTGCATCGGTACAATTGCAGAATATTTGGAATGAAATTGATCGGTGTATGTCATGAAAATACAAGACATTTTCAAACAATTCACGACACAGCATAAGAATAAAGATGATGCCTTAAAAAATCATCCTAGATATATACGTGCGCAAGATTTGTCACTCATGATTTGTCAGTGCTGTGGCTTATTAAATACATATGAGCCGAATTTAGATAATCAGAAAAATATGACTACTAAATGTACGCGATGTAGTACCAAATTACGTTATCGTAAACAAAATAGTTTATCTCGAACTTTTGCATTAGTACTTGCAGCGAGTATTTTATATATTCCAGCAAATTTACTCCCGATGACTATTACCGATTCTTTATTTGGAAGCCAAAAAGATACCATATTAACTGGGGTTATCTATTTTTGGCAAAGTGGCGATTATTTGGTTGCAACGATTATATTTTGTGCAAGTATCTTTATTCCATTATTAAAACTCATTATTTTATTTTTTTTATTAATTGCTGTCCATTTTCAATCTACACAACGTGTAGAATTTTCACCATCAACATGTGCAAAGTTATACCGTATTGTTGAAATGGTCGGTCGATGGTCGATGATTGATGTATTTGTGGTCTCATTACTCACCGCATTAATTCAAATACAATCACTAGCAACCATTTTTGCAGGGCCAGGAGCTGTTGCTTTTGCTGCAGTTGTTGTATTGACCTTATTTGCATCTTTAAGCTTCGATCCTAGAATAATATGGGATAATTACTTCATTGCACTTGATCGGGATTTAAAACAAGACAAGTTATCTGAAAATTTAACGATTATTAAAGAAGATCCTATACTTTTTAATAATTCCTCAAACGCTAACCAATAAGAATGATGGATATGTCTGAAAATACCCCGACGAATGAAAGTCCAGAACCTAAAAAAACAGTCACAATACAAGTGAATGAACATGAGGTGAAGCAAATTAACAGTCAAACGTTGCCTGAGCCTAAAAAGAAAACAGGGAAGTGGAAATTGTCCATCATTTGGTTAATTCCAATCATTGCACTTTTAATTGCAATTTCACTTGCTGTTAAAGCCTTTCTCAGTGTAGGGCCAACGATTAGTGTATCTTTTAGAACCGCAGAAGGATTGGTTGAGGGAAAAACGGCGGTTCAATTTAGACAAGTGAATATTGGTTTAGTTCGTCAAATAAAGCTTTCAGATGATTTATCTCACGTGATTGTACAAATTGAATTGACTAGAGACGCGAGTAATTTTGCTTCCACCGATTCAAAGTTTTGGGTTGTTCGTCCTCGTATTGGTACAAGTGGGATTTCTGGAATTGACACCTTATTGTCAGGATCTTATATTGAAGTTGAGGGTGGAAAGGCTGCTGAGAAGAAAAAGGACTTTATTGGTCTGGAGTTTCCTCCCGTTGTTTCTTCTGACGTTCCTGGAAAATCATTTCTCTTAAAAGCGAGTGATTTAGGTTCACTTGATATTGGTTCACCTCTGTATTATCGTCGAATTAACGTAGGGCAAATTACAGCTTATAAACTTGCAAATGATGGAACTTCCGTTGAACTACAAGTTTTTGTTCGCGCACCTTATGATAAATTCGTAACAACAAATGCTCGTTTTTGGCAGGCAAGTGGTATTGATGTAAGTCTAAATGCTTCAGGCTTTAATCTTAAAACACAATCTCTGGCAAGCATTGTCGCGGGTGGAATTGCATTTGGTTATCCTGAGCATGCGAAAAAAGCAGAGGCTGCCGCAGATAAAAGTAATTTTGTGCTTTGGGGATCACAAGCAGATGCATTGAAAAATCCTGATGGTAAAGCGTATCCAATTGTCATGTATTTTGATCAATCATTACGTGGTTTAGCTGTGGGAGCGCCTATTGATTATATGGGCATTGATATTGGTGAAGTAACCTCAATTAATGCAGAGTTTAGTGATAATCATACTCAAATGCATATGCGGGCTGAAGCAATTATTTATCCATCACGAATCGCAGATGGCTCTGAAATGGATCCTAATGGTACTATCTTCAAAAACTTTATTCAAAATGGTTTACGTGCGCAAATGCGTACAGGAAACCTCATAACAGGGCAAAATTATATTGCCTTTGATCGATTCCCTAAAGCTAAAGCAGCATCATTAAAAACGCTTACAAATGGCATGATCGTTGTACCAACTGTGCCGCCTGAGTTAAGTAGTTTGCAAGCACAAGTATCTGTAATTGCAGATAAACTGAGCAAGTTCCCACTGACAGAGATTGGTGGTGATGTTCGCACAACCTTAAACAATATGAACACTGCAATTAATTCTACAGATAAATTAATTAAACAGCTTGATGGACAACTTGCACCTGAAATGCAAACAACGTTAGATGAAGTTCGTAAAACTGTGCAATCTGCTGATTCAATTTTATCGAGTGATTCACCGATGCAACAAGATATACGTCGTGCAGTTCAACAAATGACACGTGCTGCTGCTTCTATACAACTTATGGCAGATTATATTGAACAGCATCCTGAATCGTTAATTCGTGGGAAAAAACCAGAGGCGAAAAATGCGAAATAAAATTAATTTTACAAGAATGAATTTAAATAAAATGAGCATAGATTCTGTTGCGACCCGTTTTACCAATTTGAAACTACATCAATGTGGAATTTTCCTGCTTGCTTTGGGGGTAGGTGTTGGTTTCACTGGATGTTATCGATCAGTTGCTCCTAATTTTTATACACTGACACCTAAAATTACCCCTCTGGTTAGTTCAAATGTTAAATTAATTGAAGTTGTACCTGTTAGTTTACCTGAACGTTTGAATACCCCATTATTGGTATTACAGAATTCAAATGGTCAATCTTATATGTTGGATAATCAACGTTGGACATCAAGTTTGAGTAATGAATTACAAAGTGGTTTATCTGCTGGGCTACAGCAAAAGTTAGGGGCAATTGATGTTTATAATACAGGACTGACAGGAGGCAAAGCGTCTTATACCATTGCTACGGAATTTTCACGTTTTGATATTGTAGAACACATTGATAAAACAGAAGTTGAAGTCATGGCAGCATGGGTCATTAAGCGTAATGAGTCAAATAAATTAAATCGACAGAATACTGGAGAGAAGGAGCAGAAGGAATATGCACAATTAAATTGTCGTATGAGTTTTAAAAATAAAGTGATCGGACAAGAGCGTAACTTTTTGAATATTGTGAGTACTTATCAGAAATCACTTAATAAAATCATAGATGCTATTGCGACATCTACCATAGCAGTCGATGAGAGAAAAATACCTAAAATTGAAGGCGTGATGTGTTCTTAACCATTATTTACTTCACTAAACTTATATATACCTCATAAAGAAGAATTTATGAGGTATATTCTTATCATTTACGATTGGATGTTATAGCACTGCTTCAATTTTAAATAATCATAATAAAAACTATTTGTTTTGTAACGTGCATAATTACAATCGACTTTAAAGCTTGTTTCCTTTTCGTTATAGAGCATTTTAACTAAAGTATGTCCCTGATTATTTTGATAAATATCCCATTGTAAATTTGCGGCCATGGGCGAAATCTCTTCACCACGCCAAGTGCTTGTTTTATAACTGAACGTTTGATTGAGTGGTAAGGGTTGCATCATTCCTTGCAATTCTAAACTTGTTGCGAGTGGGATAATAATTTCAGCATGAGCAAAACGTAAAATAGCGGCATTTTTTTGTTTTGATGAAATGACTTGGTCAATTTGTTGAAATAAATCTTGCTTTAATGCTTCTGCTATATTTGAGGTAACTGCTTTTCCTGCGGTAAAGCTTGGACCTTTGCTATAAAAGTCATTTGCATCATTATATTCTGCATAAAACTTTGCAGCATGCTTAGGCATATATTTTTTGAAATCTGTTGCACCTAATTCATCTTTCATCCCTTCAGTAATTGAATATAATTCATATAAATATGCAGCAGCATCAACTGCATTACTGATGGTATTTTTACCTTTCCCTTTTTCGGTGACTTGCGTTCCATCTGGTGCTGTCACGGTAAAAGAGCCAACATTGCTAAAAGTATAATTATTTAGTCCAATTTTTTGGATAAAATCAGCTTTAAATAATGGACTTAAGACTTCATTTGCTATAGTTTGAGCAGTCGTGTCTATTGAGATTTCTTTGAGCTTTTGGGCTAAATCTGCATTATTTTCTTCAAAATTCTGGTAATCAAGACTTGCATCATATACTTTTTTTTCTAAGGCTGTTTGAATCTGGGTTAAATCATCTTTATTATTTAAACGATGAAAATAAAGTGTAAATCGATTAACACCACCATCTGCAATGCTCGGTACACTATTGCTATTTAGGCTTGTGTAACTGGTTGGGGTCATGAGTTTTTTAAGATTAGGCTGCTTTGTTAAAAGTTCATGACTAAAGAACTTAGCACTATCTACAGCACGATCTACGCCAGAACTTTGAATTTGTATTGATTTTCCTTGTAATTGCGCATTTTCAAATAATTGAGGTAAGCGTTGTAGCAATCGATTTGCAATACCACGGTGTTCCTTAATGCCAATGGATGTTTCATTTCCATAACCATACTGACGAATGCCTTCGACTCCAAAACCAAGTAAAATATTGGCTTTCATCATCGCTTCTAAATCTATGCCCAATTGTTCTCCCAAAGGAGTTAATGCATTTTCCTCTTTTGCTTTTTTCCATAAATTGTAGAGTGCTAAATCATATTTAATACTTGATAAACCACGTGAACCATGTCTTGCTACAAGTTCGGTAAAAACGGGATTATAACCTTTAGGGGAAGCTTCATAGCTCTCTAATTTTTGTTGAGGTTGATAGGCAACTTTTGTTTGTAAATAGCTGGATTCAGGTAATGGGGTGGTTGGTTTATTTGAATCTTTAGTTATACTGGTATCGTCATTATCACATGCTACTAATAGCATTGCAGATGAGATTAATCCTAGAGAAAGTAAAAATTTTGCAGTCATTTTAGATGATTTTAATGAAAATGCTTAGGGTAGTGAGTGAACATGTCAAATAGATGAAAGTTCCACATTAAATTTAAATATATAATTTGTAAATATCGGTGTCTGGTAATGAGTTTTTGGTAATTTTATCAATATATATTTCACAAAAAGCATATCAAATAAGACCATTGTAAATTAGATTTTATCATTCATGATACGTTATAGTTAATTTTTATGTGAATAGGATAATAATTATGACAAGAGCAAAAGATGAAAGATTAATTACCATTATTGGATGGATAGCAACTTTTACCTCAGTTTGCATGTACGTCTCTTATATTCCTCAAATCATAGACAATTTAGCAGGTTATAAAGGAAATCCAGTCCAACCTTTTGCGGCTGCAATTAATTGTTCATTATGGGTAATATATGGTTTAAAACGTAAAGATTATCCATTAGTTGCAGCCAATAGCCCTGGAATTATTTTTGGCGCCATTGCGACAGTGACGGCATTTTAAGTTTTACATTTCGCAGTGTTAAATGATTTATATCAGCTTTATTAGAAATATAAATTCATAACCAGTATTTTACTGATTTGGGGTGATATAAAATGAAATCTTACAATAGATTGAATTTTAAAATAAAAAAATGAACTAATTAATTATAAATTAATAAAATTAGCAACTTAAATGAAAAAATTACCCAGTACTTCCCGCAGCATTTATCATTACAGTAAACTAAGATAATCATAGAAGCTTATGTGCTATATCTGTGAATAAGACAAAAATATAAAAAATACCCATCAATTAAATTTAATAATTATATAAATGATAGTGATTATTGTTTTTATTACTATTGGTGATAAACTTATTGCATGAGTTTTCTCTATTAATCAAATAACTTGGTGCTTAAATTTTTAAATATGCAATTGAATATGATTGCTTTTAAAATGAATAATGGCAAAAAGATTGAGGTTATTTGAATAGATAGAGTGATTCCTCCACTTTTTAACATATTTTAGATCTCTGCTTATGTCCTATTTCTCTAGAAAACAACAGAAACCGTTATATTTAGCGATCCAAGCTATTTTAATTTCATCACTGGGTATGTTGTCTTTGTCGCAGGCAAAAGCTGAAGAAACAAAATTTACACAGGTTGAAAATAATGATCAACCTTCTGAATTACCAACCATTACATTAACAGCAGAAAATAATACAATTTCAGAGAGTACCGATAGTTATACAATCAATAACTCAAATACAGCCACAAAATTAAATTTATCTTTACGACATACCCCTCAAACGGTTGAGGTATATACACGTGAGTATTTAGATGATCGAAATATCGATTCATTTCAAGATCTGCTGAGTAATATTACGGGAGTCTCTACCAACCGAACAGATGAACGACAATCTGCATATGCCCGTGGCTTTGAGGTAGATTATTATCTAATCGATGGTATGCCCAGTACACTAACGTTAGGAACAGGTGATCCAGATTTAAGTATCTATGACAGAGTAGAAGTTGTAAAAGGTGCCAATGGTTTAATGGTTGGTGCGGGCAGCCCTGCAATGGGATTGAATATGATTCGAAAACGAGCGATTTCAAAAGAATTTTCAGGAAAAATACAAGCATCTGCAGGTTCATGGGATAGTTATTCAAGTGCTGTAGATTTATCTGCACCATTGAATCATGATGCATCCTTACGTGGTCGTATTTTTGTAAAACATTCTGATGAAAAGTCATTTATGGACTTTTACTCAAAAGAACGTAATGTTTTTTATGGTGCAGTAGACTATGATGTGTCAGATAAAACATCTCTATCATTTGCAGCTTCATATCAAGAATTAAACCGAGATGGGGTGAGATGGGGCGGACTACCTGCCTTTTATACAGATGGAACAAGAACAGATTTTGCTCGATCATTGACAGTGAGTTCAGATTGGACATTTTGGGATGTCAAATCTACAGCGTTGTTTGCGAATTTAAAACATAATTTGTTTAATGATGTGAATTTAAATGTCGCTTATGCTTATCGGAGAGATGATACCGATAGTTTTCTGTATTATACGACTGGACGTGTTGATAAATTAACCAATACCATACCAATTCAAAATGCATCGGTTTATAGAGATAAAAAACGGACAGATGAAAATAATATTGATATTTATTTTTCTGCGCCATTTACTGTTGCAGGTTTGGATCAAGAAATTATTCTAGGTGGTTCATGGAATAAAAGTGAACTTAAAAAGAATACGTATGGACAAACATTTGTTTCAAATGATCCTGCAAAAACTAAACAGAACTTAATTGATTTATTGGGGCAGGATGTCATTGATTTTAATCATATGAATACTCGGCTTAGAGGAAACTTAGCAATGGATAAAGTAAATCCATTGAATGAAACGACTCAAACTGCTGCCTATATATCTGGAAAATTTCATATTTTAGATCCGTTACGAATTATTGCAGGGTTGCGTATTTCAAATTGGAAATATGAATCTGAAAATAAAATTGGTAATCGCGAATTTAAAAATCAACTAACACCATATATGGGCATTATTTATGACATATCTCAAGATTATTCATGGTATGCCAGTTATACCAGTATTTTTAAGCCACAAAACAGAAAAGAAAAAAATGGAAACTTCCTTGATCCAGTAGATGGAAAAAGTTATGAAACAGGGATTAAAGGTGCATTTTTTGACAACCGCCTAAATGCAAGTTTAGCGATCTTTAGAATAGAACAAGACAATGCGGCACAACTACTTTTAAATGAGAAAGGTGAAAATGTTAAGGTAGATGGATTGACTGAGAATGCGTATTACGGAACAAAGGGTGTAGTCAGTAAAGGCGTGGAATTCAGTATAAGTGGTGCAATTAATGACAATTGGAGTGTCAATTTAGGTGTTGCAAACTTCAGTGCTAAGGATGCTTTTAAGAAAGATGTAAATCCAACAAACTCAAGAACCACTGCAGATTTCTTTATTAAATACCAAGAGGATCATTGGTTTACAGGAACAGGTCTCAATTACTATAGCAAAATTTATACACCTGTAGAGAACGTTAAAATTGAACGAGGCAATTTATACTTGGCGAATGCAATGATTGGTTATAAGTTTGATCAGAATATTAGTACACAATTAAATATTAACAATATTTTTGATAAAAAATATTATGATGGAATTGGTGCTAGTGCTATGGCGTGGGGAGCGCCACGTAACGTTACATTTAGCGTAGACTATAAGTTTTAATGATTCATTTTTGAAATGTAGTATTTAAATAAAAACCTCAACGATAAAGGTTGAGGTTTTTTGATGAACGTTGAGATCATAATGAAAACTAGTTTAAAAATGTATCTAATGAGTTTTCAACAGCAAAAACAGCGGCTTGTACGCGACTATTTAACTCCAACTTTCTTAAAATATTTTGTACATGCACTTTAACGGTGGATTCTGCAACATTCATTTTTCGTGCGATCACTTTATTGCTTGCACCTTTGGACAACCAGTATAAAGTTTCTTTTTCACGTAAAGTTAATATAGATAAAAGATCTTCTTTTTTTTCTGCTACTGGATCACGTAATTGTAAGATTAATTTTGTAGTCATTTCTGGTGATAAAATACTATCACCATCCAAGGCTTTATGAATACTTTCAAGTAGAAAATTTGTTTCTATATTCTTTAATAAATAGCCTCGAGCACCTAAACGCATACATTCTGTTAAATCTTGGGCATCTTCTGAAACCGTTAAAAGAATGACGATAAGATTAGGGTAACTATTTAATAATTGTGGTAGTGCTTCTCGACCGTTCATAGTCGGCATATCGAGATCAAGTAAAACCAAATCAGGGCGTAGTTGTTCAGCAAGTTTTATTCCAGCTAAACCATCGGTTGCTTCACCAACAACATTAAAATTTTCTTCTTGCTCTAATAAAAAGCGTAATCCTGTACGAAAAAGGGTGTGATCATCGATGAGCAATATATTTATAATAGTCATTTTCGTGTCCTTTAAAGCTGTTGACGTTGGATAGAAACATGAATACAAGTGCCTTGATTTATTGTCGATTCTATGTGAAAAGAACCGTTCACTTGTTTAATGCGTTCTTGCATAATATTTAATCCAATATGATGACCGTGCTCAGGTTTTTTACTATTGTAATTAAAGCCGATGCCATTATCTTGAATACTTAAAACAATTATTTCAGTATTATTATTAAAGTGAATAGTAACTTTTTTTGCATGTGAATGTTTTCGTACGTTTGAGAGTGCTTCTTGGATAATAAAAATAAATTGTATATGTTGCTGTGGGGTAAGGTCGACATTAGAAGATTGATATTTTAATTCAATTTCGATATTGGTTTGTTTTTTAAAACGTTCAAAAATGGAATACAAAACCTCTTCAAAAGATTGTTGATTTAATTTTAATCGAAAATTATTCAGCAACTCTCGTACATCGTCATAGCATTGTTTAATTCCTGTATTTAAAAAATCTAAATGCTTTTCAACGCGAGCCTGATCTTGTTTTTTTATGGCTTGATTGAGCATTTGCAATTGCATATTCATAAATGATAATGATTGTGCAATACTGTCATGCAAACCTTGTGAAATCATATTTCTTTCTTCTAAAACAGCAAGTTGTTTTTCTTTTAGAACTAATCTATTATTTTCAATGGTTGTTGCAAATTGACCACATAAAAGCTGAATTAACGATTGATTAGAGTAAGCTTCGGGTGAACTTTTTTCAAAATATAAGGTCATTAGTCCTAAAGTTTGCTCTCTTAAATGAATTTTATATACGATTAAATGATTCAAACCAAATTTGCGGCATAGGAATTCTGTAGATTCTTTATTTTGAAGATCGATATTAATATGAATGCTTTTTGAACAGAGCGCAGTGCCACAAAGACAAGACTTTGTTTCATTACATGCTTTATTTTTGATTAATTCGTGCGGTAAATTTATATGATGTGCAGTCCACATCTGCAAACCTTGTTGATTCAGAAGGCGAATACTTCCAGCTTTAGCAAATGATAAATCCATCATTTTTTGTAAAAACATATCTAACATCTGATGATCAAATGGCATTTTATGTAAATGATCTGTAATGCTATATAAGGTTGCTAATTCATGATTGGTTTTTTCTAAATCTTGTGTTTTCTGTTGAACTTTATGTTCTAAATTTTGATATGAATTTTCTAAACTATTTGCCATTTGATTAAACCCAACAGAAACCTGATGGAATTCATCATGTGTTTGTAAGTTCAATCGGACATTAAGATCACCTTGTGTAATTTTCTGCAATCCCTCATTAATACTTGATAAGGGGCGAATGACTAACCGATTTAATAAGTGAAGAGATAGCAGTGCAGATACGAAAGCCATAAACATCAATAAGATTTGAGCAATTCGCATCACATAAATATTATGTGTATTTTGTGATTCAATATTTTTAACTAACTGATTGATTTGTTCTATAAAATAAGGTGTTTCAAGAATGAGTTGATGCTGCAATTGAGGGTTATTCTGTGCCTCAATAAATTGCGGTTTAATTTTTTTAAATTCTCGATTAATTCGTTCTATTTGTTTAGTATATGGTGCTTGTTCGAAAGGGTTCCAAACTGTTGGTGTGTTATTTAAAATAGAGAGAAATTTAATTTTTTCTTCAAAAACATTAATTTCATGATGAAGTTGAGTGTTTTGTTGTGATTGAGCTAAAATGACCAAATAATAAACTTGCTTACGTAAACTTCCAGCTTCATTAATTGCAATACCTCGATCTTCTAATTTCCACGTAATATTCAAAGTAAGACCAACAAAAAATAACGCACCAATAAGCCATAAACTAATGGCGAAAAAAAGTTTATGAGATAAAGTATTCAGTTTAAATAAGTTCATTTTAATGTTTAACAACTTTATTTTTTACTCCATTCACCAGAGCGACCACCCGTTTTGTAAATGAGCTGAATATTTGAAATTTTCATTTCTTTATCAATCGCTTTAAGCATGTCATATATGGTTAACAAACCAATATTAGTTGCACATAATGCTTCCATTTCTACACCAGTTTGGCCGACACTCTCAGTTGTAACTTGAATGATAATTCGATGCTCATTAGGAAATAATTTAAACGCTACAGAGACATGTGTAAGCGAAATTGGATGACATAACGGAATTAAAAAAGACGTTTGTTTACTTGCCTGAATAGCAGCTATACGGGCAATTCCAAGTACATCTCCCTTTTTATTATTACCATCTAAAATACATGCAAAAGCAGCCTCAGAAAGAAAAATACTTCCTTCAGCAATTGCACTACGTTTCGTTAATTTTTTTTCTCCGATATTGACCATATGAGCTTGCCCATGCTGGTCAAAATGTGACAACTGTTGATTGAATGACATATATATTCCTTTTGTTTTTAATTATTTTACTCTTCTTAAGAGGGGGGCAATATCGGTCAAAGTGATTATTGTTGATCTTATTTTAACGATCTAGACTATAAAATAAATACTTGGTATGAGATAAATTGTATGATTTATATTCAATATTTTGGACCATTAGCATCTGAACTTGGAATTCGAACTGAAACACTTCCTTGGAATAATGGTGGGACAACAGAGACTTTATTAGAGTTACTCAGATCAAGAAATTCACGTTGGAAAAATGCACTTGCTGCAGAAAAGATTTTCAAAATAGTTGTAGAAAAAAAAATTTGCCATGATGTTGTTGAAATTTTAGATGGCGCAGAAGTTGCAATTTTACCTCCTGTAACTGGAGGCTAATCCATGAACCTGCTTATTCAAATTGAAAATGATACTTTGAATATTAAACAATATCAAAAATTTATAAATTCATTGAATCATGATTATGGCGCACAAGTAACATTTACGGGCTATGTTCGTAAGCATGATTATGCAGAATCAATTACGTACTTATACATTGAACATTATCCACAAGTGACTGAGCAAGAAATTAAAAATATTGTTCAACGGGCACAGCAACAATGGCTATTAGAAGCAGTTGTTGTTGCACATCGTGTTGGAAATATAGCAGTTGGGGAACCTATTGTTTGGGTGATGACACAAAGTAAACACCGATTAGATGCCTATGCTGCGAATGAATTTATCATGGATTATTTAAAAGTATCAGCACCATTTTGGAAAAAAGAGTCCTTTCAAAATGGACATGAATGTTGGGTTAATGCAAAAGATTATGATCAAGAGAAATTTAAAAAATGGGTCAATTAATCAATGCTCATTTAGGTGCTTTAATTCTCGCTGGAGGTTTAGGCAGTCGAATGGGGTATAAAAATAAAGGTTTAGTTCGATTTGGTACAGATCATTTAATTGATCCAATTCTTTCTGTTTTAAAAAAACAGTGTGTTTATGTTGCAATAAGTGCAAATCAAGATGTTGAGCAATATACCAAAAAAAATGTTGATGTGTGGATAGATCAAATACCTTGGAAAGGTTTAGGGCCGTTGGCTGGTGTATGTAGCAGTGTTCTTCATTTCCCTGAACATATTGAATATATACAAGTTGTTCCTTGTGATTCTCCGTTTTTAAATTCAACGATTATTCAACGTTTAACTCAAAAGCTTCTAACAACTCATGCCTTAGCTGTTTATGCAAAAACTGAATCACAAATTTATCCCGTTATTTTTCAATTTAAACGTTCTGCATTGTTGCAGTTATCTGAATATTTAATTGCATCAAATAAACGTAGTATTCGGCAGTGGCTCATTGAAATTGATGCAATTGCAGTAAATTTTGAAGAAAATGAAAATTTTATCAATATAAATGACCTTAATACACTAAATCAATATATGAAAAATAAGAGATGAATGATGACATTAATTTCCTATGAACATGCATTTGATAAATTAATTCAACAACTCAGCGCAACCCAAAAAACAGAGCTTGTTCCTATTGAACAGGTGTTAGGAAGGGTTTTAGCCCAACCAATTATTGCACAATTTAATTCTCCAATTTTTGACAATAGTGCAATGGATGGTTATGCAATTTGTGGACTCAATGAACAGCATTGGACACTCACTGATTATGTTGCAGCAGGTGACTCAACTCAGCATATACAAATGAAGGCTGGCGAAGCAGTGAGAGTTTTTACAGGAGCCGCGATCCCAGTGGGTACAGAAGCGGTAATTGCGCAAGAAAATGTTAATATTGTTAATAATACAATAATTTGCTTAGCGTCGATTAAGGCAAATCAACATATTCGATTTCAGGCTGAAGAATATGCTAAAAATGAAGTTTTAATAAATAAAAATCAATGTATTAGTGCAACGCAGATTGGTGTAATTGCAAGTCAAGGGATAACCAAAATATTATGTTATCAACAATTAAAAGTGACTGTTTATTCCAGTGGTAATGAACTTCAAACATTAGATCAAGAATTACAAGAAAATCAAATTTATGATAGTAATCGTGCAATGTTGTTAAGCTTATTAAAAAATAATCCCTTTATTCAATATAGCGATGGGGGAATATTACCAGATGATGAAAACACAATTCAGGATCAATTGATGAATGCTGAAAAAACCAGTGATGTTGTTTTAATCTCTGGTGGTGCATCTGTTGGAGATAAAGACTATACCAAGAAAGTTCTTGAAGAATTAGGTGAAATACATCATTGGAAAATAGCAATTAAACCGGGAAAACCCTTTGCATGGGGAAAAATTAATAATACAAAAGTTTTTGTACTACCTGGAAATCCAGTTGCTTGCTGGGTGACTTATTTTGTTCTAGTTTTACCTGCATTAAAAATTTTAGCAGGTATTAATCAAGCGTATGCGATACCGAAGCGTATACAAGCAAAAGCAGCGTTTGAAATTCAGAAAGTTCAAAGTCGACTGCAGTTCTTACGTGGAAATTTAATAATAGAAGAATGTCAGTTGCACGTAAAAATTCATCCACTCCAAAGTAGTTCGATGCTTGTCAATTGTGTGAATAGCAATGTATTAGCGATAGTTCCTGCAAATGAAGTAATCGAATATGGTCAAAATATTCAAGTGATCTATTTAGATTTAATTTAAGAGGTTGTAATGGAAACAGTAAAAATTGGTTTAGTGTCTGTAAGCGATCGTGCATTCAATGGCATATATCAAGATCAAGGAATTCCTGCACTCAGAGAATGGTTAACGATGGCTTTAAAAAATCCATTTCATTGTATAGAAAAATTAATTCCAGATGAGCAAGAATTAATTGAGCAAGTTTTAATTGATTTAGTTGATATTCAAAAGTGTGATTTAATTTTAACCACTGGTGGCACAGGACCCTATCCAAGGGATGTTACTCCAGATGCAACATTAAATATTGCTGATCGTATTATTTCAGGGTTTGGTGAGCAAATGCGTCAAGTGAGCTTACATTTTGTACCTACCGCGATTTTGTCTCGTCAGGTTGGGGTCATTCGAGGTAATAGTTTGATTTTAAATTTGCCTGGGCGACCTAAAGCTATTGCGGAAACTTTATCTGGTGTCAAAACCGAAGATGGACAGATTAAAGTTCATGGTATTTTTGCAGCAGTTCCTCTGTGTATTGATGCAATTGGTGGACCATATATTGAAACAAATCATCAAATTTCTGAAACATTTAGGCCAAAGAATTTTGATTAATTTTATGGAGCACCGCGATGTATAAAAAAATAATATTAGTGTGGGCTTTTCTATTTTGGCAAACATCGGTTTTTTCGGCAGAAATTACGGTTGCAGCCGCATCAAGTTTAACTGATGCTTTTAAGGTTATTGCGCAAGATTTTGAAAAGAAATATCCAAAAACTAAAGTAAATTTAACATTTGCTTCATCAGGAACCTTATTGCAACAATTACGGCATGGTGCGCCTATTGATGTTTTGGCTACAGCAGATCAGCAAACCATGAATGAAGCACATACATTTGGCTTAATTCAAACTAAAACTCGAATTAATTTTACATCCAACCAATTGGTCCTGATTGCACCAAAGAATAGTAAAATTCAAATAAATGACTTGAGGATTTTAAAGCAAGAACAAGTGAAACATATTGCAATAGGGAATCCTGCGTATACGCCTGCTGGACGTTATGCACAAGCCGTATTAAAACAACAAAATTTATGGGCTACAATTCAAAAGAAATTAATTAAGACTCAAAATGTGCGTCATGCTTTAGATTATGTTGCACGTGGTGAGGCACAGGTTGGATTTGTTTTTTCTTCAGATGTGCTGAACCAGATAAATAAAGTAAAAATTGTAATGAATATTCCAACTTTACAACCGATTCAATATCCAATTGCAGCGACGACTAAAACACAGCATATTCCTGAATCTAATTATTTTATTCAATACGTGAAAAGTGAAGCAGGACAGAACGTTCTACAACACTATGGTTTTAGATTTTAAATTATTATGATGTGGATTGATCAAATACAACCCATCGCAATAGCACTGTGGCTTTCATTACAAGTTGCATTTTTTGCGACATTGATTAATTTTATCTGTGCTGTGTTATGTGCTGCATTTTTATTTAAATTTAAAAATCGATGGACCAGTTTATTTGAGAGTTTTTTAACTTTACCTATGGTTTTACCACCAACGGTACTTGGCTATTATTTATTGGTTTGTTTTGGTAGTCAAAGTGTTTTTGGAGATTGGCTATCTTCTTTAGGCATTCAACTGATTTTTACCTTAAAAGGTGCAATTATTGCGGCTGCTGTCGTGACATTTCCATTGGTATTGAAACCTATTCAAGCTTCATTTGAACAAATTCCTCAAGTTATTTTAGATTCATCAAAAGTCATTGGTTTAAGTGAGTGGCAACGCTTAGTGATTATTATTTCACCTATGGCATGGGAGTCTGTACTTGCGGGATTATTATTAGGATTTGCACGTAGTCTAGGTGAGTTTGGTGCGACATTAATGATTGCAGGAAATATTCCAGGTAAAACTCAAACGATTTCTATTAGTATTTGGGAAGCTGTACAGGCAGGAGATGATCAACTGGCGATTGCTTTAGTCGTCATTATTTCGATCGTTTGTATCGCGATTCTATGGTTAGTAAAAATACTCAATCAACGCCATTGGAAACAATAAAATGAATAAATCACCAAAGATCATCAATATGTCAGTTGAGTTCGAATATCTTTATCAAATTGCGTTACGTAAAAGATCGTCACAACCTCTTGATTTATTGAATTGCCAATTGATATCGAATGCGAAGTCAATTGTGATTATGGGAGCATCAGGTTCAGGAAAAACATTATTTTTAAAAAGCTTAGCTGGATTACTCTCAATTGATGAAGGATACATTCATTTTCAGGATCAAACATTTTTAGATATACAAAACAAGATTAATATGCCGATAAAAAGTAGAAAAATATCATATTTATTTCAGGAGTTTGCTTTATTTCCCCATTTAACCGTTGCACAAAATATTGCTTTAGCAAGCACAAGATCAATTTTTAGTCTAAGAAAAAATAAAGCGGTAAAAATTGCTGAAAAATGGTTGGATTTAGTTGATTTATCTAATTTTTCATTAAGCTATCCACAGCAATTATCCGGTGGTCAAAAACAGCGTGTAGGGTTGGCGAGGGCTTTAGCTGCGGAACCTAATCTTTTATTATTAGATGAGCCATTTTCTGCTTTAGATCAACATTTACGTGCTGAAATGAGACAATGGGTCAAATGGATTGTCGAACAGCATAATATTCCCATGATTTTAGTGACACATGATATTGATGACGCTGATTATTTTGCAGATGAATTGTGGACAATGCAGCAGGGCGTTTTAAGCAAATAAAACCCGATAAGAATAAATCAATTAGAAAAATAGATTATCCTCCTGTCATGGACATGACTCGAATAAGTTTTTTAGGTTTTTCTATAAATTCATGTTGGAATGGTTTTAATTGGACAGCATGTTGAATTGCGCGTTGTAATTCAAGATCATTGACATTATTTTTAAGCAATGGGGCGAGAGAATATTGGTGTTCATGACCTAGACACATATATAAAGTACCATCAACCGACATACGAACGCGATTACAGCTTTGGCAAAAATGCTGAGATAATGGCGTGATATATCCCATTAAAAATGTACCTTCTTGATTTTGCCAATATCGTGCTGGCCCACCACCATATTTTTTTTCAGTGGGTTGTAATTGAAAAGTTTTACTTAATCTTTCAATTACAGGCTGTAAATTGAAATATTGATGATTTTGGGCAGTAGCTCCCATTGGCATAAGTTCAATTAAGCGAAGTATAAATTCATTTTGAATACAGAATGCGACCATTTTTTCAATTTCATGTTCATTGATCCCAGTCAATACCACCATATTAATTTTTGTTTTTTCAAAACCTGCATTTTTCGCTGCTTTTAGACCTTTCATTATTTTTGCTTGAACATCTGTTCCCACTATTTTATATAAATTATCTTGTGAAAGAGAATCTAAGCTAATGTTTAAACGATCTAAACCAGCTTGTCTTAAGTCATCTGCATAATTTTCTAATTGTGTTGCATTTGTACTTAAAGATAAATCTTCAACTCCATAAATTGATTTTAAACGTTGTACTAGTTGGACGATATTTTTACGTAACAAAGGTTCACCGCCAGTAAGTCGAAAACGGCGTGTTCCCAGCAATGCAAATTGTCGAACAATACGTTCAATTTCGTCAAAATTCAACCAGTGTGAAGGTTTTTCAAACTCTGTAAATCCTTTAGGGATACAATACGTACAACGTAAGTCACAACGATCAGTAATGGAAATACGTAAATAATCTACGGTGCGTCCATAAGTATCTTGTAGCATAACTTGCCTCTATTTTAGGAATTTTATAAAAATTATACGTTTTGTATCGTTCAAATTCTTTTCATCAAAAGGAGGATTTATCTAGTTATAAAGGCTTAGATATTAATTGAGTAATTAGTGAAGACGACAAACAGGACAGTTAGGATTTTTCTCTAATACTAAATCATAGGTTGAGAAATTAAGCCCCTCAAATTGTACGAATTTTCCTATGGAAGAGAAGCCAAATCCGATAATAAGCTTCATAACTTCCGCTGCTTGAGCGGCGCCAATTTGATGTACAAGTGCAGAAAAGACCCCATTTTGTGAACAGCTTTTATCTTCAGTTTCTAACTGTGGAAACATACAGGCATAACAAGGAGAATGGGGCTGATTATGGTCAAAGACGGCCAATTGACCACTAAATTGAATGACTGATGCACTGACTAACGGAATATGATATTGAACTGCTGCAGCATTAATTAAATGTCTGGTTTTTGAATTGTCTGTACAGTCAACAATGACATCGCTTTGTGGCGCATATTGAGCCAGCAAATTCGTATCAATACAAGAATTGATTGCAGTAATTTTGATATTTTCATTCCGTTGTAATAAATAATGCGTTAAAACATCAACTTTAGATTGTTGAACATCTTTTGCAGTAAATGTAAATTGCCTTTGTAAATTACTATAATCGATCATATCATGATCACAAAGAATTAAATGTCCAATGCCTGCACCAGCTAAAATAGGAATGCATGCATTCCCTAAACCACCACATCCAATTACCATCACAGTCGCGTGTTGTAGTTTTTCTTGACCTTCTAAGTCGATTTCATCTAGAAAAATATGTCGACTATAACGGAGTAATTCATTTTCATTCATAAGGCAAGATACTGTAGTTATTTTGATGAAGACGACAATGGGTTCCTATCATTATATTTAATCTATTTATAAGATAGATGCCCATTGGGTTGTTAAATTAACGACGACGGACTAATTGTGGCGTACGGCGTAAGTAACTCAAAATACCAAATCCACTCCAAATATGAACCAATCGAGTGAATGGGAAAATTACAAATAAGGTCATTCCCATAAATACATGAATCTTAAACAGCCAGTTCGCAGGTAGAATATAGCTTGCTGCATCACCTTTAAATGTCACAATGTGTTGTACCCAAGTCATCAGTGCAACCATTTCCTCACCATCTGTATGCTGTGCAGATATACTAATGGTCGATAATCCGAGTAACAGCGTAATTAATATCCAGATTAAGACTAACTTATCACGCCAAGTTGTATTTGCACTCAAACGATCTGAGCTTAAGCGGCGAATGATCAGAATGAATAAACCACATAAACATATAAGTCCCATAACCCCACCAGCAATCATGGCAAATATTTGTTTTTGACTATGTGTTACGCCGATATAATCCCAAAATGCAATTGGTGTAAGTAAACCGACTAAATGTCCAAAGAATAACCCAAGAATACCGATATGAAATAAAATATTTCCTAAGCGAAGTTGTCCTCTGTGGAGTAATTGGCTAGATTCAGTTTTCCAGCTATATTGCTCGCGATCAAAGCGAATAAAACTTCCAAGAAAGAAAATCGACAACGCAATATAAGGATAAATACCAAAAATAAATTGATTTAAATAACTCATCATATTGCTCCTATACATTCAATTGCTTTGAACGAGGTTGAATTTGGATAATTTGTATATCACTTGGTTTTTTATTTAAGAGAGGTTCTGTTCCATCCATTAGTGGGCCAAATGTTTCTAAGGCTTCATCCATATCTCGAATTGGTGCTACTTTTAACTCTTGTGGTTCTATTGGTGACAAATGAATCAGTAGGTCAATAACACTGGAATATAATGAATCATTTTTACTTAAATTTTCACCAATGTATGCGATCACATGAATCGCTTCAGCTAGAAGTTGGCTTGCTTGTTGCTCAGTTTGTAGTGATAAAAACTCTAAAAATAATGGTAAATAATCTGGTAATTCGAAACCTTGTGGTTCGAAACCTTGTGCTTGATATTCATGGAGTAGATTTACCATCGCTTCACCACGATCACGATTTTCGCCGTGTAAATGTTCGAATAAATGTAAAGAATGGTTTGGAGTTCGATCAAATGTTGCAACATAATTTTCTTGTAGTGTGATTAAATCTGTTGCGCACAAGTGTTGTAATAAAGAGGATAAAAGATCAAACCATTTTGGCCATTTTTTTAGTTCTTTATTAATATCTGTAATAATAGCATCTTGTAAATCTACACTCGGATAGCTCAGTAATGCAGAAGAAAGTTTAAATGGATTCATGATTTTCCTCCTCCACGTGTGCTAAAGAACACTGTGGGTGATGCTTTACGTTGTCCAAATAAACTGGCAGAAGATGTTCCATCTGAGCAGCCATTACCAAAACTAAAGCCACAAGCGCCTTTATCCATAAAAGTATCTTCGGCATATTCTTTATGAGAGCTTGGAATTACAAAGCGATCTTCATAGTTAGCAATGGCCATAATTTGATACATTTCTTCAATTTGCTGACTGGATAAATGCGTGCTTTGTAATATTTCAGTCATGCTAATATTTGTTTGCGGAACATGTTTTTGACGCATATAACGGCGCATTGTGAGCATTGTTTCAAGTGCTTGTAATACAGGTTCTTCTTTACCCGCTGTGAGTAAGTTCGCAAGATATTGTAATGGGATTCGTAAATCTTTAACTTCTGGAATAAGTCCATGTTTTCCAATGACACCACTTTCAATTGCAGATTGAATCGGGGATAGAGGTGGAATATACCAAACCATTGGTAAAGTTCGATATTCTGGATGTAATGGAAATGCTACTTTCCATTCAATTGCCATGCGATAAATAGGTGAATTTTTCGCAGCATCAATCCATGCTTGAGGAATACCTTGTTTGAGTGCTTCTGCTTGAACAATTGGATCGTTTGGATCTAAGAATAAATCGAGTTGTGACTGATATAAATCTTGTTCATTTGAAACTGAAGCAGCCTGTTCAATTTTATCGGCATCATATAACAAGACACCTAAGTAACGAATTCGCCCTACACAGCTTTCTGAACAAACTGTCGGTTGTCCTGCCTCTATGCGTGGATAGCAAAAAATGCATTTTTCAGCTTTACCACTGGTCCAGTTATAGTAAATTTTTTTGTATGGACAACCTGAAATACACATTCTCCATCCGCGGCATTTATCTTGATCAATCAAAACAACACCATCTTCTTCACGCTTATAAATTGAACCTGAAGGACAAGATGCAACACACGCAGGATTTAAACAATGCTCACATAAACGAGGTAGATACATCATGAAGGTATTTTCAAAAGTAGAATACATTTCTTTTTGAATACCTTCAAAGAGCTGGTCTTTAGAACGCTGATGAAACTCACCCCCTAAATCATCTTCCCAGTTTGGTCCCCAATGGATTTTATCCATTTTTTTCCCTGTTAATACAGAGACAGGTCTTGCTGTTGGCGGTGTTTTCATTTCGGGAGCATTTTGTAAATGCTCATAATCATAAGTAAAAGGTTCGTAGTATTGGTCAATACTTGGTAAGTTTGGGTTCGAAAATATATTTGATAATATTTTTAGTTTACTGCCTTGTTTTAATTCCAACTTACCATTTTTTTTACGAACCCATCCTCCTTTATGAATATTTTGATTTTCCCATTGTTTGGGGTAACCAATACCTGGTTTAGTTTCTACGTTATTGAACCAAGCATATTCAATACCATCGCGACTGGTCCAAACGTTTTTACATGTAATTGAACAAGTATGGCAACCAATACATTTATCAAGGTTTAGCACCATACCAATTTGTGCTCTAATTTTCATCTTATTTTCCTTATACCTTCGCCATTTATTTCACTTGTTCAGCGGGTGTATCTAGCCAATCTACATGTTTCATTTTGCGTACAATTACAAATTCATCGCGGTTTGTTCCAACGGTACCGTAGTAGTTAAAACCCCAAGATAATTGTGCATAACCACCAATCATATGCGTTGGTTTTAATACGGTTTTGGTCACTGAGTTATGAATACCACCACGCTTTTTAGAAACTTCTGCACCAGGAACATTAATAATCTTTTCTTGTGCGTGATACATCAGAATCATCGTTTCAGGAACACGTTGGCTGACCACAACACGAGCAGTGAGTGTTCCATTGACGTTAAAGACTTCAACCCAATCATTATCGATAAGACCCGCTTTTTGGGCATCTACTTCAGAGATCCAAACATGTGGTCCACCACGTGATAAACTGAGCATTCTTAAATTGTCAGAATAGGTACTATGGATTCCCCATTTCTGATGTGGGGTAATAAAGTTCAAAACTATTTCAGTTTCACCATTTGCGTGTTCACCTAGCATTTTCGCCGTCGTTTTTAAATCAACTGCTGGTTTGTAAACGCAGAAACCTTCACCAAAAGCTCTCATCCATTGATGATCTTGATAGAATTGCTGACGACCAGTTAATGTTCTCCAAGGTATAAGCTCATGAACGTTGGTATAACCTGCGTTATAACTCACTTCTTCACTTTCTAAACCAGACCAAGTTGGTGAAGATATAATTTTACGTGGCTGCGCTTGTACATCACGAAAACGAATCGAATCATGTTCACGTGGCGTTGCTAAATAGGTATGATCAATCCCCGTATTTTTTGATAAGGCACCCCATGCTTTAACTGCAACATGACCATTGGTTTCTGGCGCTAATGTTAAAATCATTTCCGCAGCATCAATTGCAGTATTCAGTTTAGGTTGCCCTTGAGCAATTCCTTCTTTATGGACTTGGTTAATGCCTCTTAAAATTTCAATTTCATGTTTTGTATCCCAGCTGATTCCTTTCCCCCCATTTCCTAACTTTTCAAGCAATGGTCCCACTGACGTAAATTTCTGATAAATTTCACCATAATTACGTTCAACTAGCGTCATCGCTGGCATTGTTTTGCCTGGTATTGGATCACATTCACCTTTTTTCCAATCTTTGGCATCAAAAGGTTGACCAAGTTCTTGTGGGCTGTCATGCATTAAAGGTGTTAATACAATATCTTGTTGAGTCCCAAGATAATGTTTGCTCATTTCAGAGAATTTTTTCGCTAAGCCTTTATAAATTTCCCAGTCCGTTTTACTTTCCCACAGTGGTTGTACAGCTTCACTTAGGGGATGAATGAATGGATGCATATCTGAAGTATTTAAATCATCTTTTTCATACCAAGTTGCGGTTGGTAAAACGATATCTGCATATAAACATGTTGTAGACATACGGAAATCGAGAACAGTAAGTAAATCTAATTTACCTTCAACGGCAGGGCGAACTTTAATTTCTTTTGGTTTGATACATTCATTTTCATCGCTCATTACAGCATTTTGTGTACCCAGTAAATATTTTAAGAAATATTCATGACCTTTACCTGATGAGCCTAAAATATTAGATCGCCAGACGAATAAGTTACGTGGGAAATTTGCAGGATTGTCTGGATCATTACATGCCATATCAATGGTGCCATTTTTCAGACCATTGACTGTATATTCGATGGGATTTTGCCCAAGTGTTTTCGCATTTTGCGTAATCTGGAGTGGATTAACAGAAAGCTCTGGCGCAGAAGGTAACCATCCCATGCGCTCAGCTTTTGTATTATAATCAATCATCGACATGTTGCTTAATTCATGACCTTGAGTTGGAGCCAATATTTCATCCATTCCCAATTTTTCATGACGCCATTGACTTGTATGTGCATAAAAGAATGATGTTCCATTCATTTGGCGAGATGGGCGTTGCCAATCAAGTGCAAAGGCAAGTGGTGCCCATCCAGTTTGTGGACGTAACTTTTCTTGTCCGACATAATGACACCAACCACCGCCAGATTGCCCAATACATCCACACATCATCAGCATATTAATAATGCCACGATATGACATGTCCATGTGGTACCAGTGATTCAATCCAGCACCAACAATCACCATAGATTTACCATGTGAATCATGTGCATTTTGTGCAAATTCACGAGCGACTTGAATGACTTTATCGGCAGGAACACCCGTATGTTTTTCTTGCCATTTTGGAGTGTAGGGCACATCATCTTCATAACGTGCAGCAACATTTTCACCGCCCAAACCACGATCAATACCATAGTTAGCAACAGATAAATCAAAAACTGTTGCGATATAACACGTTGATCCATCAGCAAGTTGAATTTTCTTAACAGGAACTTTACGTAACATGACATCATTTGCATCTTGACCACCAAAATAGTCAAATGCGATATCAATAACTTCATCATGATGTTCTATCAAACTGAGTTGAGCTTTTACTGCTTGGCTTGTACTATTTTCAGCTTTTAAGTTCCACTTACCGTGTTCACCCCAACGGAAACCTACAGAACCTTTCGGTGCAGCGAGTTCGCCAGTTTTTTCATCGATAATTAAAGTTTTCCATTCAGGATTATTTTGTTCATTAAATTGATCATTGAGTTGGCTAGCGCGTAAATAATAACTTGGTGTGTATTGACCCTCTTTTTCTTTTATAGTCACCAGTACAGGAAGATCCGTTAAACGACGACAGTAGTCTTGGAAGTAATCTGATGGTTTTTCTAAATGAAACTCTTTTAAGATGACATGTCCCATAGCCATTGCTAAAGCAGCATCTGTACCTTGCTTTGGTGCAAGCCATATATCTGAGAACTTAACCATTTCGCCGTAATCTGCAGAAATAGCAACAGTTTTAGTTCCCTTATAACGCACTTCTGTATAAAAATGTGCATCTGGTGTACGTGTCATTGGAACGTTTGAGCCCCAAACCATTAAAAAGGTCGAGTTATACCAATCTGCAGATTCAGCAACGTCTGTTTGTTCTCCCCAAATTTGTGGGCTAGAAGGAGGGAGGTCACAATACCAATCATAAAAAGATAAAGAAGCACCACCAATTAAACTTAAATAGCGTGCACCAGCAGCATAACTTACCATTGACATTGCGGGAATGGGAGAAAAACCTAAAATTCGATCTGGACCATAATTTTTAATTGTATAGGCATTTGCTGCCGCAATAATTTCATAGGCTTCATTCCAGTTGCTTCGAACAAAACCACCAAGACCGCGCTTGGATTTATAAGACTTGGCAATTTCTGGTGTATTTGTAATGTATTGCCATGCTTCTATCGGATTTTTTGTTTTACGGAGGTCACGCCAAACTTTAGCCAAATGACCACGTAACATTGGATATTTTACGCGCTGTGCTGAATAAACATACCAACTATAAGAAGCGCCACGTGGGCAACCACGCGGTTCATGATTTGGCAAATCTGGGCGTGTTCGGGGGTAATCGGTTTGTTGTAATTCCCAAGTGATTAAACCATTCTTAACAAAAACTTTCCAACTACATGATCCTGTACAGTTCACACCATGTGTAGAGCGAACAACTTTGTCATGACTCCAACGACTTCGATAAGCATTTTCCCAATCACGACTTTCATTAGTAACACTTCCATGGTGATTTGAATAAGTTTCAGTGGTTCGGTTTAAAAAATTTAACCGATCTAAAAAATGACTCATAAAGATCTCCGTCTAACACGGCTATGTAATAATACTGATCTTGATTTTACAAATTGAAGAGAATGGTCACTATTGGTCAGAGGTACTGAATATCTTGAATTGGACTAATCCTTTTGGGGGGGATTAAATTAATTAATTTAGATCTAAAAGTACGTCTATTTCTTTAAAAAAAATCCCTTAATCATTTAGAAAAAGGGATATGTTGAAAAAAGTTTAAACATGATCAAAAATTAATATTTGTAAAATGAATTTAGCATTTTACTTCTGCTTTATCACTGGCATAGAACCACCAGTTAATTAAAATACAAATTAAATAAAATATGATAAACCCGATGAGTGCAGGGACAGGGCTGCCAGTCATATCTAAAGAGGTACCAAAGCTTTTAGGAATGAAGAAGCCGCCATAAGCACCAATTGCCCCCATAAATCCAACAATTGCAGCAGACTCTTTTGCTGCCTCAGCGTCGGCTTGTTGTTCATTTAATCCGAGTTTTTTCGCATTTCGACGATAAAGTGTTGAAAAAATTCGAGGTGCTTGCGCAAAAGTAGATGCATTACCAATACCCGTCGCTGCAAATAAGACCATGAAACCAATAAAGAAACCTAAAAATGTCCCTTGCGAGGTAGCATTGGGTAAACTAATAATAACTCCCACCACGGCTAAAACCATCAGTACAAAACTTGTTTGCGTTACTTTAGATGCTGCAAATTTATCTGACAACCAACCACCAACAACACGCATTAATGCGCCAACTAAAGGTCCTAAAAAAACATATTTGATAGGATCTACTGTTGGAAAAACTTGCTTGGTCAGTAGTGCAAAACCTGCCGAGAAACCAATAAATGAACCAAAAGTACCAATATATAGCCAGCACATTAACCAATTATGTTTTCGTTTAAAAATGACAGCTTGTTCTTTAAAAGATGCTTTGGCTGAATCAATATCATTCATTCCAAACCATGCGGAAATAGTGGAAAGAATAATAAAAGGAACCCAAACAAAACCTGCATTTTGTAACCATATTTGATGACTTGAACCATCAGGTCTGGTCATTATTTGAGCTTGTCCACCAAGCACGCCAAATAACGAAAATGTGATCACCAGTGGTACAATAAATTGGACGGTTGAAACACCTAGATTACCTAAACCCGCATTAATTCCCATTGCGCTCCCTTTTTCAGATTTTGGAAAAAAGAAGCTAATATTTGACATTGATGAACTAAAGTTTGCACCTCCAAAACCACATAATAGGGCAAGAATAACCATTGTTAGATAACTGGTGTTTGGGTCTTGTACTGCAAAACCTAAACCAATTGCAGGAATGAGTAAGCTCACTGTTGATATTGCTGTCCAGCGACGTCCGCCAAATATAGGGACGACGAAAGAATAAAAAATACGTAATGTTGCACCAGACAATGCAGGTAATGCAGCTAACCAGAATAATTGATTTTTAGTATAGTTAAATCCAATTGCTGGCAACTGCACAACTGCTACGCTCCATACTTGCCAGATAGCAAAGGCGAGAAGTAGTGCAGGAACAGAAATCCATAAATTTCTTTTGGCAATTTTTTGACCCGTTTTATTCCAAAAATCTGGATCTTCTGGTTGCCAAACTGATAAGTTCTTAGCCATGAGAATACCTTTAATTTTGTTTTAAAATTTCTTTCTTTTGCAATGGTTTAAATGAAAAATGCATCCAAACTAAACTGATACAGACGCAGCCATAGAGCAACATAAATGAACTAGATCGAATTCCAGTAAAATCAACGAGCAGTCCAAACATAATGGGCAATAAGAAGCCGCCTATACCGCCTGCTAAACCCACAACACCAGAGACTGTTCCCATGTCTTCAGGGAAATCATCTGCAATAAATTTAAAAATAGATGCTTTGCCAATTGCCATCGCAATTGCGATAACGAAGAGAAGAATGGTAAAGACAGTGGCATTAATGCCAATATGAAATTGAGATGAACCATTCACAGTTTGAATAGACATGTCAGTCGATGGATAGGATAAAATGAAGAATGCAACCCAACACACCCACATGACCAACCAAGTTACTTTATAGGCGCCGTATTTATCTGATAACCAACCACCTAATGCCCGTAGTGCACCACCTGGTAAGGAAAAACAAGCAGCTAAGAAAGCAGCCTGAGTCAAACTAAAGTGATATTCTTGGACATAGTAACTCACCATCCAAAGTGCTAACCCAACATAACCTCCAAAAACAACTGAGTAATATTGGCTATAACGTAAAACTGCTGGGTTTTTAATTAGCCTAAGCTGGTCAATAAAATTTACAGAAGGAGCAACTCGATGTTTAGAGTCACTATACGTCGTAAACCAAAACATCAACGCACATAAAAACAAAATCACAGAATATAGCGTGGGAATAAATGTCCAACCATATAAAATAATTAATGTTGGTGCGATGAGTTTATTTAGGGCACTTCCTGCATTACCAGCACCAAATATACCCATAGTCAGACCTTGATGTTTACGATCAAACCATTTCGCTACATAGGGTGTGCCTATGGAGAAAGAGCCGCCAATAAGTCCCATCCACAAACTGAGTAACAAAAATTGCCAATATTGCTGTGCATATTGCAGAAGAAAAATGGGAGGAATACAAATAAGCATGAGAATAAAGAAAACAATGCGACCACCATAGCGATCTGTCCAAATACCTAATGGCACCCGAATAAGAGAACCAGAAAGCACTGGCATTGCAGCCAATAATCCAAATTGAGTTTCTGTTAACCCGAGTTGTTCTTTGATTGGAATACCGAGAACGGCAAAAATCATCCAAATCATGAAACAAATCGTAAATGCTACTGTACTCGAAATTAGTATACTATTTGCTTTATAACGATGAGTTTTCATAAGTGTTTCCCTGACTTAATGTCAGATTTCTATGACTAGGTTAGGGGATTATGAAAAATGATTAAATTCATCAAATTGGCAAGAGATATAAAGCATTTGGCTAATATCAATCTAGTTCTTTTGGTTAAAAAGAAACTTCTGTTAAATTTTAATTTATAGTTTTTTAAAGTGCGGTATTGTTCTTGGTAGATTTAAGCTTTGGCTAAAAATATTGAGTTATACATATGAATGTGATTGGAAAGGATCACAAATATATTGTCTTAATGTGTTTTTATAAATTCATCAAATAATTAAAGTAAATCAGTCAGTTTATTACTTCATTAAAGTACTATTTAACAAATCAATAGTAGTCTATATTCCCCATTTTTTTCTAAAGGAGCTCTATGAACACAAGGGGAAACTTGCTGTGTTGGATGATCTACTGCTAAACGCCAAAGATGTCCTGAACCTAAATTCACTGATTGCGCATTAGTCTTGGCTAAATAATGTAAATCAAAAAAATTCTCTACGAGAAATGCTTCAAATTCAGCCTCTGGACCATGATATAGCTGTTTTAGTTTCGCTCTAATTTCTGGAATTAAAATTTTTTGTTGAACCTGATTTTGGGGAAGGATATCGCTTGCAGGACCAAAATAAGTACATAAAAAAGTATCCGTTTCAATCGGTGAACGATCAACATGATAAGAATATACATCGGTGGAAATAAAATCCAATTCATCATCTCTTTCATAATTTTTAAGTAAATTAAGTGAAGGAGATGCACCAAAATCAGTGAGTAATTGTATATCTTTTAAGATGGTTTCTCTTGCTAAGTTTCCATTTGGGGTCAATCTAAGTGCAAAAAGATCTTCAACTGAAATTTCGGTAATATTTTCTTTTAACTGAAGTTTATGAGTAATCTCTTCAAAATCACCGAGCAAGTTTCTATGCCAACACATGGCATTACAGTTTCCTTGAAAACTGCTATTCACAAGCGCTAAAAAAGTGGATACAACGTTAATTTGTTCATTATCAGAAAAAGAATGTGTCATATGTGGGTTAAATATTTAACGATGCCAGTAATATACACTGAGTTTACTTAAATGCAGCATAATGCTTGGAGATTTAAACTCAAAGAACATGAAGTGGTGCATAATAACTGATGATAATTAGTGCATTTTTATGATTCCTAAAGTCATATTTAAAGTTAAAATTAAATATAAAAAGAAAATGCTAAAATCACTATTTCTTTATTTTTCTTTGTTCTAAGCAGAGAAGAGAGCATTTATAGAAAATAGATTATCTTTATCTTGTTAAATGAATATAGGGGAATTAAATCGCCAGTGTCTTGAATTGATGAGAAAAAGTCATTGGGTTGGTATTTTATTTCCCTTCTATTCCAGAAATATATATGAGATTCTGCCCGAGAATATCTGTAAAGATAAACAATTTGAAATAAAAGAAATGGATTGAAAGATCACTTGATTGGGATCTAAAGCAAAAGCAAATAATGAAATTAGCGGTTACAGACTAAGTAAATAGTAGGTGATTTGCTATAAATTATTTTGCTAGGGATATAAAATGAAAATGATGTATTTAAAAGCATGTCTAGGAATGTCCATTGCGACATTGTCATATTCAGCATTTGCTGAAATTCATCTAGGTGATGCGAAAAGCACTTTAGGCGAAGTAACATTTTCTGGTGCTTTACGCGCAAATTACCATGATAAGCATTTTGGTGAACCTGCATCAAATAATCGGAAAATTAAGTTTGATGCAGCAATTTTTCGTCTTGGCTACGACTCTCAACGTTGGCTAGCTAATGTTGAATATCGATGTTATCAATATGATAAATTATGTGATTTTTCTACATTAGTTTATGCTTATGCTGGCTATAAATTGAATGAAACTGATCGATTAACAGTCGGTTTACAAGCCATTCCATTTGGTCCAGGGCGATTTTGGGATAGCAGTTTTTACGCAGGAATTAATAACACAGCTGGTTTACAAGATGTTTTAAATTTAGGCATCAATTATCATGTTGAATTTTCGGAACAAACCAAAGTCGATTTAGCCTATTTTGCCCGAGATGGTGGACGCTATAAAGGAAATGGTGATGCAGCGCGATATACTGCAAATTTTGTTCGGACCGATGACCCAGACAAAACCAATTTGAAAGAAAAAAATATGTGGCTAATGCGCGTGAACCAAGATCTTGGTTTTTTATCTTCTGATGATTTTAATGCGTCAGTTGGAGCGAGCTATTGGCATTCTGAAATTGAAAATAATACGAATCATCAAAAAGGTTCACGTAAAGCTTGGGCGTTATTTAGTCATATCAATTATCAAAAGGCTGCATTTACCTTAACGGGGGGTAAATTATCAATTGATAATAAAGATCCTCAACATTCACATAGTTCAACGATAGGTGCATTTGACACAGAATATGATTTGGCAAATAAGGGAAATTTTTATACTTTAGATGCCTCTTATAAGTTTCAAACGATGGACAATGGTTTAAATATTTCACCATATGTAGTATATAGTGCCTATGATAAACGTAATCACGATGATCATAACTCCGAACGTCATATTGCAGGTGTAGCTTGGGATTATAAAAATATCTCTTTTTATACAGAGTATATCATGAGTAAAAATGATCCATTTATTGGAGGAAATTTCGACTCATTGGCGGTAGGTGATACAAATAAATGGCATAAAATGCTGAATTTAACCTTCATTTATAATTTTTAACTAACAATCACAACGATTATTAGAAATATCGTGGTCAAATATATAGCGTCATAACAGAATCATCTGGTGACGCTATATGTTTAATATAAACACAAAACAAATATTAATCAAAATATGTTTACACTAAGTATAAACAGCATTGATGTATTTATGACTCATGTGGCTTAACAATATTAATTTCTTTTAACCATTTTGTCAGATCAATTAACTTTGATAGACCTACTTTTTCTGGATGTACATCTAACCAATACCCATAGTCACTTTCAGTGTGATGCGGGTGAAATTGGAGTAATGAGCCATCTTTCAATTCTTGTAAAATCATACGTTGATCAACGACTGCAAAACCCATACTTGCTTTGGCTGCTGTAATAACTTGATCTAATGTATAGAGTTCAATACCAGATTGTTTAATATTTTTTAGATCAATTTGAATATCACTATGTTCGAGCCATTTTTCCCAGATAGACAAACGCCCCCCTTGGTACGCAATGTGCAAAAAATTACTGGTCTCATCTGCAAGATGCTGTGACCTTTGCATTAGATCGGGAGCACAAACAGCAATAAACCGTTCTTTACACAACAGTTGACTCTCAAACCGAGATTTTTCTTTAGTACCAAATCTAATTTCTGCATCATAAATGAATTCAGATTCTGCATGAGAATGTATGGTTAAATGTAATCTTGGGTTTTTTTGTTGAAATGAAAGTAATTTGGGAATTAACCATCGGTTCGCATAAGTCGGTGCACATAATATATTGAGTTTGGTATTGATATTTGAGTGATTAAAGCTTTCGACGGCGTTATCAATAATTTGAAAAGCTGAATCTAATTGGTGGTAAAGCATTACACCTTTAGGTGTTAAATTAATATTTTGTTGATCTCTTAAAAAGAGAGGTGTTCCTAATAAGTCCTCTAATCTTTTTACTTGTTTACTAATGGCACTACTAGTGACATTTAAATGTTGTGCAGCTTTATTAAAACTTAAGTGCTTTCCGACAATATAAAATGCACGCAGTGAATTCAGCGATGGAAAACTCATATCCCCTCCTTAGGGTAATCACATCCAAATCATTAACGGATAATAAAATAGTTTTATGTAACCATCCTTATGCGTGATAAAGCATGCATAGACTATCATACAAGCCATTCATTAGAGGAATAAATAGTAAATGATCTGAATAAACATACACTGCTGATACTTTTTCTCTTGCTTCAGAATTAATGTCATTTGCTCAAACATGATCGCTATAGCATATATCAATTGATGAAAATGCTATCGAGTGAAAAAATGAGAATTGAAAGGGATTTATTAGGCGATGTTCACATAGAGACAGATGCTGCCTATGGAAGTCAAACACAGAGAACACTCAATATTTATCCAACACAACATGTCAAAGTATTGGGAGATTACCCTGTATTTTTACAATCATTATTGCAACTTAAAAAAGCATGTGCCTTAACTAATTTACAAAATAATGAGTTAAGTCAACCAAATGCACATGCAATAGTTGCTGTAATTGATCAACTATTAAATGAAAATTCTGTTGAGCTAAAGAAGTATTTTGCAATCCATGCTTATCATGGCGGTGGCGGTGTTGGTATTAACATGAATCTTAATGAAGTGATTGCGAACTTAGCAAATCAACTTTATTTTGAACGACCGTACGGAAGTTATTCACCGATTCATCCAAATAATCATATTAACTTAAATCATTCTACAAGTGATTTTCTAAAGACATCTATTCAAATTACAGTCATTAAAATATGGGAAAAATTAAAAATATCGATTGATCATTTAGAACAATCGATGCGTCATTTCATTTTACAGTATGGGGCAGAAAAAAAGCTATCAAGAACCTGTTTACAAGATGCTGTAGAAGTCAGCTTTGGGCAAATGTTTGGTGGTTATTTATTTGCTATTTCTCGTCATATGATTGAATTACAGCATAATATTGATGAGCTGCATGGGATTAATATTGGCGGTAATATCATTGGTAGATCAGGTGATTGTTCAACAGCATTTTATGAAAATATTATGTTGGAATTATCTTCTATTACACAGAATACGAATTTATTTCGAGTAGAAAATTTATTTGATGCTTCACAAAATAATGATGTATTAATTCGTTTTTCGAGCAATTTAAGCCAATTTGCATCCACCTTAATTAGAATTGCAAAAGACTTAAGATTAATGTCTTCAGGGCCTGAAACTGGGTTCAGAGAGTTAACATTAGCTGCTGTACAACAAGGCTCATCTGCAATGCCAGGTAAAATTAATCCAAATATACCTGAATATGTCATCCAGACCGCTTTTCATGTCATCGGGCTTTGTCACAGTATTCAAGTTACCCAAATGCATGATGAATTAGATTATTCACCATGGCAAACCTTTATTGCCACACAATTATTTGATGTACTTTACTTATTAACTGATGCAATTGACGTATTTTCTGAGCATTGCATTGCAGGTTTAAAGCCAAATAGTCCTCAGAATTTAAAAAATTTGGAATCATTGATTCCAACCATGGTTCAGCTATCAAAACAGGTAGGTTATGCCGAAGCCTCGAATGTCTATAAAAAATTTCATGGTGATTTAGATCAGATTAAAGCCTTTATAAAAACGCTACAAGGGAATTAATGTTTCATGGCATGGAATTTTTGTCGTTTGCAAAAAAATTCCTAAGAATTAATCTGAGCTCAGATATTTATTGAAGCGTTTTTCAAGGGAGTTGCTGTAATGGCACATAATTTAGAACAAAGTTTGCAGTGGGCAACGCAATGGTTGGCAAAGCCAAAGCTGCAATATACGAATGGAAGCTGGTTGCAAGGTGATAGCGATGAAATTTGGCATGTAAAAAATCCTGCAAATAATCAGGTGCTATGTGAATTTGAAATGGCAAGTGCTGCTCAAATTGAGCAAATGGCGATTGATGCAAATCAAGTTCATGAAACTAAAGTATGGGCAAAAATTTCACGTACTGAAAAAGCCAATGTACTGAAAAAAATTGCACAACTGATTCGAGATCATCAAGAGAAATTCGCTGTTCTAGAATCATTGCCCAACGGAAAGTTATATAGCGAATCCTATGATGGCGATATTCCGACATGTGCTGATATTTTTGAATATTATGCGGGTTGGGTTGATAAATTCTATGGTGAAAACTGTCCAGTAGAAGATGGGTTTCTGAACTTTACCACCAGAGAGCCAATTGGTGTATGTGGGTTAATCGCACCTTGGAATTTTCCTTTATATCAAGCGAGTCTCAAAATCGCACCTGCTTTGGCAATGGGAAATCCAGTTATTTTAAAGCCTTCTGAATATACGCCTTTAACAGCAATATTCTTGATGGAATTGATTGACGAACATCTCGACCTACCAAAGGGTTTAATTAATCTTCTGTTAACCAATGGTGTGCATGCCAATCAACTGACTTTAAGTGAAAATATACATAAAGTTTCATTTACAGGAAGTACGGATGTTGGACGTAAAATTATTGCAAATGCAGGGCGATCAAACTTAAAAACTGCAACTTTAGAGCTAGGTGGAAAGTCACCTTGTATTTTCTTTGAAGATACACCTGCGCTAGATGCTTCCATTGATCGTGCCTTTGAAGTGATGTTCTCTTGCAAAGGCGAAAAATGTTCTGAACCGACTCGTTTTATTATTCATGATTCAATTTACGATTATGTGGTTGGACGTTTAGTTGAAAAAGCCAATGCAGTGAAATGTGGTTCACCATTTGATCTTACAGCTCAACAAGGTCCACAGTGTAATGAAGCACAATTTAATAAAATTATGCAATACATTGAAATTGGAAAACAGGAAGCCGCTCTAGTCGCTGGTGGATATCGTGACGTTGAAGGGGACAATGCAGCAGGATTCTATATTCGACCAACCATTTTCTCTGATGTAAATCCTAAGGCAAGAATTGCACAAGAAGAAATTTTCGGTCCAATTCTTTGTTGTATTCGTTTCTCTACTGTTGAACAAGCAATTGATATCGCAAATGATACGCCATATGGCTTAGCCGCTGGAATTTACACCTCAAATATCTCTCTTGCACATCAAGTCGCTGAAAAAATTGATGCCGGAATGTTATTCATTAACCGCTATGGTTGTTATGGCTTAAGTAGTCCTTTTGGTGGATTTAAGCAAAGTGGTTGGGGTAAAGAAATGGCGAATCACTCTCTTGCATCTTATACAAAAGTGAAATCCGTTTGGATTAGCTTTGGCGAATACTAAAATTTAAAAAGGATTTTAAACATGCAATATGTTCAATTAGGCCAATCAGGTCTTAAAGTTTCACGTCTATGTCTTGGCACAATGAACATGGGTTCAAAGCAGTGGAAACCGTGGATTTTTGATGAAAAAGAAAGTGAGCCAATCATTGCGCACGCTTTAGATAATGGCGTGAATTTCATTGATTTGGCAGACTTTTATTCGCAAGGTGAAGGTGAGCGAGTGGTCTGTAATGTGCTAAATCGTATTGCCAAACGTGATGATCTTGTGATTGCAACTAAAGTCGGTTATGCGATGAGTGATAATATTAATGATACAGGTCATTCACGCAAGCATATCATGAAATCAATTGATGCATCTCTCAAGCGTATGAATATGGATTATGTCGATATTTATATGCTGCATTTTTATGATATCCATACGCCTATTGAAGAAACTATGCTGGCGCTACATGACATTGTGAAAGCAGGTAAAGCAAGATATATCGGTGTTTCAACAATGTATACATGGCAACTTGCTAAAATTTTACAAGTTTGTGAACGTTATAACTTGGTCAAACCGATTAATATGCAGCTACAACTGAACTGTGCTTATCGTGAAGAAGAAAGAGAAATGATCCCTTTTTGTCTCGATCAAGGTTTAGGGATATCCGTTTTTAGTCCACTTGCCCGTGGTCTATTAGCCAATGATTTTCAGTCTACACGCAATAAGACGGATTTCTTCACAGCAGAAATGTATAACGATCAAACCTCATTAGATATTGCACATTCAGTTGCAAGTATTGCTCAACTGAGAAATTGTTCTTCTGCGCAAATTGCACAAGCTTGGGTACTCAATAAACCTGAAATTAGCTCAATGCTTGTTGGTGCAGATACGAAAGAACAGTTTGATAGTGCATTACACGCGTTAAATATAACACTCAGTGATGACGAATTATTTGAATTAGAACGTAATTATACACCTTGTGATCTAATTAATGATTATACAGCAGGAAAGCGTATTCCGCGCGTCGCACGATCAAGATAGATCCTATCTGATCTAATGCTATGAGCGAGGAGAGCCTCAGGCTCTCCTTTTTAATGGAAATAATAATAAAAACATATCGTATGAAGGGAGTAGGCAGATGAGTAATGCCCAAAAAATTGTTTTAGATCATGTTCCTTTAAATAAGTTTCACATTAAATTCGCAGGAATTACATTAGGTGCACATTTTACGGATGGCTATGCCATTGGTATTATTGGATTCGCGCTTACACTTTTAGCCCCTCAACTTGGTTTATCACCATTTTGGCAAGGCTTAATTGGCAGTTCTGCATTATTAGGACTGTTTTTAGGTAGTATGTTTTTTGGTTGGCTCGCAGATATTATTGGACGAAAGTTAGTCTTTACGATCAGTTTTATTGTGATCACTTTCGCAAGTCTTTTACAATTGTTTGTAGAAACTGCATTAGGTCTATTTATATTACGTGTCATTATTGGTATTGGTCTAGGTGGAGATTTTAGCGTAGGACATGCGCTTTTATCTGAATATTCACCTAAAAAACATCGGGGTATTTTACTGTCCTCTTTTAGCGTGGTTTGGACAGTTGGTTATGTTGCTGCAACATTTGTTGGATATTGGCTTTCTAAAATTTTACCTGCCGATACCGCATGGCAATGGATGTTAGCTTCATCTGCGATACCTGCTGCGATTATTATGTTCGCACGTATTGGTACACCTGAATCTGCAAGATGGTTAATGCTAAAAGGGCGGAAGGCAGAAGCAGATCAAATCTTAAATAAACATTTTGGACCAAATGTCTATATTGATGATGTACAGAGTTCTGAAAAAAATGCATCGTTCATGACCTTGTTCAGCCGACAATATATTAAAAGAACTATTTTTAACTGCGTATTTTTTGCATGTATTGTTATGCCGTATTTTGCAATCTATACCTTCTTACCACAAATTTTAAATGTGATGGGATTAAGTCATAACTCAACCACCGACCTTATGCTAAATATTTTCCTTATTGTGGGTGCAGTTGTCGGTATTTATTTGACACATAAAGCGACACGTAGAGGGTTTTTAATTAGTTCTTTTGCAGTATTGGTTATTAGTTTATTGGCTTTAGCATTATTTCCAAGTTCTTTGGTCATTTTTTCAATACTGGCATTTTCAATATTTACTCTAACACTATCGGCTGTGAGTAATTTAGTGGGTGTTTTTCCAGCAGAAAGCTTTCCTACTGAAATACGAGCAACTGGTGTTGGCTTAGCAATCGCATTTAGTCGAATTGCATCTGCAATCAGTACTTTCCTATTACCTGTTGCATTATTGAATATCGGTACGACCAATACTTTATTATGTTTGGTTGCAGTACTCGTCGTTGGTTTGGTTGTTTCAGTACTTTGGGCACCAGAAACTAAAGACAAAACACTTTCAGAAGCAGGCAATGCTTAATATTGATATTAAACATATCATTTAGGAAGTTAAATAGGAAGAGGAGAGAGTAATTGATGCAAATTGGGATATTTAGCATCAATTACTCCGTTTTTATTTAAAATATGAAAAATATATCTTCTTTACAAGTTGCTAATGATTATAAAGATTTATCTATTTTTTGCTGATTATAGATTTTATGATATTTTCACATAAATTTTGTTAAACAACTGTGATAAAAAAGTAATCTTAGTATGTATCTTTAGTAACATTTCTATATGGTATTTTGTAATTGAAGATGTTTTTCTTCCAGAAATAATTCAATAAGATGAACGTCTAAATTTTATTGGCGAGGAGAAACATGGTTATTCTAGGCTGAATGAATTACAAGTTATTCTTGGTGAGGATGAGATCAGACCTTATCTGATTAGTATACAGTGTTGTGTAGGCCACAGTCTCAGATATCATATTTAACTTATGTTTACCTGAAGTCTACTTCATAATTTTATTTATGAATAATTAATAATAATTTTAATAACTTATATCACTAAAATTCCAAATATGATAATGATTGGTTCATGAACTTACCTAAAAACTCATATTTCACTACCTAAAAAGAGCTCAAGAGCAGAATTAAGGTTAATCAATTAACTTTTGAAATTTAGTCTTAGCTATTTAGTTTTGTTTGATCAATAAGATGTTGAATTGCAAGTGAAGTAGTCAATGTCCCATGAATAAAAATTTTATGCAGACTCTATCAAATGGGTAATTGATCATTTTAAAAAATTAAATTTGATCTGTTTATCTAAAATAATTTAATTGATTTTCTAATCAAGTGTTCGGAACTATATAGTTCTTTTTCTCATATTCACAGGAGAAGTAGCATTAAGAAAGGTTAAAAGACATAAGACTATCCATATCTTATATTTGAAGAACCCATGGTGTTTTTCCCTCAAAGAGTATGATCTATTTTCATTTAAAGGCACTCCATTCAAAATTAGTGACACTTGGTCCATCACAGGTGCTTTTCATCACCTAGTGCATAAAAACCAGTTTTGTCATTAATTAGAACGAGGTTTAAGGTTATTACTTTTCATGTAAGCGTTAAAGCCTTGAAGATTCTTCATTGACTTTTCATAGAACAAAATTGATAGTGAAGTAAACACAAAGTTCAGAAGAAAAAAGATGAGAAACCTAGTGATAGTAATTGAAGATAAGGTACATGTTTCTCAAGGTACCCGATTTTTTAATTTAAATAGATTTTTGATTTACACCTTTTGATAGTTCTTCCACATGTTTAGAGTACCGATCAGTCAAATATGCTGATTAATGTGCTGAAAAAACAGGAGAAGAATCCGAAATTATTGAGTATATGTCTGGGCCTCCAAGTGTGAGAGTTACTGGAAAAGTCTACTATCCATTCCTATTCGTGGTTTATTAGTCATTTTCATTCCAAGTAGACCATTAATATGTAAAATTATATAGCCAATTTTGCCGATACCTAACGATTCATACTCACACCACGCTCAGAAAAATATTGCTTCAGTTAAATATTACTTTTATTAAGTAATTTTCGTAGAGAGCTTGTATTAGGGAAGCCTGTTAAATGACCTGCATATTCAATTTTATACCCATTCTCGATTAATGATTTAGCTTCTTCTAATCTGATCAAATTAATGTATTTATGTATAGTAATCCCAGTAAAAGTTTTAAATGATCGCTGTAAGTGTCTTAAGGATATATTATGATCTTCGGCAAGTTGTGATTGATTAATATTCTGGGTGTAGTTCTTAGAAATATAATCTTGGACTTTATGAATTAAAGGACTAATATGATTTCGATATTGAATATGAATAGAATGCTGAGAATCATTGGACATTCTACGTCTATACACAACTAAATCACGCGCTACTTGCAGTGATAGATTTAAATTAAAACATTTTTCAAGTAAGTATAAAATTAAGTCAATTCCCGCTGTAACACCAGCGGTAGTAAAAATATTTTTATCTTTGACAAAAATTTGATCGGGAACTACCTGTAGTTGTGGGTATTTCTTTTGAAGTATATTCGTAAGAGAATGATGTGTAGTACATTTTTTGTGGTCTAGAAGACCAGACTGAGCAATTAGAAAACAGCCTGTACAGATACCAATTAAAGTAATATTGGGATTATAAATTGAATTAAGCCATTTGGCACTTAAAATGCTTTCAGGATCTTTAAATATCTCATCTTTATACTGACTAGCAGTAACTATAACTATTGAATTATCTTCAATTACCGTTGGTGGAGGATCGATGTTAATAACTTTTAAATTCTGAGCTGAATTAATTTTATCGATGAAACCGATATAATGTATTTCAAAGTTTGCTCCTAATAAAATAGCTTCTTGTAGGGCTTGGGCAGGCCCAGCTAAATCAAGTAGATGAAAGTTTTTATTTAATAAGAAATATATATTTCTACTATCATCCATCTCGCTGGACCTGTATTATCTAAAAATCAAGAATATTTTTTCATATTACGGATAATTTAAATGTATTACAAATTAGTTTTAAAAAATTTTACTATATTATCTACTGCTATTTTAGTAGCTTGAGGATTGAATACTATTGGTACATTTCCTCCCTTTCCTTGAAAAGCATAAGGATCGTAAAATGTAGATGATTCTTGACGGTTGTCGAAACCATGAGTTGCATTATTTAGCTGAATTAAATTGACCTTACTCGAATCCACTTTATTAAGTGTATGAGTGAGTTTTGAACAATCATTTGGTTTATCATAAAGATCTTTATTACCTGATATAATCAAAGTGTTAATATTATTTCTCAAATTTTTAAAATTATATCCTGGTACTTTATTGTAAGCCCAACAAACTGGGTAGTTAGCAACCATCGCTTTTAACTCGGGTGGGGCATTATAGCTAGTATCACTTAATAACATAGATAATACGCCGCCCCATGAGAAACCTATTAATCCAATTTTTTGACTATTAACTTTTTCATTAGTTTTTAAATATTCAATTGATGCTAAAATATCTGGAATAGTTTCATTTACATGCTGTGGACGCGATAAACCTCCTTTCAGATTTCTTGCACTCCACATATCAATTTCAAGTGTAGCAAATCCACTTTTATTAAGATTTTCAGCATAAAGTTTTCCTCGCTCATCAACCCCACCAGATCCATGAGCAATAATAACGACTGGCGGAGTTGTAACATTACTAGGAATGGTTAATTTAGCAGGTAATATATTTTGTGATTTTGAACTTTGAATAGCGACATATGAATATTTTACGGGGTTATCGTAAACTTTAAAATTATCACCGTACGCATTTATATTAAAAAGCACTAGCACTGATAAAATAATTTTACTTTTTTTCATTTTTACTTTCACATAACTTGAGTTAAAAGAAGATGTTTTTGCATTTTGACAGCTTGATTTATGGCTTGATCAAGATCATTAATTAGGTCAACTTCGTTTTCCAGTCCTATACAAAGACGAATAAGATTTTGGCTAATCCCCACTTTCATACGCTCTTCTTCTGAATATTTACAGTGAGTAGTAGAGGACGGGTGTGTGACCATCGAGCGACTGCCACCAATATTTGTACAGTTTGTAATAAGTTTTAAGTTATCTATGATTTTCCATGCTGTATTCATGTCACCATTAATCTCGAATGAAATGATTGGTGTATGACCGGTTTGTTGCTTTTTAACAATTTCACTATTGGTATGAGTACTGCTAAAAGTAGAATAAATTTTATTTACATAGGGGTGATTTGAGAGCCATTCATAAACCTTATGAGTGATTCGTTGATGAGTAAGCATCCGGCTCTCTAACGTATCAATACTTGATGAAAGCAACCAAGCATTAAAAGGGCTTAAACAGGTACCTGTATGGCGCAAATAAACCCTAAGTTGGTCAATATGACTCTGTTCACCAGCTATAACACCACCCACGCATCTTCCTTGGCCATCAAAGAATTTTCCAGCGCTATGAAGAGACAGTGTTGCCCCAAAAGCTAATGGCTTTTGGAATATTGGCGTGAGTAAAGTATTATCAACAATAAAGATAATATTTTTTTCTTTAGCTATTTTACTTACTTTTGCAATATCAATAATTTGTAAAATTGGGTTAGTTGGCGACTCAACAAAAATCATTTTGGTATTTTGTTTAATATGGTTCGATATTCTTAAATCTTCAGAAATTTCAAAGGTGGAAACTTCCACACCAAACTTAATAAGAAAATTTTTAAATAGGCTAGTTGTTGTTCCGAAAATACCATCTGCAACTAGAATATGGTCGCCATTCTTAAGAAAACAAATAGCTAGAGCTAGATAAGCTGACATACCTGAAGAAAATGCTAACGCATCATCAGCACCTTCTAGAAGAGCTACTTTATTTTCAAAAAGACGTACAGATGGATTAGTAAAGCGGCTATAAATATTGCCTTGTGTGCGGTTATTGAAGCGTTCACTTGCATCAAAAGCTGTATCAAAATCATATGCTGCAGTCATAGCAATAGGATCGCTATGACAATCATCTAAACTTTCTCGGTTAGCATGAAGCATAGAGGTAAGGTGATTAAGAGTCATTAATTATTTCCTTTAGAATTAGGGGTTTATTTGTATAATGTTTAAAAAAAAGGAATAAACTTGCGAATATGGAAGTGAGTGAAATCAGGCTAAGCATTAGTAGGTAGAGAGTATAATTATTATTAAAGTCATAAATTATTCCGCCTGACCATACCGAGATGAATACAAAAATTTGATGAAATAAAAATAGATATCCAAATATTTGTCCTTTAATTTGTGCTCCATACCATTTGAGGCAAAGCAAAGAACTAATAATCACTGTACCCATATAGGTAAGACCAAAAATAAAAGCAAAAGCTAAGAAGGATAGGTCAGTATTAAAAATTGAAATATAGATAAAAAGTAAACAACGAACTAGATATAGTGCTGCAAGGGTCAAATAAAGATTTGCATAACGTATTATTATTGCAATGAAAATTGAACCGATGATTTCTGCAATACCTAGAGTACTTAATGCTGTAGCGATTAAAGTTGTGTTAGAGTCAAATAAGAAAAAAGTTTTATTCTCCTTAATAAGTGGTAGTAAATGGACATCAATAAAGGCCATTGCCATACCACATCCCCCGAATGAAAGGGTAAGAAATAAAAAATTAAAAGATGTCAATTCCTTTAGAACTTTAGGTTTACTTTGTAAGCTTTCTTTCTTCTTAGCAGGAATTATGACTTTTTTATTAAGTAATAACCCACATGGCAAAATGACAATTAAAAATAGAAGAAATACAATGAAATTTGAATATTGCCAGCTTAGGAATGTTGAAAAATAAACCCATAATGGTGATAAGACAATAAAACCTATTGCTGTACCATTGGATAATATAGCGAAAGCCATTCCTTTATTTTCATCTTTAAATATACTGTCAACAAGTATGGCAAATGGAATAAATGTCATCGCAGTTATAGCGTATGCAGCAAGAACACCTAAAGATAAAAAAAGAATATATTGTGATTGATTAATCGAAATTAATCCAAAGAGCACGATTGCTACTACAATACCGGATAAAATTGTTTTTAACGGACCATATTTGTCACAAATATAGCCAGTTATCGGTGAGAATATACCTACAAATAATCCAAAGATAGCACCCAGCAATGATAATTGGGCACGTGACATTTGGTAAATATCTAATAAATCTACAAAATATACTTGATATAATCCCTTAATGGATGAAGCCATTAAGGTAATCATTAATCCTAGAATTACAATACTAGATTTATTATTTAAATCTAAAACTGATTTAAGCATTTTCGGCTACTTTAATTTGAGAATTACTATCTAATTTATCAAGTCCATAGTATTCATAAATACCTTGATACATTTGATAGAATAGTTTGCAAGTATGATCAATTGCTTCAATAGCTTCTTCTTGAAGCTTTACATTTGTGCAATAATCAACCAGTAGAGATAGGCCTTGTTTTACGTGGCCAACATCTTCTTTTTGGTGAACAGAGAAGAAATAGAGATCTTCATCTTTAAGGTTGTATGTTTTACCTAAGATATTATGTCTTGCTTCTTCTCCAATTTTTTCAAGGTTTTGACCTTCACTAGCCACCATAACTGCTGCAGCGCCAATATGGTAAAGCTCTGGATTTCTACAAGCATTCAAACGATAATCGATGAGTTCTTGCGTATTTTTTAATGCTGTTGCTGATTCACGTTCTTCATCAGATATACCGATTGCTTTAATAAAGTCCTGCATTAAATAAACGTGATTTTTGGTTTTTGATAAAAAGCCAGTTTGCTCCTCATACATATTATGTAATAGATGAATTTTATGTTTTTGAATAGGACAGTAGAAAAATAGGTTTTCGATATATTCTAAAAAAAACTTTGTTAATTGGTATCCTTGTAAACTGGTAAACTTTAAGAGATCTAGATTTGGTTTATTTTCATTCATAATATGATTGAAAAGCGGGTGGCTTAAGGTAAGGTTCTTATTTAAGGTTTCACGCATTTTTAAACGAAATTCTTTTGGGGCTAACATTTCAATCTCACTTCAATTAAGTTTAGGTTGGGTTAATTCGAATAATTCACGGCTTGATTGAGCCATATAAATTCCTTTAAATTTTTCTTTATTTAATCTACTGTAATCCTCTAAAATTCCATAAACTCTAAAACCACACTTCAGCCAAATTTTATGGGCAGGGCTATTTTCTCTGACATCTAAAGTTAGTAATTCAATATCTTTACAAAGACAATAAGATGCAATTTGATTTAAGGTTGTTTTTAAAAGAGATGAACCTCTATAATGAGGATCAATAATCCCTTTTTGCAAATCAGCAATATGCTTTGTAGTATTCTGGAGGGAGGTCTTAATCTGGCAGGTAGAAATGATTTTTTCTTCATCATTTCGGTCTATACCAACTACAATAACTAAAGTTTTATTTTTTAAATTCTGTCGTAAAGCTTCTAAGTAAGCTTCAATTTGGTTATTTTTCTCAAAATTTTCATCAAATCCTAAAATTGATTCATCTCCTATACTTTTACTTAAAAGACTAATCAGACGACTTTCATAAAGTTTAAACTTTTCTATATCTTCTATAAAATCAAAAGAATACATGTGATTTTCCGTGAATTTCTTACCTTTAAATTTTAAATTTTAAATTTTAAATTTTAGTCAAAAAAAAGACATACTTTGCATTGAAAAAAGACATTTAAACATCTTTTTATTGTTAATTGACCTAGTCATTGCATGTTCGAGAAAGAACATCAAATGGCATATGAATTGTGATTACACAATTTTTGAATGCATTTTTAATAATATAATTATTGAATGAAGACGCCAACACCTAGAATCTATCGCACAGCTGGACTGCCACCACTCTCCTAGACAAATTTCGTCTATTCTTTTTGCATAGGAGAGAACATTATGAGTGGACAACGATATACCCCAGAATTTAAAGATGAAGCTGTTAAATTGATTACCGAGCGTGGATATTCTGTCACAGATGTTGCAGAACGTTTAGGCGTATCACAACACAGCATTTATAAATGGCTAAAGGCCGTACAGCCTTTACGCAACAACCCTGATGAACATGAATTGCTTGAGGCAAAGAAAGAAATCCTTCGCCTTAAAAGTCAGCTCAAACAAATTGAAGAGGAACGGGATATTCTAAAAAAGGCCGCAAGGTACTTTGCCAGTTTGCCCGAGTGAAGTATCAGTTTATCCTAGAATACAGCCATCAATTTAAGATTAACGATGTGCCGGGTTCTTAAGATTGCTCGTGCTGGCTACTATGCTTGGTTGCATGAACCCGAATCAGGCAGGACTATTGAAGATAAGCGGTTATTACAGCTCATCCGTTCTTCTTATGATGCTAGTTATGGCATCTATGGCTATCGCCGCATTACGCTGGATCTTAAGGAGTTAGGTGAAAGTTGTGGCTGTGTTTGGATCGTCAAATAATCTTCTAATAAAAAATTATAAAACTTAAAAAATGCTCTAATTTTATTACTTATAGTTTGATAATCAATATTACTATTATTTCTTAACATTATAATATTATTAAGTTCATTGTTGTTTTCTAAGTAAATTAGAAAATTATCAATTTCATTTTGGATAATTTCAAAATTATAAGATGAAGAATAGAAAGACTCACAAAAAGAGGTTGAATATTTATCAAACCAAAACTTGTACCAGGATTTCAGTGCAGTCAAATCAGAGTACTGAGTAGATGGACTCTGAAAGCGTAATACTTTCATTGTATACAAGAGTGGATACAAGCATGGACAGCATGAGTCTGTATCAAACAATAAAATTATTTCTTTCTCATTAGAAACCTTTTTAGTTAATGAGATAGTCTTTAAAGCAAACATAGTAAAGTTTATGAAGTATTCTTAAGGTCAACATATCATATTTTATCGTTGAAATAGAAATTAGTTAAGTTATTGAATTATAGCTTAAGAAAGAAGGATATGAACTTATTGTTAGGTGTATCGTATTTAACATAATATACATTATACGAAATAAATTATACTGAATAAAATGAGACTTAATTATTTAAATTAAACCTCATTCTTATATAGATTAAATATTAGAAGTTATAAATCGCAATCACATTAAAGCGATTATCTATACCAGTATGGCTGCCTTGTGCATCTGCACCATATGCTTCTCGCTTACCATACACATATTCCAATCCAAAACTAATTGGTTTCACTGGTGTGTAAAATACATTTGCCCAAGCTTGCCATAAATCTTTATTAACTTGCGTTAAATTCTTCGAATAATCAATATATCGATTATTCTTTTCTGCTTTCATATAACCATAACCTACAGTACTTCTAATTTTTGAATTAAACTGCTGTGTAATGCCCACAGTAATTGAATTAAATTGATTGGTTGCGACAATATCTTGATCTGTGTTAACTAAAAATCCTGCATTTGTCCAAGATACAAAACTACTATCACCCTTAACATGATAATAATCGGCCTTTAAAACAGTATTTTCTAAAAGATCATATTTGGCCCCTAAACCAATACCCCATGCCGTTTCATGATCATTATTTGTACGTTTCTCATCAACCATACCACGCAAACTTATAGAAAAATCACTGGTAAATTGTTGATTTAAACGCATCGTCAAAGCAGGTAAACGCATTTTAGAGGATGTATCTTTGGGATCTTCCAGTGCTACAACAACACTCGATTGAGAGTTTATTTTTTTTGTATAACGTACTTGTGGATCTCTTTTTACAGATCCACCGACATAACCTAAAGCATCAATACTTTCAGGCATATAATCTGGTATTGCAAAGTTTGACCAAGTTTGTCCAATTAACCAATTATTATAAGTCAAATATGCATGACGTATTCTTAATGAATCATTTGCACCCAAAAAATCAACTTCTAATTTTCCACCTACACTTCCTGTACTAGTTGGGGTTTTAAAGTCTAAACCTAAGCGTGTTGCCGCAAGCGTTGATTTTAAAACATCAGATGCTGAAGATTCTCTAGAAAGTGGTACCGTACTAATTTGATTATACATTCGAGCTAAGCTGCCACCTTCGATTTGATATGTACCATCTAAACGTACATTTCCATAGAAGTTAAATTCGGCTCCACCTTTGGTTATTCCTAATGTGTTTTTTACATCTTTCGGAGCAGATATTAAATTTTTTTGAAATGTTTGAACTTTTTCTAAACTTTCCGATTGATTCTGTTGTTGAGCATTCATTTGCTGAACCAATTGTTTTAATGCTTGAAGTTCATGCTTTAGCTGTTCAATTTCAGTTTACGTTTCAGCAAATGTAGGTGTGCTCATGACGAGAGCTGCCATCCATATAAGTGGTTTTAACTTCGATTTTAAAACAGTTTTATGAGTATTCATCCTGACCTCATTTTCTCATTGCAGTACATTGTCATTACAATGTAAGTTTAAAATACAGTTCACCTTAAAATATTTTCAAGGTGAATTCTGAACAAAATTAATAATTAATGTGATGTACTATTGAGCCTATTCAAGCTTGAATTATCTTTTGCTTGAGCTTTTGATCCTTCAACTGAAGTTTTAAGATTAACCAAGAAAACGGCAAATGCTGCAATGAAACCAGGAACAGCAATTGCTAAGAAATTCATTTGATGTGGTAAATCAAATCCTAATAACGCGCCTGTTAATACAGGTCCTACAATTGCACCAATACGACCTATGCCAGATGCCCATCCCATTCCCGTTGAACGTACGGTAGTTGGATAATACTGTGCAACAAATGTATAGAGTAAGATTTGTGAGCCAATGGTCGCTGCACCAGCCACTGCAATTAATGTATATAGAACAAAAGATGGACTGTTAAATCCTAAAAGAATGAGTGCAACAGCGCCTACCGTAAACATAATACTTAAGACAGGTTTTAAATGGAATTTATCAGCCAAAACGCCACCACCAATTGCACCCACCATTCCTCCAATATTTAAAGCAAAGAGGAAGATCATACTTGCACCAAGAGAGTATCCGGCTTGGATCATTAGTTTTGGTAACCAGCTTCCAAGTGCATAAACCATTAATAAACACATGAAAAATGCAATCCAAAACATGAATGTACTGCCCATTCTGCCTTGTTGAAACAATGCTTTCAGTGGTGCTTCATCACCCACAGTTACTTCATTTAGAACAAAAGATGTATTTGCAGTAATGGTTTGTTGCGGTGCAATTTTTACAACAATATGCTTAATTTTGGCAGTATCCCCTTTTTTGGTCAAAAACATTAAGGACTCTGGTAAATATTTCCAGATTAGTGGCAATAAAAGTAAAGGGAAACCTGCAATATAGAACATGATTTTCCAACCAAAATCTACCACAAGCCAAGCACCTAACAATGCCGAAGCCATACCGCCAATTGCATAACCACTAAACATAATTGCAACGAGCGTACTGCGTATACGTTTAGGTGCATATTCAGTCATTAATGCAACTACATTGGGCATTACACCTCCAATGCCAAGCCCTGCTAAAAAACGTAAAATACCAAACTCTACTGGAGAAGATGCAAATGCACCACAAAATGTAAATCCACTAAAAATAGCCACACAAATCATGATCGTTTTTTTACGACCTAATTTATCCGATAATGTGCCAAAACTCATTGCACCAAACATCATGCCAAATAGTGCAGTACTTGCAAGCATGCCTGCTTGTACCGTTGTTAATCCCCACTCTTGCATTAATAAAGGTAATGCAACACCATAGATTACTAAATCATAACCATCAAAAATAATAATGGATAAACACCACAATAAAACACCCCAATGAAAAGGCGTAAATGAAGTTTCATCTACCAACGTATTGACATTTATTTGATCTGTTTTCACCTTTCAGCCTCCTGCTTGTGAAATATGATCAGCACAATGCGGTAAATCACTTTTTTTGTCCAAAACCGATTAACTCTATATTTATACCTTTAAGGTTGTTTATTTAAATTTTTTTTAAATTCAATATACTAACGAGGTATATATGTTCTGAGTTAAAGTAAATAGTATTCGCTTAATTTTTTTATTAAATAATTGAACGGTCATAATAAATATTTTCTAAATCGTAGAGCTGATAAATACAATCAAATAATGAACGAATATCTTCACTTTCATCAAGATTGCGAACCGCCATAAAAATAGGACTCACAGCTGATTGGTCTAAAATTGGAATAAAATGTAGATATTTTAACTGAATACTTTGTGCACTTGCTGGCACAATACTAATTCCCTCTCCAGCGGCAACAAAGCCACAGGCTAAAGATAATTCTCGCACTTCTCGTACTTTTTGTAACTCCAGTCCATGTTCTGAAAAAAGTGAACGAACTTGGCTGGAAAAGTTAGGTTTATTATTTTTAGGATATAAAAAAACAGGATGATCAATTAACTCGGATAAATAAACGCCCTCATTTTTTTGCGCCATTGGATGACTACTATGTACAGCGACCATTAAGCGTTCTTCTCTTAACAGAACTCGTTTAATTGCTGGATCAGAAATACGTAATCGACCAAATCCAACATCAATTTTCCCCTCTTTTAATGCTTCAATTTGTTCAGTCGTCGCCATTTCAACCATTTCAATTTTGAGATGGGGTTGCTGTTGTTTAAAAAGATAAACAATATTTGAAAGTAAACCGAATAGAAGAGAGCCGACAAAGCCAAGCGTTATACAACGGTCTGTCATTCCAACACGTTGTGTCATTGATTTTATCTCTTCTGCATTAGACAAAAGTTTAAGTGCGTGTTGATAGAAAAATTGACCTGCTTCAGTTGTTTTAAGTGGGCGACTGCCTCGTTCAAATAATTGTACTCCTAGCTCCGCTTCAAGGTTCTGAATCTGGCGACTGAGAGGTGGCTGAGCAATAAAAAGTCGCTCAGCTGCTTTTGTGAAACTTTGTTCTTCCACTACAGCGGTGTAATACCGTAGGTGTCTTAATTCCATTTTAGGACTCCATACCTTTAAAATATAATAAAATGCAAATTTGGTCTTAGACAGCTAAAAGCCATTCCTTTAAGGTATACCAAATACAGTGGTTCTGGCAAGAACTTGTCGGTATTGTTCTAAGAGCTGATATATTAAAAAAGCTTGAAAGAACAATTACTTCAATTCATACCGTAGAACTAAGTGAAGTTTTTGACTTGTATCATATTGATTTTTAAATCTGAAATTGAACTTGTTGAAAGGAAAATTGATTAATTTCGCTTGAATTAAGCAAGGAGCTAAGCATGTTATTTCAAGTCAAGATGGATGTACAGATTCCGTTAGATATGCCAGCCAATACTGCCAACGAAATTAAAACGATTGAAAAAGCATATTCTCAAGATTTACAACGTCAAGGTAAATGGCGTCATATTTGGCGAATTACTGGTCAATATTCAAATATTAGTATTTTTGATGTTGAAAGTAATGAAGAACTTCATTCAATTTTACAAGGTCTTCCTCTTTACCCATACATGAATATTACAGTAACTGTACTGAATAAACATCCATCTTCAATTCGTGAAGATGATCATTAAATTACGACATTTCATTCATTGTCGTTGGTTTTAGCACAAAATATTGTTTTCGCGCGCTGAGTAAATCATCAAAGTCTCTTGAAGATTACAACGCTAGCATGAAGTTAATTTAATGGAACTGAAGTGTTTTTCCAACATTTCAGTGACTTACCCTAATTTGGAAAGTCGGAGAAAGGATATGCCACGTATTCCTGTAATCAACACTAGTCATCTTGATCGTATTGACGAATTACTTGTCGATAATTTTGAAACAGGTGAATTTAAACTACATCGTTCAGTATTTACTGATCAAGCCCTATTTGACCTTGAAATGAAGTATATCTTTGAAGGGAATTGGGTTTATTTGGCACATGAAAGCCAAATTCCAAATAATAATGACTACTACACGACGTATATTGGACGTCAACCGATTATTATCGCACGTAATCGTCAAGGTGAACTAAATGCAATGATTAATGCCTGTTCACATCGTGGTGCGCAGCTTTGTCGTTATAAACGTGGAAATAAAGCGACTTATACGTGTCCTTTCCATGGTTGGACATTCAATAATTCAGGCAAGCTTTTAAAAGTTAAAGATCCGAGTGATGCAGGTTATTCTGATTGCTTTAATCAAGATGGTTCACATGATCTTAAAAAAGTCGCACGGTTTGCCAACTACAAAGGGTTTTTATTTGGTAGTTTGAACCCTAATGTTCCGTCATTAGAAGAGTTTTTGGGCGAAACGACTAAGATTATTGACATGATTGTTGGTCAATCTGAACAGGGTCTAGAAGTTTTACGTGGTTCTTCTACCTACACTTATGAAGGTAACTGGAAATTAACAGCGGAAAATGGTGCGGATGGTTACCATGTATCCGCGGTACATTGGAATTATGCTGCAACCACACAACAACGTAAAGAAAAACAAGCGGCAGATAATATCCGTGCTATGAGTGCAGGTTCTTGGGGTAAACAAGGTGGTGGATCATATGGTTTTGATCATGGTCACATGTTGCTATGGACACAATGGTCAAATCCAGAAGATCGTCCAAACTTCCCTAAGGCTGATGAATATACCGAAAAATTCGGTGAAGCGATGTCTAAGTGGATGATTGAGCGTTCACGTAACTTATGTCTTTATCCAAATGTTTATTTAATGGATCAATTTGGTTCTCAAATTCGCGTGCTAAGACCTTTGGGTGTAAATAGAACAGAAGTAACCATTTATTGTATCGCACCTGTAGGTGAAGATGCTGAAGCGCGTACACGTCGTATTCGTCAATATGAAGATTTCTTTAATGCTTCAGGCATGGCAACGCCAGATGACTTAGAAGAATTCCGTGCATGTCAAGCTGGTTATGCAGGAATTGATCTTGAATGGAATGACATGTGCCGTGGTTCTAAGCATTGGATTCAAGGTCCAGATGATGCAGCAAATGAAATTGGTTTAAAACCTAAATTAAGTGGCATTAAAACTGAAGATGAAGGTTTGTATCTTGCACAACATCAACATTGGTTAGAAATGATGAAATTTGCAATTGCTGCAGAAAAGGAACTCGCAGCACAAGTAGCTGATACACAAGGAGAAACTGCATGAATGCGACAACACATTTAACAGATCAAGTGTCAATTGAAAGTATCAATCAATTTCTATATAAAGAAGCTCGTTTGCTTGATGATGAACAATGGGATGAATGGTTACAGTGCTATGCCCCTACAGCTGCGTTTTGGATGCCTGCTTGGGATGATGATGATCGTTTAACTGAAGACCCTCAATCTGAAATTTCTTTAATATATTATCCAGATCGTCAAGGTTTAGAAGACCGTGTTTTTCGTATAAAGACTGAACGTTCTTCTGCAACAATGCCAGACACAAGAACAAGTCATAATTTAAGTAATATTGAAGTGATTGAACGTCATGGCGATATTGTAACTGTACGTTTTAATTGGAACACTTTAAGTTTTAGATATAAAACCAATTATAGCTATTTTGGTATGTCACGATATGAGATTGATTTTTCAGGTGAACAACCAAAAATTTTAAATAAATATGTCGTACTTAAAAATGACTATATTAATCAAGTGATTGATGTTTACCATTTATAAAAAGTCAATTACGACTCTCCCATTTCTATGTAATTGCTTTTAAAAATGCCCTTTACGGTTAAACAATTTATTTGTTTCTTCGTAAAGGGTGAGATGAAAAGATTCAAAAAAGGATTTAGGCCATGTCAATTCACAATATTGCACTTCAATTCGAAGACGGTGTAACACGCTTTATTCATGTTAATTCGGGCGAAACATTATCTGATGCAGCCTATCGTCAAAAAATTAATATTCCTTTAGATTGCCGTGATGGTGCTTGTGGCACCTGCCGTGCCTTTTGTGAATCTGGCAGTTTTGATATGCCCGAAGAAATGTATATTGAAGATGCGCTCACACCTGAAGAGGCTGAACAAGGTTATATTCTTGCTTGTCAATGTAAACCAACTTCCGATGCAGTATTTCAAATTCAAGCATCTTCTGATGTATGTAAAACTGAAATTCATCAATTTCAAGGCACTCTTACAAGTGTAGAAAACTTATCTGATTCAACCATCACTTTTGATATTCAATTAGATGAAAATCAACCTGATATTCATTTCTTAGCTGGTCAATATGTTAATGTTGCATTGCCGGATAGTCATGAAACCCGTTCATATTCTTTTAGTTCTAAACCAGGTAATCGCTTAACTGGTTTTGTGGTGAGAAATGTTCCAAATGGAAAAATGAGTGAGTTCTTAAGTGTCAATGCGAAAACAGGCGACAAAATGACATTTACAGGACCTTTTGGAAGTTTTTACCTCCGAAATGTGATTCGACCAGTTGTTATGCTTGCGGGTGGTACTGGCATTGCTCCTTTTCTATCAATGTTACAAGTACTCGAAGAAAAAGGTTCTGATCATCCTGTTCGTTTGGTATTTGGTGTAACCAATGATTTTGATTTGGTTGCATTAGAAAAACTGGAAGAACTTAAAAATAAATTAGCATGGTTCGATTACCGTACAGTTGTTGCACATCCTGATTCAGCACATCCACGTAAGGGCTATGTAACTGCGCATATTGAAAATCAATGGTTAAATCGTGGTGACGTTGACATTTATTTATGTGGTCCGGTCCCGATGGTCGATGCTGTGCGTACTTGGTTAGACCAAGAAGGGATAAAACCTGCAAACTTCTTATTTGAAAAATTCTCTGCGAATTAACAGGAGAACTAAATATGTCTATCTCTCCAAGATTTTCGAATAAAGTTGTGATTGTCACGGGTGCAGCTCAAGGTATTGGTCGTGGTGTTGCTGCACAAATTGCTTTAGAAGGTGGTAAGGTCGTTCTTGTCGATCGTTCAGATATTGTTCAAGATGTTTATGATGAAATCACAAATCAGCAAGGTGAAGCGATCGTTGCACAAGCAGATTTAGAAACATTTTCAGGTGCTCAATCGGTTGTTAATACTGCATTACAGACTTTTGGAAAAATAGATATTCTTGTCAATAATGTCGGCGGTGCGATATGGATGAAGCCTTTTCAGGAATTTTCCGAAGATGAAATTATAAAAGAAGTCAATCGTTCTTTATTTCCAACCTTATGGTGCTGTCGAGCGGTACTTCCACAGATGATAGAACAGCAAAAAGGGACGATTGTAAATGTTTCTTCAATTGCAACACGTGGAATTAATCGAGTGCCTTACTCTGCCTCAAAAGGTGGTGTGAATGCATTAACAGCCTCTCTTGCCTTTGAACATGCACAAGATGGTATTCGTGTGAATGCTGTTGCAACAGGTGGGACGGAAGCACCGCCAAGAATTATTCCAAGGAATGCAAACCCATTATCTGAGCATGAAAAAACTTGGATGCAAGAAGTGGTAGATCAAACAATTGATCGAACTTTTTTAGGTCGTTATGGAACAATTCAAGAACAAGTCAATGCCATTTTATTTCTTGCATCTGATGAATCATCTTATATCACAGGCACAGTAATTCCTGTTGGTGGTGGAGATCAGGGTTAAACCCTGATTTGCCTATAAATATAAACAGGATCATGACTGCATGGAGGCTCAATGGCACACCTGTTCAAAACATTAAAAAATGACTGGTCAATTTCTGCGACAGTCGCAGGGTTTTTAGCTGTTCTTATTTCCTATTCAGGTCCCCTCATTATATTTTTCCAAGCTGCACAAAAAGCACATGTTTCAACTTCGATGATGGTGTCTTGGATTTGGGGGATTTCTTTAGGTGCAGCAGCCGCAGGAATTTATTTATCCATCCGTTATAAAACTCCTGTGATTACAGCTTGGTCTGCACCAGGTACCGCTTTACTAGTCACCTTATTTCCCAATATTTCACTTAATGAAGCGATTGCGGCTTATATCACCTCTGCGATTGTTATTTTTTTAGTAGGTATCACAGGTTATTTCGATAAACTTTTAAGATGGATTCCACAAGATATTGCCGCAGGAATGATGGCTGGACTTCTATTTCAATTTGGTTTAGGTTTATTTTTAGCTACTGATACCATGCCAATCATTGTATTTGGCATGCTTTTGGTTTTCTTATGTGCAAAACGCTATACCCCTCGTTATGCAATGGTCTGGGTGCTCATCTCTGGGATAATACTTAGCTTATTTCTTGGAAAATTTAATCCAGTTGAATTTAATTTTAGTTTTGCAGTTCCACAGTTTATTCACCCTGAATGGACTTGGAATTCAACTCTTAATTTAGCCATTCCTCTTATATTGGTCAGCTTAACTGGGCAATTTTTGCCAGGTATGGCAATTATGAAAATCAGTGGTTATGAGACACCTGCAAAACCCATTATTACCGCAACCAGTATTGCCTCTTTATGTGTCGCATGTGTTGGTGGAATTACCATTGTTTTAGCATCAATTACTGCGGCATTATGTATGGGAAAAGATGCGCATGAGTTAAAAGAAAAACGTTATATTGCAGGTATTGCAAACGGAATATTCTATATCTTAGGTGGACTTTTTGCGGGTAGCATTGTCATGCTATTTAGTCTTTTACCAAAAGAACTTGTTGCTGCGCTAGCAGGATTGGCTTTACTAGGTGCCATTGCAACCAATATTTCAGTTGCAATGAAAAATGAAGTACATCGTGAATCTGCTTTAATTACTTTTTTAGCAACGGCATCTGGAATGCAGTTCTTAGGTTTAAGTTCAGTATTTTGGGGAATTTGTATTGGGATTATTGCCCATCTATTTTTGACCAAAAAATCCAAAACGATCATGACGTAGTTTAGATCTAATCTTTAGATTTACTAATATTATCGATATAGGCATGAAAAAAAGGTAAATCTTTACCTTTTCTTTTAATTTAAGCCCAAATTACAATAATGGCAGCAACGATAATCCAAAATAATCCCCAATGATCCGTTCGGACTAATTTCTCTTTAAAGAAAAAAGCTGAAATCATTAAACTGAAAATCATTTCAACTTGCCCTAATGTGGTCACTAATGCAGCTGTTTGCATACTGGTTGCTGTAAACCACCCTAAAGATGCTAAACAACCAGATAAACTGATAATAAATACGAGCCCTTTTCGCTCATACATTTTGATAAGCGTTGCTCTTTTAAATAGACTTAAATAGGTGAGTAAAATCGTACTTTGTAAACCAATTACACTGACTAAAACCCATGCCGCGCGGTGTAACACAGGTAAATTATTTAATTCTAATGTTGCTTCTCGTACTAACAACAATGTAATGGCGAAAAATAATCCACTCAAAATACCGATAACAAAGGTATTCCAAGAAAACTTACTGTTTTGAACCCCTCCTTTGCTTAATAAATAAATTGCAAAGGCACCTAAAAGCACGCCAAACCATGCAAACGGACTCAAATATTGTCCAAAAAAGGTTACCCCTAAAATAGCGGCTAAAATGGCTTCGCTTTTTGCTAACCCAACTCCAATTGCATAATTTTTCTGATGAAATAATTTAATCATCATGAGTGTTGCAAATATTTGTGCAATGGCGGCACAAATGACATAGATCAAAAACCGAGAACTGAAATAGGTAATTTCAGTAGTAGGCTCAACTGTATATAACCACCATAAGTATAGAAGCGATAATGGAAATGCGAAAATAAAGCGAGATAAAGTAACACCAAAAGAATCTACAGTACTACTCAGTTGTTTTTGAAATGCATTCCTCCATGCTTGTGTGAATGCAGCAAAGAGCGTGAATAATACCCAAGAAAACATAATTTAGAATTCTAATTTTAAAGTTTAATTTGTATTATGAAGAAGATAATACAAATACGAAAGCTTTAAATGAAACAATAAAAAAGCCTTATATGAATAAGACTTTTTAAATTGATCATCTTATGATTGACGTCAAATTATGAACGTTTTCCCATTTCCGATTTAAATAAAACATCACATGTTCCTGGTATATTTTTCCCATTATATTTTACTGTAACAGCAGCCCCTTTTGCTTTTGCACTACACGCTTTTTGGACACTCGAATCACGATGAGCACCACGCTCTAAACTATTTGGATTATTTGCTTTAAATCCAAGTTGACAAGTGCCATTGATACTACGCCCATCGTGCGTTGCTGTAATTTTTGTATTTACTGCCTTACCTTGGCATAGCTTACTAAAATCGGGGCGATTTCCTTTACTCTCAGGCGCTGCATATACTGCTGTCGTTGCAAATAAACCTGCGAAAAGGAGGGAGGCGATTTTTTCCATGATAACCTTATATATGATATTAATAATCGTTTTCATATAGTAAATAATAATTATGGAGAAATACGTAAGAATAATAGAAAATACCGATGTAATTAAAGTTCTTTAATTAAATGGCACGTATAGTCTAATACAGAATTCGTCCGAATTTTGAATTGGCTATTGGCAGGAACTTCGAAACTTTCTCCTGACTTTAAAAATAAGTATTCTTCGTCTATTCCAATCCAGACCTCACATTCACCTGAAATAATTTCTATTAACTCAAGGACATATGTTTTAAATTTAAGTGGCTGATCTGTAGGCAAGATCACACCGATGGTTTTTTTCGTGCCATCAGAATATTCAATGACGCGACTAATTGATTTACCATCAAAATGTACATTCGTTTTTTTTTGAATAGAAACATCATCGAACTGTTCTGTCATATTTATTCCGATTAATATTTTTAAAATTTTACGATTATTAATTTTAGATCACATTGCCTAAAATATACACGTATAAAGAAAAAGACTCAATTCATCGCTGTTATTATTTTGGATTTATCATTTATTATTATTGATTATTCATACTCCATATTTAACTTAAATAAGCAATAAGCCCAATATTTAATCGAGCTTATCTATACTGTGAATTTAACCTAGTTTATTAACTAGTTTTAAGGGTAAAACTTTCATTGCAAAACTAATCGGTAACCATGGCCATTTAGGGACATAAGCTTTTATCGGTTCTTTCTCGATTTCTGTAACAAGTAATCGAGAACCTGTTTGCTCATCCACTTCAAAAGGTAGTTTTTTTGCACCCTCATTCAGTTCTGTTCGAATATAGCCTGGGAAAATTGTTGATACTTTAATTGCGGTATCTAATAATTCTGCTCGGATTCCTTCTGCTAATGCAGCCATCCCTGCTTTACTTGCACCATAGGCAGTTAGATGTTTTGGCATGCCACGAATCGCGCTCATAGAAGAAATCATTACCAAATGACCAAACTTTTGCTCACGAAAAATTTCAACAGCTGCTTCAGATTGCGCTAAAGCTGAAATGAAATTTGTTTCGACTGTCGCTTTGTTAATTGCAAAATGCCCTTTTCCAATTCTACGCCCATCGCCAACCCCTGCATTAACAATAATACGATCAATTGTGCCTAATTCAGTTTTAAACGCATGAAATACTGTAAAAACTTGGTCATAATTAGTCACATCCAGTACTTTTATATTGACTTCAATCTTATACTGAGTTTCCAATTCGAACTTTAATGCCTCTAAACGCTCTAAACGCCGTGCACAAACTGCTAAATTGTAACCTCTTTTAGCAAACTCACGCGCCATTCCAGCGCCAATACCAGAGCTTGCACCTGTAATTAAAATTGTCTTCGTCATTTAATTTCCCTTTCCCTATTCTTTTTATTTAAATCCAAGTAAGTAACTGCGGATCTTTTGCTTTTAAATAATGATGTTCATTCAAGCTGAGTAAGCGTGGTTGATGATCCACTAAACGTAAAGTCGTTAAGCTGGCATTTGCAATAGACCAAGTGAGTGAAAAGGTGTTTTTCACACTTAATTCTAGGACTTTTCCTGCTAAAACTGAAATGACACCACCAGAGGTATAAACAATTGCATATCTCGGTTTTTTCTCTGCCAATTCATTACAGAGTTGTTCTAATGCATGTTCAACACGATATTTAAATTGTAGCCATGTTTCATCATAGTCCTCAGCATGATCATTCTTAACCCAACGTTCTATTGCCTGATTGAATAAATCTCCTAAATATTCATAAGGGTCTTCTTGTTGCGTCACAATTTCTTTCAATACTTGAGGTTGACTAAATTTTTCATCATATTTTGCAAAAACTTGTTGATGATTAAACTCATTCCAAGCACTATTTGTATGAATTAAGGCATTAGGAAAGAATTCTTGTAATGAAATTTTTGCCGTCTGCTGATGACGTTGCATCGAACCAGAAACAATATAAGGTTCTTCTTTTAAAATTTGCTGTAAATATTGCCCAAGTACTTTCGCTTGTGACTCGCCTTGAGGTGAGAGTTGGTCATAACTTTCTGCACCAAAAGAAGCTTGCCCATGTCGAATAAAATAAATCGTTGTCATAACTTTATTAACTCTTCTGTGTTAACTCTTTAAACTTGGCCATATATTTTTGAGCTATTTCATTTGCTTCAAACTTACTTTTACCAATTAAGGATAAAGCACGAATATGCAAAGCGTGAATAATAATCCAAAAATCTTTAAATGCTAGATTATTGGTTTGTTTGTGGTAATAACGATAATAGATTTGCTGTGCAATCACCGCTAATCTGAAAATACCAAAGACTTCATAAAAGGTCCAATTTTCTGTTTTTAATCCAGTTTTTTCCAAATAATAATCGACGACCTCTTGACGTGTAAACATACCTTTTAAATGGGTTGGTTGACGTCGCGTTGCCTTAAAAATAGGATTGTCATTTTCCTCGACCCAATATGCCAAAGATGTCCCTAAATCCATCAGTGGATCACCCAAAGTTGCCATTTCCCAATCAAGTACGCCAATAATTTGAGTGGGATGATTCGGATTTAATATTAAGTTATCAAAGCGCCAGTCATTGTGAATTAAGCACGTTTTTGCATCAAGTGGTGTATTTTCTTTTAGCCATTTACGAACATATCTAAATGATGGAACATTCATTGTTTTAGCTTTTTCGTAACGATGATCCCATCCTTCAACCTGCCTATAGCAATAGCCATCACCTTTGCCAAATTTTTCAAGTTTTGTACCCAAATATGGCACTTGATGAAGTTCAATTAACTTATCAATCATATGAATACAAAGTTCATGAACTTGTTTTTCACTAAAATTTAACTCTTTGGGTAATTCTGCACGAGGAATAATACCTTCAATGCGTTTCATGATATAAAAATCACAACCAATAATAGATTCATCTTGGCACAATGCGACCATCTCAGGGACAACTGGATAATGGTTTTTTAAAGCATTTTGAATATGATATTCACGTGCCATATCATGTGCAGATTTTGCTTTAGTACCTGCAGGTGGACGACGTAAAATCAAATCTATATTTTGATATTTTAATCGATAAGTCCAGTTTGAAGCTCCCCCAGAATATTGTGTAATCTCTACAGGACCCACTAAATTTTGTCCTTGCTGACTTAACCAATTTTCCACTGCATTGCTATATAATTCTTCACCTGATCTTACTGAATGTCCTTTATCAATCATTGACATAATTTGTTCCTAATCACTATTTTTATAACTTTATTAAATGAAATTATCACATGGTAGAGAAAAGACCGCCGTGTCTATTCATACGGAAGGTTTCTGATTTTTTTCTCCGGAACGATAGCCTAGTTTTGCCAATTCTAACTTGGCAATCATTGATTTATGAACTTCATCAGGTCCATCCGCTAATCTTAAAGATCTAGCTTGTGCAAAAAAAGCAGTCAATGGTGTATCTTGTGACAAGCCAGCACCACCATAAAGTTGAATTGCCATATCGACAACATGTTCTAAAACACGTGGAGCAACAACTTTAATCGCTGAAATTTCAGTAAGAGCTGCCATATTGCCTAATGTATCCATTTTATACGCAGCATATAATGTGAGTAATCGAGCTTGATCAATTGCAACGCGCGCTTCGGCAACACGCTCTAAATTCCCTCCTAATTTTAGTAGCTCTTTCCCAAAGGCTTTTCGACTCATACCACGATGAATCATCAACTCTAATGCTTTTTCAGCAGCACCTATACAACGCATACAATGATGAATTCGCCCAGGCCCTAAACGACCTTGTGCAATTTCAAAACCTTGTCCTGCACCCCCAATAAAGTTTTCAAGTGGCACTCGAACATTATGAAAGCTCACTTCGCCATGACCATGTGGTGCATCATAGTCTCCAAATACAGGTAACATTCGTTCAATTTTTATACCAACTGTATCGATAGGAACTAAGACCATAGAATGTTGATGGTGACGATCTTTTGACGGATCTGGTGTATGAGCCATAAAAATGATGATTTTTGCGTGTGGATCGCCCAAACCAGAAGACCACCATTTTTGTCCATTTAAAATAATTTCATTTCCATCAATAACCGCAGTGGCCTGCATATTCGTTGCATCAGATGAAGCAACATCTGGCTCAGTCATACAAAATACGGAACGGATTTCTCCTGCTAACAATGGCATTAACCATTGTGCTTTTTGCTGTTCAGAACCATAACGCCATAACACTTCCATATTGCCACTATCTGGCGCATTACAATTAAAAATGATCGGAGCAATTAAACTTTGACCAGAAAGTTCAGCAATATGTGCATATTCTTGTACAGATAAACCTTGTCCTAATTCTGGACAAGGCAAAAACATATTCCATAAACCTGCTTGTTTTGCTTTTTGTTTTAATTCTTCCATTTGTTCAGGCCAATGCCATGACGTCCAATCGCCACCCACATTATTCGTATGTATTTCTTTGATCATTTGTTCTTCAACAGGCTCAACTTCATTTTTTATGAATTGTTGAGTCCGTTGTATAAAGTCTTGAGCACGAGTAGATTGTTCAAACATTTAATATTCCCTTAAATATTTTATTTGTGTCTTTACTTAACATAGCGTGAAAATTATTATGAATAAAATGATTTAATTAAATACATTGCTATGAATAAAATTCATGAAGAAAATATTTTAGAAATTGATTTATTTCATCGGATAGATATTAATTTATACCCTTTATTTATTTCTATATATGAACAGCAAAGTATTTCAAAAGCAGCTCAAATTTTACATATTAGCCAATCTGCTGTAAGTCATGCATTACAAAGATTACGTGAGCATTTAAAAGATGACTTATTTATAAGAGCAAATCGTAAAATGTATCCAACACCCTTTGCTGAACAAATATATCCCGATATTAAATCAGCATTGACTATGATCCAAAATATTTCGATACAACGAAAAGAATTTAAGATTAACAGCATTAAAACTTTAAAAATTGCAATTCATGATGAAATTGAATCGATTATTTTTCCAAAATTGGTCCAACATTTTCAGTCATTGAATCTCAATATTCAATTTTTAAGCAGTAAATTAGATCGCAAAACAATTACAGCTGATTTAGCTTCTCAACAAATTGACTTTGCCATTGATCTAGAAAGAAGTTTTGATCCTAAAATTAATTTTAGCCCATTAATTCAAGATTATTTTGTTATTTGCACTCAACTTAAAACAATGAATCAAAATATATATTTTTCTTCACCTCACATTGGGGTTTCTTCACGTCGAACTGGAATGCTGGTTGAAGATATTTTTTTAGCTAAAGTAAATCCGAGCCGTCAAATTTTTTTACGTTGTCAACATTATTCAACTGCACTGCAAGTTCTTGAACAATTTCCGCATGCAATTTTAACCATCCCTTTTTATCTGTTAAAAAGCTTACCAATAAGTGAATTAATTCATATATTTGAGGTACCAGTTGATTTACCTTTACTAAATATTGGGATGTATTGGCATAGTAATTTCTTATTTAATCAGAGGCATGAATTTTTAAAAACAGAAATTTTAAAAATATTCACTTAGGCTATTTTTAAAATAATAATTACAAATGCCATTGCGCATTTCATTATTTTAACAACCATTACGATTTTTGTTGATTTTAATTTTATTTATGAGTTCAAATAAATACGATGGTAAATTTTACATTTGAAGTTTTTTTTAATATCCTCATATGACAAATCTGTTTTGCTTTTAGTTGAATTTCATATGAGCTACAAACACAATAACTTAATGGCAATTCGCCAAAATTATTGGAATGACACCCTCTCTAGCAGTGTAAAAGATGAAAAAAAATTTCTTCAAGAATTGTTAAATGAGTTCAACATTTATACAGACGCTTCAGTTGATGATGCAAAGTATTTATTTTTTATTTTACCGAGTATTATCATTGTTAAAGGCTATTCTACTGGATTTCAAGATCCGATTGTCAAAGAAATGATTTTAACTTTTATTTTAAAAAATAAAGAGTCATTGCAGAGTAAATCTTTATCAAAAATTCAGTATCATCTTTAATTTTCACTATACTTAGGCTATTTATCAAAGATCATCAATATTCATTCCCTTTTTTCGGCAACTTAAACTTTTTTAATACGCTTATACCCTGTAATATCCTTTACAATTAATGTTTTCAGCAATTTACTTTTTTAAGGACTTTGTTTTCATGTCTGATCAGCACGACAAGCTCAAACAACTTAAAACGTCCTCTATGGATCGCCGTTTATCAATAGCAAAGGCATCCCTTCTCGCAGGAACACGTTGGGCTGCATCAAGTGCTACAACACTTTTTGCAAGTGACGATGAAAAAGAAAAAAAACGTAAGAAAGTCATGAGAGAACAGGCTGATTATCTGGTCTCAGAAATTGGAAAATTAAAAGGTTCAATTGTTAAAATTGGACAAATGATGGCGCTATATGGTGAACATTTTTTACCAGAAGAAATTACACAAGCATTAAATACGCTAAACAATCAGACCGTAGCTTTGGCATGGCCAGCAATTTATGCTCAATTAAAGATTCAACTTGGCTCTAAATTAGATGATCTCACCATTGATCATGAGCCAATAGGCACTGCTTCCCTTGCTCAGGTTCATCGTGCAACACGTAAATCAGATGGGGTAGAACTCGTTTTAAAAGTTCAATATCCTGGTGTTGCAGATGCAATAGATTCAGATATGAACTTATTTCGAAATATGCTAAAACTCACTCGAATGGTTCCTCAAACACGTGAATTTGATCAATGGTTTGATGAGGTTCGCGAGATGATGCACCGTGAAGTTAATTATCATATTGAAGCAGAAACAACTCGTCGATTTGCTCAACGTTTAGCAGAAGATCATCGTTATGTTGTCCCTCAAATTATTAATGAATATTCAACTCATCAAGTACTGTGTATGACATTTGAACGCGGTGTGCCAATTAACAGCCCTGTCATGTTGTCTTTGCCCCAAGAACGACGTAATAAGTTAGGTGAATCATCACTTGAAATTGCAGTTCGTGAAATTTTTGAATGGGGCGAAATGCAAACTGATCCAAACTTTGGTAATTACCTTGTTCGGTTAGGAAATGGTGCAGAAATTATTGATCAAATTGTATTATTAGATTTCGGTGCAATTCGCCAATTTGATCAACAACTTTTGTTGGTTGCACGTCAATTAATTGAAGCGGGTTATTACCATAATCTAGACATGATGGTTGATGCAATGACGGGTTATGAGTTTTTTGACTCCATTCCTCAAAGTATTAAACCTGATATGGCGAAAGTATTTCTCTTAGCGACAGAAGCCTTCAGTTGTCTTGCCAATAACCCCGATTTACCCGAAGGTGTTATGGATGAAAATAACCGTTATGACTGGAAAAAAAGCCAATTACATAATCGTGTCATGCAACGTGCTTCTAAATCCATGGCATCTCGATATTTCAGTGTTCCGCCTAAAGAGTTTATGTTTATTAGCCGCAAGTTTATAGGTGCCTATACATTTATGACTGTAATTGAAGCAAAAACCAATGTACGTTCAATGATTCTGCCATATTTACAATGATCCATTTTTTAACAGACAGACCATAGCATAAGACCGCTTATGCTATCAAAACACGTCGCATGAATATCTTTAAGCCTCAGCTTTTGACTGCCTTTTAAAGGTTTTATTCAGCATAGAGCGAAGTATAAACTTGCACCAGACATCGTCTAAAGCGACAATAGATAAAATTTACTGATCGTTTTTATATTATGTCGCAAAATCTAGATGTTTTAGGCGGAATTACAGCTGAGCAATTCCTCAGTGAATATTGGCAAAAAAAACCATTATTAGTTCGAAATGCACTACCTGAAATTATTCATATTTTAGAACCGAATGATGTAATGGAACTTGCGCTTGAAGAACATGTTAGTGCACGTCTCATTCGGCAAAAAGATCGAGACCCAAATCAATGGCATGTTAAATCATCGCCATTAATTAAAGGCGATTTTCAAAAGCTTCCGAAATTATGGACACTACTTGTACAGGCTGTAGATCATTATTCATTTGATTTAGCTGCATTATGGAAAAAATTTCCATTTATTCCACAGTGGCGCCGCGATGATATTATGGTTTCATACGCCCCTAAAGGTGGCTCAGTTGGAAAGCATTTCGACTTTTATGATGTATTTTTAGTACAAGGTTATGGACATCGCCGTTGGCAATTAGGTCAAATGTGTGATGCTGAAACAGAATATGTGGCTGGGCAACCACTCAAACTTCTTCCTGATATAAATATTCAATTTGACGAAATTTTAGCACCAGGGGACTTACTTTACGTTCCTCCAGGCTTATCGCATTATGGTGTAGCGGAAGATGATTGCTTAACATTTTCATTTGGTTTTCGCATGCCAAATATTGCCGATATGATGGATCGAGTAAGCGATAAATTTTCTGATAATCAGATTTTAAAAAATCCTTTGACAGATATTCTCAGAGAAAAAGTGGCAAATATTGGAGAAATTACAACGGATGAACTCGATTGTCTCAAAACAAAATTGCTCGCTCAACTAGAAAACTCAATGGTTTTAGATGATGCAATTATGAGTTTGATGTCTGAGGCAAAATATCCAGATAATATTCCTGAAGCTGAAGAAATTGGTGTAGGTGATTTAGAAAGTGCTTTAGAAGAAGGTTATAAGCTTATGCTCGAACCTGCTTCTCGGTTGCTTTATACAGATCAGGAAAATGAACTTTTATTCTGGGCAAATGGTGAAGCGCTTGGTATTTCTGAGCAATTTTCGCCTTACTTAAAGCAACTTGCCGATGGTCAAGTTGTTGAACTAAATCAATCTATTAATCAAAATGAATCATTAGAAGACATTTCCCAATTATTAAGTGATTCTATTTTAATGCTTGTGCCTAGTGAATAAAAAGTGGTAAATTTATAAATCACCTAAGTTTTTTAGGTGATTTATTTTCTAAATTTTCAAATATTTATATAATTATAGTGACAAATCAATACTTGAATCTTCACAATATAATTATCAATATTATTTTGATAACAGTTAATACGGAAACGATCAGTGCCTAGTCTATCTCAAAGCATCCGTCATCGCTTTTTAAACACTTTTTTTTCACGGCATTCTGTTTGGTTTGCAAGCATTTTTCTTGCCGTTAGTATTACATGGCTCATTTTTTCTTATGAACCTCACTACATTTATTACTTTATTTCAGATAAAGTACTCAACTCACTTTGGGTTATTGCTTGGGCACTCAGCCTGCTTGGGCTTTATGATGTTCTACAAAGCAAACATTCTATTTTAAGAAACTACCCAATTATGGGACATTTTAGATTTTTATTTGAAGATATTCGCCCTGAAATACGTCAATATTTTATTGAATCTGATCAAGACGCATTACCTTTCTCACGCATGCAACGTAGCCTCGTCTACCAACGCGCAAAGAATGAAAGTGCGGATAAACCCTTTGGTTCAATTATTAATGTATATCAGGATGATTATCGTTTTCTGATGCACTCCCTTACACCAAGTCAACTTGCAAATCCAAACTCATTTAGAATCATGATTGGTAATGAACAATGTTCACAGCCCTATCATGCATCAATTATGAATATTTCTGCAATGAGCTTTGGAAGCTTAAGTGCAAATGCAATACGTGCATTAAATAAAGGAGCACATTTAGGCAATTTTTATCATGATACAGGTGAAGGAAGTATTAGCCCTTATCACTTAGAGTTTGGAGGTGATATTGTTTGGGAAGTGGCGAGTGGCTATTTTGGTTGTCGAACTTTAGATGGAAAGTTTGATCCTGAAAAGTTTGCAAAACAAGCACAATTACCACAAATAAAAATGATTGAAATTAAACTATCTCAAGGCGCCAAACCAGGACATGGTGGAATATTGCCGAAAGATAAAATTTCAGAAGAAATTGCACAAATTCGCGGTGTGAGTCGTGATGAAGATTGTATCTCTCCGTCTAGTCATTCTGCATTTAGTACGCCTATTGAAATGATGTATTTTATTCAGCAATTACGTGAACTCTCTTTAGAAAAACCTGTAGGTTTTAAACTATGTATTGGGCAACCTTGGCAATTGATGGGTATTGTTAAAGCAATGCTGGAAACACAAATTTACCCAGATTTTATTGTCATTGATGGTTCTGAAGGTGGTACTGGTGCTGCACCTATTGAGTTAATTGATAATGTAGGAACACCATTACGCGAAGGCCTATTATTTGTTCATAACACCCTTGTCGGTGCAGGCATTCGTAACAAAGTTAAACTAGGCGCCAGTGGTAAAATTGTCAGTGCTTTTGATATTGCAAGTATCATGGCTTTAGGAGCGGATTGGGTTAATTCTGCTCGTGGATTTATGTTCGCAATTGGCTGTATTCAAGCACAAAGCTGTCACACCAATCAATGTCCTGTTGGTGTTGCAACACAAGATAAAGAACGTCAAAAAGCATTACATGTCCCCACAAAAGCAGACCGTGTGCATTATTTTCATAAAAATACCATGCATGCATTAGCTGAACTGTTGGCTGCTGCTGGTTTAAATCACCCAGAAGACATTAAAGCGCACCATTTAGCTCAAAGATTGAATGATCGAGAAATCAAAAATTATGCACAACTACATTTTTGGTTGAAAGATGGTGAGTTACTCTCTGACACTTTAGATCAACATAATTTTTATGCAAAAATGTGGAGTCTTGCCTCAGCCGAAAATTTTTAAATAATCAAAATAGTTACAGCATTAAAAAGAAGTAGAGATACTTCTTTTTAATGCATGTTTATTCATAATAATTTCGACTGGTTTGTGCATGTAAAAATGCAGGTATTAAACCTGTCAATGCTGCACGAATATCTTTACGTTCATTAATGAGTTGATGTGAACCCTCCTCCAAAATTAAGAGTGTTTGTAATCTAAATTTTGCTCTGACGAATTCAATATTATATTGCCAATCTACAGTTTGATCCAAAGCTCCCTGAGCGAGCCAAACAGGAATTCGACATGCTGGACGCGCATCCATTTCTTGCATCCATTTAGACATCGCTAAAATCCAATCCATACCCATCATCTTAGGTTGGAGTGGATCTCGTAACCGAATAAAACGTAAAAATTCTGGATTATGATTATTTCGCCTAAAGTGTCGCGGCACTTCTCTTTTAATACGACGAATAATACCTAAGCCAATTGAATTATGCCACCAAGCTGTTTTCGCAGGACGAATAAGCGGTGAAAGCAGCAGCATTCTCTCAATAAATGGATTTTCACGACGTTCTGCATATTCCAAGACATGATGCATCCAGATTGCAGCTCCTGTGCTTTGACCCACGCCAACCCAAGGCTTAGGCAATTGTGCAAAGTTTTTCACATATTGATAAACAACTTGTAATACATATTGGTAATCATCAAAATTTTTAATATTTGCTGATGCACCATCACTTAAACCATGACCTGGTAAATCAAAAGTTAAAACGCTAAAGCCCTGATCCAATAACTCTTTAATAATCGGTTGATAAATTCCACTATGCTCTAAATAACCATGCAGTAAAGCCACAGTACCTTGTATTGTTTTAAAATTGGTATTTTCTAAAATCGGTTTAAATACTTGTACATGAATTTTAAATAATGGCGTTTCAATATAACCTTGCCAATGATCACCATTCAAAAGATGTAAACCATATAATTTTCGATACGCCAAAATATCTACATTAGGATGATAAGGCTTATTTAAATTCAGTTTTTCTAGCCGATCAGCAGTGATTTCTCGTTGAGGAATAGGCAGGTCTTCTAACTTTAAATCTTTTGGATTTAGGAATGGGAGATTAGAATTTGGCATTATGGAACCTCTCGGCAAGCACCTAATCCAAAGAAAACATCACGTATTGTTGCTAATGCTTCATAATTTGCACGGCGACTATGATCATAATTTTTTAAACTTGGACGCCAAGTGGTTAACTCAGTTGGCATTGGCGCCTCTACAGGAATCGTTTCAATTCCATTTAATGCAAAAAGTCGACGTGTTCTTGGCATATGATATTGATCTGTAATTAATATAACGGTAGGTGCTCCTCCCTTTTTTTGTAAAAGTAGAGAACTGAAGCGTGTATTTTCACATGTATTCATACTTCTATCTTCAAGAAGCTTCGCATCCACATCATAATTTTTCAACCACTTTTGCATATAGGGTGCTTCAACACCACTCAAAACTATGGGTAAATGATATTGTTTTTCAACCTCAAGGGTTTTTTCTAAACGTGCTTTGGTATAATTATTGACAATAATATTTTTTCCACTTTGATCTAATGCCAATCCACCACCTAATACAACAATAGCATAAGGGTTCGACATTGGATGTGAATCGACTTTTACGCCCAAAGAAGTGAGATCTTGTTTATCTTCTACAGCAAAGACTTCAGATGAAATGAGATCATTTTTTTTATCATCTGGGATTAATAAAAAATCTTTATATTTATCCATCACTTCTTTATTCTCTGAGTGATTCAAGCTCAATAATTCTTTTAAATTTTTAACTGAATCTATAGAAACCTCCGAACTGGCTTGTTGCTCTAAACTCATTGGAACTTTAATTTCAAGTTGATCTTTTGTTTGAAGATTTTCTTCTTTAATTAAATCTGTTAATTCTTTATAACGTTTTTGTATTTGAATGATTTTTTTTGAGTGGTTTTTTTGAATATCCTCTTCTAATACTTTTAAATAAGCTTGTCTGGCAATCCATAAATTTGAACCTGGTTCTAAAGTTTCACTTTCGTTTAAGCTACCCAGCCTTTGGCTTTTAGCAGCAACTTCATTGACTTCAACAGGTACAAATTTATTTAATAAATAAATAATTGTTTTTGAATAAAACGGTGAATAAATAAAAAGCGTTAGACAGCCAATTAATACAAAAAGTCCTGAAACAATTTGTACTATTCGAACCATAGTATGCTTCTTTTGCATTAATTCGCTATTCCATAATCAAATGATGTAAAGTGATTAAGCCTTGTTCGTTCAATAAAACAGGTTCTGGCTCTAAGAGAATAGCAAATTTTTGAAATACATCGTGTTGCACTGCGTAATAAGTTTTCTGAACTTCTGTTAAATTGGCATCCGCATAATTCACCAAAACTAAAGCTTGTTTGTGAAACATACCAACATGTCCTAATTGTTTGCCTTTCCAACCTGCTTGCTCAATGAGCCAACCTGCTGCAATTTTTACTTGATCATTGGATTGTAAATAATGTGGGACATGAGGAAATTTATCTTGTAATGCTTCAAAATCTAATTTAGAAATTACAGGGTTTTTAAAGAAGCTTCCTACATTTGGAAATTCTTTAGGATCTGGTAATTTACTTTGACGAATCTTAATGACTTGGTTTTGTAAATTCAGTGCAGTTTTCTCATCACCAACGGCATTTTTAAGATCACCATATCCTAATTTTAAATCTGCATTTTTGAGTAATTTAAAATTAACATAAATAATTACAAACCGATTCGGATCTTGTTTAAAAATACTATGTCGATAAGAAAAATGGCAATCTGCTGCAAGAATACTTTTAAATCTTTTCTCAATACGATCATAAACATCAACAGAATCTATAAAATCACCAACTTCAACCCCATATGCACCAATATTTTGAACAGGAGATGCTCCAACTAGACCAGGTATTAATGCTAAATTTTGTAAGCCATATAAATTTTGTGTCGTCGTCCATAGAACAAAATCATGCCAGACTTGTCCTGCGCCAATTTTAAGCGTAATACTTTGATCATCTTCATCAAGCTGTTCAATACCTTGAATATTCATATGAATAATCAAAGCATTCACTTTTTCAGGTAAAAGCATATTACTTCCCCCTGATAGAATCAGTACATTTAAATGTTGTTCGTCTGCATATGTTAAAGCAAGGATGAGTGCTTCTATAGACTCAATTTTAATATAATCTGAAGCTACACTATTTAGACTTAATGTATTTAAAGACTTAAGTTGCACATGTTTTTCAATACTTATCACTTAAATCTTCAACCTTAAATGTTCATTGCTTTAAATATTTTAACCCAAGCCTGACTACTTGACTCACATTGATCAAGTACATGCTCAAAACCTGCACTTTCCCCATAATAAGGGTCTGGTACGTCTTGTTTGTGATAACGCTCATCATGCTCACTCATGAGCATAATCTTAGCCTTAAGCTGATTTGAACTATAGGTATGTGACGCTTTTTGTTTTAATTGAGTAATATTCTCTAGGTTTTCTAAATCCATAGCCAGAATTAAATCAAAATTGATAAAATCATCAATTGTTAATTGTCGCGCACGTAATGTAGATAAATCATAACCCCGCTGTAATGCATGTTCTTGACTTCGTAAATCTGGCGCCTTTCCTGGATGATAATTACTGGTACCTGCAGAATCAATTATAATATTTAATTGCTGTTCATCACAATAATGTTTAAGCACAACTTCTGCTGTGGGAGATCGACAAATATTCCCTAAACACACGCATAACACCTTATATGGCGCCTTCGATGACATAACAACCTCAAAACCTATCAATTTTTACCACCGAATATGGTAATTTATTTAAAATCCGAATCCTATATTCATGCAAGAATAATATAGAATTCTGTATAAGTTAAAACCATTCTCATGAAATGCTTTGCACGTTCATATATATTGTATTTAATAGAAAATATAATTCAATTATTTCAATTGGATATCCTGTAGCTCACCTTCAAAAGTAGCTAAAAGATTTTTTACAACAGGCTCTTCTTGCAACAATTCAGTTGCACGTTGAAATGCTTTCTGTTTACGATCATTTAATAAATAATACGGCGTAACTTGGTTAGATAAATCTGTATAGTTCACTTGAAATAGCGTATCTTCCCATTGAGATTTTAATGCTTGCTCTAAATGATCCTGCAACTGATTCAGCAATTGTTGATATTTCTCTGGAATATTAAAAATAGACTCGCCATCAATAAAACCAGTCATTACTCCATGTTGTGCCAACTCTTGTACTGCTGGTGATAGTTGACTGTTTCTAAACCAATACTCCCATTTAGAAATATTCCACTCACCCTCTAATACCTCTGGCTGAAGGCTTAATATTTCCTGTGGCATTAAAGATGTATTTTTTGCAGGCCCCACCTCTACCGCTAAGTCTATAATAACGTCATGTTCAATCGGCTTTGGATCTGTCCATAAATCTGGAAGTACTTCCTCAATAACGTGATTGCTTTCTTCTTCTACCCTCACTTCTAGATGTATACGTGAATCGCGGGTGTGTTCAGCTGTCTCAATTTTTTCTTGTTTGTTCGTTATTATCGGTGAAAAATCTTCAAACAATGAATCATCCTGACTTTCAGAAACAAAGGTGTTTTCTATTTCAACAGCGTCTAGACCAAACAGCTCAGTTTCATTGGTGGCATCAAAAATAATATGTGCGGAATCTGAGGTTGTTATCTGTTCGGTTAGATTACTTTTATCATGTGAATCATCAGTCAAAATTAATGCAGAGGTTTTCTCTAATTCAACTTCACTCACTATAGCTATACTATCGGCTTGAGTGATATCTTTTTCCGTACTTACAGAAACAATAGAAATATCTATATTCTCTTTTGGACTTTCCGTAATCTCCACTTTTTCAGATTCGGCTGTGGTAGTTAATATCACTTCATTTGGTTGAATGGGTTTAAATGCCAATAACCGTAATATACACATTTCAAAACCTTGCTCTTGTGTAACTGCCAATTGTAAATCTGCACGACCTTTACATGCTATTTGGTAATAAAGCTGAAGATCAGGTGCCGCGACCAACTGCGATAAATACATGATTTTTTTGTTAATTTCTGCACTATACTTCAGGCTTAAATCTGGTAAATATTGTAATAAAGCCAATTCATGCAACGTTGAAATCAATTGATCTAACACTAAAGAAACATCTAATGCTTGCTGTCTAAACTGTAATAACAACTCACTGACACGTGATTTTTGATTTTGATGAATCGATAAAATTAGGTCATAAATGATTGTACGATCAATTAAACCTAGCATCTCTTTAACATCTTGGTGATGAATCTTACCTTGACCATAAGCAATCGCCTGATCTGTTAACGATAATGCATCTCGTAAAGAACCTTGTGCTGATTCAGCAATTTGCCAAATTGCATCTTGATCTGACGGAATTGACTCTTTATTTAAAATGAGTGTTAAATGTTCCGTAATCTCATCAACTGCTAAAGGTCTTAATGTAAACTGTAAGCAACGTGAAATTACTGTAATTGGTAATTTTTGCGGATCTGTAGTAGCAAATAAAAATTTTACATGCTCAGGCGGTTCTTCTAAAGTTTTTAATAACGCATTAAATGAATGCGTAGATAACATATGTACTTCATCAATCAAGTAAACTTTAAATCGGCCTTGTGTCGGTGCATAGGGAACATTATCCAGAAGCTCACGCGTATCTTCCACTTTTGTTCTAGAGGCTGCATCAATTTCAATTAAATCGATAAACCGTCCTTCATTTACAGCTTTACATGTTGGACATACTTCACACGGCGTAGAAGTAATTCCTGTCTCACAGTTTAAACACTTCGCCAAAATTCTCGCAATCGTGGTTTTGCCTACCCCACGAGTTCCTGTAAATAAATAAGCATGATGCAGACGGCCACGTTCTAAAGCGCTTGTTAATGCGCGTGAAACATGATTTTGACCGACCAATTCATTAAAATTACGAGGACGATACTTTCGTGCAAGTACTTGATACATGTATGCTCCTTATGACCGCTATAAGCATACTGTTTTTTTCACAAAGAGTGAATGAGAAATGTGAGCGTTCATACTTAATTGTAGCTATTCACAGCATTCTTTCAAACTTCTTGTCCTTCAACCTCAAAATAAATTAACCACGTTGTACCCACTTAGTGAGTAAAAAATCATTGTATGCATCATATGATTTTGCAGTTGTATCTTGTTGGATTTCTAGTGATTGATCTGCAATATTTAAATGAAGTTGATTTCTATTTTTCACATTTAATAATTCTAGTTGTATTTGTTTTTTGTCTTTAAACATGAAAGCCCCTTCTTGTTTTTCAATCGCACTTTCATCACTTAAACTTTCACGTTGTAAAACATAAGTCATATTGTCCTTCAGTTCTAAATCTACAGCCATACCAGCACAGCCCTCGCAACGAGATGTACACCCCATACACGGTGTTGTTCCATGATAATGGCCAACCCACTGTGCAACCATTTTTTGATCAACAGCAACTTTTTTATCTTTATCACTAACGTCATTGATAGTCTTTTGTGAATCAGCGTTTTGACACCCTAGCAAAACTGATGTGGCAAATAATGGAATTAAAATGGGTTTATTCATCTTCTGACAACACAAAAAATTAAAATTAGCGTGAAATTTACCATAAAAATTAAAAATCACAATTAAGATATATATATTTGCAGAACGAGGGTCTAGTTTTAATACTTATCATAATTTGTACCAAATCTCATTTTTTATTACCGAACAAATCACTTAATATATAACAAACGACCATTATCAATATTATCTGAGGGAATATTTTGAAGCTATTAGAACGCCTAGATGAATTAAAACTTTGGATTGACCATTATCCTTGGTTGGATATGTTGACTTCCCTTTCAATTGTTATCATTACAGCAATATTAGCTAATTTTATAGCAAAACATATTATCGTTCGAGGTCTACACAAAGCAGTATCAAAAGTCAGCTTCTCCAATAAAAAAGTCTTTCTTACTCAAAAACTCATTAGTCGACTAGCAAATATTGTTCCTGCAATCATTATGATGCATGGTATTGTAACTGTACCTTACTTGTCGCCTGACATTGTCAGTGCTGTCAAAATGATAGCACAAGCAAGCATTTTTCTGAGTTTTGCCTTAGCAATATCTGAATTACTCAATATTTTTAATAATGCTTATCAACGTAACCCCAATTCTAAAAGCAAACCTATTAAGGGGTATTTACAACTCATTAAGCTGATTATTTTTCTGGTCTGCGCATTAATGATTGTAGGTACGTTCTTACAACGCGATGTATTTACACTGTTAGCCAGCTTCGGTGCAATGACGGCTATTTTAATGCTTGTTTTCCAAAATACTTTATTATCAATCGTTGCCTCTATTCAAATTTCATCCTATGACATGATCCGAATTGGTGATTGGATTACAATGCCATCTTTAAATGCCGATGGTGATGTTATTGATATGTCCTTACATACTATTACCATTCAGAACTTCGATAATACGTACTCCACAATTCCAACCAATAAAATTGTCACAGACTCTTTTATTAACTGGCGCGGTATGTCTGTTGCAGGCGTACGACGGATTAAACGCTCACTACAAATTGATCAATTCTCTGTTCATTTTGTTGATGATGAAATGCTCGATAAACTTAAAAACTTCCTACTCCTCAATCAATATTTAAATGCAAAAACGGAAGAGTTAGACAAGTTTAATCAGCATCTTTCCAATCATTCCGAGTTAAATCAAAGACGACTGTCTAATTTAGGAACTTTTCGCGCATATGTAGAATTTTATCTACAGCAACATCCCGGAATTTCTAAAGAAGCGACTTGTATGGTTCGTCAATTACAACCCACCAGTGAAGGTTTACCTTTAGAAATTTACGCCTTTGCAAATACAACAGTTTGGAAAGATTATGAAAATATTCAATCCGATATTTTCGATCATTTAATTTCTATATTACCGGAATTTGAACTTAAAATTTATCAGGAACCATAAATCTATTTTATCTATAACGTTTAATGCTTTAGGCGTTATAGATATTTCTTTCTTCAAATTATAGATAAAACCCCGTAACCTAATCACTGACCAATGGTACAATAAATCAAGCAATCTATATTATTTTAAAGATCAGGTAAATTATGTTGAAATGGCTTGAAAAGTTATTAGATCCCTACCCAAATGAGAATTTAAACCAGCCACTTCCAACACGATTTTTTCCTTTTGTTTGGCAAGCAACCCAAGGTGTTCGCCCATATTTAATCTTATTAATTATTTGTACCGCTGGTGCAGCAAGCTTCGAAGCACTACTCTATACACAAGTGGGTAGCTTAGTCACCTGGATTAGTAAAAGCCAACCCGATACTTTTTTACAACAACATCAAAGCAATCTCATTCTTTTAGCGTGCATACTTTTAGCCAATATCTTTTTTACTAATGCGCAGTCGGTCATTAAACATCAGTTTTTGTTTAGTACATTTCCAATGCGTTTACGTTGGCGCTTTCATAATTTAATGCTTCAACAAAGTTTAGATTTTTTCCATAATGATTTTGCTGGACGCTTATCATCAAAAGTCATGCAAACTGCACTTGCTGTACGTGAATTTTGTATGATTTTGGGAGATATCATTGCCTATGTCGTCATTTATTTTATTACTATTAGTATTGTCTTCAGTGCAATCTCTCCGTTATTACTGATTCCGCTTTTTATATGGTTAATTCTTTATATTGCTGCCGCACTTTATTTTATTCCTCGTTTTAGTAAAGTTTCGCATAAACAAGCAGATGCTAGAGCAGTAATGACAGGTCGTGTAACAGATGCGTATACCAATATTCAAACCGTAAAACTATTTGCACATGCTGGTAGAGAAAGTCAGTATGCTAAATCCTCTATGAAAGAGTTCATGGTCACTGTATATCAGCAAATGCGTTTAGGCACGTACTATGAGATTAGCATCAATTTACTCAGTATTGTCTTATATGGTGGTGTATTAGGGACTGCAATTTGGCTATGGACTGAAGGCAGAGCAGAACTTGGAATTATTGCTGCAGCAACTGCAATGATCTTAAAGTTAAACAGTATTGCTGAATTTATGATGTGGCAAACCTCTTCATTATTTGAAAACGTCGGAACAATTCAAGATGGCATGAAGACGTTAGGTCATAAAATTAATATTCAAGATAAGCCGAATGCCACTGAATTAAACGTTCCACACGGTCAAATTGAATTCCAAGATGTTTCTTTTTCTTATGGTCATAAAAATATTATTGACCACCTCAATTTAAAAATTGCACCTGGCGAAAAAATTGGTATTGTCGGCCGTTCTGGCGCAGGTAAATCTACACTGATTCAACTGTTATTGCATTTCTATAATCCTCAACATGGCGCAATTAAAATTGATGGACAAAATATTGCAGACGTTAAACAAGATAGTTTACGAAAAAATATTGCGTTGGTAACTCAAGATACGTCGTTATTACATCGTACAGTTTCTGAGAATATTAAATATGGACGTCCAGATGCCAGTGATGAAGAGATGTTCAAAGCCGTAGAAAAAGCTCAAGCAACTGATTTCATTCCTCATCTTACCGATCTTAGAGGTAAAAAAGGCTATGATGCTTACGTCGGCGAACGCGGTGTGAAATTGTCTGGTGGTCAACGACAACGTATTGCCATTGCCCGTGTATTTCTAAAAGATGCACCTATTCTTATTTTAGATGAAGCAACCAGCGCACTAGACTCCGAAGTAGAAGCCGCGATTCAAACTAGTCTGGATGATTTAATGCAAGGTAAAACGGTGATTGCCATTGCTCATCGGCTTTCAACCATTGCACAAATGGATCGCTTAATTGTCCTTGACCAAGGTCATATTATTGAACAAGGTACGCATGATGAACTCATTAAATTAGAAGGAATTTATGCACAGCTATGGAAAAGACAAACAGGTGGCTTTATCATTGAATAAAATAAGTGAATAATCAAGGATGTAAAATATGTTGTATTTAGAAGATCTTCATGTTGGTGATCGTTTTCAAAGTCGCGAATATGAAGTTAGTTTAGAAGAAATTTTACAATTTGCAGAAAAGTTCGATCCACAACCTTTTCATCTTGATGAAAATTTAGCTCGTGAACATCCTATTTTTCAAGGATTAGCAGCCAGTGGATGGCATACCAGTGCCATCGTGATGCGACTTTGGACAGAATGTGTTCCAATTGCTGGCGGTTTAATTGGGTCAGATTCACATGTACGTTGGCCTAGACCGACTCGTCCGAATGATAAAATTCGTATTGAAGCTGTCATAGATACCATTACTCCATCTCGCTCTAAAAATGATCGTGCAATTGTTTCATATACAACTAAAGCATTTAACCAAAATGATGAAATTGTCTTTACCTCAAATACCAATATTGTAGTATTTAAACGTGAAAGAATGGTTTAAGTTCAGCGCTAATACTGTAACTTCATTGAGTGTTTGTATTTTTCTAAATGATAGAACTTCATTTTTAGTGAAAAAGCCTGTATAAATCATCACAAAATAATTTGGTACGTTTAGGAGTGAATACCATGAATCATCCTTCTGACTTAAAATATGCACCTACCCATGAATGGGTTCGTATTGAAGGTGATCTTGTTGTGACTGGAATTTCGGATCATGCACAAGATGCTTTAGGTGACTTAGTGTATGTAGAAGCTCCTGAAGTCGGTCAGCAAATTACGGCAGGTCAACAAACAGGTGTTGTTGAATCTGTTAAAACAGCTTCAGATATTCATGCACCAATCTCTGGTGAAGTCGTCGAAATCAATACAGCGCTTGAAGATGATCCTGATTTTGTCAATGATGAACCCTATGGTAAAGGTTGGATCTACAAAATTAAACCGCATAATATTGCTGATATCGAGACATTGCTATCAAATAGTGAATACGAAGCTGGTCTATAAATGATTGAATAAAAAAATCAGCTTTAAAGCTGATTTTTTTTATTCTACTTATTTAATCATACAATTAAGCACTCAATTTTAATGCCTGTCGAGTAAGCTGTTCATAAACATCAACAAATAATTGCTGCGTTTTATCCCACCCTAGACATCCATCTGTCACAGACTGACCATAGGTCATATCCGCAGAAATTTTTTGATTACCATCGATCAAGTGACTCTCTAACATCACACCACGAACATTGCTCTGTGCTCGTTCACGAATAATGGTCTGTAATACTTCAGGCTGTAAGAGTGGATTTTTATGACTATTACCATGACTACAATCAATCACCAATGCAGGTACAAGCCCTTGCATTTTTTGTTTAATCTGCTCAATTTCTGCTAAAGCATAATTCGGACCCGTATTCGAACCTCGTAAAATTAAATGTGCTTTTGGATTACCCTGAGAATGAATCATGCAAGGCAATCCAGATTGACTCAATCCCAAAAATTGATGTGGACGTGATGCAGATTGAATAGCATCTAAAGCAATTTGAATTGAACCATCGGTTCCATTTTTAAAACCAATGCTATATGGCATATGACTTGAAATTTCACGATGTATTTGAGACTCGCTGGTTCTTGCACCAATTGCACCCCATGCCAATAAATCATCAAAATAAGCCGTTGCCATTGGGCTTAAAATTTCAGCTGCAATAGGCAATCCCATTTCTATAATTTTTAAATACAATGCACGTGACTGTTCAAGTCCAGATTGCATGTCTGCAGATCCATTTAGATGTGGATCATATAAAAAACCTTTCCATCCAACTGTGGTTCGAGGTTTTTCAATATATGCACGTATAACGAAAAAAATTTGATCTGACATTTTTTGCTGTAATTTTAATAATTTTTCTGCATATTCTAACGTTGCAATAGGATCATGAATTGAGCATGGCCCTGTAATGATCATTAGGCGACAATCATTTCCTTCTAGAATATTTTCAATGATTTGACGTTGATGACGTATTTGCGTTGCCAAATGTGCAGGCAATTGAATTTGATGTTTCAACTGATGGGGCAAACTTAAAATCGTTTCTGATACGACCGACTTTTCTAATGTATTCACTTTAGCATTCATTCTGTTTCTTCCTTTGGATTGCATTTGTGCAGCAACCCGATCTTTTATTTGAGCAAATTGGGTTCTTGGGCGAGTAATACATCGTTATAAAAGTTAAACCAATAAAAATTGCTAAAGTATGTAAAGTTAAAAGTTTTCATCTGTATGTCCTTAATAAAATATATAGTGCTCTAAATGTAAAAAAACCTGACCGGGTTGCCGATCAGGTTTATCTGTGGTGGGCAACCTATTTTTGCCCAAACGCATTCAGGCAATTACTTAAACTGCCAAAAATAATAATATGCGTGTAAATTGCTAGGTTGCTTTAACATCTTTAGAGATCTAATAAAATCTGGTAATAGAGATAAAATACGCATTATTATTGTATTTGACAAGTATATTTTTATATTTTTTGTATTGAACCAATAAAACACGATGAGCACCCCATTATATGTTTATTTAAATCCAATTTAGCGATAATAATTCAATGCCTTAAATGCATAACGATAATAAAATTCCCTCATTGAGAGTATAAGTATCCTTTTTTATAAAAAATTTAATTCACAATATCACATCACTAGTCACAAAATATGTTTAGCTTTATTTAAACTTTTACATAATAAAATGAGATATATTAATCAATATTATAAAATTAAATTGAACAAGAGGGTCTTTTTTATCTATGAAATCATCCTTTACCGACAATCAACAATCTCAAATTTCTCATTGGCTTCATAAAGCAGATTTTGATACAAAGATAGCACAAGGATTGACCGCCTACTTACCATTAAATGAAGCATTTTTAAGCATTGCTTCACGACGGCATATTATTAACTCAGCACAGTACTCTATTGATTTACAATATTATATTTGGAAAAATGACACTATTGGTCAATTTTTACTTGCCGACTTGTTACATGCAGCAAATAGAGGGGTAAAAATACGTCTTTTAATTGATGACCAGAACGGAACTCAACTCGATTCAACCCTCAAACAATTAATTCTCCACCCTCATTTTGAAATTAAGTTATTTAATCCATATCAATTTCGAAAGTTTAGATTGCTTGACTATATATTTAGATTTAAAAAAATAAATCATCGAATGCACAATAAATTAATCATTGGTGATCAAAACATTGCAGTAACAGGTGGACGGAATATCAGTCGTGAATATTTTGATGCTAGTGAAAATTTTCAATTCACTGATTTAGATATATTATTTTTCGGCACTGCGATTCAACAAGCAAATCAAATTTTTGATCTGTTTTGGAATGATGAATTAAGTGTTGATGTATCAAAACTTATTTCAAAAGGCAGTCATGTTGGTTTACAACAATTACAAAACCATTATGAATTAAGTGGATTAAGACAATCTGTACAACAAAAGCAAATTAAGGAAGCTGAACATTATATACACCATGCTTTAGAAACAGCGGCTGCTCAGTGGGTAACTGCACATTTCATTGGCGATTCTCCGAAAAAAATTCGTGTGCAAGCACGAGGACAAGAATTAATATCGGAACAAATCATCGCATTAATGGGGTCACCCAAACAGAACATTGAATTGGTTTCCGCATATTTCGTACCCACTCAAAAAGGGTTAAACTATTTTCAAGAGTTAACTCAAAAAAATGTAACGGTTCGAGTTCTAACCAACTCTTATTTGGCCAATGATGTTCCAATCGTCCATGCTTTTTATCAAAAATATAGAAAAGATTTATTAGCAACTGGCGTTAAGCTATACGAATTTAAACCCTATATTCAACGTAAAAAACGAACTTGGTATGAAATAATGACTGGAAATGTTATTCCCTCAAAAAGCAAAAATGCCTCACGACTACATGCTAAATTTTTTGATATTGATGGCAAGGTTTTTATTGGTTCATTTAATTTTGATCCAAGATCTGTACATCTCAATACAGAAGTTGGGCTTATTCTTGAATCAAATGAACTACAAAATGAAGTTTCAACATCATTAGATTGCCACTTATCTACTATTGCATATGAAGTTAAATTGAATGAACTCAATCAATTGGAATGGAGAGAATCACTTGAAAATGGCACAGTAATTTCACATACCATAGAACCAAACACGACAAAGTTTCAACGATTATCGATTAAAATCGTTTCATTTTTACCAATTGAATGGATGATGTAATGACAATGAAATTATATTTATATTCTTATTTTGAATATTATTACAATTTTTTATAAAAAAGCCCGAATTTTAATTCGGGCAAATCCATTATAAAAATAAAAGGATTAAAATGCTGTATAAATTTCACCTTTGAAACGTTGCTTAATAAACTGACGAGTAGAATCGCTATTCAGCGCTTTAGCTACTTTTTGTATTTCGGGTTTTTTCTCATCCCCTGGTCGTACGACTAAATACTCAGCCCATATATTTTTACCATCTTGCCCATTTTCAATATATAAAGATTTGCTGATATCAAGTTTAGCGTCTAATACGTAATTACTGTTCAATGCCGCAATATCAACTTGAGGTAATACACGTGGCAACATCGCAGAATCTAATTCTTTAATTTTTAAATTTTTTGGATTACTTGCAATATCACGTATTGTAGGTAACTTGTCTGTAGGAGTTGTTAACTGATTAAATCCTGGCTTTAATTTAATTAAATTTAATTTCGCCAACAGTAATAAACCTCGACCACCATTAACAGGGTCACTTGGAATCGCGACAGTTGCACCATCTTTAAGTTGCTTAATATCTTTAATTTTCACAGAATACAGTAAGAATGGTTCTACATGTACAGGTACAACAGGCACTAAATTAGCTTTTGTTTTCGCATTAAAATCATTTAAAAATGGACGATATTGAAAGTAATTGGCATCTAAATTTTTAGATACTAACTGAGCATTAGGTTGTACATAATCTGAATATACTTTTATTTTCAAATCAATTCCCTGCTTGGCCAGTTCAGGTTTAATATGCTCTAAGATGACTGCGTGCGGAGTTGCATTTGCACCTATCGTCACAGTTTGATTTGCAAATGCTGCTGCTGAAATTATTCCTGCACTCAGGAATAATGTAAGTTGCTTTAAAGTTTTCATAGTTTACCTATTTATAACCGATTAAGAATAATTTTTTGAGAAATAAATAACCGCTTTATTTCCAATGAATTGCATAATCTGCACAATGACAATTAGTAAAATAACGGTCACGAGCATAATTTCAGTTTCATAGCGTTGATAGCCATATCGAATTGCTAAATCACCTAATCCACCGCCCCCGATTACTCCAGATACAGCGGTATAATCAACCAATGCAATACTCGTAACCGTTGCCGCTGCAACAATCGATGCTCTCGCCTCTGGTAACAGCACACCTTTGACCATTTGCCAATATCCCACGCCCATTGACTGTGCTGCTTCAATTACACCACTATCGACTTCATTTAATGCGGTTTCTGTTAATCGAGCAAAGAATGCAATACCAGCCACTGTAATTGGTGGAATAACTCCAGCCACATCAATAGTGGTTCCTGTAATAATCGCTGTTAAAGGCATTAATAAAATCATTAAAATAATGAATGGAATAGATCGAATAATATTGATGAAGAAAGACAATATTTCATAAATGATTGGCTGCTTCTTAATCTTACTATTTGCAAAAGAATATATTGCAATGCCTAACGGTAATCCTAAAATGACAATAAATATTAATGATAAAAAGAGCATTAATAATGTTGCTTTCGTTGCATCCCAAAGTTCTAAGAAATCTAAACCTGCTAAATTTATCAATAATTCATGCATTTAAGCTGCCTCCGTAAGAGATTTCTCATGTGTACTCATTACGTCAACATATGCACCTATTTGTTGTAATTGCTGAATAAAGCCCCTGATGTTCATACCATGTAAAGCGAAAATTGTTTGACTATAAAGTGATGTTTTAGTGCGCTCTATTTTTGCATGTACAATTTGATAATCTGTTGCTGTATTCACGGCGATCAGCTCATATGGAGGACGTTTAGCTAATTCACCAATTGCTGTTACTCGAATAACAGTAGATTTTTCACGTAAATCAAGCTCATCAAGGTCTACTTTCTCTAAAATGAGTGAACGTGAAACAGAATGTTTAGGGTGTAAAAGTACTTGATCTACAGGACCTTTCTCCGCAATTGTACCTTTATCTAAAACCACAACGTCATCGCAAATTCGTCTAATAACATCAATTTCATGTGTGATTAATACAATTGTAATTCCTAAACTACGGTTAATTTTTAATAATAAGCTTAATATTTCATGCGTTGTAATAGGATCTAGCGCACTTGTGGCTTCATCACATAATAAAATTTTGGGTGAATTCGCAAGCGCTCTAGCAATCCCAACACGCTGTTTTTGACCGCCAGATAACTGTTTAGGATATTTATATAAATGCTCCGTTAATCCGACTTCTTGCGCTAATTTTTCAACTTTTAGTCGAATTTCATTTTTATTCAGTCCAGCATCTAAACGAAGTGGAAATGCAATATTCTCAAATACTGTTTTTGTTTTTAATAAATTAAAGTGTTGAAAAATCATAGAAATCTGTTTTCTTAAATTTTTCAACTGTAAAGAATTAGCACTTTCAATATTTTGCCCTAAAACCTCTACACTACCGCTATCAACTGTTTCCAAGCCATTCATTAAGCGAAGTAATGTTGACTTGCCTGCACCTGAATACCCAATAATGCCAATAATTTTAGAAGCTTCTATATTTAAACTAATATCATTTAATGCTAAGACTTGTTTATTCTTAACATTAAAATACTTATCAGCATTTACAATATTAATCATGTACATTATCTATAATGTTTGAATTCTTATTAATTTATATAACTTTACTAATTATAAATAACATTAAAAATTTATTTTTATATTCAAAAAAAAGAATTAGAATTAATTATGCTTAGAATTTAAAATAAGTTATTGATAAAAAACTAAATTACACAAATTCTATTTGTTGAAAATCAAAGCGTACAAAAAATATCAAAATATAAAAAAAATGTATTAAATAATCTATTAAAATTATATCATTATTTTTTATAATTCTTGATTATAAAAAAGTGAGCATAAAATTTTACGTTATGTAAAATATATTGCTCACTCTATTAATTTAATTATTCAGTAAAGTTATTAACTCCAAGGATGACGAGGTAAATGTTTTCCAGTTAAATAATATTCACCAATAAGTTTATACTTCCAACGTACTGGGTCGTGTAATGTATGTATACGTGCATTGCGCCAATGTCGATCCAAATTGAGTTCAGATAATGCTGAGCGCGTACCCGAAAGCTCAAATAGTTTATTACTGGCAAGAATCGCGATTTCTGCGCTTAATACTTTTGCTTCGGCAACCGCCAAAGTTGCTGCATTTGCTTTTTCTTCAGTTAAACTCTCTAATGCTCGATCAATAAAATCACCCGCTCGATCTAATAATGCCTCAGCGGCATGTAATTTTATTTTAAGCTCTGCAATCGCTGCTTGGGTAAATTGATCATCTACAGCCCGCTCTTGATCGGCATCTATCCAAGGACGTGTATATTTTTGAACAAATTCTATCGTATCTTCAATGGCTGCATGTGCAATACCAGCATCTATCGAAGAATGTATGAGCTGTGAAATTGTACCAACCAAGTTAATACTCGAACCACCTGCACCTGTCTTAATCACATATTCAGCATCGACTGGAATTTGGTCTAAAATGACTGTACCACTTGCTGTCGACCGCTGCCCAAAACCAGACCAATCATTAATAATACTTAAACCATCAGCATAATGAGGAATTAAAGCAGTTAATTCTTCACCATTTTCATCTAAACCAACGACATATACCCAGTGTGCTAAAATTGCACCTGTTGCATAAAACTTCTTCCCACTCACAATATAGTTTTTTTCATTCTTAATAATTCGAGTTGTCAAATCTGTAACCGTTCTACCTCCGCGCTCAGAAAGTGCATTACCTAAACGTTGTCCATTTAAAACTGCTTGATAAATGAGTTTCTTTTGCTCTTCTGTTGCATCTAGACGTACTTGTTCTAAAAATGACAAATGATTTTCGGAAATTTGTGTTAAAGCAGGATCTGCACTAGCTAAAGTCCGAATGACTTGAGATAACGTTCGGTGTTTTACTTGTGCTCCACCATATTGTTTTGGAATATTAATTCCCCACAAACCACTTTGAGAATATTCTACAATTTCCTCTAATGGCAATAAGCGGTTTTGATCACGATAAGATGCATTCTTTTTAAAACGCTCAACCAGTGTGTTAGCAACTTGAATAGCTTCTTCATCACTCTTGATTTGTCTTGCATTTTCATTTTGTAAAAATACAAATTCAGGGACATCTTGATTACTTTCGATTCGAATATCTTGAACTTTAGTATTCATCTTATTCACTTTTACTCACTACATTACATTTTATATTCCATACTTATTTTTCATTACGTCTTCGCTACAATTTTAAATAAGTATGGATGGATTGATATTGAACAGCCTTCAACACATCAATTTGGTTACATTTCACATGATAAAATTTAGATCGCAATTTCTGCTTGCTTCGCCGCTGGGCTATTGCCTATTTGCCATACATACGGTAATGGTGTTTGATTAACGATCCAATCACCGATTACTTTCTGTTTATAAATAACAGGATTATGAGATGAAATTACCCGTGCATTTCGCCAAAAGCGATCTAATTGTTTTTCACTAGTACTTGCTGACGCACCCAAGGCATTAAACAAATCTGTGGTTAAATTTAATACTGATTCAGAAATAACGACTTGACCTTGAGATGCCAATAATTCTGCATGATCATTGGCTTGTAATTCTTGATAAGAATCTTGTTTTACATGTAAAAAATAGGCTTGATCTAATGCTTCTGCAATGGTTAAGGTAATACTCTCTGCGGCAAAAGCTTGAGCAGATGCCTTGCCAATAATTTGTAAAATTTGTGCATCTTCACGAATTAATTCTGCATTTCCATGACTGTAAATACGTGTACGAGAACGAACTTCTTCTGTAAATCTTTCTACTGCACTTTGTGCAATACCCGTCAATGTTGCTAAATGTACAACTTGATAAAATGCTGTTTGATACTTAAATCGTTGTTCAAATGGAAAAATAAATTCGCGCGTAATTTCTACATTTTGAATCGTTAAGGTCCCACTTCCTGTAGTTTTTTGACCAAAACCGTTCCAATCATCTAAAACCTGTACCCCTTTAGAAACTGTTGAAACAGCTGCAATGACATGCTGATTTGTTGTTTCATCTAAAGCAAATAAATCAATCCAATCCGCATATATTGTACCAGTTGAGTAATATTTTCGGCCATTAACAAATAAGTTACCCGTATGTTCTTCTGCTGTTATACGTGTTTTAACATCACCAATTTCTACCTTTCCAATTTCTGTCCATGCATTACCAACAATATCGCCCTGTACAAAACGTTCAAACCATATTTGTTGAGACTCAGTCAAGTGTGCATTAAGACGATCTTCAACAAAAGCAAAGTGTCCTCTTAATGCTTGTACAACATTAGAATCTGCTGCTGCCAGTTCTATGAGCAATTTAAATAATTGTTTTTGAGATACACCGCCTCCACCAAATTCTCGCGGAACACGAACTGCACCAAAACCAGCCTTTTTTAACCATTTAATCGGATCATAAGGTAAAATACGACTCTTTTCACGCTCTAATGCGCCATCCGCAATTCGCTGAAAAATTGGTCTAAATTTACTTATAAGTTTGTCATACTCAGTATTTGACAAATATTCGATATCTTGTGTGCTCATTTTATTTTCTCCCACTTAATTCCATGCATGACGTGGTAATGGCACATCGTTTAAATAGTAATTTCCAACCAGATTAAATTTCCAACGAACCGGATCATGTAAAGTATGCGTTCGTGCATTACGCCAATGACGATCTAAATTTAATTCAGATAAAGTTGAACGCGTACCTGCTAATTCAAAAAGTTTATTTGCTGCCAATAATGCAATTTCAGTGGTCAGAACTTTAGATTCAGCTGTCAATAAGCTTGCCTCCGAGACAGTATGTTCTGACGGGGTTTTAATCGCTAAATCTATTGCACTACCAGCTAAATCCAATACAGCTTCTGCTGCCCGTAATTTAATTTTTAGTTCACCAATATTGGCAATAATATAAGGGTCTTGTGTCGCTTTCTCTAAACCTGAATCAATCCACGGTCGGGTATAATGACGAACATAATGAATTGTTTCTTCAATAGCCCCACGTGCAATACCCGCATCTACAGCAGATTGAATAAATTGTGAAATTGCACCTGCTGCCGTTGGTCTTTCAAATGCATGATAAATAGGAACAACATATTTTAAGTCAATCTGAACATGATCTAAGAATACTGAGCCACTGACTGTTGTTCGTTGACCAAATCCACTCCAATCATTGACAATATTCAGCCCTTGTGAATGTTGTGGGACAAATGCTGCAAAAGGCCTGCCTTCATGATCTACAGCAATCACAGGTACCCAATGAGCTAATAATGCACCCGTTGCAAAAAATTTCTGTCCATGAATAACAGCATGATCCTTTTGAAACTCAATTTTTGTTGTTAAATCTGCGACTGTTTTAGAGTCTTTTTCTGAAAATGCATTACCAAAGCGTTTTCCTTTTAATACCTGTGCAAAAAAGAATGCTTGCTGCTCTAAGCTCGCATCTAAACGAATATGTTCAACGAGTGACCAGTGATTTTGTGCAATTTGACCTAAAGATGGATCTGCACTTGATATAATTTTAACCACTTCCGCTAAAGTTTTATAACTAACTTCCGGCCCCCCGAATTGTTTTGGTACAGTAATTCCCCATAATCCTGATTGTGAATATTGTTCAACTTCTAATAAAGGTAAACTACGTTCATGATCTCGCTTCGATGCTTCTTTAATAAATGATTGTGCAAGGTTCTGTGCGATATCAATCGCTTCTTGATCTGACTGAATAATATGTGCTGGCACATGATCTAAATAAAAATCACGTGGAATATTTTCTGCATTTCTTAATTTTATTTCAATTTTTGATGTCATTATAAAAACTCGCTATAAATCAACATTTATCAAGCTAGCATTATTTTTTTATTTTCATTATATTTAAATTTGAATATTAATTAATATTATTTAATATAAGAAAATGGTTAAAAAAATTCCTATTCTTTTAATTAAGAAACCATAATATATTGAATTAAATAAGTTTTAATATAAATATATTCATCTTTAAATTTATAAATATGTTTGTAATATGATCTTTAAGAAATAATTTTAATCAGAAATTTCTTCTTTTTTTTATTTATCAAATAATGATATCTATTTCATACGTTAAAGAAACAAATTTTATGCATAAAATTTCACCAATTCTCATCATAGTAAGCAATATTTTCCAATTAAATTTAATCTCTTATTTGTATAAGTAAATACAAATTTATCATATAAAACTAATTTGCTATATATTGAGATTTTTATTATTAAAAGTCTCAATATGATTCATTTATGATGATTAAAGAATATTTCAAAACTATTGAAGAATTTTATGAGCAAACAAATTAGATTTAATGCATTCGAAATGAATTGTATTGCCCATCAATCTCCAGGTTTATGGCGTCACCCATTAGATCGTTCAACAGAATATAAAGATTTAGAATATTGGACTGATTTAGCAAAAATATTAGAACGTGGTAAATTTGATGGTATCTTCATCGCTGATGTATTAGGAATATATGATGTTTATCATGGTTCAGCAGAACATGCATTAACAGGCGCAGTTCAAGTTCCTGTGAATGACCCTCTCCAAATTGTTCCAGCCATGGCAGCCGTTACAAAACATTTAGGCTTTGGTGTTACAACGTCAATCTCTTTTGAACATCCTTATCCATTCGCACGCCGTATAAGTACTTTGGACCACTTAACCAAAGGACGCGCTGGCTGGAATATTGTAACTTCATATTTAGAAAGTGGTTCTAAAAACTTAGGTTTAAAAACACAAGTCAGTCATGATAATCGCTATGATATTGCAGATGAGTATTTAGAAGTCTTATATAAGCTTTGGGAAGGTTCTTGGGAGCAAGATGCCGTATTAAGAGATAAAGAAAAAGGCATTTATACCGACCATACAAAAGTTCACCCGATTCAACATGACGGGCAATACTTTTCTGTCCCTGGTATTCATATTTGTGAACCATCCCCTCAACGTACTCCTGTGCTTTATCAAGCAGGTGCCTCTTCACGTGGGCAAAAATTTGCAAGTCAAAATGCAGAATGTGTATTTATTTCAGCACCAACAAAATTAGCAGTCAAAAAACTCGTAGAAGGTATTCGTCAAAACTTAATTAAGGAAGGTAAAGATCCTTACTCTATTCTTATTTATACGATGTTATCTATTGTTGTAGATGAAACGGATGAAAAAGCTCAAGCTAAATTTAAAGAGTATCAACAATATGCAAGTTACGATGGTGGATTAACGCTTGCATCAGGTTGGTCTGGTGTAGATTTCTCACAATTTAGTCCTTCTGATCAAGTTGAGTATATTCAAACAAATGCTATTCAATCTATGCTTCAATCTTATGTAGAAGCAGATCCTGATAAAGTTTGGACAATCGAAGAAATTGCACATTGGACAAGTATTGGAGGTAATGGCCCAATCATTGTTGGCTCTGCGACAACTGTTGCAGATCGTTTACAAGAATGGGTTGAAGACACTGATATTGATGGGTTTAATTTAGCTTATATTTTGGCGCATCAAACTTTTGAAGATGTAGTGGAGTTTGTTGTTCCAGAGTTGCAACGTCGTGGTGTTTATCAAACGGAATATACACAAGGAACCTTACGTGAAAAACTCTTTGGAAATGGACCATTACTTCCTGAAAATCATCGAGGTGCAAGCTTCCGTTATAAACCGCATCAAGAAACTCAATATCAACAAATTACCGAAACTGCTTAAAATAAAAGCATTCATTTTAAAAAAATAATATCCAGATTAAAGAGAGTGATTAATCATCCTCTCTTTAGTTTGTTTCCTCCTTTTTCTTTAACTTTCTCAATTCATCAATTATTTATCCTTTATTCTTCAATACCATAATCTCAATATTCTTTCGCATCTAACATTGTTTTATTCGATATATAAATATCCTTCCTTAATACTTATGAATGTATTAGATTAATCCCTTTTTTTAAAGTGTATTTTTGACACATTTCAAACCTAAAATGTTACATCTGTGCCGTGAAATACATTCTTGTTTTCGCCATTTTTTCATCTATAAATAATCATGATTATAGATACATTGAATATTAGATAATATTTAATATTAATTTGATCAATACTATGAATGATTTTAATCTAAATGATAGGTTCTATGAAATTCAATTTTCAAGGATATACACAAGCTTTTTAAATCATTAAAAAACTTGCAGGAATAATTATTCAAAGGAAGGAATTGATGCAAAATGTCAATGCTGTAGAATTAATTGATCGGGCTTCATTAAATAAACATCACAAGATTTTAGTCTTTTGGTGCGCGGTGATTATGCTTTTTGATGGATATGATCTCGTCATTTATGGTTCCGTCTTACCACATTTAATGACCGAATGGCAATTGTCTCCTCAAACTGCGGGACTCTTAGGGGCTGCATCATTGATGGGAATGATGCTCGGGGCTGTTACATTGGGAATGGCTGCTGATAAGTTTGGGCGTAAAAACATTATTATTTTTTGTACAATATTATCGAGCGTTGCTGTCACAATGAATGGTTTCGCTCATGATACTGATACTTTTTTCATTTGCCGTTTATTAACAGGTGTTGGCTTAGGTGGTGCGGTTCCAAATTTAGTCACAATTATTAAAGAGATGGCACCTGGTAATTATCGAAATAGATTAATCAATTTTGTATTGGCATTCTATGGTGTTGGTGCAATTATTTCAGGTTTAGCTGGATTATTTCTTATTCCTACTTTTGGCTGGCAAGCAACTTTCTGGATTGCAGGAACTTGTATTTTCTTAATCCCACTAATGTATAAAACCTTCCCTGAATCTATTAGTTATTTGATTCAAAAAAATCGCCAAGATGATGTCGTTAAAACACTAGAAAAACTCAATCCAGCACATCAACATCAAACCAATATGATGTATGTCATAGAAACAACCAGTGCCAAACAAAAAATTCCAGTGGTTGGTTTATTTACCGAAGGAAAAGCATCAAAGACATTACTCATTTGGATTGGCTTTGCAATGGTGATGCTCATGGTATTTGGTTTAAATACTTGGCTACCTAAGCTTATGAATGTTGGTGGTTATTCATTAGGGTCAAGTATCACCTTCCTTGTTACATTAAATATTGGTTCAATATTAGGTACTTTAATTTTTGGTGTCATTGCGGACAAATGGGGAACAAAGAAAACTTTAATTTTCGGCTATCTTCTTGCTGCTGCATCAATTGGTTGTTTAGGTTTCCATCCTCCTGCATTTATTCTAAGCCTTTTATTGGTCATTGCAGGCGGTGCTACTGTCGGTTCAATGTCTGTTATTCATACCTTAGCTGCAGATTTTTACCCAGCAAATATACGATCAACAGGTGTCAGCTTCTCGGCAGCAATGGGTCGCTTTGGCGCAATTGCTGGTCCTTTATTTGGTGGTGTATTGTTAGCAATGAACCTCCCATTTGAACAAAACTTTATGGTCTTTGCATTGCCTGGCATTATTGGCGCACTTGTCATTGCTTTATTTAATCAACCTAAACCTACTCCAATTCCACGTGTCGTTAAAGGATAATACGATGAATACGCAAACCAATATTATTGAACAAGTATGGAAAGAACATATTTTTCAGGGTGATTGGATTCGAACAGATAATATCACTAAAGATATCAAAAATCCTGCAACTGGCGAAACGATTTCAAGCGTACAATTTGCATCCATTGACGATGTCAATCGCTCTGTAGAAATTGCCGTAGAAGCACAAAAAACTTGGAAAAATACGACATTTGAAGTACGAGCAAAAATACTGAGAAAAGCCGCACAACTTTTTGAAGAAAATATTCAAACCTTTATTGATTGGAATGTTCAAGAATGCGGTTCGACCCTGCTCAAAGCTGGGTGGGAAGCAAATGCATGTATTGAACAACTGTATATGGCTTCTTCTATGCCAATGTCTGCCTCTGGTGAAATCTTTCCATCCTCAATTCCAGGCAAAACAAATGTTTGGCAACGTGTTCCGCTTGGTGTCGTAGGTGTTATTTCCCCTTGGAACTTCCCTCTTTTACTCTCGATTCGATCAATCGCACCTGCATTGGCAATGGGCAATAGTGTGATTTTAAAACCATCTGAATTTAGCAATATTACAGGCGGTGCCCTACTGGCTTGGCTGTTCCATAATGCTGGCTTAGCAGCTGGAAATTTTCAAGTGTTAAGTGGCGAAAGTCAAATTGGAGAAGCTTTAGTCGGCCATCCTCAAGTCAATATGATTTCTTTCACAGGTTCTACTGGTGTTGGTAAAAAAATTGCTGAAACTTGTGCCAAACAGTTAAAGAAATGTGCTTTAGAACTCGGTGGCAATAATGCCATGATTATTTGTGAAGATGCAGATCTGGATATCGCTGTGAATAATGCAGTTTGGGGAACATTCCTGCATCAAGGTCAAATATGTATGCAAACGGGGCGTCACTTAGTACACCGCAGTGTTGCTGATGCATACATTCAAAAATTAAAAGATAAAGCAATAGCACTTAAAGTCGGAGATCCCTCCCATCCAGAAACTCAATTAGGCCCACTTATTAATGCAAGTCAGCATGAAAAAGTATGTCAGATCGTTGAAAATGCAGTGGCTCAAGGTGCTATTTTAGAATGTGGTGGTCGTGGAGAAAACCTATTTTTCCACCCTGCTGTAGTCACGCATATTCAGAAAGAAGATCCTATTTTCACCGATGAAATTTTTGGTCCAGTTGCACCTGTCCTCATTTTTGATGACATCTCCGAAGCCATTGAGATTGTGAATGCTTCTAAATATGGATTGGCTGTTGCAATTCATACTCAGCGCACAGCATGGGCCTTTGAATTAGCAAAAGAGATTAAAAGTGGAATGATTCATATTAATGACCAAACAGTTAATAATGAATATCATGTTCCATTTGGTGGTATGGGCGAGTCAGGTTATGGTGGTCGCTTTGGCGGTCCTGCAAACTTTGATGAATTCAGTCAACGACAGTGGGTCAGTATTTTAGATAAAGGAATTCAGTATCCTTTATAACGTTAAAAATTTCTACAAGATCAAAAAACTTAGCAACTGCTAGGTTTTTTGATGCACTATATAGTTGAAAAAAGATGTATTATTTTCATGATATTTCCTAAACATTCAATTATTTGACATAGCTTTACTAAACGTTATGTTAAATAAAGGAAATCTGACATAATATTTTGGATAATTCACTTTAAAAAATCTTATGACGACACTAAATATTGAAAATAAAGAAAATTCCCTTTTAACTGACGAGACTCAAGAATTGTTGTGTTTTGCAACAATCAATGAATCTAAATCATGGCAAGATATTCTGAATTTATACTTAGAAATTAAAGCAAAAAATACACCTAAAAAAGTGTTAATGCTTTTAGAAGATATAGGACAGTGCGAATATACGTCTATGCACGCTTCAATGGGAGACGGACTTTATTTTGATACATCTGAAGTCATTGAAGAATGCGAAGATGAAGATATCAGCCACTATAACACCTTACCTTTTCAGCTTAAGTATCATGTTGAACAATTATTAAAGCCTGAAAATCAAATTAAACTACATGATATATATGGGAAATTTAATTACAGCGATCAAGATTTATCTATTTTAATGCAGATTAATGAACATCCTGAAAAAATCCTAGATGATGTTATTCAGTTAAAGTTAGTGAATACTGAAACTGAGACTGAAAAATTTGCAGCACAGCTCAATGGATATTTTAGCTGTGATCTTTCTCCTTTTGAATCTTTCAGTTTAATTCAATATTTAGATCATAATTTTGACTTAGAATATGTTGGCTTAGGTGCAAGTTTATTATTTTTTATCAAAAAGCCAAATTTCACCTCAGATAAGCTGGATATGCTTTTTGAAGATTTAGAAAAAATTTATGCTTATAATCAAGAGACACGTATTAAATTAAAACAACACTTATCAGATCATAATTATATTATCTTACCTTATGTAGACTCTCTAGATGTTTTTGATTTAGAAGAATAATATTAAATACTACAGCGCATATGAAATCAAAATTTAGCCCCTAAATATAGGGGCTTTTTAATCTCAAACTGCTTATCCAAAACTAGCATCCATAAGGAATTATTCGCTCACAGTTATCGACTCATAAACTATTACTGCTTGATGCCAGAAAGACACAAAATCGTCACGCCTTGTGAATTAGGAAATTTAGCATCATTAATTTTAAGTGCGTTCTGTTGGCACTCTTGTAGTGATTTCTGAGGTATCTTTTCAATAGAAGAACCTGTATCACTAACAATAATAAGGAGTAAATAAAAGATAGTATTCATATATAACCTCGTATCAGTTTGTTTCGTTCGTTTAGAAAAGACGCATCATCTAAAATGATGAGCGTCATTAACAATTCCACCATTAAAATTCTTTATGACTTTTATTCATAAACAGAAATCAACATACTCTCAAGCCTTTTCATATCGGATATTTAGGTATGGTGCCTTCATTGAATGATCATCATTAGAAATTATACTTCCACCCTAAATTACCTAGATATTTTTGATTACTATGGCTCCCAGCAACATAAGAAGCACTGATCCAGAGTTGGTTCTTTTGTGTGATATGCCCTTCTATGCCCAACTTAATTTCACCCAAATTATTTGACCCTTGATCTGTATATTCAACATTATTAATATTAACGCTATATGGATTTGTATTATGAATATAATTTAAAGCTAGATATGGGCTATACGTTAAAATTGAACCTGCCTTAGATAGAATATCTAAATACGTTTTAAAACCTAAACGGGTTTGTAGGTTATCTGAACCATGATTAATTGCGACACCTTGAGTATCTTTAAAATTATCAGCATGGACACCTTGATAAATCAACTGGGTTTGATATCATTACGCGTCCCTAATAGTTCTATGACTGTACCGGAACCACCACTTCTACATGCATAAATAAGGAAAAAACTCGGTCCACAACCATATTTATCTGTTGCAGCAAAGACAGCATGTCCATGATTAAAATCACCTTTTTCTTTAGTTTCGATTGAGGTATTACCATGAATTTTTAATAAATGGACTAACCTATTTTGCTGTTCAATTCCTTCTCCAATACTCTCATCAGAATGAACTGATGGTGCTACTCGAATTCCATGTCCCTGCTCACTTAAAACATCTAATGTTCCTTTTACTTCTAAAACTGATTTTGTCGCATCACGACCTAAGTTGATACCATCTGAACTATATCCTGATACTTTAATGACAACATTTTCAAATGTATTTACAGGGTCCCAGTTATATTGATGTATTCCATCAGAATCGCTTCCTGATGTTGTTAGGTTTACATTTTAAAGTGTTCGCTATATGAATAAATTTCAAGAGCATTTCTCTTATTTTCCGTCGTTGATAATGTTACATTATCATATTCCCATATCAATTTATTATTATGATCACTTGCATTATAAACTGCATTTGGTGCACAGCTTAAATTATTGTTACTTACTGTACATCCATCCGCATAAATATACCCAGAACAAAAAATAGAGCTAACAATAATCGATAATTTACTTAACTTTTTTCTGTCCATATATTCTTCTCTCATTTGTATTTTTTATAAGTATCATCATGAATTAATTTGAATTATTATTAAAATTATATCGTGTTTTTTATGTAATTTTTATAATTATTATTAAGAGTAAAGAAACCTCATCATTTCTTTTAGCGTTGAAATTGCTGAAGTGAGAACACTTGTACCAAATGAAGGTAAAACTCATTTCTGAGATAATAAGTAATGAAGTTCAAACTTTTAGAACATGAAGATTTTGTTTAATAAATTCCTTCAAATTTGAGCAAAAAATCGTTAATTACGTAAAATTATTCGGTACTATTGAACATCAGAACGAGCACTTTAGATTTTGTGTGGTAACTCTACTGATGGCTTCTTCAACTTTCTTATTTTTCAAGTCAATTTCTTATCCGCGATTCGCGGTTAAACTTAACATTACGCAACCTTATACGCAGGGCTAAAAGATAGGAAAAAATAAAATGCTGGAACTAACATCATGCAGGTAAATCATAGTCATTTACCTCATTGGCAAACATTAAAATTAATATTGAGTTCTTTGATTGTTTTTAACTTCTATTTAAATATTAATTCAGATGTTAAATACAACTATTCAATTTTAATTGAAATATTTGATATGGTATTAATTCCCATGTTTGTCTTTCTAGCTGCATATACCAGTAAAGGAATATCATGGAATAACTGGCGTGCACATTTAGCCCCAGCATTTATAATTTATTTTACATTCCAAACAGTAAGTGCGATTACACTTTACTTTACAAATAATTTAAGCCTTAAGGAATATATACTATTCCCTCAAAATGGTGTTTGGTTTTTTCTAGCCGTACCAATATGGCAATCTATTTTTTTATTCATGCCTTCAATGATGAAAAATAAAGTTATTGGAATTCTCACGATCTTATTTTTTTCCATTGTTATGGCTTATATCTCTGTTGAATATTGGTCTGATATAACTGGATTTTCATCTATTATTCAATATTTTCCATTCTTTGTAATGGCTTATTTTTTTGATGACAAAAAAATCGTATGGATGAGACAAAAAGCCTTTTATCTTGTTCCAATTATTTCTATTTTGGTTGCAATGTACCTTGCTTTACAAGAAAAAATTAAACTAGAATTAATACAAGCACTTTATATCAATACATTCATTAGTTATCTTTTAATATATATTCTTTCATTTATAACGAGTGTGTTTATTTCTATCGCAATCATTTGTATTTCATCATCATCTGAACGATTTGTTAAAGTATCTAATAATGCTTTAGGCGTTTATTTGATTCACCCAACTATTTGCTTTTTACTACTCACAGGGCTCAATTGGTTAAAGCTGGAAATAGGACTGCCTCTCTTAATTTTATTAACATTTCTGACCATTTTCCTAGCACTATATCTTGCAAATAACCCCATTATTCATTGGTTTTTAAATCCCCAAATAAGATCAAAGAGATAAAAATAAATTAAGTATTCCAACGGGACTGTTCTAAATTTTGTGTAAGTACTTAATTTTCATTTATCCTTCTGAGGATAATTACAAAAGGTACTTCACATGGATGAAGCAACAATCAGAAGTATGGCTGCTGAATTGGCTAAAGGTCTAAAAACTCCAGAAGACTTAAACCAAATGACAGCAGTCTTTAAAAAGTTCATGATTGAAACTGCACTCAATACAGAACTTTCAGATCATCTTGGTTATGAAAAGCATCAACCTAAGAAAGGCTCAAATAGCCGCAATGGCTTTAGTTCTAAAACTGTTTCAACTCAAGATGGGCAATTGGCTCTAGATATTCCACGTGATCGTGATGGTTCATTTGAGCCACAAATTATCAAGAAGCACCAAACACGCATCACCAGTATGGATGACCAAATTCTCTCACTGTATGCAAAAGGAATGACCAATAGGGAAATTGTCGCATTCTTCAAAGAAATGTACGATGCCGATGTCTCAGCGTCACTCATAAGCAAAGTTACAGATGCTGTGATTGAACAAGTAACTGAGTGGCAAAATAGAGCATTGGACAGTCTTTACCCTGTAGTCTATCTCGACTGTATCGTTGTAAAAGTCCGTCAGCACTCCAATGTCATTAACAAGTCCGTATATCTTGCCTTAGGCATTAATATGGATGGGCAGAAAGAATTGCTGGGTATGTGGATTGCTCAAACAGAAGGTGCCAAATTCTGGCTGTCAGTCATGACGGAGCTCAAAAATCGAGGGGTACAGGATATTCTTGTTGCCTGTGTAGATGGGTTAAAAGGCTTTCCTGATGCCATCGCCTCTGTTTATCCGCATACCGATATTCAACTGTGTATCGTGCATGTTGTACGCAATAGCCTGCGCTTTGTGAGTTGGAAGGACTATAAGGCGGTTACGTCAGGTCTGAAGGCGATCTATCAAGCGAGTACAGAGGAAAATGCTTTAAAGTCTCTAGATATCTTCTGTGATCAGTGGAATCATCAATATCCAAAGATTGGAGAATCCTGGCGAGCTAATTGGGAAAATATCCGCACAATATTTAGCTATCCAGCTGAAATACGTCATGCGATTTATACAACAAATGCGATTGAATCGTTGAATAGCGTGATCCGCCATTCAACCAAGAAGCGAAAGATCTTCTCTTCTGATGATTCAGTAAAGAAAGTCATTTACTTAGCAACAACCAATGCTGCTAAGAAATGGACAATGCCAATTCAAAATTGGCGTTTAGCGATGAATTGGTTTACGATTCAGTTCGATGATCGATTAAAAGATCATTTATAAAAAATCGAACTTACACAAAATAATTTACAGGCTCCAAGTTACCCATTCTTGAGTTGAAATAGTTTTCGAACTAAAACCATCGGCTATTTGAGCCTTTCTTAGGTTGATGCTTTTCATATCTAAAATGATCGGAAAGTTCTGCTGTTTCAATCATGAACTTTTTAAAGATTGCTGCTTAGAATCTCCCAAGTGAAAGTCTCCTGTTATTTCTACACACATCACACATTATAATTATAATTTAAAAACCTATCTATTTTCATAAATAAAATAGATAGGCTAACTAACATCATTAAAAAAGACTAGCTCTTTAATAACTTAGGTTTTAATTGCTCTACCGATATATTTGGAACACCGTTAAAATAATCTCTCAATCGGTCCTCAATATGCTCGAAATCCCATACAGCAGCTCTTTCTAAATTCCTTATATCCTCATATGTTGCTGGTATTTCTATAACCTCATTTTTTTCTCTATCTTCATAATAAATATAAATTTGAGAATAATCAAAAAGATCTTGCTTAAAAAACAAAACCCTTTTTTTCATATCTTCACTAAGCTTAATATTTCCTAGAGAAAACCAGTTACCATTCTTGTATGAATATTTCATTATCCAAACTTTAAATAAAATATTCTTACACGAAATTATATCTACATCTTGAATCAATTCACATGTTTTTAAGTCAAAAAAACCTGTTATACCATCTTCCAGCACAATACAGTAACCAAAAGAATTACCGTCCAATTGAATTCCATAAATATCACCAACCTTCACTCTTCTACGCTTATTATTCACACTCATTCAATGTCATCTCCTACTAATCTAGGGTGGTGTTTCAAAAAATATGCTGCCCTTAAATGAAGCCATTATTGATATAAAAGAAGGTTAAATCGAAAGCTTTAAAATGGTTCTCAAGCTTTTTTGAAAAGTTACAACTTCGCCTAAATCCACTCCTAATTCGATGTATTACTCTGCGATTATTACCTTCTATACCAACAGTAAAGAACTTCCCAATTTTTTGCTTATATGTTTTAAAAGCAGTGACAAAACTATCCTAATGATCACTCGCAATCCGAGTGTAGCGCACACTAATTTTTTTAAGCGTAGCTTTAAGCCGTTGGACTGTTACTAAATCTCGCTTTCACCAAACATAAGCAACAATTTTCCCTGTTTCACGATGATATGCATAAATAAACCATTGTTTATTCGATTTATTTCCTACAAAAGTCCAAAACTCATCAACCTCAAGAGATTCATAATAATTCTGCTTGGGACAAATTTGCTAAGCAGATTTACTCAATGTTCGCAAAACCTTATCTATGCTGATACGTTCTGTTTCTGCAATATCTCTTACACCACCACCTCTAACCATCAAGTGTAGTATTTTGTTTGTTATACCAGAATGACAACCTCGGTAACTAAGAGCATGATCACCAATAAACTGACGCTTGCAGTTTTTGCATTGGTAGTTTTGCTTCCCATAAGGATTAATTAAATAAATTTCATTATCTTCATAAGTAATTGACTTTATCAATCCCTTATATATTAATATTTTTAAGCTCCCAACAATTGGTGCATAAATTATAAGAAAAAATACACAAATATAAACTGCAAATAATTCAAAAGTTTCTAGATTAAATTCATATACTAAATTAAAGGAACACCCAGAAATGAAAGTCATTTATTTGGCAACAACTAATGCTGCCAAGAAGTGGACAATGCCAATTCAAAATTGGCGTTTAGCTATGAATTGGTTTACGATTCAGTTTGATGATCAAAAGATAATTTATAAAAATTCGAACTTACACAAAATATTTTACAGGCTCGTACCTGTAGCTGAATGTAAATTAACTAAAACTGGTTTTCCAGTTGCTTGGCTATAACCATCAGCTATACCAAGAACAACACCTTCTTGCAGACCAAGAATGTCTTCAAAATCATTTGGAAATTTCTTTAAAAAAGGAAGTTCATTTGAACATGGATTTCCGAAAACTTCCGTAATTCCATTTTTTCTCAGAATTTTATATGTCATTTCATGTACTGTTAGCATTTTTAATAACCTATAATTTAAGTCAAATGATTATAGGTGCCTAAAAATCAACATTACCAATAAAGGTTTTAACTAGTTTCTATAAATGAGGTTTATAATGGATTTAAATCTAATTAGGGTATTTACAACGATTTATGAATGTAAAAGTATTTCAGAAGCAGCAAAAATTTTACATGTGACCCAACCATCAATTAGTTATGCATTAAGAAAAATTTGGGGATGAAATATTCTTGCGTCAAAAAGCAGAAATGATTCCAACAATTAAAGCAGAGATCATCTACAAAGTCTTTAAAAGTGCCTTATTACAGATAGACTCTATTTTAGTAGAAGAAAAGTTTGATTTAAGTAATTCGAAAGGAGTATTCAAAATTGCAGTATCCGATTTAGGAGCTTCATTTTTCATTCCTTTTATATATAAAAAAATTAAAGATATTGCTCCAAATTTAAATTTAGAAGTTATTCAACTCGATTATAAAGATATTAAAAATAGTATATTAAAAGGTGAGGTTGATCTTTGTATAGGAAATAAGATAGAAGAATTGAAAGATTTTTTTTATGAACTCATTTTAAAGGATGAATATATAGGAGTTATTAGTTCATCCCAAGATTTTCAGGAAAATAAAATAAAAGATTATTCTTTTATTTCTATATCCTCTCATGCAGGTCATAAACAATTGGAAGATTGGATTAAGACTAATAAGTTAAAAAATAAATTAAAATTGCCAAATTTCAATGCTATTGAGTATATGATAGAGAATGAAAATCATATAGCTATAGTCCCGTACACATTAACAAAAAAACTAAATTCAGAAGTAAAAATAATTGACTTGCCTCTTGAATTTCCAAAAATTGAAATTGTAGTTTACAGAAGCAATAATTCACTGCATCCCCATTTATGTAAATGGATTTCTACTGAAATAAATAAACATAACTGGTATTACTAATACAATAAAATCTATTTATATTTTTAGTGAAAAAATAGCGAGAAAATTAAATTACCAAACCAAGTTTATTCCTCGCTATGCTTTATTCCACCCCATATAATCAATTCTATTTTAAGCTGTATAATCGATAATTTTAATATTTACCCACGTCAGACTCTATTTTCAAGTCTTAAAATGGGGAAATAACACGTTTTCGAATGTTCAAAGATAGTTTTGCTGTAACAAAATCAGTCGAATAAAATTTGTTAATTTAATATAAATGAAGTTATTCAAATTCAAAAATGTGGTTTTTAATATCCCATTTTTACTATATTTTTAGAATAGCTATCATATTAAATTCTATTGATTTTTACTTTTATAGAGCATCTTATAATTTTGATAGTTTCTCTAAGAAAGAGTTGAATTAACATACATCTATAAAATTAGATAAGGCAGTATATTGTAATTATACTGCCCTAATATACATATTTAGATTAGAACTTATATGTTAATGATGCTGTCACATTACGAGGAGCGCCATAACTTGAACCACTCGCATTTACAAAATAAGTTTTATCAAATAAGTTATTAAAGTTTAATCCTATACTTGTTTTATTATCTACTTCATAACGCATCATTAAATTGACTAATACATAATTATCTTGCATTGTTGCCGCTTTTACTTGAGGGGTAGCTGTTGCGTTAAATATTTTTGACTGCCAGTTTACGCCACCACCAATCATATATTTTTCTGCAAATTTATAACTCGTAAATAATTTAAATGTATGTTCAGGCAATGTCGTCAGTAGATCTACGCCTTTTTTATCGATTGCTTTCGTATCGGTATATGTATAACCCGCATTAATTTGCCAATTAGGTCGTAACTCTCCACTCAGCTCTAATTCAACCCCTTGCATTTTTACACTATTTACACCGACATATGCATTTGAGCCATCAGAAGTTTTTTCTGTGGTTCCATCGGCTTTATAGTCGACCATTGGATAATCATCAACTTTAGTTTTAAATAATGCAATAGAGCTATTTAATGAATGATCAAAGAAACTTCCCTTTAGTCCTAACTCATAACTATTACCATTTTGTGCATTTAAATATTGATCATATTTGTCTCTACTTGATGTCGGTGAAAATATACTGGTATAACTTGTATATGCTGTAATTTGATCATTTATATCAAATAATATTCCTATATAAGGTGTAAATTGATTATTTTCTTTCTGTTTAACACTCACTGTTTTATGCGTTGCATACGTTAAAGTATGAGTATCTCGTTCCCATCGAGTGACTCGACCGCCGATTAATACAGACAATGGATCTAAAATTTGCCATTTACTCGAAGCGAAGATACCCAAAGATTTTTCATTTGTTTTGGTATTCCCTGTAATATTAAATACAGGCTGCATTGCCGTAGAACCATCCCAACCATTGATTGGTGTTTTAATTGTAAATCTATAGAAGTTTGGATCGCTTGCTTCACTTTGATAACCATTAAAACCAACGGCTATTTCATGTTCTTTTCCAAATAAATGTAATTGGCCATTTAAATAGGCATCTAAAGAGTGTACATCTGGCGTTGCTTTGAAACGTCCCCCCACCACTGTCATTTCACCAGGGTATGCAGTAATAGGATCATTCCAAATGACGCCTGTTGATTCACTCGTATAAAAAATACCTGATGATCCTGCTACACCATAAACTCGATCAGTTTTAACCTTCGTATAAGAATAATTCAATATTGCTTTCCAATCTGAATTAAATTGATGCTCAATTCCAGCAAAAAGATTTAATTTATCTGTATCACTATACGTCCAATTTGCCGCAGCATTATCTTTACGACCAAAATGAACAGGGACTGCTGGCTTATCACTGGATAGACGAGGAAAACCATGCACTGTTAGCTGATTTGCATTTTTGCGAACTAGATTTAATGCAGTAGTAATCTGTGTTCGTTCTGAAAGATCAAAGTCTAACGCTGTATAAAAAAGTACATGATTGTAATTTGCACGATCTTGCCATGTATTTCCTTGTTCATAAGCAGCAATTGCACGACCACGAATAGAACCACTATTATTTAATGGTGCAGAAACATCAACTTGGCTACGATAATTATCCCATGATCCTGCTTGAACATTTATAGACCCTTGTTTTTCATAAGTTGGTCTTTTACGCACATAGTTTAGACTCGCACTTGGATTTCCTGACCCATTAGTCAGTCCTGTTGCACCGCGGATCACTTCTACACGCTCATAAATTGCAGTATCTTCCAAACCGACGTAATCACTTCCACCAAAAGAAGCACTCGAAGTAGGAATACCATCTCTTTGATAGTTATTAATTGGGAAACCACGTGAATAATAAGTGGTATATGCAATTCCCTTACTCCCGAATTGGATTTTACTCACACCAGGCATTTGTTCTAGAACAGCATCAATATCTTTTAAATTTTGATCTTCAATCTGTTGCTGAGTAATTACGGTTATCGACTGTGGCGTTTCTTTTAGTGATAAATTTAATTTGGAAGAGCTCTTAGAGTTTTTAACACTATAACTAGTTTCATTTTCTTGGCTTGCTGATGTTGTAATGGTAGGAAGTACCGCTTCAATATTCGCAAAAGCAACTGTAGTGATGATTGGACTGGTATAAATACTTAAAAATAGTATCGTTTTAATCGCTTTAGCTAATGGCTCCTGAATAAATGTAAGTGATTCAGCCATTACTTTCCCCTTATAAAGTGATTTGTTCATTTCAAATAAGTAACAAAAAATAAAGGCAATAGTACAAATAAAAAATCACAAATAATAGTGATTATCATTATTATTTTCGCTATTTATTTTATTTATAGTGGTTAGTTAAAGACAAAGTCATTTCCCTTTCCCCATCCAGCCCTAGACGGAATAGTTGAATAGTTATGATTATTAAGGGAACTATAATCAATAAAAAGTTCCCTAAGATAAGACTACCTATTAATACATGTTTTTCATGTTTTTCATGTTTTTCATGTTTTTCAATATCGGCCTAATTCATCTAAAGACGTGAATAAATGGATATTAGAACAAATGACTAAAATTCGAGATGAATGGGACGATTGGTATAATCGCTTCATCTCTTTTGCTTTTCCTATTTATGAAAATACGGTAAAGCCGTTTGATTGTATTTTACAACCTGAAGATTACTTCCAAATAAATGGAGTATAATGCACCCTTCAGAGATTGGTTCGTCTTTTCAATAGTACTTAAAGCCGTGTCAATTTTAAGCGCAATATCTTCTTGCTTTGCATTTTGTTGAATGAAACTCCAACGACTTTCAACTGGCAAATAGAACACATTATCTTTTGTATAAGCTTGAACTACATCAATATGCTTTTCATAACCTTTTTCAATGAGTTTCTGTTTTTTCTTTTCAAAAGTATCGCTGATGAATTTTAAGAAAATTAGGCTTAGAACAATGTGTTTATGTTCAGACGATTCAACACTACCACGCAATTTATTCGCAGCATCCCAAAGTGCCTCTTCAAATGATTTATCATTCTTTTTTTCAGATGCTTTTGCCATTACTTTCAATTCTCAACCATGCATTCATATACTCTGACACAAAGTAAATTATTTGCTATAGCATGTAAAGAATAGAAGATTGTGAAAAAACCTGTACAGTCAACAACTCTCTATATTTACTTAGACTTATATAAAACCAATTCATATAAAAAATTAATTTTCTAAAATTTTTTGCATCCAACTTGGTTTCTTTGCATTAAGAAGGCATTGATATTCTTCTTTCGTCAATCCTTTCCTAAGTTTCTTTACGATTAACGCTTGATCTAAAATAAGCGGTCCAAGATAATACAATGTTGATATTGCCCAACCTACACGCTCATAAGGATACTGAAATACATCATGACAACGGGTTTTAATAAACCGAACCGTATAACTAAAAAATTGAAATTCTTTAGAATTTTTATCAGTATAGAAAACATCGATTAATGGCACTTGTGTACTTAGCCCTAATAGATTAGCTGCCCTTCCACCCTCATCTTGAAACTTTTGCCCAGCCCGTTTCGTTAAAGCTTTTAGTGCAATCACGATACTAGGAGATAAGATTTTATCTGGAAAAAAGCTATTCATTTTTACTTTGTAATAAATGGTCGGAAAGGCTGTAATGACTTCACCTTTTTCGAAAGAATTTCTTAGAATCCAGCGAAGCTTTTTATCATTTATATAAACACTAAAATCCGAAATCGAAAATATTCTTCCCTTCTCAAATTTTGCATACTCTTCTCGTACTATTTTTTCTTTAGACAGTTTCACAAAAGATATTCTCTGTTTTCTATATATTTGTTTAAGAATGCTCGTTTAAGATCATTTCCTTAAGTTGAGGCATTAAGTCTAATTATGTACCAATTACTACTATTACCAACAACTATATAGTTGTTGGTAATAGTGCAGTATTTTTACACGATTTGAATTTTCTAAAATTCAAAATCGGCATTTGATTCATTCTTTTGTTTAGGTATTAGTTCTGGCTCATAACTGTACTGCGTAACCTTAGATAGAACTTCATCAGAACTTTGATGAGTTGAAGACCTAACAGCTTCAATTCGTTCCTTGATTTCATCAAAGTTTTTTAGGCACGAAAGATATGAAGCTCTTTGAGCTTCAAGATGATCATTTTTATGGGATAAGACTGAATCACATTTTAGATAGTTCAGCATCCTTTCATCATTCTTGATGATTTCCCCAATCCTTGCATAGTCACTACGATCAATATTTCTTCTGGCTTCAGTCATGTAGGCTAGGAGTTTTTCCATTTTTTGCTCTGTGATCTCAATCAGCCATAGTGCTTTTTCATTCTGATAAGCCTGTTGTTGCTGTGCTGACAACTCTTGGTAAGCTCTAACATAACCAGGATAAAACCCATCAAATCTTAACTGCTAGACTGTTGCTGGCTTAGGCTTGTATCGCATTTGAGCAACAATAGGTTTTAGTTGTTCAAGTTTTTGATTAAGGTCATTAAGCCTTCTACAGTTTTCCCAAGCGTATTGATCTACTTGCTTTGCGTCTCCAAATCTTCGTAAAAGTCTATTGGTGGTTGAAATTGCAATATTTTCGAGAGTGCTGCCCTGAGATCTGATTGCTGTTCGATTATGGTTTGCTGAACGGGCTGCAATTCTATCCTCACTAAGTTTGCGATAGTCGTTTTTAAATCCAGCTGATTGAATACTGTCATTAATTGCTTTTGCAATTGGACTTTCAAGTTCTCTTGAAATTCTCTCTGTAATTGCTCTGAAAATTCGCCCTGCTCCAGCCTGAACATTTCGAAATCAAAAGCTCTTGGAATGAAAAATGTGGCAAATATGTGGCAATAAAAAAGCCACTTAATATGAGTGGTTGATTTATAACAAGAATCTTGGTGGAGATGGCGTCAATTGAATTCAAAACCTAAACCTCTAATTTTAAAAAGCTTTTATATTATTTATAAAATTCTGTACCCAATTTTTACCCAAATTAGATTTAATGCATTGAATCCTAAAACTAATTTTGTTCAAAGTCAGCTTTAGGATTTGAACTTGGGTACTGATTGTAGCACGTATAAACTCAATGTAAATTTAATACGTTATATCATTACCTTTATGTGTTTCTTTTTTTTCATATATCATTCAGAAGTACATCTTCAGGGTTTAGGTTATGTTTGAAAATATTGATGCTTTAAAAGCAAAATTAGATCAGCATCGTCCTCTTTCCCCTGCAATTGTAAAAAATCTACAAGAAGATCTTATTGTTCGTTGGACATATCACTCAAATGCAATCGAAGGCAATTCACTTACATTGCTAGAGACCAAAGTCGTTTTGGAAGGTATCACGGTTGGTGGAAAAACATTACGAGCGCACTTTGAAGCAATCAATCATAGAAATTCTATCTACTACGTTGAAAATATTATTAGAAAAGAAGAACCATTTTCTGAATGGCAAATTCGCAATATCCATCAACTCATTTTAAAAAATATTGATGATGACAATGCAGGGCGTTATCGCCAACAAAACGTATTAATTTCAGGTGCCACAACTACGCCGCCCGACTATACATTATTGAATGACAAAATGGCTCAGCTAGTCGATTGGTACAATACTGAGGCGCATAAGCTACATCCTATTGAACGTGCAGCTAAAGTACACGCAGATTTTTTAGGCATACATCCATTCACTGATGGCAATGGACGTATATCGCGTCTCTTGATGAACCTTGAGTTGCTCAAAGCTGGATACCCTCCTTGCGTGATTACAGTCGAAAATCGCTTAGCCTACTATAGAGCCATAGATCAATGGATGGCTTATGGAAAGACAGAGCCTATTATTCATTTGGTTGCTGATGCTGTACTACAAGGGTTTAAACCATATCAGGTTGTTTTAGGGATATAACCCGCTTTTACGACAGATTTGAAAAATATAAATAAATTAAACTTATCCAATCTTTTAACGGAATTGAAAGATTAGACTGTCACCAATCTACTGAATAAATTTTGTTTATCCATTATAAATCTAAATGAGCTGTTTATCATAATTATTTGACTCACCATTTGAGCCGAATATACACTATATTCTCATCACATTATTCAAGTAAAAGAGTAATCATTATGTATGATGATTGGATATGGAAACAAGTTAACTGGACAGCCTTCACATGGGATGACCATAAGATCCTTCCTCTAACGAGACACATTCATCAAAAGGTCGGTATTTTACTCGGGCAAAGTCAACATAATCCTGAAAAAGAACACTTAGCATTGGATAACTTAATTGCTAATCTTGTTTCCTCTTCTGCTATTGAAAATGAGACTCTCAATGTCTACTCCTTACGATCATCTTTAGCAAAACGCTTAGGTGTATCTCTAGAACAGCCTTATCCAAGCTCTGAACGTTCTGATGGATTGGCAGATATTATGTTCGATGCACTTAATAACTTTAACCAAGGTTTGACGATTGAAAGATTATTACAATGGCACCAATGGCTCTTTAATGAAACTGATTGGACAATGCAACGGATTCGTGTTGGTCAACTACGTGGACATGAGCCAATGCAAGTGGTTTCTGGTCGTATTGAATATCCAACTGTACATTTTGAAGCCCCACCACGAATTGGGCTAGAGCAGCGACTGAATGAATTTATTGAATGGTTTAATGCAAGTAAATCCAATCATTTGCTTGATCCAATTATTCGAGCAGGTATTACTCATCTGTGGTTCGTAACTCTCCATCCTTTTGACGATGGTAATGGACGTATAACACGAACACTAACCGACCTTGCCCTAGCGCAAATGGATCAACAAAGTATCCGACTGTACGCAATGTCACCTGTTATTTTGAATAAGCGGAAAAGCTATTACGAGGTACTTGAAGCCACTCAAAAAGGTGATTCTAATATCACTGAATGGCTAGTTTGGTTTTTAGAAGCTCTCAATGAAAGTCTAGAGCAGACTTTAAAACGTATTAACAGAACACTTTTTAAAAGTAATTTTTGGAAAAGATACTCTGAAATTGACTTCCACGAAGGACAACGTAAAGTCTTAAACAGACTGCTAGATGGTGGTGAAAATGGCTTTGAACATGGTATCAGTGCAGCACAATATCAAAAAGTTGCGAAAGTAAGCAAAGCTACAGCCACTCGTCACCTTACTGATTTATTAGAAAAAGGCTGTATTGTGAAATTAGAAGGTGGTGGGCGCAATACTAGATACCAAATTCATGATTCATTGAATTAAATAGGTGAGCATCCGATGAACCCCATCGCAAAGTTTTAACGGGGTTCAGCGGATGCTTACAAACCTTCAACATCCCCACTGAATTTCTACTATGACATCTGCTTTTGCGGCAAAAGAAACTTCATTTTCCTCAACGTCCGTTTTCATACCTTGAATGCAATATTTTGAACAGATAAACCCATTATATTCTCCTTAGTTAAGCAACTCTTTTTTCTGATTCAATAATTTTTATGTTTTGGTCGAGCTTATTTAAGTTATCTTCAGGATTCAACCACCAATCTACACTCCAAACTGAAATCGTTTCCCAGCCTAATCCCTTCAAGACAATTGGTCGAAGCTGATCCCGATCTCTTGCTGTTGCTGCTTGAGCATACCCTTCTCCATCAACAATGATACCTGCCAAGTAATTACCAGCTCTTTGATCATCCCTGATAGCTAGATCGACACCACTTTCACCATGCCCAACACTAAGATCAGCATTCCAACCAAGCTCTTGAAGCTTAAGTTGAAGATATTGTATAAACTCTTTTTTCATCTGCTTTTTCTTATGATCAACTTCACTCAAATGCAGTTGTCCATTTCGAGCAAAGATGAGGAAGTCTTTTAGATCTTTAACGCCTTCACTATTGGTACGTGCTAAATTAATTTCCTCAGGACTCAAGGCAGAGAAAACATGCAAACCCTGCCTAGCACGAGTAATTGCCACATTTAAACGCCGCTGTCCTCCTTGACGATTCAATGCACCAAAGTTCATTGATAACCGACCATCTTGATCTTTGGCATAGGTAATTGAGAAGATAATAATATCCCTTTCATCACCTTGTACATTCTCTAAATTTTTCACAAAGAGCGGTTCAATACCAGCTTTGCTAAGCGCTTCTAATTCAGGATATTTTGCCAATTCATTATCGAGTAAATCCTCAATTAACTTCTGTTGTGTCATATTGAAGGTGACAACACCAAGAGTTAAAGGGCTATTTTGACCAAGCTGTGATTTCAGATGATGAATAATAAACTCTACAATTGCTTTAGCTTCACCTAAATTTGTACGCGTATCACCTTTATCATAAACTCCATCGACCATATGCAACTGTATCGCTGTATCTTTCGCTACAGGTGCAGGAAATGTAAATAACCCACCTTTGTAGTATTTATGATTACTAAATTGAATCAGACTTTCATAGCGACTGCGATAATGCCAATTTAAAGCTAGCTCTGGTAATTGAGCAGCAAGACATTCATCCAAAATGCTTTCTAAATCCTCAGTTATTTCCTCATCAACTTCCTCATCCGAATCACCTTTTCCGAAAAAGCTTGTCGGAGGCATTTGTTTATTATCACCTACAACAATGGACTGTTTTCCTCTTGCGAGTGCCCCAATTGCGTCCCAAACTGGAATTTGTGATGCTTCATCAAAAATTACTACATCGAACTTTGCTTGAGTATCAAGATATTGAGCGACCGATAAAGGACTCATAAGCAAGCATGGCTTAAGTCCAACAAGTACATCTGGAATCTGTCTCATCAGTTCACGAACTGGTAAATGTCGACGCTTTTTGCCTAATTCCTTATTTAGTAAAGTCCATTGCACCTTATATTTATCTTGCTCACTAAAAATCTTATTCCAACGGTGAATGATTTCCTGACTCGCTGCTAACTGGTGCGCTCTATCTTGTTCTGCAAAAGACTGTATTTTTTGCTCATGCTCATCACTATTAAACTGATTAAGCTCAGGATGTTTACTAAATTGATAGACAATCCACTGTCGAGCTAAGTTTATATTTAACATTTTTAAAGCCGTATCAGGATCTCTTTCCTCCTTCAACAATTCAAGAGCCAAAGGCTTGAGGCCTTCTTTAAATAACCTATTCTTAATAACTTGCCAATTCAGCCAATTTCGCCAAGATTTATTTGAACGTTGCAACTGTTGCTGTCTGAAAAGAATATCCTCAAAGTCAATATCTCCATATGAGGTACGTTCTTTGTCAGGCTGTAATTGATGATCATTAAGCAACTTATCCAACAAAACTTCCAATTGTTGTACATGAGAAGATAGCTCATCCAAACTATGGGTTTTACTAAATTCCAGCGCTTTGAATAAAGTTGCTTTATCCTCTAGATTACTAGCAATAATTCTTTTAAATTCTTGCCACTGATTGAAAGCATCTTCAAATGTTTGCCAAGGTGTATTTTCACCTTGCCAATACTCCCCGAATTGATTCGAGCATTGATTTTCTATTTCAGAGAATTCTCTTTGTTGCTTTTGAATCTGCTGTAAAATTGGCAGATCATGAGCAACTGCAAGTGCTGTAAGGCGATTCGAATTGACTTGATATATTTTCATCAGGTTTCTAAGCTGAAACTTAGCAAACCATGAAAATGGAAAAATCTTAGACTCAGCTTCACGCCATTTAAACATCAGCTGATCTAATTCTACCTTATATATTTCATCATTATATTGCCCTACAAGTTTAGAACGTTGCCCATTCAGGTCTTCAACTAAATTCTTACAACGACGAATGGTATTAAGATCAACCTCCTTAATATACCCAAGCAGTTTTAGATCAGTGCGCTGAACTAAACCTACAATTGAATGAAACACCTTAAAATATTTTTTGATTTCATTTAAGTTTGCTTTTTGAGTGAAGCCAAAAGCTTCATTCCATTCATGTATTAAGTTATTTACATTGTTGACTTGAATCCCAATCTGATCTTGTACATGCTGATACTCTTCTTGCCATGCTAATGTCCAGACTTGTTCAGATAAACCCTCACCAAAGCCTTCTAGCTCTTCGACCATATTTGAAGACACTAATTGACGTTGATTCACAGCCTGTACAACAATTTGATTTAACTCTTCACGCTTTTCAGCTGTTAAATTGGCAATATCAATATCAGGCAAGCGTAAGGTTAGCGTTTCACGATAACGCAACTCATCACTCATCGCAGTATATAGACTCCAGCCTATCTGATGCTGGCTATGTAAATTTTTTACATGTAGGTTTAATTCATCACGGGTTTGGACTAATCGATCAGAAAGTTTTTTCCAGTCTGTATTTTTAGCTTGATTGGTGAGAAAGTACGGATCGTTATTTTTTTGAGCACGTTCTCTTAACTGATCTAAAACTTCCATCTTTTGAGCTTTTGATGAGTGCAACTGCAAACAAAGCTCACTAAGCCCAACCTGAGTTAGTCGTCTATATACTACATCTAAAGCAGCCATTTTTTCCGATACAAAAAGTACAGACTTCCCATCCGCTAAACATTGAGAAATCATGTTGGTAATGGTCTGAGATTTACCTGTTCCCGGTGGCCCTGATAAGACAAAAGTTCTACCTAAAGCTGCTGACATCACTGCAGACAGCTGAGATGAGTCGGATGACAGAGGAGTAAATAACTGTTGAGGTTGATAAGCTTGATCAAGTTTCTCTGACTGAGGAAACTCATCTTGCTTAATGAAAGGCTCTCTTGGCGTTTCAATCAGATGATTGACGACTGGCTGATTTTTTAATTCTTCTAGACGTGTATTTAGATCTAGCCACATTAAGTATTTTGAAAATGAGAATTGCCCTATAGCAGCCTCAGCTTTTACTTCCCACCCTGCAATATTGACAATAGCTTTACGTACAATATGCAAAATTTTATTTACATCTAGACCAGCATCATCCGTTGGCAATGGATTTAGCCCTGCTATATCGAGCTCAAAATCCTGTCTTAATAGCTGTAACAGCGTGGCATTAAAACGAGGCTCATCATCATACATAAATAACCGATACCCAGTTTTTGCAGTTTCACGCGTAATTTGCACAGGTATCAATAATAATGGTGCTCTGTAAGTTTTTTTAGAGCGCTCCGACTCTTTCCATTCAAGAAAACCAATTGCAAGAAATAAAGTATTCGCTCCACCTTCTTCTAATGCTGTTCGTGACGCTCGATATACTTCGATTAAACGTTTTTCTAATACTTGGGTCTCAAGTGGGCTAAATAATAACTTTCTAGATAGATTCTCATCTACATACTGATTGATATGCTTTTTTTCATTATCTCGTTGAACATCTTTCAGTGAAATACTATCTACACTTTTAAACAGAAACCCTTCTTGGTTTGCTAATGCATCTTCTAAGTTTGCTAACGTCATTTCTGAACAGTGCAAAGGTATGCTATAGCGATTATCTTTAAAATTTAATAACTTATTACGAAGACTTAAATCTAACAACCTTCTCAACCAGCGATCAACACGTGTCGTTTTTGTTTCAACAGGTTGATCAACTTCATATACAGGAATTGATGCTGCACTCCATTCGATCTCAGAGTGATCCAAATGGTTTTTCTTTTCGTGGTGAATAGAGAGCGGTTTAATACCACGTAAGCGAGATTGCCGCACATCAATTGCAAGATAAAATTTATGTTGACGGGTTTCATCTTTAATATATTGTTTAGCAGTTTCGAGTGCAGCAGTAAATTTAGCTTGTTGGGTGAGCAATGTGGTCTCTATGAAGACCACCTCGCCAAGATCGTATCTTTTTCTTAATGATTGGATATCATCTATGATGAGATCTACATTAGGAGTTTCATTCAACCATACCCCTAGGTAAGAATGTCCTTCTTCAACCACAATTAATGTATCAAGACCAACTTGCTCAGCTAATGCACTAAACAATAATGTGGTATCTAAACAGCACGCCAATTTCTCATCAAAAATTTGTTTTGGTAGGCGTATGCGCTGTCCTGATTTAATAAAACTTGCTGGGTTTACGATGTAATGAAGGTTTTGCTGAAGTAGAGCTTCCCATATAGCCTGTAACTGCGATACAACAGAATCTCTGTCACGATCCTGATATCCATTTAATGATCCTGCATTATTACTTTTTAATATTTCACTTGCACTGACTAAAACAGGGCTGAGAGCAGTAGCATTTGGCTGTGAGAAACTGGCAAGGAGCTCAATAGGCTGGCGTTCACCGCCCCATGTGTCAACTGTCAGCAAATCAATCTCAATCACTTTATCATCCAAAATTTGATCTTGATCTGTCAACCAGATAATTTCGATTTGCCCTTTTAAATTCTCAGGTAGTTCTTGTAAAAACTGAATATCAAAAACAAGTTTCGGCTTTTCTAGTGCTAATGTTTGATCCGCATCCAAATAAGCAATATTAATCACATGTTCTTTAAAATATTCAGGATTCGACCTAATAATAATGCGGGAGCTAGAGAGTACCTCTTTCGAAGATACGAGAATTTCTCGAATCAGAGCAACCGAATTCTGCTGTAAAACTAGGTTCAACGCTGAAGTAGAATCGATCTGCATGGAATATTTTTTAATATCCTGTTGTGCTTCTTTTTCCACCACTACCACCCTATCATTTCAAAAATATTAAAATATTGATTTTTAATAAATATTTAATTTATAATAATTAAAATTTACTAATAACTAATTAATAATCATAAGTTATTGTTATTCTTAATACAAATAATCTATTTACTTATATTTTTAGAGACTAGTGTAGGTGGGGATTCTGAGGTGGTGGCAATTGAACTCACCCCAAATACCTAATGCAATCTAGCCATTATAAAAATTGAAGTACTAGATTTTAACCCCAATTTACCCCGTGTTAAAAAGGCAGTGGCTAATATCACTGCCTTTTATTTCACATACTTCAAACCATACTACTATCTTCAACTTCTAAATCATCTAGCTCATCTTCACTTAAAATAACTGAAGACAATCCACTTTGATCCTCTAATACAAATACTCTCTCTTTAAATCTTTGCTTTAATACTTTTCTTCTAGCATTATAAAAATCCTCAAAACATGTAAAACTTAGAGAGACAGAATCATCAATGAGTAAATCTCTACTTGTAAAACCACATGTATTATTATTAATCCACACATCTAAAGACTGATCACTTTTTGAAAGATTTAATGAATCATTTAGCAAATGCAAGTTTGAAATAGAGTTCCAATGATTAGGATTCAAGTAGAATTTCCTCTGCTCATCTGTATGATTTATTAAATTTCCTATATTTTTTTTAGTGAAATTTGCTTTTGGATGTAAGTGGTCAATATGAAAATTTTCTGTTGCTTTTAGCTCAGGAAATAATAGATGTAAAACTGTTCTACAACGAGCTTCTCCATATTGGATATTTAATATATTTTCTATATATACATCATCAAATCTTAAATCTTTATTTGTTGCTTCATAAGCTTTTATAATTTGACTGAGAGGAAACAAAGGCTCTGACATATTAGATTTTATAACTTTTCGCATACTTGAAATAATAGAATCAGCTTGCCCGCCGAAGATGCCTTTGAGCAATACCATATAAAACCATTGACTAATTTTTTCTCTTTGCTCAGTTTGTTTCGATAAATCATTAATTGTTAAATATAATGGATTCCCATTTTGATCATGCTTATGGTATAAGTAATAACAAATTGGTATCACAGCATTTTTAGATGTTAAAGATTGTGAGTTTACTCCAAATTTTCTAACTAACTTAAATGTTTCTTTTATACAATCTTTAATATTATCCCATTGAGTTTGTATTTCTTGAACTCTTTCAGCAGTAAAATTTTTTACTTTAAAGCGGACATCTTCATCAATGAGCATTAATGCTGTTTTTAATATCCAGTCCCGTTCGATATAAAACCCCAAATCTTGGGACTGATAAATCCAGTTTGTGAGATTTTCTATTTCTTTTCTAAAATCACCATTCCAATTTGCCACAGCAATAGACATTAATAAATCAGAAAAAGCTAGTTTTGTACCACCACTATTTGTCCGAATAAAAACATCTAACACATGATCAACCTCTTGACTTTTTTCATTAAAATAATGAATTAATTGCTCTTTATGAATGGCCATATATAACTTCAAAAGAGTTTCCGAAGCAAAACTATTTGTCGATAAATTTCTACGTGCTAACTCAGGAAAAACAACTTTTAATATTGCATCAGCCAAATCTACATTTGGCATATTTAATACATCATGTAGACATAACCATTTTTTTATATGTGCCTGATCCAATTGCTTAAATTGAACATCAGTTAAAAACTTAAAATTATAATACATCATAGATTCTTCATTATCTAAAGGCTGAGATAAATCTAAATATAATTTACGAGATGGCAATATAGTTTCATCATAAGCTGTTGGCCACCAAACTCTAGGTTGCTTATAAGCATAAGTACTACATAGACCAATATACAATGATGTCAATCTTTGCTGACCATCAATAATTGCCTTAAAATTCTTACTGCTCGCATTAATTTCGATGTGAGGATTTTCCTCATTAAATCTTTGACAATATCTTGTTAAAAACTCATAAAATTTATAGTTTTTCTTAATATCTTCATCAGTAATTTCCCACATCATAAATGAGTTTATTGGATATCCTCTAAGGATTGAATCAAATAACTGACAAATTTGATTACTTGTCCAAACAAATTTTCTTTGAATCGCTGGCAATAAAAAATCATTCGTTTGAATAGCATTTACAGCTTCTTTTATTGTTAATGGCTTTTCATATAGTCCTGACATCATTACCCCTAAATATAGCATCCAATTAACGAATTTAATTAAAAAAATAATCATAAAAAATACTCCAGCTTAAAGCTGGAGTATTTTTTTCAACATCTGTCCAAGATAAACTGTACCATTGCCTACCATAAATAAGACATTCTTTTCAGCAAATTCTTCCTCAGAAAGAGTATTATTCAGAATATCTCTCATTGGTGTAATAGATAAAATAAAACTATTTAATGTTAAGTCAGAATGTTCAAGCTTAACCTCAATATTTTTGATCTCTTTATAGAACTCAATTTTAGCATCGTCATGATTCATATTTCTGATGCCTTTAGGATCAACTAAAGTTAAATATTGTTGCCCTGTTTGTTTATTCACTAACCACAATAAAAAGTCAGGGTAAAAATTACCAGCTAAAGCAAAACCCAATCCACGATACTTATTATCAGCATTACGCAACAAATAGAGTTCATAATCTTTCAAAACATCATTAGCATCTGGTGTATTGATAAAAGCTTGTAAATCTAAAACAAACTTTACTTCACTACTTTGTGTATGACTCGTATAGTCAAACAACATTGGCGACCATGTAAACGGAAGACTTTCATCCTTTTTATCCAATAATGGATAAAACAGGTGACGATCGAATGTAATTGCTCTGAAACTTCCATCTTCCTTCCAAGGCACCAATTTTTCAACATCACCTTTACTAACCAATTCTTTCAATGTTTCTAATCGGTCAAATACTTCTTGAGCTTCATTATTTTTACCTTCTTTCGCTGTAAGCGTATATTGCTCACAAATTTGCACAGGTAAATCTTTATCATCTAAGCTAAATTCCGTCACTTCATAAAACTGCCCTTCATAGGCATTTTTAATCGCATGATAGAACTTATCCATATAAGATTGTAAAAGCTCCGTTAGAATAGCTTGCTGTTTTTTAATTCCACCTACATCACTAGATAATTCTGATCTATCAATCAAAAGCTTATACCAGTCTTCCATAGATGATTTGATACGTCTTAAACAAAACTCCTGTAAATCATCAACATTCAATTGTAGGTTGCTATATCCACGCTGGAACTTATATTGCTGAAGTTTCAAATAAATTTCATCAAAATCAAACATACACATGATTTTAGGTGAAATCTCATGCTCTTGACGCTTGTCTTTAACATCTGTTTGACGCTTTGACTTATCGGTATGAAAGGCTTGCAAGCGAGGATACAAATCCAAAACGACAAAAGGTTTTTTGATTTTACCTTCGTATTGTTTTGGAATTTTAAACATCGAGAGCTTTAACTGAGCCTTAAAACCATTGGCTTGATTATCTTTATAGCCATCTTTCAAGGTCAGCGTTTTTAAACGAGGCGCTTTAATTTTATTTGTTGGAAAATCTAAAGTGACTAAATCCTGATTCAGAATAATGCCTTCATCATTCAAGTAGTCACGGAATTTTTCCATATAGTCAGCACGTAAACCAAAAATATTAATAGTTTGCATTAAGTCTAAATGCATACCTTTATATTCAGCCTTACTATAGATTTCTCTCGGTGTTCTTTTTAAAGAAAAATTCTCACCTTTTAATCGCACACCACGACCAAAGAGCTGAATAATCTGTGCACCTTCACCTGTCCCCATGTTCAATAATCCCATGGTAGAGACACGCCAACTACTCCACCCCTCGGTAAACTTACGAGAACCAATGAGAAGATGTGTTTCACTATCATCATTATTTAATGTCGGAAATAATGACTCCGCAAAATCATCAGTACGTGCATTTAGATAATGCGTTTTACTAGATTCTTCACAATTATCGTATAAGCCTTTTTCATCACCCACATTAATAACAGCAAAAGGCGTACTTTCCCCCACCTGTAAACGCAACTCACCTTTATTCGCCGTAATACGTACTACATTCAAACGTTGATTGGTTGTAGCGTTAAAAAAACTTTTTAAAATATCTTGATAAAGATCAGTTACATTTTGACCGTGTAAAGGTGCAAATCGATTTGCAAAAATATTGATACCTTTGGTATCGACCAAACGAGATGTATTGGTAATCAAATCATTGAGCCAACCAATCACCTTGCTCTTACGAGAAGCATCTAAAAAGTCAGCCAAGAATTTCACAATGGCTAAAATATCAGAATCATCATCATTGACTTTATTTCCAACAAATACCCACAGTGGTTTTTCAATATTAAATTTAGCCAGCTTTGCCTGATTCTTTTTAAATAGATATTGCTGTTGATAGAAAGATAGTAAACAAGCTGTAAGATAAAGATTACGCTCATCATCTTCATGATATTCTTTCATGTTCAGAATATTGACTTCTTTACCATAGCCATCTGCATAGAAATATTTGTACGAATAATCGAATAAAATACTTTTAGCATATACCTCTCGAAGCGCTTCCCGACGATATTTTTGCTGTTCCAAATCATCAAGCTGAATATTTTTTTTCTGTTCTTCGGTTAGCTTATTAATAGCCACACCATACAGCATTTTGGCTTTCTGTTTTTTGGCATCTTCAAAGCGTTTATAGACGTTGTCTGCCTTACTCACGGCTTGACCAAAGGTAGCCGAGTATTCAAAACTAAAGCCATCTTTAGTGAGAATATCTCGACGTTCCATCCAAGCACCTGCACTACTACTCGTACCACGGTGTCCTTCATCGATCAGAACAAGATTCTTTCCTTCCAAGCTCATGGTCGCAACGGTTTTATCACCGTCGGTATCACTCAGTTTATTCATATCGATGATTTGAATTTCATCACGATACAAGCTATTACGACTCTTTTGTTTATCGAACAAAGTTGCTTGAAAACCTGAGTCAGTGAGTTCTCGCAAATGCTGTTCACTCAAACCTTCATTCGGTGTAAGTAAAATGATTTGGTCTGGATAAGTGCTATCGCCATTTTGATTTTGGAAATAATCCAAATACTGCAAAATATTGACATGCATAAGCAGTGTTTTACCACTGCCCGTTGCATTCCAATAACCAATTTTATTTAGGTCTTCAGGTAAATATTGCTGAAATTGATCTGCATCAATTTTCTGATCATCATTATATTGTTCAAGTTCAACATTCAGCTCATTGAGCATGACAGCTTGATGATTAAAATATTGATCTAAATACAGTTCTGTAAAAAGCAATGAAAGGTATTGAAAATATTTTAGGTTTAAAACATGCCCTTCTATTTCATTACGTTGTTCCGTGATTTTTTGCCAGTGCTTCACAATGTTTAAGTCATAGCGACGTAGAACATCGATATCTACAACTTGCTTATTAAACAAGGTATTGCTGATCACACTAAAGAATTTCGTTTGCCCTGCATTATCACCTTCATACTCGATCCCCTCAAACTGAGGATAATCAAGCTGTTGTTTCATGCCTTCCAAACGATTCGGATTAAACTTCGACCACAACCATTTATTTAAAATCAATTGCTCGTGGAAATTGACTTTAACCGCTTTCGTTTTTGCTTGAGGAGCTTTTGCCACAGTACATTACTCCTCAAACATATTCTTTAAGAAGGTTTGTTCAATTGAACGGACTTTGAGTTGCTTTTCCTCACCCTCTTTACTGATGTATTTACTTGCAACATTGTGATCGCCATTGATATAAATCAATTGGTACTCACCATCGTTTGGATTAATTTTAAGTTTTGCCAGTAATTGATCGAGTTCTGCATAGCCAATTTTGTCGCAATCACGCCATAGAACAGTCGTGTACTCACCTGTACGTAATTTACCTGTGATTTGTACATATCCTTTGTCTAACTGATAATCTGCTTCTTGAACATTCATTCCAATGAGATAGTTAAAGGTTTCAACCAAGTCAATATTTTTACGTTCAAACGCACCAGCGCTATCCGTGGTGATATTCATTTGATAGCTAAATGGTTTGAGGAAGTCTTTAACATTCAGTAATGAATCTTTGCTTTCTAGCTCAAGCATATAGTGCATGAGATAGTCACTGTAAGCATTTTGATCTTCAGGCTTGGTTGATGTTTGTTGCTCGGCTAAAAGTGTCTGTTGAGCACCTTTACGCACCAACTCTAAGTTATTGAGCGTATCTTCATAACTTTCGAGTTTCATCACTTTTAAGCAATGGCTGATACCAGACTCAGGATTGGTTGGATTACCATCTTTCCAGTCTGCTGAATACACTACTTTTTGAATACGTGGCTTAATGACGGTATCAAAATATTCGCCTTGTTCCACAAGGATATATTTACGACTACCTCGGTCTTCACGATTTAAGGCAATAGTGGCATGAGCTGTTGTACCTGAACCAGCAAAGAAGTCCAGAATATTACTATTTTCTAACTTAGCTCCGCTTGTTCTTAAACAATCTAAAACTAAGTCATGGGCTTTAGCAAAATCAAAAGATTTCTCACCAAATAAATTTTTGAGTTCTAACGCTCCATAATTAGAAGATGCGTAAGTAGATTTATCCCACCAAGTTATTGGTAATGCTGTTACATCCATTCTAATTTTAAAATCTATTGAAATCTTATTATCCTGATCTCTGCGAATTCTATATTCTTCAAGTTCTGTTCCAACTCGTTGGTTACCTCTTTGCCAATTTTTTTGTATAATTTTTCCATCCTTATTAACATCAGGAAAAACAATAGTTTCGTTTGGTAGGGGTTGCTCAAGTAATACGTATTGCCCCTCCAAATCAGACCATTCCATTTTAGGAACTCTAATTTGATCATTATCACTAACAAAAATTGGGTAATAAAGTTTAGGACGATCTTCTCTTTTATCATTATTTCCAGATCTAATAAAGTTTGCCCACGAGAAACGTCCTTTGCTATCTTCTTTCGGATATCGTGCTAAAGATTTCTCACTTTTATCTAAACTAAGTGGCACAGTATTTTCTGATTTAGCATAAAACAAAGCATATTCATGTGCTGGTGCAAATTTACCTTTCGTCTTTCGTCCTGCTGGATTAGATCGAACTGGTGCCACTCCTATCTGCTTTATAAAAAATTCTTCTGCAATAGAGCGCAATTCACTGACTTGCTCATCATCAATTGCTAAACAAATAATACCTGTTTGATTTAATAAGTCCTTAGCTTTTTCAACTCTGTTATGCATTAAAGTTGCCCAAGAACTTTTCTTGAAACCATTTTTATATAAAATAGCAGATGCATCAGTATTATAAGGTGGATCAATATAAATACTATTTAATCGAGAATAGTATTTCTCTGCTAGTAAATTGATTCCTTGAAAATTATCGCTATTAATGATCAACCCATCTGTTTGGGCATCCAAATCATCAATTTTTTGTAAAAGCTTCGCTTTAAACTCAATACTGAATAATGACGTATCCACCATCAAAGCTTGGTGCTGTTTTAAATAATCAATCGTTCCCCAAACTGCATCTGTGCCTTTAAAACCTAAATCATCCCATTGTTGCCACTGCGCTGTATTTTCTGCAATTTCAGCATACAAGGACTCATCCACTCGGTCTAAAGTAATACAATACTCAGCACTAACGACAAACTTTTTCTTTAGCCACAACTTTTTCTGAAAATCTTCAAGCGACGCTAAAAAGCTAATGATTTCTAAACCAATTTGACGTAAACACTTGATAATACTGAGTTGGCGTTCAATCTGAATAAATTGATCAGTACTCACCACATCATCTAAATGCATTACTTCATTTTTAATATAAAAATCAAGCTCATGACGCAAAAATCTACCTAAGTCTTTATGAATAAAATAATCTGCTGTATTTTTTTGCGTATAGGTACTCAAGTGCTTTTGCAACACTGTACGCTTTGGTTCTTTTTCTGTCGGTGCAAGTTGTACTAAATCATTTAGCCAGTCAGCAGTTAAAACATCTGCACTCACAATTTTGTTATACGATTCCGTATTTAGTGTTTCTTGCTTAGAGCCTTTAGGTAAGGTTGCATATTCAAAAAGAATAGTCAGTTCATTATTTTGAATAGAGAACGGAACGATTGTTTCCTCAAACTCTTCACCTTCTTCATCTACACGAATGAAAGTCTTTGGTTCTGTCACAATAATAAAACGACGGTCTTTGTCGTTATCTTTACGGTTTTCACGCGCTGTATCTGCGCTCACCAAACGGAATAAAACTGAACGCTCATCATTCAACTTAAAACGATAGTTGCTAAACATCTCACCAGACTTGGTGTAGTACTGGTCTTTGTTTGCCCAATGCAACATGACTTCCTCACCAGAGTAAGGAATAGCATAGGTATCACCCTTATAACGACGTTGGCTAATAAAATCTCCATCATCATAATAACGACTAAAGAATGTCAACAAATGGCTATACACTTGTGACTGATCTGTCATTTGATGTGCATCAGCTTGGGTTAGAGCAATATATTTTTGACCTAATGCGCTTTCAATTGCTTCAGCATCAATAAGTTGCCCTTGCTCATTAAACGCACGTTTACCAAATTCTGCTTTCAGCTCAGCCTCTAATTCTTTTATGGCATTTTCATCCAGACCTGACTTTGCTTCACCAAGATATTGTTCTACTTTGGTTTTTAAACGCTTATCCAAAAACTCTGAAATTTCTGCACTACGTGCATTTAAAATACGATAAACTCCAAAATCCAAATCAGGACGATTGATTTGAAAAATCTCTTTGAGTTTAGAAACAAGTGCAGAAAACTGAGTACTCATGAATATTTCCTATTTTTCAAAACCTTATGATAAATAGGTTCTGGTGAAACGAATTAAAATTGCTTAGGCAAAATTAACTGATAAGGATACTAGAAATAACTTTGAATATAAAAAAAATTTGTAGAAAAAAATAGCAATTGGTATTAAACCAACTGCCATCTCACGACAAATAAATTCTCGGCTTTACTTGAGCGATGTAGTCTTTGCTCCAATGCATCAATCATTGCATCACGCTTATCTGCAATTTCATCTTCAACATCAAAAACCTGCTGTCGCATGCGTCGTTTTTCTTTTTCAGTTTTTTGTATTTCTTCTTGCAATTTCTTTTCTGTCTCAATATCAGGTGCTTTGCGAGATTCTCGTTTAAGACTGGATATTTTTAACTTTATATCTTCAAGCATTTTTTCCACGGCAAGCAAACTATCCTCCGCCCACTGTTCTAGCTTATCCCGTTCCTTTTTGAAAAATTCATCATTAAGCTCCAAAGCATGGTTCAAAGCAACTTGATATTGCTTATCAATATTTGCCTGAAAAATTTCAGGAATCGGGTCTGCTACATCAGACAATACAGTTGCATTGACTTGAAGCAAACGCTCACACAAATCTACATCTAAAACCTTACCATCATCAGTCATTGCTGTGATCACAATATGTTCTTCTTCTTGAAAAGAATCCAAACTCAAGACCGTAATAGATAGCCAACCCTTTTGCCCTTTTAACCCTTCTAGTAGCGTTACCTTTTGACCGTACTGGATATAATCGAACTGAATGAATTGTTTTGGTGTAGGTAATCCTTTGGCATTATCCAAAACAAATTCACCAAGCGGATGAGTCAAACGATAGATAAAAGTATTTTCAGGAATTCGCTCACCTTTTCGTATAAGCTGATATTTCCCTGATGGTGCAGTTAATATAGGTGACTTAGTTAAATCAAAACTTAGATTATGGTCGTGAAAATGAGCGAATTTTTCTAGAATAAATTTTGTAGATTGCCAAAACAAACGACTAATTTTATCTAGCTGTAGTTCAGCTCGTTCTTTTTGTACTTTTAACAAGTCATGTATATCTGCATCAAAATGCTCAAGTAACAGCTCTTGAGTCCTTTTCATTTTATCGTTGATTTGCTCTTCAAGTTCCTCTCTCAATTGCTTAAAGCTTTGTTCGATTTCTTCTGGACTACGACACTGATCATAAATTTCAGAAATCCGTTTTTCAAAATTTATACCACTTTCGACTGTTCCTAAAATATCATTCGATGCACCAAAGACACCATCAAACAATTGAAATTTATCTTTAAGTAACTCCAAAACTCGCTGATCCGCTTCATTTCTTTCATTTAAGAAATTAACCACAACAACATCAAATTCTTGACCATAACGATGGCAACGACCTATCCGTTGTTCCACACGTTGCGGATTCCATGGTAAATCATAGTTAATGACCAAGGAGCAAAACTGTAAATTGACACCTTCTGCTGCTGCTTCTGTCGCAATTAATATTTCTGCATCATTTTTAAAGAAATCGATTAAAGCCGTGCGTCGATCAATTGCTGGTGAGCCCGTGACATGTGGAGTCCCTAAATATTTACCCAACCACTTTTGATAAATACCTGTATTTGTTGCAGATGTATTACTGCCATTAAATCCTATTACTTTTCCGTTGTGTCCTCGTGCTTCCAAGAATGCGATCAAGTATTCCTGAGTACGCTTAGATTCAGTAAAAATAACAGCCTTTCGTTTCGCTCCCATTTCAAACATACGAGCAAAACCTTGTTCAATAGCAGAAAGTAAAGCGAAAGTCTTACTATCATCTGTAATTTTATAAGCCTGCTGTATATAACGTTCAATTTCAGCTATTTCAGATTTAATTAAATTAACATCTATTTGTCCATGACTTACTTCCTCATCAAATTCATCCAATAACTCTTCATCCATATCCTCATCAACAATAAAATTACTGAGCCAATCTTCATCTAAACTCTGCTGTTCAAGCAATTTTTTCAGTCGCTGTTGGATAGCTTCTAAAGTTGCAATTACAGCAGGAGTTGATGATGCTAAAAGCTTTCTTAAAACAATTGAAATTAAATGTTTTTGTTGTTGAGGAAACGCATAGCTAACCTCTCGTTGCAAATACTCACTGATTGAGTTGTATAGACTTTGCTCATCATCCGTAGGTGTAAATGGTACGGTTAAAGCATGGCGGTCAGTGTAAGGGACATATTCCAGAACATCTTTACGCAAAGTTCTTTGCATAAATTGTTGGATTCTTTTTTTTAAAGATTGAATATCACCATCAACCACATATCTAGAACGAAATGCCTTCTCATCCCCAAATAAATGCTCATCTATAATCGTACTTAAACCATAAAGCTCCATTAAGGTATTCTGTAATGGTGTTGCTGTTAATAACAACTTTTTCTTACCTATCAAGGAGCGTTTAAGACTATTCCCAATTTTATTACTTGAGCGGTGTGCATTCCGTAATTTATGTGCTTCGTCTATCACCACCAAATCCCAGGGAATTTGTGCCAAAGCATGTTCCATTCGATTGGCAAAAGGATAAGAGATTATAGAAATCTTCCCATTTTTAAATGGATCATAAACACCATCTTTACGAGCCATATTCCAAGTTTTTAAATCTAAAACTTGCGTAGGCAAGTTAAATTTATCTTGTAGTTCTTGCGCCCATTGCTTTCGTAAAGATGCAGGACAAATAATCAATAAGTTTCGACGTCGCTCTGCCCAATATTGGCAAAGCACTAGTGCTGCTTCAATCGTTTTACCCAAGCCAACTTCATCTGCAAGAACAACACCTTTGCTCAGTGGATTATTCAAAGCAAAAAGTGCTGCTTCAATTTGATGAGGATTCACATCTACTTGCGCATCAAATAATGACTGAGATAAACGATCAACATCACTTGCTGAACGTTTTTTTGTTATTTCCCATGCGAAATACTTTATTTGGTGGTCAGTATATTTCATTGAAATTTTTAAATTATTTATAAAAAACCATCCACTATACTGTAAATGCAAATCCAATTTAAACACTTTTTACAACATCAATAACAAAAATTAAATTTGCCAAAAGAAATAATTACTCTCTTGCCCCTGAGCATATGCCCACTCCGCTACCTTATGCGACCGCTCTTTATCTGTTAGAAATCCAAGCACAGAAATTTGATCAACGATAATCAAATCATGTTCTTCATTCCGCTCCTGCCACTTATGCAAAAACCCATGTGATGCTAGTAGATTACTTTTCTTAGAATTACAACTTGAATCTGCCAACACAAAGTTATGCCCTGTGTCCGATGGGTACATCGACCAAGGGATAAAATGATCGACTGCATAATTACCTTTTCGCATCGGCTTATTACAGTAGAAACATTTATAGTCCTGTAACTCAATCAATACATCTGCTACTGCATTTAACTGATTTCGACTCGGCTCAAACATGAATTGTTCAAGGTTCGGTAATTTATTCAAAATTGGCACATTGCTACTGTTTTTACGAATGTAATCAATCCAACGTTTCTGACATAGTTCTTCAATGATCTCGCTGAATTGTCTTAAGCAATACATCACTTGAGGTAAAAGAATAAGTTGCTTTCTACACGGATCAAGTTGATATAAAAACTCAAAATTTTGACCATTTATGTTTTGCAAGTAACGGACCGGCATCTCTTTGACAGTTCGGGCAACATCTTTAACTAACTTTAACCATATCAGAGCGTCTCGTCTTAATAGCCCAAGAGATGAGTAACTCTGCCGAAGATCAATAATCCGATTTACAATAGCTGCTTGCTTACCATTGTTCTGATTTAAGATCAGTTGACCTTCATCATTAAACACATATGGCACCGCTTGCTTCCAATACAGCTCAATAAATTTTTCAGCGATATCCGTATATTCAAGTGATAGACTACCACCTGAGTCATCACCCTTCTCGATTGCCAATCGACTCAGGCTAATCAGTAAAGCAAACTTATAGGTACTGCTAAAACTACCCGATTGTAAAATCAGCTGAATGTTTTTAAGGAACTTAAGCTGTTCCTGTGCCGTAGGAATAAAGTCAGGCATATTTTTTCCAAAGCAAATTGAGCCATTTTTCTTGTCTATCAGGTCGCTGATCTATTGTGGTCCACTGATTAATTTTTTGAACATAATCAAACTGCTCTCGTAAAGCCTCCGCTTGTTCTTCGTTTAAATCAGTAAATACTCGACCATCCTTGTCTCGATCACTATCACCATATTTAAATGACATATATAGCACGCCATTTGGTTTCAATGCATTTACCAGCTTCCCTACGACCTCAACCAATCGATTACGTTCACAATGCAATAAAGAGGCACATGCCCACACACCTTCATAAATCTCTTGCTCATCAATCTCATAAAAGCTCTGCAACTTCACTTGAATACCCGTAAGTAAGGTTGCTCTTTCTACAAGCCCTACTGAGTAATCTATTGCATCGACTTTATAGCCTTTATTTTTAAAAGCTAAAGTGTCACGCCCAGATCCACAACCAACATCAAGGATGTGAACATACTCAGGCAACTCAGCTAAAAAAAGCTGATACAGGCTTTCCATATCTACATTTAATGTTGCTTGTGTAAATTCATCTGCATATTTGTTGTAATAATCTATTGTTTTCATATTGAGGACTTAGGCTAAAGGTTGATCTCAGTCTACTAAAAAACAAAAAAATAAGGGAGCAAAAGCTCCCTGGTTATTAACGCTCAGCAAGCTTTTTTTCAATCCATTGATTAATCTCATAAGCTGACCAACCGATACGATTTTGGCTAATTTTGACTTTCTTTGGAAAAGTAGGGTCGTAGTAAGGTGAGTTCTCATCCATCATTTCATAGATGGTAGAACGTGCTACTCCTACAAATTCTACAACCTGCTTAATGTTGATGAGTTGATTCATTTGAAATGTTTGACCGATAAACGCATTCATGAGCTTTACTCCTAATCATTGATGCGAGCGGTTGTTCGCTCAAATGAATAAGGACTTCCGTAAAAAATTAACTCTCTTAACTAACTTGCTGAACCGATTGTTTCAGTTGTTGTGATAAACCTACATTTACTGTTTCCATCGTAGGTTGGTCATGCTGCCCAATGTGATAAAACTCATCTAATATCTCCATTGGCTCTTGTATAAACTGTGCATTCCTTAACCCCTCACTTGCGACCTGATCCAAAGCTTGCTGATTAAAACCTGCTTGCTGACTGTGTTGATGAATTTCTTGAGCAGTTTGAATCGCTGACTGTAAATCTGTACCATCACGTAAGGTGAGATCCACGTAGTAAACAGGTTGACGATAGCTTTGAGTCGTACTCTTTCCACGTAAGGTCAATTGCAGTGGCAGGCATGAAAGCAAACCATTGGAAGCTGCATGGTAGTAACGCAATCGAGCTGCGAGAGTTCGAATACTGTTAAATCCAGTGGTTCTAAAAATAAAACTGCCCATTTCATCTGACTGATCTAAATTGGCATACAAACGCCCATAGGGTTTACAGTGCCCACCTTGCGCTAAAGCACACAGATCAGGTGATGGACAGGAATGTTGCTCTACTCCTTGTGCTGTCATCCGTTGACAGGTTTCTCCATTTCCAACACAAACAGGCCGTCCTGTCTGACGATCAAATAAACTGTATTCAGCTCGCAGATTCAAATCAGGATCATTAAATAGCATGCGTACAGGAATACTGCGTAGTTTTTGGTTTGGAGCTTGTGCTCGTAGTTGTTCATCTAAAGGATGTTTCACCCAACCTTCTTTATTTTGGATCTGACTGGTAATGGTAAATTGGTCATCTTTTTCAGGTACACGTTTACCATTTTTCTCAACCACTCGACCAATGCTGATTCGCCCTAGAATCGGTGGGGTAATAGCTAAACCTTTAATCATGGTGATTTCCTTGAATTAATTTTTTATCGATTTCAGATATGTTTTGACTACATGACTCTTTTGCCTTGGGACCAGATCGTTTCTTTTTAGGAGGTAACTCCAAAAAGACGAAAAAGTTCCGCATTTCTTTCTTTTTTAGGCATGTTGAAGAAGCAAAGCTGTTCTCACGCCCTTCCTCCATGATGGAGGAAGGGCAAACGGGACGGCTTTGCTGTTTTTGGATTGGAGCAATATGGAGATGAATTACTCCGTATAGATATTGAAGCGACGGCTCCCTGCTCTATGTAAGGGATACTGGCTGAGTAATTCAGGCTGAGCTTTCAATAAAGCTTTCGTATCTAAACTTATACTGTCTTGAGATCGTTTCCAAATCACTGAGCCAGCTTTGAATAGCGCACGCTCTGCATCTTTCATCAACATTTGAATCTGATGTTTACTTTGATCAAAAATCTCTTGATGAACTTCAATCTGTTGCTTACTTTGAATCAACTGCTCAAACAATTGATTGGCTTCAGGAAGCTCGGATAAATCCTCAACTGAAAGTGGGATATGTGCTGGATACAATTGCTGAATCACTTTTGCAGCAGAAGTACTGGCATCGACAGAAGGTGGCGTATCGCTTATCACACAGTCCCAAAAATAACGCTCTGCCTGAATCATCTGTTCAATGACCGCTTCATCACGAGAGACCTTAAAGATCTTGGTTTCGTGACTACACAGTAATACACAAACATGCGCTGCTTGTTTCCCTGTAACTGCCAGCTGATGTTGTACCTGACACAGTACATACAAGGGCACACCATCACGCCAAAGCTTGATACCATGTTGCCCTGCTGTCTTACACTCGAGAATTTGCACCTCATCAGTTCCAACAACGGCATAATCGAGATTAGCCAGCATAAAATGTTTATCAGGATCAGGATGCTGTAACACCGCATTAACTCGGCGTACCTTATTATTGGTATGCATGCTGTAATACTCAGCGACCAATGGTTCGAGTTGTTTGCCCCAATACAGTGGAGCAACACCAGAACTTTCATCTTCAATCGACTGTGTTTGCCGTCCTGTTTTGATCATCCAAAGTTCAAGCATCGACATATAAGGGTTCAAACCACAGGCGGTTGCGGCATCACTACTGCCAATACCCTGTTTTCTAACTTCAAGCCACTCTTGATAAGCCATATTTTTAGTATTGACTAAACGTTTGGCTGAATTCGCTTTTTTATGCGTGATCAATTCTGAAAGAACAGCACCCGATGAAAGTACTGGCTGTGATTGAGTTGATATATTATTTGGATTCATGATTTTTTCCTCATCGTTGAATGCGATGCAAATAAACGACATAAAAAAAACCTGTCTGACGAATGTCAGACAGATCATTATGAGATCGCCTTAATGTTTAGGCGTAATTTTCAAATAACTTAGGCTATAAGTTGTAATGCGTTATCTAAGGCACGTTGCTTTAATCCTGCACCTGCACCAAACCATGCGGAATCTAAACGATGATCAGTACTCATCGCACGACGCTCATGGTCCACAAACTCAGTCATGGCGCACAGTAAGCCATAAGCGGTATCTTTGGCTGACGAAAGCTCTGCACCTCGTCCTTGACCATTAAACATGTTCATCGCCTTGGTCATTGCACGACCATTTGGTTCCGTCTTATTCGCTTGATTTTGAGCATTTGAGGCAACCTGACGATAGAACTGAATCAAGTTATCTTCAGCGTCAATCATCACCATTGTGCTGTTGTTAAACACGGAGTCGAAATAAGCAGCCGCTTCTTGTTGTGATACTTTGCGCTGAGTCAGCTGTTTCATTTCATACATATGCTCATGCCAGTTATTCACTGAAAGACCAAGTTGTTGTTTGACCTTATCCGCATCAAACTTGGTGCTATGTGGAACTTTGACTACACCGGCACTGGCATTTGCCCCCTTAAGGGCAATGGCTAAGGTGTTATTACAGACTACACGAATTGAGGTAAATTGAGCTGTGGTCGCCAAACTGCCATCACAAGCGGTTGCCAGCAGAATATAACCATGACTGACATCTTTGCCTTTTAACGCTGTAGATTGCCCTGTACGTGCTAAAGCCCACAGTTTCTTACCACCTTTCAATACTCCAGCAGTTTCGAGTTCAAAGCCGGATTGTTCAGTCAAATCCCGATAAAACTCTAGAATTTCGATAGGTTGAACCTCTTGATAGCGTTGGCTCACAACGGATAAAGGTGCATGCGTATCAGAGCGATACAGCACACGTTGCTCTTCAAAAGGCATAATAATGCTTTGACCACGTTCATTCTTTGCCATATAGCTGACATCTGAAGATTCAATTCGCCAATCCATACCTGCCTGTTTAGCCCAGACTTCAATGGGTTGATGTTCAGTCAATTGATTTCCTAAACCATGCCAAGGTGTTTCACCAACGTAAGCCATTTGTTCAATTTGATGTGCCATGATGAGAATCTCCTTAAAGTCTATTATCTGAATGTGATGATTGAGCATGATGATTTGGACAATCAAAGCTTTGTTGACAACTAGTACAAAACATCATCGATATGAAGGATGAAAGTTTTTTAGGCGTAAAATGCTCTTGAATCACCAAAGCAACACCACTAACTACAATACCTACTGCTGTACCTAGTAATGGAGGTACTTTCATGCCTCGTGCTAATTGAGTACAGATGGCAGTAATATTGGCTGAAGAAAAGAAAGCACCAGATGTGCCAGTACTTTCTGTTGATATACGATCAATACGGATTAATTGCTCTGATCCACAATATGGACAAAATTTCATTATTTTTTCCTCTAAACAGTCATAAAAAAAGCCATGCCCTTTGCAGGACATGGCTTTTAAATTCTTTCTCTGTTGTTAGCTATTAATTAAACTGGTAGCTAAGCTGGCCTTGAGTGGTTTCTACATCGACTTGTACTACGTTATTGACATGACATTTCAATTGTAATTTTAAGATTTGTCCCATTTGAAAATAGCGTGGGAAATTTATATTTTGATAACCACATTGGCCATTATTGACCGTAACATTGGTGACCTCTATTTGTTCAGCGACATTAGAACGGATCATCAATACTGAAACAGTCTGAGCACCAGACCACCAATTACTATTATCTTGTACTGAAATTTCTACACTAAATGTATCTGGATCTAAAGAAGAAGAGCCACATGCAGTTAATGTCGATATGGATATAAGAAGAATTAAAAATGTCCAAATGAATATTTTCATTTTTTGTTCCCACTATGGAAATAATGAATCGTTTTTTCCAAACGCAATAGAATAAACATCATCATGTTGTGAATGTATAAGTACGACCGATAAATAAATTTCCGGTCTTCATCTGGGTAATATGTATCTGAAATTTATTTATTCTGAATATCGAATCCACTCTTGTAATACTTCACGTGCTTGATTGAGCTGTTGAGCATGATCAGCAATGAGCTCCTGTACTGCCAAGGGTAAATTGTGATACTGATCAGGATGAAATATTGCTATCTTTTTTCGATATGCCTGTTTAAGGGTTAGGCTATTCAATTGCTCTGGCTGTAATTCGAATAATTTACAGGCGTGTACAACAGACATTGCATCACGATCAACGTATTGCTTGTGCTCATCGTGATGATGTAATTGCTGTAGAAAAGCATCGAGTACTTGAGCAAGTATCTGTATGGATGAGCTTGAAAGCTGTGTGAAATTTAACTGTATTTGATGATTCAAAATAAGATCATGATTGATTAAGCCCAGCTTAGCTTCAATAGACTGTAACATTTGAAAAGGGTAATGAGACATCGATTCAAAATCTGCTCGATAATATAATCCTGTGTCAGTTACAACTAATCCAGCCTTAGCACTACCGAATACCGTGTCATCAACTAGTAAAAGTATAGCTGAGTGATTGATCTGCTCTGGTAGATAATATTGTGCACCTAAGCGCTTTTTATAAGGGATATCCGGTGTAATATAAATACCGAGTTGTGCTTTGAGATGATGCCTCAAAACAGTCTGTTGTAAAAAATGTTGAAAAGTAATTTGGGCCATAATTGATCCTGATCGTCAGTGTTGAGCTTTAAAAAATCCAACCCAACAACTGAAAAGGCCACGTTAATGCCTTACCGAACAGGTAGGCTTTAGAATACAAATCTGGATAGCTATAAATCAAATAAAGCCAATAACCCAGCAATACGATGACATAGAAACCAATAAAATTTCTCATTGTTTAAAATCCTAAATACTTGAATTATTTTTTTATTTCAATTTATGGATACATTTCAGCGTGTAGGCCTGACCACGCTCATTAAAGTCAGCAGGGACTTTATAAATATCTTCAATATCTTTGAGTGTCTGAGTACCGTAATGTGCTTCTAATTTATCGTAGACACATGAACAGAAGGCATTATTACCTCCTGCTTCTTTACAACCTTGTTTGAACTGGCGTTCAACTTTAGGGGCACAAGCACTCAATAGCATCGTTAGTATTGCAACGCATAGAATCTTAAAAATAGAAAAATAAGGATATTTTGGTGCAGTAGCCAAATTAAAATAGGACACGGGATTTCCCTCTAATTATTCATCATTCAATTTTGATTATTGTGAAGTACTTAAAAAGCTATTCACAACAATGTGCCAATACCTGACTAAATCAAGATGGGAATGGATGAAAATAAAGAGAATAGAAAATTATTTTTAAAATAAGTTCGCATGGCGGACTCCTTAGGTATCAAGAAGTTCTACCAAATCACTGTCAATTGATTATGGTGGCAGAACGAAAGAGGGTTGACAGACTGAACCTAAGAATCAGCACACCCGAAGGTGTCCCCCTCCCGTTCTACCGCAGAGGGAGCACGAGGGCACACACCAAAAGAAGAGATCTTTTAGTGCACTTAGGATAGCGGTCTGTCAAAACCGACTGACAATGTAGGTCAGTAGGGCAAGAATAATCAGCTAAAGGAATATCGTCAAGCTTAGAGATAGCTCTGTGCTGAAAAACCATGCAAATACTCGTTCTTTTTCTGATCAATTCCTCTACGATTTTTGGTGACATATTGCCCAGTACCAAAGGTCCGCATTCGAGGCAGACGAACACGAAGGTGTTGAAGCTCTTTTTCAGGGTTTACCAGATATTGAGCAGCACTTAAGGCATTGTGTACTTCTTTTGGATTATCTCGATGAATCATGCCTATACCCAATGTATCACTCTGAATAAATTTCTTTTTATACTCAGGATCATTAGAAATAAAACAACATCCCTTGTCTTGTGTTAATTGAGTCCAATACTGCCCAATCTGTAATCCAAGACCAAAATCATGTTGATGCTTATTTCCATCAAATATCAACAAAGTATGGCAATGTAATCCCTTATCCATACCTTCCTCTATTGCCCATGCATAGCCCTGTAAACCAGAAAAATAGCCATCTTGATTGGAGTAGCGATTCGACATCACCTGTAAATAGCCTTGGAATTTTTCAATATCAACTTCATGCTGATATTGTTTCTTAATCGCAAAATCCACACGCACAAAGAGCAACCGCGCATAATGATTCAAAAGATTGGTCAGATAATCTCGTAACTTATTTTGATTTTTTATTTCACAACGTCTGTAGCCAGCATCTTGATCAGTAATTCTTTTCGCTTGGCTTTGAATGTACTCAAATACATATTCCTTCATGCCATGTTGAGATACATATTCCTTTTTCGATTTAAGCAACTGCATCACTTCAGCATAAATCTCAATTGCTTCACTATATTTGTATCTAGAATCAAGCATAAATTCAGGAAGTAAATCGGTAGGGTTAAGCTGTTGGCTCTTGGAACCTGTTGCTAGGTTACGAACAAACTGATCAATAGAACGGTATTGTTTATGATTTAACATGATTAACTCGTGTTTGGTTTATTTCATACCAAACACAAATGATGTATTTTTTTAGTGATTAGATCTTCTTGTAGTTATCAGTCTAATACTTACACTATACACATATAGAGTATTCATTGATTCATGTACTAGCATGTATCGTATAGTTAGTTATAGATCATAGAATGTATAGGTATTGGTAGAGTATTATTATTAATTTATTAATAATATTAATAACCTGCTAAGCCAAAACTCCGTAATGCTTGACTATTCCATAGATTCTTTAATCTATCCTTATTAAAAAATCCTATAATTCCTGTAAAATTCTAAAATTATGCCTGAGCTAAAGTTAATTTAAAAAACCAACTCTTCACACGTTGGATGCAACAATCCATACTTCTTTTGGTTTTCAATAGTCATCTCAAGTTTCTCTTCAATACGCTTATAGAGTCGATCATCTTCGATGAATGAGATTTTATAAAGTTCATTTTCTTTTAAATCCTTAGATGGAAAGATATAGCCATTTAATCCGTCATCAAGCATAGGTATCGGTATAATTGAAATTTGAGAATGAATATGTGTACGCTGTACGATAGACAGTATTTCATTACACATTAAAAATTGACTTATAAATGCATAAATTTGAAATTGACCCACTTCCAAAGTTTGCCGTATCTCAGGCAATATATTTTTTATATTTTCAGACAATTCAAATTTATCGACTCTAAAATAGTTCTTAAACATCATCATATTTTGTTGAATATGGCCTATATAAAGCTGTTCTATTCCATTATTTCTCATTGATAAAAATTGAGCAATATACTTAAAAACAAACTTTAAACGATGACTATTATTTTTCTTATTATTAGTGCTTTTTAAATCAATCTCTTTCCACTCTTTCGCTTTTAAAATACTAACTCTCTCTAAAATATGCTGCGGATAAAAATCTAATAAAAAATCAAAGTTATCAAAATTTTTAAAATGATAATTACTTGTTTTTGGGTCTTTAAAAAGAGTCTCAAATATCGGTTTCTCTATATCCCCATTAAAATTATCAGTAATATATTTTATGGCTGACAATCCTTGTTCAAGTAAATCTAATTCCATTGGGAAATAAGTGAATTTAAAATTCTGATATTTTATATTTTCACCCCATAATGGATGGGACAAATTCAAAAAGTAAATTGCGGATGTGAAATTTAGATATTGATTATCAAGCGTTCCATTTATTTTCGAGCGAACGATCCCAAATTCAAATAGTTTTTTTAGTGTTCTTTGTATTGAATATCGATCCATCCCTGTAAAAATATTTAACTCGTGCATTCCTAGTTTAACGACAATTCCATGTCGATCACTATATAAGACTAAGCTAAATAAAACCAACCATGCTTTATAATCTAAATTCCAATAATTTTCGATAGATTTTTGTTTATGGTGATATCTACACCTATCAATATTAGAGATAAGAAATCTATCAAACTCGAATAATTGACACTTCGTTCTCAACGGTGAATGAAAGAGATTATTGATAATTATTCGATCATCTTCTTGTAAATAAACCAATCCTTTTTTTGATAAAACTACTAAAGTTTTTTTTAACTTTTCTCGGCCTACTTTTAACCTTTCAACCAAATCAATTAGCTTTAACTGATCTAACTTTTCAATTTCTTGATCCAGCAGCCAAAGCCTAAAAAAGATGAATCTATCAAATGAATCTAATGAGTGATCAATACCTAAGAAAATTTTATTGAATTCTTTAATTTTTTGTTGATTTGACATAAAGAGCACTATTAAAAAAATAGTTAATATTAAGTTAATATTAAGTTAATATACATGTTAATGTAACATATAATATTAATTTTTCAACAAACAAAAGGATTCCCATATGTCAAGACCGGAGATCAGTTTGCAGGAATGGTTAAATACTGATGTGGATCAAAAAATGAAGTTTCTTCAAATAGAGATGGATCCAAAAAATGCGGATGGCATACTGCAATACATTCCAAATCAGCAGGAAAACAGGATCCATATAACATTCCGAAATAACACTCAAAATCTAGAACTAAGTGGTCTTTTTAACTATAACAATGGACAACAATATTTTATATCCTATGTAGTTTTATCCTTCGACCAATATAATAAATTAAGAGCAAAATATAGACGATTTGATAGAAAAAAAAATGAATCGGGCTTATTAAAAAAACAGTATAAGTTTTCACAACAAACTGCTAGTAACATTAAAAAATTAAAAAATTATTGGTCACTTTCTAGAGAAGAAAATGTGATTGAAAATTTAATAAATTCTCATTTAAATAGAAAAGAGATAGAACAAACAAAAATCCAACTCAACACAAAACTTATAAAGGCCAATATTCTTAATCAAGCAATTGATAAGCTAAATAAAGATATTTATGATCTTAATAATAAAAATGAATATTTATCAAAAAAAATAAAAGAAATGGAGAAATTATTGGCTGTAGAATATTTAAAGTCTGATCACTATAAATATCTTTTAGATGAAAACAAAATAGAGACATCAATATCAAAAATTGATGAAGAAAAAATTCAAAATAAAATCATGGAAATAAAAGAAAACTTAAAAGTGAGTATATATAGCTAGATTGAGGTTTTAGGCTACATTTTAAAATATTTAACATATTGATATTAAATACTTTAATTTACGAGTGTTGTAGCTGTAGGATATGATTTAGCTATAACTAAAATATATAAATCCTTTTTTCTATTAAATTTTATTTGATAAAAATTCATTTTAAAACTTAGAAATAAAAAGCTCGTAATTAAACGAGCCATTCTTTTATTTTTTTACCGTACCACTCCATGATCTTTACACGCTCATCCCAATACTGTGCTCGGTTATATGCGGAACGAATGCGGTTCTGTGGCACATGGGCAAGCTGACGTTCAATCGCATCAGGATTAAATAAATTTGACTCATTCAGCACTGTACTGAAGAGTGATCTGAAACCATGTGTCGTCATTCGACCTGTATAACCAGAACGTTTAATTACAGCTAAAATTGATTCACTACGCATAGACTCTTTATTATTTAAACGGTGTGGAAATAACAAATCTTGATTATGTGTTAAACGTAATGCTTGAAGTTCATCAATCATCATATTCGTTAAGGGTACACGATGGGGTAAACCATTCTTCATCCGTTCAGCAGGAATATCCCACTTACGCTCTTCTAGATCAAATTCATCCCAACGTGCTTGCAATAACTCACTTACTCGAACGCCAGTCAACATAATCAGAATGATTGCATGGTGAGTCTGAGCATCTGCTGGATAGGCTTTAATCCGTCTAAGAAACTCAGGCATTTCACTTTCAGGTAGTGAAGCCAAATTCTTCACTTTTTTATTCTTAAGTGCATAAACCAAATCACTTGCAGGATTATCATATCGATAGCCATGTGCAATTGCATACTTCATCACCATGCCACAACGTGACAAAGTACGCTTTGCCACCTCTAATGAGCCTCTAGCTTCAATCTTTTTAATAATCTGTAAAATTTCTGGTGCTTGAATTTGATTAATGCGCTTGTTTGCTAGAGAAATATAAAGCTCATCTAACGATGCTCGCACATTACTAATATGTTTAGATGACCAAGTTTCTCTTTGGTTCTCAAACCAATCCTCTGCAACCTCTTTAAAAAATGGTTTTATATCTTGGTGCAAAACAGATTTAGAGTGTTTGTATTTCAGTTCAAGTGCAAGCTCTCTTGCTTTCTTTAAACTTAGTTCAGGGTATGGACCAAGTGACTCCGACTTACGCTCACCATGAACTGTATAACGTACATTCCAGTATTTTTGCCCAGCTGGTGTGACTAATAATGACAGGCCATTTTCATCTGAAAGACGATAACGCTTATCTTGAGGCTGTGCTTTTCTACATTCGGTATCTGTGAGCTTCATCTATATTTACCCTTTAATAAGTTTAAAAATTATTGGGTAAATTTTCCCAATATTTACCCACCAAGAGCAAATATTGGGTCACACAGCTTAGGACAGTATCGGATAATACAGCCAATAAAAAAGCCCTTAAACATTGAGTTTAAAGGCTTTTTTACATTCAGTCGAACATCTCTGAATTGAATTTTGGTGGAGATGGCGGGAGTTGAACCCGCGTCCGCCAGCACTACGCTCGAGAATACTACATGCTTAGATATCGTCTATTATTTTAACTCTTTGTGACCCGACGAACAGGATACAAATCGCGATCCTCTTAATTTAGTACAAAATCCCAAGGCTTGATTTTATACGGACTTGTGTGCGTGCGCTTCAGTCGGACTCTCTAACCACAAGTATTCAGAGATTCGGACAAGCTGCCCTTAGGCAGCTAGAGCGTATGATTCGTCGTTTGCGACTAAAAAATGCAAATTTGATTTACGAGAGAAAATGCGCTCTCGACATGCATCTATGAGTTTCATCACCAGCGTCGAAGCCAAGAACATCCCCAAAGTATGGGTTAAGTATAACACAACTAAAAATATCCATAGCTTATTTTTCACTCACTTGCATAAACACATACGATAATTAAAATATTTACGTTAAGATTTCATCAGGCAAAATCACAAAATTTATACACTATGGGTTATTTACTAGCACTTGATCAAGGCACAACCTCAAGTCGTGCCATTATTTTTAATGAACATGGAATAGTTCAAGCCAGTGCACAATACGAAACACAAATTTACACCCCTCACTCTGGTTGGGTTGAGCAAGATGCTCAAGAAATTTGGGCATCTCAAATCGCAGTTATACAACAAGCCCTTGCATCGGCACGTATTTTAGCAAAAGACATTAAAGCGATTGGATTAACGAATCAACGAGAAACAACGATTGTTTGGGATAAGCGGACTGGTCGACCTTTAGCACCTGCGATTATTTGGCAAGATCGTCGTGCAACTGAGTGGTGTAATCAACTTATTCAACAAAATTTAAATGAAAAAGTACAACATAAAACGGGCTTACGTATAGACCCCTATTTTAGTGCTGGAAAGCTTGTTTGGTTACTCAAAAATGTAGCGGGATTAGCTGAACTTGCACGGCAAGGTTATGTCGCTTTTGGAACGGTTGATAGTTGGCTCGTCTGGAATTTGACACAAGGTGCCACGCATATTATCGAAGCCAGTAATGCCTCCCGAACCATGCTCATGAATTTAGAAACCCAAACATGGGATGATGAATTACTTAATTTATTTAATATTCCAAGTTCAGTACTGCCTAAAATTGTTCAATCAGATTGCCACATTGCAGATACTGCTACAGGGTTATTAGGAGCAAATATTCCTATTACTGGCATTTTAGGAGATCAACAAGCGGCATTATTTGGACAATCTTGTTTTGAAACTGGCATGGTAAAAAATACCTATGGCACCGGCTGCTTTATGCTTTTTAATACAGGGAACCAAGTTCAATACAGTAAAAATAAACTTTTATCCACGCTCGCTTGGCAGATAAATAACCAACCAACATATGCCCTTGAGGGAAGTGTGTTTATGGCTGGTGCTGTCGTACAATGGTTAAGAGATGGTCTAGGCATTATTCAAAAAAGTAGCGATATCGAGAAACTTGCTACAAAAGTTGCACATACCGATGGTGTGATACTTATACCAGCATTTACAGGATTAGGTGCCCCTCATTGGGATAGTGAAGCACGCGCTTTACTTTGTGGCATGTCACGAGGCACAACAAAAGAACATATTGCACGTGCAGCTTTAGAATCTATTGCATTTCAAGTTTCAGATGTTTTAACTGCAATGCAATCTGATCTCTCTCACCCTTTAAAAGAACTTCGGGTCGATGGTGGTGCCAGTCAAAATAATATGTTGATGCAATTTCAAGCAGATCTGTTAAATGTTCCTGTTTTACGCCCCAAGATGCTTGAGTCTACAGCTTGGGGGGCTGCTGCAATTGCTGGATTAAAAGCAGGTGTTTTTAAGCAATTATCCGACATATCTTCATCATGGCAACTGGATCAAGCATTTGAACCACGTATGAGTGAGGATCAACGCCAGACTCATTTAGCCCAATGGAAAGATGGCTTAAAAAGGGCTAAATCAAATATTTAAATACAAAATATCTATCTTCAATTCAGTAAAAAACCGCAATTCCTGCGGTTTTTTAATTTATATTTTCCATTATTTACTTTAATGCATATGCTCCCCAGCAGAAACACCTTTTTTCGGTTTTGGACAAAGCCAAATAATCAAACCTGCAAAAAAGAAGACTAAAGACATGGTAAAAAAAACATAATCGGCTGAAACGGTATAAGATTCTTTATCTAATAAACTAATGATATATGCAATCGCACCTTGATCATTTAAGCCGATACCCATTAATGTATTTTTAGTCTCATCAATATTCAGTGAACCAGCAAGTTCCGCTCTTGAAACTTTCGCATGATCATCCCAGATCGTTACAGCGATAGAAGCTCCGATTGCACCTGCCATAGTTCTTAAAAAATTCATAAGACCTGCAGCAGAGGCCATTTCATCTGGTCGTACTGCCGACAATGCCATATTGGATAATGGGATGAAAAAGAATGGAATAGCGAAGCCTTGAATAATTTGTGGCCATGCTAAACTCATAAAATCTGCGTCGGTCGTCCAAAATGCACGCATTAACGTCACACCACCAAGCAAACATAAGCCAAAACTTGCCAATGCACGTTGATCACATTTAGTTGCAAGTTTAGCAACAACAGGTGACATGGTTAAACTACCAAACCCCATGGTTGCGGTAAGTAAGCCAGCCCATGTTGCGGTATAACCTAAATTAATTTGTAACCACTGCGGAATCAGAACAATACTGCCAAAAAATGCACCAAAACCAAAAGCAAGAGCCAATACTGAGATAGTAAATTCGCGGTATCTAAAAATTTTAAGATTCACAATTGGATATTTGTCTGTCAGCTCCCAAATTGTAAAGATAATTAATCCTACAAATGCTGTAATTGCCAGAATTACAATGAATGGGTTATTAAACCAATCTCGTTCATGCCCTAAATCAAGCATGAGCTGTAATGCTGCAATCCATAAAACTAAAAGTAGTAATCCACCTAAATCTATTTTCAATTTATTGGTTGGGGTTTCCGCCGATTTTAATAATCTCATCACCGCAAAAGCACAAGCTAAACCAACTGGAATATTAATAAAGAAAATCCAATGCCAAGACCAATTATCACTAATGGTTCCACCCAAAATTGGCCCAAGTATAGGTCCTAATACGGTGGTCATTGCCCACATACCCATGGCCTGAGATTGCTTTTCTACTGGAAAAATGCGCATTAATAGCATTTGGCTTAGGGGCATAATAGGCCCACCAAAAAGCCCTTGCCCAATTCGGCACATCACTAACATTTCTAGACTAGTCGATAATCCGCACAAAATAGAAAATATGGTGAATCCAAGTAAACTCACGCCAAACGTTTGAACCGCACCAAAGCGTCCAGCTAACCATCCTGTTAATGGAACACAAATTGCCTCTGCAACGGCATATGACGTAATTACCCAAGTTCCTTGTGAGGAGGATACCGCAAGACTGCCCGCAATATGAGGTACTGAAACATTGGCAATGGTCATATCAAGCACAACCATAAAGTTTGCCAATGCAAGTACAAAAGCCGCTAGCATTAAGCGACCACCCTTTAGATCACTAAATACAGTAGTTTGATTCATGGCGAATTACTTCGAATTGAGATCAATCGTTGCATCCATCGACAAGCCAACACGAAGTGGATGTTCGACTAATTCCTTTGGATCTAATTGAATTCTTACAGGTAAACGTTGAACGACTTTAATCCAATTCCCTGTTGCATTTTGCGCTGGAATCAATGCGAATGCTGCCCCTGTTCCACCTGAAAAACCAACAACCGTACCCGTATATTCAACTGAACTACCATAATAATCTGAGGTAAGTGTTACCTTTTGTCCAGCACGCACACGTTCCAATTGGCTTTCTTTAAAATTTGCATCAACATAAACTTGTTTTTCTGGCACCACAGACATTAACACTGCTCCCGGAGAAACACGTTGTCCGACTTGAATATTACGGCGAGTCACAACACCATCAACAGGTGCTTTAATTTTAGTCCGTTCAAGATCAAGTAATGCTTGTTTTAAACGTGCTTGAGCAACCAACACATCTGGTGTGGAATGTTCATTTGCACCTTGAATCAGTGCTTGGTTTGCATCTAAATTACTTTGCGCGGCTTTTTGACTCGATTTCGCTTGTGCCAAACCCGCATTTGCAACCTCCAAAGCCGCTTGTGCAGTATTCACTGCATTTTTAGAAGTACTCAACTCTTCTTGCGAAATAGCACCAGACGAACGTAATTGAACACGTCGATTATATTCTTCCTGCACTTTCGTTAAATCTGCTTGTGCTTTTGCTACTTGGGCAGTTGCACTATGAATGGCATCATCACTGACATAAATTTGTGCATTCAATGAGCTACTATTTGCTTGTGTTTGCTTGAATTGACGTTGTGCTTTTAACAGCTCTGCTTGCGCTTGTTGTACTGCAATTTCAGCATCTCTAGGATCGATCTCAACTAATAACTGCCCTTGTTTTACATGCTGCGTATCACTCACTAAAACTTGAGCAACTTGTCCAGTCACCATTGACGTGATGGATGCAGTCTCTGCACCCACATAAGCATTGTCAGTAGAAACAGTATTATTGAAAAAGTTTTTCCAAATCAAAAAAATAATCACTGCGATTACAATCAATAGTGCAATAAAACTCAAAGCTTTTTTTCTTTTTGCTTTTAATTGCGTATCATCAATTTGATCTGGCGGTGTATTTTGAACATCTGTCATCGAAGTTTCCTAAAATCCAATTCACTTGGTCATCAGGCATCACCTTGTTCAACAAGGGTGGACATATGTCCATTTGGTGTCGATGAGAAAGCTTTTATATTTAACCGTGAGGTATTGTAAATATAAAAAATTATTTTTCTAAAACATATAATGTAACTGATTGGTCTAGATGCAGTCTAATCTCTATTTATTTTAATTTTATATTACACATATCACATTTATAAACTCAATATGCATAAGAAGCAATAGCCGTAGCAATCGGTTTTTCTTCATCATTTACCATCGTCATGCGCATGGTACATCCTTTACGTCCTAAACGTAATGTCTCCGCACGCGCAATAAAATATTGACCACGCCCTGGTGCTAAATAATCTACACGAATATCTACGGTGGCAAGTTTCGATACTTTTTGACTAATGTCTACAAAGTCTTCAGAGGATGCATTTTTATATAGCTCCCCCATTGCTGCAATTCCTCCAATGCTATCAAGAATGGTCGCAGCAACGCCTCCATGCAATATTTGAAATGCGGTATTGCCAATTAAACTCTTTTGCATTTCGACATAAGCTTCAATTTCACCATCAATTACCCGCATACTCATTCCACAAAAAGAATAAAAGGGAGACTGATTAAATGCATGACAAAGCTGTTGCAAAATAACATTTAAATCAGCATTTGAATCAAATTGAATATTACCTGTCCAACTTTTCTTTAATGACATGATTGACTACTTAAATAATATTGATTGAATAAAAAAATGAATTGTATTGCCCTAAAGCACAGATAAGCGTCTACAATAGGCCACAGTTTAATACTGATCATTGAGATTGTTATGACTTATACGTTCAATCGTCCTGCTTTTCCTGCTACCCGTATGCGCCGTATTCGTAAAAATGACCAATTAAGGGCGATGGTTAGAGAAACCCATTTAACAACCGATCATCTTATTTATCCTGTATTTGTATTGCCTGGGCAAAACCAAACTCAAGATATTCCAAGCATGCCAAACATTCAACGTTTATCGGCAGACTTATTACTAAAAAAATCTGAAAAATTACTTGAATTAGGTATATCTAAATTAGCACTATTTCCAGTTACTCCACAAGAAGATAAAAGCTTAACCGCAGAAGCTGCTTGGCATGAAGATGGTCTTGTTCAAACGACACTTCGTTTATTAAAAAAAGAATTACCTGAAATGGTTTTAATCACCGATGGGGCTTTAGATCCATACACCACACATGGTCAAGATGGCATCATCGATGATACTGGCTATGTGCTCAATGATGAAACCGTTGACTGTTTAATCAAACAAGCTTTAAGCCATGCTGAAGCAGGTGCAGATGTCATTGCACCTAGCGACATGATGGATGGTCGTATTGGTGCAATTCGCCAAGCACTAGAAGCCAATAATTTTATTTATACCAGTATCATGGCGTATTCAGCAAAATATGCATCAAGTTTTTACGGACCCTTCCGTGATGCAGTGGGTTCATCAAGCAACCTCAAAGGGGGCAATAAATATAATTACCAAATGGATATTAGCAACCGTGCTGAAGCCCTGCATGAAATTGCCCTCGATATTCAAGAAGGTGCAGATATGGTAATTGTTAAACCTGGTATGCCTTATCTCGATATTGTCCGTGAAGTCAAAGATAATTTTGGAATTCCAACCTTTGTTTATCAAGTCAGCGGTGAATATGCCATGCTTGCAGGTGCAATTCAAAATGGATGGTTATCAGAAAGTGCCATTATTGAATCGTTGATGAGCTGCCGCCGTGCAGGTGCAGATGGCATTTGGACTTATTTTGCTGAAGAAGCAGCAATTCAATTAAAACAAATGAAATAAGAAAAGGATTTCGGTGCACATGCATATCGCCATTCTAGGAGCAGGCATTAATGGCTTAATGTCTGCTTTAGAGTTCTTAGAACAAGATTGTACCGTGAGTATTTTTGATCAACGACAAGTAGCCAAAGCAGCATCTTGGGCGGGTGGCGGAATTCTTTCACCAATGTATCCATGGCGTTATTCACAAGCTGTGAATGATCTTGCTAAACATGCCATGCCTTTATATCAAGAGTGGAATCAAAAGCTTCAACCAATCACAAAAATTGATTTCCAAATTCATGAAACAGGCATGCTTATTTTAGATGAAGATGATTTTGAGATCGGACTGAATTATGCACATGTACATCAAAATCCTGTTCAACATGCTGAATACTTACAACACGAACAACTTGAACAACTCAATCCACATCTGCATCCTAAATACCGACAGGCAATTTATTTCCCGCATCTTGCGAATGTCAGAAATCCACGTTTATTAAAATCAATTACCACCTATTTAAAACAGCACCCTAAAGTAACATTCCATGAATATTGCCCAATTAAAAAGTTAAATATAAAACACGGCATCGTTCATTCTATTAGCAATCATCAAGGAACTATATTTCAAGCCGATCATTTTGTACTGACCACTGGTGCTTGGTCCGAACAATGGGCGCAGCAATTACAAAAAGAAATACCTGTTCAGCCCGTACAGGGACAAATGGTACTCTTTAAAACCCCTGAAAACTGGCTACCGACCATGTGTATGAATAAGGTGATGTATCTTATTCCACGTTTGGATGGTCATATTGTCTGTGGTTCTAGTATGCGAGAAGTCGGTTTTAACACTGAACCTGATGCTAAAATCAAACAAGATATTTTAAGTGCTTGTTTTGATATGATTCCTGAGCTTAAAAAATTTCCAATAGTACAGGAATGGGCTGGTTTAAGACCAAGCTCACCTTCAGGTGTTCCCTATATTGGCAAAATTGAACAAACTCATAACCTTTGGGCAAACTTTGGACATTTTCGTAATGGACTATGTATGGCACCAGCATCTGCTAAACTCCTAAAACAATTAATGTTTAATTTACCCACCATTGAAAATGCAGCAGTCTACGCCCCTACTCGTTTAATTCATCAAGCTGATGCAATTATCAGTTAAATGTACACAAACTTAGCTTTTCAACATGATCTATCCAATGCATAGCCGACTTTCAATCAATAGGCTATGCATATCATCGAACTCAAATTATTCATTTATTACATCTTATTTATTGCGTTATTTATCTATCGTATGAATCTAATTTAATCATAAGCATACTTTCAAAAATATCGATACCAATCATACTTACTCTTTGTGCACATATATTCACTCATATTTTATGAATGATGCAATTTATTGGCCATACGAATGGCTTGAGGACCATAAAACCAATAAGTTAATACCCATAACGGAATTGCAATCAATAAAAATAAAATCGCAATGGTCAGCATAAATTTTGGTTGTTGCAAGTAAAGTGTAAAGATTTCCCAAATTTCTGGACTATTTCTAGAGAAAAGAAAAATACCTAAAAATACAAACAATAAATTAAAGCACCAAAAAATACTATTAATCCCCCAAACTAATTTTTTTCTTTCGGTTGTGTTAGGTGCTCTTTTTTCTCGCTTTATAAATTTAAATAAAACCCATACCATTGCAATAAGAAAAGGAATCACTGTTAAAATGCCACCTACGCCCTGTGGTAATAACGCAGCAATCACACCACAAATACAGGTAAAAATAAAAAGTAGAAAAAAAAACCAAATAAAATAACGGGTTAATACGACCATGACATTAACTCAAACAATTTGAATAACTCAGTATAAAAAAAAATGATTTTTTTTTCATTTTATTGTCAACCATTCTACATCCCATAGCGTTATATAAGTATAAGGTTTGTCGCAACCGTGAAATTGTACTGGCATCCACAATATTTTCGGCGACATCCCTAAGAGCAATAAGTTCATCGCTTGAACATGAATTTTGAAATAGTAGCCAAAATTTTTGTTATAAGCATCCTTGACCGACGATTTCATCATCACTCGAATCGTCGGTCTTTATTTTTTAACATCATATTTTATGTTTTCAACACTTCTTCTTGTTAAAAACCGATAAAACTAGAATTTCACTTCTAAATTTCGCTACTATGTTCATCTGAACATAGGGTAAAATTATGACGGTTCGTTTTTTTCATACTTCAGATTGGCATTTAGGACAGTTTTTCTATAATCATTCACGTCAATATGAACATGAACAATTTCTGTCATGGCTGATTCAGCAAATTAAAGATAGGCAACCGCATGCTTTACTCATTGCAGGTGATATTTTTGATGTGATCAATCCTGCTTCTGCGGCACAAAAACAACTCTATCAATTTCTAGCCGATGCTCATGCGATTGCACCACATATGCAAACCTTAATGATCGCGGGTAACCACGATTCAGGTTATCGCATTGAGCAAGTTGAACCATTACTTGAAAAATATAATGCAAAAGCAGTTGGTGTAATTGCTTGGAATCAAGATAAAACATTAAATTTAGATCGACTTTTACAACCTATTTTTAATGAAAATCAAACTATTGTTGCTTGGTGTTTAACGCTTCCATTTTTACGTGCAGCTGAAATTACGGGATATAATGATCAGACCACCAATAGTCAAAATGCAATTGCATATTTACACCAGCAACTCATTACTGAAGCCAAAAAAAGAACCACTGTAGATCAAGCACTTATTTTAATGTCACATGCACATATGCAAGGCGGTGAAACTTCTGACTCCGAGCGTCCAATTATTATTGGGAATGAAGAAGCGCTTTCAACACAATTATTTGATGATGTTATTGACTATGTTGCACTGGGTCACTTACACAAACCTCAAAAAGTAGGTCAACCACATATTCGTTATAGTGGCTCCCCTATTCCCTTATCATTTAGTGAGTTAAACTACAAACACCAAGTTATAGAGGTCGAAATCGACCCACTTAAAAATGATGAGTCGCGTGTTCATTTCAACATTTTAACCATTCCAAGAAGCGTACAATTACATAAAATTAAAGGTCATTTGACTGATGTTTTTGAACAATTAAAAGCGTTACCTGACGGCGAAATTGAATCGATTGATCAACGTGAATATATCGATATTGAATACCACACAGATACCCCTCCACAGCCTAATTTACGTCAACAATTTGAAGATGCTTTAGCACCAAATCGTTATCGTTTAGTGCGAATTTCACGACAATATATCCCCCCAAACTCAACTCAAAATTCGCAAACTACAATCCATTTAGAACCACCTACGCCTGAAAAACTCTTTCAGCAAATATGGGAAAAGCAAGGTTATAAAGCAGATGATAGCGTATTATCAGATTTTTTAAGCTTAGTTGAAGAAGCACAAAAATCACTTGAGCAAGATGAGAGTCGCTAGAGAACTATTATGAAAATCTTATCTATTCGTATTAAAAATTTAGCATCTTTATCAGGTGAGCATTTTATTGATTTTGAAAGTGAGCCTTTAGCCAGTGCCGGATTAATTGCAATTATTGGAAAGACTGGTGCAGGTAAATCAACCATTTTAGATGCCATGTGTTTGGCATTATTTAACCGTATTCCTCGCTTAAAAGATAGTGATGGGAAATTAGTTGATGTTGATGGTACTGAACTTCTTACCAACTCCCCCTTAACGGTATTACGTCGCGGTACAGGTCATGGCTTTGCTGAGTTGAGTTTTATTGCACAAGATCAGAAAACATATCTAGCACGTTGGGAAATTAAGCGTGCACGGGAAAACCCGAATGGTAAGTTACAAAGTGTACAACGCTCTCTCAAATGTTTAAGTGATGGCGTTATTGTTGCCGATAAAACCAAAGCAGTAGAAACTGCAATTCAAAAAATTACTCAACTCAGTTTTGAACAATTTACGCGAGCCGTTTTATTGGCTCAATCTGAAGTTACTGCATTTTTAAAAGCACGTGATAATGAACGTGGTGAGCTACTACAATATCTTACAAATTCTGATATTTTTGAAAAAATTGGTCAATTGGCCTATGAAAAAACAAAACAAATTGCGAATCAACGCAAAGAACTTGAAAATCTACTTGGACATATCGAAATCTTATCTGATGAAGATGTCACTCGATATTCAGAAGAATTAAAGCAAAGTAATGTGCAACTACAATTATTGGAAACTGAAAAACAGCAACTCAATAAACAACAGCAATGGTTTGAACAACAGCATAAATTTGAACTTGAGTTACAATCTCGTCAAGCTTATCTGACGGAACAACAACTACAATTTGATCAACGCGCTGATCAGCGTCAACAATTGGTACAACTTGAGGTTTTTTCTTCAATTCGCCCAAGCCTTCTTCAACAAAAGAAAACTGAAGCTGAATTATCTTATTTACAACCTCAAATTCAAAATAGTGAACAACAATTTAATACGATTCGAGTTGCATTTGATGCTGACAAATTAGCATTTCAAACAATTGATGACCAACTTAAAACACAACAACGCTTTGAACAGGATCATCAAAAAGTCCTTGAACAAATCAGAGTACGCATTCAAGAACGTGATTTTATTCTTCAGCAATTTAATAAAACAAAAACCAACTTAATAGCACTTCAAGAGAAACAGCAACCTCTGCAACGCGAACATCAACAACTTAAACTTGAGATTGAGCAACTTACATCCCAATATCAACGGTCGACTGAGTCCCTACTCAGTACTCAGCAGTTTCAAAGTTTAGACCCCAATTTACCAACACATGTAAACCAATTACAACGCTTCTTACAACGTTACCAACAATTTGAACAGCAATATGGTGACATGTCAGTTGCCATAAAAAGTTTAAAAACAAAGCAACAACAGCTGCAAGTTTCACAAACACAAGATGGACTCGATGAAACCATTACTCAGAATATCAATTTAAAACAGCAGCAACGGGATAATCATATACAACAATTACATCAATTAAACGTCATACAAAACCATTTACAGCATTATTTTCAAGTTCAGATAGAGCAAAAAAAAAATCAAACTCAACACAATGAATTACAACAAGATGCTGAACGACTGCAACATCAATTACAACTGACAGAGCAACAATATCTCAACCAAAAACAAGAACGTGAGCAATTACAACGACTATTACAGCAACAACGATTATTGCATAGCGAAAATATTGAAAAATTACGTGAGCAATTAATTAATGATGAACCTTGTTTAGTCTGTGGAAGTACAGAACATCCTTATGCGCATAACCATGTCATTTTTTCGCGTGAACTTGTTGATTTACAGCAACAACAAGAACAACATGCAATACATGTAGAAAAAGAATATTTTAAAACTTGGCAACAATCTCAACAGTATTGTATAAAAAACACAGCCTCACTCGAGATCAACATACAACAAAAAACTGAACTTATTTTTAAATTTCAATATATTGAACAACAACTTTCCACATTACTTAAACAAATTGATTTATCGATTAACCTATCTGATACACAAGAAATCATTGAGCAGACGATCACTTGTACAATTCACCAGCACCAACGAGAAAATGAAAGTATTGACCAAACGCTTATTCATCTTAAAAATGTTCAAGAACAACAAAAACAACTTAAACAGTATATTCACGAAGTTAATCACCAGCTTTTTGCTGTACAACAATGTGAACAAAATATTCAAGATATTTTAAGCTGTTTAAATACCGAGCAACATGAAAAGTGGAAAAAACAAACTTTGGAAACTGCTAGTCAGTTCAATCAACAACTTCAAAACCGCATAGAACAATTAAAACAGACTGAAAGCTTTCATCTGCAATTAAATTCTAAAAATCAGTATTTAAATCAGCTTGAACAACGTATTGAGTTTTCAAATGAACAGATCAAGTCTACAGAAATACAAAAAAACGAATATGCCAAAAAAGGTAAGGAAAACACAGAGTCTGCCATTCAATTAATTTTTGATATAGCCAAAGAAAAAGTTGAAAAACCACATGACTGGTTAATTCAATTCGATCAACAACGTCAACAATTACAACAGCAATTCAATATCATTCGTAGCAACTATGATCAAGTTCGCCAAAATTTTGAAAATCAGCAGCGCCAACTCGATCAACTGCAAATACAAAATCAGCAACTGAAAGCACAACTACAGAATATTTTGTCCGAAGTACAAAATTGGCTCACTCGTCATCCTGAGTTTGACTGTGCGCAATTAAACCAACTACTGAACATTCAAACTGAACAAGCACAGCAAATACGTATATCTGTGCAACAGCTAGAACGTGCACTTAATGATGCTAAAACTGCTTTTAAAACCATTCAAGAGCAATATCAGCAACATCTTCTATTACAACCTGCCATTGAACGTATCCCACTACAAACTCAGCTGAGTGAAGTTCAAGAACATATGCTACAAATACAAGAGGTTCGTGACAGTGTTCAACTCAAACTTAAACTTCATCAAAACAATTTAGATAAACAAAAAAAGTTTTATGATCAAATTCAACAGATTCAACAAGAAGAACATCGATGGAATAAAATTTCTGGCTTAATGGGCGATGCGAATGGTAAAAAATTTCGTGATTATGCTCAGCAATATAACTTAGATATTCTCATTGAATATGCCAACCAACAATTGGCAATACTTTCTCAGCGTTATACCTTAAAACGTTTAGATCATTCATTAAGTTTGGCAATTGTCGATCATGATATGGATGGAGAAACACGTTCTGTGTCATCACTTTCTGGTGGTGAGTCATTCTTAACAGCACTCGCCTTATCTTTAGCGATTGCCAATATGGCTTCTGGCTCCATGAAAATTGAATCTTTATTTATTGATGAAGGTTTTGGAACCCTCGATGCCTCTTCTTTACACTTGGTTATGAACGCACTAGATCAACTCCAAAGCCAAGGTCGTAAAGTGGTGCTTATTTCACATATTCAAGAAATGCATGAAAGAATACCGGTACAGATTCAAGTGAAAGCTATTGGTGCTGGTGCAAGTACAATCGAGATTGCCAGTTAATTTTTGATTATGCCTATGGCTCAATTAGTCATAGGCATTTTAGAAAAATCAGATCAATAGAATTTTATAAATACAAAAACTCTCTATTCTTTATTATAGCAAATGCTGATTATTTCGAGTAATCTCGTGCTCCAAACAACGCTGTCCCCACACGTACCATTGTTGAACCTGCTTGAATCGCCTCTAACATATCTCCAGACATTCCCATACTAAGTGTATCCCAATCTTCTGGATGTAAATGCTCAGTCTTTACCTTTTCAAATAATTCATGTGCATCCATAAATGCATGCACATTATTCGGTGCAGGGATTACCATTAGACCGCGTAGTTTTAAATGAGGAAGTTGGCTTATTTCACGAACTAACAATGCAACCTCTTTAGGTTGACAACCATCTTTACTGTCTTGAGCATCAATGTTGACTTGTAAACAGATATTTAATGGTTCTTGTGAACTCTCACGCTGATTAGATAAACGCTCTGCAATAATTAACCGATCTACCCCATGTACCCATGTAAATTTTTCTGCTAATAGTTTGGTTTTATTTCTTTGCACATGACCAATAAAATGCCACTCAATATTTAAGTCCTTTAATTCATCAATTTTAGCCAATGCTTCTTGTAAGTAGTTTTCTCCAAATGCCCGCTGTCCAGCGTCGTACATCTCTCGTAATGCCGCACTAGGATGCGTTTTAGACACTGCTAACAACCGTACTTCTTCTGGCATTCTCTTGGCTAAAAGACAAGCTTGATGAATTTGTTCTAAAACTGAACGATGTAATATTTGAAGGCTAGCCATTAAGATATTCTCTTTTCAGAAATTTTTTACTTTTAATTTCAACAAACTGTTGGTTAAGTTCGCAGAAAGCCTTATTCTATCAAAATAATTAAAACTATATTCACTCAAAAAAACTATATTCATGCTTGGGGACTTAAATGGATATTATAGAACTATTAACGTTTGCAACAAAAAATAATGCATCAGATCTACATTTATCTGCAGGAATGCCACCACTCATACGAGTGGATGGTGAAATTAAAAGAATCAACCTGCCTATATTAGAACATCATGAAATACAAAAACTCATTTATGACACTATGAATGAAAAACAACAGCAAAAATTTGAAGAAAGCTTAGAAATTGATTTTTCTTTTCAGATTTCAAATTTAGCGCGTTTTCGTGTGAATGCTTTTCATCAGAATCGTGGTATCAGTGCCGTTTTTCGAACAATTCCATCTAAAGTTTTAACGATGGAAGAGTTAAATATGGGGCAGGTTTTTAAAAATATTTGTGATATTCCAAGAGGATTGGTACTGGTTACAGGACCTACAGGTTCTGGAAAATCTACCACGTTAGCTGCAATGATTGACTATATTAATGACAATCGCTATGAGCATGTTTTAACGGTTGAAGATCCAATCGAATTCATTCATCCATCTAAAAAATGCTTAGTCAATCAACGCGAAGTACATAAAGATACTTTTGGGTTTAATGAAGCATTACGTTCTGCACTGCGTGAAGATCCCGATATTATTCTTGTTGGTGAAATGCGAGATCTTCAAACCATTCGTCTTGCACTTACTGCTGCAGAAACAGGGCACTTGGTCTTTGGCACGCTACATACTACATCCGCTGCAAAAACAATAGACCGCGTCATTGACGTTTTTCCAGCAGAGGAAAAAGAAATGGTACGCACCATGTTATCAGAATCTCTTCAAGCTGTTATTTCACAAACCTTATTAAAGAAAAATGGTGGTGGGCGTGTTGCAGCTTTTGAAATTATGATTGGAATTCCTGCAATTCGAAATTTAATTCGTGAGAATAAAGTGGCTCAAATGTATTCAGCCATTCAAACAGGTGCAAATCACGGCATGATTACCTTAGATCAGAGTTTAAAAAACTTAGTTTCTAAAGGTGTAATTTTAGCCCAGACTGCTCGTACATTAGCAAAACAACCAGAAACTTTCTTATAAGCTCAATGATATTTGTAGACTTAACCCATACTCAATATGAAATTTAATCTCAAATAAAAAAGGCTTCTTTAAAGAAGCCTTTTTGATCTAAATAAAATTAACGTTTACGGAATGCTTCTTGGCACTCAGGTCCATCACAATAACCATAAAGATTTAACGAATGTCCAGTCAACTCAAAACCAAACTTTCTTGCCACTTCATGTTGTTCGTGTTCAATAACATCGTTGGTAAACTCAACGACTTTGTTACAGTTTTGACAAACAATATGATCATGATGATCTTCCTGCATAATTTCAAATACAGAATGATTATTTTCAAAATGATGGCGCTGAATAATACCTGCGGCTTCAAACTGTGTTAACACTCGGTATACAGTTGCTAAACCGACATCTTCCCCTTGCTCAAGTAATGTTTTATAAATATCTTCAGCACTTAAATGGTGTTGTCTTGAATTTTCTAATAATTCGAGTATTTTTATACGTGGAAGTGTAACTTTCAGTCCAGCCTTTCGTAAGTCTTGATTAGAAATAGCCATGAATAAGATCTCTCAACAAAATTAAAGTTGGAATATGCAACAAACATAAGATGCAGTATGATCTATCCGTGGATCAAATGCATCATAATTAATTTGGGATAGTGTAGCAAAATGCAAAAAATCATGTTGACGTTATTCGTCACTTCGTTGCTTATAGGTTGTTCAACCTTAGGCGTTTATAAAGTTGATATTCCTCAAGGTACACCTTTAACCCAAGCACAAGCAGCCAAAATTCAAGTGGGAATGACCCACCAACAAGTTCGCTTTTTACTTGGTAGTCCAACAATATCAGATCCTTTAAATCCTTTACGCTGGGACTATATTTACAACTATATCCCAGGAACCTATGCTAAAAAAGCAAAAATCCCTGCTGCACACGGGCAACATTTAAAAATTTTCTTTAATGCACAAGGCATCGTAGAGAAAATTGAAGGTTTAGAAACTATTCCTGAGTCTCAACCTGGGCTTCCAGGCTCTAAAGAAACCATTTTAAATGCGCCCCCACTATAAGTGCTTTAGTAGCTAAAATAAAACCCCTCTTTGAGGGGTTTTTCATATTATTTCAATTGTTTAAATCGATTACCCTTAATAATTCGTCCAACTGGATGGTTTTCTGCTCGTTTTCTTCGAATATCTTTAGGGTTCACTGTTAATGCACGATATATCTCGACCCGATCACCAACAGCCAGTATTTGATTCTCATCTGTAAGACGAACACCAAAAATTCCCAATTGTAAGATTTCAGGCAAATCAACCTGCATACGAATACCGCTTAATTCAATTGCTTCTTTGGCAGTTAATCCCTCTTGATATTCAACTGCAAGATTCAACTGCTGATCTGGTGTCGCATAAGCAACCCAAACGTATGGAATCATATTCATTATATCCATTGCCCAAGATAAGCAATGATTGCCATAATAATACCGAGTGGAAGAATAATACGTACAGCAATACGCCAAAGATTATAAAATATTTCGTGGCTAAAATTCATCGATTTACGCAAATGGCTAATTTTCATAATCCAGCCTGCAAAAATTGCGTAAATAAAACAAATGATGAGCCCCCAAAGTACAATAACATGATTAAAAACTACACTCGTTTGTGGAATCGCCCAAATGAATAAAGCGACCAGTAAAATAACCCATTGCACAATGACGGAAGTTTGACGCTGTGCCAATTGCTCTCTTGCCATTTGCAGCAATAAAGCTGAGCCAGCAAGTACAGCCAAAATGAATGCGACTGCTGGAATTTCTGTACGAATTGCAAAAAAACCAAATGCAATCACTGCAAATAATTGTGCAATCCATACGGGTAAAGCTGTTTTAGTCGCAACATCTTCAGATTGGATGGTAGATAAATTAGATTGAGAATATAGTCCTAGTCCTAAACCACTCGCAACCAATGCAAGAATAGTCGCATGTCCCCATTCAGAAAGTTCAAGTGGTGTAACTTGCCATTCGGGTAAAGCGGTTCCAATGACATTGGCAAACACTAAGGAAGAAATCACACCCAGTGCGGTGAGTAAAACAATTATTCCTCGCGGAATAAAAGAAATCACGACTGCCAAAATTGCAAGACCAACAAATAAAAGGTTAGATTCAAACCTAGGTACAGCATAAACCATTAATAACTGAGCAGCATTATTTAAAATAGCACCAGCTAGAAATGGAATAAAAATAACAGCTAACCAGCCCACAACACGCCATTTTGAAGAGGCATCTGCATCTCTAGTTAAGCTTGATAAAGCATGCAATGCCGTCGTTTTAGAGCGCTTAGCGAGTGCAATTTCTAAATAACAAATAGGTAATGCTAAAATCACCATTGTCAACAACCAAAGAATCCAAAAATCAATCTGGCGCTCGACTTGTATTCCTGTGACTGGTGCTAATGTTGTAATAATAATAAATGATAAACAAAATGCCATTATTGGCGATAGCCATCGTGATAGAGCATTATGAGACATGATGCTTTCCTATTAAAAATCTATGGCTATTTTGCCCTTCTCATAACGGAAAATCAAAAAAAAAAGCAAACTAAAGCGAACCTTAGTTTGCTGCGCAAAATTGCTGTTCTTTGTTTTTCACTATTATTTGAAAGGAATCTATTTAATAAAACATGCTTTTTGTTAAAAAATTATCATTTACGGCGTCATTTTTAATTTTTTTTGACTCAAAAACTAAATAACAGATTCATTCCTAAAGAGTAATATTTCATATATTTTTGTATATGAAATATTACTTGAAAATTTCAATTGTCTATTTTTAATACTGATCTGCTCTTGTTATCCGTTTTAACGCTGGATTTAAACGTTCACGCTCCAAACGTTCAATATGGGTCATATGAATTTGTATGGGTTTGCCATCCTTAAATAAAATCATTTCACCAGGTTGAAAAGCTGTCCATTTCTCATTCTGCGTCAATGGTTCAGTGGTAATTACTGCAACACGATCTTCTGGTGTTGTCACATGACTAAAATCAACCTCAACATCTAAGTCAATTAATTGTGCAGGTTTAAATGGATACTCTCTGACTAGCCAATGTAATTTAGTGACCGCATAACTAAATAAAGCTTGTCCATTCGATAGGCAAAAGTTAAATGTTCCATATTCAGCAATTTTAGGGGAAATATCTAATAAAACATTAAAAATATCGTCTAATAAAGGCTCTTTATATCCAAAATGCATCACTAACTGATCCAGTAAATAACAAAATGAACGTTCGCTGTCGGTATTTCCTACAGGTGTATAACGTCCTGAAAGTTCTGGATGAAAACCATGTAAATCGCCATTGTGTGCAAAAATCCACTGTCTTCCCCAAAGTTCACGCATAAAGGGATGTGAATTTTCTAAATTAATTTTACCTTGCGTTGCTTTACGAATATGCGCGATCACATTTCGAGATTTAATGGGATAATTTCGAATAAGTTCTGCAATTGGAGATTCAACTGCAGACTGATTGTCTACAAATAATCGACATGCCTTATCTTCAAAAAAAGCAATACCAAAGCCATCTGAATGATCCGAAGTAATACCTGCACGCTGTGAAAACCCACGAAATGAAAACGTGATGTCTGTTGGCGTCGCACAATTCATTCCAAGAAGCTGGCACATAAAATTCAATCAAACATAATTATTTATAGGAATATTCTGCATGAGATCACATCTCTTTTGCAAATCACAACGCTAAATAAATAAAGATATCTATATTTCTATATCTGTTAACTCTCAATTCTAAAAGTTTTTCGCATTTTTTTTACGTCCATTAATACAAAATAATCTAAACAATTAAAATCTCGATCATAAAATGCTTGTTTGGATAACCGTCCATTCATTTTTAAATAGACATCAAATAACTTAGGTATCTTTTTTTCTTTTTGTGAAAATGAATCTGTTGAATAGGCAAGTTCAAAAGTATTTTTAGCATGTATATCACAGCTTTGTTCAGGTGGTAGTGCTTGTATCGCGTGGTGGGTATAGTAGGCTTTTGCCTCATTACCCAACATTTTTATACTCACACAACCTATTAAATAATCTGCTTTCACTTTTGTAATAAATTGATCAAAAATATGAGACCATAAAATGGATAATGCCCGACTAAAACGATATTTCGAATGTACGCAAGTTCTCCCCATTTCTACAATCCGATCTGAGCTCAAAAAAATTTGATCTATCTTAAATTCTTGCTGACTATAGCTCTGTGCAACTTCAAAACCATGAAAAAAACGAACTCGCGTATATGCAACAATTTCATTGGTCCAAGCATTCCTTAAAATGGCATGTTGACAATTGAAGTCATAATCATCTTGATCTAAATCATTTGGAAACTGAATATTAAACTGCTCTGAAAATTGAATTGCTCTAAATTTTTGAATCTCATTTAATGTATGGCGTTCATTTGCCCATTCAAAACGATATTTTATTGTTGGATGATTTCTTTTAGGAAAAGGAATATTTGAAGGTGGACGAAATGTATCTAAATCATTCAGCATCATAAAAACACCCTAAGTTTTTTATAAAACATTAGGTGAATACAATGTCAAAATGATGACAAATATAATTTAATCGATCATAAAAAAGAGCCCTATTCGGGCTCTAATACGCTCATACTCTACTATGTTTTTTTAATTTTCGCTTGATTGGTAATTAATGTTCCAACACCGTGATCTGTAAAAATCTCTAATAGTGATGCATGCGGTACACGACCATCAACAATATGAGCACTTACAACACCGCCTTTAACTGCATCTAGAGCACATCCAACTTTGGGAATCATTCCACCATAGATCACCCCAGTTTCAATTAAACGATCAACCTCTTGCGTACTCAATCCTGTTAGCAAATTTTTATTTTCGTCTAATACACCCGTAATATTGGTTAATAAAATAAGCTTTTCAGCACCCAAGGCTTCAGCAACTTTACCAGCCACTAGGTCAGCATTAATATTATACGTATTACCCTCATCATCTACACCTAAAGGCGCAATAACTGGAATAAAATCACTTTGGGTGAACATTTCAAGCACATCAGTTTTAACACTAACAACCTCACCAACCAAACCTAAATCGATTTGCTGGACTGTACCGTCTTCAGTCGTTTTTTCCATTAATAACTTTTGGGCACGAATTAAATTACCATCTTTACCTGTTAAACCAATGGCACGTCCACCATGTTGATTGATCAAGTTAACGATTGACTTATTCACGCTTCCGCCTAAAACCATTTCAACAACTTCCATTGTTGCTGCATCGGTTACTCGCATGCCATCAATTCGTTCAGATTCTCGACCCAATTGTTTTAAAAATGAATCAACTTGTGGACCACCACCATGTACAACAATAGGATTAATGCCTACGGTTTTTAATAAAACAATATCTCGAGCAAATGAACTTTCCAATGCTGGATCTGTCATGGCATTACCGCCATATTTTACAACAAGCGTTTTACCTGAAAAACGTTGAATATACGGCAAAGCTTCTGTCAAAATTTGTGCTTTGTCGACACCATGTTGCTGATGTGGCATTCACCTCTCCTTATTGAGCATCTAATATATCTAGGGCAATTTGAGGATAATCATCGCTTAACATCGCAGCAAATGCTCCTCGAATATCATTTAAACGTGCAGGATTATCCGCATCAAATCGAACAGTAAAATATTCACCCGTATTCGATGCTCGAATGATGCCAAATCCATCTTTAAAATCAAGTCGTATACCGTCTATTTTACTCATTTGTGCATCAAATGCCTGAGACTTTAAAGCGACATTATCTAAAACCAGCTGTGGCGTTATTGTATAGGTACTAATATAAGTGTCTTCTGTGCTACACCGTTCAGGGTATTGACGAAATAGTGCTGAAAGCGTTGTATGAGAAGAACAGCTTAAATATTCTAAAATTCTTAATGCTGCATATAAGCCATCATCATATCCATGACCACGGCCGTCATTAAAGACATAATGACCTGCATATTCGCCACCAAAAACAGCTTTCCCGTTTGAATGAGCTAAATATTTCCGTAAAAAAGTGCTTCCCGTTCGAATCATTTTAGGTATTCCTCCTAAATTCTGAATCGTATTTCGAACCATCGACGAACATTTTACATCGTATACAATTTCTGCATGTGGATGCTGTTCTAAACATATTTGAGCACAGAGTGACAAAACACGATCGGCCGTTATTAACTGCGCATTTTCATCAAATATAACTAGTCGATCACCATCACCATCAAGCGCAATGCCTATATCGGCATGCTGTTCTTTAATTGCGTATTTTAATTGAGTTAAATGTTGTTCTTTTGAAGGGTCTGGCGCATTATCAGGAAAATTCCCATCAATATTACATCTTAGTGAAATTACAGTGCAGCCCAACTTTTTTAGTACAGATTCAGCTAAAAAACCTGCCGAGCCATGCATCCCATCCAATACAATTTTAAATGATCGCTTTAAATGAATATCTGACAATAATGCCTGTTGATACTGTAAACACAATTCTTGATTAATTTGGTGAGAAATCGATGCATTCGTGATTTGTAACTTAGCATCATAATATTGATGAGCTATTAATGCGACCTGCTGAATCATTTCTGGCGTTGGAGGCAATCCTTTCCTCATCCATTTTAAGCCATTATCTGATTTTGGATTATGACTTGCGGTCACCATAATGCCATTTCCACCTGTTTGACGGGCAAAAAAATACATCATTGGACTAGAGCAGCATCCAATTTCAATCACTTTAAAATTCTCAGATTTAAACATATCTGCAATGATTGCAGCATAACTTGGACTTGTTAATCTTGCATCATAGCCCAATACGATTTCATATTGATTGATACTTTCAAATTGTTCAATTAACCCATATGCAATCGCCTGAACAACTTGAGCTGTGAGCACATTTATTTTTCCCCGAATGTCATAGGCTCTAAATATATGATAAGGGAAAATGGCATGTAAGGTCGTCATAGGCTGAACAATACGTAAAATGAATGGGCTTTTTGTAATTCAAAAATCAAGTACTATAAAAATATATATTTAGTTAAACTAAATATATATTTAATAATGCATTTTTAGTTACATTTCAATTAAAATCCGACAAAATTACAAAAACATATTTGTCGCACATCATCATGTAATCCTTAAATAGAATTAATTTTTACCTGTATGGCCAAATCCACCTGCACCACGCTCAGTTGCAACAAACTCTTTTACTTGCTCAAATTCAGCTTGAATCACAGGTACAAGAACATATTGCGCTAAACGCTCACCAGGTTCTAAACTAAATGCAGTTTCGCTACGGTTCCATACAGACACCATTAATTCACCTTGATAATCTGAATCTATTAAGCCCACTAAATTGCCTAAAACAATGCCATGTTTATGACCTAAACCTGAACGAGGTAAAATAAGACCGGCAAAATTGTGATCTTGAATATAAATCGCTAGACCTGTTTTGACTAAAACTGTTTGTCCAGGTTGAATCACCGTTGTTTCATCTACACATGCACGTAAATCTAACCCTGCTGAGCCTGTTGTCGCATAAGTAGGTAATGGCCATTCTGCACCTAAACGCTGATCTAATACTTTTACTTGAACTTTCATATACTCAATTCCTATTCTTTAATGGATAATTAACGTTTAATAAGCGCACGTAAGTTTTCTAAATAGTGCTGAGCTTGCAACTTAGGATCAATATTCCCTGCAAGTTTTTTCTTTCGCCCAAGCCACTCTAATTCATCTTGTGGGAGCTCATCTAAGAACCTACTTGGTGTCATTTGCTTCATTTGACCACCGGCTTTACGCTGTTCTGCCAATGTAATGGTTAAACCTTGACGGGCGCGAGTAATGCCGACATACATTAAACGGCGTTCCTCTTCTACTGTATCTGCGACAATTGAGTTTTTATGTGGCAGAATTTCTTCTTCCAACCCAATCAAATAAACATAAGGAAATTCTAACCCTTTCGATGCATGTAGGGTCAATAAATTCACTTTATCTGTATCTTCTTCTTCTTGTTGCTGCTCTAACATATCAAGCAACACCATTTTACGAATAACGCTTTCAATGTTTTTCTCATCGACATCTTCAGCTCGATTAATCAAACTTTGAATACTGCTATATAAAATTTCGATGTTATCGAGCTTGGTTTTTTCCTGTGCAGGGGTAGCAGCACTTTCTTTGATATAATCAATATACCCTGCCTCCAACATCATTTGACGGATAATTGGTACAGGCTCATCATCTTCAAGTAAATTACGGGTAAATCCTGCAATGAAATCAGAAAACTCAGCCAGTTGTGTCATGGCTTTCTTAGGTAGAACCATCGTTAACCGTTGATCACCTGCCGCAGCTAACAATGAAAGATTATTTTCCTGTGCAAATAAACCTAATTTTTCTAAAGTGACAGGGCCTATGGCACGCTTAGGTGTATTTATAATACGTAAAAATGCACTATCATCTTCTGGGTTAATAATCAGCCTTAAATAACTCATAATGTCTTTAATTTCAGAACGCGCAAAGAATGATTGTCCGCCTGATAACTTATATGGGATTTGCATTTGACGTAATTGTGTTTCCAAAATACGTGCTTGGAAATTACCACGATATAAAATCGCATAATCTTTCCAGTTTTTTCCATTCATTAATTTATGGGTGATTAAATCTTTAACAACACGCTCAGCTTCATCATCATCATTACGACAAGTGATCACGCGAATCACTTCACCATGCCCTTTATCTGACCAAAGCTTCTTATCAAAAATATGAGGATTATTCCCAATAACCGTATTCGCGGCTTTTAAAATACGACTAGTAGAACGATAATTTTGTTCTAATTTAATTACTTTCAGATTTCTAAAATCATCTTTAAGTAAGGCCATATTTTCGGGTTTTGCACCACGCCATGCATAAATAGATTGATCATCATCACCCACAGCCGTGAATTGCCCCATCACGCCAACAAGCAATTTCACCAAAATATACTGTGCTGTATTGGTATCTTGATACTCATCAACCAATAAATAGCGAACACGATTTTGCCAACGATCACGCACTTCCGCATTTTCTTGTAATAAGCGTGTTGGCATCACAATCAAATCATCAAAGTCTACCGCGTTATATGCACGTAAATTACGTTCGTACAATTGATACAAATGCGCCATTTGAATATCTTCTGGCGTCTCACATGTAGTATGCGCTTGCTCTGGTGGAATCAGATCATTTTTCCAATCTGAAATCATCTTCATCGCTCTAGCAATGAGTTCTTTACTTTCTGCACCTGATAAATTATCACGATGCATCAAATCCATTAAAATACGTTTACAATCATCTGCATCTAAAATTGAAAAATTGGCTTTTAATGGCGTATTCTTAAGTTCGATCCGCAATAAATTTAAACCAAAGGTATGAAATGTTGAAACCGACAATCCTTTCGATTCTTCTCTAGAAAGTAATTTTGTCACACGCTCTTTCATTTCACGTGCTGCTTTATTGGTAAAAGTCATTGCCGTAATTCTATGCGCAGGAATACCACAATTTTTTACTAAATAAGCAATTTTACGAGTAATCACCGATGTTTTACCCGACCCCGCGCCAGCAAGTACTAACAAGGGTCCTTGAGTATGTTTCATGGCTTCAAGTTGCTTGTCATTTAGTTGACTTGCAAGTGACATACGCTTTCCTCTTTTTTATTCGGGTTCGATTATAGACATCTCGTGACAACTTTCATAATGTAAAATCATCTTTTAATTTTCAAAAAAAAACCACCCGTAGGTGGTTCTTTAATTTAAAGCCTAATTCAAATTATTGAATCGCATAAACACTAATTTCTACACGACGGTTTTGTTCGCGACCAGCTGCAGTACTATTACTTGCAATTGGATTTGCTGAACCCATTCCTTTTACATTCACACGTGATGCAGAAACACCACGACTTTCAATATAGCTTGCAACTGCTTGTGCACGTGCTTGAGAAAGTGGAATATTGATTGAATCATTTCCAGTATTATCTGTATAACCAGTCACCAAAATACCACTCTTATTATCTTCAGCAAGTACTTGAGCAACTTTGTCTAAAGTTGAATAGAAGTTTGGCTTGATGTTTGACTTATTGGTATCAAAGGTAATATTACCTGGCATAATTAAGCCAACTGAACCATCTGGATTACGATTAACTTCAACGCCAGTACCAGCCATTTGTTGACGAAGTTTTTTCTCTTTATTATCTAAATAAAGACCTGCAGCACCACCAACGATAGCACCAATAGCCGCTGCGCGATTATTTTGACTTGACGTATTATTCGTTCCTTTCGAAACACCATAACCAGCAGCAGCACCAATTACGGCACCAAGTGCAGTTTTGTCATATTCAAAACCGCCAATGTTATTACCAGTGGTTTGGCAACCTGAAAGAATCATCGCCCCAGCTATTGCTGAAATTGCAAGTGCACGCATTGCATGCCTCCTTTTTGTGTTTTTGTCTGTAAAGTATGAACTATAATCGTGTACAGAACATAGACTTTTTGTAAAAAAGTCGTAATATTTTTATACTGTACAACACAATCTCTCCTTTATTTTCCATAGTTAACATATTTTTATTACTATAGATATCCATTAATTGCTTTTTAAAACAGCAAACAACATTTAAAATTAAATATTAAATTCAATGTATGAACAGGAAAAATATGGCAAATGTCTTACACAAACAGTCATTGTTAAAAAAAATTTCTACTGGATTTACGGTCGGCACAATTATAACGGGAAGTACTTTTATTCATGGTCCAGCTGTGGTTGCGCTCGGTTTAACCAAGCTTATTAAAAAATCTAAAAAAGTTGATGAAACTAATATTCAGATTACCAATAGCTGGTTAGGTGTTAATAACTGGCTGATAGATCATGTATTACCCAATACACAGTGGGATATTACGATCGATCCTAATTTGGACTTAAGCTTAACAGGTCGATATTTAATGACCTGTAATCACCAAAGTTGGGTAGATACAACGGTTAATCAATATTTTGGTTTAACGCGTATGCCGTTGACACGTTTTTTTACGAAATGGGAGCTAATCTTTATTCCATTCATTGGTCAAGCATTTAAAATTTTAGGTTTCCCGATGATGAAACGTCATAGTAAAACTCAAATTGCGAAAAATCCTGATTTAAAAATGCGTGACATGGATGAAGCCCGTAAAGCATGCGAACAATTACTCAGTCAACCTTTTACCTTGCTTAATTATTTGGAAGGAACCCGTTTTACTCAAGAAAAACATGCTCAACAAAAATCACCCTATCAAAATTTATTAAAACCCAAAGCTGGTGGTTTAGCACTTGCACTCAACATTTTAGGTGATCAAGTAGATGCCTTAGTCGATATGACAATTGTCTACCCTGACGGTGTTCCTGGTTATGGTGAATTTTGGTTAGGCGAAGTTCCTAGAATTGCCGTAAACTTACGTAAAATTGAAATTCCAGCATGGATTTTAAAAGGAGATTATGAAGATGATGCTGGTTTTAAAGAACGTTTTCAAATTTGGGTAGATGAACAATGGAAAGTTAAAGATCAACTCATCAGTGATATGAAACAAAAATTAAAGACCAGTATCAATTAATTAGAGTACAGCATGAGTACAAATAAGCCTCGCATCACCCCTACGTTCAATTTTGTTACAGAAGGCTCTTGGGGGTGGAAAATTGCATTAATTTATGATGTGTTCATGATATTTCTCATCATTATTAACTTATTTTGCTTAAGTTCAAATGCCATTTTAATGAGCGACTTTGCAACTTGGATCTTTGACCTATTTCGTATCTCTGACATTTTGTATTTCTATCGCGGGGAATTACATCCGTGGGTGGTCATTACCGAAAGTTGGTTTACCAGCTTATTGATTATCGAATTAATTATGCGCTGGATCATTGCAATTATTTTTAAGCAGCATCAACGTTGGTTCTTTTTTCCATTTGTACATTGGTATGAGGTCTTAGCCGTGATTCCTCAATTACGTTTTCTGCGTTTATTACGTGCTGGGGTTATCGCATACCAACTTCATGAACATGGTTATCAAATTTTCCCTAAAAGTTGGTATAAACAAGTTAACTTTTATTACAACCTCTTAATGGAGGAGCTATCTAGTCGTATTGTACTGACCGTCCTCTCTGGCATACGTACAGAACTTACGACCAGTACAACCCACAAACAACTGATTACCAATATTATTAATCAACATCGTCAGTTATTAGCATTGACTTTAACCGACATTTTACAAGAAACTTTAGGTCGAGAATTACAGCAACAGCGCAGAATGATTGCGCAAGATGTTGGTTTAATTGTCAACAAAGCGATTGAAGATACGCCTGAACTCACTCAACTATTACGTCTAATCCCGATTGTGGGTAGTCGTATTGAACAGCAAATTCAAAGTATTGGACAAAGATTAGGAGAAAATATCACCCAAGGATTACTACAGCCCTTTACAAATAATACGCAGCAAAATAATAAAAATTACCAATACATTTCAGATAAAATTAGTCAAATTCCAATTGAAAATAACCCACATCTTGAAGAACTGGTAGAATCTGTTGTATTCCAAAGTTTAGATGCGATACAACAGCAAGTGAAAATAAAACACTGGCAACAAATATTGGATGAAAGTAAAAATGAATCGAGACAAAACAAAGAGTGAACAAACGCAAAATTATTTAATCATGATGCTAGAGAATTAATTCAATTTGCTCTAGCATTTGCTCTTATTGACAACTCAACTTCGACATTAATCCAATTGTCAGAAGTCTAAAGGAATAATTATGGCTGATATCCGGATAAAGGGCAGAATGGTCAATGCTATTCGCATTAGCCTAGATACGAATGATCATAATGCAATCCGACAACAATTAGCCCCTTTGCTTGAAAAAACAGCACCACAGGGTACCTTAGCGGTCATTGAAAGTACTGTTGAGCAAGAACTCATAGCACTGATTCAATTATTAATTGATCTTGACTTACAACCAATGGCTGTCACGGAAGGTTTATTAGCAGATCAAGCGCGCGCTATTCAATTTCCTGTTATTCCACCAGAACGGAACCTTCAACAGATTAAAGCGAAAAAAGAACAGGTTGTTGAAATTAAAAATGAAGAAACAGTAAAATCTGATAACAACCCAATAGCAATAGCCACACCAAAACTATCTCATATCACCTCCTATCATGATGAAATTTTACGTACAGGTCAGTGTCTTGTACAAAATCAAGGTGATATTATTATAAATGCTGGTATTAACAGCGGTTCTGAAGTTATTGCTTCTGGAAACATACATATATATGGTAGTGTACGAGGAAGAGTTATTGCTGGTGTAGGTGGAAATACTTCTGCCAGAATATTTTGCCATTCACTCGAAGCTGAATTAGTATCCATTGCGGGGACGTATTGTGTTGCAGATGACATTCCACCAGAAGTCATAAAAAAGTCTGTACACATCTATCTCAATGATCATCAAGAGCTCATGTTCGATACTCTTCAATATTAATGTACAAATAAGCACCAACAACCCCTAATAATAAGGGGATTTCAACCATAACAGGAGTGGATTCGGTGGCGAAAATTGTTGTCGTAACATCAGGCAAAGGCGGCGTAGGTAAAACTACAACAAGTGCATCTTTTGCAACAGGTTTAGCCCAACGTGGTCACAAAACTGTTGTTATTGATTTTGACGTTGGGTTACGTAATTTAGACCTTATTATGGGCTGTGAGCGTAGAGTCGTCTATGACTTTGTCAATGTATTAAATAATGAAGCTAGATTACAACAAGCATTAATACGCGATAAAGATCTGGAAAACCTTTATATTTTACCTGCGTCACAAACACGTGATAAAGATGCGCTTACAGATGAAGGCGTTGCACGTGTTATGGATGAGCTTTCTCAGGAATTTGATTATATTATTTGTGACTCACCTGCAGGTATTGAACGTGGTGCGATCTTAGCCATGTATCATGCAGATGAAGCGATAATTGTTACAAACCCTGAAATTTCTTCTGTACGTGACTCAGATCGCATTATTGGAATGCTTGATAGTAAAACTAAAAAAGTAGAACAAAACGAAGGACGTATTCGTAAACATCTATGTATCACACGTTTTAACCCTGAACGTGCGGATAAACAAGAAATGTTAACCATTGATGATATTTCTAAAGATATTTTACGTATCCCAACCTTAGGCGTTATTCCTGAGTGCCAAAGTGTATTACAGGCATCTAACGAAGGTAAACCTGTCATTCTTTATAGTGATGCTGATGCAGGGCAAGCCTACGATGATCTCGTTGCACGTTTTCTTGGTGAAGACCGTGAATATCGCCATATTACGGCGAAACCCAAAGGTTGGTTAGCACGATTATTTGGAGCTTAAAATGGCAGGATTTTGGAGTAAACTTTTCAGTAGCGATGAGAAACCATCAAGCGCAAAAATGGCAAAAGACCGTTTAAAAGTGATTGTTGCATCAGAGCAAGGTCTAGGGCGTCGTTTAAGCCAAGACAAAATTGACCAAATGAAAAAAGAAATTATGCAAGTGGTTAACCGCTATGTACGTGGTGTGGATGAACAACATATACAAATGTCTGTTCGTTCAGAAGCAAATATTGAAATGCTTGAAATGAATATCAATTTACCTGAAGAGCGATAATTTGATTTTTGATTAGTCAAGTGCATTGAATCAAGGCAAAATATACGACAAATTTAAAGAAATATTATATTTCTTTAGTTCACAGATATTTTGCCTTTTTTAATTTTAAAAAATCTATTTGGGAGATTACGATGGCATTATCACAACCAGCAACGTTCAATGAAGAATGGTCAGATGAGCGTGTATTTGCCTATCTTAATCAACTTCCTCCTGAAGGCGTAAATGCAGATTTCCATGTACTTTATCATGCATATAAGCACATGCGCCCAACAGATTATGAGCGTTTATTGACACAATTCATTGCAGATCATCGTGACATAAATTCAGTCAATCCAGAAGGTCTAAAAATTCATGACGTGATTGCTCAATTTCCACGTCATGCTCAACCTTTTTTAGAAGTACTTGCTAAATTTTCCTAAAGCAACGTTAAAAAAAAGCCTGCTTATTGCAGGCTTTTTTATATTTAAATTAGAATAAAATTTCCATTAATAACGGATATGTCAAAATAAAGAAAATCGTCTGTAAACTAATGACTGCTGCCATTAATCGATCATCACCTTGATATACCTTGGTTAAAATATAAGATGCTGATGCAGTCGGCAATGCAAAATAGGTGATTAATACAGTCGTTTCAAACTGAGTTAATCCAAATAACAAACAAATCGCATAAGTGAATAATGGCATGAATAATAAACGTGCAAATACATTAATACTTAAACGCGTAATATCAGTTTTAATTTGATTGAACTGCAAGGCTGCCCCAACAGATAACAATCCTAAAGGTAAACTCATCGCAGCAAAAAGCTTTAATAAATTATCTAGACCTAAAAAAAGATTAATATTTAAAACATTAAATAACACACCAACAATGCAAGCTAAAATAAGTGGGTTTTTAATAATAGCAATGAAGGTTTTTCTTAAGGTCGCAATACTTACAGTAGAAAATGATAAAACTGAAATAATATTGACCAATGGAATTGCTACTGCAATCACCATTGAAAACATTTGCATACCTGGAGATCCAAATAGCATTGCAAGCAGTGAAAGACCAATATAGGTATTAAAACGAAGTTGGCTTTGAACATATACCCCAAATCGTTCAGTTGGGATATGATAAATTCTTTTTAAAATCCATAAAAATACAGCAACAACAAGAGTGACTACGATCAATACAGTTAAAAGGCTAGATACCGTCTCTAAATTTAATTCGACTTTAGAAATATTTAAAAATAAGAGTACAGGAAACAAAATATAATAGTTTAATTTTTCAGAATTCCCCCAAAAACCTTCACTTAAAAACTCAGTTCGTTTTAACGCAAATCCCACTACAATTAATGCAATAAGTGGGAATAAGGCCATTAAAATATCCATATCCTATCCATATCCTGTCTTTTGTAAAAAAGCCTGCAAGTGCAGGCTTTTTTCTTACACAATTGTACTAAACCAAAATTTCTCGTTTACCATTTGCGCCCATTGCACTCACAATACCACTTTCTTCCATTTGATCAATAATACGAGCAGCACGGTTATAGCCTAAACTGAACTTACGTTGAAGAGATGAAGTGGATGCTTTGCGAGTTTCCAAAACAAAAGCAACGCACTGATCATAAAGTGCATCTCGATCTGAAGCACCATCTCCATCTTCGAAACCACGTGAACTTGGTTCCTCATCATAGGGTGTTAAAATTTCATCAATATAATTTGGATCACCACGCTCACGCCAAGCATCACAAATACGATTTACTTCATCATCAGAAATAAATGCACCATGAACACGCTCAGGCTCAATTTTACCTGGCCCAAGAAACAACATATCCCCATGACCAAGTAAATCCTCAGCACCACCAGCATCTAAAATGGTACGTGAATCTAACTTACTGTTTACCCTTAAAGCTGCACGTGTGGGAATATTTGCCTTAATTAAACCTGTAACCACATCGACTGTAGGTCGCTGTGTTGCTAATAGTAAGTGAATACCTGCAGCACGTGATTTTTGTGCCAATCGGGTAATCATTTCTTCTGCTTTTTTGCCCACTTGCATAATCATATCTGCAAATTCGTCGGCAATAATGACAATAATCGGTAAAGGTTCTAAACGTGGCGCACGTTCTCTCATCACTGAATCACTTGGTTTCCACGTCGGATCAATAAGATCTTCACCATTTGCAATTGCTTCTTCAATTTTACGATTATAATCAGATAATTTACGAATTTTCATTAAAGACATCAATTTATAACGTCTTTCCATTTCATTCACACACCAGTTTAATGCGCTAACAGCATCTTTCATGTCTGTCACAACGGGCGTTAATAAGTGTGGAATATCATTATAATTCGCTAATTCTAATTGTTTAGGATCAATCATAATCAGACGCAGTTGTTCAGGCGTATATTTCAAAAGCATAGATAAAATCATTGCATTAACTGCAACAGATTTACCTGAACCAGTTGTTCCAGCCACTAACATATGTGGTGCTTTTGCCAAATCGGTTAATACTGGATTACCTGAAATATCTTTCCCCATTGCCATGGTAATCAGTGCATTTGGATCGCGATATGCTGGAGTATCTAACAATTCAATTAAACGAACCATTTCACGTGAACTATTTGGAACTTCAATGCCAATATATGGTTTTCCAGGAATCACCTCTACAACACGGACAGAAGCCATTGACATAGAACGTGCTAAATCACGTGAAATATTTGTTACCTTTGATGCTTTAACCCCAGGTGCTAAATCTAACTCAAAACGAGTCACTACCGGTCCTGGTTGAGCCTCAATTACCTTGGCTTTAACATTAAACTCTTGTAACTTAATTTCTAATAATTCCGATAATCGTGCTAACTGCTCAGCCGTAAAGTTTACTTTTTTATTCGGATCAACTTTATCTAAAATATCCAAACTTGGTAATGTCGGTAAATCTTTTCTTTTCTGCGCAACTTGCATTGCACGTGATAAAGGACGTCCATAAGTATCTGTTAATGGTGCATCTAAATCAAAAATTTCTGTTTCTGCTTCTTCACCCTCTATAACCCCCGTTGTTTCTTGCCATGCCTCTCTAAAAGCATCTTTGTCACGACTAATACGTGCTTTTTCATCTTCAGAAATATAAGTGCTATGAGATGAATGTAAATCAGTCTGAATCGTTGCCTTTACAAAGGGGGTTGATTGTGCATAACTTGAAAGCTGTTGTTCGGCAATTTTTGTATGTGAATGATCCTCAAGAAAATCATTTAATGACTCTATATCATCCATTTTATTTTCAGTCATATTGATTGCTGATTTTGCAGCAATTGCGGTAAGTGCATCAAGCTCATCAACTAAATGTGATTGAGTATGATGTTCAGCATCAAATGGACTATGTAGTTCTGCTGTCTTCTGCTTTGGAACAGCTGCTAATAACTCATCAAAAATTTCATCATCATGCCAATCTATATGAGTATCTGTTGAGCTTTCAGATATCTCCTTCACATTGTAATGAACCGTTGGGGATGTATCGATTGAATCTTGTGATGCCTTAAGTAACTCATGAATATCTTGATTATGCTGTTGTATAGAGTCTCCCCCGACAGCTCGCCAAACCTCACCAGTCGATACCACACGCTCAGCTTGTTCTTTTTCTAATTGATGTGCTTTTGCAATAGCTTGTTCTAACTCTAAATCATCTTCTGCATCATGTTTTACTTGAGCTTCTTGTGCAACCATATCATCAAATAAACGATGAGCTGCCGCATCAATCGTTACCTGACTTACTTCTTGTAATGTACTACTACTCTCTTCAACTGGAACATTTTCAACAGATTGAATAGGTGCTGCTGCAACTACTGTGGTATGAACAGTTGTTTTAGGTAACTCATATGCTTGATCAGGTTTAGGCACATCACGATAGAATAAATCTTGTAGATACGCAGGCGTTGCTTTCAAGGTAGCCCAGGTTTTATTCCATTTTATTCCAAATGCTAAGGTAAGCAATAAGAGCCAAAATAAAATGAGAAAAACACTTGCCCCATAAATCGTTAATACTTGACTCAAACTTTGACCAAGTTCATAACCTATAATACCGCCTGACGCATTATCTAATGCATCAGTCGGAACTTGCCAAAAAAAATAAAGTAAACTGGATGTCGCTAAAACAATAAAAAATTGTGCTGCATAGCGAAATGGACGGTTTAAAAAACTATGAGGCCACCATAATTGGATTGCTTCAACAAATAAATAAATAGGTATGAGTAAACTTGCCCATCCTAGAAAGCCAAATAATAAGTCTGCGGTCCAAGCCCCAACAACTCCACTTGCATTTGATACAGTTTGTGTATCGCTCGATATATGCATCCATCCAGGATCGAATGGTGTATATGTAACGGTTGCAAGAAAGAGGTAAATCCCAAACGAGACTAAAAATATTGTCACTAATAAGCGCTGTACATATGTACTTGACACCGCAGTCATATACTGTCCTGTAACCATTTATTCATCATATTTTTTTGCAAGGTCTAAACAATGCATATTTACAATATCTGCTATTATGCACGCGTTCACAAGAAAATGATGCAATATTCTTTAGCGATGTTGTTAACTTATTCTATATAGCTCAAATCGATTTAGATGATCAATAATATCGACTTTAATCTCGAAGCATAGTGATACACTTTCACGTATAATTTAATTAATTTTTAAATAAAAAGGATTATGCAGATGAGCGTTCGTCACTCACGTCTAATTATTTTAGGTTCTGGCCCTGCAGGTTATAGTGCAGCAGTGTATGCGGCTCGTGCCAATCTAAAACCAACACTCATCGCAGGTTTACAACTTGGCGGTCAACTTACAACGACTACTGAAGTTGATAACTGGCCTGGTGATCCTGAAGGTTTAACTGGTCCTGCACTGATGGAACGTATGCAGGCTCATGCAGAACGTTTTGGTACAGAGATTGTGTATGACCACATTAATGAAGTAGATTTAAGTGTTCGTCCATTTATCCTTAAGGGTGATATGGAAGAATTTAGCTGTGACGCCTTAATCATTGCAACAGGTGCAACCGCCCAATATTTAGGTCTAGAATCTGAAGAAAAATTCATGGGTCAAGGGGTTAGTGCTTGCGCAACATGTGATGGTTTCTTCTATAAAAATCAAAAAGTAATGGTCGTTGGTGGTGGTAATACTGCTGTAGAAGAAGCATTATATCTTTCTAATATTGCATCACATGTTACTTTAGTTCATCGTCGCGATTCGTTACGTTCTGAGAAAATTTTACAAGATCATCTCTTTGAAAAAGAAAAAGAAGGTAAAATTAGTATTCTTTGGAATCATCAGGTTGATGAAGTACTCGGTGACAATACAGGTGTAACTGCCGTACGCTTAAAATCAACGACTGATGACTCTACACAAGATATTGATGTTCAAGGTTTGTTTGTTGCAATTGGTCATAAACCCAACACCAGCATGTTTGACAGTCAATTAAACTTACGTGATGGCTATATTCAAATACACAGTGGTACTGCAGGTAATGCAACAGCTACATCAATTCCTGGTGTATTTGCCGCTGGTGATGTTGCTGATAGCGTATATCGCCAAGCAATCACTTCAGCGGGTTCAGGCTGTATGGCTGCGTTAGATGCAGAAAAATATTTAGATAATTTAGCGAAGTAAATTGCTAAACAATCAATCAAAACATCTCGATAAAACCACCTCAATTGGTGGTTTTATTTTTTGTATAAATCATTTATAAATATAACATACTCTAAACAATGATTAATCAATACAGATACTAGAAAAATCATGTGTTTAGAATATTAATTTATGATTCAAAAATTATAAAAACCCTATCACCATATAAGATTAAAACAATGTAAAGGATAAATTAATGACAACAAATTGGACAAATGGGTATCAAACAGAAGTGAATTATACCTACGGTTATTACAGAGAATTAAGCCCAAATTACCAAAAATTTTGTTTATTATTAAATGGTATTGATACACCGACAGAAAGCAATCAACATACACATTGTGAATTAGGATTTGGCCAAGGTCTAAGTTTAAATATTCATGCAACGAATCATTTAGGTCAATTTTTTGGAACAGATTTCAACCCTGCACATGCCGCGCACGCCAACATGCTGGCGGAGCATGCCAAAATTTCTCAACGTTTTTATGATCACAGCTTTGAAGAACTACTTGCAGAAGATCTTCCACTTTTTGATAGCATCAGCCTACATGGAATTTGGAGTTGGATCAGCTACGAAAACCAACTGATTATTCTAAAATTTATTCGAAAATTTTTAAAACCAAACGGAATCGTTTATATCAGTTATAACTGTATTACTGGTTGGGCAGCGAATATTCCTATTCGAGAGCTATTTTATAGTCATTTTAAATTTAATAGCACAAGTACCAACCCACATCAAAAAGTCAAAGAAGCGCTCGATTTTAGTGAGCAACTGCTGCAACATAGTCCAGCATTCGCAACCAATAATCCAAACGCGATTTATAAACTACAAGATTTAAAGAAAAATAATCCGAATTATTTAATACATGAATATTTAAACCAAGATTGGCAATGTTTTTCTTTTCAACAGATTGTTCGATTATTCGAAGATGTTAAACTCAGCTTTGCTGGATCGATTGATTTAAACACACATCTTGATAAAATTAATCTTAGCGATGAACATCAGCAATTTTTAAATACGATTGAACATCCAGTTTTTAAAGAACAATGCCGTGATTATTTTAATAATACTCAATTCCGTCGTGACTTATTCATTCGCGGGAAAGTTAGCCTAACCCTCTTACAAATTCAAGAACGTTTACGTAAAATTAAATTTGTCTTACTCATTTCTCCAGATCAACAACCTAAAACTATTCAAGGTCGTTTAGGTGAGTTTGATTTATTACAGGATATTTATCACCCATTAGGTGCGTGCTTTAAAGATAATGAATATCGACCACTTTCTTTAGAGGAGCTTGAAGCTCAACTCCCACAACTCAGTTATTCCCATTTATTAAATGCATTAATCATTGGGGTACATTTAGGGTATGTACACCCTTGTATGAATCATCCAACTAATGAAATTATTTCAAAATCACAGGCTTTAAATCATTTCATTCTTCAACAAGCCAGCTTCCATAATAATTATCAAATCTTATCTAACCCATATTCTGGCATTGGTATTTTTACAGATAATATTACACAGCTTTTTTATAGAGCTTACTTTATTCATCAACTGACTACGGTAAAAGATATTGCTCAATTTACACAAGATATATTAACCAACCTAAATTGGTATCTCCTCGATTCTTCAGGAGAATCGATTAAAGATCCAAATGAAAGCTTAAAAGTACTTAAAAATAAAGCTCAGCATTTTATTGATGGTGACAAAGTCAAAATTGCTCAACAATTACGATTATTTGAGTAAAATTTAACTTTCCGAGAATCTTTAGTTAATATGGATTGAACGATTATCTGAAATAAAGTTAAGTCCTATGTTTGCACCATCACAATATATTTTCCCAAACCCTAATGAGGCAGATCCAGACGGTGAAGGATTTATTTGTATTGGTGCAGACCTTGCCCCATCGACCTTATTTGAAGCTTACACTCATGGGCTTTTCCCTTGGTTTTCAGAAAGAGATCCGATTTGCTGGTGGTCGCCTGAACCTCGTTGTATTATTCAGCCAGAGAATTATAAACCCAGTAAATCGCTTCTAAGGAATATGAAAAAATATAATTATAAAATCACCATTAATCAAGCATTTGAAACCGTTATCCGTTCTTGCTCACTACCACGTCGTTATGCAGATGAAACATGGATCAGTGAAGATATTATTCAAGCTTACTGTCAAATGTTTGATGCAGGTTATGGCTATAGCATAGAGGTTTGGGATGAAACCAATCTGATCGGTGGTCTATATGGAATCACTATTGGTCAAGGTTGTTTTGGTGAATCTATGTTCAGTACACAAACAGATGTATCAAAAATGGCTTTTTATACACTGATGCTGATTGGAAAACAACATCGTTTACCATGGATTGATTGCCAACTTGTCAATGATCACTTACTTAGCTTAGGTGCGAGTACAATTTCTCGCCAATCCTATCTAAATTCGTTACAAAATGTTTTAAAAGCGCCATCTATTGATTGGAAAAAGTATCAAGAAGGTGTATTTTCAAGTAAAGAAATTGCTAAAAATAATTCTTTATTAATAGAATGAAAATACATGTAAAGGGAGCTTAATATGAATTCTTATGAGCCAAAATCTTTACTCAATGAATTACAGTACTATATCACTCCGCCCCATGCTTGTAGTTATATAGAAAATAAATCTTCACGTATGGTCTTTTTAGATCCATCACATAAGATTGATGTTTTGGTGCTTTCAGAATTATCACGTGTAGGTTTTCGAAGAAGTGGAGATTTTACCTATCGACCAGAATGTCACCTCTGTCGTCAATGTATTTCATCACGTATTCCAATACATGACTTTCAATTAAATAGCCGTCAAAAAAAAGTATGGAAAAAAAACCTAGATTTACGTTATACCATTACCGCGACAACTTACGCCACAGATTTACATTATCAACTCTATGAACAATATATCTGTGCTCGCCATGCAGATGGAGATATGTATCCTCCTAGTCGTGAACAATTTGATAAATTTTTAATTCAAAGTTGTACCAACAGTTTTTTTATTGAGTTTTGGCTTGGTGATAAACTGATTGCTGTTTCAACGTGCGATCAATTAGATGATGGGCTTTCTGCTGTTTACACATTCTTCGACCCAAATGAAAGTCATCGCTCCTTAGGAGTATTTGCTATCTTGCAGCAAATTGAATATGCGAAACAAGCCAATTTACAATATGTTTATTTAGGCTACTGGGTACCGCATTCCAAAAAAATGAATTATAAATCGGAATATATTCCACTTGAGTTGCTTTTAGATGGTCAATGGAGAAGACTTAATCGAATACTTACACCAGAAGAAATAGATCAACTTGGCCATTCACTCATGACCACACTTCCAACAGGATGGAATAATCCAATTATTAAATAACCTATAAAATCATTGATTATTTAAAAAGACGAGTAAAGTCATCACTACATGATTTCACCATAATAATGGCATGCTCACGCGTCCCATCCACATTTGGATAGTAATTTTTTCTTAAATCAATTTGGTGAAATCCGGATTTTTCATATAAGCCTATCGCCGCTAAGTTATTTTCGCGTACTTCAAGAAAAATTTGAATTGGATCATTTTTCAATAAATTTATAGAGTCATCAAGCAATTTAAAACCATATCCATTGCCATGAAATTTTGGATCAATCGCCATTAAAAGTAAATTAGCTTCATCAAGCACAGGTTGTAAAATACAAAATCCTATCATCTTACCCTGAATTTCAATGACTGTACTTTGATAACTTTCTACTGCTTCTGAAAACTGATGCTTTGTCCATGGATGACTTTGTACCATTGCTTCAATTTCTACAACTTCATTAATATCCGTTTTATTCATTAAACGAATCATATTGGTTAAACTTTCATTTATTGAGATAACCGACATTATAGAGCTTTATTTTAAAAAATCGAGATAAGTCATTTCACTATGAATTAGAATTATAGAAAATAAAAAAGCACCCTTTCGGATGCTTTTTTACACATTTAGTGATTATGCAATTACTTTAGCAACTACACCAGCACCAACTGTACGACCACCTTCACGGATCGCAAAACGTAGACCTGGGTCCATTGCGATTGGGTGAATAAGCTCTACTGACATTTCTACGTTGTCACCCGGCATAACCATTTCTACGCCATCTTTAAGTGAGATCGCGCCAGTTACGTCAGTTGTACGGAAGTAGAACTGTGGACGGTAACCATTAAGGAATGGAGTATGACGACCACCTTCTTCTTTAGAAAGTACGTATACTTCAGCGTCAAATTTAGTATGCGGTTTGATTGCACCTGGCTTAGCAAGTACTTGTCCACGTTGAACGTCTTCACGCTTAGTACCACGTAGAAGAACACCACAGTTCTCGCCCGCACGACCTTCGTCAAGAAGTTTACGGAACATTTCTACACCAGTAACTGTCGTTACTTGTGTATCACGAATACCAACGATTTCAACAGACTCGCCCACTTTAACGATACCAGTTTCTACACGGCCAGTTACTACTGTACCACGACCAGAAATAGAGAATACGTCTTCAATTGGCATTAAGAATGGAAGATCGATAGCACGCTCTGGCTCTGGAATATAAGTATCAAGCGCTTCAACAAGTGCAACAACTGCATCTTCACCATACTGACCAGCTTCACCATTAAGTGCAGCAAGTGCAGAACCACGGATAACTGGAGTGTCATCACCTGGGAAGTCATAAGTAGAAAGAAGTTCACGAACTTCCATTTCTACTAATTCAAGTAATTCTTCGTCATCTACAAGGTCGCATTTGTTTAAGAATACAACGATGTAAGGAACACCTACTTGGCGAGAAAGAAGGATGTGTTCACGAGTTTGTGGCATTGGACCATCAGTCGCTGCACATACAAGAATCGCACCATCCATTTGAGCAGCACCAGTGATCATGTTTTTAACATAATCGGCGTGACCTGGGCAGTCTACGTGAGCGTAGTGACGAATTGGAGAATCGTATTCTACGTGTGAAGTATTAATTGTAATACCACGTGCTTTTTCTTCTGGTGCAGAGTCAATTGCAGCGTAGTCTTTTGCTTCGCCACCGAATTTCTTCGCACAAACAGTTGCAATTGCAGCTGTTAAAGTTGTTTTACCATGGTCAACGTGACCAATTGTGCCCACGTTAACGTGTGGCTTATTACGTTCAAACTTAGCCTTAGCCATGAGATCTTCCTTTGTAAACTACTCATGAAGGATCACTTCATGAGCACTTGGTTTTAACTATATGTTAGTGGGGATTATAGTAATCGAAAGATTACTCGTCGTCACCTTTTTTACCACCAGCTTGGAATTTAGCAATAATGCCTTCAGCCACGTTACGTGGAGTCTCAGCGTATTTAGCAAATTCCATAGAATATGTTGCACGACCTTGAGACATAGAACGCATATGAGTTGCGTAACCGAACATCTCAGCAAGTGGAACTTCAGCACGAATTGCCTTAGTACCACCAGGTAAATCATCCATACCTTGAACCATACCACGACGACGGTTTAAGTCACCCATGATATCGCCCATGTAATCTTCTGGAGTTTCTACTTCAACTTTCATGATCGGTTCAAGCAAGATAGGATCTGCTTTCATGAAACCATCACGGAAAGCATAAGAGCCTGCCATTTTGAACGATAATTCGTCAGAGTCGACATCATGGTAAGAACCATCGAACAATGTCGCTTTGATGCCTACAACTGGATAGCCAGCAAGTACACCATTCTTCATACGTTCTTGAATACCTTTGTCAACAGCGCCAAAGAATTCTTTAGGTACTACACCACCAACTACTTCTTCAACGAATTCATAGTCTTTACCAGCGTCAGCATCAAGTGGTTCTAAACGTACATATACGTGACCAAATTTACCTTTACCACCAGTTTGGCGAACAAATTTACCTTCTTGTTCAACTGATTTCTTAATCGTTTCACGATAAGAAACCATTGGTTTACCAATGTTCGCTTCAACGTTAAATTCACGCTTCATACGGTCAACAATGATGTCAAGGTGAAGCTCACCCATACCCGCAATAATCGTTTGACCAGACTCTTCATCTGTACGAACACGGAACGATGGATCTTCTTTTGCCAAACGACCTAAAGCAACAGACATTTTTTCTTGGTCTGCTTTAGTTTTAGGTTCAACTGCAAGTGCAATTACTGGCTCAGGGAATTCCATACGTTCAAGAGTGATTACATTGTTTTCATCACAAAGTGTATCACCAGTCGTTGTATCTTTAAGACCTACACACGCTGCAATATCACCAGCACGAATTTCTTCGATATCATGACGATCATTTGCGTGCATCTGTACGATACGACCAACACGTTCACGCTTCATTTTAACTGGGTTATAACACGGACTACCCGCTTTAAGAACACCAGAATAAACACGTACGAACGTTAAGTTACCTACGAACTTATCGTTCATAATTTTGAATGCTAAAGCAGAGAATGGTGCTTCGTCAGATGCTTCACGAGTACCTTCACTTTCAGCTTTGTCATCAAGAATACCCTTGATTGCCTCAACGTCAGTTGGTGCTGGTAAGAATTCAATAACTGCATCCAACATACGTTGAACACCTTTGTTTTTGAATGCAGAACCACAAAGCATTGGCTGAATTTCGTTCGCAAGGGTACGTTTACGTAAACCTGCAACAATTTCTTCTTTAGTAAGTTCACCGTCTTCTAGGTATTTATCCATGAATTCTTCTGTTGCTTCAGCAGCAGCTTCAACCATGTTAGTACGCCATTCTTGCGCTAATTCTACTAATTCAGCAGGAATTTCACCATATTCGAACTTCATACCTTGAGATTCTTCATCCCAGATAATCGCTTTCATTTCGATAAGGTCAACAACACCTTGGAAGTTTTCTTCTGCACCAATTGGAACAACGATTGGCACTGGGTTCGCACCAAGACGCGTTTTCATTTGTTCAACTGCACGGAAGAAATTTGCACCTGTACGGTCCATTTTATTCACGAACGCAATACGTGGAACTTTATATTTATTCGCTTGACGCCATACTGTTTCAGACTGAGGCTGAACACCACCTACCGCACAGTAAACCATGCATGCACCGTCAAGAACACGCATAGAACGCTCAACTTCGATTGTGAAGTCAACGTGTCCCGGTGTGTCAATTACGTTAATACGGTGTTGTTCGAACTGGTTACCCATTCCTTTCCAGAAGCATGTTACTGCTGCTGAAGTAATAGTAATACCACGCTCTTGCTCTTGTTCCATCCAGTCTGTCGTTGCAGAACCTTCGTGAGTTTCACCAAGCTTATGGCTCTCACCTGTATAGAACAAAATACGTTCAGAAGTCGTAGTTTTACCTGCATCGATGTGTGCAGAGATACCAATGTTACGATAACGAGAAATTGGGGTTTGACGAGCCATGATTTCTAGCATTCCTAAATTTTATTTATTTAAAACAGGACGCATCAATGGAATATTGATGCGTACGGATACTCAGCGCAATTGTGGGCAACTTAAATACCCGCAAATCCCCCGCTTGGGTAAAATGCGATATTAAATCTTGCTGCAGTACGCATGAGTATTCTCCTGATGAGGGACTGTTTTATCCGCTTAGAAACGGTAGTGAGAGAAGGCTTTGTTGGCTTCAGCCATACGATGCACATCTTCACGTTTTTTGATCGCTGCGCCTTTACCTTCAGATGCATCAAGCAACTCACCAGCAAGACGTAAAGCCATAGTTTTTTCAGAACGCTTAGCAGCAGCATCTACTAACCAACGCATCGCTAAAGCAGTACGACGGGATGGGCGTACTTCCATAGGAACTTGATAAGTAGCACCACCAACACGGCGTGCTTTTACTTCGACCATCGGACGAACTTTTTCAAGAGTAGTCTCGAAAAATTCAACTGGGTCTACCTTAGATTTTTCTTGAACGCGGTCTAAAGCACCGTAAACGATACTTTCAGCAATAGATTTTTTACCATCTTGCATTACGTGGTTCATGAATTTAGCGATTGTTTGGCTGCTGAATTTCGGATCCGGAAGGATTTCACGAGCAGCGACTACGCGACGTCTTGGCATTTTAATACTACCTAATAAATATGACACTTCAGGTTAATCCAGCCGTAGCACAAAGTGTCATGTGCTTTTCGCTGGCCTTACTATACGTCGCTTGAATTTATACAAAAAAAATGCAGAAATCAGACAAGCGAGACGATAAAGGATTGCAGTTCTAACGTTAAGAAATATTCTTAATTAAGATTATTTCTTAGGACGTTTAGTACCGTATTTAGAACGTGACTGGTTACGATCTTTAACACCAGCACAGTCTAAAGAACCACGAACGGTATGGTAACGCACACCTGGTAAATCTTTAACACGACCACCACGAATAAGAACAACACTGTGCTCTTGTAGGTTATGGCCTTCACCACCGATGTAGCTTGAAACTTCAAAACCTGAAGTTAAACGAACACGGCAAACTTTACGCATTGCTGAGTTAGGTTTTTTAGGTGTAGTTGTGTAAACACGTGTACAAACACCACGACGCTGTGGACAAGCCTTCAACGCAGGAACTTTAGATTTTTCAACTAAAGTTGTACGACCCTTACGGATCAACTGATTTGTTGTTGCCATGTGGCAATTCTCCCGTTAATAAAAAGCCCCAAAAACTACTACTTTTTGAGGGCATGCAATTGTATTCCAAGATATGAAAATGGTCAATATTCGACATTTAAAAAGAATATCAACCATATATTCACTTAGCACATGAATTTATTAGCTTTTTCATTTTATTCATTAGCATTATCAACTTCAGTTTTTTTTGTTACTCTTTTTACTGGCTTTTTACGAACTTGCTGAACTTTCTCAGCAGTTTGCACACTTTCTTGACCCAAAGCTGTTTTCACTCGTCTTGATGTTTTCGATACAGAACGAGGTTCTTTTTTGGGCATTGCTGTTAAGTGTTCGTGTTGATCACTTTCAAGCGTTTGACCTGCAGTAACTTGTTGCTGTGTTTTCTGTTCTACTTTTTTGGGCGTTACAGCAATAAAATCTGTTACTAAAGTATCTTCTTTTATCGAAGTTTCACTTAAATATGATGGAATTGCTTGGGCAAACTGGTGTAATGATTTTTCATAAGCTGATAAAACAGATAAAGAAACATCTTTATGTTGAATAAGGTATTGACGAGCATTTGAAAAAACTTCTTGTGCTTTTTCATTCACATCTTCAATCAAAGTCCAACTGTAAGATGCACTAATTGTTGCACCGACAATTGGCGTTAATTTACGAAGAGCTGAAAATTTTAGTGCTGTATTTAACCAATCCCACTTCACCTCACCCTGTTCATTTTCAAACCATTTTTTAAATATTTCAATGTCATTACTGGAGCCCAGAAGTTGTTGTAATTGGTACACATCGTGTGTTTCCAACATCCTAGAAATTGCTCTTAAACCTACTAATAGTGTGTGCTTTTCTGCCAGAATACCTAAGTTTACTTGTTTAAAAATATATTGAATTATATCTTGTTCATCTTTTTCATTTAGTTCAAACCCATAAGATCGACCGACTTGATAAATTGTTTTTAATGCTAAAACAATAGAAACTGGAATATCTATAGATGAGCCAATGACTCCTGTTGCACCAGTGAGCGCCCCTTGTATAGACGCAATCCATTTATTTTGTTCAACCAAGGCTTGGCTAAGTCGTTTAGATCGATCTCTATCTTGTGTTAATTCCTCTAGATCACTAATTCCAGCTTGATCCAATACGGAATCAACCGAACTGATTTGATTGGTAAAATTATTTAAGCGATCAAAAAAATAATCAGAAACTTTATCGGATAACTGTGGTGAAATTACATTCGTCACTTTATTGATTGTTGAATAATGGCGTCCTAATACTTGCTGAGTTACAAGTGGGACATAGTTCCGTAATATTTGCTGAGGTGCTTCATTTTGAGTTACATCAAAGATATTTTTTGGATGTGCAATCCCTTCTATGTTTTTTGTAGCATCGGTTAATCCACTTTCTTTTTGAACTTGATTAACATGAGACTGATTGATCAACTCTAAGCCAACATTGCTCAGTTTTTTCGCTACTCCCAATGCATTTGAGAGGAATCCTCTATTAGGATTTTTATTCGATTTTCCCATGCTCCCCCAACCTTTAAAATTAAACCGATTATGTTAAATACTAGGTACAGTCAAGACTTATCTCAAGCTAATTGTGTCCATCTAAGAAAAATAGGTCAAGCGATAATTTAGTAACTTTAGTGATGTATCTCTATGTCATAATTTTTTATAGCTATTATTGACCGAGCTAAATCTTGTACCACAAATCCAATATAATCTGGATTATTTTAATGTGTAAAACGATCTGTTTTAAAAATACATCTACAGCATAATATGAGTTAAATTTTAATTTATAAAGAGTTACGCTTGAAGTTCTTATCATTTAACGTGTAATGAAGTTCTCCTAATTTTGTTAGCAACGCTATCTATATCACCGATTTAAAATTACTAATACAGATCATGAATTTAATCCAGTTTGGCAAAAAAAACACCTCGATAAAATTATTATTTATTCTCAAAATAACCCATTTAAATTTTCAAAATGGATTATTTTGCAACTATCTTGCTTCCTTTCTAAAAATAAAATGAATTAAAAAACAAACTTATCAGCACAATTGACTAAAAAATGATGTTCTAATTTGAATATCATCATTCTTTTCATAATCTATACCTTTCGCCATTGCGACATAAAACTAAAAACGCTTAAATGAGCTCATTGTATCGCTTATTTAAAAATAAAGGACTTTGTATGAATCGTCGTGTTGTAATCACGGGTATGGGCATCAACTCATGCATTGGTAATACTTTAGAAGATGTTAATCACGCATTACAAAACGGCATTTCTGGGATACGTACGAACCCAACTTATGCTGAATTAAATTTTAAAAGCCATGTAAGTGCTGCTGCTGAACAAGATTTTGACGGGATCGATCGTCGTCTTAAACGCTTTATGGGCGTTTGTGCCATGTATGCTTATAATTCTGCTGTTGCAGCAGTAGAACATGCAGGTCTTACTGCTGAACAGTTAAGTGGCAATCCACGTTATGGTATTGCTGGTGGTTCAGGTGGGAACTCTACGGCTTCTGTTGCTGAAATGATCAAATTGCTTGAAGAAAAAGGTGCTCGTAAAGTTGGACCATTCTTTGTTCCACGCAATATGTCAAATACTATTACAGCAAACCTTGGCGTAGCATTTAAACTTCAAGGTGTTGCGCACTCAATTACCAGCGCTTGTGCAACTTCTGCAGATGCAATTGGTTATGCTTATAATTTGATTCAACTTGGCAAACAAGATTTAATGCTTGCAGGCGGTGGTGAAGAAGATCATTGGTCACAAAGTTTATTATTTGATGCAATGGGTGCACTTTGTTCAAAATATAATGATGCCCCTGAAACGGCTTCCCGCCCATACTCTGCAGACCGTGATGGTTTTGTCATTGCAGGTGGTGGTGGTTTTGTTGTTTTAGAATCACTAGAACATGCTCAAGCACGTGGTGCTCATATTTTAGCCGAAGTTGTCGCTTATGCTGCCAACTCTGATGGCGCTGACATGGTTGCTCCATCTGGTGAAGGTGCGACACGTTGTGTCCTGTTAGCATTAGATGAAGCTAAACAACATGGCGTAGAAAAAATTGACTATGTTAATACACATGGTACATCTACACCGGCAGGCGACATTACCGAACTTCTTGCAATGGAGCGTGCATTTGGTGAGGGACAAGTTCCTCCACTCAGCTCAACAAAATCTATGACTGGTCATAGCTTAGGTGCTGCTGGCGTTCAAGAAGCAATTTATTCTATTTTAATGATGCAAAATGACTTTATTGCACCGAATATTAATGTGACAGAATTAGATGAAAGTGCAAAACCTTTTGATATCGTACTTGAAAAACGCGATACAAAACTGAATACTGTCATGAGTAACAGTTTCGGTTTTGGTGGTGTTAATGCTTGCCTTATTTTCAAAAAGTGGGAAGACTAATCCACCCAATATAGGGTGATTGAATGGATATACCATCGAATGCTTTCCTGTGGATGAAAGCATTTCATATTATTGCCGTGGTTTGTTGGTTTGCTGCACTATTCTACTTACCACGCTTATATGTTTACCATGCCATGAGCGATGATGAGATTAGTCATCAACGTTTTGAAATCATGGAACGAAAGTTATATCGTGGCATTATGTGGCCCTCTATGATTATTACATTAATCACGGCACATTTTTTGGTAGATTGGGGCGATGCAATCTATCATTATCACGATGCAATTTGGTTTTATTTAAAGGTTGCTCTTGTTGGTTTATTAATTATCTATCATTTCTTTTGTGGTTATTACCGTAAAAAATTGATCGGTAATGCGCATTATAAATCGCACAAATTTTGGCGATACTTCAATGAAATGCCTACGTTAATTTTAGTTGCTGTCGTCATTTTAGTCGTGGTTAAACCGATATTCTAAAGTTCAATATATTCAAATTAAAGCCTTGATGAGTTCGAGGCTTTTTTATATCTGGGCAACCGCCTTACTGACCTTAAATGATGACGATTTTTTAATTAATGGTAGATGGTGTATTCCATTTATTTTGAGTTTTGTTTTGGTGATTATTGGGTGATGGGTTCGTAAAAGCCTTTCGAAAACACCAGACGATAAAAAAGCACATATTGAAAAATCAACTGTCAAAAATTCGTTCAAAGCGATGTTAAAAATCCATATGAAAGGTTTAATGATTGTCTTTATTATTGCTATTGAATATAACGCATTGAATTTTATTTTTAAGATATTCTCCTTAGCATATCTCACTCAATCTAAGAGTATAAACTGCTCGCATCACTATCTGTCGCCATTGCAAGTTTAGTTGCAATTGGAGCAGGTATTTTGATATCAATGATATTTGCGCTACAAGAATCTTTTTTAAGTTGACAATTTACTGTAAAAAATCGCTCAACAAGAGTAATTTCTGGTCGTGATCGGTACCTTTAGGTGCTTTGTCATTAGTTGCAACAGCATCAAAAAATCAAATAGCAATAAAATGAGTTTGACATTTCATACAAGAATTTAAATACAAAATCATTGCATTCAACGATCTAACTCATTTGCTTTTCACTCCAATCTATTAATATTTCTTTAAAAACATTTGAGTAGATCAGAGAATTTTTGAATTTTTACCTGTGCATTCGCGCGCTCAAGCTCTTCTAAAGTCCCATATCCATATTCAACGGCAATGGCTTCTAATCCATTTTTTCTTGCCCCTAAAATATCATATTCACGATCACCCACCATGATTGATTCATCAGGATTTAAATTCTCTTTTTCTAAAATATATGCAATTAACTCAGCTTTACTGGTTCGTTCACCTGAGAGTTCACTACCATAAACTTCTGTAAAATAAGGCATTAATTGAAAATGTTCTAAGATTTTTCTGGCATAAATTGTAGGTTTTGCTGTCGCAAGAAAAATCCGATAATTCTTCTCTTTTAGTGTCGCCAATGTTTCTATCACGCTAGGATAGACCTTATTTTCGTATAAACCCGTGACTGAAAACCGTTCCCGATACCCTAATAATGCCTGTTCTGCCAATTCATCATGAATATCAATATTTAATATTTTGGCCAAAGAAGCCTTAAGTGGAGGACCAATAATCCAATCTATATTGAGATCATCTGCAATAGGATAACCAATTTTATTTAAACCATAACGTGCAGAGGTTGTTATCCCTACTTTAGGGTCTGTTAAGGTACCATCTAAATCCAAAAGTATATTTTTAATCACAAAACCACTCTTTTAAATAAATCAATAAGAAAAGACTATCGAGACTTCAGCAATTTTTTCCTATACTAACCTAATTTTTAAATTTAAAGGATATGCTTGTGCGTCCTACAGTAATTTGTTTTTCAGGATTAGATCCATCTGGCGGTGCGGGCCTGCAAGCGGATATCGAAGCTATTGGGCAAAGTGGTGCTCATGCGGCTATTGCATGTACAGCATTAACCATACAAAACTCTCAACAGGTATTTGGTTTTGAAGCAACGTCGAAAGAACTATTATTAGCACAAGCCAATGCGATTGTTGATGATTTACCCATTAAATGTGTCAAATCAGGCATGTTGGGAACCACAGAAAATATTGCGGCTTTAGCACAATTTTTAAGAGAACATCCCGATTATCTATACGTTCTTGATCCAGTTTTAGTGGCAAATAGTGGAGGTTCATTAGGGAATCAAGAAACCCTAGTCAAAGCATTTGCTGAACTTATTCCGCTCGCAAGCGTTCTGACACCAAATACTGTTGAGCTGCGTGCTTTAACAGGTGAAGAAAACTTAGAAAAGGCAACTGAAAAACTTTTTACAATGGGTGCGAAAGCCGTGCTTGTGAAAGGCGGGCATGAAAATACACCCGAATATATTCGCAATGCCTTATATGTTGATAATACATTAGTTTCTGAAACAAAATGTCCTCGTTTAGAGGGGGAGTATCATGGTTCAGGTTGTTCATTGGCTAGTTTTATTGCAGGTCGATTAGCGCTTGGTGATTCCTTAAAAGCAGCAGTCCATCATGCTGAAACTTGGCTTTTTACTGTGTTAAAAAATGCTGAAACCCCTGTCGTAAATGGTCAAAAAATACCAAAACGTTTTTAATACCTCAATTATTCAACTGTTATTTCTCCAAAATGTTCATTATTTTCCCCAAAGTAATGAACATTTTCAGTGCGTTTCAATAGTTTAAACACCTGTAAGCTTATTTACTCTTTAATTTCAGGTTTTCAACATGTACTCGATGAGTTTTCCAAGATTGATCTAATGCATTTTTCTCTAATTGCATTTGAATTCGCTTGAGTTTCATAATGGGAATAATTTCATCTTGAAAGCTTAATACATAATCTATCCACGCCCGCCCTTTAAACACCTGAGTTGGCATCTGTGTTTTAAATTCACAATCTGGCATAAAAACAACAATAGAATGAATCAGGCCATCTTCTATCACGCCTAAAAGATAAGTTTCAATGACTTTAATATGCTTATAATTTTGATGAATTGGATTTTGAAATTTATAATTATTTTTATAAATTTTTTGTGTCCACATTTTTTGTTTTTCCTCACCATAAATCCATCCTCTATAATTTTTTGTTTCAATCACAAATAATCCATATGGACTTAAAAGAATATGGTCAATTTGAGTGGTTCCATCTCCATCTGGTAACGTAATATTATTCAATAAAATATAACGATTATCTAAGTGATGTCGCACATGCTGTTGTACAACCCATTCACCTATTTTTCCTTTTAGTCTCGATTTAAATATTAAAAAAATGATATAAACCATAAAAAAAGCGAAAGTAATTAGGAGTAAATGACTATGCTCATTAAATAATTGCATTGATTCCACCTCCAAAAATTATGTTATAAGTTATTCTTCAGTTTTAATCTTAATTAAAAAATAATCCTTCTTTTTTCATTTATCTTCTCAATTTATTCAACTTGTTCCTATTGATCTATTTAATTTATGCTAGTTATTCAGTTTTGTAAGTTTATATATCCAAATTTAACATTTAATTGAAAAAATAAGACAGCTTTTTTCTGTCAAAATAATGAGAGGGCGATACAAGTCCTCTCATTATTACTTTATATTTAACGCTATCAAATTATTGTTTATTTTAAAACTTTTATGACTAAGCTTTGCTTTTCATTTCGATGCTTACGATTTAATTTATAAAGTAAAATAACGCCAATCAATCCCACCATAGCTAAAGTAATCAATCCAGCCATATCGTTATGCCACGCTTGATCCATCCAGTTTTTTAAATTTGGTGCAACAAAACCACCTAGATTTCCCATGGAGCCAATCAAAGCTGTTCCAATTGCTGCTGCACGACCTGATAAGTATTGTGTCGGCAAGTTCCAAAATAAAGGTTGCACCACAATAAAACCAACTACAGCAAGACTAATTGTTAAAATAAAAGCAAAAATCTGTGTCATCTGCGTTGAAAGCGCAATTCCAATCACAGCACAAGACAGCATTAAAACCGCCATATGATTCCAATTCTGTTTTTTATCTGCAAATCGAGTAATAATCGGCAATAGAATTAATGTGAAAACCCACGGAATTGCACTATAAAATCCAACTTCAATACCCACTTGTGTATTGAGTAATTCTGCAAGCTTTGTCGGTAAAAAGAACAGAACGCCATATACACTTAATTGAATGGTGAAATAAATAAAAACAAAGCGCCAAACCATCCAATCTGTAAAAACCTTTTGCGTTTTACTCTCTTCTGCATATGCAGACTGCGGTCTATCTTCAACCAGTGCTTTATTTAATATTTCCTTTTCTTTTGGGGTTAGCCATTTTGCTTCATCAGGTTTACTCACTAACATAAAAAATGCAATGATTCCCACAATAACAGTCAAACCACCTTGAACAATAAACATCCATTGCCAATTTCTAAAACCAAAGGTATAAGTTGACTCTAACAGCCAGCCTGAAAATGGTCCGCCTAACATGAGGGCGATTGGAACACCTAAATAATACCACCCATAAGCCTGACCTCTAAAGGTTTTTGGGAACCAGTAGGTTAAGAATAAAATCACTCCAGGAGAAAAACCTGCCTCAGCAACACCCAATAGAAATCTTAAAATATAGAAGCTCGTTGAATCTCGTACAAAAATCATGGCAATGGAAACAACGCCCCATGTAATCATAATTCGACTTAACCAAACACGTGCTCCTACTTTATGTAAAATCATATTGCTGGGAATTTCAAATAAAGCATATCCAATAAAAAATATGCCAGCGCCCAATGCATAGGCAGATGCGCTAATTCCTGCATCGACTTCAATGTAATGCTTTACAAAACCCACATTCGATCGATCCAACATGGCCAAAGCAAACATGAGAACAATCAGCGGCAATATACGTATCTTTACTTTACGAATTAATTGAGATAACTCTATGTGCCCTACAGGCATAATTTCCTTCACTTTCTGCATATCAATCATCCTTTGATATGAACCGTTTTAAATCTATTTCATTCGATTTAAACTGCGTTTCTTATTTGCTATGAAATAAATATTTTTGAATTGAAGATGCTTTCATTTCGATTGAAAAACCGGGCTGTTGAGGTGGCATATATGCCGCATTTTCAATTAAACATGGCTCAATAAAATGCTCATGTAAATGATCAACATATTCAGTCACACGACCTTCTTTCGATGCAGAGAACCATAAATAATCAATCATAGATAAGTGCTGTACATATTCACATAACCCAACACCGCCCGCATGTGGACAAACTTTAAGCTTGTATTTCGCAGCCATTAATAATACCGCTAATACTTCGTTAATACCGCCCATACGACAAGCATCAATCTGAACAATATCGATCGCTTCACGCATAATAAATTGTTTGAACATAATACGGTTTTGGCACATCTCTCCAGTTGCCACTTGTATCGGTTGAATTGAAAACCGAATTTTACGATGTGCTTCAACATCATCTGGTGATGTTGGTTCTTCAATAAACCATGGTTTTGCAAATGCCAACTGTTTAACCCAATCAATCGCTTGATCAGTTTCCCAAATCTGATTGGCATCAATCATTAATTGGCGATCTGGACCAATAATTTCTCTGGCAATTTTGACACGACGTTTATCCTCTTCAACATCACGCCCAACTTTCAACTTGATGTAATTAAAACCTTCATCAACCGCTTCTTGACATAGACGTGCAAGCTTTTCATCACTATAGCCTAACCATCCTGCTGAGGTGGTATAACATGGGTAACCTTCTTTTAGTAAGGTTTGTTCTCGCCCTGATTTCGTTAAAGCATTGGCTTTTAAAAGTGATAATGCTTCTTCAGGTGTAATGCAATCTGTTAAATATCTGAAATCAATACAGCCAACAACTTGCTCTGGTGTCATATCAGCAACAAGCTTCCAGACAGGTTTTCCTTCACTTTTTGCCCATAAATCCCAAATTGCATTAACCACTGCGCCCGTGGCTAAATGCATTGCACCTTTATCTGGTCCAATCCACCGTAATTGGCTATCTGACGTCAAATGTCGCCACATATATGCAGGATCTTTTTTAACCTCATCAATGTCTAAACCCACAACTAAGTGACGCATTGCCTCAATTGCTGCACAACAAATTTCATTACCTCGCCCGATAGTAAACGTTAATCCATGTCCAGAAAGCTGGTTATTTTCTGTTTTCAAAATAACATAAGCCGCTGAATAATCAGGATCTGGGTTCATTGCATCTGAACCATCTAATTGTTGTGAGGTTGGAAACCGAATATCTAATACTTCTAAATCTATAATTTTAAGCATATTTTGTGCCTATCCTTGTTTATATTTTTTAGATTTTCAGGACAAAAGTACCCTTAGGCATCAATGAAAATGCCCTGAAAATATAATGCGTAAATTAGGCTTTAAATACTATTTTGCATGAACCACACGTTGCTGCTGTTCACCTAAGCCATCAATCCCTAAACGCATCGTCTGACCCGCTTTTAAATATATGGGTGGTTTTTGACCGAGACCAACGCCTGGCGGTGTGCCTGTTGAAATGACATCACCCGCTTGTAAACTCATATGTTGACTTAAATAACTAATAATTGTCGGAATATCAAAAATCATGGTATTGGTATTTCCATTTTGGTAACGATGACCATCTACTTCTAACCAAATTGATAATTGATGTGGATTATCGATTTCGTCTTTAGTCACAAGCCAAGGACCGGTTGGACCAAAAGTATCACACCCCTTTCCTTTATCCCATGTTCCAGTTCCTTCTAACTGAAACGCACGTTCAGACACATCATTAATTACACAATAACCAGCAACATAATCCATTGCATTTTCTTGACTGATATAACGACCATTTTTTCCAATTACAACGCCAAGTTCAACTTCCCAGTCTGTTTTTTGTGAATTTTTAGGAATTTCAACATTATCATTTGGTCCAACCACTGCGCTGGTCCATTTATTAAAAACCACAGGTTCTGCAGGAACTTCTGCTCCTGTTTCAGCTGCATGATCTGAATAGTTCAAACCAATACAAATAAATTTACCAATTTGACCTACACATGCACCTAAGCGTACATCATCTTGTACAATAGGCAGTGTTGATAAATCAGTTTCACGAATTTTGTCTAATTCATTAATCAAAACATCGCCACAAATATCTGAAACGATTGAAGATAAATCACGTATCTTACCTTCTGAGTCTAAAACACCTGGCTTTTCTTGTCCTTTTAATCCAAACCGTAATAATTTCATTGTCTTATCCTTAATTATCTAAAATTAATTTGACCAACCACCATCAATCATATTGATGGTCCCTGTGGTAAAAGCAGATTCATCACTCGCCAAATATAAAGCGAGGGCTGCAATTTCCTCAGCTTTACCAATACGCCCCATCGGTTGGCGAGCAACAAATTGCTGATAAACATCTTCTACCGATTTATTTTGCTCTTTTGCTTGCATTTCAATTCGTTGATGCAATGATGGTGATTCAACTGTCCCTGGACAAATCGCATTACAGCGGATTCCTTGGGTAATATAATCAGCTGCAATCGCTTTGGTCATTCCTAATACCGCTGCTTTCGTAACACTATAAGAAAAACGATTTGGTACACCTTTAATACTTGATGCAGCCGAGGACATATTAATAATTGAACCTTTTTTATTCGCTAACATTGCAGGTAAAAATGCGCGAATCATGTCATACATAGAATCAACATTTAGTTGAAATGCTCGTTTCCATTGCGCTTCATCACATTGCAAAATCGTTCCTGCAGGAACCCAACCAGCACAATTAAAAAGAACATCAGTAGAAGGATATTTTTGTGCAAAGTGATTAATTTGCTGTGGGTCAGTGACATCTAAATGCTCAATCGAGATGTGATTGACTTCATTTTTAAGTTGTTCCAAAAGTTCCAAATTAATATCTGTTGCAATAACATGTGCCCCTTCTTGGGCAAATGCCAATGCTGTGGCTCTACCAATTCCTTGAGCTGCTGCAGTGATTACACAAGTTTTATTTCGTAATCTCATACTTATTCCTTGTTTTGCTTTATAATAACATTAAAGCCAAATTGGCTAGACCAAATAACTGGTCTAGCCAATTTATGTCATTTTTATTTTTTTGGCAAGACCAATATTTTTAAAAAAGTAAATTTTATGAAGCAAACTCGTCTTTATCAAAATATTGTAAATAAAATTCAAGATGATATTAAAAGTGGAATTTATCAAATTGGTTCCAAACTTCCTCCTGAACGCGATTTAGCCCAACAATTTGGGGTCAGTCGTACTTCAATCCGTGAGGCAATCATTGCTTTAGAAATTTTTGGAATGGTTGAAGTTAAATTAGGTAGTGGTGTTTACATTCTTAAAGAACAAGCTGATCAAATTATTCAACCTCAAAATGATTTAGACCAAAATATTCATCCACTTCTTCTGCCTCATTTAAAAGAAGAAGATTTCATTACACCTTTTGAGGTTTTAGAAGCGCGTTTACATATTGAGCCTTATCTTGCTGAACTGGCAGCAAAACATAGGACAGAAGCGCAACTAGAATCAATTAAACAAGCATTCATGATGAATGTGAACGATAACTTAGATCAATCATCCGATCATATTGGAGATCGTCTCTTCCATATTCGAATTGCTGAAGCAAGCCAAAATAATGCATATGGCTTTTTCCTAAAATATTTATTAGGACAACATTACACCAATATTTTCAGTCGCATGCGTACACTTTATACCCCAGAAGATATGCCCTTACGCTCTCAATTTGAACATCAAGAAATTTTATTTGCCATTCAAAATCAAAATGCTGTAGCCGCTAAAAATGCAATGAAAAAGCATATTCAAAATGTGATCAATATTTTTTCTCGTAAAATTTAAATAATGGCGCCATAAATTCTCAAGCTTATATTCCCTATAAAAAATATTTTAGTTTTAATATCTAAAATAATAGAAAAATTATAAAAATACAGTCATCAAGATTATTTAACATTCTGTTTTAATTTTGTAATAAAAACAGAATGTTAAATAACAAATCATCATTTTTAGTTTTCACAATTTCTACATAGTTATATTTTTTTAATAATAAATCTTTATGCACGATCCACAATCTATCCACAAATAAAGCGTAGTGTTTAACGTGGAGAATAACTCTCCTTATGAGATATTAAAATGAAAAAAACATTATCAGGTTTAGCTTTAGGTCTCACATCTATTCTGTTTGCTGGCGCTGTGCTAGCAAATCCACCAACAGATGTAAAACAGCATGCTTCAGGTCAACCAACGACTGTTGCTGTTCAACATAAAGACCAAGCAAAACCATCAAGAGATGTAAAAACTGAACATACGTCACACGCTGGCAAAGATGTCAAAGGTCAGCATTCTCAAGCAACTAAAGATGTAAAAGGGATTCAAAAGTCTCAAACATCTAGTAATGTAAAAGGTCAACAAAAAACATAAACTCTTAATTAATAATCAGGCTTGAAAAGATGAGATGCAATATCTCATCTTTTAATTTAGATCCATCTTCATATCAATATGCGGTATACCGCAATCTAAATAATCAGAACCTTCAATTTTAAAGCCTAACTTTTCATAAAATGAAACAGCATAAACTTGTGCTGAAAGTTGTAGAAACTGACGTTGGTTTTCTTTTGCAAACTGAATAATTTCTGCCATCAATCTAAAACCAATATTTTTTCCTCTACATATTTCAAGTACAGCAACTCGACCAATGCTGTTATTTGACAATAATCTTGCCGTTGCAACTGCTTTTTCATCTTCAAAAGCAATAAAATGTATACTTACCTCATCAAGTTCATCCCATTCATCCACTTCAGCAATATTTTGTTCTTGGATAAAAACTTCTTCTCGAATAGGCTTGGCATATTTTTTAAGATCTTGCCAAGATCCATTCTCTATTTTTAACGTCACAGTTTTTCCCGCTTAACATTTACGACCAATATCTTGTTGATCCCATTGATTATTTAACAACAATTCTAAAGAGTGCTTTTGAATACCATACATGTGCTTTAAGGTTCGAATTTGCTCTAAAACATGTTCATCAGCGTGTTTAAAATCCTTGCGCTTTGTTGCCAAAATCATCTTATTTTTACTGGTATGCTCCAATGCAACAAACTCAAATACTTTTGTTTCATACCCATATGCTTTCAATAATAAGGCACGAATTGTATCTGTCAGCATTTCTGCTTGCTGTCCTGCATGTATCCCAAATTGTAACATTGGTTGTAATACTGTAGGCGCTTTCAACTGTGGACGAAGTTCTTTATGGCAACACGGCGCGCACATGATCATTTGTGCATTTAATCGAATTCCCGTATGAATCGCAAAATCTGTTGCAACATCACATGCATGTAAAGCAATCATGACATCTAATTGTTCTGGATGATAACTTCGGACATCACCTTGATAAAAATCCAATTGATTAAATCCAACTTGCTGGGCAATATTTTGACAAAATTCAACCATTTTTGGATTGAGTTCTACCCCTGTCACTGTAGGTTCTTTCATCTGTTTTGCCATATAATCATATAAAGCAAAAGTGAGATAACCTTTACCAGAACCAAAATCAACGATCCTTAATTTTTGCTGTTCCGCTTGGATTTGGGTTAAGGCACCCGATAATATTTCAATGAATTTATTAATCTGTTTCCATTTTCGCGCCATACTCGGAATAATTTGAACTTTCGCATCCGTAATGCCTAAAAGTTGTAAAAAATGACTTTCTTGATCTACATAACGATGTTTAGTGCGATCATGTGCATTTAACGCTATATTCTTTGGTAAAGCTGATTGCTGTATTTTGCTCATTTTCAACATTACTTTTTTCTTATTCCTTTTCAATTGTAATTCTTGTGCTTGCGTAAATAGGTTTCCCTGCTTGCACTGCGCTAAGAATTGGCTCACGATCTTAAAAGATTCTGTCATGGCATAATTTTTTGTTACATCTTGCGTTGTGTATTTATACAAACAACTTAAATATTGTTCACCTTGCAATTGAATAACTCTAAACGTCATTTTTTCTAATTTATCTATTTCTCCTTCATATTGGCTCAAAATCATTTTATCAAAGCTTTGTGTTTCAATTGCTTGCTGAAAGGCTTCTAGAAACTGTTGTTCCTGTAATGTAAGCGTAGTCATTTGAGACATGAAATGAACCTGAAGAAAATTGACCTTAAAGTTTAAAGCTTCTTACTTTAAATTCAAAATTAAATTAATATACAGGTGTATATTTTTTAATATGAGCGAAATTTCATGAAAAATAATGCTCCATTGCTTGAAGACTATGATGTTGTAGAAGAAAAATTAAATTACTGGAGCCATGGTATTGGGGCAATCTTGTCTCTTATCGCAGGTATCCTTTTAATCATTAAAGGATCCTACCTTCATTGGGGACAATGGATGGCATTATGGATCTATGCTTTCAGTATGATTTTATTATTCTCTGCCTCAGCACTTTACCATATGTCTGTGACTGCTGATCGGAGGCATTTTTATAAAAAATTAGATCATACTGCAATTTATTATTTAATTGCTGGAACCTATACCCCTTTTCTGGCCATTGCAATTCCAACGCCTAAAGCGCATTACTTGCTAGTTGCTTTATGGATTATTGCGCTAATTGGAACATTATTTAAATTAGTCTTTATTCACTCTTTTCAAAAAATCTCCCTGTTTGCATATTTAACTATGGGATGGTTAGCTTTATTAATCATTGATGATATGCAACACTTTTTAACTGATCAATGTTTAACCTTACTCATAGCAGGAGGTGTTTCTTATACTGTTGGCGCATTGTTTTATGCGTTAAAACAAGTAAGATATACGCACGCTATCTGGCATATTTTTGTACTTTTAGGTGCAGGATTACAATTCCTGTCTATTTATTGGTACGTGATTTAATCATCTCCTCGACAGATTTGTTTAGTGACCCTAAGCGTGTTGATTTGAGAAGATTGCCGTTGTTTTTTTAAAAAATTACGCCTTTTTTTAAAAAGATTACGCTTTTAAATCTAATTTTTTATTTTTAGTAAGTGTAAGGTCCTCCATGGCGTCAGCAAATTCAGCTACAAATCAACCTGTAGCAACTAACTCTAAATTTCGTGTACTGACAGCAAGTCTTGTCGGTACGACGATCGAATTTTTCGACTTTTATATTTATGCAACTGCTGCGGTCATTATTTTCCCGCATTTATTCTTCCCTGCAAGCACCGATCCAACCACTGCAACGATTCAGTCTTTAGCAACATTTGCAATTGCATTTATTGCACGTCCAATTGGTGCTGCAATCTTTGGTCATTTAGGTGATCGAATTGGGCGAAAAGCAACTCTGGTTGCAGCGCTTCTTACGATGGGAATATCAACAGTTGCCATTGGTTTACTCCCAACCTATGCGCAAATTGGTATCGCTGCCCCACTCCTACTCGCACTTTGCCGTTTAGGGCAAGGTTTAGGTCTAGGCGGTGAATGGTCGGGTGCTGTTTTGTTGGCAACTGAAAATGCACCAGAAGGTAAGCGTGCTTGGTATGGTATGTTCCCTCAACTTGGTGCCCCTATTGGCTTTATTCTTGCGACAGGATCATTCCTTACGCTTGGTGCCTTCATGTCTGAAGAAGCATTTATGGCATGGGGTTGGCGTATTCCATTCATTTCAAGTGCTTTATTAGTGATTGTTGGTTTATGGATTCGTTTAAAACTACACGAAACGCCAGCATTCCAAAAGGTTTTAGATAAACAAAAAGAAGTCAATGTGCCTTTTAAAGAGGTTATGGTAAAACATTGGGGTGTACTTATTTTAGGTACAATTGCTGCTATTTGTACATTTGTTGTTTTCTATCTTACAACTGTTTTTGCTTTAAACTGGGGCACAACTCAATTAGGATATTCACGTTCTGAATTCCTAGAGTTACAACTTGTCGCAACACTTTGTTTTGCTGCGTTTATTCCATTATCTGCAATTTTTGCTGAAAAATTTGGTCGTAAAGCAACATCTGTTGGTGTTTGTATTGTTTCAGCCTTATTCGGTTTAGTATTCGCAACAATGCTCGATTCTGGTAATACTTTTATTGTATTCTTATTTCTATGCATTGGTTTATCGATTATGGGCTTAACCTATGGTCCAATTGGAACTGTTCTTTCTGAAATTTTTCCAACTTCTGTACGTTATACAGGTTCTGCATTAACCTTTAACCTTGCTGGAATTTTTGGAGCTTCCTTTGCGCCACTAATTGCCACAAAACTTGCAACAACTTATGGTTTATCTGCAGTAGGTTATTATTTAACAGCAGCCTCAATTCTCTCATTATGTGCCTTTTTAGCACTGCGCGAAACGAAGAATGATGATGTAAATAATCAAGTTTAAAACTCAACTATTTTAATAAAAAACCAGCAATATAATGCTGGTTTTTTTATTTTTAATAACCTAAATAAGCTCAATAATATCGATTGTCGGAGGAACTCTAAAACGAAATGGAACACCAACCATACCAGTCCCCACCGTAACCAATACGTCCGCATTTTGATGTGAGTAAAGTCCTTTTTTATGACCTAAAATAGACACTTTTTTCATCACATAATCTGTCAACCACGGTAATTCAACTTGTCCACCATGTGTATGCCCTGACAGCATTAATGCTCTATAATTTAACTTTGGTACCATATCTACAGTATCTGGATTATGCGATAAAATAATCCAAGGTTTATCTTGGGGTAAATCGGGCATAAAGCGCATATCCGTTTTACCTGCCCATAAATCACCAATTCCAATTAAGCGAAAATCATCAAATTCAACAATTTTTCCTTCAATATCCATCACATTATTTTCTTTTAATGCATGTGCCAATAACACTTGAATGGGCGGCCCAGGATATTGTTCATCATGATTACCATTCACTGAATAAATCGGTGCTTTAATTTCTTTTAATATTGCCAATTCATCTACTAATGTACGTTCAGGCTCATACGTCCAATCGCCAGAAACAACGACTAAATCTGGATTTTGTTCATTTACTTTGCTAACAATTCGCTTTAATTGTTGTTCTCGTCCAGAAAATAGCCCGACATGCAAGTCTGCAAGTAGCGCAATTTTAACTGATTTATCTAAAGATTTTTCAGGGTAAATTTGATAGCATGTTCGCTTAACATGTATAAACATCGGCTCGATGAAGCGCGCATAAATCAATATTCCTGTCAGCGCGAATATAAAAAGAGCTTCATGTAAAGAATAATGTCCAATCCAACCCGCATATGCACTGAAAAGACAAATAGGAATGAGTAAATATGATAAATAATATGCCAATAAATGAATAAAAGCTTTAAATGGATGGATTGTTTCTGTTCTTTTCTGGCTCATCCAAGCTTGAGATATTGCCCATAGCAAAAGCATGCCTAAAGCAATATAAAAATAAAATTGGATTGAATTAGATGACCACATTATTTATCTCATCCATTTAGTAAATGGCGTACGCTGATAGATTTGTTTATTTTTTCACAGCTCAAAGTTTGATACAAACCTAATTTTGTACTAATGATTAAAAACAACTGCCTGAAGGAATTAAATTTGTTATTTCATTGCACTAAGATCATCAATATCCATCGCTCAACGACAGTATGGTTGAGTTGTTTACTTGTTCTTGGCATTTCAGGCTGTTCAACATTACCCAAACAATATGCTCAACCTACGCATTACGCTTTTCAATCTGATACGAGTCAAACTGCATTAGCAAAAATGATTCAACCTTTGCGACAAATGCATCCAGATCTAACGGGCTACCATATTTTATATGATCCACTTGAAGCGCTCTCCACACGAATTCATCTGATTGATAAAGCAGAAAAAACTTTAGATTTACAATATTATATTTGGGATAATGATCGCATAGGTGCTTTGGCTTTATATTCAATTATTAATGCAGCAAATCGTGGTGTAAAAGTCCGCTTGCTCATCGATGATAATAATGCAAAAAAAATGGAAGGTGTTTTTTTAGCTCTCGATCAACATGCCAACATTGATGTCAAACTTTATAATCCTTATGGGTTTAGGCAACATAGATTGCTTGATATTGCGCTTGATCTTAAGCGTGTTAATAGACGTATGCACAACAAAAGTTTTATTGTCGACAACCAGATTGCACTGATTGGTGGTCGTAATATGAGTGATCAGTATTATAATTTAAGTGATAAATATCAATTTTCTGATGTCGATATTCTTTTAGTTGGAACAGCTGCTGATGAAATTATTCACTCATTTGATGAATATTGGAATGATGATTATGCATTCCCTGTTCGTCAGATTGTCGATCATCAACGCTATCCGCTTCGTTATGACGGCTTAAAACAACAGCTTGACGCGCACTATCAGGAAGCGTCAGTACAAAATTATTTAGATTTAGCCTATCGTTCACAAACATTTGAAAAATGGTTAAATCAAGATATCAAATTCAATTGGACCACAGCTGAAGTCGTAAAAGATTCTCCAAGTAAAATTAAAAGTCGTGCAACAAAAGAAGAACATTTAAATTTTCAATTACTTAAACATTTAAAAGAACCAAATCATAGTATTGATATTATTTCTGCCTATTTTGTTCCAGAGAAGGTTGGAACTCAAAAACTCAGTGAATTAGCTAAAAGTGGTATAAAAGTACGCGTTTTAACCAACTCATTTGCAGCAAATGATGTTTCGATTGTACATGCATTTTATTCAAAATATCGTCAAGAATTATTAGAAAATGATGTTGAGCTTTATGAGTTTTTATATGCTCCTGACCAAGAAAACTTAAATGCGAATATAGAAGAATTTTCTAAAAAAGCAAAAGTTAGCCTAAAAGGTTTAAGTCGCTCTAGTTTACATGCAAAATTAATGGCAATCGATGAAAAGCAAGTATTTATTGGCTCTTTCAACTTCGACCCAAGATCTTCATATTTAAATACAGAAATTGGTGTACTACTCGATAGCCCTGAACTTGCTGCTGGCGTCCATGAAACAATGGATAATCATCTCGCCAAATATGCCTATAAATTGGTATTAGATGCAAATCATCACATTAACTGGCAAGTTCCTAAGCCCAATGGTGAAGTTCGTACATTCACCGATGAGCCAAAATTAAAATGGTATCAAAAAGCACTTCTTAAAATCACCTCATGGCTTCCAATTGAAGGTCTCATGTAAAATTAGTATCCATTACAAATTGCCATTATTTTTTCCACGTAATACCTCATTTTGCAATTGAGCCAATCCGATAACCATTTTCTCTTGAACCAATGCGGTTAACGTATCTACTGTATGACCTTCAACAGAAATATGAGGTAATGCCATTAAATGTGCAGTAACCTGTGGCATTTCAATTACATTTTTCACATGTTGCATAAACGTAATATCACCAATAAATGGTGAAACTAAGTCTAATTCTCCTTTTTGATTTACATAACAAATCAGACAAATTTGCACTGGTTTTTGTGCCTCAATTGCAGCACCTAAGATACGACCATGCACCTTTTTAACTTTTGAACCGTCTGTTGTTGTTGCTTCTGGAAAAAATAAAACAGGAATATCTTGTTTTAAAAAACCAGCAATTTGTTCTCGAATTCGAATTGAATCCCCAGAGCCTCTTTTTATAAATAAAGTACCACCACCTTTGGCTAATTTACCAAGCAACGGCCATTGTTCAATTTCTGCTTTTGCTAAAAAGAATACTCGCGCACCTGAACCTAATACAGCAATATCTAACCAAGAAATATGATTCGATACCCATAAAGCAGGTGTTCTTGGAATTTCGCCATGAACCTGAACTTCAATATTAAAAACTTTAGATAGACGACGACAGAAATATTGTACATATCTCGTGTTTTTAGGATTATTACTGTCTTGATAAAGGCGATATCTAAAGACCAAGTAAAATCCTTGAAAGACGGCACTCATGACCGCAACTATTTTTTTTGAATATAAAAAAAATTTTGAAACGCTATTCATTGTCAATATTTTAGAGCCCATATTTATTCATTAATGATCATTGCATCAAGTTAATCTTGCTGCAATGGTTTTTATTTTCATTTTATCCTGTTCTCTATCCACTTACATTGCAGATAAAAACTGAGTATGTGTATCAAAAAATTATGAATGCGTCATTAAATAAAATCATTTTAATCAATTATCGATGAAGAAAGTTCTATATCATGAATATGATTACACTAAAATAGATATTTTATAATTGGAGCAACACCGCAGTGGTCAACGTAATGCAACAAACAGATGGTGAACGTGTCATCTTAGTCAGTGTTTCTGTTCAAAGTTTAGAAGATTTAGATGCTGATGAGTTTGCGCTACTGACGAAATCTGCGGGTGCTGAAATTCTTCAACATTTATATGTCCATAAAATCAGACCTGATGCAAAACTATTTGTAGGCTCAGGGAAAGCTGAAGAAATTGCCTTATTCGTCGAAGAGTTAGAAGCAAATCTAGTTATTTTTGATCATGCACTTACTCCTGCCCAAGCACGTAACTTAGAAAAAATAATGAAGTGTCGTGTCGTTGATCGAACAGAACTTATTTTAGATATTTTTGCTCAGCGTGCCCGTACTTATGAAGGTAAACTTCAGGTCGAACTTGCACAATTACATCATCTGTCCTCCCGTCTCATTAGAAGTCGAGGTACGTTAGATAGTCAAAAAGGGGGGATTGGACTACGAGGCCCTGGTGAAACATTACTTGAAACAGACCGTCGTTTACTCAAAATTCGCATGGGACAATTAAAAACTAAATTAGATAAGGTTCGTCAAACTCGACAACAAGGTCGAGTCGCTCGACAAAAAGCAGCCATTCCAACCGTATCTCTTGTCGGTTATACCAATGCGGGAAAATCAACCTTATTTAATATTTTAGCCAAAAGTGATGTTTATGCTGCAGATCAGCTTTTTGCCACACTAGACCCAACACTTAGACGTTTAGATTGGGATGGTATTGGATCGCTCGTATTGGCAGATACCGTTGGTTTTGTACGAAATTTATCGCACTCATTAGTTGAATCATTTAAGGCTACGCTCGAAGAAACGTTAGAAGCAACCTTACTATTACATATTATCGACTCCAGTAGTCCTGAAATGTTAGAACAGATTGAAGCCGTTGATAAAGTCTTGTCCGAAATTGGTGCAGATGTTCCTATCATTCGAGTGTATAACAAAATTGATCAAAGCCATGAAAATGCTAAAATCATTTATGCTAAAGAACACCAACCAGATCGAGTCTATCTTTCAGCACATACAGGAGAAGGATTAGACTTATTACGCCAAGCAGTTCATGAGAGCTTAATGGGGCAAATTCAAAGTTTTAATCTGTGTCTTAAACCAGCATATGGTAAACTTCGTACGCAACTTTATGCCTTAAATGTCATCCAATCTGAACAGTATGATGACGAGGGAAATTTACATATAGAGGTCATCATGGCCCCTCATAAAATTGAACATTTGATAAAAAAATTACATTTACCATTAGACGAAATATTGGGTGAAAAAGCAAAAAATTTCCAACCAGTACTTGAAGAGTTTGAACTCAAGGATTAAATTGTTCAAAACTTGATAAATAGACTTTTACAAAATCATGGACTGGCTTAAACATATAGATTGGCGTATGTGGATTGCAACCTTAGTACTTATTGTTGCATTCAGGGAAGGTGCATTATGGATCATGACCCAATTTTCACACCCAGAATTAGGTAATTTAGTCGGTTTAATGAGCTTACTTATTGTTTTATTTCTATGGCGAATATTGGGACATATTCCAACGGGTTTAATTGAAACTAATAATAAAATAATGAAAGAAAGTGCATTCGCGTTTCTTCCGATTAGTGCAGGTTCTCTCATTATGTTGGTTCATATGGGTGAAAAAATACCAACATTCTTAGCAGTTTTATTTATTAGTACATTAATCCCCTTATGGATTTACGCAAAAATTGCGAAACGTTGGTTATAGGAGATTCATTGTGCTTTCGATTATATATGCTTTTATCATCACACTGATTGCTTATTTACTGGCTAAACCATGTAATAAAAAAGTCCCTCAAGTTCCTGTTCTTGTTTTTAGCATGTTCTTTGTTCTTATTTTATTATTCTGTTTTGGCATTTCATATGAAGAATATATGAGTCAAACAGACCCCTTATTTAGTCGCTTATTAGGATATGTCACAGTAGCTTTAGCCATTCCACTCGCGACAATGCGTTATGATGATTTGCCACTAAAAATCATGATCAGCATTTTAGTTTTTGCAAGTATAAGTGCTGTTGCACTTCCAATGGGACTTGCCTACTTATTACATATGTCGAGCCCAGATATTCTTGCTTTCGCTACACGTGCAGTTACAACCCCGATTGCAATTAATATTGCGACCTTGCTTGAATCTCAAGTCAGTCTGGTCATTTTAATTGTGATTCTTTCTGGTGTTATTGGTGCGGCTTTCTCACCGTTGATACTCAGAAGAATTAATGATGAACGTGCTTCTGGTTTAGCATTAGGTTTAGCAGCGCACGCCATCGGTACTGCTCAAGCATGGCAACGAGGCAGTATCGCAGGGCGTTATGCAGCATTTGGCATGGCAGTTAATGCAGTATTTACTGCAATTTGGCTTCCGACTTTTATTTTATATTTAAGAAGCATACCCACTTAAAATATGATAGCTTTAACGTGATTTATTTATGATCAATTGTTGATTACAGCCTTTGATCATAAATAGTCTAAACCTGAAATTTTCATTTCTAAACCTTCCTTTGCACCAATTGCATTGGTTAAATTGACTTTAAGTGACTCTGCAAAATTTCCATGATAAAGCTTTGAACCTTGATGACTTAGGTCTGACTTGCCATCAATATAAATCCTCCCACCCAGTTTTTCCCATAAATAACAAAAACCATAATCTTCTGATAAATAACGTTTAGAAATTGGATGAACCATCACATCGAAAAACCGAAAATGATAACCCTTATCCTTATGTCCAATAGAATCTGGTACATACTTTAACTCTGGATAAGCAACCATCATTCGTTCAAAAACAGCTCTTTTAATCAGCATAAAACCCGTAGGTGCTTCACCCATTTCAATAAAACCATCTGTACCAATATTAATCTCAACACGATCTTCTCCTGAAGCATTCACAGTATATTTCTGATAATACGTATTAAACTCTTCTTGCTTCATCTGTGCTGGTAATCCCTCTGTTGGCCAAATCTCCTTTTTTAGAGGATAAACACCCGCAGCAATATCGTAGTCTGATAAAAGTAGCCTTAAAGCACTCTCAATGCTAAATCCAATATCGGCATCAATCCAAAATAAATGTGTCCATTCTTGATTTTCTAGAAATGCAGCAACACAATTATTTCTAGCACGCGTAACTAAACTCTCCCCTTGCATAAAATAAAACTGAAGTGGCATACCAATTTTCATCGCAATATTTTGTAAATTTAAAATTGAAATTAAATAATTATTAAAATATTTTCCATCATGACTCGGGGTCACAATAAGTGGGTAAATTTCCTTAAGCTTTTCAATTTCTAACATTTATAATTTTCCTCGATTCACATTATTGTGTTTTTAATTTTTTATTATTTATATAATAATTTAAATATATGTTTTTGAAAATAAAAAACCACTATTCAGTGGTTTTTTATTTAGTGCTTTATCTAGATATGACTGGATTATCTACTGAATATAGCTGCTTATCTTCTAAACGATAAGCCAACAATTGCTGTCCCCAAACGCAGCCTCCATCCACATTTTGAATATTGGCTGAAATTGTTTTGCCTTGAAGTGCAGCCCAATGTCCGAAAATGATGTGATGTGTCTTTGCTGTTTTGGAATCAAACTTAAACCATGGTTTAAAACCTTTAGGCATTGGGTCATTTAAAGACTCTTTAAAGCTAAATTCTAAACGCCCATCTTGGTCAGTTAAACGCATACGTGTTAAATAATTGGTAATACATCGTAACCGTGCATTTCCATCTAAACGATCATCCCATAAAGTTGGTTCTTTGCCGTACATCTCACTTAAGAATGCATCGACAATCGTAAAGTCATCATGAGATAAAACCCGTTCAACCTCCTTCGCTCGCTCTGCTGTCTGCACTGCACTCCAATTCAATGGGATACCTGCATGCGTTAAAATCGTCTGTTCATTTGGAAATAAACAGAGTGGTTGTTTACGTAACCAATCAATCAAATCATCACTTTCTAAAGCATGAATAACATCTGTAATATGATCTTTTTCTTTCGGTGCTTTAATACCACGTGCAACAGCAAGTAAAGTTAGATCATGATTTCCCAGTACGGTTGCAGCAACACCACTATCAACGAGTTTTTTGATAAATCGTAATGCACCAAGAGAGTTCTCACCACGTGCAACGAGATCTCCTGAAAACCAAATAAAATCTTGATCAGCATCAAACTGAATTTCTTTTAACAATGCTTTTAATGCTTCAAAACAGCCTTGAACGTCACCAATCACATAATTATATCGAATGGTACGAGACATTTTTAAACCACCATTTGATCAGAAAGCGCAACAAATTGAGTCAATGTTAAAGTCTCAGGTCTTGCCATAGGATCTACACCCGCTTTTTCAAAACCATCTTCGACTATCATTCCTTTAAGACTATTACGCAAGGTTTTTCGACGCTGTGTAAAAACATGTGAAACCAAGCGTGCCAATGCTTTTTCATTTTTTGCAATAATTGGCTTCGTATCATACGGCTCTAAACGAAATACTGCCGACGTGACTTTAGGAGGTGGGTTAAATGATCCTGGTGGAACCTCAAATAAAAAAGTGGGTTTACAAAAATACTGAATCATTACAGATAAACGACCATATTCTTTCGTATTCGGTACCGCAGTAATACGGTCAACAACTTCTTTTTGTAACATAAAATGCATATCTTTTACTTTATCACCAAACGTTAAGAGGTGAAAAAGTAAAGGGGTTGAAATATTATAAGGTAAATTTCCAACGACACGCAGTGGGCGACCATCTTCAAATAGTGCTGTAAAATCATATTTTAAAGCATCGGTTTCAATAATCGTTAATCGCTCTGGATGTGGAACTCGACCAGGTAACCCAGCTGCCAAATCACGGTCTAACTCTATGACCGTTAAAGCATCACACTCCCCAATTAAAGGAGAAGTCAGTGCAGCTAAACCTGGACCAATTTCGACAATATTCTCGCCTGATCTTGGGTTGACTGAACGGACTATTTTCGCAATGACACGTTGGTCATGTAAAAAGTTCTGACCAAATCGTTTTCGTGTATGATGCCCTTCATCTTTAGGGTTTAAGGCATTAATCTGATACATAAACATTTCCAACGTGTAAATAAGATAAAATCATTGACGTGCTAAATCTAAGGCTAAATCTACAGCAACGTGTAAACTTGAACTTTTTGCCAGCCCACTGCCCGCTAAAGAGAGTGCGGTACCATGATCGACTGACGTTCGAATAAAAGGTAAACCTAAAGTAATATTGATCGCTTCGCCAAAACCTTGTGATTTTAACACAGGTAAACCTTGATCGTGATACATCGCTAAAACAGCATCTGCATCTTTTAAATGATCAGGTGTAAATAATGTATCTGCTGGTAAAGTCAGGCTTATATTTATCCCTTGTGCTTGATAACTTTCAAGTACTGGATTAATCACCTCTATTTCTTCCATGCCTAAATACCCATCTTCTCCAGCATGTGGATTCAGACCACAGACTAAAATACGTGGATGCTCAATCTTAAATTTAGATTTTAAATCATGTAATAAAATATCAATCACTTGATGTAAGCGTTCTGCGGTAATCGCATCTGCAACAGCACGGAGTGGTAAATGCGTTGTGACTAATGCAACGCGTAGTTTTTTTGTTGCCAACATCATTACAACTCTGGCAACATTCGCAAATTCTTGATAGAACTCAGTGTGTCCACTAAATGCAATACCAGCTTCATTAATTACAGATTTTTGTACAGGAGCCGTGGCAACCCCTACACTTTTTCCCGACATTGCATATTCAGCAGAACGTCGTAATTGCTCAAGTACATAATTTGCATTTTGAGGGTTAAGTACACCTAAAACAACGTCCTGATTTAAGGGTAAATGTTCAATATAAAGCTGCCCCTGCTCCGAAGAAAATGACTGACCTTGATATTCAATCAATTGAATCGGCAAATTTAATAATTGAGCACGTTGTTCTAATAAATTCTTATCTGCTAAAACAACAATAGGTCGTTTATCGACCCGATCTGCCAAGCTCAAACAAATATCTGGACCAATTCCTGCAGGTTCACCACTGGTAATATATAAAGGCAGCATATCCGACTCAATTGACATAAAGTATTTTATTATAAAATGTTCAACTTGAAAGATCAGCTTTCTTTGAGATTAATTTCATCTATCTGAATAGGAATTAAATGAATCAACTGATCACATTATTTGCTAAAATACTGAATGATCAATCATTAATTAAATCAAAAAATAAGATCTTAAAAACTGAGTTTTATGATGGTATTTTATAGATCATGTAAAACCACCTTTAGATTTAACTCATCTTCAGCGTCATATCTCCCTTGATAAAATACAAATAAAGAATGATATATCTATTAATTAACACATGAGATTTTAAATTTGATCGGTCAATTTTCTAATTTCAATTTATAGATGACCTATTGTCCAAACATATTATTACGATAAAGCGTCTTAAATTTGTCAGATTTTTCTCATTCTTAAGCATTGCTTTCTATTCATACGCTTTTCCTGTAAAATATTGCATTGGAAAATCTATATTTCGATTGTGGTTCTAGTGAAAATCCGCTAGAATTCGCACTCCTTTAGTTTGGACAGATTCCATAGTCCAAACCAACTATAATAGGTAGTGGTTTAATGAAAACTCTCAGCGCTAAGCCTGCTGAAGTTCAACACGACTGGTATGTTGTTGATGCTTCTGGCAAAACTTTAGGTCGCCTTGCGACTGAAATCGCTCGTCGTTTACGCGGTAAGCATAAAACATCTTATACTCCTCACGTTGATACTGGCGATTATATCGTTGTAATTAATGCTGAAGAAATTCATGTGACTGGTAACAAAGCACTTGATAAGAAATACTATCGCCATACTGGTTTCCCTGGTGGTATCCGCGAAACTAACTTTGAAAAGTTAATCGCACACAAACCTGAAGCAGTTTTAGAAAAAGCTGTTAAAGGTATGTTACCAAAAGGTCCTCTTGGTTATGCAATGATCAAAAAAATGAAAGTGTACGCTGGTACTGAGCATCCACATGCAGCTCAACAGCCACAAGTTTTGGACATCTAAGGGATACAGCACATGGCTACTAACTATGGTACAGGTCGCCGTAAGACCGCAACTGCACGTGTTTTCCTATCAGCTGGTACTGGTAAACTCGTAATTAACAACCGTTCTTTAGAACAATACTTCGGTCGTGAGACTGCTCGTATGGTTGTTCGTCAACCTTTAGAGCTTTTAGAAGTTACTGAAAAATACGACCTTTACATCACTGTTGCAGGTGGTGGTATTGGTGGTCAAGCAGGCGCTATCCGTCACGGTATTACTCGTGCATTGATCGCTTCTGACGAAACTTTAAAACCTGCTCTTCGTCAAGCTGGTTTCGTTACTCGTGATGCTCGTGAAGTTGAACGTAAGAAACTTGGTTTACGTAAAGCTCGTAAACGTCCTCAGTTCTCTAAACGTTAATTCGTTTATCGAATCGGACAAAAAGCCTTGGATTTTCCAAGGCTTTTTTAATGGTGCAAAAAATTCATAATCTGATATTGATCCATCGCATATTTTACCTATTTTTACATGTTCCATCGCAATTGAACCATCGTGATAAAGCGTAACTTGTATTCATCTGCAATATAACCACCATACTTATCACTAGGATAGCAGGCAATACTCTCTTCATCATTACATGTATCCGTGAGAACATGGCAAGGATCGCCTTCTATACATTCATCATTAACCTGTACGACACGATGACGTATCAATGCTTTATCAGAACTTGAATAGGCATAAATTGGTTCTATAAAAATAACTGTGAATACAATGAATAGTATATGTTTTAACAGGATATATATTGTGTATAAAATATCCGATATTCAAATCAATTCAATTCCGTTATTCATTCATTTACCAATGAGTTCATTGAATCCGTGATTTTATTGCCTAAGTTTAGTATTCTATCTTATACATTTATTATTGCATCGGAATATGGCTGTCGAAACCGCTCCTCTTCAAGGAATTACGCTTTATAGTCATGTTGATGACTTACGCTCACACTGGATTCGTTATATTCTGGCTGAAAAACAGATTAAACATCATCTTATTTTGGTTGAGGATGAAGATGAAGATCTCGCAAGTCTCAATCCATACAATCAACTTCCAACATTAATAGAAAATGAATTAAAACTTTTTAATACTGCAATTATTTCTGAATACTTAGATGATCGATATCGTCAAAATAAACTCTATGCAGATGCACCAATGCCTCGTGCAGAACAACGTCAATATATTTGGCGTTTACAAAATGACTGGCTTAAGCTTGCAGAAACACTTTTATGCCATCCAGACTCCCTGAACAAAGATGCCCAAAAAGTAGCACATAAACAGCTCAGAGATACATTAATTTCTCTTACTCCATTATTTCAACACTATCCATACTTTATGTCAGAGCAATTTACAATTTTAGATTGCATGCTTGCACCTATTTTCCTAAGATTAAAAGTAATGCATATTGATCTACCTGCTCAGCATTGCCGCCCTATTCACTTGTATTGTCAACGTATTTTCAATCGCCCTGCCTTTTTGAAATCTTTAACAATTCAAGAAAAAAATAGATATGCAAAATATATTTCAAACTAATCGAGTTTTCTTATGTCTGATCAAGATTTGACTTTAAGCCCTACCCGCCCATATTTAGCACGTGCAATTTATGACTGGATTTGTGACAACAACCTTACGCCCCATATCATGGTAGATGCAACACAAAAATATATATCTGTTCCTGAACAATTCGTACAAGATGGACAAATTGTATTAAACATTGCTCCACATGCAGTACATGTCTTCTCTATGGATCAAGAAGCCATTTCTTTTTCAGCAAGATTTGGTGGTGTTTCAAGAGATATTTATGTTCCATTTAGAGCATTATTAGGTATTTATGCACGTGAAAATGGTCAAGGATTATTTTTTGATGCTTCTGAATATGAAGATATCAATGCTGAACAAATTGAATTAGAATCGGAACAGAAAGAAGATGTTAAAACTGCTAAAAAGAAATCAAATTTAAGATTATTAGATTAAAAAATGGAGCATATATAAATGGCTTTTGATTTAGTTCACTATTTTAATGATCAAATAAAAATTCAAAAGCCGCAACTTTTGAATCAATATCAAACTGATCAAAGAGATTTATATATTCTAGAACTGAATTGCTTAATATTAGGTCGTCTTATCATCCTTCTACAAGAAGATGAAAGTACTTTATATAAAGAAATTCACCAACTCAATCATTTATATATTCAAGAAGTTTCTCGTCACCTGACAACATCTTATTCAAATGAATCTGCACTTAACCCAGCTGATTTAGAATGGTCTTTAAGTGAAATTCTGTCTCTACAATTGATGGAATTAAAACAATTAGATGAAACAGGTAGTTTAGGGACTGCAGGTATTAAAGAACTATTATTAGGTCAGATTAAATACCTCTCAGGATTAGCAAATGATTGGGTTTGGACAACAAATAAGCTAGTAGAACTGTTAGGGACTAAACCTAATCATGTAGAAGAGATATCATTAGAAGAGACAATGAAGGAATTTAACCATATGATGACTCAAGATCAAACACAAGTTGTTACAGATGAAGTAACTGAAACAAAAGAACCTACATGGGCTAAAATTGTAGAACCTCTTGTTGCATTAGCAATACTATGGATTCTTGCCAATGCATTATGTAATGTATTTGCATAACATATATAAAAAACCGCTTTTGAGCGGTTTTTTAACTTTTAGCACATATAACTCATTCTAAAATAATATTTCTACCCCATACTTTCTTGATATATTTGATGTCATAACTTCCTTTTATATAAGCAGCATTGAACAAAAGATTATTCTTTTGACTGGTTTTCCCCTCAACACCCAATTTTATTTCCACCAAATCTTGTGTGCCTGATAGAGAGTATAAGATATCATTTATTTTGACAGCATAAGGTTCTATATTATAAATCCAATTTACTGAAAAGTAGGATTTATAACACATTATTTTAGTATTACTTTGAGATATTAGTATATCGAAATAAGTTTTCAAACTCATAGGACTTTGTACTTTTGCCAAACCCAAATGAGCACCTATATTTTATAGCTCTTTAAAATTATCTGCACGTATCTTTCAATAAACCGATTGGATTTATAGCTGAATTTACCACTTTTTCACAGAATGATTATTATTAAAATGATTCATGCCAATTTCTACCGAAGCATTAACTCCAGACAGCCGATGCCTTAATACTCCTTGATGAACAGTTTCTAGTTTATTCTTTAGATAATTTCAATGAAACCATATATCTATAGACCAATCTTTATGTTCTCAACAGTTTTCATACCACATACCATAAAGCCCAATACTATGATCACACCTTTTAGCTAATGATTGATATTCAGTTAGTTTTGAATTAGTTTTACTATGATGATATTTATATCCCGCATCACACCCAAAAACTATTATTTATGATCACCAATATTCACAATCAAAGAAATATCAATCTCTACGGGCAGTAAATTAATGATTTTTACTCCACCTAACAGCTGAATTAAACTAGATGTATCTGTTTGAGTCTTATTATTAAATTATTAAACCTTGTGACAATTACCTATATGTTGCTTAGCTCCAATCTGTATTGCTTCCTTAGCTGCTTTAATTTCTGTACAGGAATATCTACAAGTGTAAGATTTATCATCCTCCCTGATGCATTTAAATTTGATTAAGGAAAACCTCTCTGGATAATTCCAAAAGTTTCTTTTAATGTTGTTGTTAATTCTTTTATCAATATTCATGCTATCAACAACAAAGCCAAAATTATTTAGTGCTGTATTTATAATTAATTATTGGTGCTATTTTTAGATACAGTGCAATTACCAAGTACATTAATACAATTATTATTAACCATTACTAAACCTTAGCATATATTCCTAATACTCTTTAATATTAACCATTTAAATATATTATTTTTATTCATCATTTCCCCTTTTTTCATTCTTATATAACTGATTAATTAGTAAAATATAGTTTTTATTTTCTCTATTTATTCTCTTTAATTCTCAATATTCCATAAACAAACCCCCTTAATCTGTTGATTAAGGGGGTTAGGATTAATGAGCTGGCGATGACTTACTCTCACATGGGTAACCCCACACTACCATCAGCGCAAAGAGGTTTCACTTCTGAGTTCGGGAAGGGATCAGGTGGTTCACTCTTGCTATTGTCGCCAGCACAACTGTTATGACTTTGCATTTGGTCTTATTCGTTGTATTTCTACACTACGTGCCGTTGCTTGGTCAAAAGAGTTATTAACAGAGATATCTGAGTTTAATTAGTTTGTTC
>NZ_NEGH01000029.1 GCF_002135375.1 Acinetobacter sp. ANC 4558 | reverse complement strand
CGCGTGTGAAACCTAAACTGGTATTTAAGATGTATCGAGATGATGATTTATCCGCACCTATGAACGAAATACAAACCTTAGAAATCGCAACGATTTCAGGGGATAGCACTGGACTGGTGACGTTTGAAGCACAAGCACCTGAATTAAACGCTGTTAAAACTGGTCGGCTTTTTACTTTCGAAGATTATCCGTTATTGCGTGGAATATAAAATAAAAATCCCCGTTGTATTGGAGAATCGCAACGAGGATGCCTTCAAATGAGGTGAACTAAAGGCTAAACGCTAATTTAGGAAACCTTTAAAAAGCCTCGTTGCAAGGGGATTACTTGCAACGAGGAATGTTTTAGATCATGAGTCGAGATCTAAAGCAATGGGTTCATAATATGCTTAGAGTTTGTAAGCTTAAAGGGAATGATTTCAAATGAATTGTAAATTATTGAAGGATATTCATCCTTATTCAATAGTTCTTGTATCTTTCATGTGAATAGCGTTGTTTATAGGTATCTAGAATTTAATAGAGCAAGCATTACTTGTTATGGCTACATTATTAATTTGCATAAAAAACCTCGTTGTAATAGGGATGTTTCCAACGAGGCTTGTCTTAAGAAACGAGGTGAATTAAGACTAGAGTTTCAGAATATTCCTAGATTTTGTACAAAAATAGTAGACACCTAAGATGAATTGTAAAGCATTCAATCAAATTTCTACTTAATGATTCATTCGTGTAATTTTTATATGAAATAGGTAGCAAATGAGCATCGATAATTTATTAGATCGTACATGGTCCAGAGATTACACCTGTAATGAATTTGCGTGTGAAGCATGGAAACAGATTACAGGCAAGGATTTAAGTAAGCGGATTTATAAAGCGTTAAGTGGTAAAGGTCGATTTAAACGATTAGAGGAACCCATTTCGCCATGCATTGTTTATTTTAAAAATAGCGATACAAGCCCTACACATGTGGGGCTTTTTTATTGCGACAAACTTTTGCATTTAACCTCAAGAGGTGTGCAATTCGTACCACTTGAGGTGGTGGCGATGCACTTTAGGGAAGTGAGTTTTTACACATGAAAAAAGTCATCATTATTGATAACCAATTTGAAGGTAATAAAACCAAAGAGGTTAAAACTGTAGCTTATGTTGATAATGTGTGTGCCTATATCGCATGGAGTTTTAAAGAATTTACTCCAGGTATCCGCATATATCATGGTGAAAATCCAGCACAAGACAATGATATTACCCCAAGAACTAAAGAAGATGTTGAGCGGTTAAATCATCTGGATGGTGTGATTTGGGTGGTGGTTCATCCGACTTGGTGGCAAGTGGTATTTTGGGTAGTTACCGCAGTCATGGCGGCATATAGTGTCTATGTGATTGCCACGATGCCAAAGCCGAATGCTAATTCAAGCATGGGGTCATCCAACAATGAACTAGCCAATCGAACCAATAAAGCGCGGGTCAGAAGTCGTATTGCCGATATTTTTGGAAAAGTGTTGTCCTTTCCTGATCTGATTGCTGAAATCTATACTTATTATGAAAATGGGATTGAAATTGAAGAATGTCTCATGGTTATTGGTCGTGGCTATTATCAAATTCATAACTGTAAAGATGGTGACACGGCAATTGAGGGAATCGAAGGTACATCGGTCAGTATTTATGATCCGAATAAATCCATTACAGGCAATGAAACAATTTATCGAACAGGTAACGCATTTACTTCAGCACCTCGCGCAGTCCGAAAATCAGATGCCATTAACGGTCAGTCTCTAGTGAAGCCAAATGATTTAAGCCTTGAATCTAAGGCCCTCTATTTCATGACAGGTGGTGTGATTAGAAATACTGCAAATATCGATTTCACTCAGTCGTTTAAGGTGGGTGATGGTATTGCCATTACAGGTGCAGGTTTTGGGATTAATGACGCTGTTTTATCAGGTACTGCAGTATTAACACCGAGCTTTCAAGTGATTGTTCAAAGCCCATTAGATATTGAAGCCTTTGCAGGATATAAAGGACTTCTTTTAAATGGTGCTTCATTTGAATATATCGTTGAAGAAACCACGGTTGATCCTGAAACACAAGAATCAACAACAGTTATTAAGGACCGTTCATTCCGTGATGTTTCTGGACAGTATGAAGTAAGTCGAGTGATACGAACATTGAGTGAAGGTATTTACACCTACACGATCCAACTTGTGAATGCTAAGCAAGTCAATGCCAACTGGAGTTTTGTTGTAGAGAATCAAACCGTCAATGCAGGGATAACCCTGAATTTGAATGCGGACTCCATGACTTTAGATGGGATCTATTCAATTAGTGCGATTAGTTCAACACAAATCACACTCGCGAATGCATCAACCGTGAACGCAGAATGGTCTAAATTGCCGACCATGTTCAATGGCAGCACTCAAAGCAAGCAGACCAATGTTGAACTTGAGATTGTGGCCAACAAATGGGTGGGTTGGTTTAACCTTGAATTTGAGCAAGCAACACAGGCAGTTTTCAATGTCTATGCGCCACAAGGGATGTATGCAACTGTAGATTCAGGAGGTGAACGTCGAGCAGGTTGTACCGTAACGGTACAGATTCAAATGCTGGATGAAAATAAAAAACCTGTTGGTGAGATTGTCACAAAAGAATGGGATATTTGGGATCAAACTAAATCAAGCTTTGGACGTACTGCTCGATATGATTTACCAGGTAAAGGAAGCTTTCGTTTTCGTCTTGCTAAAACTTACGCGAAGGAAAACAACCGACCTGTTACAGAAGTGAAGATTAAGAGTGTATATGCCACGTATGCTTCACAGAAGCGTAATTATCCTGATGTCACCGTGATTCGATTAAAAACTACGGCAACCGATGGTGCATTGTCGGTCAAAGATCGTAAATTAAATTGCTTGGTGACACGTAGACTTCGTATCGATGGCACAGGGGCATATGTTGCCACACGTGATGCAGGGCAAGCACTGATTAACATGGCATTAGATCAATACATTGGTCGTCGTTCTGCTTCTGAGCTTGATATTGTTCAGATCAAAGCCGAGATTCAAAAGGTTAAAGACTATTTTGGGTCTGATGTTGCAACAGAATTTAATTATACCTTTGATGATGACAATCTTAGTTTTGAAGAACAGGCAGGCATGATTGCTTCAGCCTGTTTTTGTGAGACGCATCGTTATGGCAATAAACTGCGTTGGAAGTTTGAGGGACCACAAGATCATTCAGTGTTGTTATTCAATCACCGTAATAAAGTACCGGGTAGTGAAAAGCGAACGATCAACATCGGTAGTAACAAAGACTATGACGGTGTAGAGCTTGAATATACTTCACCTGATGATGACATTCGCACGACTTACTCCATTCCTGAAGATGGCTCAGCACGTAATCCGATGAAGATTACAACATCAGGAATTCGCAATCATGCTGTTGCTAAAACAAGGGCGTGGCGTGAATGGAATAAGCTGCAGTATCAAAATGTCAGTTGTGAGTTTACTGCTTTGGATGAATCTAATTTATTGATCAGAAATGATCGTATTTTAGTGGCTGATAATAGAAAGCTGAGAACTCAAGATGGACAAGTTGAAGAAGTAAACGGTTTGACTCTAACACTCTCTCAAAATGTTGAATTAAAACCAAAGACCGCATATTTCATATGCTTACAGATGGAAAATGCCACAGTCGATATGATTAGCTGTGTGATGGGAAATAATTCAAATGAGGTTATTTTAAGTCGTGCACCATTGAAGCAACTGGTAGTTGATGAGGAT
>NZ_NEGH01000028.1 GCF_002135375.1 Acinetobacter sp. ANC 4558 | reverse complement strand
CGTACATATGAAACTGGTGTTGCTTTACCTTTAGACAGTAGCATGATTGAAGCTTACTTAAATCTTCATGATGCGCCGTGTGAAATGCATATTTTTGTTGATAGTATTTTTGTCCTGGATAATCTGTTTTTAGACAAGGTTCATAAAAGAAGCCAATGAGTGATTGGTTTCTTTTTCTCATATTTTTTAGTATCTTGATGTGATTCTAAGAGGGTGAAGTATTATGAGAAAAATATTAGGGTTGTGTTTGATTATGGGGTTGGGGTTGAGTGGGTGTGCTGAAAAGAAGGATGATAACAAGAATAATAATGGTTCCGCGACACAAGATGTTAAGCACAGTAATACAACAATTGCTGTTGATGCTGTACCAAACACAAAGCCAGATGTTGAGCCAGCAAAACCAATCTCTAATTGGAGTTATAATCAAAAAACTGATGAAATGAGGGGTACTAAAACTAAATTTGCTTCCATTTCATCAGACAATCAAGTGCAATTTGATTTCCCGTATAATGGAGGGTCGTATCTTGATATAACTTTAAGAAAGAGGTCGGCGGAACCAACGGAAATAATGTTCACTATCAATGATGGGCAATATTCATGTGATACTATTTCTGATAGCTGTTTTGCATCTGTAAAGTTTGATAATGGAGATATACACAATATTGAACTAAGCAGTACAACAGATTATTCTAGCGATGTGTTGTTCATATCACATGATTACGATGTAGATACTTTTATTAAGTCACTAAAAAAATCCAAAAAATTGATCATTGAGCTGCCCTTCTATCAAGAAGGAAAGAAACAATTCAGCTTCACTGTTTCAGAGATAAATTGGGGTAAAGGTGAATAACATTATGAAAAGCATTGTTAAAATTATTTTAGGCATTCTTGCCGTAGCATGCATTGTCATAGCATTTAATTATATTAATCTTCAGCGTCATATGAGCTCAGTATTAAAAGAAGATCCTAGAAATAAAGGTGTCAGAGTTTGGGTTCATTACAAATGGTTTGTAAATCCAACTGAGCTTAAATATGATTTTCGCAGTATGACTGGGGAAAATAGTTCCCTTGACGTCAATCGGGTAATGCTACAGTTTGCTGAAAAAATCAAAGATAAGCAGTTCAATAAAGTCTATCTTGGTTACAAAGGTGAGGATAAGTTCTATTTTAAAGGTGATTTTTTCCAAAACCTTGGCAAAGAATATGGATTGCAGAATCCAGTTTACACATTGCGAACTATGCCTGAAAATGTTTATTTGTTAAATGGTGAGCATGCATACGGGGTGTGGGATGGTGGCTGGCTTGGTGTTATGAATAAACAGATGGAAGATTTGAATACATTTGCAAAAGATTGGTATTTAGATGGTGTTATTAAGGATATGAGCAATTAATATGAAAATGATATTAATAGGGGTAGTTTGTTGTTTTATGTCGGTTGGGGTTTTTGCTAAAGCAACACCCTCAAAAGAAAAGATTGAATTCTGTGAGATTAATTCCAATTATGCAAAATCAGTTATGCGAAACAGGCAAAATGGTGGAAATATTTCAGATTCTTTGAAAATTGTTGAAAAAAATGTGAAAAATCAAGATATAAAAGGATTTTACATCGCCATAATTAAGGATGCTTACAAGCAACCAATATGGGGAAGTGGAAAAAATAAGATTGAAGCAGAAACTGAATTTGGGAATGAGCTTTTTTTAATTTGTTTAGATAATTTTGAAGAGTAAAATCTTAAAGCACCCTAGGGTGGACGTAAGTAAAGCTAAGAACCTCCCTCGGGAGGTTTTTTATTACCTCAAAAAAGCAATAAGTAAGAATCTATGACTAAGTTTACCAAAGGTAAAGTAAAAATACATCCACAAGAGGGCGTAGAAATGGAAGGAAATTTGTCACCATATTTAAGGTTTTGTATTGGAACAGCAATTTTATTGTTTGCAGCGAGTCCATTTTTATTGGCTTTGTCTTATTTTTTGAACAATTAATGTAGATAAGCATTTGAATCAGTAGCGCCTAAAGGGCGTTTTTTTACGTCTAAAGGAAAGCGAAATGACAGAACAAAAGAGTCGTTTAGTTGTTGAGATTAGCTCAGAGCAAGCTAAGCGTAATGCTGAGTTATTAAATCAAGAGCTTGATAAATTATATGAAAAAGGTAATAAATCGAGCGTTTCATCTGCTGCTTTAAGTAAAGAATTAAAAACAACAGGCGAGTCAGCGAAATCACTTGGTGAATCCACTTCTAAAACGACTAAGGATTTAGCGCAGCAAGAATCACAGCTGAATAAGAATGGTTCTGCTGTGATGCAACTGGCGAAGTATGTAGCTGGTTATCTAACCATTAGTAAAGCAATTTCTATGGCTGATGGTTATACACAAATGGCTGCACGTATCCGAAATGCAACCACAAGTACGCAAGAATATAACTTAGTTCAAGACCGCTTGCTGTCTACCGCAAATACAACCTTTCGTGCGCTCTCAGAGGCACAGGAGGTTTACTTGTCGATGTCAGGTGGAATGAAGTCATTGGGTTATAGTATTTCTGAAACACTGGATATGACAGATTCACTTTCATTTGCCTTTACTGCAAATGCGACTCGTGCCGATCAAGCTCAATCAGCAATGGATGCGCTATCTAAATCGATGGCAAAAGGAAAAGTCGATGCAGATGCATGGATCTCGATTGTGACGGGTGCAGATAATGTCATTGCTGATATGGCCAAAACTACAGGACGTTCTGAATCTGAAATTAGACAATTAGGTGCTACAGGAAAAATATCTTTAACGGAATTGATTAAAACACTCATTCAGACCAAGGATGCAAATGAAGCTTTAGCCAACAACATGGAGAACTCATTTGCGGATGGTATGCAAAAGCTATCTAACGCCGTGACTGTGTATCTTGGAAAAACAAACGAATCAACCAGTGCTACAGGAATGTTGGCAGCAGCACTCGGTACGTTGGCTGATAATTTAGATACCGTTTCTAATGTGGCCATATTGGGTGGTGTTGCTTACTTAACCAAGGTTATTGCAACACAAACGCTTGCGGTTAGAGCATCTATACTGGCAAGCATCAATAAACGAAACGCTACGATTGCTGAATTGGAGTCGCAAGTTCGTTTATCTGCAGTAGAAGTGCAGCGCACACGTCAAGTTACAGCATTGGCAGCTACAGAGCTTCAATTAGCGAGAGTTGAATACAATGCTGCACTTACACGCAATGAACGAGCAGCTGCAACGATACGCTTAACACAAGCTGAGATTGCCCATAACCTTGCAATGAAACAAACAACCATCGCAACAACTGCACAGACTGCAGCTCAAAATGCATTAAATACAAGTCAAGCAATAGGTTCCAGATTATTCAATTTAGTCGGTGGTGGTGTTGGCGTATTAACAATTGGTGTTGCTGCTTTAGCTGCAGGCTATATGTATATGCAAAATCGAGCTGCTGAAGCCAATAAAAAACTGGAAGAACAAGCGTCTGTTGCTAAGAAGGCAAAAGAGGAATTGCTGGCTCTCAAAGGTCTTGAGAAAGATGATGCAATCGACAAGATGACAGCATCTTTTAAACTTCAAAATGAAGCGTTAGCAGAATCAAGCACCCAGATTAATATTCAACTTACTGCAATTAAGCGTTTATATGCAGGAAATAAAGATATTGTTCAAGTCGTTGAGGATGCACAGAACGGCACAATCAGTATGACTGATGCTGTAAAGAAATTTAATGAATTACGGATTAACAAGGATGTTTATAATTCTTTTAAAGCGCATTCAACCGAGTTTGTGAAAAATGCCACGGAAGCCAAAAACACAAAAGAAAAGCTTAATTTGCTTGGTTTTGAGTTTGAATTAACAGGACGTAAAGCTCAAACAAGCGTTGTTGGCATTGATGCCAATAGTAAGAGCTTCACTGAAAATGAAAAGGCTGTTAAGAGTGCAGCACAAGCACAGAAAGATTATCGTGAATCTTTATATGACAGGGAATTTGATGCTGTTTTTACGAGGCAATTATTAGCGAAGAATCTCACAGAAGAGCAGATCAAAGTTCTTTTAGAGGCAGCGAAATGGGCTCGAAAGAATAATGTGAAATTTACCAATGAATTGGCACAAGAAGCACTTCGAGTACATGCGATTGAGCAAAAAAATAATAAGACGATAGAGGACCGAAATAAGTTACTTAAAGCAACGACGGATGAACTTGCAAAGCAACAAAAGGTCTTGCAAGTAAATGCTAAAGTTCAAGCACTTTCAGCCAAGCATAATATATCCACGAAAGCTGCAGCTGCTGGAATTCCAAATGGTTTAATTGAAGCCATAATTATGCAGGAAAGTAAGGGTGATAAAAATGCCGTTGGTCCTGTTACTAAGAATGGACAGAGGGCTAGAGGTTTAGCCCAATTTATGCCTGCAACTGCGAAACAATATGGTGTTAATGTTTTTGATGAAGAGTCAAGTATTAATGGCATGATCAAATATATGTCCGCACTTATTAGACAGTTTGAGGGTGATATTGATAAGGCAATCATGGCCTATAATGCTGGTCCTGCAAATGTACAAACTGGTAAAGCTTACGGTTTTAAAGAAACGAAAGACTATCTAGCCAATGTTAAAGCTTATACTGCAGGTGTTAATGGCTATGCTGGTTCATCTAAAGATTTTGATGATGTATTAAAAGCTGCTGAAAAAACCTTAGAGGAGCAAGCTCAGTCTAGAAAAGTGATTGAACTTGAGGTTGCTGATGAGATCACCAAAATTCGAGAGAACTTAAAGGATAAGATACTTGAGATTGATAGGGCTGGATTTACACCTGAAAATGCATTGAAACTTAAGGAAGAGTTTCAACGCCGTGCCGATAACGATATCGCAATCGCTGAGTATGCTTTAAAGACTAAGCTTGATGATTATGCAGATTTCCAGAAGTCAGAAGCTGAATTACTTGAAAAGAGTTTTGCACAGAAGAAATTTGCTGCAAGTCGTGATTTAGAGCTGACCAAGGAAGAGCGTGATGAAGCGGTTGTTTTACTTAATCAGCAATTATTGCAGGAAAAAGGATTGCTTGAACTGGCTAAAGCACAGCGTTTATTTCAAATTCGTGCACAGTCAATGTCTGAAATACAAGCATTAGAGGAACGCTATAAGTTCGAAGAAGACAAAATAGCACTTATTGACAATATAGAGGAGCGTAATTATGAACGACAAATGCTTCGGCTTGAGAAACAAGCTGAAATAGAAAGGCTTTTAATAGATTCATCTGCACAGTGGGGGCAGATGGAAGCTGAAATGCGCGGAACAACGGGTTATATGCAAATTGAACAGACGCGCAGAAGTCGTTCTGGCACATCTGAGCGACTTTATAATGCCAGTGTTGCAAACATCAATATGAATGAACAATCTACCTTAGGTGGAGCGCAAACTCAGCTTGATGACGGTCTAATATCAATACAAGAGTTTGAGGATCGGAAAACCGCAATTATCCAAACAGCATTAGATGATCGAAAAAAAATGCATGATGAGTACGCCAACCGACAAGTTGATATTGAACAAGCTTACCAACAAGAAACTCTTAATCTTCAATTGACTCAAGCTCAACAATTGACTGGCTCATTTGCCAATATGTTTGGAGGTATCTTGGGTGAGAGTTCTAATGCATATAGAACGATGTATGCAATGCAACAAGGATTTGCAATTACTCAGGCAGGGATCAATATGTGGACATCCGCATCGGAAGCCTACGCAAAGTCAACAAGTCCGACTATTTGGGGAAGAATGGCAGATGCAGGTAAAGCGATTTTAGATCAAGGTACATTCTTGGCTATGATCCAATCCATTACACCGCGTGGCTTCTCCGACGGCGGATTCACAGGTTTAGGCGGTAAGTTTGATCCAGCTGGTATTGTGCATAAAGGCGAGGTTGTTTGGTCGCAGGACGATATCAAACGTTGGGGTGGTGTGAATGTTGTCGAAGCCATGCGGACATCTAGACCATCGGGCTATTCAGATGGTGGTTTAGTCTCAACGAAAGATACACGCCGTGTGGGTTCTGGTGTTGCGGATGCGGTTAAATCAGGAGATGAAAGTTTTGCATTAAAAGTGATTATCAATAATGCACCTGAAGGCACAACAGCAGAGCGAGGAGCTGATGGCAATTTGTATGTCACGATTCCACAGGTTAAGCAGATGATTAAGGAGTCTTGGGGAAATCTAGGTCAGGCAGGTTCTTTTGAATCCAAGCAAGTGTCTCGAAACTTCGATACTCGAAAGAGACTCGGATAAATATAAACCACCTTCGGGTGGTTTTTTTAATGGGTGCAAGTTATGCATAAATTACTTTACTGCTCCACTCAATCGGGCTATTCAGCCCAATTGGGTGATGGTGTTATTTCACAAGAGTTAGATGGTGGTGCACCAAGATTTCGCCGTGCATTGAAAGGTAGCTATCACACCGCATCCGTGCAGTGGGTGGTTCAAGAAGAAGGCTATCAATATCTAATGGCTTTTTATCGAGTATGGGCTAGAAATCCAAGTCAGCGGTTCTTGGCAAAGCTGTGTATCGATAGTCCAGTAGTAGAAGATTATCAGTGTTATTTTTCAGGTAGTCCAAGGCTCACCAGTAAAGAAGCAGGGATTTATACCGTTACTGCCGAATTTCGTGTGAAGCCGTTAAATACTGATCCAAATTTAGATAATTCAATTGTTAATGCAGGTGACAAAGGTGTAGATCTAAATGATCTTACAAATCCACTTGAAATACTGGTTAATGAAAGCTTACCAAAAGCTGTAGGAAAACTTTAAATGGATTACACCTCATTCTTTTTAAACAGCTCTGGTGGCGTGGTTCAGCTTGAATGCATTGAAATATCACATCCAAGTTTCACTAAAACCTTTCGGTATGTTCGAAATGATGAGGATGGGGTAAAAATCGGTAAAGATGTTTATCAGTATCAACCAATGTCAATTAAACGTGCCAATGTTACCAATGATTTAGAACAGCGTTTCTCGATCACCTTAGCGGATATGGAAGATGAATTTTCAGATGCCATTGATAACATTCACCAATCAGCCAGTCCGCGCGTTAAACCTAAATTAGTGCTTAAGATGTATCGAGATGATGATTTATCTGCACCTATGAACGAAATACAAACCTTAGAAATCGCAACGATTTCAGGGGATAGCACTGGACTGGTGACGTTTGAAGCACAAGCACCTGAATTAAACGCTGTTAAAACTGGTCGGCTTTTTACCTTTGAAGATTATCCGCTGCTTAGGGGGATTTAATGTCTATCGATAATTTATTAGATCGCACATGGACCAGAGATTACACCTGTAATGAATTTGCGTGTGAAGCATGGAAGCAGATTACAGGCAAAGATTTAAGTAAGCGAATTTATAAAGCGTTAAGTGGTAAAGGTCGATTTAAACGATTAGAGGAACCCATTTCGCCGTGCATTGTCTATTTTAAAAATAGCGATACAAGCCCTACACATGTGGGGCTTTTTTATTGCGACAAACTTTTGCATTTGACCTCAAGAGGTGTGCAATTCGTACCGCTTGAGGTGGTGGCGATGCACTTTAGGGAAGTGAGATTTTACACATG
>NZ_NEGH01000027.1 GCF_002135375.1 Acinetobacter sp. ANC 4558 | reverse complement strand
TGAATATCAAGTTCACGTACAATACTTTTTAAAAGCATGCCTGTGAGTAGTACATCTTGCTTAGCATTATGTGCTGAGCGTAATTTTTGACGAGCTAAATCACTGCCACTCAACAGCATGTAAATAAGTGCTGATAAAGAATGAGACTGAGCATCTGGCCATGCTTTACGAGCTAACGCTAATGTGCATATGATTTTGATATTCTTCGTGTCAACGCTACACTTATTGATTGCTTCAATATCGTAGTCAATGTTATGACCAACGATGTATTTAACATCGTCAGGCAAGGTGAAAGTTGTATAAAATGGCTTACCTGCAATATCTGATTCGAGGATGTGGTGCACAGCCATAGCGCCGTATGCAATCGCTGCATTGATAGAAAAATATTCATCAAATGCTTGATCAGCAAAGATAGAAACCTCACGGTTGCTTAATTGAAAGGGCACGTACGCAATTTCAACAGGAAGACCTTTAAGATCATGTGTTTCAGTATCTAAAATAATTGCGTTCATGCTTTGATACCTGCTTTTGCAAATTGATCTATATCTTGTTTTGCTGCATTGAATTGAGTGGTAAGAATTTGCATTAAAGAATCAATACCTAAAAATTCACATACACTTTTCACATCCAAGCCTCGCTGCTCAATGAACCCTTGTAGCTCATCACGCTGATTACTTGTGATTGGGCTAATCGCTTGATTTTGGTTTAATTGAGCTTCGTTTTCTTGAGTGCTTTGCTCTCGCTTTTGTATGTACGCAATCAAGCCACTCCTAGTTTCTTCAAACTTTTGTTGCAAAACATCATGAAGGCTATTCAAGCTGCGTTTTGCACAGTAGTTTTCAATGTTTATCCCTGCTTGATTCATCAAGTCTTGTAACTCTAGAAATTGATTTCCATCAATGCTGGCATTTGCTGAACCAGAGCTAAGCCACTGTTTTAATGAAACTCCGTCATGCTCACTTAATTGACGTGAGTCAAGAAAAAGACGAGTACGATCCTTGGTTGCAATTGCAAGATTGTCATGAGTCAGGTCTAAAACCGTTGTGAACTCATACTCGATACCGTCACGCTGTTCTGCTTTCATTCCAACCTTTTCAACTCTTTTTTTACCATTGTCGTTGGTTTGAATGGTTTCCATTTTGGAACGTAGTGTCACGATGATATTGATGCTTGATTGAAGCATTGCATCAATGAATTTACGATGTCTTGGTGTTACTTGGCTCCAAGCTCCCCAGCTATTACCTTTGAAAGTTGTGGATGCCAATTTATCTACTATTTCAAGACAACCACCTACACCAGACCATTCATGAGTAATACTGTCTAAAATCAAAGTATCAAAACCAGCAGTTTCAGCAGCTTTAATGACTTCAATGAATTTTTCGGGTGTGTAGGGTGGTTGGATATTTGCATGTTCAAAAGGCACAATATCGTCATACAGTTCAGCACTGCTATTCTCTGTATCAGCAACTGCAATACGACCACCAATTCCTTTAGCTAATAAAAGAGCGCCAAAAGTTTTTCCAGCACCAGTAGGACCTGCAATTGCTAAGCGAAGTTTTGCATTCTTACGCTCAGCTTTTTTGAAAAATACTGACATCACACAGCCTCCACTAAGTTATTTTTTTCAATAAACGTCGCTAGCAATAAATTGATATTGCGGTGATCGTTGTAATCCGTGAAATCGTTATATGACTTGCCTTTTGAATCTGTGATGCTATCAATGGCAAGGTCAGTGATATCAATTGCTGTGAACTCAGAACCAGTTACACCGTAGCTATCAGGATGTGATTCAAATTTGAAATTAACTGCAATGCGAAAACCATCAACATTAACAATTGCGGTACCTGAATTTTTACCTGTAATTTGAACAGACTGAACGCCGTATGACTCAGGTTGACTAATGCTATATGTGGGTGTGTATTCAGTAGAATGAGAAAGAGCAGTAATGCTGGTGGGAATTGCAATCAAGACGCTAAAAGTGACAGCAGCAGTAAGCACTATTGTCGTAGGCTTGAAAGATTGGGTGTTTAAGTTCATAATGACCTCGTTAGTTTGAAAAACCTCCTCGCCGTCCAAAGTTAGGAGGTTTTTTGTTTGTGTAGGAATAATATGAACTATTGGTTCAGTTTAGTCAAGAACCTAAAGTTCTTTTATTTGGTTTATTTTGAATTATTGGTTCGGTTTTATGTTTTAATAGACAAAAGAAAACCCACACAGGGTGGGTTGGATGGAGTCTTTAAAATGATAGCAATTACAGATAAAGGTGAGTTAATTCCCATTAAGAGAGGTCAAAGTCTTGTTGGGATGGGTTTTTTAGGTATTATTATCACCAACCATAAAGATTTGGCTGATGATGAATGTGGCATTATTGGCTGTAGATTTTCTCGCGAAGATAATGAGAAGCTTCGTTTTGAGATCCAACAAGTTTTACATAAATATCAAATTCCTCAACCTCGTCGTTATGGACTATTTGGATTATTTCAAAGACACATCCTAGATCGTTTACCTTTAAAGTAATCCATTCACCAATACGTGGTTGGTTGAAAAATTCTCGTTGATAATGCTTTAAATTCTTACCATCATTAATTTCTATAACTCTAGTTTTAAACATTTTCTTCTCCACCCGATCTGTTGTAGGGACTGTGTCGGGTTCACAGTTTGGTTCATACAAATAGCTGAATTCTCTTGAATTTCTTATTCGCCTCAATATGACTTCTATAAAATTTATCTCTATCTGCTGAATCAATGAAATCTTTGAAAGTACTCGCCTCAATAAGCTTGTAAATAAATCTTTCGCCAGTTCTAAGTACTACCGTTAATAAGAGATGCTGGTAAAGTACATGGCTGATATTACGGGAGTTTATTTCAAGTGTTTGCATGCTTTACTTCCTGTAATTAGCTTAAGTATTACGGTTTGACTAAAACTGATTCTAAACAACCACCAAAAATTAATTTATGTGATTTACACCTCAGAGTACTTTTCCAAAAACTCATCAACCCATCCTTGTGCTACGTCAAGATTGGTGATATCAGTCAGCTTTAGATTAGTACCTTCTGCTTCGTTAAAGCCTTCAATAATAGCTTCAAAAATATTTGCTTCGTTAATGACTTCCTGTGCCATTTCCGAAGCGTCATAGCTTTGTTTGGCTTTTTTAAGTGAAGCTATTTGCTTATTGATTCCTTCATCAATTTTACTTAATGCTAATTTAAACTCTTGACGATTAATCGTTAGCGCCGTTTTGGATTTATTGAGTGTTGCGATCATTGAGAGTTCCTTTTTTAACTCTAGGTGGCGAACAAGGTGGGGTGGTGTTATTTATTAAAACTTCTTAAATGCTCAACGACTACACCTATAATTCTAATTTCTTGCTGTGATGAATTCATTGTAGGAAAATCAGGATTTAAAGGAACTAGCTCAAACACTTCTCTACCATAATAGTCGTATTCAACAACTCTATACTTTTTAAAAGTAGCCTCATGACTACCGTTTTGAGCAATGACATAACAACCAGGATATGGAGATTTTGACCCATCAACTACCAATTTATCACCTGGTTTAAAGTCAGGCATCATACTTAGGCCCGCAACTTCAAGAGAGAAAACGCTCTCAGGCTTTGCATTTTCGTAAGTCGTAAAAGACTCTCCTTTTGGGTTAATTCCATCATACCCAACATCACAAAATAACCCAGCTTGAACAAAGTCCAATAATGGGATTTTCCGCAGTGTAGGCACGTCAAAGCTTACATTGCTAAAGCCTAGATCTTCTTTTTGCTTCATAGCTGGTACTGAATCACCATTCAATAGCCACTCTGTAGTTACACCAAGAAAAGATGCCAATAATGGAAGTTTTGAAGTTTCAGGAATAGATTCGCCTTTAAGCCATTTTCCTGCACCTTTATCCGATACTTCAAATTGCTTACTTAGAATCCTTGCACGACCTCGCACTGGATAACCTTTTAAATCCATTGCTTCATTTATTCGCTTAGCAAAACCTTCTTTAACTTTATCTATTGCATTTTCCATAAAAAAGCCTTGTGAACTAAGAGTTCAATAATAATAAGTATTGACAGAACTATCAGTTCCTTATAAAGTTGAACTTATGGTTCAATTTAAGAGTTAAAGATGCATACTGTCAAAAGTGCTATTAAAAACGCTGGTGGCGTTAAAAATATTGCGAAGTCAATCGGCATCACTGAAAGAGCAATCTATAAGTGGATTGCTAAAGACTCCCTCCCATATACCGAATACACAGGGGAGACTAATTACGCTCAGGTGATAGCCAACAATAGCAATGGTTTATTTACTGCTGAATGGCTTCTTGAGGCTGCAAATCCTAATAAGAACTTAAGCACCTAACCCACCCACAAATTATCGTTCACGGCGACTCGAATAGAAACGTGAATAAATTTAAGGATTCACATATGGAAATAAGTAAAGAAACTAAAACTGCCATACATAAGATGATCAGACATACACCAGGCATTTCACCCAAAGATATTTCTGAGCTTACAGGTGATTCACATAACACTATGTGTAATTACGCGAATCCAAACATGCCTGATCACTTGCCAAGTCTTAAAAAGCTAGAGGCAATGATGATGTTTACTCAAAATCCAGCTGTTTTAAAGGTTTGGGCGCATAAATTAGGTTTTGTTCTTGTGCCTGTGAATGTTGATGCTGATCGACATCATGAGATGAATATTCTTGAAGCAATGATGCAAACAAATGTTGCTAGTGGGCAAGCTAATCAAAAAGTTTATGAAGTTTTAGAAGATAACATCGTGACTCCGCAAGAGTACGAAGAGGCACATATTATTTTTCAAAGAATTATTGAGTGTGCAACAGCTGCAGACAATGCACTAAGAAAACAAGCTGAAAAATACCTTTCACCATCACAAATAGAAAAAGCCTGACGTTGGAGATCAGGCTTTTAGGTATTCACTTAATCTAGGAAACAAAATGAATAAACCAAATTTACCACAACAAACCAATCAAAACAACGGCGTAGATTTTTTAGTAGGCGATGTAATTGTTTCTATATGTAATGCGATTAATCCCGTGCTTTTTGAAGTTCGGGAATTAGCACACGTAACATATCCAGAATTTATTAAATGCAGACCTATTCCAAATGGCGATTATTTTTGCTGGTTAGCTATAAATGAGATCCGTACAGCAACACCATCTGAACTCCAAGCCAACCGCCGTCTCTCTGAAGCTGAATTAGCACTTGTGGAGGTTTCATGAATAGTCAATTTAGAACTCAGCAAGAGTACAAGGATACGCAGAGTATTCAATCTTTTTATGAACCTGCCTTAGAAATCCTGACTCAGTTGATTAACCGTAATAAAGACAATCTTCGTAGCAAAGGCTATGACGAAAATAATGCTGCAATTACTAAAGAGGAATTCGCTCAAGAAATGGCACGGCGTTTCCGTGTTACCCAATGGCTTGCACATCAAGTTGCAACAAGTCTAATCAATGCCAATTTGATTAAGTCATTTGGCGGTTATGTGAAGTTTGAGGAAGGTGAGCAATGAGTAAGTTTATTCCAAACTCATTTATGGTTGCGAATGCCTTCGTAGATGATGCCATGAATAAAATCAGTGATGCGTCTGTAAAGATCTATCTTTTGATCGTTCGTAAAACGCGTGGCTGGACAAAAGAAAGTGATGCATTGTCTTTAAGACAGCTTGAGAAGCTATCGAAGAAGAGTAGACCGACTGTAATTAAGTGCTTAGCCGAACTTGAAAAAGTGGGCTTAATTAAAATGCACAATCAGTCTAAATACGGCAATGTGTATTCACCAGTAGATAATTATAATATTGGTGAAGTGATTAAATTTCCAACTCAAAAAGTATTGGTTAGTGAGTTTAAATTACTAGAAAAAGCACTGGTTAAAAATTTTAACCACTTTGGATATGGTGAAAAACCAGTCAAAAAAGTCGCTAATACTTACATAAATGCAGGTGGTAAAAATTCTTTACTGGTTAAAAAAATTAACCACCCTATATATGTGAAGTGGTCAAATATTTTTACCGCTTTATATCAAGGGTGGTCAAATATTTTAACCGCAAGTGGTAAAAATTCTTTACCTCAAGTGGTTAAAAATTTTAACCCACAATATACAACTATCAAAAAACACTATCAAAATAAAAAATCCTGTTGGTTTGATTTCAAAATTTTAAAAACTCAAATTGAATCATTGGGACGTTCAGCAGAAGTTGACGTGATTTTGAATGCGGTGTGGTTTGATGCAGAACTCAATGCGTTTGAAGAATTCAATAAAAATTACGATCACTCTGATGAGATGAAAATCTATTTCCTTGCGATCTGGATGCTCAAAGCACGTTCACGCCATGAAAGTTTTAATCCACAACAACGTTCTGAAAAACAAACTGATCAATCGGGATTAGTAAGATTTTCCTCTGTTAAACAAATTTATGCATTTGCTAACAAGTTGGCGGTATTGCCTGAAGTCAGTAGTGAATTTAGTGTGGCAGGAGAAACCTATGAGCAACTGGCAAGCCGTATTGCAAAGAAATTATCAGATCCTAACGAACTTCAAAACTGGAAGCATCACCTAGAGAAAGTTGGTTTTAAATCAAAATTCAAAGGGGATGCAGCGTGAAATTAGATCATCCATTAATTCGATACCATGGCGGTAAGTTTCGTTTAGCACATTGGATTATTGCTCAAATGCCTAACCACATTTGCTACACAGAAGCTTTTGGAGGAGCAGCTGGAGTTTTACTTCAAAAACCTCGTGCCTATGCTGAAGTTTATAACGATCTTGACGGTGACATCGTAAATTTATTTGAAGTGCTTCGAGATTCTAGATCGAGAGAATTATTAATCGAACAATTGGTTTTAACACCATACAGTCGCACTGATTTCGAAAATGCATGGGAACCAACTGAAAACAAAATTGAACGTGCGCGCCGTGTTTGTATTCGAGCACAAATGGGTTTTGGATCGGCAGGAGCAACAAAGGGAATTACAGGTTTTCGAATTGATACCAAACGTCAATATGGAACAGCTCAATCACTGTGGTCTACCTATCCTGATCACTTAGGAATTATTGGTCAGCGTTTAAATGGGGTACTTATTGAGAATCGTCCAGCTATTCAGATTCTTCAAGATCATGATGCAGAAACAACGTTGCACTATGTAGATCCACCTTATGTGCATGACACACGTTATGACGGTGCTAAATCTGGTCGTATTTATCGCCATGAAATGAGCAATAAAGAGCATTTAAATTTGCTTAATACATTACTTGATTTAAAAGGCATGGTGATGGTTTCAGGCTATCCATGTGAAATGTATGACGACATGTTGAGCAGCTGGAAAAGAATTGAAACGAGTTCACGTATTTCCGCAGGTCGTGGCACGGCAGTTAAAACAGAATGTTTATGGATCAATAGACAAGCCCAGAAGCCTGACTTATTTGAGGTGGTGTCGTGAAAGAACTCAACAAAGCTTTTCTTTTCGTGTTCATGTTGATTGGTGCGGTTGTGGTGAAAGTTGGGGGTGTGGTGTGAGTGAGCGTACGAATTTTGCAGTTTTGTTTGATCGTTATGCGCAAATTATTAGTTTTGCAGCAAACAACAAAAGACGTATTGGGTCCAAAGATGTTTCTAACTTATTAGATGTTTCTCAACGATCTGCGCAACGCTATTTAATTCAATTAGAGCAACAGGGATATTTGGTGAGTGATGGCGCACATCCAATTGGTTATACCCCATCAGTAAAAGCTAAGAAAATATTTATGGTGACAGCATGACTAACCATGACTTTAAAACACTTCGTGACAAGTTGAATGGCTCTATTGCTCATAGTGATGACGAGATAGATCTACAAGAACAATGGAATGAATTACATCGCCGTGCGGAGCAAGATGCGCTGAATGATGATGAGAATTGGGAGGTGTGCGGTGGATTTAATTAATCAGTTGGGTGGGTATGAGAAGGCTAAAAATGAGTTAGAAAAGACGAAAAATCAAAAGTATAGAAATTTCGGTTTTTTAGAAGAAGCCCTCCTCCAATACCGCAGAGAACATAATATTTTTGAGGTTGGGGATTTAGTTGTTAATGATGGATTGATTGCCCCACACATTTATAGCTTCAAGAAATTAATGCCTGAGATATCAATGGCTTTAATTATGCGGAACGGTGAGGAGGGTGCTTGTGGATTATTCAGGTTAAGACATGCCACCCCCAAAGAAATTCAAGCAGGCAGAAGATTGGAGGTGTGCGGTGGCTAACATTGAAGCAGAAATAACACATATCACTATCGATAACACAAGTTACGGTCATACCGATGTGTCTGTAAGCCATGTCAAAAATGAAGATTATGTCTTAGCTAAAATTGATGAATTAGAAATCAAGATTGATACAAATATTGCATTGGCTTTATGCACTGAATTGGCTAGGGAATTTAAGTTTGGCTTGGTTGATGAGGAGGTGATTAGTGAGTGAGTTTGAACAGATACCTGAAATCAAAGAACGTATTAAGCGTTCCAAAATGGAACTTCAAGAGTTTGGGTTTTATTGGGCACCTGAATGGGATTCTCAATCATGTGCTGATCAAGACTTTGTTAATAATTTTAAAAAGGGTTGGTTGTACCAACAATCCAAAATCGAGCAGTTGGAGAAGGAGAAGCAAGCCCTACACAATGCCTTTGTTTACATGGATGAATGCCGTAAAGAGTGGCATCAAGGATTTATGAGATTACATGAGCAGAAGAATAAGGCTTTAAAAATCATAGAAGATCATGCTCGGTATATTCCTCAATCGACAATTGATGCTTTAGAAAAAGCTTTGCGAGGTGAGTCATGAGTAAAACCAAAATCAAACTAACAATTGCTCAGCACAATAAGCTTTTTAAAAGAGTTGAGTTTTTAACTTACCACGAAG
>NZ_NEGH01000026.1 GCF_002135375.1 Acinetobacter sp. ANC 4558 | reverse complement strand
CTTTCATTATTCTTATTACTACATCATTTTATGATGTAGTAATACTACATTAAATATTGAAGTAGTCAAATGGTCGATAAACGTAGTGATATGGGTCGATAAACGTAGTGATATGGGTCGATAAACGTAGTGATATGGGTCGATAAACGTAGTGATATAAGCTCTTAAATCCTTATGAATAAAGGCTTACAGCAGGTCTAAAAGTATTTAAAAGCATTAAAAATTATTAAAAGCATTGGGAATGAAAAATTGCCCTTGGTTTTCGCTACGCTCAAACTCTATTGAATCTCGCTTTCGCTCGATTCGTAGGGGCAATTTTTTAACTCTTCCAGTTGTGACTTTAAGAAAAAGCAAAGGCAAGAGCAAAAGAAACTCGGAATTCGCTTCGCTCATAAAGCTTTTTTACTCGCTACGCTCGATCTAGGCGCAATTTTCTGCATGTGATTTACGCTTATTTAGGCTTCACAGCCTAAAAAGCTGTTTTTCAGGGAGTCTAGGTGCGAATTTTGGTACTTCGCTCGTAGACACTCGCTCTATTTATCCCGATTAGAATAAAAATAGCCTCTATTTGGCGCTCATTTGCGTTTTTTGACCTGATGACTCATCCCAACAGTAGATTCTATGTCTTAAGTAAAAACGTGGCTGAAATCGCATGTAAGAGCATTTTAACTTGGATTTTATTTTTGATCTGTAGGCTAGAGTTCCCACTTATAGATTTTCCCCTTAGAAACACAATAGCCAGGATCTCTTTTGGCCAAGCACTATCTTTGCTGTCAGTTAAGTCAATTAAGTGGATTGGGAGCCGGCACATACCGGCAATTTTTGGTTCACACACCACGCATCTAAAGATAAAGGCCCCAAAGCCTTATGATATAAGGGATACAGCGGTTTTTTATATGTCTGGAAAGCGTTTACRCTTTTAKCATGGTTTTTATTATTTTTCATAGGCTTAACTGTAAACACTTTTTGTTGCGAATAAAGTGCAATATTTACTTACAAAACAATGAGATAGCTTGTAATCACCTTTGTTTACGGTTTTATGTAAATTTCTCTTTTTATATTAAATATTTAACCTGTAATCATTAAAACTTAACACAGTGTTTACTTATATTTGATAGTTACTTTTTAGAAATTAGGTGCTTAGATTGAAAACAAATGATAGGAGTTTTTCATGAACAGTACTCGAACCGTTGCTGTCAGATTAGACAATCAGGTCGCACAAGAATATGAGCGTTTGGCGCAGTTGAAGGGCGATAAATTAGGGACTTATTTGCGGGATCTGCTGACCAGTAATTTACAGATGGCCAGTATTGAACGGCAGGCAAGTCGGATTGAAACATTGGTGAATGATTTTGAAAAGCAAATTAATTATTCCCTAGATAAGTTTACTGAAGCCAATTATCTGAACAAAAGATTCTTTGCAGACTTTAGTCAGATATATATGTTTCAAATGGGTATGCTGATGCACTTAAAAGTCGATCAAGAAGACATTCGAGGAATGCAAGCAAAGGGAAACACATATGCCCAACATCACTACTTTGAGGGGAAAAAGCCATGAGCAATATTATTCAACTCTCTAAACCATGTGCTTTCTGTGATTCAAGGGAAAACGTACAGCTTTTTGCAGGGCTGATGGTTTGTGGGAATTGTCAGGAAAACATCCAGATTACCAATCCTGGCATGTTTGAGGCCAATAATCAGATTGAACAAAAAGCCCAGGATTAACCTGGGCTACGTATAAGGTGTATTATGTTAATTTTAGACAGTCTTAAATGATACCAAGGTTTTCTAGTGATTTATAAGTAATTTCATTACGAGTAGAACCAGGCATCTTTGGCTTCATCTCTAAATTTAGTGAGAACGAAATTATCTTTCCTGTAGGCTGTTCCACCCAACCTGTTAACCAACCTACTTGAGGTGTAACATCCATGCCCCATCCACTTTTAGCATAAATCTTACTACCATTTACCTCTTTAATTAGAAGCATTTTTTTAACTTCTTCTTGAGTTGCTAATTTAAAAGGTAATCGATTATGTGCAAGGTCATCGGCAAAATTAACTTCTTGCAATGGTGTAATTTTAAGGGGACCAACTAACCAAAAATTATCGATCCGTGTTCCAATATTTGTATTTCCAAAATTAACTCGCTTCACTTCTTTCTGCATTAGATCTAAGCCGGTTCGTCTTGCAAGCTCTTGATATACTGGAACTGCTGACAATGCCATTGCTTCACCTAAAGTCATATCTTTCTCCCACATAGGATAAGATCTTTTTTGACCATCCCATCTAAAAATCTCATTTGTTGTTGCCTTATGATTTTCTATTCCAATTAAAGCATTTAGCATCTTGAATGTTGATGCTGGGACATATTCTGTACGTGCTCGTGTGAGGTTGTTACCATAGATACTAAGATTTTTACCATCTTTAATAATAATTACACCTTGTGTTTGAGCTTCATCAAAATAGCTTTTAATAGCTTGTTCATGTTGCTGATTTGAAAGGTGAAAAGTATCTTCAGATTTAATGTTAATAGATGAGCATGCACCTAAAGAAAGTAGAGTAGAAATACTTAATAGAGAAAGTATAAGTTTTTTCATTACAGGTCCGTAATATAAGAGAATTTTTACGCTACATAGAATATATTTTTTACCAAAAAATAAAAATACATTTTGATCCTAGACAGCATTGTAGCCTCCCCTCTAATTTCTATTTAACCCATTATATCCAGAGGGATTTTCTGCCCATTATTTTATCTAAGATCATCTTAATTTAAGATAAAATACAGAACTAAATATACTTATTAGTGAATTAATTTATGAAAAATATTTTTCTAACGTCTTCATTTTCAGATGTGAATAGCCACCAAAATTCTAGACACACATAACCATCTTTTGATGGGCCTTTTCATAATCTAATGGAGAACGTTGTCCATTGGAACCATGTCTTCGTTTTGAGTTATAAAACATTTCAATATATTCAAATATATCCGCTCGAGCATCTAATCTCGATACGTAAATTTTCTTCTTAATACGCTCCCGCTTCAGCAACTGAAAGAAGCTCTCAGCAACAGCATTATCATGACATGAGCAGTGTACTGCGCAAGTGGCGACTCATACTACATTCCAGATTGTGTTGTTTAATGAATGCTTGCCATTCATGGCTGGTGTATTGGCTGCCTTGGTCAGAGTGGATCAGAACTTTATTCTGTGGTTTTCTCCGCCATAGTGCCATCAATAATGCATCTAAAACCAGATCTGTAGTCATTCTCGATTTCATAGACCAACCAACAACAAGACGTGAAAATAAATCAATTACCACAGCAAGATATAACCAACCTTCATGTGTGCGAATATAAGTAATATCAGTCACCCACCGCTGATTAGGCTGAGTTGGATTAAACTGTCGTTCTAAGGTGTTTGCGGAAACAATACTTGGCGTACCTGCATAAGCTCTAGGCTTGCGATAGCCGCGCTGTGATTTAAGCCCATCCGCTTTCATTAACCGATGTACCCGGTTGATACCGCAATTTTCGCCAGCGTCTTTCAAATCATAGTGAATCTTGCGATAGCCGTAGACTCCTCCAGATTCCAGCCAAAACTGTTTAATTAAGCCTGCAAGCAGTTGCCGTTTCTTTGTGGTTTTACTCGTGGGTTGCTTTAACCATGCGTAATAACCACTGTGATGAACATCTAAAGTCGAACATAAACGACGAATAGGCCATATGTGCTTATTGTCCTGAATAAAGGCATACCTCATTTGGACTGGCTTGCGAAGTACACCGCGGCTTTTTTTAATATGTCCCTTTCTTCGGTAACCCGTTGCAGCTCCTTTTTTAGCTTTGCCAATTCTGAAACTGCATCCCTAGAGTCTGTGATTTTAGGTTCCTGAGGATCATAACGCTTGATCCAGGCATACAGACTATGCGTGGTTGTACCTAAACGTGTGGCCACTTCAGATACACTATGACCTTTTTCAGTCACTTGCTTTACTGCTTCAATTTTGAATTCTTCAGGATATCGTTTGCTACTGCTCATAAACACCTCGTTAATTAGCCATTTTATCTAACTAAAGAGTGTCTACAAAATCGGTGGCTATTCAGTCGGAGACTTTTTTATTTAATTTTCCCCATGTTTGATTAATCTTCTATTAGGGAAATTTTTGGATTTAATCTATTTAAATCATTAGATTCGGCATAAAATTTATGTACGTATTAAGGAAAAATTAAGTGTCAACATTATCTATATTGTTTAATAGACTTAAACCAGGATTTAAAATACTTCCGTTAAGAGAGCGATTACTGTGTGGTTTAGGAGCTTTAATGGGGTTGTCGCTCTCATCACTACTAAGCTGGTTCATTTTAGGTAATATAAATATTTGGTATATAGCACCAATGGGGGCCTCGTCGGTACTTTTATTTGCTGTACCGGCAAGTCCATTAGCTCAACCATGGAATATTATAGTTGGAAATACTTTAGCTGGATTCTTGGGTGTAACATGTACTCTACTTATTCCTAATTTAACTGGGGCCTTTAGTCTGGCTGTGGCCCTATCGATTATTTTAATGATGAGCACAGATTCATTACATCCGCCTAGTGGGGCGGTAGCAATTACAGCAGTACTTGGAGGATCTCCTATATATGATTTAGGATATTCTTTTGTAGTTGTTCCTGTATTACTCAATTCAATTTTATTGTTAATAATAGCAATTGTTTTTAATCGGCTGTTGGGGAAAAACTATCCTTATAAAGCAAGTATCAGAATACGCAGTGCTGATCCGACCCCCACACAAAAAGTAACAATTCGACCAAGTGATGTTTCTCAAGCATTAGAGCAACAAACAGAATTACTTGATATTAGTGAATATGATTTACAACATTTAATATTACAGGCACAACAAGTAGCAGGACAACGTAGTTTGGAAAATTTAACCTGTGCAGATTTAATGAATAGAGATGTGTTAAGCTTAAATAGCTTAGATACTCTCACAGAAGCACTTGAGAAGTTTAAACAGCTAAATATTATGAGTTTACCAGTAGTTAATAATCAGTATAACCTAATAGGAACTTTAGCTTTATATGATGTAATGGAAGCTATTAAAAGTATTAAAAATATTGAAGATGTATGGAATATTAAAGTACATCATGTCATGCATTATCAGATTATTACAGCTAAAGCAGAACAATCTATACAAAGTTTAATTCCCTATTTTGTTGAACGATCTTTTAATTATATTCCTGTAGTCGAGAAGCAACAATTAATTGGTATGTTGAGCAGAGCAGATATAATAGCCATGCTACAACAACAGTTAATTTTGGAAAAGAATAAAAAATAAGGAGTCATAGAGGAAATATAGCTAAATTCTAAAAATATCAGTACATTGAAATATCTGTAAAGTCCAATTTTCTGTCGTTTTAGGTGTGATGATAAATTAAGTATTCAGCTATATTTATATTCCTTGGTGTAAAAGTCTTTATTAGGAGCTTAAGTTTATCTAAAATTAACATAATACACCTTATACGAAATGCGTTATAATTATCTATAGAAATCAATGCTGTAGTTTCTAGTTTATAGCCCAATCGCCACCGAATGGGCTTTTTTTATGATTTTCACGTTCCACGCTTGTTATTTAATCAAAGTTTCACGACTTTGTTCATATCAGTTAAACAATCGTGGTTAATCATAGGGTCTAAAAAAACGGCTCCAAAAGCCCCTTTTCTCCGGTTCCTGTTCAACTTGCTCCGGCACTGGAATCCGCTTATTTTCAGTCGCATCCGGCTCTTTCTGCGGCATAGCAATGACTTCTTCTTTTTCTTCTGTCATGGGCTCAGCCTGAGTAGAATCTGGGTCGACAGACGTAGGGATATGAGGTTTTGGGGCCTCTAATAAGCGTTGCATAGCTTCAATTTGTTCTTGATAGAAAGATTCACGTTCTAATGATTGATTCTCTCTAAGTAAAGCTTGATTCAATTGTTTTTCAAGTATGTCAACTTGTCGTTTTAGTAAGTCAACTTCCGTCAAGTTTTGACTGTTAGTTGATTGACTTTGATTGACATTGGATGCTTTATTTTGAGGCTCTCCAAATACTCTTAAAGCTTCTGAAAAGTCAATTAAACCATCAGAACCTTTCGATAAATTCCCTTTATTTATATGAGCATATATAGCTTGCCTTGAATATCCATACAGCTTAGCTAATTCTGAAACTGATAATTTTTTCATGTTGTAAACTGGGGGGTAAATTGAGTTAATACTTTACTGTTAAATTGACAATGTCAATTTACAAACCTATTTAAATCCTAATTCTTTTAGATATGGAGAATATTCTTTAATTTTTTTAGGATCTGTTAAGTCTTCAGATATTCTAATTATAAAGTCATCATAGCTTTCACCAGCTTTACTGTATTTTGATGCGAATGTGGGTTCATAAGCTAACTTACCAGAGAACAAAAGAATCTGTTTATCTGTCAATTGGCTAATCAGTTCTAGCTGTTCACTGCTGGTTTTAGAAATATTTTTAACTGATGTCTTTGGCTTAAATGAAAAACTATAGCCTGAGATTGATCGCCCAGTTTTATGCTGTTCGGATTTAACTTTGATATCTGTAAAAGTATTGATTTGGGATATAGCTATATCTAGAACTCTTCTTTTGAAATTATCTGAGCGCGTGTATTCATCATCCGCAATACCAAGTTGCTGCCTAAATTCTGAAATTTCAAATACTGGAGTTTGACCAGTAGTACGCCAAGCAACTAATAGTTCGTAAAGTCTAGTGGCATATCTGCTTGTCAATTGACTTACTTGCTTTAATTCATAGCTAGTAAACCTTTCCTCAAGCCTTGTAATTAATGGGACGACAGCGGGTGAAAAGATAAGACTTACTGATGCTTCATTATCAATATAGCTAATTTCGCTTACCCAACGGCTATGAGTAGTTTTTACATTCCCTTTATCTGTTAAAGATTGATAAGTAAATCTCCTATCAAATAAGACCTTACTTGCCTCTTTCAAAACAGCATAAGCCGTATGTTTCTCTACACCGAAATTCTCAATATAACTTGATGCATGAATTACCAACGCATCATTAGCATTGATTCCTTTACCTGTTTGTCTGGCTTCAATGATTGCTAATAGCACTAGCCTTTGCTCAACTAAATCAAGGTTATAACTTGCATTAATTAAAGCATTATCTTTGACAACTAAGTCTTTCATTATTCTTATTACTACATCATTTTATGATGTAGTAATACTACATTAAATATTGAAGTAGTCAAATGGTCGATAAACGTAGTGATATGGGTCGATAAACGTAGTGATATGGGTCGATAAACGTAGTGATATGGGTCGATAAACGTAGTGATATAAGCTCTTAAATCCTTATGAATAAAGGCTTACAGCAGGTCTAAAAGTATTTAAAAGCATTAAAAATTATTAAAAGCATTGGGAATGAAAAATTGCCCTTGGTTT
>NZ_NEGH01000025.1 GCF_002135375.1 Acinetobacter sp. ANC 4558 | reverse complement strand
CTCTAAAGATATCTTAATTGGACACATTCGAGATCGGAAAGAATGGGAGCGAAAGTGACCAGCATCTCAATCGCTGAATATAAAAAGAAGTATGCAAAACCACGGCGCAGTAAACGCCGTGTAGCTGTTAAGAAAGAACGTGTTGTCAGCGAAGGTGAGGCAACACTTGCTCAACAATTGAAGTCCTGCAAGATCGAATTTGAACAGGAATTTAAATTTCATTCAACAAGACAATGGAGAGCTGATTTCCACTTAGTAAGCAAAAAGATTTTAGTTGAAGTGGAAGGTGGTATTTGGAGTAACGGACGGCATACCAGGGGAAAAGGTTATTTAGGAGATATGGAGAAGTATAACGCGGCAGTCATGTTGGGTTATCAGGTAATACGGTTTAGCACTGAGCAAGTGAAGTCAGGTTTAGCGATACAGCAGATTGAGAAGATGGTAGGGGAATAGAGTGAGTATTTATGAAGTTTTGGCACTAATTGTCTGCATTATTTTGGTTTTTAGCTTTGTCTCAGGAATAGGATTCTTTTTTTACATTAGATCAGAACAGAAAAAAGCATTTAAAGAATTTCAAGATCGTGCAGGTCGTAGGTTTTAAGGGGAATACGGTGGATAAAGACGCACTAAATTTAGCTTACCAGTGGGAAAAGCAATTTTTAAAAGGCTGGTTTAAGGACCAGTGGTATAGCGCATTAGATTGCTTGTGGGCTTTATTGGCATTGATGTTAATTGCTTTGAGAGTCTTATTTTCACCATTTCTAATTATTTATGTACTTTGGCAATTCAAAGGGATTTACAAGCAAATTGTTAGTGGCGTAACGGATAGAGAGAAAGTTCGTAAACATATCAAGAAGTACGGTGAGTAAGGGGAATAGGATGAATGCAGTAGCCGATAAATTAACAAGTATTGAATGGTTGGGACAGCAAATGAGAGCTAAAACAGCAAACTATGAAATTAGCCAAAAAGATACTAACTTGAGTCCTGTAACTTGGGAGGATCGTTGTGGGGCTATTGTTTCAATTGAGGATAAAGCCACTAAAGCCTACTGTGAAATATTGGTGTGGGGGGATTATCGAGACAACACTATGGCATACAATATTCTGCATCTTCACTTAGCAGCAGTTTTATATGAAGCATTAGCAAAGGATGTGCAGCGCATTCGATTTGATCTTAAGTCTTTTGCTTTTAAAGTGGCTAAGATGGCACTTTTTTTTAATTTGCGTGGTTTTTGTGGGATTAAATCAGAAGATAAATTAAAATTTTTTGGCATAACTGAAATTCGAATGAGAACTTATAGAGAGCATTATGCTTATCTAGAAAACATGGTTGAAATTATTCTTTCGGATATGAGAGATGAGATAGACTATTACGTTGATATTTATCGAAAAAGCCTAAATAAAGCTTAATTGACAAATAAGCCCCATATAAGCTATTATTTTTATAGACTGGTCGTTCTATACTGTGCTGACCAATGAATAAAAGCTCATCAAAATATGGGCTTTTTTGTTGCTTAAGTAAAGATAATAGATTGCTGGTGATTGAAAAAACATCTTGTATATTTTATGTATTGCAGTGATCAAGAAGTTGATATCATTATAACAATTGAATTGATAGAAAAATTAATGAAAAGATCGCTAGAATATACCAATGTTGGTCCAAATACTAAAATTTGGCGATATATGGATTTCACAAAATTTTTAGATATTATTTTAAATAAGCGCCTCTATTTAAGGCGAATTGATAAATTCAATGATGCGTATGAAGGATACATTTCTGAACAATTTAAAAAGGCGCTACATCAAAGTTACAGTAGCGTAGAAAAGCTTGGTTTTGATGCTCGCAGAGCGAAAGAAAATCATTTAAGGGCTCAAAGTTTACTACCTGCTTATTCATATGCGAGCTGCTGGTATTTAGATGAGCTTGAATCTAGAGAGATGTGGAAAACTTACGGTATTGAAAAGAATAGTGTTGCTATATGCACAACCGTTAAACATCTTCATGATTCGATCATTGATGTTGGGGATAGCTATAATTTTTATTTCGAAAAAATAGATTACGAGGAAAAAAAGGAAATATCTAGCAATTGGTTGGAAGTGGCTTTTAGAAAAAATACTAATTTTGCTTTTGAGCAGGAATTTAGGGTGCTTGGGGTGATGAGTAGGGGTATTGCAAATCTTTTCCATCCCCAAGTTAATAGCTTGCCAAAGATAAATGATATTAATAATCCTTTTGGAATACATGTTTGGGTTGATGTGCAATCTCTTGTGCAAGAAGTCTATGTATCACCAGAGGCTGATGTATATTTTAAATCTATTCTTGAAGATGTTTTGGATATTGCAGGACATGGAAAGATAGTGTGTAAACCCTCGTCACTTCGGTGACATTGCCACTGGCACAAAACCCCATCAATAATAAATTCGGTGGGGTTTTTGTCTTTTATAAAGCTCATAATAATTTGGATGCTATATTATTATGATAATCACTTAAACTTAATGATCTGGTGGGATTATGGAAGATAATATTTCTCCAATAATAATGGGAAAAGTCGATTTACCAAAAGGCATGACTCTAGATATGCTTAATGAGTGTTGCGATATACTAGCCCTTTGGGAAGAGAGTTCTGATATGTCTTATTTTCCTTTGATTTTTAACTTGTATGGTGTTTTACTGAAAGGCAATTCAAATAAAGTATCAGATGAACTCATTTCACCTCCCTGAATTAGGGTTGATAATAACTCTTTTTTTAGTTCATTAAATTGATATGAAAGAAGTTGTTTGGCTTCCAGCCCTCTAGAACCTTCTGTTGTTTTAAAGATATTCGAGCCAATTTCATCATTTAATGTCTGATCATCTAGAGATCTAAAGTGTATTTTTGCTCCAGAGAAGTGGCTTGGAATATATTGAAAAGACCAGACTATTAAAAGTGTGAAATTTAAAAACTTAAAAATTTTGTAGTTTTGTTCTCCTGTTTTAAAAGATAAGAATGATTTCACTGTGGTACTGCAGATAAAAACGCCATAATATAAAGTATTCGCTTTACTATCAAAATTACCTAAGTTGTGAATATTATTTTCATCTTTGCTATTTAGTTGATATTTGTCTATAGATAGATCAGGAGATCTGCAAAAGAAAAGTGGGGTTAATTTCCCATTATTAGATTTAATTGTTTTGGTATAGTGTGGCGTTCTTATTATCTTGCCATCGGATAGTTCTAAGTTATGCATGCAAACATTGAATTCCTTGGAGTTCGGGCTAAGATGTATTGAATATTTTTGTTGTTTAATTTTAACTATATTATCGGCTTTTTCTTGAGCTCTCCTAAAGAATTCGGCATATTTAGGCATAATAATTAGATCGCCATTTTTTCTTTCTTTTATTGATAGAAACTTTCTTAAACCTATATCATTTAGGTTAAAACAGAGAGTAATGTCTTTGTGATAAGTATTTGTTTCATTCATCTGTAATTTTCACTCTAGCTATTAAGGAGAATAGATGATTTAGTATTCTTATTATTAAATGAATTGTCTATTGAATGTTATGGTAATTGAATTTTAAGACCACCTTCGGGTGGTTTTTCTTTTTTAGGAATATGAAAAATGAAGAAATCACTAATCGCTATTAGTTTGATGTCTGCTATGACGTTTGCTGGTTGTACTCGTGATGCTCAAGTGGCATCTAAAAACCTATCTCATGCTGCCGATAATTTTGAATTAGATCGCCGTGTCGTGTTTTATAACGGCATTACCAATGACTACATTTTAACGATAGAGGGCAAATGCTCATTTGATGTGATTAGTGATCGTAAGGTTGATGTTACTTGCAAAACAGGTCCTTCTGAGTACAAGAAACACTCTTTAGGTATTTCAGATAATGTGACTTATTTTTCTGAACAATTAGCTGGTAAAGGTGTGAGTGCATATCACTACAAAGTTACATTTAAACCGCAGTTAATTATTTCTGATATTGATTTAAAGATTAATTAAAGGTGCGCCATGGTCGATAAAGTAGAAGCAAAAAGCAATTTAAAGCGATATGAAACTGAAATTGAGAAATATCAAAGCCTATCTCGTGGATTGATGACTCGTGATGAAATGGTCTTAATTGATAAGAAAATTACTCAGTTAAAAGAATGGTCAAAGAACCTAAAAGTTCAATTAAATGGAACTTAGCCAATACAAAGCCCTAACCAAGAAGAAGCCAATCAAGCCAAAACTAAGAAATAAACCACTGCCTAAGGCAACTGAAAAATATTTAGAGGCTGAAGAAACGCTATTTCAAGAATTAGAAGAATATCTCATTGGCTATCGCAGAAAATTTCAATTTGAATCAACCAGAAATTGGCGTTTTGATTTTTATATTGTGAAATTAAACCTTCTTATTGAAATTGTCGGTAGTCCGTGGTCGGTTGGTCGTGGCGGCAAAAAGATAGCGAATTCATTTAATAAATATGATCTTGCTGAAGATATGGGTTACAAGATTGAGCGTTTTGATCCGCATACAATTGAATCAGGACAAGTGATTCGTTGGATTAAGTCTCAGTTGGAGAAATTAGAAGATGGAACACATCAGACCATTCCCACCGACGGATCTCATTGATCAAGCCGAGGAAGAGGAAGCTATTCGCTTGGCTCCTGCAATTAATTTGAAAGAATGGGTCGTTGCTAATTTTTTAACGGTTGGCGGTCACTTACATAATCCAGATCATGATCATATTGCTGAGCTCTTACATGACAATGAAGAATTCTTAGCATTCGCCTGGGCATCATCTGCCGCCGTGGCTAAAAAGAGAATGGTGTTAGGTCAATGTGAAAAAGTGATGTTTAACCAAGGTGGGTGGAAGAAAGCACGGCAAGAACAACAAATGCGTGATTGGTACGGCTTTGTACCACAGTATTTAATTACCATTGATGCTTCATTTTGTGAGCAAGCTACAGACCATGATTTTTGTGCCTTGATTGAACATGAGTTGTATCACATCGGTGTTGAACGAGATGAAGATGGTGAAGCGATTTATAGCGATAACACAGGCTTACCGAAACATTATTTAGCTGGTCACGATGTTGAGGAATTCTACGGCGTAGTGAGACGTTGGGGAGCGAGTGAGAATGTTAAACGCTTAGTCGAGATCGCGAAGAATCCGCCGTTTGTATCTGATTTTAATGTATCTGCGTGTTGTGGGACATGTGCGATTAACTGAGCCGAGAGGCTCTTTTTTTTGGCTATTTAGGTGGACGTAGGTGGACGGATTGAAATTATGACTGCTCTAAAAAAAGAAGTAAAACTCTTTATAGTTCGGTCACTTGCTGTATTTAATACACCTACTGAGACAGTTGATCTTGTCCACCAAGAATACGGTGTGAAAGTCACTAAGCAGCAATGTGAGAAATACGACCCAACAAAGAGATCAGGGGTAAATCTGAGTGAAGAGTTAAAAACAGAGTTTGTATTAACAAGAGATGATTTTCTAGAGAAACCCCAAAATATACCAATTGCCAACCTATCTGTTCGTTTGCAACGTTATGAAGGGATGTTTCAAGGAACTAAAAATGCTGTTCTTCGACTAAAGATTCAAGCACAAGCAGCCAAAGATATAGGTGGGCAATACACCAATAAGAAAGAGGTTGATCATTCAGGAAAGCTTGAAATCCAATCTCTATCTGATTTGATGGATGAATTAAGCGAGGAGGGTTGATAAGGAGGGCGTATGCTTAAACCTGAGCATAAAGCAAAACTTATTGATCAATACTGGCGATTGAATAATCTTTACTACATTACAGATAAAAGTGGTAAACAGGTTAAATTCAAGATGACAATGGAGCAGCTTGAATATTTTGAAAATGAATGGTCGAGAAATATCATTTTAAAGGCTCGACAACTCGGCTTCACAACTGAAATGTGCATTATTCAACTAGATGCTGCATTGTTTATGGCTAACAAGTGTGCATTGATTGCTCATACACTTCATGATGCAAAGCGATTATTTCGCGAAAAGGTTAAGTATGCATATGAGAAATTGCCACACCCTTTGAGAGCTGCCAATCCATTAGTGATAGAAACAAAGGAAGAACTCGTATTTAAAAAGGGTGGTTCGGTTACGGTTAGTACTTCTTTTCGTGGCGGAACATTAAAGCGTTTACATATTTCAGAATTTGGAAAGATTTGCGCTAAGTTCCCAGACAAAGCTAGAGAGATTGTAACAGGGGCTTTCGAAGCTGTAGGGCTAAATGGAAAAATTACATTAGAGTCCACGGCGGAAGGTAAGGCAGGCTATTTTTATGAATATTGCCAAGAGGCAGAGAAGCTACAATTACAAGGCAAGCTACTTGGGGCATTAGACTGGAAATTCTTTTTCTTTTCGTGGTGGAAAAATATTGAATATGCTTTACCTCATATTGGCGAAATACCGCAGAGACTCAAGGATTATTTTAGCGATCTGCTAATTAAACACGGTATTAAAACCACACAGGAACAGCAAACTTGGTACTGGCAAAAAGAAAAAACACTAGGTGAGGATATTAAAAGAGAATATCCCTCGATACCAGCTGAAGCATTTGCTCAGTCCGTAGAGGGAGCGTACTACAAAAAGCAATTTAAAGAAATTTACGCGAGTGGACGTATTGGTGAATTACCGCCTAATGAGCATTTACCAGTAATGACTTTTTGGGATCTTGGTGTTTCAGATTCCATGACAATTTGGTTTGTTAAAAAATTGTCAGATAGCTCCTATCAGGTAATTGATTACTATGAAAACTCTGGAGAAGGTCTAAGACATTATTTTGGCATTTTAAAGAGCAAAGGCTACAAGTATTCGAAACATTACGCCCCTCATGATATTCAAAATCGCTCATTAACAGGTGATGCAAAATCACGGTTAGATATTGCTAAAGAAGGATATGAGATTGATGGTGAGATTTATTCAGTGAAATTCGAAGTCGTACCAAACATTGGCGTTATGGATGGTATCGAGCAGGTTCGAGAAATCTTGAAATATTGTGAGTTTGATGAGCATAAGTGTGCAGATGGGATATCTTGTTTGGAAAATTATCGTAAAGAATGGGATGACAAAAAGGGTTGTTGGAAAGACAAGCCTTTACATGATCATACTTCTCATGCAGCTGATGGTTTTAGATATTTTGCTGTTGCTATGAGTAAGAAAGAACGCAAAGTTATTACACGGCGTATTCGCGGTATGTCTTAATCAATGCACCCAATCGGGTGCTTTTTTATTGGTATTTTTATGGCAGTTACAGATCAACATCCGCAGTATGTTGCGGTAAAACGAAGCTGGGAAATCATGCAGGATGCAAGTTCTGTGGCTGGTGAAGATGCAATTAAACTGGCAACGATTCAGTATTTGCCTAAATCAGCAGGAATGCTTGAGGCAGAGCGACAAGATAGTTTAAGTCGTAGTATTTATGAAGGCTACTTGATGCGTGCACAGTATCCGCTATGGGTACAAGATTCATTACGTACGATGATTGGTTTAGTTTCAAAGCTTACACCTGAAATACAGATTACCAGTCCATTGCTGGCACATCTTGAGTCGAATGCCACCAGTGATGGTTTTGGTCTTAAGCAGCTGCTCATTCGAGTGGTGGATCAGGTGCTTCGCTTTGGTCGTTGTGGAATTTACATTGATGTTGATGAGGCTGGAAAGCCATATTTTGCTTTGTATGATGCACTGTCCATTATTAACTGGAAGGAAAACAGTGTCGGTGGTCGCCGTGATTTAAGCTTAGTTGTATTGGAAGAGCAATATAACAATAGCGAAGATGAATTTGGGCACAATACAAGAACTGTTCAACGTGTATTAAAGCTGGTGGATGGTGAACTGGTCGTTCAGCTTTTTGACGGCGATACACTCGAAGATAAAACGCCTTCGATTGGGAATAAGAAACTAGATTTCACCCTTTTTGTTTTTGTGGGTGCAACAGATAATTCACCCAGTGTGGGAACTATTCCACTGCTTACCATGGCAAAGTCAGCATTAAAGTATTATCAATTGTCAGCCGATTATTTTCAGTCATTGCACCATACGGCGCATCCACAACCATGGATTAGTAATATGGAAAATGATGATGATTTAAGTGTGACGGGTCCTATGGCCGCTTGGTTATTACCTAAAGACTCTAAATGTGGATATCTAGAAGTTACAGGTGCTGGTATTGATAAAACAAAAGCTGAAATGGATGCACAAAAGAATGCAGCTTTAGAAGCAGGTGCCAAAGTCATTGATACCAATACACAAGAATCAGGGGAAGCACGCCGTGCTCGACAAGATGATCAGCATGCCAGTTTACATAGTATTGTCACTTGTGCAGCGGAGGCCATTGAGCAAGCATTGAAATATGCAGCACAGTGGTTAGGTTTGAATCCTGATGATTGTGTATTTACCGTTAAGCCTGAGTTTTCAAACAAGTCTTATGATATTGAATTAGCCAAGCAGTTATATGAAGGCGCTTTGAGTGGCAAAAATTCATTCCAAACCTATTGGGAATATATTGCGACAGGTAAATTACCTGAAGGTAGTTATAAGGATGAGTTGATTCGACTTGAGCAAGAACAAGATGGCACATTAACGATGGATGAATCGGTATGAGCAAGTCAGCGCAGAAAGCCTTAATTGATGCGCTGAGCCAGCATTCAGCGTATTTGTACCGAGCATCATCTCAAAGTATTAACGAGCTTACCGCGAAGTTTAATCAACTCTCACGAGAGCAATTATTCAAGCTGAGTGAATTACTCGATGAATTAAGTGATGCTGAGCGTAAAGCACTGCAAAGCCTTAACTTTGATCGTCGAGCAAAGAGCAGTCGTCGAATTGAAGAAATTAAAGCAATTCTCAAAGATTGGTTTAAATCAATTGATCAAGACCTATCCGAAAACTTTAATAAATCTGCCACGGCGTTAGCAGTTTATGAGGCGTCATACACTGCTAATCTGATTACTAATGCTACCGCTGTTGTATCGGGGGAGAAGATTTATAAAACCATCAAGAGTACGCCGTTTTCGGGTGGTCAATTGGTTGATGAGTTGTTTTCTGATATTGCCGGTTCACTTCGAAAAAAAGTTGAATATGTCATTCGTGATGGTATTTCTCAAGGACAGACGAATCAGCAAATTGTTCAGCGTATTAAGGGTAAGAAATCACTGGATTATAAAGATGGGATTTTAGAGCGTACTGCATCTGAAATAGATCGACAGGTTAGAACAGCACGTAGTCATATCAGTAATGCAACCTACATCGAGACTTATAAAGCTCTGGGCTATGCCTATGTGAAAGTGGTTGCCACTTTAGATGGTCGAACCTGTAAATACTGCGCATCCATTGATGGTGATGTCTATCGGATTGATGATTCAACTCGACCACGATTTCCAGTACATCCGAATAATCGAACAACGTATATCGGTTGTGATGAGGATGGTAATGTTACTGGTAAACGTCCATTTGTCATGGATGAACGTAAAGTTAAGGATATTCCGAAAGATGAGCGCTCACAGCTTATTGGGCAGTTAGACGCAAATACATCATTTAAGGAATTCTTTGAACAATCTGATGAATTTTTTCAACGAACTTGGTTGGGAAAAACAAAGTATGAGCTTTATAAAAAAGGCGAGTACAGTTTAGACAAGTTTGCAGATCCATTGAATAAGCGAGGCTATTCATTGGCAGAGTTGGAAGTATTAGATAAGAAAACGTTTAAGGGGTTGGGGTTGTGAAAAAAGAACCAAAGAAAACAGGGTTAAAACGCACTGTGTGGTTGTTTGAGCGTGAAATTTTAGAAAAGCTTGAAAAAACTAATCTAAAAGATCATCACAAAGTTCTCAAGCTTAATACTTTTTCTATGGAGTATGAGCTTAAGCCTAAATTTGATAATGGCCGAGCTGATGCAATTGTGATGCGTGATACCGCAAACCACTGGTTAAAGATGTGGTTTATAGCTTTTCAAACGTGTACAGGTGAATACTTGCTGGAAAAGCACAAAATTGATCCTGATAGCTATACACCAATGTGTAGTCGTCACGAAATATGGGGATTATGAAGTGAAACCAATCATATCTGCTTTAGACATCAATGAGATTCGCTACATATTGAGCATGGATCTAATTCTTGCACCATTTCGAGCAAATGCGCTGCGCCGTCAAATGATGTGGCTTAGCTTGGGGCAAGAAAGACGAAAGGCGGTGGTGTTATGACTAAAGCTAAAACTAGACCACTGGTTGTTAAGCGTATTGGCAATAAATTAGCTCTACACGATGAGCAAACAGGTGAACTATTACAGGGTCAAACATCCGTGGTGCTTGAGAGTCATTCAGGCATACCACCAAAAGTCACAGTCACTTTTGATGCTTGGGGGGCACACGGCGTTCGTTTTGAAGATGAACCACGATTAGAGCAGTAACTTATTGAATAAACCACGGAGCCAATAGGCTCTTTTTTTGTGAGTAAAGAATATGGAAGACAATGAACAGATTGCACCACGTGTAACAAAAGAAAGAATTGAAGCATTAATGAATCGTGTTGAAGTTCATACAACTACATGTGCCACGCCTACATCACATGTTATGGCGGTTGCGTGGCTTGATGGAAAATTTCATTTAGGAACCGCTATTTCTAAAGCTGACATTGCAACAGGACATTTCAATGAAGAGCTAGGAATTGAACGCTCAACTAAAGATGCTTTAAAAATTGCAGAAAATAAGCTCTGGGAACTTGAAGGTTATCGCTTATTTTCGGGTGGTTAAAACAATCCAAATCACAGCACCTTCCGAGGTGCTTTTTTAATGCCTGAAGCAAAGCTGAGGGTGCAAACAAATCCGCTAGGCGGTTATTCAAGGAATAAATCATGTCAGATCAAGTTGACTTAACCAATCCAGAAGTACAAGCAGCTATTCAAAAAGCCGTTGATGAGCAAGTGCAGGGCTTAAAAACCAAAAATAATGAACTCACCCAAACCAATAAAGATCTTAAAACTGAATTGACGGGGATTAAGTCCCAGCTTGAAGGTGTGGATCTTACTGCTGTTAAAGAGTTACTTGCTAAAGCAGGTCAGGACGAAGAAACCAAGTTAATTGCCGAGGGCAAGATTGATGAAGTTATTCAAAAGCGTACTGAAAAGATGCGCCAAGACCATGAAAAGCAAATGACAGCATTAACTGATAAAGCAGCAAAGGCAGAAGCTTACGCCAATCAGTTTAAGCAATCTGTAGTGAAAGGTCAGATCGCTCAAGCATTTAGTGGCATTGGTGGATTAGCTGAAGCGACAGATGATGTCACGGCGCTTGCATTATCTCAATTTGCCCTTGATGAGCAAGGCAATGCAGTCATGGTTGGTGCTGATGGTCTGCCAGTGATTGGTAAAGATGGGGATACTCCATTAAGTCCTAAAGAGTGGGTAGAAACCTTAAAGGAAAACAAACCGTATTTCTTCCCACGTCCTAATGGTTCTGGTGCTCCTGGTTCGGGTACAGCAACTAAAAAATGGTCTGATTATTCAGAAGCAGAACGAGCTGCAATCGCTCGTGAAAATCCAGCGCAATTTCAACAGTTATTAAAGACAAAGGATAATTAATATGCCTGCAACCCGTTTAAACGATATTTTCATTGGTGATTACTATCAAACGTTGCAACCAGTAAACTCACCAGAAAAAACCGCCGTGTATCAATCAGGCATTATTGCTAAAAATGATGCATTAGATGCCGTTGCAAACAATGGACAAGGCACCTCAACAATTTCTTATTGGCAGGATTTAGATGCCAATGAAGAAGCTAATATCTCAACAGATGATCCAGATCAAAAAGGGAAAGTGGGTAAAGCAACACAAGGCACAATGCGTGCACGTACGCTTTATTTAAATAAACCATATGGAACTGCTGACTTAACAACAGAGCTTGCCAATAGTGAGCCAATGCAACACATTCGTAACCGTTACGGCAAGTATTGGGAACGTCAATGGCAGCGTTATTTATTAGGTGCAGCTCGTGGTGTGATTGCTTCAAATATTGCGAATAATGGCGGTGATATGGTCGTGGATGCAGGGGCAACCATGACAGCTACAGCCATGCAAGATGCTGCATTTACGGCAGGTGATGCAGCTGACCAATTCTCTGCAATTGGTGTTCATTCTGTAGTGATGAAGCAAATGGTGCAAAAAGACTTGATTGAGTACATCAAGGACTCGCAAGGCAATGTGATTTTAACCACCTATCTGGGTAAGCCAATCTTTATGGATGATGGTTTGACTTATGGTAAAGGTCAATATCTCTCTATGTTCTTTGGTTCTGGTGCATTTGGTTATGGTGAAGGTAATCCAACCAATCCAGTTGAAGTGGAGCGTAGTGCTTTAGGTGGTAATGGTGGTGGTTCTGAAATCATTGTCGAGCGTAAGACCTATATCTTACAACCTGCAGGTTTCTCTTGGGTTGGTGAAGATGATCCAAATAAAACCCCAACAATTGCTCAGTTCTCTAATCCTGCTAACTGGAAACGCGAATTTGATCGTAAGTTGGTTCCATTTGCTGCCGTTATCTCTGGCACACCTTAATAAACACGGCGGCTTAGGTCGCCTTTGTTTTTGGAGAACACAGTGAAAGTAATTTATACCAATGATATCCCGACTATTCGATTGCCAGATGCATGTTATCGAACCACATTTTTAGGCCCAATTGTAGGAGCAACCTCAGTTGAAATTGATGAAGATTTCCCTGATGCCGATTTAGTTGAAGAGGCATATGGGTATTTAGCCCTACAACAGACCTCTATTATTTCTGATCAAACTACTTTGATTGAAGATCATGAAAAATTGATTGCAGAAAATGAACAACTACAAGCACGGTTAAAAGAAAGCGTGCCACAAGGTGTTTATGATGAAGTTTGTCAGGAGCGTACGCGATTAGAACAAGAAATTGTAGGCATTAAAAATGATTTGGAAAAAGTCACAGCAGAACGTGATGCACTTAAATCTCAAGTGCTAGAACTAGAAGCTAAAGTTAAAAAGCCAACCGCTGCAGAATTAAAAGCCGCTAAAGCTGCGGAAGATGCTGCAAAACTAGAAGAACCGAAGGAATAAGTTATGAGCTTTGTCACTGAATCAGAGGTTGAACAAGAATTAGGTGAAATTTGGACAAGTCAAAGTGAACGTGATAAGGCTCAATTACTTAAAAAAAGCCGTGCATATTTAATTGCTAGAAATGTTCGTGATTATGATGATACCAATGATGTCCCACAGGATTTAAAAGATGCATCGTTTGAAGTCATCAAAGGAATTATTAACAAACAACTTTACATCGATAAAGACCAGGAACTTAAATCCAAGAAAGTGAAAGCAGATGGTGTCGAGAGTGAAAAGGTTTATCAAGATGGATCAGTAAAGTTGAGTGCAATAGAGCAATACATCTGGGATTTAATTAAGCCTTATGCCAAGAATCGCCGTGTACAGCTATTAAGGAAAATGTGATGGGATTACGTGAAGAATTACAAGCTGATCTTGCAGAAGCATTTGATGAGGATTTAGCCGATGCCGTGGATACTTTCACTTGTATAAAGGAAATTAAATCAGGTCGGTTCGACTATGCGACTCAAACTTATCAAACAACAACAAATGAAGCATATAGTGGTAGAGGCGTTCTATTTGGCTCATATTTAAAAGATATGGTAAAGCCTTTGGATTATCAAATCACAGACTGTAAAGCGACAGTGCTTCAAAATGAAGTAAGCGCAGTACCAGTAATATCTGATGTATGGACCACGGCGAAAGGTAATTTTAAAGTGGTGAATATTGGACAAGATCCAACAGGCAGTATTTGGGTTTGTCAGTTAAGGAAAGTGTGATGATTGATAATAATTATATTCCTGAATGGTATAGAACTCCATTTCAACATATGGAATACACACTGACACGAAATCAAATTCACATGGATTTGCTATTTGAAAATATGAATGATGTTGATGAGTTCATATCTCTTGGTGATGATGCTCAAGTAAATTTTTACAGTAATGATTCGTTAGCAATTGTGCAAATAAGCGAATGCGATAGATCGGTTATTGAAATTCACGGATTGCTACTGCATGAGGCAGTTCATATTTGGCAAAGAGTCAAAGTTCTCATGGGTGAGCAAGAGCCAAGTAAGGAATTTGAAGCTTACTCAATACAAGCAATCGCTCAAGATTTATTTGATATGTATGAGCAAAGCGAGGTGAATCATGGGCTGGACTGGAAAAAAACCGACTGAGTTTGCAATACAAGTCTTAAAAGATGGTGATGAGCATTTGCGCCGTGTAAGTGGTGAAATGTTGCAAGCGGTTATTCTTGGTAGTCCTGTTATGGATGGTACCTATCGAGCTAATCATCGTGTATCTGTAGATAGTCCAAGTTATGAAACGGTTCAGGGTGATAACAAAGCACCTAAGGGCACATTAGACCAAGCCACATTCAATGATGGTGCAAAAGAGATTGCTAAAGCGCATATAGGCTCATGTGTTTATATTCAAAATAACCTGTCATATGGAATAGCAATTGAAAACGGCCATTCAGGACAAGCACCAGAAGGAGTGTATGCATTAGCATTTCAGCTTATTAGTGAGAAGTACAAATGATGACGAATACGGAAGGCTTACAGGCTATTCTTAGGCATGTTGGTACATTTACTGGAATGCCTGAAAAGTATATTCAATTGGCAAATAATCCGCTTTATGAAGGTCAGCCATTTGAAGCACCTGATAAAGAATTATGGGCCAAAATTACAGTGAGTAATGCTGGGAAGTTTATCTCTGGTATAGGCAATAAGCCTTGCACTCGAACTACTGGCATTGTCTTTATTCAGTTATTTGCGCCGTTAAATTCAGGTACATATGAGTTATCGTTATTGGCTGATAAGTGGGTTGAGCATATGGAGTTTTATAGTATTGGTCATTTAGAAATGATGGAAGCCAGTATTATTGATGCTGGTCATACCTCGGTGATTGGAAATCCTTCCGATCTGAGCTTCTATCAATACAATGTGAATGTTGCCTACAGAATCAATTA
>NZ_NEGH01000024.1 GCF_002135375.1 Acinetobacter sp. ANC 4558 | reverse complement strand
TAGTGCAACTTCGGCAGCTTCTGCTTGTACATCCATTGGAATTTCAATATGTACAGGACCAGGACGACCTGTGGTCATTGCACTCCATGCACGGTGCATAGTAAATGGTAGTTCTTCAACACGAGTTACCACCCAATGACGTTTAGAGACTGCTTCAGCAATTTTAGGAAAATCATTGTCTGTATAACGTTCCAACTCTTGCAATAACCCGTGACCACGCATGTGTGTTGGGGGACCACCAGTAATTAACATAACACTGGTTGAGTCAGTAAATGCGGTTGCCATACCAATGACGGTATTACTTGCACCTGCACCAATGGAGGTAAAAGCAGCCATTGGCTTACCTGCAACACGATAGTATCCGTCTGCTAAGTGAACAGCACTTTGTTCATGGAAGACTTGAATGAATTTAATCTTAGATTCTTCTTCCAAAAAAGCGTCTGTTTGAGTCCAGATACCATGACCTGGAATACCTGCGACGTATTCAACTCCATAATTCTTTAGGGTTTGGGCAACAATCTGACTACCCGTGAGTCTTTTTTTCATGATGAACTTCCTTGGTTCTTAAATTCGTAGGGCAATAAAAAAGATTAATTTTTTCTACGTGTTGCCCAAGCAAGTCCTTGTTTTGTTAAAAGACGTATATTGGAATCAGAAAGATTATCCGTATCATGACCAATAGAATGATAAAAAACGCGACCTTCTCCCCAATTTCTAACCCAAGCAACAGGGCTTTTATGTCCTTTTAGCCAAGGCATCGGTTCCCCATCAAAAGTTGTTTCTGCAAGTACATGAATATTTGGATCTACTTCCATATAATATTGTTCAGAACGAACTTCAAAATCATGGACACCCGCTGTTACAGGATGATTTGTATCGATCATATTTACCATATACGGTTTTGGGAAAGCTTCACCTGCAGGGTGTTCAACAAAAGACCCACCTAAAACCCAGTGATATCGTAAACTTGATCTAAATGCTGCTCCAGCACCGTGAATACCAACGAGACCTGTTCCAGATTCAATTGCTTTTAAAAGATGATTTTCTTGTGATGTTGTCAATGTCTCTGTTGTTACTGCATTATTCCAACCAATAATAATGAGATCATATTCTGTTAAATCTCGATCTAGCGTAAAAATGTCTGTGCTTTCTTCCACTGAATAATTTAATTCTTTCATTAAATCCATCATCCAGCGTGCAACTTCATAAGGGAAATGACCAGGCCAGCCACCATATAAATATAAAACTTTAACCATTTTAGTATCCATTCAATTGATTATATAACTAGGTTATACGTATAACCAGTAATAAAATTAGCGATTAGAAATGATTTTGTCAATTGTTATGCGATGAAGAATTTTTGTTTTTTAGCATAAATGGATAGAAGTGGGTTGTCTTATTATGCATCATGATAAATATGGTATAAGTAGCCAGTTATTCAAATATCTAGAAATCTTGGGTTTTATTGTTGGAGTAAGTTTATGGTTTCAATGAAAGATGTTGCAAAAGAATGTGGTGTATCACAGGCAACAGTTTCATATGCATATAATGGTTCACCCAAGATATCTAAAGAAATGCGTGCATTAATTTTTTCAACTGCTGAAAAAATTGGATATATGGGGCCAGATGTTCGAGCTAAAAGTCTTAAATCTGGGCGGGTGGGAGCAATTGGTGTAATGGTGATGGATCAATTGTCATATGCATGTACTGACCCATGGATTATTTCATTATTACAAGGTATTAGCAGTGTAGAGGCACTTGCTGATGTGGCTTTAACACTTATTCCAATTAATAATTCTCGATTTAAAAATGGTGTTGAAATAGAAAAGTATAGTGTTGCAACACGAGGACTTGTTGATGGTTTAATTATTTCAACATTGCCTGATGATCACCCAGTTGTACGTGCAATTATTCGGCAAAAAATTCCAGCAGTTATTCTAGATGCACCGTTGATTGAAGATGTTCATTTTATTGGTATAGATGACAGAAGTGCGGCAATACAACAAATGGAACATATATTATCGTTAGGGCATAAAAAAATTGGAATCATTATTGAACGGTTAATACCAGATGGTTACAAAGGATATATTAATCTAGCGCGTTTAGAAAAATCGACGGAAAGAATTTCTAGAGAACGATTAAAAGGATATTTACATGCTGCAGAAAAAGCAGGAATTTCATTTTCACAGTTATCTATATACGAGGCAGGTGGGTTTAGTATTCAAGATGGGATGAATGCGACAAATAAACTCATACAAGATCATAAAGTCACAGCGATTGTTGCGGCATCAGATGTAATGGCTATCGGAAGTTTAAATTTTGCGAATAAAGAAAACATTAATGTTCCTAAAGAACTTTCAGTGATTGGCTTTGATGATATCCCTGAAGCTTCAATACGAGATTTAACAACGATTCATCAGCCCTTATTAGAAAAAGGAGCTTATGCCGCACAATTATTATTAGAGAGCCTAAATGAAAAACAATCACAAAAGCCTCAAATGAAAATATTTGAAACACAGCTTTTACGACGTAAATCTACAGCATGTCCGCAATGATAAATCAATTTTATAAAAATATTAAAAATAAAAGAGTTATATGTTTTGTGCGTCAGAGTGCGAATATCATAAAGGGTTTGCGAAATTTTTGCAGCATAATGAATATGATAAATATAGGCTTAGTTTTAAGTCATGAGTATATTTAAATGGAATTAACCCATAATACAACCCTTGCTAAATATAGTTCGCTGGTTGCAGAAGTTGATGCTGCGAAAAAAGCTGGGTTTACAAGTTTGGAGCTTTCAGCGAAGAAAGTTGCTGATTATTTAGAGGCAGGTTTTTCAGAGTTGGAATTAAAACTACTTTTGAATGGACTGAATATTCCGGGTATGGGCTATTTAATCGATATTGAACGTCAAGGTTTAGATAAAAATAAATTGATTCAAGATGCAACTCATATTTTTTCTCTAGCAAAGAAAAGTGGAGCAAAAGGCGTTCAAGTATTGAGTGGACCTTTAGATGTTAATGCCGTTGTTAGTTTTAAAGAAAATAAAGAATATCAAGGTTATAACGGCTTATTAGGATTAGAAATAGATGAAATTATTAAACAGACCGCAGAAAATTTAAAAATTCTAGCAGATCGAGCAGAAGAATTTGGGTTAGTGATTTACTTAGAAGCATTAGCTTGGACACCGCTTAGACGTTTGGAACATCAGATTGCTGCAATTGAACTTGCTGGTAAGAAAAATGTGAAATTGTTGATTGATTTTTGGCATCTTGATACATGCGGTAACACGCCTGAGGATATTAAAAAAATTGATCCTCATTTAATTTATGGGATACATGTGTGTGATGGTTTAGCAAATACATCAGATATTCCAGAAGAAATTCATTTACGTAATGTTGATTTAGGGCAAGGTGTGATTGATTTACAGGCATGGGTTAATGCAGTGAAGTCGACTGGCTATGATGGTTGGTGGGCTTCAGAGAGCTTTTATCGAAAAGAACATCAGGATATGCCATTAGATAATGCGAAGAAACATTATCAAGTACTTGAAAGCTTAATTCTGAAATAAATGAATTGTAAGGATACGATCATGAGTGATGTTCAAATCAATAAAACAAAATTAACCTATGATTATATTATCGTTGGTGGTGGTTCCACAGGTAGTACAATTGCAGGACGGTTAGGGGAAAAAAGTCAGAATTCTGTACTTTTACTTGAAGAAGGTCCTCGCGATAAAAGTATATATATTCATATTCCTGTAACTTATTATAAGACTGCTCAAGGTCCTTTGTTAAAACGTTATAATTATCAAAGAAGTGCGGAACAAACACCACAGCATGAAGCCACTATGGTTCAAGCTAAAGTTTTAGGAGGTGGGAGTTCTGTAAATGCGATGCTTTATCTTAGAGGAAATTCCAGTGATTATGATGACTGGGAGAAAGCGGGTGCAATAGGTTGGGGATATCATGATGTCATTAAATATTTTAAAAAATCAGAAGATAACAATATATTCCACAATAAAGTTCATGGCGTAAATGGACCTTTAGGAGTTTCAGATTGTGCATATAAACATAATCTTTCTCGTGTTTGGTTAAAAGCATGTCAAGAATATGGGTTACCTTATAACCCAGATTTTAATTCTGGTGAGCAGCAAGGTTGTGGTTTTTATCAGGTTACCATTCGCAATGGTCGTCGTTCGAGTGCATCAAAAGCTTATTTGAGTAATAGAAGAGATAATTTATCGGTTGAAACGGGTTGTAAAGTTTTAAAGCTTATTTTTGAAGGTAATCGAGCTGTTGCTGTCGAGTTCATTCAAAATGGCAAAAAGCAAACGGCATATGCAAAGAAAGAAATTATTATTTCAGCAGGTACATTTGGTTCACCGCACCTTTTATTGTTATCAGGATTAGGACCCAAAGAAGATTTAGAACAATATGGTATTCCTGTCGTGAAAGATTTGCCTCAAGTAGGACAAAATTATCAAGATCATATTGAAATGTCACTTGTTTATAAACTAAAAGGTGCTTTTAGTTACGACAAATATAAAAAGTTACAGTGGCAAGCAGTCGCTGGATTACAATTTTTACTATTTAATGCTGGGCCAGCGACTTCTAATATTATTGAAACTGGTGCATTTTGGTGGAGTTCACAGGGTAAAAAATTACCTGATCTTCAATTATTTTTCTTAGCTGGTGCAGGCATTGAAGAGGGCAAAGATGGGGTGCCTGGTGGTAATGGCTGTACAATTAGTATTACGCAAACGCGACCAGAATCAGTAGGTTATATAAAGCTACAAAGTGCAGATCCATATCAACAACCATTAATTGTACCGAATTATATTACAGCACCGAATGATCTAAAAACCTTAGCAGATGGCGCAAAGTTAGTTCAAAGTATTATGTCTCAGGATGCGTTTAAAGATTATGTGGAAAGCAGTCATGTTCCTGAAAAACCACTTGAATCCTCGGAAGATTTTGAAAATTTTGTTAGAAATGAAGCTTATCCTGGTTTACATCCATGTGGAACTTGTAAGATTGGAAAGGATGAATTAACTTCAGTCGTTGACCCTGAACTTAAAGTTCATGGTATTGAAGGTTTACGTGTGGCAGATGCTTCAATAATGCCTAATGTGATTTCTGGAAATTTAAATGCTGTTACGATTATGATTGGAGAAAAGGCTGCAGAGCTAATTTTGAATTCTTAATCTTTTAAATATCTTATGTGTATTCTAAGTTAGAAGGCGAGTGATAATGTCACTTGCCTTTTATTTATCAATACTAATGGAATATTAATAGATGAAAATCTAATGAGGTCGTTTGGTTTTTTGTTCAGTATTTAATGTATTTGCAAAAATAATAGGAACAAACAGAAGAGCAAAAATGACGAACATTGTCATTTTTAAGCCAATTTGTTCACCAACGAAACCTAACATTGGAGGACCAACTAAAAAAGCGGTATAGCCAATCATTGCTAGAATGCTGATTCTTGTCGCTGCATTTTCTCCCGAGCCAGCACCAGCGGACATTGCGACTGGAAAACCGAGTGATGCCCCAATTCCCCATAATACAACTGCAAAGGCCGTAATATATATTGTTAGAAAGAACTAAAATTAAAATTCCCAAAGCACCAATCATACTGCTGACACGCATGACTGTCGCTACATTGAATGTATTTAGAAAGCGCACCCCAATGAAACGCCCAATGGTCATGGTCAGCGCAAAAATAATAAAAATTAAAGACCCAAAATATTCAGGTACTTTATAGGTATCAACAATTAATAATGGTAGCCAGTCATTTGCAGTACCTTCGGCTAAAGCAACTGCTAAGACAATAAAACCGATGACAATCAGTTGAGGATCTCTGCGAAGCGTATCGATAAGATTAGATTGTCGATTCTGATTTGTTAATTTGGAACCTGGAGCATTGTTTAATTGGGTTGTTGCATATATTGTAATTGGGCATAATAATGCGAAAACAATTAACATATGTTTAATGAAATCAACATTAAATGCCATTAAGATAACACCAGAAACACCCCCTAGAACCGTACCTAAACTAAAACATGCATGAATAAGTGTTAATACATGCGTTTTGAGATTACGTTCAATATGTGAACCTAAAAAATTAACGGCAACTTCTGAAAGAGCAATACCTGCACCAATTAAACCTAGACCACAAGATACAATCCAGATTGAACTCACGATGCTTCCTATCGAGAGCGTGATTAAACCAGATAAGGCTGCGCAAAGCCCAAGTGTAATACTTCGATCTGCGCCTAGTTTTAAAGTTATTTTTTGTGAGCTAAAAATACCAGCGATTGAACCAATAGAAAAGCCTAAAAGCACCAGTCCCATTTGCATGATTGATGCATTGAGTATATCGCGTATAGATGGAGTACGAACAATCCAAGTAGCCATAATGAAACCAAGAATTAGGAATACAAGAAAGAGCATATTCCTAACTTTGAGTAAAATAGATTGATCGATATTTGATAGATGATCGGATCTTATCATGTATTTTTTAACCTTAAGCAACATAGAATGTATATTTTTTGGTTAATCATCATATTACACAGATTTGAAAACTATAATTTCGCGAAATTTAAAAAAGTGAAGCAAATTGAAGTGCTTAAGTTGCTTTAGAGGATATATATTCGAGTTTGTACTCGGTGGAGGAACTGGGGCGTTAGCATATATTCATACAACGCCTAACAATGAATTTGATTATCGTCAATTAGAGATTAATGCCAGAGTGCCGAGAGATTAACTGAGTGTGGGAAGCTCTCAAAGTCAGGTGAATGAGATTCATGTAGGTAGAATAGTCTTAAATAAATTTACAGAATTAATTCGATCTCATATCTAAGTTGTCATTTACATTTGAGTGACTTAGGGGCAATCTAGCGTTTGAATCTTTGTGCAACATGTTGGCTGTGGTATTACAATCATGAACGACGATACCGAACCAACAATGGAAGGTCATCTTTAATGGCTGCTTAATCTCTATTTTTAACTTCGGTTATTGATGTGAGAATTACAGAAGGAACTTGCGGGTTAGGATGAAAAATAAAGTATTGAACAATAAGTACATAGATATAAATTTTCATGATAATGGTGTATTTTTAATAACATCATTGATAAACAGTATTTTTTGTTTTTTATTTTTTGGAGCTTTAGGAGCGGTTGTTGCAGCCATTACGACTCTCTTTTCACATATTATATCTGAAGCCAAAGATAATAAAGGAAATATATTTTATATTTGGACGTTGTTGTTAATTGTATTAATTGGTGGAATTATAGGACACACCTTAAAAATATCGATATTATTTTATTTATATATTTTTATTTTGTCATTTTTCTACTACGTTTCTTATAATAAAGATCCTTACATAGATCGGACATTTCCATTTCTTCTTATATTCTCTTGTATAGGAACATCTATGCAAAATGTGAATATAGACTTAATTTTTGCTTATATAACTGGAATTACGATTAGCGTAATATTGTTAACAATATTACGGCATAAAAATTACGATATAGATTCATTTAGAAACGGGCTTTTTGCTAAAAAAACATATCTTAGTCAAGAGAGAATTTTTTTAAGATCAATGGTTTATAGCTTTTGTATTTTCTTAAGCTTATATATTCCTAGTTATTTTGATTTGTATCGCCCTTACTGGGCACCACTGACTTTCATTATTTTATTAAGACCTAAAGAAAATGATATTATAAAAATAACAATTTATAGAGTAATTGGTAGTTTATTCGGTGCATTAATGATAGTTCTTATTTTTCATTTATTAAATTTTGAGCATATTTATTTTTATATTTTTATGATGCTTATTATTATATTTTTACTACCTAGTTTTTTTAAGATGAATTATTTGTTAAAAAGCTTTGGTATTACTCTATTTGTTTTATTGTTAATTGAAAAAACGATTTACTTACATGATCCAAATTATCAACTGCCTTACTCTAGAATTTATGAAACAATTATTGGTGGTTCTATAGCGCTTATTGCAAGTTTTATATTAAAGAAAATTAGGATATGAAATATATTTAGAGTGTAATGTTTTATTCTCAATAAAAATTAGTTTTTTTTAAATCAGAAATATTGATATAAAAAGTTAATAAAATTAAAAATAGATGTAATCATCTGATTCATTACGTGAACTTGAAAGTACAACAATGTTTGGTAATCCTAATTCAATAGTCTTTTAAAATTTGAAGAGTATTTTAATGATGAAACAAAGTCGCTAAAAGCTATTGAACATACATATTGTGAAAACACTTTTAGTTTTGTATGACAAAGAAATATTGAATGGAATTTCAATCGATTTAAATTTTTACATTATCCACTCTATTGGCAGAATTGAGGTTACTTTGATCATGAGTCTTTGAAATAAAGTCGTCTCTGGTTCATATTCATGTATGACCACATTGCCATCATCCTGCTGTTCGATCCAAATTATTTTTCCATGTTCATTAAGTTTTAGCTCATAGGCGATACGAGGTAACAATTGAGATAATGATTGATGAATTTCTTGTTGTAAGCTTTCAGATTCAATAACTAAACCCACTTCAGTATTTAAAGATGTAGATCTAGGATCGAAATTGAATGATCCAATAAAAACCTTATGATCAATATAGAAAAATTTAGCATGTAAACAAGAGCTATTTTTGTTTTTAGCAGGAATGACATTGCCCGTGATAACTTCATACCATGTTCGTTTTTTTTGTTGAATGAAAGGTTTTAACTCGTAAATTTTGATATCAGAAGTTAAAAGTTTTTTTCTATATTGTTGATAAAAAGCATGCACAATTGGAACATTGTTTGCTAAATAAGAATTGGTAAGAATACGAACACTGGCTTGTGATTCTTTAATACTCGTTAATTGCTCTACACCGAATTTAGTGGGAATGAAATATGCTGAAACCAGTTGAAAATGATGTTTTGGCATCCCCATGATTTTCATAAATTTTGTATATAAAAGATCTTCTTTATTTGCTTTATTACGAGTTTTATTGGGAATGTCACCGATAAAATGGGCTTTGGCCCAACGGAGTGGTTGTTTTGTTAAATGATATTCTCTAAGTAATTTTTCAGCATGGAAGAGCTTTTCTTTATCTGTTGTTTTTACAAGGCTTTCTTGCTCATATTTATATTCTAACTGCTGTAGACCCGCTGCTGTACCTGATTTTAAAAAATTATCAACTGGGCAACTTAATGTATCATTCCAAAAGTTTAGAAATAGTTGATTAGCATCTATAACAGTAGGGCCATAAAATAAAATATCGAAATCTGTAAATTCAGATTTATCACTGGCATCAAAATACTGCCGACTAATATTTCGTCCGCCCGTAACTGCAATTTCACCATCAGCAATGATCAGTTTATTGTGCATGCGACGGTTTATTTGAAATGCTCTATATAGAAAATCCAGTGCACGTAATTTTCTAAATTTATAGGGATTATAAAATTTAATCGAAAAATTTGGATGGGTCACAAGTTGTTCTAGACTAGAATCAAGCTGAGTACCATTTTGATCATCAATCAGTAAACGGATTTGTACCCCTCGATTAGCTGCTTTAAGAAGTTCTGAAAGAAGTAAGTGCCCAAGTTCATCATCTGCCCAAATATAGTATTGTAAATCAATATGATGTTGAGCTTTGGCAATTAAATGTAATCGAGTTGCAATACTTAAAAAAGCATCATATAAAGGTAAAAAAGCAGTTAAACCTTGTGCAATTTTATGTTCAATATCTTGTTCAGAATGAAACCAGTCATTGCTTTCAAGGGAAGAGTTGAATATTTCTAGACTATTTTTATGCTTTTTTACATGATCGACCATGAATAATTATAATCCTGTGAAAAATAGTGCACATTAATTAGGGTCTGTTGACATATACAATGCAAAAAATAATGAAAAATTAGAATTCAATTGTCCAACCCAATTCACTCTTTGCTATGCCTCATACCACGCTGAATAATCAACACTGGCTTAAGCTGAAATCTATTCTCTCCAATTTCGGTATTTATCTCAAACATAATTTAAGGTTATTTACCGAAGCAATTTTTTATCGTATTAGTAGATTACTCATAATGTGAAAATTGTGCCTGACTTAATAGATAATTTAGATTTAAAAGAAACAAAAAAGATGTGCAGATCAGGGCTATGATTCTGAATTATTCAGAACGAAAATTGAAGATACCCACCCACACCAAAACAAGTATCGCAAAGAAATGTAATTCTAAATCAACTCATCACCACATAGATTGATACTTATATGAAATTAAACGTTTAGTTAAAAATACATTTGCCAAATTAACGCATTCCAGAGGAATTGCAACTCGATATGATAAGCGAAAGAGGAACGATGAAAACTCAGTTGCTTTACCTCTGTGAACTTGTATTTTTATTTGGTTACTTATTATGAAATGCCGACAGACGCTAATAATATTCAGTGAAATTTTAACAAATACAAATCGACTTTAAAGAATTTCTTAATCGATAAGAAATCGGTTTAATTTCATAACATGTAATCTTACTCAGAAAATGTTAAAAATGTTGTAAAAAAGACAACTTATTAATGTGTATTATTTTAATTAAGTGAGACTTATTAAATGTTTTTGGTGTGTGTTATTAATAAGTAGAGTTGGAAATATATAATTGAGGGTGAGGAAAAAACTCACTGAGAAGATGTGATACTCTCAATTTTCATACGATATGAATTAAATTTTAAAACTTTTAAGTAAGTCAAAGTATTGTACATAAGGGTGAATTTTGCTTATCCATTTCATGTGATATATATATTAATATTGATATATTGTTATACGAATAACTATGCTTAATAAATTATAATTTTTAGAGATTTTTTATTGTTTTATAATTGACTTTTAAAAATTATAAATGCGTTATATTGCTCATATCATTCTTATATCGATACATATAGATCGATATAAAGAAAAAGATCATAAAAAAAACAAATAAAGAACTTTTTTTATATAAATAAGATTTATTTATTGATTAATAATTGAAATATGGAAAATAATGGTACCTTTCACGTATTTTATGTTTATTTAACTACACGGAGTGTTTAATGCTAACATTAATTGGAATCCTCATCATTGTCACAATTGTGACATTACTCATGACGGGAAAGGTAAATCCAATTTTAGCAATGTCAATCATTCCGCTTATTGGTGCGTTTATTGCAGGTTTTTCGCCATCAGAGATATCAACTTTTTTTGAAGCTGGAATAACGAAGGTAACTAAAGTTGCAGTGATGTTTTTATTTGCAATTTTATTCTTTAGTATTTTGAAAGAGTTGCATGTTTTTGATCCATTAATAAAAAGAATGGTTACGCTTACAAGAGGTAATGTTGTTATTGTCGCGATGGCTACAGCAGTTATTGCTGGAGTGGTACATTTAGATGGTTCTGGTGCGGCAACATTTTTAATTATTATTCCTGCATTACTTCCTTTGTATCGTAAATTGGGAATGAGTCCATATCTCATGCTGTTACTTATGGCAGGAAGTATGGGGGTCATGAATATGGTACCTTGGGGTGGTCCATTGGGGAGAGCATCTGCAGTTACTGGAATTGATGCTTCTGTTTTATGGCAAAATATTATTCCTGTACAGCTTTTAGGTATGTTGGGAATGGTTGGGTTTGCAGCGATAATGGGGAAACGTGAACAGCGTAGAATTGCAGCAGCAAGCCTGTTAGGAACAACACCTTTTGAGCAAGATTGTTTAATTAAAGATCTTCCTGAGGAAAATAATGAGGAGATTAAGCCTAAGAACTTTATTATTAATATTGCTTTAATCTTAATCTCGATTGCTTGTCTAGCATTTGGCTTATTTTCAGCACCATATGTATTTATGATTGCATTGGCTTTATTGTTACTCATTAACTTCCCAAATCCAAAAGAGCAAATGCAAGCAATCAGTCGCCATGCACCACAATCGTTGAGTATGGTTGCGATCATTTTTGCTGCAGGTGCATTTTTGGGGATTATGTCAGAATCTGGAATGCTGAAGTCGATTGCTGTTGATTTGATCTATATCTTGCCAACAACATGGGTCGGTATGTTACATATTTTTGTAGGAATTCTTGGTGTTCCTATGGATTTATTTACAAGTACCGATGCTTATTATTTTGCTTTATTACCGATTGTACAAGAAGTAACGGCAACAGCAGGTGTATCACCTGATGCAGTTGTATACGCAATGGCAATTGGAAATAACGCAGGTACATTTGTAAGCCCATTCTCACCAGCAACTTGGTTGGCAATGGGATTAGCTGGAACTGAAATGGGACGTCATTTACGTTATTCATTTGGTTGGATTTGGTTATATAGTTTCTATTTATTAGCGCTTGGCTATTTATTAGGACTTTATTAATTAAACCGAAAGTAGAATTATTTATTTAAATAATAAATGATTGTATGGATACCTCTGAAATTGGATATTTCTTCTCATTTCAGGGGTAGTTTTATATGTATTGTCGTTCAATATTTTTTGTATCTTTAGAATGAATGTTTTGTTGTATTTCATTTAACTGTAATTCAATCAACATTTTATTTTACTTACTTGATGATTGAATAATAATACTTTTTAAAATTCGAATATCACATCAATTTGTTTCGTGTGAGTCATACGATATGAATATTTGAACAAAATATCGTATTTTATCTTTTAGATTGTCACTTTCGTAGCGATATTCTTGTAATTTTTATAATATGAAGTGTACGTGATGAAGTACACTAAGCGTTAATAAGGATTGATTTAAAGTCGTTAAACGAGGTTCAAGATTTTGAGTAAAAACAACGTAATCAAAGAATTGTTTGATAAATCAAAACGTAACCAGATTTGGGTTGCACCCATGGCAGGTGTAACAGATCGTCCTTTTAGAACCTTATGTAAATATTTTGGTGCAGGTCATGCGGTCAGTGAAATGATGACTTCTGACAAAACCTTACGCATGAGTAAAAAAAGCCTATATCGGGCGAATTTTGATGGTGAAATTGCACCTATTTCTGCGCAAATCGCAGGTTCTGACCCTAAAGATTTAGCAGAGGCTGCGAAGTATCAAGTCGCAAATGGTGCACAAATCGTCGATATCAATATGGGATGTCCTGCAAGAAAGGTATGTAACAAACTAGCAGGTTCTGCTTTATTGCAAGATGAAGATTTGGTTGCACGAATTTTAGATGCGGTAGTGGCGGCTGTAGATGTACCAGTTACACTAAAAACTCGTTTAGGGTATTTGAACGGTCAGGAAAATATTATGCGTGTTGCTCAATGTGCACAAAATGCAGGAATTGCTGCATTGGCTTTGCATGGGCGTACACGTGAAGACATGTATTTAAATACGGCACGATATTCTTTAATTAAAGAGGTGAAATCAGCACTTTCAATTCCTGTTATCGCAAATGGAGATATTGATAGTCCTGGAAAAGCCAAATATGTTTTAGATTATACAGGTGCAGATGCCATTATGATTGGTCGTGCTGCGCAGGGAAGACCGTGGATTTTTAGAGAAATTAGTCATTTTTTAAACACTGGTGAATATCTAGAAGCACCAAATATTCAAGAAGTAAAAGATGTATTATTAAATCATTTAAGTGAATTATATGAGTTTTATGGAGAATATTCAGGATGTAGAATTTCACGTAAACACATTGCGTGGTATACCAAAGGACTGAGATCAAGTAATGAATTTCGGCAAAGTATGTATCAAGTAGAATCGACCGCAGAACAATATCGAGTGGTTGAAAATTATTTTAATCATTTATTGGTATATGGCAATACAATGAGTGATGTGCAGGTTGAAAAAGTAAACTTACTGCATTCGGACTCATAAATTTCAAAACCTTAAATTGTGGATTAAATCGATAAACATTTTTTTAAATAATAGAGAAACTTATATTTTAATTGAGGGGTTTCGAAAATATAATTTAAAATATGTTTATGTTGTGCATTTGGAATGATCAAATGATGTTTCCATTGACATTGTGTGGCAGCATTAAACAGATTAAGTGGAATCTCATCAGGAATTACTTCATCATCTTGTGCGGAAACAATAAGTAGTTTACCTTTAAATTGGTGAATAATTTCCCAAGCATCTGAATTTTGCCAACTGTTCGTTTGGCGTATGATCTGACGAAATGAAGTCCCAAAGGGGATGTCATAGGCATCAGGTGTATAAACGCCAGGGACAATCAAAACCAAAGCATCTAATGTCAATAGTTTACTGAGTTTTAAAGCATTATAGGCACCCATACTTACCCCAATACATGTTTTGATGTGAGTATTTATATATTGAAGAATAGCGAGGGCTTGTTGGGTGCGTGAATTGAGCGATGAATCAGAAAATTGACCATCAGATTGTCCATGTCCAATACAATCAAACGAAATAGAGCCAACGTGATATTCAGCTAAAATGCTCCGTAAGGTATGAAAAATATCATGAGAGCGAGCGCCCCCATGAATCATTAAGCTTTGATGATGAAATGTCGGGTGTATGCAAGAAGTAAATAATTGAAAACCACTAAAATCAATTTGCATATTTATCACCATGATTCTGATTGATCTATAAATTAAGATTTCATTTCTAAAATCAGTTGATTGATTAAATCAGCAGCTTCTAAAGCACGAATTTGGGCAACATTAGAACCCGCCCAAAATGCACCGTATCCATAATCATTGTGTTTGCTTGCCGCAGCATGTAATTGCTTTGCTAAATCATAGGCATAAGGATAGGCAGGTACAGTTAAGCGATTAGGTGTATCTATTTCTTTATGCCAATGATTAATTAAACCACGTGCTGGGCGTCCAGAGATGCTGGCTGTAATTTGAGTTAAAGGTTGTTCAAATAAGGCCTTCCGATAAGCATCGTGTGCATTTGATGTTTTACATTGCACAAATGCTGTACCTAATTGCACAGCATCTGCACCTAAATCTAAAGCATATTTTGCTTGTTGGCCATTCATAATGCCACCCGCAGCAATAATTGGACTTTTGCAATATTGTTTAAGTAATTGTACTAAATCAGTTGTTTTAATTGCAGCATCGTAATGTTCATTAAAAATACCGCGATGTCCACCAGCTTCAATGCCTTGCGCAATAATAATATCAATACCTGCTGCTTCTATTACTTTTGCTTCTGCTAAATTTGTGGCAGAAACCATGGTGATAATACCTGCATTTTTTAATGCTTGAATCTGGTGGGGTAAAGGTAAGCCAAAATGAAAGCTTACGGCTTTAGGATGCGTTTCTAAAACAAGCTCTAAAAAATCATCATTGTCTGCGAAGCTTGGATAAATACAATTTAAATGTGTTGGAGTAGGCACACCTAATGCTTGAAATTTAGTTGAAAATTGTTGGATCCATGCTTGTGCATCTTGCTCATGTATTGCTTGGCTTTGATGACAGAAAAAATTGACCTGAAATGGATGATGAGTAAGTGCTTGTGTTTGTAATATTTGTTGGCGCGCAGTTTGAATCGAATTTGCACCTAATCCTAAAGCACCTAACCCCCCTTGATTTGATACTTCGGCAGCCAATTCAGGTGTTGAAATACCAGCCATAGGTGCAAGAAAAATGGGGTGTTGTATTCCAAGTTGTGCTAATAATGCCGTCATTTTTATCCTCCTTAAACATAGATATACTTTGCACAAGAGTGTCTTGATAGGCAAATAATATTCGTTATTTTTCTGTGGAATATCTGAGAAAATGTAGTTACTGATTTGAATAATATTAAGTAAAGTGATTGGCTTTCAGGCATAATACAGCCATAAATTGAATTGTTTGAGTCTAAGATGAAGAAGCCGTTTATTTTGACGACTTTAATTGCAAGTGTTTTTTTTATAGGTTGCACTGTAGAAAAAGACAAAAAAGTGCCCGTGGATATAAGCACCTATCAAGTTCATGATATTCAGCAGTTGCAACAGCGATTCAATCAGTTAAATATTCAATTGGCACAGAATTTTAAACAATTTAAACGAACTGAATATATTGCTTTTGCAAATCAATACCCACTTGATACCAACAATTTAAGAACATTGAATTTGCATTTAGTGGCAAGCACCTCACTCAAGCCAACCAAAGTTGCCTATTGCCATTTAATGAATGATTATTTTACTGAAATGTACCGTCTTGGACATTATAATTTAAAGCTGGTTAACGGTTTAAAACTTCCGAATACTGCTCAGGAAAATTTAGAAAAAGATTTTTCATCGGAAGATCAATTTTATGATTTTATTTTGAATCGATATACAACATACCGTCAGGTTCAAGAAGTGATGGGGTATGGATGCAATTTAAAAGCTGCTTTAAAAAATTAGGCTTATTCTTTGAAAGTACAAATGCGAATTCTGTAAGCTCAATTTATATTTCTATATTCTTCTAACAAGAATGAAATTCTATTCATATTATTCGAATGATCAAATGATTCAAACAATGAAGTAAATGTTTGAACAGATGATTAAATTCAATTTTATTAGTAAAAACGATAAAAAAATTCAAAAAATCTGATTTAGTATTTCTCAATAAAATATTCCTTTGATTATTTTTAATGACATAAAATATTTTATGAATTTATCGATTTCTAAATAATCGTTAAAAATTATTTTAATTTGATCTTTCTTAAGGAGGTGATCATTAAATTTTTTGATGTTATTAATTAAAATACATTTGTAAATTATTTTAATCAAATTAACTTTTATTTTTTTTAAGATATTGATTTTTTAAATTTTTTTGTAATTATTTAATTTATTATGTAGCCTATCTTTTAAATAAGATGTTGAGAGTAAAAGTCTTTAGCATTTTTATGTATTTAAATTGTATGTTTAAGTTAAAAAAGATATATAAATATACGACTAATTGATTAGATAAAAGCTTGAAATATTAATTTTATTTTCATTAAAATTGCCGCCTTTAATGTGATTTCACATCAAGAACCCATTTATTTTTATGATTAAATCATCATGAAACTAAATACCCAATTTCGTTTACTTGACTTTAAAGGCCTCCTATATGGATATTCATGTTGATGAGCATGCTCAGCCGCCAAAAAAACAAAAGTTTTATCAAATTCTGTATGTTCAAGTAATTTTTGCAATTATTGCGGGTATTATACTCGGACACTATTCTCCTGAAATTGGTGAAAGCCTGAAGCCACTCGGCGTTTCATTTATTAATCTTGTTAAAATGATTATTGCGCCTGTTATTTTCCTAACTGTTTCGACAGGTATTGCGGGAATGACGAATATGGGTGCAGTTGGACGTGTTACAGGCAAAGCGATGCTTTACTTCCTGACGTTCTCCACGCTTGCATTAATTGTTGGTATGGTTGTGGCAAACCTGATTCAACCAGGTAAGGGATTAAACATTGATCCTGCATCTTTACATGAAGATAAAGTTGCAACTTACGTTGAAAAAGCACACGATGCATCTATCGTTGATTTCTTCATGAACATCATTCCAAAAACTTTGGTCAGTCCATTGGTTGGCGGTGATATCTTACAAGTATTATTTGTTGCTGTACTCTTTGGCTTGGCACTTGCAAGCATCGGGGATAAGGGTAAGCCAATTACTGAATTGTTAAATAATTTAACAGCGCCAGTATTTAAACTTGTTGGAATGTTGATGAAGTTTGCGCCTATTGGTGCATTCGGTGCGATGGCATTTACGATTGGTGCTTATGGGATTTCAAGTATTGGTAACTTGATGATGTTAATTGCAACATTCTATATCACCTCATTATTCTTCGTATTATTTATCTTGGGTGCTGTTGCAAGATATAACGGTTTCTCTATTCTTGACCTTATTCGTTATATTAAAGATGAATTATGGTTAGTACTCGGAACAAGTTCATCAGAAGCAGCTTTACCATCATTAATGGATAAAATGGAAAAAGCGGGTTGTGAGAAATCTGTGGTTGGTTTGGTTATTCCTACAGGTTATTCATTTAACTTAGACGGTACAAATATTTATATGACCATGGCTGCACTATTTATTGCCCAAGCATGTAATATTGATCTTTCTCTTGGTGAGCAAATTACCTTGTTATTGGTCGCAATGATTAGTTCCAAAGGTGCGGCTGGTGTGACTGGTGCGGGCTTTATTACGCTTGCAGCAACTTTATCCGTCGTTCCAGCAGTTCCAGTTGCAGGTATGGCGCTTATTCTGGGTATTGATCGTTTCATGTCAGAATGTCGTGCGTTAACTAACTTGGTTGGTAATGCGTGTGCAACAATTGTTGTTGCGCGTTGGGATAATGCATTAGATAAACAACAGCTTGATTTAACGCTGAAAAAATAAAAAACTATAAATTTATGCTAAAAATAAAGCTCCCAATTGGGGGCTTTATTTTTGAATCAATTGTAAAATTATTGTTGTGCTTTTTCTTTCACTGTTGCTGCTCCAGTTTCAATTGCACCAGCTACTTGAGCTGCCGCATCTTTTGCAGCACCTTTTACATCATGAGCGGTTTCTTCAGTTTTAGAAATTGCTTGATGAGTAGCGGTTCCTAGTTGAGTTGTTGCATCGTGTACTTCAGATGTCGCGGTTGTTGTTGCTTGTTTGACATCAGCAACGACTTGAGAGGCAGCTGACTCAGTCGTGGTCTCGGGTGCTTTATCTTTTTTACAGCCTACAAGCATTATTGTTGAAACAACACCTAAAGCAATCAGTACTTTTTTCATTTTGGTTTTTTTTCCTTTTATCATTATGACTCAATTTAAATTGAGCCCAACCAAAATATAATGGAAATTATCTTTTTGCAATATGGAAACTATATTTAAAATCAGCTGTCTTATTTATCTAATTATGTGTAAGTCACTTAAGATATTGTCTTTAAAATGATTGGTAAAAAAAGCCTTTATCTGACAGATAAAGGCTATTGATGACTCAAAATTAAAAGTTATTGCCCTGAACGAATAATATAATCAAATGCGGAAAGTGCTGCTTTCGCGCCTTCACCCGTGGCAATAATGATTTGTTTATATGGTACGGTTGTACAGTCTCCCGCAGCAAAAACACCTTTGACATTAGTTTCATTACGTTCGTTAATCACAATCTCACCACGATTTGAAAGCTCAACGTTTGTTTCCTTCAAGAAATCTGTATTTGGTAATAAGCCAATTTGTACAAAAATTCCTGCTAATTCGATTGTATGCTCAATGTCAGTTGCACGATCCTTATACTTTAATGCAGTCACTTGTGAACCATCACCAACAACTTCCGTTGATAATGCATTTAAAATCACTGTCGTATTGGGCAAGCTATGAAGTTTATCTTGTAGAACTTGGTCTGCACGTAATTGTGTATCAAACTCAACCAAAGTTACATGCTCAACTAAACCAGCAAGATCAATGGCAGCTTCAACACCAGAGTTACCCCCACCAATGACAGCAACGCGTTTACCTTTGAATAATGGACCATCACAGTGTGGACAATATGCGACACCACGGGTTTTGTATTCTTGCTCGCCTGGAACATTCATTTCTCTCCAACGTGCACCTGTTGAAAGAATGACTGTTTTAGAAGAAAGTGTTGCACCATTGTCTAAGCTCACTTCAACTAAACCGTTTGTTGTTTGATCTGCACCTCGAATATCCGTTACACGCTGTAAGTTCATAATGTCAACACCGTACTCACGCACATGGGCTTCCATTTCTGCAGCAAACTTTGGTCCTTGAGTTTTTTGAATGGAGGTATAGTTTTCAATGTCCATGGTATCCATGACTTGCCCCCCCATACGTTCTGCAACAATACCTGTGCGAATCCCTTTACGGGCTGCATAAATTGCAGATGTATTTCCAGCAGGACCACCACCAATCACCAAAACATCAAATGCATCTTTGGCATTCAATTTCTCAGCATCTTTGGCAGCTGAATTGGTGTCTAATTTAGCAAGGATTTCTTCTAACGTCATACGACCTTGACCGATATGTTCCCCATCTTGGAAAACCATAGGAACTG
>NZ_NEGH01000023.1 GCF_002135375.1 Acinetobacter sp. ANC 4558 | reverse complement strand
ATCAAGAAGACATTCGAGGAATGCAAGCAAAGGGAAACACATATGCCCAACATCACTACTTTGAGGGGAAAAAGCCATGAGCAATATTATTCAACTCTCTAAACCATGTGCTTTCTGTGATTCAAGGGAAAACGTACAGCTTTTTGCCGGGCTGATGCTTTGTGGTAATTGTCAGGAAAACATTAGGATTACCAATCTTGGCATGTTTGAGGCCAATGATCAGATTGAACAAAAAGCCCAGGATTAACCTGGGCTACGTATAAGGTGTATTATGTTAATTTTAGATAAATTGAATAGTAAAAAAGGGATATTCTGTGCCTTTAAATATTGTTATAAAAAAGAATTTAGAAAAAGACATTAATGAAATTTTCAAACAATATCTGATTGATGAAAATCTTCATTACCTTGATGATGACTTATGTTTTTTTCAATATATGAACTTCATCGAACGAAGTATTCACCCTAAACCACGTAAAGTTCTAGAAGCATCAACTTTTTATGTTCCAGAAAAACTTAAAAAAAGTTATGAAATTCTTAAAACAAAAATAACTGAAGGATTAGATATTAATATCTATTTAAGCAATCGTATTTTTGATACAAACTATGTTGATGATTTATTCAACTTTGAAGATCTAGTTCATTTTCATCTAGGCTCAGAACTAGAAATTTATGAAAAAAATCAAAAGTCTGTCATAAAAAGAAGTAAAGAATTAGCCATAGCATTAGTTAAAGATGATTGTATTATTTTTTTGGCTATTAAAAATCACGAAGATGAAGATATTTGGAATAATAGCGGCTACCTAGATACTTTATCCGAAGAATTCCCCAACCAAATAGCTTATAGGGAATTGAAGGAATTAAGCAGTGATCGTTTAACTGATGAAGAAATTGAAAATGCGCGTAAGTTAGGAATTAATTATACTTATCAGTCATCATCTAATAAGTGTTATTCAACGATACCTGTTTTGCTAGGAACAAAAGCAAAGGGCTTTAAAAAAAGCTTAAAGAGTTCAATCAGTAGAGTTCGAGCAAAACACAGCAATCAAAAAATAAGGTTAATTTATACTTTGAATCATCATGTTGAAGATATAAAAAACGAAATTGTTGAGAAGCAGAATCCAGGTATTTACGAAATAAAATTACTCAAAATATTGAAAATGGATCAGTTCTTATTTCAAATTAAGTTAATTTTTAATGGAAATTCTGAAACAGAGATTATTCTAAAAGATGATTCTATGAGTATTTCTTTTAGAGGGAATTCCAGATAATTTCCCTCCATTTAACATAATGGGGGTTATGCGAAGCTTCATCAAACTTTAACATTGAAATCATATGCTTAAAGAAAAAACCAATCGAGCTAATTTTGAAAATCGCCAACTTGGAAACAAGTTGGTTTCTTTTTATCCAAAAATGAATGTTCTTGCCAATAGAAAATGGAACAACTTTGCAAAATTTACAATTTTGTATTAACATTTTTATATTAACAAAAAGCGATGCAACTATGGAAATTGAGTTTTCATGGGATGAGCATAAAGCAGAAACAAACCTCAAAAAACATGGTGTAGCTTTTGAAGATGCAACCTTGGTTTTTTATGATGCTCATGCCGTCTTCAAACAGGATCGCTTTGAAAATGGTGAATATCGTTGGCAAGCGATAGGTCTCGTACACGGGCAGACAGTTTTATTAGTGGCTCATACTGTACAAGATCATAATGGGATTGATCATATCCGTATTATTTCAGCACGACAGGCAGAGAAAAAAGAGAGGAAACAGTATGAACAAAACCGTTACGTACAAAGTAGATTTGAATAAACCTCCTGTCTTATCTGAAGAACAAAAGGCAAGACTTGAGGCATTAGATAAACGCCCAGACAGTGAAATAGACTTTTCAGATATTCCTGAACTTGATGAAAGTTTTTGGAAAAATGCAGTGCAGAATCCTTTTTACAAGCCGACTAAACAAGTAACTACAGTTCGCATCGATGCAGATGTCATGCAATGGCTAAAAGCCCAAGGCAAAGGCTATCAGACACGAATGAACAAAATTCTGCGTGATGCCATGCTGAATGAACTAAAGAATCATCCATAAAAAATGGGAGCTATAGGCTCCCATTTTTGACTTCGCATAATCTGCATTATGTTAATTTTAGGAAAACTACACGTTAGCCAAACTAAGCATCATGATTAATTTTAGATACCATGTGAAATAATATAACATTACATTACATTTATTTTTGATTTATTACTTATCATGACTCGTACGTTTGATCGATTACAAGCAATAGACGCTTTAAGAGGTTTGGTAATTCTAATTATGATGTTAGATCATGTTAGAGAAACATTCTATCTACACCATCAAGTCACAGATCCAATGCTTATAGCTGATACTGAAGGATTTCTTTTTTTTAGCAGGACCTTAGCTCACTTATGTGCACCTGTTTTTGTTGTTTTAACTGGATTGTCCGCGTATTTATATCAGAGTAAATATAATAGCTTAACAATGACAAGGGAATTTTTACTTAAACGAGGACTATTCCTTATATTTCTTGAATTAGTGATTATTAATTTTGCTTGGACTGGTAAATTTCCACCAGATGTTATTTATTTACAAGTGATCTGGGCTATTGGAATAAGTATGGTAGCTTTATCATTATTGATAAATATGTCTCGAAAATGGCTTTGGACAATTAGTTTGATTATTATCTTCGGGCATAATTTATTAGAGCAAGTTTCATTTTCAAATATTCCTTTGCTTCAGAATTTTTGGTTTGTTTTATATGAGAGAGGTTGGATTGAGCTTGGTGAAGTTCGTCTAAGAACATCTTATCCCGTCTTACCTTGGATTGGCATTATCACACTAGGGTATTGTATTGGTGGTTATATATTTGATGCTAGCAAAGGCATTCATCATCGCAATATGACTTTACTTACTACTGGTATACTAAGTGTTGGTCTATTTTTTATTTTAAGACTAATAAATCTATATGGTGATCAGGAATGGTCTTTACAACAGAATCTTCTTGAAACAGCGATGAGTTTTTTCAACCTAACTAAATATCCTCCATCATTACTATTTACACTTTTTAATGTAGGAGTTGGATTTATTCTTCTAGCATTATTAAATAAAGTTGAAGATAAGAAATGGGTTAAGCCTTTAATAGTTTTTGGCTCAGTACCTATGTTTTTCTATATTGTACATTTATTTTTACTTAAAGCATTATATGCAATTTCTGTAATGATCTGGGGAGAAAATCAGGGGGAATATTTTGGATTAAATACCGTACTGAGTTTATGGTTTATAACAATTATTTTAAGTATCTTGCTTTATCCATTAATGCTTAAATTTTCGAATTTCAAGCATAAAAACAAGCAAATAAAATTGCTTAAATATTTATAAGTGAACTTGTAAACTGCTGTCTAACATAATAGCTTTTATACAAAATAAAAAAGAAAGCCTTGACTCTAATCTAGGCTTTCTTTTTTAAAATTTAATAGCAATCAATGTAATAAAATCTTTATTAGGTTAATCTTGGTTTTTTTGTTCAATCTGTTCATTGGAAGCAAACATGCCAGAATTCGTGATCCGAATATTATCCTGACAGCTTTCACAAAGCATCAGGCCTGCAAATTTCTGAACATTTTCCATTGATTCACATAAGCTACATGGCCTAGGAAAAAAAACTGATTCCCTTAAATATTACGTCAATTTCTTATTAATGCGACAGAACCTAATTAAACATGAATAATCATCCAAAAAAACCTTGACGATAGACAAGGGCTTTTCAAAACTAATTATGATACAAACTTAAAGGAAAGTACTAATTTGTTTTTCAACAATTATAATGTATAAAGCTATCACTTAAAATTTAGCTTCTAATGTCAAGGTTACACGACGTGGCTCGCCTGAATAGCCACCAAAATTCTAGACACACATAACCATCTTTTGATGGGCTTTTTCATAATCTAACGGAGAACGTTGTCCATTGGAACCATGCCTTCGTTTTGAGTTATAAAACATTTCAATATATTCAAAGATATCTGACCTAGCCTCAGTTCTAGATGCATATATTTTCTTCTTAATTCTTTCTCGCTTTAACAACTGAAAGAAGCTCTCAGCAACGGCATTATCATGACAGTTGCCTCGTCTGCTCATACTGCTTTCAAGATTATGATGCTTCAGAAAAGTCTGCCATTCATGACTAGTGTATTGGCTGCCTTGGTCTGAATGGATCAGAACTTTATTCTTTGGGTTTCTACGCCACAAAGCCATTAATAACGCATCCAAAACTAGATCAGTTGTAATTCTGGATTTCATTGACCAACCAACAACGAGACGTGAAAACAAGTCAATCACAACTGCAAGATACAACCATCCCTCATGAGTACGAATATAGGTAATATCAGTGACCCATAATTGATTCGGCTGCGTTGGATTAAATTGGCGATCTAAAGTGTTTGCGGAAACGATAGCTGGCGCACCAGCATGCGTTCTAGGTTTACGGTAACCGCGCTGTGATTTAAGACCATTTGCCTTCATTAACCGATGTACGCGATTAATCCCGCAACTTTCACCAATATCTTTCAAATCACAGTGGATCTTGCGATAGCCGTAGACTCCACCAGATTCTAGCCAAAACTGTTTAATCAACCCTGAAAGCTGTTGCCTTTTCTTCACAGCTTTGCTGGTGGATTGCTTTAACCATGCGTAATAACCACTGTGATGAACATCTAGAGTTGAACATAAACGACGAATAGACCATATATTCTTATTGTCCTGAATAAAGGTGTACCTCATTTGGACTGGCTTGCGAAGTACACCGCGGCCTTTTTTAATATGTCTCTTTCTTCAGTGACCCTTTGCAATTCTTTTTTTAGTTTCGCTAATTCTGCATTTGAATCAGTAAATTCTATTGTCTTGGGTTGCTGTGGATCATAGCGTTTAATCCAAGCATACAGACTATGTGTGGTAGTTCCTAAACGTACAGCAACTTCAGCCACACTATGACCTTTCTCAGTGACTTGCTTCACTGCTTCAATTTTGAACTCTTCAGGGTATCGTTTATTACTCATAAGCACCTCGTTAATTAGCCATTTTATCTAACTAAAAGGTGTCTACAAAATCGGTGGCTATTCAAGTTCAAGAACTGTAAGGGTTTTTATCCTGTAAACCTCTGCCTAAATTTGTAAAAACTTATTGCCTATTAGACTGTCTAATAGACAAATGATCAAGATTAATTTTTAGGCAGAATGGAAGCCAACTTTTTGAAGATAAGGGAATAACTCTTCAAATTTTTCCGCATCTTTTAGCATCTCAGAGATGCGAATAGCAAACTGGGCATAGCTTTCTGTACCTTGAGAGTAGCCTCCCATTTCAGGTAGTTCGGCAAGTTTATTGGCAAACAAATGACGTTGAGGATCTGTCATTTTTGAGAATAAATCAGATGGATTCTTTGTATGAATCACTTTTGCAGATGCACTTCTTTTCTGTTTAAAAGTAAAAGAGAATCCTGAGATTACTCGTCCCTTTTTGTGTTGCTCATACTTAACATTAATATCTGAAAACTCATTAATCTGATCAAGAGCTATTTCCAAAACTCGTCTTTTAAAGGCTTCCATACGAGTATATTCATTGATGCCAATTCCTAACTGGTCACGGAATTTATTTAATTCATATTGTGGAGTTTTTCCTACGGACTTCCATTGCATAAGTAGCTCATATAAACGAACAGCGTACACACTCTTGAAATCAGCAGTTTTCTGTAAGTGATAGCTTGTGAAGTATTGTTCAAAACCATCTATTTTTGTAACGTGCTCAATCACTACACGTGTCAAAGTTACAAGAATATGACCTTGTCCCTTTTTATAGTTTGCATCTTGGATCCAACGACTTTTTGTCGTACTTCCATCATCATTAGTAATGGTGAATTGTCTTTTGAATAAGGAATCCTCTGCTTCTATTAGGGCTAAATAAGCTGCATCAGTAGATACATTAAAAGCTTGAGCATATCTAAGAGCATTCAATTCTAGAGGTATGTCAGTTGAAAGCCCTTGGCCAGTTTCCCTAGCATCGACAATTGCCAACTGCAAGAGACGGGTTTCACTAAGAGATAGCGCCTGTAGAGCTTGTACAAGCTTATTTGATTTTACGACTAAGTCAGCCATGATTTTATTTAGCAACAATTTATTATTGTTGTCATAACAACATATCAAACAATGGTTGTCAATTTAAAAAAAACATTTTAAAGCAACATGAATACATATGTTGTCATATACCGAGGAAACGTTGCTATATGACCGAGGAAACGTTGCTTTATAACATCTGAAACCCCTTTGTATAAAGGGTTTCAGATGTTATAAAAACATTTAAAAACTTTAAAATATATTAAAAACCTTTTCCTTTAAAATTGCCCTATGTTTTCGCTACGCTCAAACTTTATTGAACTTCGCTTTCGCTCAGTTCTTGGGGCAATTTTTAGTTCATCTCTTTGTGAATTTTAAAAAAACAAAAGCAAGATCTCTTTGGGGTTCTTTTGGCTCTGTATGCTCTCGTACAGGGATTCGTTTATTCTCGGGATTACGTCTTAATTTAATTGCTGCAATTTACAACATAGAGTTGGTTGAAAAATGATTTATGCAAGAGATCTAATATTTACGGTCTTGTTGGAATGAAATTAATCAAAAAACTCTACTAACTGATCATATTTGAAAAAGTTATGCATTATTTGCATAAATTAGTTAACTTTTGCATTTTTATTTTTCTGTAAAAAAAGTGAAACTTATCCAAACTAAGGATTGGGTTCTTATTTTTATGGATTTAAAAATAGTACCAAAATATTTAGCCAAAAAGGATTGTCATCTTCGTTCTGATCATATTTTCATTACGCTGATGTATAGACATAAAAAAGGGATAGTTGTATGAATCAAAAAATATTGCTCAAGTATATTCTTATTGCAATTATTTCAGGCATATTAGTTGGCTGGGTATGCCATAGCACCTTAAACATAATGCAAGCTACTGATATTGCATCTTACTTTAAAATTGTCACAGATGTTTTTTTAAGATTAATCAAAATGATCATTGCACCATTAGTTTTTGCAACGATTGTTTCAGGCCTAATATCAATGGGTAAATCATCATCTTTAGGATCAATTACTTTTAAAGCTATGGGATGGTTTATTTGTGCATCCTTAATATCACTTATGTTGGGCATGGGATTAGCAAATATTTTTCAGCCTGGTGCGGGCATGAATTTGAGTATTCCGAAAGAAGTAGTCGATATTGGTGTAAGTACATCAAGTTTAAGTTTACAAACCTTTATTACTCATATTTTTCCTCGTAGTTTTGCCGAAGCGATGGCAAATAATGAAATTCTACAGATTCTAGTTTTCTCAATTTTCTTTGGTTCAGCATTAGCATATGTTCAGCATCAAAGTGGAAATACTATAATTGGTCGGATTATTAATGAATTATGCAAAGTAATGTTCCGTATTACTGATTATGTTATGGCCTTTGCACCGATTGCTGTATTTGCTGCTATTGTATCTGCAATTGCTATTCAAGGTCCTAAACTTATTATTGATTACGGTATATTCATTGCTGAATTTTATATTGGCTTATTAATTCTTTGGTCGATTCTAATCTTCTTTGGTTATATTTTCCTAAAGAAAGATATTTTTAGATTACTAAAAGTAGTACGTGAACCAACCATATTAGCATTTGCAACAGCAAGTAGTGAGTCTGCATACCCAAAAACTATGGAAGCTTTGAATAAGTTTGGTGTTCCAAAACGTATTACAAGTTTTGTTCTTCCATTAGGTTATTCATTTAATCTTGATGGTTCTATGATGTATGTGGCTTTTGCCGTACTTTTTATTGCCCAAGCATATAATATAGACTTAAGCTTTACACAGCAGTTACTGATTTTATTCACACTCATGATTACTAGTAAAGGTATTGCCGGTGTATCAAGAGCATCGATTGTTGTAATCGCATCGACACTTGCAATGTTTAAACTCCCTGAAGCAGGCATTTTATTAATCTTAGCAATTGACCAATTTTTAGATATGGGGCGTACAGCAACCAATGTAATAGGTAATAGTATAGCAACAGCAGTTGTTGCTCGAAGTGAAGGTAATAAATATGAAGATATTATCGAACAAAAAGAGATTATTCATCTTGCTGATCCAATATTACCAGCAAGTCAGGGGATAGATAAGAGTCTGTAAATGATTTTGTGTAAGTTACGGGACTGTTCTAAATTTTGTGTAAGTACTTAATTTTTATTTATCCTGAAAAGGATAATTACAAAAGGTACTTCACATGGATAAAGCAACAATCAAAAGTATGGCTGCTGAATTGGCTAAGGGTCTAAAAACACCAGAAGACTTAAACCAAATGACAGCCATATTTAAAAAGTTAATGATTGAAACTGCACTCAATACAGAGCTTTCAGATCATCTTGGTGAATAGCCACCGCTTTCGTAAACAATTTTTAGTTAGTTAAAGTGGATATTTAACATAAAAACTCTTATGCGAAGTTTGCAAACCGTTGTGAAGATCTGTATCAATATTATTCATAGGCGTGTAAAAATGAGTTTTATTGAACAAATAGAAGAGTCTCCAGCTAAATTGGTAGCAACAGCTTTGACAGTAAATTTGATGATTTTATCTTGGATCTTGGACCGCTTTTTCGACACAAACTTAATTACATTTGGTCTCAATCACCCCGAGGGTGATATTTTGATATTCACAATAATAGTACTCCTTATTCTTACTTATATAATTGCTGGTAAATCTGGATTATTAATGAAGTTTTTTTCATTTTTTGACTAATTATAATGATGCTTATTTTTTACAGCCGTATTTATGAAAAATAAAAAAGCCCGACATCCTGTCGGGCTTTTTTAGATTGGGTTGCTCGTCTTGCTGATCTCGTGCTGCCCATTCCTTGCGCTACTTTCTTATTCTTGTTTTTCTGGAAACATCCTGTTCCCTATATAGCCATCATAGGATTAATGCCTTGAATTACCAATCCGCAAAATCCTTAAATCTATGTAAGTTTTAGCTTACAAAGTTGGCCTATTTTTATCCCAAGAGTTGTCCGCAGAAATTGGAGATTGTTTAGGCTACGTATGGCTTGATAATGCACACTAAAGCTTTATTTTGATTAAAAAATAATCAAAAATATTGGCAAGAAGTATCAAAACCGTTCATAAAAAAGCCGACTTGTTTCCAAGTCGGCTTTTTAGGGTTTGCGTCCCATTTTTTATAGCATAACTTTTTGAAATAAAAGACTATTTTTAAATGCGTTTCGTATAAGCTCTATCATGTTAAATGGATTTCAAATATCTCTATCCCATCGCATTAAAAACTCTTCTGAATTAGTTGCTTCATCTACGGTTTCTTCTATCACTTTAAAACCAACAGACTTGTAAAATCTGACACTGCTTGTATTTTGTTGATATACGTTTAACTCTAAGCTTCTTCTCATCCCTTTAGCATAATTAATGAGTAATTTACCTATTCCTTTACCTTGTTGTTCCGGTGATACAAAAATTGCAGCTATCGTATTTTCAACTAAAGCAATAAATCCATAAATATTACTTGTATTTTCTACAAGGTAAACTTCTGACATCGGAAGATAAGTATTTTGCATTTGTATTTTATTATTTTCCCAATATGTTTCTGGAATAAAATCATGGGCTTTAACTGACGCATTAAACCAGATATCTGTTAATTCACTAAAATCATGAATATTTGCCCGTCTAATTTCTGTTGAACTCATACTATTTAACTCTTAAATTCCGCTAAAATTAACATAATACACCTTATACGAAATGCTATTTTTTATTCCTTATAATTCATAGCTTTATCGTATAACAGAAAGCCCAATTCTTCCCGATTGGGCTTTTTTAATGATTTTTCATGTTCCACGATTATTTAGTGAACAATGTTCCACGACTTTGTGTAGTTTAGATTAACCATTCGGCAAGAAAAAGCGACTGATAAAGCCTCTTTTCTTCGGCTCTGGTTCTCCATGCTCTGGAATAGGAATCCGTTTGTTTGCCGTTTGGATCTCAGTCTGAACCTCAGCTTCTTCTTTTGGAGCTTCAACTGTCTCTTGAGGTGTTGCAACTGGCGTCGGATCTTCTACCTTTAGAGGTTTTGGGGCTTCTAGCAGGCGTTGCATCGTCTCAATTTGATTTTGATAAAAAGACTCACGGTCTTTGGCATCATCAAGCTGATTTTTTAGCATATCTATCTGCTGTCTAAGTAGTAAAACTTCTGCCGAATTTGGACTGTCTACTTTTACAGGTTCTTTTACAGTCTGTTTTTTTACAGGTTCTCCAAAGACTCGGATAGCTTCGGCTAGGTCGATCTTATTATCAGAATTTTTACTTAAAATTCCTTTCTTTATGTTGTTGTAAATCGTTTGTCTGTTAATGTTGTACAGCTTGGAAAGTTCAAGAACTGTAAGGGTTTTCATCCTGTAAACCTATGCCTAAACTTGTAAAAACTAGTTGTCTATTAGACTGTCTAATAGACAAATGATCAAGCTTAATTTTTAGGCAGTTTGGAAGCCAACTTTTTCAAGATAGGGAAATAATTCTTCAAATTTTTGGGCATCTTCTAGCATTTCTGTAATGCGTATAGCGAATTGTTCAAAGCTTTCTGTGCCTTGAGAGTAGCTATTCATTTCAGGGAGTCTAGAAAGCTTATTTGCAAACAGATGACGTTGAGGATCGGTCATTTTCGAGAAGAAACTAGATGGACTCTTTGTATTAATTACTTTCGCAGACGCATCTTTTTTCTGTTTAAAAATGAAAGAGAATCCTGAGATAGAACGTCCTTTTTTATGTTGTTCATATTTAGCTGTTATGTCGGTGAATTCATTTATTTGACTAAGTGCAAAATCTAAAACGTATGTTTTGAAATTACTCATAGTTTTGTATTGGTGAGCTTCAACTCCTAGTTGTTGTCTAAACAGAGCTAGATCGAAAATAGGTGTTTTTCCTGCGGATCGCCATTGAATTAATAATTCATAAAGCCGAATAGCATAAGAGCTAGTCAATCGTGAAACTTGCTCTAGCTCATATTTAGTAAAGTTTTCTTCTAGCCTTGTAATAAGAGGAACAATATCTTGAGTGAACCTTAAAAAAACAATACCTGATTGAGCCTCATAGCCAATTTTATCAACCCAACGACAATGGAAGCTACGATCTTTACCAGTCTTTGGATTGACATCATGATATGTGACATATCGATCAAATAAGCTTTTTGAGGCATCTCTAAGCACCGTATAGGCAGTATGCTTCTCAACATTGAAAGTATTGATATAGCTACTTGCATGCACTTCCAATAAGCTATTTTCTGTTATTCCATGACCTGTTTGTCTTGCTTCAGCAATAGCTAAAAGAATTAAACGCTGTTCAACAGTGTCTAGCGTGTAGCTTGCTTGAATTAAAGCATTGTCCTTTACGATTAATTCGCTCATTTCTAATAATAAATTTTTAATTAAACTAGGTTGTACAATAAACTATCTAAATGTTGGTGTCTATACAAATTATTGAGGTCGATAAACCTAGCTTTAAGGTCGATAAACCTAGTTTAATGGGTCGATAAACCTAGTTTAATGGGTCGATAAACCTAGTTTAATGGGTCGATAAACCTAGTTTAATAGGCTCTGTAAGTATTGCCATTAAAGGATTAGAGACCTCTTAAAAGCATTTAAAAGTATTAAAAATAATTAAAAGCATACATCATGAAAAATTGCCCTTGGTTTTCGCTTCGCTCAAACTCTATTGAACTTCGCTTTCGCTCAGTTCGTGGGGCAATTTTTAAGTTAATACCTGGTATAAGTCATCAAGAAAAAAAGAAACTCTGAATTCGCTTCGCTCATCAATTTTTTTATACTCGCTTCGCTCGATCTAGATGCAAATAGATTTAACTAATCACACTATTTTTGAGAGTTTTAATACTTAAAAACATGTTTTTCAGAGGGTCTAGGCGCGACTCTTCATTGTGACAGCTCGTAGACACTCGCTTAAAAACGTTATTTTTCATTCAAATATATAAGAATAATGAAGCTTTTCACTGGCATAACTCATGTGCCGGTGAATGGTGCCAGTAAGCAGTGCCGGTAAATTAATAATACCTACGATAATTCACGGTAACGCAACCGCTACGCTACCCTCTGAAACCTTTGCTATCGCTAGGTTTCAGCCCGAAAGGGTTCGGGATGGGTTTGCTAAAACGCTAGGGCGTTTTTACCTTCTTCCGAGGTCCCCGTCGTTGCGCTACCGCGCACGACAACCCCCTTACTGAAAAGTATTGAGCTTCATTTGCTACGCAATGAACTCAACGAACTTTTTTAACCGTAAGAGGGTTGTCGTGCACTTCGTTACGACGGGGATGGGCTAGCCCCCCACTTCAAGGTCAGGCGTTGGGACGCCTTAAAAAATGGGTACGCTTCGCTTCCATTTTTTCCCTTTCGTGGCTCCCCCCTTGTCCTCTCCGCTGGGGCTTCGAGGATGCTTCACTGTCGTTCAGCCCCCCTTCGGGGCAACCGCGTATCAATATGCATTATGCATTTGGTAGAAATTGTCAGTCTTTATATTTTTTCTTGAAAAGCAACAGATCTGTCATTGCTGCTGATTGAATAGATATTTTGCTAAAAAATTATCATTGGATTATTTAAAATAATCATATAAAAAAAACTAGATAGAAGTATGTCTTTGAAAAATAAATGAAATCTTCATAATTATTATATATTTTTAATTATTATTATATTTGTTTTATTATTAATATTATTAATTAATAATATTAATATTTAATAATAATTGTTTTATTTAGTTTATATATATTTATTATTGGTGATAATAAATAAAATAATATAAAATTAATGATTTTATACTAAATATGTGATTTTTAATAATATTTTAAATAAATACAAATCCTTTTTAATTAAGTAATATTCTGCCTTTATTTTAATTCTTTTTGATTGGTATATTTTTGTTTTTTATTGAAGTGTCATGAAAGCATTTATAGTTTTTTTGATTTTAGTTTTTTCTTATTTTTTCATTCCAGATATTTCTAGATTATTAAGTGGGTTTTTTGAATATAGGTATGCACATGTAATTTATTTAATCACTGGAATATTGATATTTATTTCATTTAATTTTGGTCAATCAGCAAGCTCAATTTCTAAACTCTTAGAAAGGTTGGTTTCTTACTTAACAATATTGTTGTTAATCACTTTTTTTGTATTGTGGGCAAATGCTTATTATTGGAGAAAAGTTACTGGTTTTGAGCTTATTATTTTCTTGGGATTCAGTAGTTTAGGTTTTTTTATTTGTATTTTAATAGATCGTATTTTTACTCCTTCAATTGAGAAAGTAAAAGCAACGGTCACACAAAAATCTGGAACTCAGCGAGATGCGAGATCCGATATCAGAACGATTGGGGAGAGCTTTACCGAGATATTGGAATATGACCCTGTACCGTATTTTAAAAAAGATGGGTGGTTTTTTGGTTTAGGGACTGATGGTTTACCCATTATGCATAAGGGGGAAAATCTTCCACATCTACAAATTACTGGCGCATCTGGTTTTGGCAAAAGTGTTGAGTTGGCATCGTTAGGATATCAGGCCATTTTAAAAGGAGAAACGTTGATTCATTTTGATCCTAAACAAGGTGGTGATGAGTGGACTGCACATGTACTGAGGCAAGCGGCTCAAAATATGGGAGTACCTTTTTATTTCATAAATCTTTGTTCACCTGTGCCTCAAATCAATATTCTTCAAGACGCGACCATTGCCCAAAAGGTCAATCTTTTGGTTAGGCTTTTGAACTTGGAAAAGAATGATAGTAATGCAGACTATTTCCGGACGAAGAGTCGGAAAATGGCAAGATTTATTGCAAAGAATTATGAAGAAAACATGACCTTAAGAGAGCTGAGTTGCTTATATGGTCAGTACATCCAAGATCAAGAAGCTGATGGCTTTGCTGATGATTTAGAAGAACTTGCAGAAGTTGATGCGATTAACGCAAAGCAAGGCCTGTCTTTAAAAGAGGTCATTGAAAAAGGTCATGTGGTTTACATCGCGGGAGATTGGGAAGATCCCAAAAACGTGATGGCACAAAGAATGATATTGGCTCGATTTATTCAGATCGTGAGTGAGCGAGACAATACTGAAACGCCTACACAAGTTTGTATTTGTTTAGATGAGCTTTCTTTCCAAAACTCAAAAATATTCGGGGATGCTATTAAGATTATTCGAGATAAAGGTTTGCATTTTGTTTTGGCTCATCAAAGTCTTTCAGATTTAAGAGATGTACCGCAAAACATGGATGCAAAAGCTTTTGAAGGTGCTGTTTTAACGAATTGTCCTCTGAAATTTACATATCGTGCTGTAGATACGGAAACAGCTCAATATTTTTCAGATTTGTCTGGGAAAATTTTAATTGATGATGAAGCTCGAAACATTGAAACAACAATCAGTCTGAGTAATCGCGTGGTAGGTGAAAAGCAGATTCGTCAGGCAGAACGAAACTTTATTGATTTCAATATGATGTTGTCTCTGCCTAAAAATACCGGTGTGCTTTTTGGGAATGGGCTTGCCAAGGTTGCGACTGTTTATCCTGTTGTGGTTGAAAAGCATGCGGATACTAAGATGGTGATGCACTTTGAAGAGGATGATACTCCTAAAAAATTAGATTCTGGTTCAACGCTTATTTTTCCTGAGTTGAGTTGATTCATGTCTAATTTAATTGCATCAAGAGTTGAACAAAGAGAAATAAGGGCAGCTAAAGAACATACGATTCTTTCATTTTTATTAGATGAGGGGTACAGCACCTCTAAGATACTGGCTTTAGTTCTAAATATGACACCGAATGGCATGCAAAGAATACTTCGTGCTATGGAAGTTAAACAGTTAATTAAAGCTCATCAAGTGGCATTACCGTTAAGCGAACGGAAGTTCTCAATTTGGGGCTTAACACCAACGGGTGCATCTTTGGTCATACCAAAAAATGAGCTGTTACGGTTTTTTGAGATAGGTCGTGTGAAACCCGTCACGATGGAGCACAGTTTGGCTTTACAGCATGTTAAGGCGATAGCACTTAGGTCAGGGTGGCTTGGATGGGAAAGTAGTTCTAGGCTGCTTAAGAAAGCAAATGAGAGCCGTTCTACATGGGTGCAAGTTCCAGATGCCGTTGCTCGTTCTCCCAAAGGTCGAAAAGTCGCTATTGAGTTTGAGCGTACTGTCAAAACGCCAAAGCGTTATGTCGAAATTTTGGCGAACTATGCCGAAATGATCTCAAAAGGGGTCATTGATGAGGTGATTTATGTTTGTCCTGAGAAGTTAGCCCCTCGATTAGAAAGACTTTTTCACCGAATTGAAAAAATTATTTTTAAGGGAAAGGTCATCCCAACACCTACCGGTTTATTAGAGCGTTTTTATTTCATTCCATATGAAGAATGGGATATTAAAGCCAATGATTTTTAATTGTTTTTATTAGGTAAAAATCTTACTCACAACTAGTGAAGAACGTGTAATTTTGGAGAATGTAATGGTTGAAATAGAGATTGATAAAACTGAAATAGGTTCCCTTTTAAACTTAGCAGGTAATTTCCTTCTAAGTCTTTCATATGATGAATATAAGGAACTTATTCTAGTACCCGTTAGACAGTCGAAAGAAGAAATCTACTATATGCAATACAAAGGCCTCAAATGTACGATTTCATCCGAGACAGCACAAAAACTTATAGATATCGGTGTTCCTGTATCGGATGTCCTTCCTTATTAATATATTTAACATAAAAACCCCAAGTAATAGCTTGGGGTTTTTATGTTAAATAAGTGATCAAAGGGCCCATGAAAGTGAGCCCTTTTTTATTCATGAGATTTACTTATTTCTTCTAAAATTTTATTTTTTACCCAATCAGAGAAATTTTTTTGATTTTCTACAAAGTGTAAAATATCGGCCTCACTTTCCCGATTAAAACTTATACTTTTAACTTTTCTACTCTGCTTTTCATATTTTGCACTTATTGCAATTTTTCGCCAATTTGTTTGATCGACAATGTCATAAGCAGCAGCGAAGAGATTATTTTCATCCTTATTATCAATACAAACTTCAATATTTTCTGCATTGAGAATACGAATTTCATCCATTTCTATTTTTTTATTGGTAGATGAGGTAAATCCGAAAAATATGGTCATGCCACGTTTTGACGTTATTTCTATATTGCCAAACGACTCATCAGTATTCGTATAAGATTGATCTAATAAGATTTCACAGCTGCTAACTCGCCAGCCCGTTTCTCGTTGCAGTTGTGACGCTAACATTGGAATCATATACAATCAGTTTTTAAAAATGATGGGAATACGATAGTTTAAATTTAAAATTTTGCAAGTTTAATCGATAGATTTTATAGAATTTAAATTTAAACTTTAATTAAATTATTGATTTTATATATTTTTTAATAATTTACAACATGGTTTCGCATAAGAAATTTATAACAAGTATTAAGAATTGATATTGAATATATTCCATTCAGTTGATATATAAATGCGACGGCTCATGTCGCAAGGTGGTTGCATATCTTTATAATTCTGATATCCTGGCAAAAAACAGGATAAGTATTTGAGTTATGAACGCACCCGAAAAATTTTTACCCCTCGAAGCCACTCTTATACGTGAAAAAAGAATTCGTATGGGATTAACTCAATTGGAGTTAGCTTGCCTATTAGAGTTAAAAGAAAACGGGGAAAGAACGATACGTGGTTGGGAGCTTGGGGAACATAAACCGTCGAAATCCAAGCTTGCTAAAATCTTAGAACTTCATGAAGAAGCGCCTTTTAGAAATGAAAATAAGAATCCTAAATTTCGTTTTATAGATCTATTTGCAGGCATTGGCGGCATCCGTTTACCATTTCAGCAGTTAGGCGGAGAATGTGTATTTAGCTCTGAATGGGATAAGTTTGCTCAAAGAACTTATGCTGCAAACTATGGTGAAGTCCCTTCAGGAGATATTACTCAGATTGTCGCATCAGATATTCCTGATCATGACATTTTAATGGGGGGATTTCCTTGCCAATCTTTTTCTCAAGCGGGGCTAAAAAAGGGATTTGAAGATACTCGAGGAACGATGTTTTTCGAGATACAGCGTATTCTAGGAGAAAAACGCCCTAAAGTTTTCTTACTTGAAAATGTTAAGCAGCTGAGAGGTCATGATAAGGGACGAACCTTACAAACGATCTTAAATATTTTAACTGGAGAAAGTGATTTACCTTTAGATGATGTACCGATGTCAGCCGATGCGAGAGAAGCTCTTGGTAAAAAGCTCAACTATTGGGTGGATTATAAAGTTTTAAGAGCCGCTGATTTTGGTATTCCTCAGAATCGTGAGCGTATATTTATTGTTGGTTTCGATAGAGATTATTTTGGGGAAAATATTGATTTCAATAAAATCTTTAAATGGCCAGAGCCAACAAATCAACCGACAAAAGTTGGAGACATTTTAGAGTCTCAAGAAATTTTAGATACCTTAGAAGATAAATATACAATTTCAGATAAATTATGGGCGGGTCATCTTCGTCGTAAAGCTGAACATGGGATAAAAGGTAATGGCTTTGGATACTCGTTATTCAATAGAGAAAGCTCATATACCAATACAATTAGTGCTCGTTATTACAAAGATGGCTCTGAGGTTCTGATCGATCAGTCTCACCTAAGTAAAAACCCACGTAAATTAACGCCAAGAGAGTGTGCACGTTTACAAGGTTTTCCTGATGATTTTATTGTAGATGCTGTTTCTCAAGGCCAAATTTATAAGCAGTTTGGAAATTCGGTTTGCGTTAAAGTCATTCAAGCGGTTGCTAAGCAAATAGTGACGGTTTTAGACCAATTAGAAACAGAGAAGTAAAAATAAGGAAAAGTTAGGGCCTATATATAGGCCCTAACTAAAGTTTATATTTGAGGATATTCTCTCAAAATTAAAGAATTCCAATAGTTATTTGAAGCTCGCCATTGAGCATAGGGTCTAGCATTACCAAAATACATTCCAGAATCATAAAAAACGATTCCTTGTTTAACTAAGTAGATCCAATCTTCAAACGTTATCGGGTTACCAAAACAAATTTTTTCATAAACGCCTAAGGCATTTGTTTTACAGGTAAACCACCCTTTTTGATTGAATTTATCATTCACTTTTTTAGCTAATTTAGCAGCATCCCATTTAGCAATCGCAATCGGCGCATTTCTATAGAATTCAGGGACAATAGCTGTTTTATTTGGTCTGAGGTCTCTTTGGTAATCATATACAATTTCAATATCATTGTTTTGATTGACTAAAAGGATACAGCCAAAGTCATTCCATTGATCAATTTTAGGAATTGGTTTACCAGACCAAGAAAGCCTATTCTCCTTTTCTACGTTTGGTTGGCCCCAGACTGTAAGAAAATGGGTATCTCGTCTATCAACTGCTCTTATTCCTTTTTCTCTAGGAATAATTTCTTTGTCATTAAAGATGAAATAACTAGGACTCCAATCGCCAAATGTTGTTTTTGAAGTGGTTTGATTTTTCATCTCAAATCCTAACAAATCTGGTGCATTGGAGGCATTGTGTGTAATACCCATTTGTCTTTCTAACCAATGGCCTTTATTACCATCATGTTTAGAATTCATCCCAGATACATCAGCTTTTTTTCCATAAACATTCTGCATAAATGTTTTAACGATTTGTTGCTCTTGTGGGGAAGCCATTTTTTTCTCCGCAAAAATAAATGGCTTAGTCTATGATGTGTAAGGACAGAGTTAAATAAAATATTGAATAATATATAAATATTTTATTTTTAATATAATAAGCTCAAAGTTGAAGTCACTTGAATTTTAATATTTATAAGGAGAAAAGTAATATGTTTAAAAAAGGCTCGGAGTGGAGACAGTGGGATTTACATATTCATACACCTGCATCTTATGAATGGAGAGGTGCAAAGTTTAATGGAGAAAAGCAACATGATGATAGACTTGTTGATGAAATGATAAAACACTTAAATGAGGCCGAACCTGAAGTATTTGCTTTGATGGATTACTTTACTTTTGATGGTTGGTTTAAGCTTAAAAAGCGTTTGAGTGAGCCTGATGCACCTAAACTACAAAAAAAGGTATTTCCTGGTATAGAGTTAAGGATTTGTGCACCTAAAATTAGATTAAATGTACATGCTATTTTTTCAGATGAAGTAAGGGATCAAGACTTAAAAGATTTTTTAGCAGAGCAAGAAATTGAGGAAAATAGTAAAAAATTATCACAAGATAATCTGATTCACTTTATTAGAAATACGGGGGAGGATTTTTTATTAAAAAACCAAATAGATTTGAAAAGACTAGAAAGTGATGATGGATATGCTTTAGAAAAAGCTTGTGGATTCGCCACTCTGAAAAGAGAGAATTATATTTCTTCAATTGGAAAGTTTGATGATTGTATCGCTTTTATGCCATGGGATACCTACAATGGATTAAAAGAAATTGACATTCTTCAGAATTATACATTTGTAATGAGTATATTTAAAAAATCAACAATAATGGAATCTAGGAACCAAGATTATAGAAATCTTTTTCTAATGAAAGAGACAGAAAGCAATAAAAGATTTATTGAAGTATTTAAAAAATCTTTAGATTATACTCCTAGGCTAGTTGTAGCGGGGAGTGATGCACATCGTTTTACAGACTATGGTATTTTCCCATCTGAAAAAAAAACGTGGATTAAAGCTGATCCAACATTTAAAGGTTTAAAACAAGCAATAAAAGAACCAGAAAATCGTTCATATATTGGTGTAATGCCAGAAAAAATGAATAGTAAATTGGGTAAAGGAAGTTATTTTATTGATAAAATTTCTATCAATAAAAAAGAAGATGCCAAACTTTCAGCTCATTGGCTAAATCAAACAAATTTAGATTTGAATCATGATCTTGTGGCAATCATTGGAAAGAAGGGCAGTGGAAAAAGTGCTTTAGCTGATGTTATTTCTCTTTTAGGAAATTCGAAATCTGGGGGCGCTCACTTTTCTTTTTTGAAAGATGGTCGTTTCAAGGGGAAAAATGGATTTGCAAAAGATTTTGAAGCAACACTTACATGGCTTAATCAAAATGAGTCTACAAAAAATTTGAATGACCCTATTGATAATAGTAGCATTGAAAAAATTAGATATATCCCACAAGAATATTTTGAAAAACTTTGTAATGCAAATGGTGATAAAACTGAGTTTCAAAGTGAGCTTAATAAAGTAATTTTCTCCTATTTAGATACAGAGGAAAAAGAAAATTCAATTAATTTAGATGAGTTAATTCAAAAAAAAGAAGAAGTCTTAAAAAGAAAATTAGAGCAACTTTATCTACAACTTAATGAAATTAACAATTCAATTTCAACATTAGAATCTAAATCTCAAATAACAATAAAGAAAATACTAGAAAGTAAAAAACAAGCTAAAGAACAAGAAATATTAGACCACTTCAAGAGTAAGCCTATTGAAATAGAAAAGCCGAATGAAGTACTTACGCCCGAACAAAAAAAATTTAGTGATGATGTTTCAAAAAAAGAATTAGAAAAATCTGAGCTTATTTTGTTGAATAAATCTGAGAATTCAAATAAAGAGCAGTTTTCCTCCAAAATAAATAAATTAGATTCTTTGAAAGCGCAAAGCCAAAAAATGCTTTTTGATGTTGAAGAGTTCAAAAAAATTATTCAGGCAGATATGAGTAGCTTAGATTTAAGAGTTGAAGATTTCATTAAATTTGATATAGATTTAGCCTTATTAAATACTAAAAGAGAGTCATATGAGAAATTAAAAGGTACTTGTTCTAAGCAAATAGAATTGAATGCATCTCAAATTATAACTTTAGATGCAGAACTTAATGAACTAAAAGGAAAACTGACAAAACCTAATCAAGAATATCAAAAGTATTTAGAACTACTTGAAAAATGGAATGCTAAAAACACTAGTTTAATTGGTAGCGAGACTGACTTTGAATCGCAGTTGGGAATACAAGCACAATTAACAGAATTAGAAGTGATACCTCAATATCTTTTAGATAAAAAAATTGAGCGTAAAAAAAATGTAGAAGATATATATGATATTTTTGAAAAGCAAAAGACAATAAGAGAAAATTTATATATTCCAGTTCAGGCTGCTATTGAAAATAATAGCTTTATAAACGAAAAAAATAAGTTTGAATTTCTTTCACGATTAGAGTTCTCTTTTGAGCATTTTCAGCAAAAATTTTCGAGCTTGATCAAACAGCAACGCTCTGATTTTACACCTGATAATATTCAAGATACGCTAATTCAGTTATCAAAGGATGATAACTTAGAGACTAAAGAAGGAGTAATTAACTTTATTTTGCTACTAACTGAAAAACTTGTAGAAGTGAATGGGGAGGTAGGAATTAATGAAATGGTTCGTAAAAATGTAACCCCAACAGAAGTTTATAATTTTTTATTCCGTCTAGAGTTTATCAAGCCTAGTTATTCTCTTCGTTTTCAAGAAACTGACGTAGAACAATTATCACCTGGTCAAAGAGGTGCACTATTACTAATATTTTATTTATTGGTTGATAAGGAAAAAACTCCAATTGTTTTAGATCAACCTGAAGAAAACTTAGATAATGATACTGTAGTTAATTCTTTGGTTCCTATTATTACGGAGGCAAAAAAAACTAGACAAATTATTATGGTTACACATAATCCAAATCTTGCAGTAGTCTGTGATGCTGAGCAAATTATATATGCAGATTTTGATAGATCTAATAACCTTACTATTGAGTATAAGTCTGGATCAATCGAAAGTTCAGAAATAAATCAATATACTGTTAATATTCTTGAAGGGACATTATTAGCATTTAACAACAGGAAAAATAAGTATTTTTCTTAAAATTAAATGGATAATAATACTCTCATTTAGATTAGGTCTATAAAAGAATCTTTAAAAATTTTATAGACTTAACATAATGGGACATTATCTGAAATGCCTTAGATAAAAAAAACCCCGGCATCCTGCCAGGGTTTTTTATTGGAACTTTAGGTCTGTGCTGTCTTAGTGCTTGTCGTATCTGGCCCCATCCTGGTGCTCATTCTTTGTAATTCTAAGGAACATCCTGTTCCTGACCAATTAATCATATGAAAATTCACCTATCTTGGACAGCCGCAAAGGGCCGAGATTGATGTGAGCAAAAGCGTACAAAATAGCCTAAATTTTATCCACAGCGATTGGGGATAGTTTGAGATTCAGAAAGCTGATGAAATGGGCACTTCTTCCTTAATTGATCATTTGTTAATCAATTTTCTTGGCAAAATGTTACAGATTCGCCTAAAAACTCACCAACTTATTACAAAAGCGGATTTTTGTGCATTTTGTGGTCAGGGTTGAAATTTTAAGTGATTGATATTTATATTAATATACAAGTGTATTGCGTATAAGCACCATTATGTTAAATAGGGGGGTAACGTCTTATTAAGTGAAGATCTTTATTTGTCTGGTCGTTTGTTTTTTACGCACTAATTGTATTTAAGAGAAGTTAGAATATTACCCCTATATATAGGGGTATGTAATGAAATCTATCGCAATATTTTGTGGTTCATCTGTGGGGAACAGTTCTATATTTAAAAAACAGGCAGAAGTATTAGGTGAATCTATTGCTAAACGGGGAATAAAACTTGTATACGGTGGTGGAAGAGCCGGCCTAATGGGAGTTATCGCTGATAGTGCTTTGAAAGCTGGAGGAACTGTTATAGGCATTATTCCTCAAAATCTTGTTGATGCAGAATTAGCACATCCATTATTAACAGAGCTTCATGTAGTTAAAAATATGCATGAACGTAAAACCAAAATGTCGGAATTAGCGGATGCATTCATCGCACTACCTGGTGGAGTAGGAACGTTAGAAGAAATTTTTGAGCAATTAACATGGGGGCAGTTAGGTATTCATCAGAAACCTTGTGCTTTTTTAAATGTTGATGGGTTCTATGATGAATTATTGGATTTTTTAATAAAAACAACCCAGAGTGGATTTACCCATAGTCGTTTTACAGATGTATTGATCTCATCAGATGTAATCGATGAGGTACTAGATACTTTATCTTGTTACAAAGCTCCTGAACCAAAATGGAATAAAAGTGAAAAAGGGATGGAGCGGGTATGAATAATAAAGTTATTACAATTGCTGCCGCTGTAATTCTAAATGAACATAATCAGACACTATTAGTTCGTAAAAAAGGTACAGACTTCTTTATGCATGTAGGGGGAAAGCTAGAGTTAAATGAATCACCTGAAACAGCATTATCCCGAGAAATATTTGAAGAAATAGGATGTGAAATAGAAATATTTTCTTATATTGGAAAATATGAAACATTAGCTGCTAATGAGTTAAATCATTCATTAGTTAGTTATCTCTACCAAGTGAAATTAAAAAATGAGCCTAAGGTTCAAGCTGAACTTGCGGAAATGAGATGGATTGATCTAAATAATTCAGAATTACAATTAGCTCCTTTAACTAGAGATGTTTCTATTCCTTGGTGTAAAAACTTATTAGGAGTTTAAGTTTTCCTAAAATTAGCATAATACACCTTATACGAAATACTGTATAATTATCTATAGAAATCAATGCTGTAGTTTCTAGTTTATAGCCCGAACATCCCTGTTCGGGTTTTTTTATGATTTTTCACGTTCCACGTCCATTCTTTGATCAATGTTTCACAACTTTGATTAGTACGCGCCTAAACAAGCCTCTTAGCCATTCGGCAAGAAAAACCGGCTTAACCACCCTCTTTTCTCCAGCTCCGGTTCAATCGGCTCCGGCACTGGAATACGCTTATTTTCCGTCTGCTCCGGAGTAGTCAATCCGTCATGTTTAGCTTCTGCTGTGTCCGGTTCTGGAGCTGTTTTGACCATGCTTGGTTGCAGCGGTTCTTGATCGGTAAACGTAGTCATATTGGTTTTTGGGGCTTCTAATAGACGTTGCATTGCTTCAATTTGTTCGTCCTTAACATGTAACTGATCATTCTTAGCTTTTAATTCATCTCGTTGAAATTTCTCACGGTCATGAGCCTGTTCTAGCTGTTTTTGAAGCATGTGAACCTGTTGTTCAAGTAGGTGAACTTCTGACAACTTTCGTGTTTCGGTTGTCTGTGAACTGTTCACATGTTTAGATGGTTCACCAAAGACCCGAATAGCTTCAGAAAGATCAATTTTACCATCGCTATTCTTACTTAAATTACCTTTATTTATTTGTTTATAAACGGCTTGACGAGTCATTCCATAGAGGTTTGAAAGCTCAATAACAGATAGTGATTTCATGTTGTAATTTAGGTTGTCTATTATGTGAACTAAGATACATTAAGAAACAGTCAACCGCTACATACACAATCAAACCTCACCCTTTAAAACCTAAATTCCTAAGATGAGGAATAAATTGCTTTTGTTGTATTGGATCTCTAAGCATTTCTTTTATTCTTGATGCCAGTACATCATAGCTTTCTCCTTGAGCTGCTAAATGAGATAGCTCATGTAAGCGAGAAAGCTGATTGCCAAACATATTGATTTGAGCGTCTGTTAGTTTATAAACCTTATCTTGTTCGTTCTGTTGATTAATGCTTTTTGATTTTTCTTTAAATGAAAAAAGAATATGGGTAACTTTACGACCAGTTTTTTTCTGCTCATAGGAAACGCTTAATGGGCTGCATTCATTTATTTGGTCTACAGCAGTATCAATTACCCGTTTTTTGAAATCTGCAAATAGAGGGTATTTTTTGCCAAGCTCCAACATGCTTCGTAAGCTCTCAACAGAGATTTCACGCTTACCTATTTGTCTGTATTGCACCAATAACTCATAAATACGAATACCATATCCACTATTGATCCCAGCAATATCTGATAGAGCATACTTAGTAAATTCTCTACTTAAATTAGATATGAAGGGCAAGATAGGTTTTGAAAAACGAATACCAATGATACTTTGACTATCCAAAAACTGGATCTCTTGTACCCACCTCATTTTTATAGATTTATCATCAATACTAAGATTAATAGATCTTTCATAAAGTCTATTAATTCCTTCTTTTAAGTCTCTGTATGCGGTTTTTTCATGTACTCCTAATAACTGTAGTTCATTAACGCTTACAGGGTATAACTCATCATCAGTAATAGGCTGGCTCTTCGGAATACGTGAAATAGCTGCTAAGACGATACGCTGTTCTACAGCACTTAATTGATAGGAAGCTTCTATAACTTGATTTGATTTAACAATTTGATTCTTATCCAAAATAAAACCATTGATTTTCTTTTATATATGACAACTATATACTTGTCATATTTGGTAGTCAATCCGTCATAGTTAAGTAGTCAATCCGTCATAGTTAGTAGTCAATCCGTCATAGTTAGTAGTCAATCCGTCATAGTTAAACTTTGAAAGGCTTGCTCCATAAGGGATACAACTCAATGAAAAGATTTAAAAGATATAAAAATAATTAAAAAGACGTTTGAAAAAATTGCCCTTGGTTTTCGCTACGCTCAAACTCTATTGAATCTCGCTTTCGCTCGATTCGTGGGGCAATTTTTTAGCCCTTTCAGTTTTGACTTTGAGAAAAAGCAAATGCAAGAGCAAAAACAACTCGGAATTCGCTTCGCTCATAAAGCTTTTTTTCTCGCTACGCTCGATCTAGGCTCAATTTTCTGCATGTGATTTACGCTTATTTAGGCTTCACAGCCTAAAAAGCTGTTT
>NZ_NEGH01000022.1 GCF_002135375.1 Acinetobacter sp. ANC 4558 | reverse complement strand
CATTACTCACCCGTCCGCCGCTAGGTGATGTAGCAAGCTACATCTCCCCGCTCGACTTGCATGTGTTAAGCCTGCCGCCAGCGTTCAATCTGAGCCATGATCAAACTCTTCAGTTAAAATCATTTTGTACTTTAATAAAAGTACTAAATCTGGCTCATCAATTACTGACAAAAAATTCTCAAATAAACTTCGAGTAATTCTTACCAATTATCAATGAAATATTTTCGATCGATCAATCAGTAAAAATCCACACAAGTTGTTCTTCATATTCTCTTAATGATCTCTCTAATACCTCGTCAGTACTAGATGATGGACTTCAATAAACTCAACAACTTAGCACTGCGTGCTTCGTTCGTTTCCGTCTATCTCGTCGGTATGGGGTGCATTCTAGACTATTTCAAAATCATTGCAACCCCTTTTTTTATGATTATCTTCTAGGTGTTTTATTTTTCATCAAAAACGTTAAAAAAAGCTTATTTTTAACTATTTTTTAGACATATTTACGATAATTATTTTTCAAACCTATTTATATTTGTTGATATTAAAAAATCTATAGTGATATTTTGATATTGTTTTTGGATATTTATTAGACACTTCAACTATAGAAAATAAACTGGTAATACAATTTCTAGAATTTACTTCCTCTATCTAGTAAATACTTAAGTTTTTTAATGTTTGATGGGGAGTTATTTGTATTAAATATTGATATCAATATAACTGTGAATATTTAGTTTTTAGTTCATCAACCTTATTATGTTTTGTCTAATGCTATTTATGTTCTTATAAAAACTTAAACAACTTCATATTACATATAAAAAAAGAAAGAGATCTCTCCCAAAATCTCCTTCTATTAATTGAATCTCTTATAGATTCATCCTCGTTATAATTATTGTTATTTTAAAATCATAAAACTTAATTATTTATAAAATATTACTTTCTGAATATATACAGTTGTATTTTCAGATATTCCCAAGCTTAATGTACCTATCTTTATAAAATCAAGACTTTTTGGTAAATTTAAGTTTATTTTTTATAAGGTTTTTTTAAATCTACTCTCTAAAATAATATATATAGGTTCTATAAATTAAAAGCAGACCTAAGTCTGCTTCTATTTATCTTTACTCAATTTTCAACGTTCACCAAAGCATCAATCTACAAATATCACTTTTGCAATCGCTTTTTTACTTGCCTGAACAATCAGAGTGATATTCTCTTTGACAGAAAATGAAGCATCTACAGTTTCCCAATCTACTTTTACAGCACCACGGCCCACGGCGTCTTTTGCTTGAGCGGCATTCTTTGTTAAACCTGCTGCACGTAAAATAGATGTAATAAAGATTTCACCACCATATTCACCAAGTGAAATCGTAACTTCTGGTGTCCCTTCTGGTAATTCACCTTCTGTGATTAAATTACCTGCACCTTTATGTGCATTCTCAGCGGCGTCACTACCATGAAAACGTTCAACCAACTCAAGTGCAAGAATTTTCTTCACTTCTTGTGGATTTCGACCTTCTGCAATTTCTTTTAATAATTGCTGAATTTCAGCAATTGATTTAAAACTTAATAAATCAAAGTAGCGTTCAATCAATGTATCAGGCATGGAAAGTACTTTTTGATACATTGTTCCAGGTGCATCAAATACACCAATATAATTCCCTAAAGATTTAGACATTTTATTAACGCCATCTAAACCTTCAAGAATTGGTACGGTAATACACACTTGCGATTCTTGGTTATAACGCCCTTGTAATGTACGCCCCATCAGCAAGTTAAAAGTTTGGTCAGTTCCACCAAGTTCTACATCTGCTTCTAGTGCAATAGAGTCATAGCCCTGTACCAATGGATATAAAAACTCATGAATTGCAATCGGTTGTTGGTTGTTATAACGCTTCGTAAAATCGTCACGTTCCAGCATACGAGCAACTGTTTGCTGTGATGCTAATTGAATTAAATCTGCCGCTGTTTTAGATGCAAACCATTCAGAGTTAAATCTCACTTTGGTCTTATTCGGATCAAGAATTTTGAACACTTGCTCTTGATATGTTTTTGCATTTTCAAGAACTTGCTCACGAGACAAAGGAGGGCGAGTCGCACTTTTACCTGTTGGATCACCAATCATGGCCGTGTAGTCGCCTATTAAGAAGGTAACCTCGTGTCCTAAATCTTGAAAAACCTTTAGTTTATTAATTAAAACCGTATGCCCCAAATGTAAATCTGGTGCAGTCGGATCAAAACCCGCCTTGATTTTAAGAGGGCGATTTGCTTTTAATTTCTTCAGTAAATCTTCCTCAGAAATAATTTCATGAGTGCCTCTTTGAATCAGAGCAAGTTGTTCTTCAGCAGGAAGGAAATTTGACATCACAGAATCCAAATACATCAGTTATCCAATTTGTGCGATATACTACCATTTTTTCAGCACATTGCAGGCTTAAGAATAATCATGACAGCAATCTATATTGGCGTAATGACTGGCACAAGTATGGATGGTGTTGATATTGTTGCTGCATCATTTGAACCATTGCAGCTTCACGCTACATTATCATTAGAGTTTGACCCTGATTTAAGAAATGAACTCATGGCACTCACATTACCCAATGACAATGAAATTGATCGCATGGGAAAAGCAGATGTTGCTTTAGCTAAAATGATTGGTCATGGCATAAATAAGCTCATAAAAGAAAATAATTTAGATAAAAAAGCAATCAAAGTAATTGGCTCTCATGGACAAACCATTCGCCACCGTCCTGAATATGAGTTTACTTTACAAATTGGTGATCCTAATATCATTACAGAACTCACGCAAATTCCAGTCATTTCAGATTTTCGCCGCCGAGATATGGCAGCAAAAGGTCAAGGTGCACCATTAGTTCCTGCTTTTCATCAAGCGATTTTTCAACATGAAAATATCCATCGTGTCATTCTAAATTTAGGTGGCATAGCCAATGTCAGCTTATTACCTGCAGGTCAACCCGAGCGCGTTTTTGGTTTTGATACGGGACCTGCCAATATATTAATGGATGCTTGGTGCCATCGATATACAGGACAACCGTATGATGAAAATGGCAATTGGTCAGCCTATGGTACGCCTATTCGCCATTTATTAGATCGCTTACAAGCGCATGAATTTTTTTCAAAAGAACCACCGAAAAGCACTGGTCGTGAAGATTTCAATATTGAGTGGTTAGATGAACAAATTGCCGACTGGCGAAATGATATTGTTTATGATGAACTTGAAGATACTCCCGAAAATGTTCAAGCAACTTTATTAAAACTCACCACACGAGCAATTAAAAAAGCCATATATCGCTCAGGTATGAACACAGGAGAAGTTTATGTTTGCGGTGGAGGTGCTTATAATTCACACTTACTTGAACAGTTACGCTGGCGCTTACGTAAACATGAATGGACTGTACAGACCACAGCAGATTTAGGTCTTAGCCCAACTTGGGTTGAAGCAACAGCATTTGCATGGTTAGCAATGCGTTTTACAGCACAACAAAGTGGTAACTTACCTGCAGTCACAGGTGCCGAGGGTTATCGAATTTTGGGAACGATAACGGCAGTTTAACCCTTTAACAATTGATTCTAAAAAAGCTCTCAAACTACTGAGGGCTTTTTATTTTTCATCCGTTATTTATAGTTTAAGCAATCACATCACTTAAACCCGTATCTCGTTTAAACATCACTTCGACATAACTACAAACAGGAATAATTTTTAAATTATTTTCACGTGCAAAATCAACCAAAGTATCGAGTAATTGACGTGCAACCCCCCGCCCTTTAAGTGAATCATCTACCCATGTATGATCTGCAATAATCGTCGACTCACTTTTCCATTGATAAGTAATTTCTGCAAGCTTTTTTTGATGTTCATCAATATAAAAAACACCACCTTTTTCATATACTTTATGTTGTATCTGCATCATTGATCCATGGACATTATTTTGAATTAATATAGCTTGATTTATCAGGTTTTACTTAAAAAATAATCAATAAAATTTTGCATTATTTGCCCTTTTTGATACCGATAACTAATTTCACATCATAAAGTCCAAATGAAGCTAAAACAAAAATATTTATCGCTAGAAAAATATGAACAATATAGAATATCGGCTCATAAACGATTACGCCATATAACGATAGATCAATGTCATCTACATTTCCTAAAAATGCTCAAAATACCCATACACAGTGGGTAGGTGTTATCACATTGGCATTTGCCGCATTTATTTTTAACACCACTGAATTTATTCCCATCGCACTGCTCAGTGATATTGGACAAAGTTTTGCAATGCCCGTCACGCAAGTTGGTACCATGATCACTATTTATGCCTGGGTTGTAGCATTAATTTCATTACCAATTATGCTTTTAACCAAAAATATCGAACGGCGATTTCTACTGATTAGTTTATTTATGGTGTTTATTTTAAGCCATGTGCTCTCTTATTTTGCATGGAGCTTTTCTATTTTACTACTCAGTCGCATTGGTATCGCCATAGCACATGCATTATTTTGGTCAATTACGGCATCACTCGTTGTGCGTATTGCCCCTCAAGGAAAAGAATTTCAAGCTTTAGGGTTACTTTCAACAGGTACAGTCTTGGCAATGGTACTGGGTATCCCTTTTGGTCGAATGATTGGTGACGAATATGGTTGGAGAAATTCATTCGGTTTAATTGCTATTTGTGCCAGTATTGTCTGTCTTATTTTATCTAAAACATTGCCACGCCTACCGAGTGTCAATACGGGTTCATTAAGCAGTTTAAAAATATTGGCAAAAAGACCGAGCTTAATGTTTGTTTTTGCCTTAGTTATCATCGTCATTAGTGCGCAATTTACTGCTTATAGCTATATTGAACCTTTTGCCTTAAATGTTGCACATTTTGATTCAGCACAAATTACTTCTCTATTATTAATTTATGGTGGCGCTGGCTTTATTGGTTCTTACCTCTTTGGAAAATTTGCGAGAAAACTCAATAAAACGCTCATTCCTTTAATGACTAGTTGTCTAGCCATTTCAATGCTTGCTCTGCTTCTGGCAGCTTCTAGTTTTGTCAACTTGAGCATACTCAGTGTATTTTGGGGGGTTGCCATTATTGGCTTTAGTTTGGCACTACAAGCTAAAACGCTGAGTTTAGCCGCTGATGCAACTGACGTTGCTATGGCCATTTTTTCTGGTTTATATAATGTTGGTATCGGCGGTGGTGCACTTATTGGCGGATTCGTGACCTTACATTTTGGGCTCAATTATATTGGCATTGTTGGCGGAGTTATTGCTACATTGGGGACAGTATTAGCGCTCTACTTAGTTAATCGAGCAGATTTCTCCAAAGTAAATGTTTAAGATCACCTGTTGAATAAATTTGCACATCAAAATAAAATCTGTCATGCTTGGTTATAAGATTTGGATTCGTCCAAAACAGAATTTGAACAAGGGGAGTAGCCTCCTCCAAACGTGAAACGATATGAGCTTCATAAAAATTTCACGTGTCAGACTATCGTCATTACACTTTGCAAAAAGTCGGTATCTGAGCATCTTTATCATTTTAAGATGTAGGCAAGACCTTGATCATGTTGTTATTGATATTAATATCATTGAACAACTGATCAAGGTTTTTTTTATGATCAGTTGTTCGATGTGGAGAAACACACATGGAAACAATTGGTACTTTAGGGCTGTACTTGGCTTTCTTCAGTATTGTCGCAATTATGCTAATTATTGACTTTCTTGGTTTTAAACAAAAACAAGGTCAAGACGTTAAAATTAAAACAGCTGCTTTTTGGAGTATTGCTTGGGTTTCTGTCGCTGCATTATTTGGTGGCGGATTATGGCTTTATTTACAACAAACAGTAGGTATAACCTTAGCTAATACCAAGGTTATGGAGTATTTTGCTGGATATTTGTTAGAAAAATCATTAGCAATTGATAATGTCTTTGTTTGGTTGATGATTTTTGCAGCTTTTGCTATTCCACCTGCATTACAACGCCAATTACTTCTATATGGTGTACTCGGTGCTATTGTTTTAAGAACTATCTTTATTTTTATTGGTGCTTGGTTTGTTCAAGAATTTTCTTGGATTCTTTACATTTTTGGTGCTTTTCTGGTTTATACAGGGTTTAAATTTCTCAAAGGACAAGATGAAGATCCGAATATTGAAGAAATGCCTATCTTAAAATTCTTACGTAAACATATGCGTATTACGCCAACGATGCATGAAAACAAGTTTTTTGTTCACCAAAATGGTGTGTTATGGGCAACTCCTCTCTTTTTAGTCTTAATTTTAGTTGAAGCATCTGATGTTATTTTTGCAGTCGATTCTATTCCTGCAATATTTGCCGTAACCAGCGATCCTTTTATTGTCCTAACTGCAAATTTAATGGCAATTCTAGGTTTACGTGCGATGTTTTTCTTATTGTCGGGTGCAGCAGCTAAAATGCATTATTTACCCTATGGTCTAGGATTAATCTTATTATTCATAGGATTTAAAATGTTAATGCTTGATGTATTCCATATGCCAATTTGGATTTCACTCAGTTTTATTATTCTTGTATTGGCTATTACAGCATGGATGTCGATTCAACATAGTAAAAGGCAACATGAAACAACGCTATAAAATCAAATCATCATTTAAAAGCCTTCCTTTATTTGGAGGGCTTTAATTTCTGCATTACTAATTTTGGCCATTTTTCTAAAAATCTCTTTTGCTGTAGACGTTTCATAAACGTTTCTTGCTGAACGAAGGTAGAGTTCCAGCGAAGTTTTAATTCAAATAAATCATCTAAACCAAAAGGTGCAATATATTCTATTTCATCGCAATCATTTAAACGAACAGCAATAGCCGTTGCAGTTTCAGGCCACAACGATAATGCGTGCTTTATAGATGTAAGCGGAGGAATCGATTCACCCTGCTCTGTTGTATACCATTCATGTACCAAAGCTTGATTTGTAATATCCCATTCAATACATGGAAAAATTTTCCTTAATTGGGTTTCAATCGCTTGACCATATGCTCCATCATCATGTGAATCATAGAAAATAACATCAATTTCTGTGCCATCTAAAATATATTCTTGATCATGTAACGATGCCCATACTAAATTTCGGATACACCCTGCCGCAATAAAAGCTTGTGGTTCTATTTCTCTGAGTAACATCAAAATTTTTTTGATGATTTCATGCGCTAATATGATGTTCTGTAATTGCAGCGAATAGGATTGTTTTTGCCCAATCCATTGTATCTCTGTTTGGTTTTGTTTCATTATCTTCATGATTTACCAAGATCTGTTCATCATCATAAGATTGATCATGTAGAGGAATATTATTTTTCTTGCACATTTTCATCATACTCATCATTATAAAAATACTTTTCACATTTTTATTCAAATAAGAATTAGGTTATCAGGTACAATCAACTGAAAAAAGTAAACCTATAGGTCTTTAATGTCCACTCAAATTATAACAACAGCGATTCGTGGTCGCTTTCTAGATATTCAAAATACAGTGAGCCAAGCAAGTGAAATTCAAAATCAAATCAGATATATAGAAGATGGCTTACTCATTACTGAAAATGGAAAAATCCAATGGTTTGGTGCTTGGGAAGATGGACAACCTTTTCTTTCTTCAGAAATTCAAGTGGATCATTATCCTCATCAATTAATTGTTCCTGGTTTTATTGATACGCATATTCATTTCCCTCAAACAGAAATGGTTGGCGCTTATGGAGAGCAACTTTTAGAGTGGTTAAATACCTATACCTTTCCAACAGAGCTCCAATTTAAAGACAAAAACTATGCAGATAAAATTGCACAATTCTTTATTCAAGAGCTGCTTAAAAATGGTACAACAACTGCACTCGTTTTCTGCACAGTACATCCAAGTTCTGTAGATGCATTATTTGAGGCTGCCGAGCAATTTCAAATGCGATTAATTGCAGGAAAAGTCCTGATGGATCGTCATGCACCAGAGGAACTTTGTGATACTGCTGAAACTGCATATGCTGACTCCAAGGAATTAATTGAAAAATGGCATAATAAAGGTCGTAATTTATATGCAATTACTCCACGTTTTGCACCAACATCTACGCCTCAACAATTAGAAAAAGCTCAACAACTTAAAATAGAATATCCTGATGTTTATGTGCATACTCATTTAAGTGAAAATAAAGATGAAATTGCATGGGTTAAAACATTATTTCCAAAACAAAACAGTTATTTAGATGTTTACCATCATTATGAGCTAACAGGATCAAAATCTATTTTTGCACACTGCGTTCATTTAGAAGATGAAGAGTGGGATTGTATGCACCAAACGGGTTCAGCAATTGCATTTTGTCCAACCTCTAATCTATTTCTAGGCAGTGGTTTATTTCCACTTAAGAAAACCTGGGAGAAACAAGTCAAAGTTGGTTTAGGTACAGATATTGGTGCAGGAACCTCTTTTTGCCACTTACAAACCATTAATGAAGCCTACAAGGTGCAACAACTTCAGGGAAACAAACTTTCAGCCATAGAGTCTCTTTATCATGCAACATTAGGTGGTGCAAAAGCTTTAAGCTTAGAGGATAAATTAGGAAATTTTAAAATCGGAAAAGAAGCAGATTTTATTGTATTAGATATACATGCAACGGATTTACAACGCTTACGCCAACAACGTAGTAAAACTATTGAAGATGCCTTATTTGCTTTAATGACTATGGGTGATGATCGCAACATTGATGCAACTTATATTTATGGGCAAAAAGTGTATACAAAAAATGCCTAAAATTTTTAAAATACATCATTATTAAGCCGTATTCCTGATTACGAAATACGCTAAAAATGAAAGGATATTTCCTCATCAAAAATGGAATATCCTCTTCAATTGGCAAAAATGATGCATCTCTGCCTAAGATGTATTAAAATTACCATATATTATTTGGGGTATTGCAGGTCAATGCCTCTTTTTATTTATATTTTATTACTCTTTAGGTATCTACCCATGACCGTTCAAATGAGCGTAATGATTTCTACTGAAGAAATTCAAGCGAAAGTGAAAGAGCTTGGTGCAAAAATCAATGCACACTACGCAAACAGTGATAAAGAGCTGGTACTTATTGGCTTACTTCGTGGTTCTGTTATTTTTATGGCTGATTTATGCCGAGCAATTGAAAAACCACATGAACTCGACTTCATGACTGTTTCAAGTTATGGAGACGGTACTGTATCTACACGTGATGTCAAAATCTTAAAGGATTTAGATGGAGAAATTCACGGTAAAGATGTACTTGTTGTAGAAGATATTATTGATTCTGGCAATACACTGAGTAAAGTATTAGAAATACTTCAAACACGCCGACCTCATTCAATAGAGTTATGTACACTGGTTAGTAAACCTTCTCGTCGTGAAATTGACTTAGAAGTAAAATTTTTAGGTTTTGAAGTTGAAGATAAATTTATTGTCGGCTATGGCTTAGACTATAATCAAAAGTATCGCCACATTCCGTTTATTGGCGAAATTGGTCTTTAAGATATAAATCAAATAGGAAGTGGCTCAAGCCACTTTTTATTGGCTTGTGATCAAGGTATTTTATCTACAAAACAACTACAACTTTTAGCGTTTCCTATATTTTTCATCTATTTGAATTGACTATGATATAAATAAGAACACGTGAATAAGTAGAGATACAAGGAGATGGCTTATGTGGTCACTTATTGTCGCCATTTTTGTTGGTTTTATTGCTGGCTTAATTGCTCGCGCATTAAAGCCTGGTAATAATAAAGCAGGCTTTATTGTTACAACAGCATTAGGAATAGGTGGTTCATTGGTTGCCACTTATGGAGGACGTGCTTTAGGTTTCTACGGTGAAAATGCAACCGCAGGATTTATTGCGTCTGTTCTCGGTGCGATTATTATTTTGTACTTATATAATTTAATTTCAAAAAATTAGCATCCACCTTATTTTAATGATTACAAAATATAAAAAAAAACCGAGTTAACAATTTAACTCGGTTTTTTATGAGATAAAAATTTTATTCTACGATTAGAATTTTATATTTCTCTTATGCATCAATATCTGCATTTAAGGCATTTTCTTCAATAAATGCTCGACGGGGTTCAACATCATCACCCATCAAACAAGAGAACATACGATCTGCCTCAATCGCATCATCGATGGTAACCTGAAGCATATTACGATTTTCAGGATCCATGGTCGTTTCCCAAAGTTGCTCTGCATTCATCTCACCTAATCCCTTATAACGCTGAATCATCATACCACGACGAGAATCTGACAAAATATGTTGCCAAACTTGATGGAAGGTCGAAACATTAATCTTACGCTCACCTTTTTGCAGATATGCACCATCTTCAAGTAAGGTGAACCAACTTTTCGCATTTTTCAACAAACGTACATATTCATTAGAACCTAATAATCCAGCATCTAATAGATAGCTGTGCGGTAAATTATGCACATAAATGGTGATACGAGGTAAATATGATTCAATGCGCTGACCATCTGAAGTTTCCTTTTCAAATGTTTCAATCGTCAATTCTGGACGTAAACTTGGTTGGAATTTTTCAACTGCTACACGCACTTGTTCTGACCATTGTTCAACATATGCTAAATCAGTATTCTGATCTAATTTAAAGGCTTCAACTGAAATTAAAGCGTCTAATAAGCTAGCTGGATAACGTAGCGTTAATCGCTGTAAACTTTTTTGCGAAGTTTGATAGTCTGCAATTACATTGGCTAAAGCATCACCACGAATAGCAGGTGCTTCCGCACTAATATGTAATTCAAGCTCATCAATCGCATTTGAAATTAAATAAGTTTCCAGTGCTTCGTCATCTTTAATATACTGCTCTTGTTTGCCTTTCTTTAACTTATATAATGGCGGCTGTGCAATATAAATATAACCGCGCTCCACAAGCTCTGGCATTTGACGGAAGAAAAATGTCAACAAAAGTGTACGAATATGTGAACCATCGACGTCAGCATCGGTCATGATAATAATTTTATGATACCGTAACTTATCTGGATTATATTCTTCACGACCAATACCACAGCCGAGTGCTGTAATTAATGTTCCCACTTCTTGAGAGGAAATCATTTTATCAAAACGAGCCCGCTCAACGTTTAGAATCTTACCTTTCAATGGCAAAATTGCCTGCATCTTACGGTTACGCCCTTGCTTTGCAGAACCGCCTGCAGAATCACCCTCGACCAAGTATAATTCAGATAAAGCTGGGTCTTTCTCTTGGCAATCTGCAAGTTTTCCAGGTAGACCTGCGATATCTAAAGCACTTTTACGACGTGTCATTTCACGTGCTTTACGTGCAGCATCACGTGCACGTGCAGCGTCAATAATTTTACCAGCAATAGATTTAGCAGCTTGAGGATTTTCTAATAAATATTCAGAAAATGATTTATTCATTGCTTGTTCAACAGCAGACTTCACCTCGCTAGAGACTAATTTTTCTTTGGTCTGCGAAGAAAATTTTGGATCGGGCACTTTCACCGAAACAATTGCGGTTAAACCTTCACGTGCATCATCACCTGAAACAACGACTTTCTCCTTCTTCAGGATATTTTCGCTTTCCATATAACTATTTAAACCACGGGTTAACGCCGCACGGAATCCAGCTAAATGCGTACCACCATCTTTTTGTGGAATATTATTGGTAAAACAACGGACATTTTCTTGATAGGTATCATTCCATTGCAAAGCAACTTCTACACCAATACCATTATCCGCTTGAGTGGTAAAATGAAAAATTTCATTTAAATGGGTTTTACCTTGGTTGATATATTTAACAAACTCAGATAAGCCCCCTTTATAATCAAAAATATGTTCTAAATTTACACGCTCATCACGAAGTACAATACGTACGCCTGCATTTAAGAATGAAAGCTCTCGTAAACGACGTGCTAAAATATCAACATTAAAAATTGTTTGACTAAATGTTTCAGTGCTTGGCCAAAAACGTACAATTGTTCCTGTAGTTTCAGTTTCACCCACCACTTTTAATGGGTATTGCGAATTACCATGACGATATTCTTGTTGATGAACGTGTCCTGCACGTTTAATCGTTAGTTCTAATTTACTTGATAAAGCATTAACAACAGAAACACCAACGCCGTGTAAACCACCAGAAACTTTATAGCTATTATCATCGAATTTACCACCTGCGTGTAAGATGGTTAAAATGACTTCCGCTGCTGATACCCCTTCTTCTGGATGGATATCTGTCGGAATGCCACGTCCATTATCTGAAACACTCACAGATTCATCTTCATGAATCGTAACTAAAATTTCATCACAATGACCCGCTAATGCCTCATCGATTGCATTATCCACAACCTCAAAGACCATATGGTGCAAACCTGTACCATCATCTGTATCACCAATATACATGCCTGGACGTTTACGAACAGCATCTAGGCCTCGTAATACTTTGATACTAGAGGAATCATAAGCCTTTTCAATAGTTTGTTCTGTTTGAGATACAGCTTGATCTTCTGAACTCATGGTTTCTCCCTAGTTAAAAATAAGTTTATCCCACAGTCGTTAATTACTGTGGAATAACTCGAATTTGACCTTGTTCAACATTGAATAATTGATAAGAAATTGATAAATCATGTAAGTGATTTTTTACTGAATCATATTCTAAAGTGGTAATAAAAACCTGACTACCAAGTTGGCTTAATCGCTCAATTAAACGTTGTTGTGCGGTTAAATCTAATTCTGCTGTAAGATCATCTAATAATACCACAGTTTCCTTATTACAAGAATGTAGCATTGCAATCTGTGATAGCTTTAATGCCATTATTAGTAATTTCTTCTGTCCTCGAGAAAGAATGGCATCTGCCTCACCTAGCGTAGTTTTTAATCGTATATCTGCACGATGTGGACCATATTCGGTATAGCCTCTTTCTAAGTCTTTTGAGTGATAATTTGTCAAATCATTCAACAAACCTGTTTCATCATGAAAGCCTGGCTGATATTCCATTTGAATATCTAATTGAGGCAATAATCTTTTCAAATCAGCTTGAAAAAAAGGAGTCCATTTTTCAATGACCATCGACCGAAGTGAATGAAGAATTTCCCCATAATCACTTAACATTTTGTTCCATGGCTCTAAATCAGAGAGAGATAAGTAACGATTAGATTTTAATAAACTATTTCGTTGTTTTAATGTTCGAGCATAAAATTGCCATGTAGCATAAAACTCTGGTTCCACGTGAAACATTAACCAATCTAACATTTGTCGTCTTGGTTTTGCACCATAATCAATAATATCTGTACTTTGTGGTTCTAGATGTTGTAGTGGTAAAATTTTAGCAAGTTGTCCTTGTGTCGCAACTGAATCCCCATTGACTTTGATCAACTGCTCTCCAGAAAGATATTTTTGCATTCCAATTTTTTCAGTCTCAGATTGAGCAAAAACAATTGCATCTTGTGTATGATGCTGAATATAGTTTTTAGGAAGATGTGTTCGAAATGAGCGCCCCGTAGCTAAAAGATGAACCGCTTCTAATACCGATGTTTTACCAGAACCATTGGAACCATAAAAAACATTAAACGGCTGCAATCCATGGAGAGCAACCGCTTTTAAATTGCGAACACGTTCTATATTTAAACGCGTAATTAACATAACTTAATCTTTAACCATTAAACACGCATCGGCATAACGACATAAGTTTGATCTTGTTGAGCTGGATCATGAACTAATACAGATTGGTTTGCTTCTGTCATTGTAATAGTTACATCATCACCATCTAAAACACTCAATACTTCCAATAAATATTGCGCATTAAAAGACATTTCTAAAGGTGAATCAGAATATTGAATTGCTAAATCTTCAATGGCTTCATCTTGCTCTGGGTTATTAGCACGAAGTTGTAATGAATCTTCATTAAAACTTAAAAACACCCCACGTAATTTCTCATTACTTAAAATAGCAACACGTTGTAAAGATTGTTTAAAAATATCATGCGCAATTAAAACATTCTTATCGCCACCACGAGGAATTACACGGCGGTAGTCAGGGAATTTACCATCAATCAATTTTGTAGTGAAACGCACCTTGATTTCACTCTGCTCTTTATCACGATTTGGAACATGAATCGTTACATTCAATAACTCACGTCCAATTAATAAAGCAATCTGTTCATCTTCAACACTTAATAAACGTTGTAATTCACCCACCGCTTTACGTGGAACAATAGCTTGTACCGCTTGAGTTGCAGTTGATGTAGCAACTGTTTCACACATTGCCAATCGGTGACCATCTGTTGTGACTGTCCGTAATTGCTGCTGATCAATCTCCAACAATGTTCCTGTTAAATAAAAACGAACATCTTGAACTGCCATTGCAAAAGAAGTTTTCTCAAACAAGCGTTTTAATTCACGTTGTGTAACAGAAACTTGTGTTCCTTGTGTGTTATCCGTCGTTAATAAAGGATAATCTTCTGCTGGTAAAGTTCCTAAAACAAAACGACTATTACCCGATTTTAAAATACATCTTTGGTCATCTGTAATTTGTAAATCAATTAAAGCTGCCGAAGGCAAAGATTTACAAATATCAACCAATTTCCGAGCAGGAACTGTGGTTTCTCCTACCTGTAGGCATGCGCCATCAGTTAAAGCTGTACTTGCAACTAATTCAACTTCTAAATCAGAACCCGTGATTGTTAAAGATTCATTCGTCACACGAATTTTAACGTTAGAAAGAATATTTAAAGTATGGCGACGTTCAACCGCACCGACAACATGCGACAAAACATTAAGTAAACTTTCTTTGGCGATTTTTAAGCGCACGGTACATTCCTTTAACAACTGAAGATAAGATGAAATAAAAATAATTTTTAGCAAAGTACTATGCGGTAGAAAGTAGCACTTTGCAAGAACATAATTTGATCATGTTTAACTTTGTAAGAGTCTTTGTAAGTTTTTATAGTCTTCATTAAAAATAGGATCTTCTGCACGTAAACTTTGAACTTTCTCGCAAGCATGCATTACCGTACTATGATCTCTTCCACCAAATGCCATACCAATTTCAGGAAAACTATCTCCTGTTAATTCTCTTGCTAATCCCATCGCTAACTGGCGTGGTCGCGCATAAATGCGTGTCCGTTTAGGACCAACGAGTTCTTTTAATGGAATCCGAAAATACTCACTCACAACACGCTGGATGTTTTCCGTACTGATTGTTCTTGCTCGAATAGCCAAAACGTCTTTTAAGGATTCACGGACTACATCTAAATCGATAGAAGTACCTTTAAATCGAGAAATAGCAACAACTTTATTCAATGCACCTTCTAACTCACGTACATTGGCAACCACTTGTTGAGCAATAAATAATGCACAATTCCGTGGTAAATCAACATGATTGCTTTCCGCTTTCTTTAACAAAATCTCAATACGTGTTTCAATATCTGGTGGTTCAACGCCAACTGACAAACCCCATGAAAAACGCGAGATCAAACGTGGATCAAGTTCTGTAAGTTCTTTAGGATAACGGTCTGATGTTAAAATAATTTGTTTAGATTCATCTAATAAAGCATTAAATGTATAGAAAAACTCAACTAAACTCGCCTCTTTACCCGCCAATAAATGAATATCATCAACTAATAGTAAATCTAAAGAGCGACAATTTTTCTTAAACTCTTCAACCTTTCCTTGCTGTAAAGAACTTACAAAATCTTGAACAAAACTTTCAGCAGTCATATACATCACACGCGCATTCGGTTTCGCTTGCAATAATGCATTTCCAACCGCTTGCATTAAATGTGTTTTCCCCAATCCCGTTGGTCCATATAAAAACAATGGATTATGCTGAGATGCCCCGAGTTGAGTTAAAATTTTACGACAAGTCTCAGCCGCCATTTGGTTTGAGCGACCTTCAACAAATAAAGAAAAAGTAAATAAGGGATTGAGTAAACGTTTGCGACTATTTTTAGAAGATGAATTTTCATCTTTTTTTACTTTAGGTGGAGAAACGACGGGTGCTCGCTCTAATGCTGAAGTGGTTGTTGCGGGTTGCTCTTCAGCAGACAAAATAGCACCAGGACGAGAATCAACTAGAATTTCAACTTTTCTAACTCGTCCTTCAGACAACTGCTCCGCTAAAATAGTAATCAAATCTAAATGATGTTCTTGAATATAACGCGTCCAATATGGATTGGGCGCATAAAGATGCAAAACATCATTAATATCTTCTGCAACCAATGGACGAATCCACATCGTAAAGACATTGCCAGATAACTCTTGTCGTAAACGAGTTAAGCAGTCTGTCCAAAGCATGTGGAACTCCCCATAAATAGTAAAATTAAATTCAAGACCACCGAAGCGGGTCGCCATTCTAACGAAGTTATCCACATCTGTCATGATAATTTAAACTGCTTTTGGTTAAAAACAAACCATAAAGATTTTAAATTTGAATTTAAATCGACCTGTGGATAATACTCCAAACTTCCTGTGGATAAAATTCACAACAAACTTATCCACATTCCATTTAATCAATAACAACATAGTTATCAACAACCCAAACTCATGTTTTAGCTTTAAAAAGAAGGGTTTTCCACAGAAAAATGAGGCTCTAATAGTAATAAATTTAAATTTTAAAATTTGAATTTATATATTAAGCATGAAGGATCTGTGGGTAACTCTATATTGGAATGAATTTAAATTTAAAGAAACAAATAAATTCAAAATCAGATGTTAATTTATATTGTATTGTTAATATCTATGTTGATAAAACAGCTATATATTTATTTTTCAGTGATTTAGTATGTTGATAATTTTTATATTTGAAATAATAGCATTCAACAGTACAAAAAATAAAGCTTGATCTGATTTTCTTTATTTTTGAATAAACTCTATTTTTGATTGACAGCTCATTCAATGAACACTAGAATCGCGTACCTTTACACAAAGATCATTTTTGGAGTTTCGATATGAAACGTACATTTCAACCATCTGAATTAAAGCGTAAGCGTGTTCATGGTTTCCGTGCTCGTATGGCTACTAAAGCTGGTCGTCAAGTATTAGCTCGTCGCCGTGCAAAAGGTCGCCATAGCTTAACAGTTTAATCTGTTAATGCTTAAGGATCCTGGGTGTTATGTCACTTTATAGTTTTGGGACAGATGCAAGACTGCGCTGTGCTGCAGATTATAAAAGTGTATTTGATGGTGCACTCTTAAAAGTGCATCAACCCCATTTTTTATTTTTAGCAACAATAACCGAACAGCCCAAAAGCCGTTTGGGTTTAGTTGTTGCTAAAAAGAAAGTGCGTCGTGCACATGAACGAAATAGAGTAAAACGGCTTGCTCGCGAAAGTTTTCGCTTATATCAACAGCAATTAGAACAATTAGACATTGTTGTTATGCCTAAAGTAGGTATAGACGCAATTCCTAATGCTGAGTTATATCAGCAATTACAATTTGCTTGGCAAAAACTTCAACGTTTAGCCAAAAAGCATTCTAAAGTTCCCTCCCCACAAAAGTAGAGAAATAGCCAATGGTACGTTTACTGCATTGGTTGATTCGATTCTATCAGATTGCGATTAGTCCGCTTTTAGGACCCCGTTGTCGTTATATTCCTACTTGTTCTCAATATTCTTTAGAAGCAGTCCATCAACATGGTGCTGTCAGAGGTGTGTGGTTGGCGACTAAACGTATTTGCCGTTGTCATCCGTGGGGTGGCTCAGGATATGATCCAGTGCCACCAAAAGCAATTCGTTTTATTTCATTTCATGAAATAGATTCTCAAATGCTTCACGTTACTGTACCCTTTCGTGATCGTTTATTGAATCAAAAATCACTCTAACCACTTGGGGTAATAGATATGCAACAATGGGCCAGGATTGCAATTCTCGGAGCCATGTTTGTTGTCGCATATTTGCTCATTTTGGCTTGGCAGAAAGATTATGGACATGTTGAAAACCAGCCTAAGCAAGAAGTTGCAGCTGTAACGCATGAAGTATCTGCTGACTTGCCTAATGGACAAGCTGCTACGGCATTAACAGATGTGCCACAAGCAAATATTGCGAATCAGCAACCAGCTACGGATGCAACAGCACCTGTAAGTCAACAGCTTATTTCAGTAAAAACTGACCTATATCATCTTTGGATTAGTCCAAAAGGTGGTGATATTGTTCGTGTTGAATTACTCAATCATGACAAAAATAAAGATAGCGATCAGCCATTTGTACTGCTAGAAAGCGATCCTAAACGGACTTATGTTTCTCAATCGGGTCTTATTGGATTAAATGGACCAGATAGTAGTCGAAATGGTCGTCCTGTATATGAGTCTGAGAAGACTTCTTATACATTAGCGACAGACGCAAAATCGACTCAAAATAAAGATGGTAAATCTGTTAAAGTTTTAAATATTCCAATTGTTTATAAAACTCCTGACGGTATTGAAATTGTTAAAACCTTTAAATTTATTGAAGGCGACTACCCAATTGTTGTGTCACACAAAATAGTGAACCGCAGCACTAATACTTGGCAAGGTCAGATGTTTGGGCAGATTAAACGAGATGCTTCAGACGATCCAGGTAAATCAGATCAAGGTATTTTCACTTTAGGGACTTTTTTAGGCGGTGCTTGGGGGGATCCTGAAGACCCATACAATAAGCTTAAATTTGCTAATTTTAATGATGAAAAATTAAATGTTGAAGCAAAAGGCGGATGGGTTGCAATTGTTCAGCATTATTTTGTGAGTGCGTGGATCCCAGGTCAGTTAAAGCTTACTCAAGGCAATGGTCAGACTTATACAGCCCATCTAGAGTCTCGTAAATCTAGTGATGATATGAATATCATTGGTTTTACTTCTCCAGTTATTACCGTGCCTGTAGGAACAGTTGCTGAAGTTGATGCGACCTTCTATGCTGGCCCTAAAATTCAATCTGAATTAAAAGATTTAGCTGTTGGTTTAAATCAAACGGTTGATTATGGCTGGTTATGGCCAATTGCGAAGCTATTATTTATTGGCTTGCAATTCTTCCACGGTATTGTTGGAAACTGGGGTTGGTCAATTATTCTGTTGACTGTACTTGTTAAGCTAATTCTTTGGCCATTATCTGCGAAAAGTTACCGCTCTATGGCAAAAATGCGCGTTATTGCACCTGAAATGCAGCGTATGAAAGAAGAGTTTGGCGAAGACCGTATGCGTTTTTCACAAGAAATGATGGCTTTGTATAAGCGTGAGCAAGTCAATCCATTATCAGGATGCTTACCATTACTTCTACAAATGCCAATTTTCTTAGCATTGTATTGGGTATTAATGGAGTCGGTTGAACTTCGTCATGCACCTTGGATTCTCTGGATTCAAGATTTATCTGCAATGGATCCGTATTTCATTCTGCCATTGTTGATGGGTGCGACGATGTTTATTCAGCAAATGTTGAATCCACAACCTGCTGACCCAATGCAAGCGAAAGTTTTCCGCTTAATGCCAATTATCTTTACAGTATTCATGCTGTTCTTCCCTGCGGGTCTTGTACTTTACTGGATTGTGAACAATAGTATTACGATTTTACAGCAGTCTTTGATTAATAAGAGTGTTGAAAAAGATAAAGCAAAACGCGAAGCAGCAAACTAAGTATTGCTGAATAGCTGAATAAATCCGCCTAAGATGGTAATCTTAAGCGGATTTTTCTTTGTGTACGACTTTAAGTTTTTTAGGTGAATTTTATGTTAGATCGAACCACTATTGCTGCAATTGCTACTCCACCTGGGCGTGGCGGTGTTGGTGTTATTCGTCTATCAGGTCCAAAGTCATACGCAATTGCAGAGGCTTTGATACAAACAAAATTAGCTAAAGCTCGTTATGCAGGATTTCGTCAATTTTATGATGATGCAGGTGAGGTTATGGATGAGGGATTAGTGATTTGTTTTCCAAATCCAAACTCATTTACAGGTGAAGATGTTGTTGAGTTGCAAGGGCATGGCGGGCCAGTGATTCAAAATGCTTTATTGGCAAGGTTGTTTGAACTTGGTGCAACTGCTGCAAAAGCAGGTGAGTTTTCAATGCGTGCCTTTGAAAATGGAAAGTTAGATTTAGTTCAGGCAGAGGCAATTGCAGATTTAATTGATGCGACTTCTCAAGCTGCTGCACGTTCTGCAGTACGTTCATTACAAGGTGCATTTTCAACTAAAGTGAATACTGTTTTAGAAAAATTAATTCATTTACGGTTACATGTTGAAGCTGCCATTGATTTTCCTGAAGAAGAAATTGATTTTTTAGCAGATGGTAAAATCCTGAATCTATTGGATGACGTCGCTCAATCAGTATTTGTTGTTCAACAGTCAGCCCGACAAGGGCAATTACTTCGAGAGGGTTTACAAGTTGTGATTGCGGGTAAACCAAATGCTGGTAAATCATCATTATTAAATGCTTTGTCAGGTGTAGAACGTGCAATTGTTACTGATATTGCAGGTACAACACGTGATGTTTTACATGAAAAAATCACTTTAAATGGACTTCCGATCACTTTAACAGATACAGCTGGATTACGAGAAACAGGTGATATCGTTGAAAAAGAAGGAATTCGTCGTGCAATTAAAGAAATAGAACAAGCAGATTTACTGCTACTGGTTTATGATTTAAGTCAGGGTGAAGATCCACTAGCGCTGGCTCAGGAATATTTTGCAGATCATCTAGAACCTAAACGGTTAATATTGATTGGTAATAAATGTGATTTGATAGAAAATACTGAAGAAGTTTCAGATTTTAAAGGGTTTCGTCATATCTGTGTTTCAGCAAAACAAGAGATAGGTGTTCAATCACTTGTAAGTGCGATTACAGCGCATGCAGGATTTCAACCAGAGGAAGACACCTTTATTGCTCGAACACGCCATTTAGATGCAATGAAGCGCACTCAAGCCTATTTAGCTGAAGCACGTGAGCAACTGGTAATTTATCATGCTGGAGAATTGGTTGCAGAATCTTTGCGCCTAGCTCAAAATGCATTAGCTGAAATTACGGGTGATTTTAGTGCAGATGATCTATTAGGCGAAATTTTTGGGTCATTTTGTATTGGAAAGTAATTCCAATTGTAGCTATTATTCAATAAGTTCTAATAGATTCTAAGAATTAAATAAATAGCATTAAGTTTTAATAATTTAGTGCTTTTTTATGCCTTGTGGTTGTTCAATAGTGTTCAATACATTCTAGTAGTGCTATGCTTTTTTTAGTCACTAATAAGTCACAATCTTAAAAGTGACTATGTTTTTTATATGGTGACTAGATTATGGCACAAGCAGAAAAGATACTTTTTTCTACTGACAGAGAAATTAAAAATCTCAAAGCCGGTGAAAAGAGATATACCGCTAAGGATGCATTAGCGAATGGCTTGTTCTTAGATATAACAACGACTGGTGTTAAGTCGTGGTGGTATCGCTACTCTTTAAATGGAAAACAGGAAAGACTGGTTATAGGTCGCTATCCAGATCTGTCATTAAAGGATGCTAGGCAGGTTCGAGATGAGTCAGCATCATTGGTGGCAAAAGGTATTTCACCAAAACAGAAGAAAAATAAAGTCACCATTACCCTATTCAGTGATTACGGCGAACGCTATTTAAATGAGGTCATCAAGAAAGAGCGTAAAAACCCATATAACATGATTCTATGTTTAAACAATGATATTTATCCGATGCTTGGAAATATTGCTCTGGATCAAATCAATGTTGATGATGTACGCCGTGTGATATGGCGTAAGAAAGATCAGGGCTATGATGCAGCTGCAAATCAAGTCAGAGGTTTATTAAAGCGTATGTTTGATTACGCTATGACGTTAGGCCTGGTTCCTTTTAATCCAGTCTTATCAATACCTACACGACATATTTATAAAGCAGTTCCGAGAAATAGATACTTAAGTACCAGTGAAATCCGTACCTACTACACCACCCTTTTAAACTCGCGCATTTACCGACCTAGAAAACTGGGCCTTTTGCTGTCATTGCTGACGTTGGTTAGGAAGTCAGAGTTATTAAGGGCCAAGTGGGAACATGTGGATTTTGATAGTCGTATGTGGCTTATTCCAGAAACAAAGGCAGATAGCACGACAGGCCATAGCCGTGAAATGGTCGTCTATATGTCAGACCAAGTTATAGAGCTATTTAAGGAATTGAAAACGATTGCTGGTGATGAGCCCTATGTTTTTGTAGGTAGGAAGTCAGGTACACATATTAGCCACAACGCATTTAATACGGCGCAAAAGTCAGCATTGGCTTTAACAGATATACCCGATTTCACTGTTCACGATTTGCGCCGTACAGCCAGTACACACTTAAATGAGCAAGGTTTTAATAGCGATGCGATTGAAGCTTGTTTGAATCATACAATGCGAGGCGTTAGAGGTGTTTATAACAAGGCTAAGTATGAAAAAGAACGAAAAGACATGATGCAAAAGTGGAGTGATTTTTTATTTAGTCTGATTTATGAACCAAATCTAATCTTCTTTAATGCTACTCAGGAAAAACGTATTGGATGATATTGTAACTAATTGTGTTTTTCGAGCTACTCCATGCAATTCAAAGCAACTAAAAGCAATTAAAAGCAACCAAAGTGAAGTGTTTTGTGTGTGTTTATTGATCGAAAAATCGTGGTTTTTTAAAATTATATTTATTTTTTTCAGTTGCTTATAATTTTGTTGCGACAACATTTAACGCGCTTGTTGGGGAAAGATGTAGCCATTTAAGCGTAACTCTTATAAAGTTACAGCACGTTCATTGAAGTGCAATAAATACAAAGCAATCAATGAATAATATAAAAGGGTTAATGTACTGGAAATACATTAACCCTTGGGTGACATGAGGTAACTGGAAATTACTGCATGTCAATGTTTTTAAATCTGCCTTTCAGACGGCACAAAACTAAAGAAGCTTTAGAGATGCAATCAGTTTAAAAACTAAGTTTATCGGTTACCCGATAAGTAAGCATGCTTACCTTAAAGGTAAATAGTAGATGAAACATGGCATAAGTCAACAAAAGAACTGCCTAGTGATATATTAAAAATATATTCAGGAGTTGTTTTTTGTTTGTATCTAATTGATAAAACTTATTTTTAATTCTAAAAATATTTCTCATTTCTAGTTTGTTTTGTGTCTAGGCATTTCCACTACTGGAGTGTTTAGATGACAGCATCTAAAAATCAAAAAACTGAAAATAATCGCTTAATTCGCCGCAAAGAAGTTCAAGAAAAAACCGGTCTTGGAGCGTCATCTATTTATGCAATGATGAAAACAGGTGACTTTCCGCAATGCTTAAATCTGTCTGAGCGTCGAGTTGCGTGGATTGAATCTGATATTGATAAATGGATTGCTGAACGTGTAGCAAATCATAGAGCCATCAGTGCAATTCTGGAGGCTTAATCCATGACTAAAACTCAAATTAAAGCCATATCCTTGAATGCTAGCCGTCAATTAAATGCTTTGGCCAAGGATATTTATAACCGTGATTTAGTCACAGCTATTAATCATGGCCAGTTAAAAGATATCTCAGCCACTTTAGAGGACTTATACGGCGTATTGGATACTCAGTACCAGCGCAGTATGAAAGCTGGCATTGATGAGCCTATGGAGTATGTGGAGTTAGTTAAAAAGCGTATTGATGCACTTGCTGAATATATCCGTCCAGCACGTCTTAAAGTGGTCCACATATCTCCTAAGCAAATTGTGCAAATGCTCGATGCAGAACAGCAGGCTATGCATCATCTATCTGCATTACTGGACAGTATTCAAGTAGGAGGAAAGGCATGAACACTTTAGTTGAACCTGCTTTAACAATGTCTAGTCGAGAAATTGCGGAACTCACAGGCAAAGAGCATAAAAATGTTATCAGAACAGTTAAGGATCTATTGGCTGCCGAAATTTTAGACGCTCAAATTGAGCCACTTAAATTTGAATACCGTGGCCAGTGGTTTGATTACTACGAGCTAAACAAACGTGACAGCTTAGTCCTTGTTGCGAGGCTCTCGCCTGAATTTACGGCGCATATCGTAGATCGTTGGCAAAAACTGGAAAAAAAGTTTAAGCAGACGAATGTCGATCTGCATGACCCTCATGCCTTACGCCGTGCTTTGCTGAATTACACCGAGCAAGTCATTCACTTAGAAACACAAAACCAGTCGCTTGAGCGAACGATCGACACAATTACTCAAACACCTGCAGGTGTGAAATTCCAGCAAGCCTGCAAGATCCTCAATATTAAACAAGCCATTCTTGCAAATTGGCTTAGCCAGCATAACTGGGATCGAAAGCTAAACAATACTCGGGCATCGACTTACTACAGTCAGGAACGTGGCTACTGCGAAACTAAGTATGAGGAAGTGGCCCGGATACGTCCTAATGGAGATCCGTATACATTCACCAAAATTGAGTTTTTTATTCTACCTAAGGGTATGCAAGTACTGGCCAAATATTTTGGCAAGGCTGAATAAATATGATTACTCATTCTACTGAAACGTTTGTTTCTTACCAAAATGAACGTTGTCATTCACCTGCAGTTTTTCAAAGACCTAAAGCATTAATTATAGGAATTTTGATTTTAGGCCTTGAAAGCTGTCATGTGCCTAGTTATGCTAATAACGTTCATCAAAAAGCAGATGAATTAGCTTTGGTCGGCTACAACAATGAAGGCGTACAGTCCGCTTATCGGACTTTTTTTGTGCGCAATATCTCTATGCATCTGCATATCGTTATGGCAGGTCTGGAGAGGGACACCTCCGGGTGTGCTGGTTTCCTTCGTTACCAGTCGACCAACCCTTTTCGGTCCTGCCACCCTCATTTGGTCGTGAATGGCAAGACTCCTACAAATAATGAAGGAGCGCATTAATCGTGCCTAATACAAATACGTCTTTAGAAAAACAGAACCCAACTTATAGCTCTAGCGATTTATACGAAGCCTACTCTTTGGCTTATGAGCAAATGGCTGATACCAGCACTATGCTTGGTGCTATCTCCAACGAATTTAAAAATCTAAAAGACTATCTAGGCAAAGTCTATGACATTCCTGATTGCTGTTTTAATGATTTAAAACGGATCATTGCAATCACCAATACCATGATTCAAGAATCTGCAGATCTTAGTCAAAATCTTGAACAGCAGTATCAGGCTGAGGCTGAATATGAGGAGTCACAAGCATGATTTCTCAAAGTTCATTATTAGATTCACCTTCAGATATTATTAAGCAGTGCCGGCAGTTTTTACCTAATCAAATTGAATATCTAGAGAATCCCATTATTCAGCGTTTTGGCAGTCCAGCATTGCCGATTTATGTTGATGAGGCTCAGATTGAAATTAAAGGGATTGAGTATGACAGCCCTTTCATTCTGCCTATCGTAAATGGTGAGCTAGAGACAATCCAATGCGCCGTATTACAGGATAGCCAATGTGTGCAAGTCATGCCTGACGGATTGGCCAAAGGTTTTGCATGTTGTGGCAACTTAAAGAAAGATCAGCCCATTATCATTACTTATGGCCTGGAGGCATTCTTTAAGATTGCCCAGACCGGTTATGCAGTTGTATTGGTCGTATTACCTACCCTATGCAATAAGCGATTAACAGAACTTAAACCGTTTGATTTTGAACAAATAGCTTTTGTAATACACCAATTGGTAAAAGCTGGGTATACACAGCTCTATATGCCAGTGCGTCCTGAATATATCAAGCTTGAAGCATTCCAAAGCTTAGAGAAAAACACGGCTGTTAGATTGCTAAATCAATATACAGAATCCGGCGCTAGCTCTTTTCTAACTGAGTTTTATCAAGAAGATGATGCGGATGAGGTCAAAGCATTTCTTCAGCTGGCCATTGAGCAATTATCTGCAAATAAACTATTGCCCAAAGGCCATTTAGCTAAGCCTTTTCGAATGGATGACGGCGCATTCCTGCATATTTTGGACAATGGCCTCTATCTGATTAAAGAAAAAAGAGATGAGGACGGGCAGCTTAAACAAACCCGAACTTTTATCTGCCATTCAGCGATTATCTTAGGTGAAGCAAGAAGCCTAAATAATGACAACTGGAAGCGTGTTATCCAATTTCACGATAAAGACAATACTTTGCACCGGCTGCTGATTCCTTATGAACATTTTATGGGGGAAGCGCAGGAAGCCTTAAAGATTATTGCTAATCATGGCCTGATGCCACCGCGCCAAGCCTATAAGAAAAACGTATTTATCAACTACATTCAGGACTACCCCATAGAGCAACGTTTTAGGTGTGTAGATCGTGCCGGATGGCATGGCTACTGCTTTGCTACACCCAATAAAACCTATGGCAACAGTGAAGATGAAGAACTACTTTTTCACAGTGACAACAAAAGCCCATATACCGTATCTGGGGCCTTTGAAGAATGGCAGGAGCTTAGCCAGCTGATTGAACCCCATGCTTTAGCTGTACTGGCATTTTCATGTGCTTTTTCCGGGCAATTGGTCTTGCCCTTAGGTGTTGAAAGTGGTGGCTTTCATATCTATGGTTCATCAACCGATGGCAAGAGTACAGTCACAAAAGCTTCATGCAGTGTATGGGGAAATCCAAAGCATATATCTAAATCATGGCGCACTACGGACAACGCTTTAGAGAATGAAGCGGAATTGAGAAATGATAGTTTTTTGAACCTGGATGAACTGCGCCAGGCTGTGCCGAAAGCCGTGTCTGATATTGTTTATATGCTTACCGGTGGACAAGGTAAGGCCAGAAGTACTAAGGCCGGTAAGAATCGTGACGCCAAGCAATTCAGTCTTATGTATACCTCTACTGGTGAAGTCACTCTGGAAGAACATTTGCGTCGTGGCAATATCGAACTAGATGCAGGGCTATTGCTGCGTTTTGCACATATCCCTAGTGATGCAGGTAAGGGGTACGGCGTATTTGATTTCATTAACTACGGTATCGCACCGCAGGACATTGGTAACCGAATTAATGAACTAGCATCACAGCATTATGGCCATGCCGGTATCAAATGGCTGGAGTATCTGACCCAGGATAAAGATGCCGTCATGCAGAAAGCCCAAGCATTGTTGGATAATTTTATTGAACAGCACAGCCAAATAAAGAATGGCCAAGCCAGCCGAGTTTTACGCCGTTTCGCACTTGTCGCTGCAGCTGGAGAACTGGCCACACAAGCAGGCATTACAGGATGGCAGCAAGGACGTGGATTTGAGGCTGTAGCACAATGTTTTAACACTTGGCTAGGTAATTTAGGCAACGGCGAAAACATGGAAGAAACCAAAACGCTCGAGCATATCAAGGCATTCTTTGAGGCCAATGGTACAAGCCGCTTTGAGGATCTAACCGTCATTAGGCAGACAGATGGGGAAGTCGTCCGACAACGTATCCATAACCGTGTCGGCTACTATGATCCTGAAGATAAAGTTTACTTGGTATCCCCGACCATGTTTAAAAAGGAAATGTGCATTGGGATGAATGAGGCCAGCGTCAAAAAGGCATTGATCAAGCATGGCTGGATTAAGGGCTTTATTGAAGGTGATAAAAAGCTGTATGTGAAGAAGTCCAGTAACATCCTGCCCGATGGTACACGCCCACGTATGATGCATTTCAGCGCAGAAGCCATGCAAAACCTAGAGAGTGAAATCTGAGAACACTATTTATAAGGTGGATGTAGTGGACAAGGTGGACATAGGAATAATATTTAAATCTAATCTATTGTTATATATAAATATTACCATGTCCACTTTATATAAATATATCTATTTTAATAGGTGGACATAAGGTGGACACGATTCAAAGTAAAATACCCTGTCCACCTCATCTACTTTTAATGTCCACTTTTTTACTATTCATATTTATATACAGGTGGACTAAATTAATTATTTAAAATCATATGGATAAATAGGTGTGTCCACTTTGCCCACCGTGTCCACTTGAAAAGACACACATATAAGTACAAACGGATTGATAGATTGGCCAAATGCCAAATGTGAACAAAGCACTTCTAATGGGTGTATTAGGCCGTAACCCTGAAACTAAAAAATTTACCAATGGTGGCAGCGTTACCATATTCAGCGTGGCAACTTCCGAGCATGGGAAAGACAAGACCACTGGAGAATGCAAACAGACTACAGAGTGGCATAGAATCGCCGCCAGCAACCGATTAGCTGAGATTGCGAGTAAGTACCTCAAGAAAGGTGTATATTGAAGGCTCATTACGTACAAGGAAGTGGAAAGACCAAAGTGGTACAGATCGGGAAGTGACAGAGATTCGAACTGATGAGCTGCAATTGCTTTAATACCGAATATAACTGTATTTAGTAATGATATGCACACTAGGGTGAAGAACTAGCTGAATAAGTTCAAAGTGTTTATATTCTACTGAATATATTTTTAAAATTTTAAAGAATAGGATGGCTTAATGTCTGATATTGAAACTGGTGAATTTATTCTATATGCCTCTGATGATGGGGAGCTAAAAATTGATGTCCGGTTACTAGATGAAACTACTTGGCTAACTCAAAAGCAATTAGCTGAACTGTTCCAAAAAGATGTTAGTGAATAGCCACCGATTTTGTAGACACCTTTTAGTTAGATAAAATGGCTAATTAACGAGGTGCTTATGAGTAATAAACGATACCCTGAAGAGTTCAAAATTGAAGCAGTGAAGCAAGTCACTGAGAAAGGTCATAGTGTGGCTGAAGTTGCTGTACGTTTAGGAACTACC
>NZ_NEGH01000021.1 GCF_002135375.1 Acinetobacter sp. ANC 4558 | reverse complement strand
ATCACAACGAATGTCGCTGTGAAAGATGTTAAGACAGCTTACGATTCTAAAGGTGGTGGCTATTACAGCACTGTGACCTTTGAAGATGGTGTTGTATTAAAGCTTTTACATCAAGCACCATCCATGATGTCTAAAGTTAAAGGAGGAGCGAGCGAGGGAACACTTAAAGCTAATCAGGATCTTGAGAAACAAGCTGAAGATGCTGCGAGAAATCAATTGCAATTGACACTTGCAGTTGCAACTGAAAAAACTCGGATTGAAACTCAACTTGCAGAAGATATCAAAGACATTCGTAAAGCTGAATTCTCAACTGAAGAAGAGGAAAAGCTTATCGCTCAATATAAGGAGCGTGCTGCTAATGACATCGCAATCGCTGAGTATGCCTTAAAAACCAAACTTGATGATTATGCAGATTTCCAGAAGTCAGAAGCTGAATTACTTGAAAAGAGTTTTGCACAGAAGAAATTTGCTGCAAGTCGTGATTTGGAGTTGACTAAAGGTGAACGTAGTAAAGCGGTTGATCTTCTTAATCAGCAATTACTGCAAGAACAGTCTTATTTAGCTTTGGCAACTGAACAGCGTTTATTTCAGATTAAACAGGCTTATATGCATGAGGTTGATATCATGCAAGAGCGATATAGACTTGAACGCTTAGAAATTGCTAAAACAAAAGATCCAGAGCAACGAAGTAAATTATTGAATGCTTCATATCGTGCTGAAGATAACGACTATGAGACTAAGCGTAGAAATGCTCATAATGAATATCGAAGTATGAAAGCTCAACAAGATGGATCGGGCGAGTTTCTTCAATTGGACTTTGCAAAAGAAGATGCCCAAAAAACTATTGAAGAGAGCATTAAGTACAATTTAATCACTGAGGAACAAGCTAAAAGAGATCTTCTTCAAATTGAGGAGGATTATCAAAAAGCTAAGCTTCAGCTTCAATTAAATTATGGTGAACGTATTGCTGGATCGGTTACAGACAGTATGGCCACAATTTTTGGTGAGCAGTCAACTGCCTATAAAGCAATGTTTGCTGTACAAAAAGGCTTTGCAATCGCTCAATCCATGTTAGCGATTCAGCAAGGTATCGCAAATGCCATGTCGTTGCCGTTTCCTAAAAATCTTGGTGCCGCAGCAATTGTTGCTGCAGAAACAGCCAGTATTTTATCTAACATTAAAGCAGTCACTATGACGGTTTCTGGTCGTAAGGAAGGCTATTTTAATGGAGGGTTTACTGGTGTAGGCGGTAAGTTTGATCCTGCTGGTATCGTGCATAGAGGTGAGGTTGTCTGGTCGCAGGACGATATCAAACGTTGGGGCGGTGTGAGTGTTGTCGAAGCAATGCGAACGTCTAAGCCGTCAGGATACTCAGATGGTGGTTTCGTCTCAACGAAAGATACACGCCGTGTGGGTTTTGGCGTTGCTGATGCGGTAAGTAGATCAGGAGATGAAAGTTTTGCATTAAAAGTGATCATCAATAATGCACCTGAAGGCACTACTGCAGAACGAGGAGTTGATGGTAATTTGTATGTCACGATTCCACAGGTTAAGCAGATGATTAAGGAGTCTTGGGGAAGTCTAGGTCGGACGGGTTCTTTTGAATCCAAGCAAGTATCTCAAAACTTCGATACTCGAAAGAGGCTCGGATAAATACAAACCACCTTCGGGTGGTTTTTTAAGATTATTATTTGATCGGATATAAATATAGGCATATATTATATTTTTGAGATAAATCTCAACCATCTACTTAATAGAAAGAGCTTTAAAATGGACTTTTTAAAGAAGGCTGAATTAACGAGTCAAATTTTTCAAGAATTGGAAAATTGTATAGTTCCTTCAAATTGGGGAAAAGTAGTTTTTTATGCTGAAAGATTTCAGGATGAAGATATTGGTCTAGTAAGGCATGCGACAGTAAGATGCTGGATTACACCCGACTTAACATTATTTAATAGAATACCTGTATTAGATAATATATTTAAATTAAATAAATCAGTAGATAAATTATATGAGTTAAGTCGAAATACTAATGAGCAGTGGTGTGGTTTAGGGGTAAAATTAACTAAAGATGGAAAGTATACAACTAGGTTTTATTATAAAGGAAATCCTTTAGTTGGTAATGATCATATAGAAACAGATATTAGAATAAATGAAATAAATATGTAAGTATTTGAATTAAAAGAATCTCCTTAGGGAGGTTCTTTATGCCCAAAGAAAAACCTAAAAATAATAATTAACAATTATTTTGATGATTAAGCACGAAAAGGTTTAACAAAGTTATTGGGAAAGAGGTAGCCATTTAAGTGAAGGTGTGTTAGGTAAATTTTATTGACTTCTAATAGGATTGTTAATATAGTTGTGAATAACCCTAATGTGAGATTACTTTAGGGTTTTACAGTTGGTTATTCACTAGATGATTGGCTGGATGTGTGAACGTCATACAAGAGAGACCGATAATTGGTCTTTTTTTGCAATTTATGTTTTTGTATGTGTAGATATGTATCTCTTCATAACTTTGCAAAACTTTATAGATAGTATGTAGTTATCAAAACCTCAAAGCGGGGAAGATTATGGGAACTATTATTCGTCATCTGTCAAATATATTAGATGGAGCAAGAGTAATATTGAAAGCTCCAACAAATCAACGTAAATATAAGCATGTAGTCCATGGATTTCATCAAGATCAGCAAAAATTACGTGAAGATATAGATACGATTGGTAATGATATTCAGATAAAAGCCAAGGAAGCTTATGGCAGGTAATAAGCGTGTTGCAGTAGGTGCAAAGAATGGTAAAGGTGATGAAGTGCAGGTTCATCACCAAGAATCAGATTCTCCAATTGTTTATTCAAATGAATTAGAAAAATTACACAGCTTTAGGCCTGATTTAGTTGATTGGGTTGTAAAGATGACGACTGAAGAAGCCATTGAGAGAAGAAAGCAAACTAGTCGCACAAATAAATTTATTTTTGTAGAGAGAGTTCTAGGTCAGTTATTTGCTGGTGCAATTGGGTTATGTGGAATATTGGGTGGTGGTTATGTTGCTTTGCATGGGCAGCCAACAGCAGGAGCAATTATCGCATCAGCTACAATTGGTACACTAGCTGTCGCTTACCTTAAAAAAAATTGATATGTTTTAGTAATTATTTATAAATTAACACCGCCTTTTGAGGGCGGTTTTTTAATACTTCCAAAGAGCAAAAAGCCCGTGACTGTAATCATGGGCTTTTTTATGTTCACAACTTTTAAAGTATAGGAGGTGGTATGCATAAATTACTCTACTGCTCCACTCAATCAGGCTATTCAGCTCAGTTGGGTGATGGCATTATTTCACAACAATTGGATGGTGGCGCACCTAGATATCGCCGTGCATTGAAAGGCTCTTATCACACTGCATCCGTGCAGTGGGTGGTTAAAGACGAAGGCTATCAATATTTAATGGCCTTTTATCGTGTATGGGCTCGAAATCCGAGTCAGCGTTTCTTGGCAAAACTCTGTATTGATAATCCTGTTGTTGAAGATTATCAGTGTTATTTTTCAGGCAGTCCAAGGCTCACCAGTAAAGAAGCAGGTATCTATACCGTTACTGCTGAATTTCGTGTGAAGCCGTTAAATACTGATCCAAATTTAGATAATTTAATTGTTAATGCAGGTAGCGAAGGTGTGGATCTAAATGATCTTACAAATCCACTTGAAACACTGGTTAATGAAAGCTTACCAAAAGCTGTAGGAAAACTTTAAATGGATTACACCTCATTCTTTTTAAACAGCTCTGGTGGCGTGGTTCAGCTTGAATGCATTGAAATATCACATCCAAGTTTCACTAAAACCTTTCGGTATGTTCGAAATGATGAGGATGGGGTGAAGATTGGTAAAGATGTTTATCAATATCAACCAATGTCCATTAAACGAGCTAATGTCACCAATGATTTAGAACAGCGTTTATCAATTACTTTGGCAGATATGGAAGATGAGTTGATGAATGCGATTAAAAACATTCGTAGATCAACCAGTCCACGTATCAAACCTAAATTGGTGTTTAAGACGTATCGAGATGATGATTTGTCTGCACCGATGAATGAAATACAAACTTTAGAAATCGCAACGATTTCAGGGGATAGCACTGGATTGGTGACATTTGAAGCGCAAGCACCTGAATTGAATGCAGTTAAAACTGGTCGGCTTTTTACTTTCGAAGATTATCCGTTATTACGTGGAATTTAGGCATAAAAAAACCTCGTCAGGGGATAAACTCAGAGCGAGGTATGTCTTAAGAAACGAGGTGAATTAAGACTAGAGTTTCATGATATTCCTAGTTTTTGTAAACGAATAGTAGATAATATAACGTGAATTGTAAAGTTTTCAATCAAATCTCTACTTAATGATTCTCTATTGTAACTTTTATGTGAAATAGGTAGTAAATGAGTATCGATAATTTATTAGATCGTACATGGTCCAGAGATTACACCTGTAATGAATTTGCGTGTGAAGCATGGAAACAGATTACAGGCAAGGATTTAAGTAAGCGAATTTATAAAGCGTTAAGTGGTAAAGGTCGATTTAAACGATTAGAGGAACCCATTTCGCCGTGCATTGTCTATTTTAAAAATAGTGATTCAAGCCCTACACATGTGGGGCTTTTTTATTGCGACAAACTTTTGCATTTAACCTCAAGAGGTGTGCAATTCGTACCGCTTGAGGTGGTGGCGATGCACTTTAGGGAAGTGAGATTTTACACATGAAAAAAGTCATCATCATTGATAACCAATTTGAAGGTAATAAAACCAAAGAGGTTAAAACTGAAGCTTATGTTGATAATGTGCCTGCTTATATCGCATGGAGTTTTAAGGAATTTACTCCAGGTATTCGCATACACCATGGTGAAAATCCAACACAAGACAATGATGTTACCCCAAGGACCAAAGAAGGTGTTGAGCGGTTAAATCAGCTAGAGGGTGTGATTTGGATTGTGGTTCATCCGACTTGGTTGCAAGTGGTATTTTGGGTAGTTACCGCCGTCATGGCAGCATATAGCGTTTATATGATTGCCACGATGCCTAAGCCGAATGCTAATTCAAGCATGGGGTCATCCAACAATGAACTAGCCAATCGAACCAATAAAGCACGGGTCAGAAGTCGTATTGCAGATATCTTTGGAACGGTGTTGTCCTTTCCTGATCTGATTGCTGAAATCTATACTTATTATGAAAATGGCATTGAAATTGAAGAATGTCTCATGGTCATTGGTCGTGGCTATTATCAAATTCATAACTGTAAAGATGGTGATACAGCCATTGAAGGAATCGAAGGCACATCGGTCAGTATTTATGATCCAAATAAATCCATTACAGGCAATGAGACAATTTATCGAACAGGTAACGCATTTACTTCAGCACCTCGCGCAGTTCGAAAATCAGATGCCATTAATGGTCAGTCTTTGGTGAAGCCAAATGATTTAAGTCTTGAATCTAAGGCCCTCTATTTCATGACAGGTGGTGTGATTCGAAATACCGCAAACATCGATTTCACTCAATCATTTAAAGTCGGTGATGGTATTGCAATTACAGGTGCAGGTTTTGGGATTAATGATGCTGTTTTATCAGGTACTGCAGTATTAACACCGAGCTTTCAGGTGATTGTTCAAAGCACATTAGATATTGAAGCCTTTGCAGGATATAAAGGACTACTTTTAAATGGTGCTTCATTTGAATATATCGTTGAGGAAACCACGGTTGATCCTGAAACAGGGGAATCAACAACAGTTGTTAAGGATCGTTCATTCCGTGATGTATCGGGACAGTATGACGTAAGCCGAGTGACACGAACATTGAGTGAAGGTATTTACACCTACACGATCCAACTTGTGAATGCTAAGCAAGTCAATGCGAATTGGAGTTTTGTTGTAGAGAATCAAGCGGTCAATGCTGGGATTACTTTGAATTTGAATGCGGACTCCATGACTTTGGATGGAATCTATTCAATCAGTGCCATTAGTGCAATACAGATCACTTTAGCGAATGCCAGTACCGTCAATGCAGAATGGTCTAAATTGCCGACCATGTTCAATGGCAGCACGCAAGGTAAGCAGACCAATGTTGAACTTGAGATTGTGGCCAATAAGTGGGTGGGGTGGTTTAACCTTGAATTTGAGCAAGCAACACAGGCAGTTTTCAATGTCTATGCGCCACAAGGGATGTATGCAACTGTAGATTCAGGAGGTGAACGTCGAGCAGGTTGTACCGTAACTGTACAGATTCAAATGCTAGATGAGAATAAAAAACCTGTTGGTGAGATTGTCACAAAAGAATGGGATATTTGGGATCAAACTAAATCAAGCTTTGGACGTACTGCTCGATATGATTTACCAGGTAAAGGAAGCTTTCGTTTTCGTCTTGCTAAAACTTACGCAAAGGAAAACAACCGACCTGTTACGGAAGTAAAGATCAAAAGCGTATATGCCACATATGCCTCACAAAAACGTAATTATCCTGATGTCACCGTGATTCGATTAAAAACTACGGCAACCGATGGTGCATTGTCGGTCAAAGATCGTAAATTAAATTGCTTGGTGACACGTCGGCTTCGTATCGATGGCACAGGGGCGTATGTTGCCACACGTGATGCAGGGCAAGCCTTAATTAACATGGCTTTAGATCAATACATTGGTCGTCGTTCTGCTTCTGAGCTTGATATTGTTCAGATCAAAGCTGAGATTCAAAAGGTTAAAAACTATTTTGGGTCTGATGATGCAACAGAATTTAATTATACTTTTGATGATGACAATCTTAGTTTTGAAGAACAGGCAGGCATGATTGCTTCAGCCTGTTTTTGTGAGACACATCGTTATGGCAATAAACTGCGTTGGAAGTTTGAAGGGCCACAAGATCATTCAGTGTTGTTATTCAATCACCGTAATAAAGTACCGGGTAGTGAAAAGCGCACAATTAACATTGGTGTCAATAAAAATTATGACGGTGTAGAGCTTGAATATACTTCACCTGATGATGACATTCGCACGACTTACTCCATTCCTGAAGATGGCTCAGCACGTAATCCGATGAAGATTACAACATCAGGAATTCGCAATCATGCTGTTGCTAAAACAAGGGCGTGGCGTGAATGGAATAAGTTGTTATATCAAGATATCAGTTGTGAATTTACTGCTTTGGATGAGTCTAACTTATTGATCAGAAATGATCGTATTTTAGTGGCTGATAATACCAAAACGACAGTTCGTGATGGGGAGGTTGAATTTGTTGATGGATTAACGCTGACGTTATCGCAATATGTTCAAGATCCATATTCTCGAACATATGGCAATGTCGAAATTAAAGAAGGTGAAAAATACTACATTTATTTGCAAATGCCAGATGCAACAGTAGACATGATTGGCTGTGAGATGGGGAATAATCCAGATGAGGTTATTTTAAATCGTGCACCATTAAAAAAACTGGTTGTTGGTGCAGATCGATATGCCAAAACCACCTATTTAATTGTTGCTGCTAGCGATGTAGATAAAGAAGCATTTCTACTCACTGAACTAAGCCCAAATAATGAGCTGACAAATAACCTGACCTGTATCAATTATGATGCACGTTATTACGAAAAAGATCATTCATTTATTTAAAAGTCTCTTTCGGGAGGCTTTTAGTCTTAAAAATGACAATAATTGGCTTTTAGAGTGATAAATATATAAGAATAATAATGAAAATTTGCACATTAGATTATTTACTAATATGGATGAAAAATGATAGTTTGATATTAAGTTCGATACCGTTATAAGTAACTTTTATTTTGAATGTAAGAATTTGTTTTATATAGTGTTTATTGATTTTTTAATAGGGTTGAGGAGCTTTGTTATTTTGTAACTAATAACGCAGAATCAATTAAAAATATTGATATATTGTGAGCGAAGTCTTACTATCGCGTTGAATTTAAATAGTCATTGATAGATTTTACATCTCAATAACTAATAAAAGTGTTTATTTTAGGATCTTTTTATGTTCTGCTACAATATCTTAATAACTGGTAATATTAATATTAATATTAGAAATGATATTAAGAACTCATTAAAAGAAGCAAAAGAAATTAATGGCTGGGGGCGGTTTTCTAATACAAATATAATGCTTTGTATAGAAGGAGTGAATGTAAATTATTTTCTTTTAACACTGCAACAAAAAATTTTAGAAATAGCGCAAGCATCGATATCTATTACATCTGTAGCAATTCAAGGTTATCAGGGTCTTTACTTTATTGATGGAAGTATTTTAAATGCGATTAATGAAAAAAATTATATTAATTATTTTTCACAATTAATTAATACGTCTGATAGGAATCTTAAATTAGTCACAAATGAAATTGGTCGAAATGCAAGCAGTAATCCAGATCTATACAAAGATAAAAAACTACATAAATTATTTCAAGTCGTACCTTCAAAGTATATTCCTGAGAGTTTATTAATTAAGAAAGCCTTTAACTCTAGCTACTTACCTTATTTACCTTCTTTTTCAGCACAGCTTACGGAATACACAATATTTCGTAAAGTTGTTAACTCAAAGAAAGGATTTACTGTTGAAGGTATTATAAATAACAAAGTTAAGGCAATTAATTTTGCTAAAGCGCTTAAGGTTCCTGTTCCAGAAATTTATCAAAAAAGTATTGGAAAAGAAGAAATCAATTACGATTTAAAAAATGTGGTTTTGAAACCAATGGATGGTGATTCTTCTAAAGATGTATTCATTATTAGTAATGATTTTATTCAGTCTGTGGAAAAGAGAGAAAAAATAGATCTTTCAACAATGAAAAGTCAAGTTGAGAAATCACCATATAAAATTTGGATGGTGGAACAATATATTCCTGGGTTTGGTGGGGAGATTATTCCTTATGATATTAAGCTATTCTGTTTTTATGGCGCCATAAAACTCATCTTAGTTATTGACAGAAACAGTTCAAAATTAAGACATGAATGGTTGGATGAAAATTTTAAACGTGTAAATACTGGTCGATTTAATGATAGCCTTTTTGTTAGTAATTTTAATAATCCAGCTATCATGAATATTGGAAAATCATTAAGTTTAAATGTACCAACCCCATTTTTAAGAATAGATTTTTTAGCTTCAGAAAACGAAATTTATTTTGGTGAAATTACGCCAAGACCAGGGCATTTTGATGAATTTAATAGGGATGTCGATACACAATTGGGCTATAGCTTTATTGCAGCTAGGGCTAGATTAATGACAGATCTACTTGGTGGTAAGAAATTTGAAGAGTTTAACAAATTGCTTCCAGTCAAAAGAACACCAGCAAAATCCAAGGCAATAGCTAAAACGAAATAAGTTTTTTATTATGTTTTATATAGCACTCGAAAGAGTGCTTTTTATTGGTAGGGAGAAAAATAAGAGTTCAAATCATTGATTTTAAATTTAGACCCTTAGGCACTCAGAAGAGTGCTTTTTTTATATCTGGAGAAAAGTATGGCAATTATTACGATGGAAAAGCTTGAGAATGCTGATAAAGACGCTGACTCACTTGATGATTTTGTGAATGGAAATGGTAAGAAAAAGGTAAAAACAAGACGTGGAGCTGAATATTTAACTGCACCAGGTGTTGAGCAAACATTGCTAGATAATGGGCTAAAGCGTGGTTTTGCTAATAAAGCTGCACTTGAAAAATACAAGCCCAGTATTGAAGGCAGTCTTGCACAAGATATGGAAACCAAGAAGGTTTGGCGATGGGATGGTGCTAAGTGGAATGATGAAGGGGCAAGTGAACTTGACTTAGCGAAAGACTTCTCAAAGAAAAATAATTATATAATACAAGGGTTCTTAACTAAAATGGAGTTTCTAGTATCTAGCAACTCATATTTAATTAGCCATACAAGCCTAATTTTAAGACGCGGTGGTGGTCGTGGTTATGTAATGGTTGAAGCTGCTGAAGATATTATTATACCTGCAAACTCTGCATACCATATTGATTTAACGAATTTATCTGTCAATACAGCAAATCACACGATTTCAGCACAAATTGCATCAGGTTGGACAAGTTCATCCTATGGAGTAGGTGCATTTGTTGATGATTTAAAATACCCTCTGTTTGCATGGAATGATACGGAAACTAGAGTTGGTGGTTATCTCTATCAACAAGGATTGTATGGGATTACAAAACCAGCGATTGATTACTTAGGGTTGAGATTAAATGCGAATAATTATGTGTTGCAGGGATATTTAACTAAGTTTGAATACTCAGGGAGTAACAGCACATATACAATTAGCCATACAAGCCTAATTTTAAGACGCGGTGGTGGTCGGGGTTATATTTTTGTTGCTGCAGCTGAAGATATTATTATCCCTACAAATTCAGCGTACTATATTGACTTGACCGATATTCCTATTAATTCGGTAAATCAAACTGTTTCAGCTCAAATTGCTTCAGCTTGGACAAGTAGCAGTCATGGGGTTAGTGCATTTGTTGATGATTTAAAATACCCTCTGTTTGCATGGAATGATACGGAAACTAGAGTTGGTGGGCGACTGGTACAAAATGGATTAATTGCAACACTCAACCCTAAATTTTTAGATATTAGAAATAAGAATCGCAAGAATAATTATGTGGTGATGGGAGGTTTATCAGAAGCAGTATTCGATACGAAAACGGTTCAGTATTCTATCACTCATAGTTCATTTAGAATCTTTCTAGGTTCAGGCTTGGGAATGGTTACGGTACTAGCTCAGAATGGACTCATTGTTCCGAACAATGGCTGTTACTACGTAGATACGGAAGGTGCTCGGGATGGACAAACACTTGAAGGAAAAATAGCTACTGCTTGGACAAGTTCATCGTATGGAATAGGTGCATTTGTTGATGATTTTAAGATACCGCTATTCACATTTAGGGGAACCAGTGGAACAAGTTGTGGTGGTGAACTTGTACAAAATGGTATGCCACAAACTAAAGTTGCTACATTAGATACGATCAGTGTTACAAAAACAGAAAATAGATTAGAGTTTTTTATTAAAGGAACTGGCAGTAATTACCTACGTTACCTAATGAGTTATATCAATAATCCTGCATTAGAACTAACAAATAAGTATGGTCACATTAAAATGTGGCGATTTACGAGAGTTGATGAAGTTAATTCAAGCTTTTTTTCAATTTTAAATAGCATTGTTGGTAACGGTGAAAGTGAACTGGCAATTGCTGGAGGTTGGTCTGATGCTGTTGGAGGATTTCATGGTGATGAAGTACAAACAAAGCCAGCAATCTTTATAGTGGATGGAAAGTATTATGCTCAAGATTCAGAATTTAGTGGTGACTTTAAAGAAATTCGGTTTATGCAAGAAACTGATATGTTCATTTGTAATACAGAGACCGTTTTTGCAAAACATATAAAAGATTATATTTTTAATAAAGACGGATTATTTATTAGACAAAAACTGAAATTCACTCAAACAATCCAACTGACAAATGTTTATTTTGGCATGCTGTGTTGGGGGCGTGTTGTTAGCTCAAAACAAGTCAGTAAAACAGCAATTTATCCAGATCTTACGCTTTTGGACGTAACAACTAATGACTTCACTAGATTGCCAAGATCAATATCAAAAGGAGAATCTATAACACTAACAGGTGACATTGGTTTATCAGCAGAAGTTAAAGTGCTTGATACAAATCTTTATGATTATCATGTTCATATTAGTAATCGTGAACAAGACAACAAGATATATTTTACAGCGACTGAATTTTTTGCAAATGATGAAAATGATAAAGTTTTTGTTGAGTACAAAGAAGGTCAGATTCTAGAATCTACGCTGCATTATAAATTGAATACCACGAATTAAACGCCCAACAACCCCATACCCCGACATTGTTCGGGGTTTTTTATTACCAAAAATTAGGAAAAATATGGAACCTGTTTCAGCAGCATTCGAAATTACCATGATACTACGTGAATGCTTTGATGAATAGAAAGCTGATGAAAAACAAACACAAGAGGATGTTTTAGTTACATAAATTGCTATTAGTTGTACTTTACAGTTCGGTAAGTAGGATGCTATAAATTTTTTATTTATAAGGAATTTCTTATGACTTATCAGGCAGATATAAATACAGCAAAAAAACATTTCACAAGCCTACAAGAAGATGAAAACTGTTGTTTTGGTTGTGGTGATGAAATTAGAGGAGCAATTGTTAATTATGATGGTTATACAGATCAAGATAGAATTAAAACATTATCCTTTCATCCAAAATGTGCAAATGCAGTTGGACAGCGTTTAATTTCTGATGGTTACCCACATAGAAATGAGTTTTAAATTATTTACCCAACAAACCTAAATAAAGCGTGCTCAGATAACAAAAAAATTATCTGAGCATTTTTATGAAAGAACAATTTAAACTAGTAGATAAAAAAGTACTTAGTAAAACTTTTGGCTATTTGTGGTGGGTTGATCAATACTATTTAATCGTTCAACAAAACTTGTTCTATAATTAGAACGAAGTCGGTTGTATCTACAATAAAATATAGGAAATTAGCTAATTTAAATATGTTATAATCAATAAGTTAGAAAATTTTAGAATGAAATCATTATGGAAAAATATGTTGGTTTGTTTAAAAATAATAGTATTGTTGCTGCTAATATAACCCATAGTTCAATCCAATACGAAGCACTCTCAAGGGGAATGGTTGTAAGTATCAAGAATAAAGATAGTATTGATTTTAAAAAATATGGTTATGTAACTGATGAAATTGGGCGAGTTTTTGAAATATCAGACTATAATAAAAAATATTTATTTAATACTAGTAGATTATTAAATTTAGGTAATATAAATTCTAAGGCTAAAGCATTAAAAAAAGAAAATTTAGCTAAGACTCTGAAAGATAATGATTTTAATTTCATTAATACTCTTAAATTTACTACAAAAAATGAAGTTAATGCTAGCTTGATTTTAGATACGTTAAATGTTCCCTTGGTTGTAAAACCAGTGAATGGAACTATGGGAAAGGGAGTATATTGTGATTTAAAAAATAAAGATGAATTAATTGAGGCGATAGCAAAACAAAATTCAGACTATATGGTAGAAGAGTATATTTCGAATTCTGATGAATATAGGGTTTACACAATTAATTCAAAAGTAGTAGCTTTATGTAAACGATTGGCACCGACAGTTACAGGGAATGGTATAAGTAGTATAGAAGAGTTAGTGTTAGAAAAAAATAAAAAAAGATCGAAAATAAAGTTATCAAGTATTAAATTAAATCCAACTTTGGATATAACGTATATTCCCAAACAAGATGAAAAAATCATTTTAAGTTTAGTCAAGGGAAGATCCAGTGGCTCTGAAATACAAATCATAAAGAATGGAATTGATCTAGGAATACTGAGTGAAATTGAAAGATTTGCAAGTTTATTCAAAGAAAATTTTGTTTTAGGATTTGATATTTTAGTTAAAAATAATTCTTTATATATTTTGGAAATTAATACAAGGCCTCAGATCAGTAGTGCAATTTTACCAGATATAGGGGACGGAGTAGATTTTCCAAAAGTTTTACTTGATTCATTATTTGGGGTCTCGTCATCATCAAATATTGATTTTTCTACTTTTTATAAAGCCTATAAGAGCATCATAAAAACAATAGATATCGAATGGGAGGAGATACAATGTCAAGTTGTTAATGGGGTATTGGAAACGAAGATAATTGTTTAAAAATAATAAATTATTATTGAGGTTATTTTAAATGTTATTGGTTATTTTCATGATGCTTAAGTAAGTAAATATATTAGATAGATGTGTTCGGTTTCATAAAGTAATTAAATGATGTTATGGTATGACTGTAGTTTAGAATAGAGATATTGGGGAATAAAAGGGGGAAGACTGTGCTAAGAAAAATGTTTGATGATGAGGATTTAAACCAACAATTTGATCATATGGAAAGATGCACCTTAACCATTGCAGAAACAATAAATTTGATTGTATCTAGGAAATTAAGTGTTGCTAGATTTGGCGATGGTGAAATACGAATGGTAAATTCTTTAGTAGGATGTGCATTTGAAAATTCCTCATATTATGGTACATCTAAGTTAAGAACTATCCTTAGTGAAAATCACGAAAACTTACTAGTTTGTTTAAATGGTAAGGCTACTGATGAGTGGTGGACTAAGTTTTGGACCAAGGAGTTTCCTGCATTTTCTAAGTTTGTGTTACCAAGAGTATATGGAAATACATTTGTTAGCAGAAAGATATTTAGCCACCTAAAACAAGAAGGGATTGATAAATGGAAAAGTGTTTGGGATCAAAGAAAGGTTATTTTTATTACTGGTGATGGGAGTAGATTTGATTTCGGACATGTGCTATTTGATAATATAGCTGAATCTGAAGTTTTTTTAAGTAAAGCAACACATGCTATCAAAGATATTCCGAGAGTTCTTGCTGAGGTGTCACAAAAAGATAAAGATGTTTTATTCTTAATTTCCCTTGGCCCTGCAGCAACAATTTTAGCATATGAACTAACTTTGTTAGGGTATCAAGCTATTGATATCGGACACATTACCAGTTGTTATGATTCTGTATTTCATGGTGCGCCACTTCCTGAAAAACTACCATTAAAAAAGAAGAAAGAGTCTTAAGGTCAAAGGCCCAATTATGATTAAATTGGGCTTTCTTATATCTAGGCTTCCATCTGAGAAAATATTAGTGAAAAGATTATTTTTTGTAGTCACATTGCTATTTAGCTGCGTATTTCAAGTAGCATGTGCAAATGATAGTAGTTTAATTAGCGAACCGATAGATAAAATTGCAGAAAAAGATAACATTAAATTTGGATTTGCTGTTCTATATGATCCACTAAAAACGGATACAGAATATCAGAATATTGTTAAAAGCAATGCATCCGTTATTGTACCTACGAATGCTTTAAAGTGGAATCGAACGCAACCAAGTCAAAATCAGTATAATTTTCAAAAATCAGATTATATTATTAATTATGCAGTTGTAAATAATATGCAGGCTAGAGGTCATACATTAGTCTGGCATCAAGGTATACCTCAGTATGTTCTAAACGAAAAAGATCCTGAAAAGGTAGAAAAACTATTACGTGATCATATTACAACTGTTGTTACACGTTATAAGGGGAAAATTAGCTCTTGGGATGTTGTAAATGAAGTAATTAATATTCCTGATGGACAACCGAATGGTTTAAGAAACTCATATTGGTATCAAGTATTAGGTGAAAAATATATTGATATTGCTTTCGATGCAGCATATAAAGCAGATCCTAAGGCTATTTTACTTTATAACGAATGGGGCACGGAATATAACCGAGACTATAGTATTGCAAAGAGAAAAGCTGTTATTGATCTAGTGAAGCGTCTTCAATCTAGAAATATACCGATTTCAGGATTTGGAATACAAGGTCATATTACGACAAATGGGGCAAACTATATTGATGAAACTTTGACACAATTTATTCAAGAGCTAAAAAGTTTAGGATTAAAAGTATATGTTACAGAATTAGATGTTGCTCAAAGTAAAAATACATCTACTGATACTAAACAATATACCGTCCCTGAAACTTATAATAAATTTATAAATTATGCTCTAAAGTCAAATGCTATTGAAGATGTACTGATTTGGGGTGTTTTTAATCAAAGCAATCCAAATGATAATAGTAAAATTCCATTTTATTTATTTGATAAAGGAACTGGATGTAATTCAAATTGCATAGCTGTCAAAGAATCATTTATAACTGACGGAAAAAATTAATTTTAATATTTAAATAAATCCACACCACACCCCGACATTGTTCGGGGTTTTTTATTACCAAAATTAGGAAAGTGTATGGAAGATCACGGTAAAACAATCATCACATTAATCATTATTGGAGGGTTGATTGGTATGAGCAAGCTTCTTGTTTCAGATGAAAAAATCACGTTTCGAGTGTTAATAGGTCGAACTATTTTAGGCTCAGCCTCTTCGCTTGTTGCAGGTCTAGTGTTACTTCAAATTCCAGATATCTCACCATTGGCTTTAATTGGAATTGCAAGTGCGCTTGGAATTTTAGGATCAACATATATTGAAGAATATTTAAAGAAACATAGTAAAAAATGGGGAGGGTAATCACCACTAATCTTATCAATGCCGCCAATTGGCGGCTTTTTTATATCAAAAGGAAAGTAAAATGAGTATTGATCAATCACAACAAATTGCCCAGGCATATTCATGGCTTCGTGCAATGTCTGGTGGAAAATTAACACAAGCGCAAGTAGATGCAGGTGATGTAATTATTGCTGTAAATGGGCTTGAAGTATTTTTTAACCTAATAGGCTTTAAGCTAAATACTACTGTCACAGGCTTACGTGATATTTCAGAAAAAGGCTATGCGCTTATTCGCGAGTTTGAAGGCTTCCGAGCAAACGCATACTTAGATTCGGCAGGTATTTGGACCATTGGTTTTGGCACAATCAAAATTAATGGGAAACCTGTTAAAAAAGGAGATACATGTACTAAGGAACAAGCGGAACAATGGTTAAAGCTTGATTGTCTTTGGGTTGATGCGTGTTTAGATAAGTACATTACGATTGTTGTGACACAAAACCAATTCGATGCTTTAGCTTCCCTTGTTTACAATATTGGCGAGACTGCATTTAAGAGTAGTACTTTATTAACGAAATTAAATGCAGGTGATTTCAAAGCAGCAGCAGATAACTTTGATCGTTGGGTCAATGCAGGGGGCAAGCGATTACAGGGCTTAGTGAATCGCCGTGCTAAAGAGAAGGAATTATTTTTAACGTGATATTTCTATTAAAATGGGAAAGCCCTTAAGTGAGGGCTTTATTGATTAAAAGCTATAGAGAAGAGCTATACAGGTAATGATTTAAGTCATGGCTCAACATGAAAATGAGTGAAAAATAACTTATAAAATAGTCTAATTATGATAGTGTTTAATTTTAGCTATTTTCATTAGAAATCGTATAAGGGAATTAATATGCATAATCTAGAACTTTATATTAATGATAAAAAAAAATTATTCAGTGAACATCATTTTTTTCAGAAACTATATGACCCTCAAATTGAATTAAGTAAAAAGTTGGAATTTTTACCTTATCTAGCACATTTTATTATGAGTTTTGGAGATATAAATAAATATGTAATTCCTTTTAGATCTCCCAAAGATCAATATGAAAAAATTATTAATACTCATGCAGAAGAAGATGCACATCATTGGCCATGGTATATCGATGACTTAAAAGCTCTAGGTTTAGACAAAAATCAAAGCATTACTCAAACATTAGAATTTCTTTGGTCAGAAAAATTAGCACCAAGTAGGGAGCTAAGTTATAAGTTAATTTCATTACTAAGTAATCAATCAGCAATAATAAGATATATTGTTATCGAAGTAATGGAAGCAACTGGAAATGTGACTTTTAAAGTATTAAAAAATATTACGCATACTCTAAACCCACCATTAAAATTTTGTGGGCAACTTCATTTAAGTCACGAAACTGGTCATACAATTACTGAAGATGAAAATCTATTTGAAAAATATACTTTTTCGGATCAAGATAGGCTAAATGCACAAAATATTATCAATGAATGTTTTGATGCGTTTTCTTATTTTATGGATCAGCTAAATGATAACTTGAATCAACTCTTAGAGGAATAGAAATAGACAAACCTATCATTTCTACACTTTAATATGATTATTGATATTTTAATCCAAGCCATTCTATGGTTCAGCGTACTCTTGCTTCTCGTGTTATTCGTACAGGAAAATTAATTGAAACAGAATTCTGTTTCGACTTTACTGTTGAAAATTCGGAAATTACACGCTTTCGGATGTTCGAAGATAGCTTTGCTGTAGCAAAATCAGTTGAATAAAATTCGTTAATTTAACTCAAATTAACATTGTAACTCCAAAATAGAAGTTTCCGCTTTTAAAATATGCAGTTTTGCAATTTTCTTGGCGGACGGTTTGGAGTATTTTTTGTGCTGTGAAAACTCACTCTTTCCATCCATCCACAATATCAGCCCATTGTTGCAACATATCTCTGCGCTGTTCCATATATTTCGCATGATTGTATGATGCTCTTGTTTTGTTTTGATCCGCATGAGCTAATTGTTTCTCAATCCAATCTTCATCAAAATCTTTCTCATTTAAGATTGTTGACGCTGTAGCTCTAAAATCATGAGCCGTAACTGTATTAAGTCCCATATTTTTAAGAGCAACATTTAATGTTGAATTGCCAATCACTCCATCATTGTGACCATAAACACTAGGAAATACATACTCTTTATTGCCAGATTCTATAAATTGTATTTTTAATAAATCAAATAACTGATTAGACATTGGCACTAAGTGTAATCGATTTTTCTTGGTTGTTCTCTCTTGATTGTTACTTCTGGTTGAAATTGGGAAATTAATGATTTTTAGACCAAAATCAACATAACTCCATTTCATACGACGAATCTCAATCGAGCGCAACATCGTGTAAGCCATGGTTAGTAGTGCATTTCTAACAGTATTAGAGCCTTTAAACGTATCTAAACCAGATCTAAAAAGTTTTTGCTCTTGTATTGTTAATGGTCTTGCATGTTCAATTTCTGGGCGAGCAATAGCACCTCGTACAGCATATGTTGGGTCATTATCAGCCCTTAGTGTTGCGATTGCATAACGCATCACAGCACCAATGAATTTCTGGTTATTTAATGCAGTAACTTCTCCGCTTCCTCTTTTCCCAGTTTCTCTAACGCGTTTAACTGTGGATCTAATAATATGCAGAATATCAGCAGAAGTTATATCTTTTACATTTTTATCGCCAATAACAGGGAAAACATCAAACTCTAAAGCTTTTTTAAATTTGCTAATATACCCGCTTGATCTATCAATCAAGATTTCCGTAATATATTCATTAGCAACCAACTCAAATGTATTTGCACTTAAATGTTGAGCTTCAATTTTTTCTTGCTTCCGATTTTGAGATGGATTAATACTATTATCGAGAAGAAGTCTTGCTTGATCACGAGCTTTACGAGCATCAGCTAAACCCACAATAGGGTATTCACCAAGACTTAACATTGAGGCTTTATTATTAAACCGGTAACGGTAACGCCATAATTTAGTTCCGCTAGGTCGAACCTCAATGCAAAGTCCATTGTGATCAGCTACCCTATAAGCCTTATCACGAGGTTTAAGGCTTTTAATTTTGGTATCGGTCAACATATGTGAGTAATCTTAATAAAATAATGACTAATTGGGGGATACTCACAATTGTACTCACAAATAATGATTTTGCACAATCTGCTTATATTTGTTTTAATTTGATAAGGCATTGATTTAAAATATTATGTGTGTTTTTAAATTTTTTTAGATTTGTAAAGATTTTAAAAATAATGTTTTCGGATGATAAAAATTATTATATCGCAGTTTTACCAGTGAATCATCAACTAAGTTTAAAGAAAGTTGCACAAGTATTTGGATGTAAAAAATTACATATGGCAGACCCCAAAATTGCAGAACGCTTAACAGGGTATTTAGTAGGTGGGATTAGTCCAATTGGTCAAAAAAAGAGATTAAAAACAGTAATTTGTATTAGTGCAGAATCACTTGAAAAGGTATATGTAAGTGGTGGAAAACGTGGATTGGATGTTGGTTTAAATCCGCTCGATTTAGCTAAGTTATTTGGTGTTAAATTTGCTGATATTATCGATGATATATAACTAAAATTTTAAAAAGGAAATTTGATTTTTTAGCCATTATCCAAAATAAATTGATGTAAATTAGATCGCTTTTAGTTAGGAATTTGAAATTATAAATAAGAGAAAATTATGAGCATTAGTCCAGTTTAAATTATGCTAAACATAGGTTTAGTTTGCGATAAAGCTGAGTAATGAAATAAGAATAAAATTCTATCAAATATTAATTTTCAGATTAGATCTAATAAAAGGAGACAAACAATTCAAATGAGCTATATATTGATAAATATAAAAATCAAATAAAAAGCAACAAAAATAATACGATTAAATTATGTTAATTATATAACATAATTTTACATGAATGTTTAATAATTCACATAAATTAAATTATTCTAAATATTATTTAAATTACGATTAAAAGGAAGTCTTCTTATGACGAAGTTTTTTATTACTACAGCAGTAGTGATTTCATTTACAAGTCTGGCATATGCAGATAACGGTATTTATACTTCATTAAAGGCGGGCGTAAGTGACACTACGTATAAGAATAGTACAGATGAAATTGTTTCAAGACTATTTAATAATGACAAACAAAGTAAATCAATTTATCCAACAATTTCGGTTGCTGTGGGATATGATTTTAGTTCACTTAGCCCAGTGAATCTTAGAACTGAATTAGAATATTCTTATAAAGGAAGTACTACTTTTAACCCGAATATTTCTACGATTACAGATTTAGATATTGGTGGAGTTGCTACGGAAAATTTTAAGTCATTATTTTTAAATGAATTAAGTAGCCATTCGTTAATGTTAAATAGTTATTATGATTTTAAAAATCAATCAAAATTGACGCCATACATCGGTATGGGAGTTGGGGTAACAAGAATTAAGAATGAACAACGTTTATTTTTTATGGGAGTAAAGTCAAATTCAGAAGCAAATTCCGATAATCATTTTACTTGGTCAGCTACAGCGGGCATTGCCTATGAAGTCACAAAAAAAGTAGCCTTAGATTTGAGTTACCGTTATGTTGATTCTGGTAAATTTGAGTTTAAAAATACTCTTGATAATAAACTCATTAAAACCAAGGTTGATTTAAATGCTAACGAATATTTATTAGGTGTACGTTATAATTTCTAAAAAACTATTTTACTTGTGTTGATATCTATCACATATAAACTCCAGTATATTTGCTAAGGAGTTTATATGCTGTATATTTAATCTATTGATTGATTTGTTGTAACCGTTGTTATTTTGGAAGTTCTTTGAGTATATTTATCATAATATTGTGCTAATAAGCATATAAGAATTATCATGATAAATAAAATAATTTTTCGCTGAATCATCATTTTTACTTCAACATATATAAAATTGTTAAAGAAAAGATATAAGAAATTTAAAATCTAATCTAATATAGAAAAATCTAGTACCTATCTAATTTTGAGATATGTTAACATTTAAACAATGTAATTATTTAATTAAAATAGTTGAAGAAGGCAGCTTTATTGCTGCATCTGAAAAACTATTTATTGCTCAATCAGCATTAAGTAGACAAATAAAAAATTTAGAAGAAGAGCTAGGCTTTGATATTTTTGACCGAACAGAGAAACGAATAAAGTTAACAGCTGCTGGGACTTCATTGTATAAAAGTGTTAAAAGTCACCTTGAAAATTTTCAACATTCAATTGAATTGGCAAAACGTATTAGTCGAGGGGAAGATAGAATAGTTAAAGTTGCTCATTCGAGTAGTATTATTTTAGATGATCGAAAATTACATCTTTTAGATCAATTATGTGAAAAGTCTAAAATCAATATCGAAATTAATACATTATCTTCTGAAGCTCAAATTGAGGCAGTGCTTAGTGGAGATATTGATTTTGGTTTTATTAGATCACCTGTTTATCATACATTGGATGAAGTAAATTCAATAACCTTATATAAAACATCATTATATGTAGCAGTTTCTACTGCTGATTCATATTTTTTAGATAAAATAATCTTAAATATTTCAGATTTAAAGGATAGCTTTTTTGTTTCTACTCCTCATTTGAATCGTGGTGGCTTGAGTTATTTAGCATCTAACCTTTGTATAGCAAATGGTTTTTTTCAAAAAAAGTCTAAAATTTCATCTAGAAAACTATCTCAATTGAATTTAGTATCGAATGGTTTAGGGGTTTGTATTGTACCAGAAGAATTTTCAGCCATTCTACCAGAAAATGTTAAACTCATTCCGATCAATGACAAAAATGCGCAATCAGAAGTCAAATTAATTTGGAAAAAAGAACATGATGCTATTATTGAGGCATGTGTACAAGAAATATTATATTTTTATCAAATTAATACCTAAAATAAGCGGAGAGGAATCATCTCTAAATATTCTTTTTACAGAAATTATACTGTTTAGATGAAATAGAGAAAATATTATTATTGAATTTGAGGAATGAGAAAGAAATTTAAGCTAAGTGAAGTAAATTGAAAGAATAGAATAGCAGTGTCTCAAAAATTCCCGTGGTGATACCAAATAAAATTAAAAATAGATTAGATTAATTAAATAATGATTTGATCTGTGATAATGCTAATATTTTCAATGGATGAGTATAAACATAAAAATAGCCTAAGTATTTTTTATTCAAGAATAAAATCATATAGAATAAACCGCAAAGATTAAATTTATTGGCTAAAATAGCCTAAGTATAATTTTAATTTAGAACCCAATAACACTATTAGGTAAATCCATGATACTACACTATGAATATCACGAAATAAATCAAACAACTCCTATTGTTTTTATACATGGACTTTTTGGTAGCTTGAGTAATCTTGGTATGTTGGCACGTGCATTTACCGAATCGCATAGTACATTACAAATAGATGTTCGTAATCATGGAAAGTCTGCTCATTCTTCAGAAATGAATTATGAATTAATGGCACAAGATATTTTGGATACGATTGATTCTTTAAATATTAAAAATTTCATTGTAATTGGTCATTCTATGGGGGGGAAAATTGCAATGAAACTCAGTGAGATTTCACATAACCGCCTAGAAAAATTAATTATTTTAGATATGTCACCTTTTGAATATTTAGATAGTCATCACACTCATATTTTTAAAGCACTTTTTGCAGTGCAGCATGCACATATTGAAACACGCTCACAGGCGATTTCTATAATGAAAGATTATATTCAGGAAGATACGGTCATTCAATTCTTATTGAAATCATTTTACAAAGGTAAATGGCTATTTAATGTAGAAGCAATTTATCAAAATTATTCAAAAATCTTGTCTTGGAATAAAATTTTTACCAATACTGCAACATTATTTATTCGAGGTGGTTACTCACCTTATATTTCTACAGACGCTCATATTGATTCAATTGCAGCACAATTTTCAAATGCAGAGCTCGTTACGATTGATCAAGCAGGGCATTGGTTACATGCTGAAAAAACGACGGAAGTCGTTTTAAAAATTAAGGAATTTATAAAGTAATTTACACTAAAACTTAAAATAAAAATCTATTCAAGAAGAATAGATTTTTATTTGAGAGAAATATTAAAATCGGAACAGCTTAGAGTAAATATTCCCAAATGATATAGCCGAGCCCAAATCCAATAAATGAATAAAGGGTTATAATCATGAAGACAAAACTGGCTTTATTTTTCGTTTTAAAATAACTCATCTTCACTCCTACGGATAAATTTAACATATCACTATTATCTGAGTATTCTTAAACAGATGATAGGTACAAAAGAATCTTAAATAAATATAACAGATGATTATATTTATAAGCTCTGTTATATTTTAATAATATAGAATTAAAATAGAAAAACCGATGATTTTAAACTTATATTGAGAGAAAAAGCAGGGTTTTTATATGTTTTATCAATATTAATCAAATATATACTATTTTTTTTGGTGCACATTCGCTTGGTGAATACACTCAATTAAATTTTCTAATGCATGTTGATAAGATTCACTTAATTCAAAAGAGCAATTAATTCGAATATGATGAGGGATTTTTTCAGATCGATAGAATAATCCGCCTGGTGCAATGCTTATATTTTGTTTTAACATTTGATGATAAATTTGATTACCATCGATATGTTTAGCAAGACTGATCCAAAGAAAATAACCAGATGGGTAGTAATGAACTTTGCAGTGATCTGGTAAATGTTTGATTAAATAATGATAATATTGAAGTTTTAAACGTTTTAACGTGTTGCGTAAGGTTTTGAGATGTTTTTCATAATGTCGGTGTGAAAGATAATCTGCCAGTGCATTTTGAATAAATGAATTAACCGATAGTGTGCTCATGAGTTGTAAATGTTGAATATTTTCTGAATATTTTCCTGCGTAAACCCAGCCGACACGAAAGCCAGCACCTAACGTTTTGGAAAATGATGAACAATGAAGAACTAAATTTTGTTGATCAAAATATTTCATTGATAATGGTTTTTTATGGTCAAAATATAATTCTTCATAAACATCATCTTCAATCAAATAAATTTGATGTTCGTGTAGTAGCTTTGCCAATTCTAACTTAAGTTCATCGCTGACAGTAAATCCAATTGGATTGTGGCTATTTAACATGAATAAACAGACTTTAATGGGGTAACTTCGTATCGCATTTTTAAATGCAGCGATATCTAAACCATATTCAGGATGCTCTGGAATTGTAATTACTTTTAAGCCTAAGTGTTCTGCTGCCTGCCATGCACCATAAAAAATAGTTTCTTGTAAAAGAATATAATCACCAGGTTTTGTTAGCGTTTGCAATGATAAATTGAGTGCATCTAAACCGCCTGAAGTAATCACAATGTCAGATGGGTCTGTTGGAATTCCTTGCATACAGTAACGCTGCGCAATAAGCTTTCTCAGTTCAAAATTTCCTGGAGGGAGGCTCGGCATTTGCTCATAACTTAAACGATATTTTGCACGCTGCGCTAAGGTTTGAATTAATTTGGGAGAATAGAGCAATTGACTATTAGGGAAAGCGATGCCAAAAGGGATGATTTGTTCAGATTGAATCGATTTCAAATAACGAAAAACTGTCGAGTTAATTTCTATTTTTTCATTCAGAATAACAGTTTTTGATATATTTAAGGTATTGGGATCTTCTGCAATATAATAGCCCAGCTTTTCTTTAGAATAAATTAATCCTTGAGCTTCTAATTCTTGATATGCATTCATTACGGTGATTAAACTAAATCCTGATGTCTCAGCTTGTTGGCGCAGAGATGGTAACTTTTCATTCGGTTTCCATACACCACTTTCAATAAGATGTTTAAGGCTGAGCGCGAGCTGTTCTGATTTATACATAGAAATATTGCTCAAATTAATTCGCAAAGGAACTATAGATCGTAAGTATCGATCCATAGTTTTATTTTTTACATATTTAAAGGATAACAATCACTTTAAAGTTAAAATTTAATTGAATGATGAATAGTGTAACTTATGGGTAGGCAAAATACAGCATTAGTCGAAATATGCCTGCAATAATAGCTAAACCAATAAAACCGAATAACCATAAAGCAATAAACCAAAGTGTAGAATTCATTTTAAAAATCAATCGATTCATAAGAGATATGCCATCGCCCTAAGATATATGATTACTTTTCAATGATAGCCCTCATCACCAATTCGGACTTTGTCACGAAAAACCCAATATGATAAAAAGGTATAAATGATAATAATTGGAATTAAAATTAGTGCACCAACTACGGTGAATTTTAAACTTGATTCAGGTGCTGCCGCTTGCCAAATGCTGACTGAAGGTGGAATGATATTCGGCCATAAACTGATGATAAATCCTGTAAATGCTAAAAAGACCAGTGCTAAACTATAAATAAAGGGTTTAATGTCATTTTTATGTTTGCAAGCATTTAAAATCAGGATAGAAAACATAATGACCAAAAGTGGGACAGGGCTGAAATAAATTAAATGAGGTAATGAGAACCAGCGTAAAGCAATTTCGGGGTGAGTGAGTGGAGTATATAAACTTACACCTAAAAAAATAAGAATTAATGTGACTAAGAGTTTAGGCATGAGCTTGTACATAAATGATTGTAGATTGGATTCAGTTTTTAGAATTAACCAACCACAACCTAAAGTCGCATACATAATCACCACCCCTAAGCCTGAAAATATTGAGAATGGTGTCAACCAGTCCCATGTGTGACCACTGTAAATGCCATGTGTTGTTTCAATACCCTGAATATAAGCACCTAAAATTAAACCTTGAAAGAAGCTAGCGAATATTGAGCCCCATATAAAAGCATAATCCCATAAATATTTGGTCCGCTTTGCTTTAAATCGAAACTCGAATGCAACACCGCGAAAAATGAGGGCAATGACCATGAATGTGATGGGTAAATATAGAGCGGATAATACGGTAGAGTAGACCAACGGAAATGCTGCATATAAACCTGCACCGCCTAATACCATCCATGTTTCATTGCCATCCCAAACAGGTGCGACGGTATTCATCATGACATCGCGTTCATGTTGATCTGGAATGAAAGGAAAAAGAATTCCAATGCCTAAATCAAAACCATCTAAAATGACATAAATCAGGACACCTAAACCTATGATACCAATCCAAATAAGCACTAAATCAATCATGCTGCTTCTCCTTATTTTGATTGATCTCTGATATTTTCTGCGGTTGCTCTAGGGCATCAAACTCATCGTCTAGCGCACTAAGTGGGCGTAAAGGTGTTTTAAAATGTCCAGGTCCAACTTTTTCATGCATTACATTTTCTAAGAATATTGGTCCAGTTTTAATTAATTTCAGCATGTAGTAAATTCCACTGCCAAATACCAGAATATAGACCAAAACAAAAATAATTAAGCTTAAACCCACTTGATTTGCACTAACGGTATGGGATAGTCCATCTTGAGTTCGCATGACACCATAGACCACCCAAGGTTGACGACCCACTTCGGTGGTTACCCAACCAGCCAGTAGCGCAATATAACCCGTTGGTCCCATCAACATGGCAAATTTATGAAACCATGATGATTCATATAATCGATGTTTTTTACGTAGCCATAATGCTGTCAGTGAAAGAAGTACCATGAGTATGCCTAAGCCAACCATGACGCGAAAGCTCCAAAAAACAATGGGTACATATGGACGGTCTTCTCGTGCGAAGTCTTTTAATCCAGTAACTTGACCATCCATGCTATGTGTTAGAATTAAGCTTCCAAGATTAGGGATACCCACTTCGAGATAATTACGTTCATCTTTCATATCTGGCAGTGCAAATAATAATAATGGCATACCATGGTCATGATTCGTACTCCAATGTCCTTCAATGGCTGCTAATTTAGCAGGCTGGTACTGTAAAGTATTTAAACCATGATGATCGCCAATAACAACTTGTAAACAGGAGGTAATTAAAACCATCCAAAGACCCATCGAAAATGATTTCTTAACTAATTCATCACGACGTCCTTTCAATAAATGCCATGCAGATGCACCAACAACCAGCAGTGATGAAACCAGAAATGCGGCAGTTGCCATGTGAGCAAAGCGATAAGGAAAGGATGGATTAAAGACAATAGCCCACCAATCAATAGGTACAATGATGCCATTTTCAATTGAAAAACCTTGCGGTGTCTGCATCCAACTATTCGATGATAAAATCCAAAACATGGAAATACAGGTACCAATTGCAACCATTAATGTCGCAAAGAAGTGGGCTTTTGCACTCACGCGGCCCCAGCCAAAAAGCATAATTCCTAAGAATCCAGCTTCTAAGAAAAATGCACTGAGTACTTCATAGGTTAGTAAAGGACCAGTGACAGAACCTGCAATACGTGAAAATTCACTCCAATTGGTGCCAAATTGGTAGCTCATAACAACACCGGAAACAACCCCCATGCCAAAAGCAACTGCAAAAATTTTAATCCAGTATTTAAATAAATCTTTGTAAATAGGTTGCTGAGTACGGAGCCACTTCCATTCGAGTAAAGCTAAAAAACAGGCTAAACCAATAGATGTAGCAGGAAATATAATGTGAAAAGAAACAGTAAAGGCAAACTGTATACGAGCGAGTTCTAATGCCGCTATACCAAGACTCATAATATTTTCCATCCATGAACTGAATGTTGAATATCTGATTTTTTATCTCGAGGCAAAATGAAATAGAGAGATGAATTTATAGATTGTTTCATAAAAACTACCTACTTAAAAATAAACGATACGATCTTGATCTATAATTTAGGTCTTAAGTAGGTACAAAAGGTTAAACAAAAAAATATAACAGAACGTATATTAAGAATATTCTGTTATATTTTTTTTCTGCTTTATTGTCACTACTTATTCATTTTAAATCAGGTGAAAATTCTTATTATGAAAGGATTATAATTTTGATGGTGATATGGTGTTTATAACAGAGAAATTAAATATAATTTCAGAAATTGTAGAGACACAAAAAATTTCAGAACAACTGCAATATTTGCTTGAACAACATTATGTCAATTTAGAAGCAACTTTATTGCGTGCAAAAGTATTACGTGAGTTTTCGACGGCTAAAGTTCAATATATTGTGCAATCACCAATACAAAATAAACAACTGAATATTGCTTTTTTATTTGCGCCGTTCATTTTGGCAAATTTAAATAAAACTGTTATTTATCAGAGTAAAGCAACTTCATCTGTGTTAAATATATTGAATCACTATTATCAAGTTGAACAAAAACAGAATTTAAAAGTAGATGAAGTTTTATCTGCATTAAATATTTTTTTAGATTTAAGTCAAACTGATTTGAGTGATATAGATTTTCTTTACTTTTCACTCATTAAAGCATTATGTCGGGCAGATGTATCACAGATTTTTTTAATCACAGATTTAAATATAAATTTAGATAGATTACATGATTTAGCACAGTTTTTTAAAGTGAGAATTCATATTATTGAAACCAATTCACAAGATAAGATGATTGATATTAGTCAACTTAATATGCGTAAACTTGTTTTTAAAAATAAAGATGATGAATATGTTGCTTTATGTGAACAGTTTTCTCAGCTTAATGCCAAACTATTATGGTGTGATCATAGTTATAGTCAGGAACAAGCGATTCATTTAGTCGAAGATATGTTTTATACAGAACATATTTACGAAAAGCTTTCTGTTTATGCGGAATATATGCAAACTAGACTTCAACATAATAAAGCCCTTACACATGCTGCTTTTTTACCCTAATTAATTTGTTTATTTTTAAATAAATTACATAATATTTGAGTTAAATTATATTAAGTTTTTAAGGTATATAAATGGCAATTACTCAGCTTCAATCAATTCAGAAAATGGTTATTCAAATCATCATAATTCTGTTGATTTGGGCTTTTGCATATTTTTTACAAAAGATATTTTTATTACCAATTGCCTCAGGAATACTTGGTTTTTTTATACTATTTTTTTTATTTGAAGTTAAATGGTTAAAATTAGAATCTGTAGCATATGGTGGCGATATGTTACTTAGCAATTTATTATTATTCTTTATTCCTCCTGTTGTTGGTGTGATTCAGTACCAAGCGTTACTCATGCAAAGTGGTTGGAAAATTTTAGCTGTTATTATCATTAGTACCGCGTTAGTTATGATGGTTTCGGTCTGGATTGTAAAAATATTCTTAAAAGAGGATGATTTTCAATGATAAATATTTGGGGAATATTTTATTTAATTTGGACAATCTTGTGTTATTTATTTGCCCAAAAATTATATATTCGTACACAAAAAATATATTTCTCGCCAATTATTATCGTACCACTTTTGAGTATTGCTTTAATTTTCACATTAAAACATGAATTTGTAGATTATTATTATTATACACAATATTTGGTTGCAATGTTAGGCCCTATTATGGTGGCATTTGCGATTCCTGTTTTCCGTTATCGAGACATTATAAAAAAACATTATAAGCTTTTAATCATCAGTTCAAGTATATCAATGTTAGTGGGTGTTTTAAGTAGTTGGGGATTAGCAAGCATATTCGATTTTGATGATATTGTGACAAATAGTTTATTATCACGTTCTATTTCCATTCCATTTGCACTTGTTTTGACAGAGAAATTAGGTGGATCTATAAACTTAATCCCATTATTTACTGTAATTACAGGACTCGTTGGAATGTTATTAGGGGATCTACTTTTAATGTGGATGAGATATAAAAATCGAATAGCATATGGTGCAGCCTTTGGAAATGGTGCACACGCAATGGGAATTGCGAGAGCAAGACAACATCATGAACTAGAGGGGGTTATTGCAAGCCTGACTATGATTATTTCAGGAGTTATTATGGTTTTATTTGCCCCGAGCTTAATTTTGTTAATAAAATACTTATGCTATACAAAAATTTAAAAATGGTTTATTGATGAGATGCCTTAAATTTAAGTAAAAATTTGAGTATGAGGTCTTTGCTTTTCCATATTTGTGAGTCTTTAGCATGGATATCAATGAAAGTTTTAATAGTACAAACTTTAAGTAGAGCTTTTAATTGATGGAATAGTTAGATGAAAATGTTTATTAAGAAACAACTAATTTATATTAGAGTGGTAATGAATTAGAGTTATTACCTGAAGACCATGCAGTTTGGGAAGTTGCTATAAGTGAAGCAGGGATGGTGATATCCGTAACTACATTAATATGAACTTTAGATGCTTACCTCCACCTTATTTAGAAATTAATTAGGGATGTTATTAGTTGGAATAGAGCCTGTAAATTATTTTGTGTAAGTTCGATTTTTTATAAATGATCTTTTAATCGATCATCGAACTGAATCGTAAACCAATTCATCGCTAAACGCCAATTTTGAATTGGCATTGTCCATTTCTTAGCAGCATTGGTTGTTGCTAAGTAAATGACTTTCTTTACTGAATCATCAGAAGAGAAGATCTTTCGCTTCTTGGTTGAATGGCGGATCACGCTATTCAACGATTCAATCGCATTTGTTGTATAAATCGCA
>NZ_NEGH01000020.1 GCF_002135375.1 Acinetobacter sp. ANC 4558 | reverse complement strand
GCCGTTGCTGAGAGCTTCTTTCAGTTGTTAAAGCGAGAAAGAATTAAGAAGAAAATATATGCATCTAGAACTGAGGCTAGGTCAGATATCTTTGAATATATTGAAATGTTTTATAACTCAAAACGAAGGCATGGTTCCAATGGACAACGTTCTCCGTTAGATTATGAAAAAGCCCATCAAAAGATGGTTATGTGTGTCTAGAATTTTGGTGGCTATTCAGTATATGAAAGATTGGATAGCGAAATTAGACAAATTCTTAATGGCTTCTGATCGTGAAATTTTGACTCATGCTGGAAAAATATCCCAAGCTCAAGCTAAACAGAAAGCACAATTAGAACATGCCAAATACAAGCAACAATACATAGATTATCAAACACCAGTAGAAAGGCATTTTCAGGAAGCTATCAAGGATGTAAAACAAATAGTTAAACAGCGGAAAAAATAAATAATCGAATAGTCTCCTTAGCTGGGGGTTTTTTATTGGCTGAGTAGGTGCTTTAGATTGATGTAGTCTAATAGATAAAGTCCTTTTTATGGCAACCAAAACGCCGTATTTTAGCTATATAGTCCTTTGATAAGGCACCAGTAGAAAGCCCATTAAAACAGCCTCTAGACCATACACAGAAAGGATTAACGCTATTTTTAGGAAACCCAATTCCGTCAAAGTAAGTCTTTATGACTACGTATAACAAAATTCAGTATTTAGAATTCGAACTTTATAACGTGAAAACGTACTGGCATATATGCCGATCTGTATTGCTACGTATCTCTAAATCGGCCTGGTGCTTAGATGTGTATTTCACCGTGCTCATTTCCTTGATGGACCATAACTATAAAGCGCCCCTAAATGATCTTAAGGCTATGTGCCGCATGGTTTAGTTTTACTTTGATGAGCTTGGATTTCATCAAGGTAAATAGATCGCTTTGTATAGCGCCGTATATCTAGATACAGCAATAACGCTCTATTGGATTTGAAATCTCGAAGGGGTAAATCATCCTTGATGAGCCATAAGTATAAACCCATCTAAAATGACCTCTAAGCCATGTGTAATAAGGTTTATAGCTATTTTGATAAAACCCCAATTTCATCAAGAATCATCAAGTATTTTCAAGGAAAGTGCTCGAACTGGATCTTGGTAGCATTTTAAATGTGGCCAAGTTTCCATAAGTGTTGAATGGTCATTATCACCATGCAGGAACAACAAGCTCCCCTGCCCATCCAGTTACGAATACCAGACATGCCCAGTCTATAGTTATGTTTTACGTCCTTTCTGTACTCGGCTCCCATTTTTTATTCAAATCTGACCTAAATCATTAGTAAAATAATGCAACGTGTTTTGCAGGTTTTTAACCTAATATATTGATTAATATTAAGTAAATCGATTTTTAATTACCTTGACACATACTCCTTAAAACATGGTGTTTTATGCGTAAATAAGGGCAATTGACGTTGTTTTTATGCCGTTTTATGCATTTTTTATGCTTAAAACGGCCTTGAAAAGGCAATTGAGTGGTATCTGATGCGAATTTTGGGGCAATTATTGCGGATTTTATGCATGAAAAGAGAAAGTAAGCGTACGGTCGAAGATTGTCTGAATATAGACAGTCGAACTATGGCCAGATCCAACATGCTTGTAGACGGCGCCTCTGGTACTTGGGTATGGAAACTAGATAACAAAATTAGCTCATCAATGGGTTATGAATATCGTCACGGTGCTTTAATTCTGTCTTTTACACAAAATGATGTCAGTCACCAGCTACGCATCCAAGTAACCAGCACACCATGCAATTATGGCAATCACAGGTACTGGTTTATATGTCCTGGTAAAGATTGTGGTAACCGTGCGGCAAAACTATATTTGGTTGATGGGCAATTTAAATGCAGAAAGTGCCACAAACTCAACTACCTCATTCAACAGTGCAACAAGGAGCATGTGGCAAGAATTAATATGCAGCGAATGCGAATTAAGCTTGGATGGCCTTTAGAGCGCGAAGAGATACCATTTCTTAAAAAGGTCTATAAGCCACTTAATAAAAACAAAAAAACATTCCAGGCCATGGTTGATAAGCATGATATGTATGAACGCAAAGCCAATGCTGCAGCTATAGCATTCCATAACGCGTTTATGGATAAAATAGAAAAGTTTATTGAAAAATAGCTGATTGGAATTAACATTCTGTGAATGTCCGTTGAAATGCTGTTGAAGCAGCGTTGCTCACAAACCAATACTACCGTTCAAATTCGCCATTTTAAGTGCAGAATACGAACTTTCAGATTTCAAATCTAATAGGCCTGGGTTCATAAAAATTAAGCAATTTTTTCCCAAAAAATTATTAGCATATCAGCAATATGCAACTATCAATATTCAATGTTTTTTTATGGATAATTACATGTAACTGGCTCATATCTATCTTGTATGTACTTTTGATCATTTTATATACTTAGACTATGTTACTACATCAAAAAAATGCTGTTACCACATCAAAACCTGTAATAGACGATTGTCTGTTACCACATCAAAATGACATACCTTGTGCGGCGTTTCGTATATAAATTTTTTTATAGAAATCGGGTAATCTTATATCGAGTTTATCCAGGTGAATTTTTTTAATTCTAAATATGCTGATGTATGGCCAAACGTAGCATGAGTCAATCTCCTAATATTTTGGGAGATTATTTAAATCTGGATGACCCTACTATATAGTGTGAGTCCAAATACTTACTTTCTAATAATAAGTTTTGACAGATACAAAGAGCTAAAAGATTGGTCTCATGTATTTTGAATATAAGGTTTCTTAACTATAAAAGACGGCGTAATTTTACTTTCTTAATACTTTGGCTCGCACTTCTTCAATCACTTTTTGAATGTTAGGTTTTGTGAGGTTTTCGCTCCCGATCTCCTTGGCCGTCTTTTCACTGTATCAAGCTCGAATTGCTGCTTGAGTTGCATTAAGGTCTGTCAGGTACTCGATCTCCAAATTACAGGTATTAAAACCTCCTGGAAGAGGCTTAGTGCTCTAATCTTAAAAACTATAATCATTCGGTTGCTGCCCTGATATGACCTTTGCCAGAGCTATACTTGTAGAAACACCAAATTCTTTCTTAGAAACTGTTAATCCGTAATTTTGACAAATGTAGCCATAACAATTATCGAATGTATTTTCAAGCCCACTCTCTTACAGATGCTCTTTATATTTTGCCGTTAATACCTGTTTATTCTGATTATTCCAATATAAATCATTAGGTATACTCATTAAGCTCTAAACCTTTCTAATTAATAAGTACACAGTATAATAAAACATCTAAAAAGAACAATTGAACCTCAATATCGGCTTAATTTCGAATTTTCGGAGTCCATAAAAAAGAGATGAGTCTAAATGGTCATTTTAACCATAGAGGGATAGCGATTTTAATTACACCTTGTCGTTAAAAGATGATTGGTGCCATATGTAAGTATATTTTTATAAAAAAGGTTATAGCAATGAAGTTATTTACAGCATTAATAGATAAATTTAATGCTTTGACCGATATTGGATAAATACAATAAGCAGAAGTTTTTAGCTATCTACTTATTGTATTTTTAAACAATCACTTTTCTAATTCGAGAAGTTTTTTAACGTCTTCACCTAATTTAGTTAAAAAATAACGTTGAGATGGGCTCGTTGGCTTATCTGGTATTGTCATAGCTATTAGTTCTTTTTCAAGAGCTGGTTTTAAATAGTTTTTTCTAAAGCTTTCACTATCCTTAAATCGTAGTTTGTCTTGGATTTCCTTCCGACTAAAAGTATTATCAATAGCTTTAAGCAAATTAGAAATCTCGATATTCTGGCGACAGAAGTTTATTAATTCACCTTCCGGTTTATCTTCCGGTTTATCTTCCGGTTTATCTTCCGGTTTATCTTCCGGTTTATCTTCCGGTCCAGCTTCCGGTCCAGCTTCCGGTCCAGCTTCCGGTCCAGCTTCTGATTTTACTTCTAGATTAGCTTTATTAAGGGCTTTATCTAAAAAGTTATTAGGTAGAGTAAAAGTTAAACTAACTCCAGCCTTCTCAGATAACCATTCAGGAGCTAATAGTCCAGCTTCTTTACATTCAGATCTAATAGTAATACTACCTCGGCCTAGTTTTTCCATGTAACCTTGTAAATATAAAATATGGGCTATATCTGGATTTCTTAGAATAGAAATATTTCCTTTTTCTAATGTGCTAATACTTACACCTTCTGGAAATGAACCAGAATTCCAAATTTGAAGAGAATTAGAAGATATTTCTACTTTAATCCCACCTGAAAAGTTGCTGTAATCTCTGTGAGCAAAAGCATTAACTAATCCTTCCCTTACAGCAAGAGCTGGATAAAGTGGCACTTCTTCTCTTTGATTTGTATCTTCTCTAAACTTTATGATAGTTGGAGTATTTCGTTCTATAAAATCATAAACATCTTCAAATATCTCAACGAGAGGACCTTCAAAATTTTTGTAATCAATATATTCACTATCGGATTTGTTTTTATAGCAAACGGCTCTCACCCTTGTTTGTGGATGTCTTTTAGCAGGATTTTTTGATAAAAGAACATCACCAGCATTTGTAATTTTTCCATAACTTGCAAGAGATAAAACTTCTAGCGCATGAGTTACATTAGCTGGTTGATGTCCTCTGTAAAGATTTTGGACTTTTTTACTTGTAAATAATCGTTTGCAAGCGTGATTTGACAAATCCTCATCTTTCAAACCAGTAGAGTATCTTCTTTCCCATCTTTCAGGTTCAATCTGCTTTCTAAGAACCATATCTAAAATACAGTCTCTATCAGCTTCATGAACTATCTCATCACTTTCTATAAAAATTTTATTTTTGAATGAATATGGAATATCTTTTCCTGCTGGCACATCTATACACAGTTGATATATATTAGTATTTTTTGATTTTTCAAACATAAGTGAAAATAATGCTGAAGGAACAATTAAACTACTAATTTCTTGTTCTAATGTGTCAAAAAAATAGTTTTCATCAAGATTGGATGTTACATCAAACTTTTTGTATCCACCTTTGTTATTAAGGAAGCCACAAATTATCTGGCCACATTGATTAATCATTTGTTCTGTTGAAAGGTCATTAAGGCCATTAGAAGTTAGGTCATGGAGATCGATAGAATTAAACATATGCTTGACCTTCATTTCTATTTAAAAAGAATTTAGTATCCTTAAACTGTTCTTCTAGTATCTTCTCGACATCAAGATACTTTGAAAACTGGGCAACTACAAATAAATTAACGTCATCATTAGTTTCGAACTTTTGTACCCAATTACCCTGTCGCTCTTCTAATGGTAATCCTTCCAAAGTAACATCTTCATATAAATCTATTACTTTTAAATTTTCAATAGATTTTGAATTTTTATGTAGAGTTAAACTTTCTCTCATTTCTTTATTTTTATATCCTAAATCTTTAAGTAAAGAGCGTGCAAATACAACATGGTCATGTGCTAAGAACCACCTAGGTTTGTTTAACTCTACTGCTTTTAACATTTCTAAATGAGTAATTGATGGATCAGTAGCTTCTAATTTACCTGTACCATATTTAGGAGTAATAATGCCTAGAAAAAGATCACACTCCTCAACGCTTCTTAGGCAACTATCAAAAGCGCTTTCAGTAGAAAGAACCGGTACAGTTCCTTTATGAGACATTAATACTTCATATCCAAATGTAGATAGTAATGTATAAACCCTATCTAAAAGTTCTTCAAACCCATAAACAGTTGAAGATACAAAAATTTTTAATTTTTTTGCCATTTGTTACAGCCGTAACTATCCTTAAATTCTCTTATATTCTATATAATTTACTGATTTCATGTAATTTAATTTTTATATAAAATTTTATGTAAGTTCTTTTCTTTTTTTAAATAACAATAAAGACAATTCGATCATTTTAAATATTCCGTTTTAAGGTGAGCACGTGTCAAGGTATGCTATATTTTTGCACATTAACTAAATGAAATGTTTTGTATCTTTGAGTCGTTTCTAAATTTTAATTCAATATATTCAGTGGTATAGTGAAATTTTGGTTCACTATATTATTTGATGGCATACTGCAACTCTCAAACAGGAATGATATTTCTTGAGGAATAGATAAAAGAATACACAAAAGCCCTACCCTTGAGGAAAATAGGCACACATTAGTCACCTGAAAAGTAAATTTGTTTCAACTTTATGATATTTAATATTTATATTGTTAATATTACATTCTGTATTGGAAAATAGTTTTTAATAAGAGAGCACTGTTAAGAATTTTTAGTGATTGTTGTTATTTGGGCTTATTTATTATGGGACAATCATTAATGAAAATATTATTGTGTAATGGTGCTATCTAATTGTTTTAATAATAATTATATGAAAAAAAGATCATGTTGAATTTTACAATATTGGGTGAAAAATAAACAAAAAATATAAAAAATACAACAATAAAAATCAATTTAATTTAACATTAAAAATAAATAATGTGATATTTTTCATAAAAATTATACGATATAAAATGACTGGGATTTCTATGCATTTCAAAAAGATAATATTTTTTTCAGCACTTTTGGCGACTGCTCAATTTTCACAAGCTGAACTTTCAATCAATACTTCAATAACAAAATATGAGGTATTAAACTCTAAAAACCCAATTGGATATCAGCAGTTTAGGTTTGATCTTATTGAGATGCAAGATATTGCTAATCCTAATAAACTCGGATGGAGGATGTTTTATAATCAGCCCTCAACTGGACCAGATGCAGTATGGTTTGATGCTGTAAAACAAGGAAATTTAGCTAAAGTTAAAAAAATGGTTGAAAATGGACAAAATCTAGAGGCTACGGATGATGCTTCATTGCAGCAAACAGCATTAGGATGGGCTGCATTTATTGGTTATGAAGATATTTTTGATTATTTAATTGAGCAAGGTGCAAATATTTGGGCGCCAGACCGTGGTGATGTTTTAAGTGTAATGAAATCTGCTGGTCTTGGTAAGAATGTTAATGTATTTAAAAAAGCACATGAATTGGTGAAACATAAAGTTGATATTGATGATCAAAAAGCAGATATGCAAGGTGAGACTGTACTCATTGTTGCATCAAGTAATGGGCGTAATGAGATTGTTAAATATTTATTAGACTTAGGTGCAAAAACAAATTTAGTGACAACAGAAGTAGATACCAAGCATCCTGCTTATGACCAAGATGCATTGACATTTGCTTGTAGAAATGGACATCTAGATACAGCAAAGCTGTTAGTTGAATATGGTGCGATTAATCATAGAACTGGTTTTGCTGCTTGTGATTATGTAGCTAAATAATTTAATTTTAGATCAATTTCTTTAGCGATAATGAAGGGAGTTGATCTATTTTTTTAATTAAAAAAATAAGATAGTTGAGCAGTATTTTATTAAAAACTCTCAACCTAAATCGGGGAATGAATATTGATGATTTAATTGTTTCACGTGGAACACGACCTAAGAATATAGAATGAAGATTAAAAAGAAAATTAAACAAAATAGAAGAACTAAATTGTTATAATGAGCTGTTAATTATACATTTGAGTATGACTTTAAAATGAAAAAAACAATATTATTGGTAAGTGCGTTAATTTCTACATTTACATTTGCAAACGTAGATACAGTGAAACGGAATTTAGAAAAAAACTATCCTGATATAAAAATTGATAATCTTCAGCCAACAGAAATGAAAGGAATTTATAGTGGTTTTATGAGTGGGCAATTGGTGTATGTAAATGATGATGCTCAACATTTATTAGCAGGAACAATGGTTCGTTTAAAAGATAAAGAAAATTTAAGTAAAAATCTATTAATTAAACAAAATAGTATTGATTGGAATGCACTTAATTTAAATGATGCGGTAAAAATTGTAAAAGGTAGCGGAACACGTAAAATAGTTGTTTTTTCAGACCCGAATTGTCCATATTGTAAAAATTTAGAAGAAGAATTAAAAAAACTGAAAGATGTAACAATATATACATTTATTGTTCCATTTAAACCACAATCAATAATTCCGTCTAAACAGGTATTTTGTGAGAAAAATCCTGCACAGGCATGGACAGATTTAATATCAAAAGGGATCCAACCTAGTTCAAAAGCTACTTGTGAGAATCCAATTGATCGTAATCTTGCATTAGCACGAACCATTGGAATTACAGGTACACCAAGTATTATTTTTTCTAATGGATTTAAAGTATCAGGTGCTTATCCCGCAGAAAAAATTGAAGAAATTTTTAAAGAATTTGGACTTTAATTGAGTTAAATAAAGCATCATTCGATGCTTTATTTTTAAATTGAATTTAAAAGTAAAATGATCATTATTGAACAAAAAAGAAAGCACATCTTTTTGAATTTTACCTTCTATGAAGATGTAAGATGATACTGTTATTCAATTGACTTATTTTCTAAATATTATAATGTTTGACTAATCTTATCTAATAAGAGGGTGTCGGTATGGAGTTACAACTAGAACATAGCCGTGATATTTGGATCAATGCATTTTTCACGGGTAATTGTGAAGTGCTTGCTCAATATGAACATGACACATTTAAAGTGATATATGAACAAGATGGACGCGTAGAAAGTAATTATACGCGCTATGATCGTATTACTCATGCCGTGCAAAATGGCGTGTGGAAACCTAGAAATCCAGAGATTGAATTTGAAGAATTTGAATTTAATCGTGATGAAACAATATGTGATGTATTAATTGGTTTAGATCAAAACCTGCATTTAATTCAAGAACACTGGATTTATGAGCAAGGTTGGAAAATTACAGAACTTAAGTTTTTAAAGAAAACGTCTAAACAACGCGCTTGAGTTTTTTGATATTGGCTATTAGCTTCGTCTAGTATAAAAAATCGCAAAGTCACAATAGCCACTTTGCGATTTAATTTTAATGAATGTTGAATTATTCAAATGAGCTTTCGAGTTCTTCAAGTGTCATCATAAGTTCTAGCATTTGTTCTTCTGCTTGCTCAAGTTTGATTTTCAATTCTGTTTGCTCAGTCATCAATTTAAGTAAGTCCTCTTTACGATTGGCTTCATATAGTGTGCCATCGGCAAGTAAATCTTCAATGCCTTGTAAACGAAGTTGAATTTTTTCAATTTGAGACTCACATTTTTCAATATTCTTGCGAATCGGTCGTGTTTGTTCACGTCGTTGAGCAGCTAATTTACGTTGTGCTTCTTTATCAACTTTTGATACGGGCGTTTTTTCAATGATTTCAGCTTCTGGAGCGCTAATAATGCCTCCTTGCTTAATCATGTCAATACGTGCTTGGCGTAGCCAATTTGCATAATCTGTTAAATCCCCGTCAAATTCGGTACATTTTCCACCATGTACTAAGAATAACTCATCACAGACACTTGCAATTAATTGGCGTTCATGGGAAACCAAAACGACAGCACCATCATAATCCGTCAGTGCCATTGTTAAAGCATGGCGCATATCTAAATCTAGATGGTTGGTCGGCTCATCTAGAATTAAAACATTTGGACGTTGCCATACAATCAATGAAAGTGCGAGTCGTGCGCGTTCTCCGCCAGAAAAACTTTCACATGGGGTGTCCATACGCTCGCCACTAAAACCAAAACTTCCTAGAAATGAACGTAGAGTCGCTTCACTAATTTTAGGATCTGCAATACGTGCAAGCTGTAACATCGGGCTTGCCTGATCATCTAATGCATCCATTTGATGCTGAGCGAAATAACCGATATTTAATAATTCAGAAGCATTTCGCTCGCCACCGAGTAAGGGTAAATCACCCACTAAGCTTTTAATCAGTGTAGACTTCCCTGCCCCATTCATACCTAAAAGCCCGATACGCGTGCTGGGTGTAATTTGTAAATTGATTCTATTGGCGATCAATTTATTTTCATAACCAATTGCAACATTCTCCATAGCCAGTAATGGCGAACTCATTTTTGTAGGTTCACGAAAACTAAAGGTGAATGGTGTATCCACATGCGCAGGCGCTAAGTCCTGCATACGTTCTAATTGCTTAATTCGGCTTTGAGCTTGACGTGCTTTGCTGGCTTTTGCCTTAAAACGATCAATAAATTTTTGTAAATGTACGCGTGTTTCTAATTGTTTTTCAAATGCTTGTTGTTGTTGAGCTAAACGTTCACTGCGTGTTGTTTCAAATGTTGAGTAGTTACCTGTGTATAAGGTTAATTCTTGGTTTTCAATATGTAAAATATGATCAGTGATTGCATCTAAGAAATCTCGGTCATGTGAAATTAAAATGAGTGTGCCGTCGTAGGCTTTTAACCAATCTTCTAACCAAAGAACGGCATCTAAATCTAAGTGGTTGGTTGGTTCATCTAAAAGTAATAAATCAGAGCGACTCATTAGCGTTCTTGCTAAATTCAAACGCATCCGCCAGCCACCAGAAAAGCTAGAAACTAAAAGTTTATTTTGATGTTCCATAAAGCCTAAGCCAGCCATTAGCTGTGCTGCTTTTGCAGGTGCAGAATATCCATCAATTTCATCAAATCGGCCATGAAGATGCATGAGATCATGGTCATTTAACGAGTCTGAATTTGCTAATTTCTCTTGAATATTCCAGTACTCTTCATCACCCGATAGCACAAAATCAATTGCAGCCATATCAAGGGCTTTAATCTCTTGTGCCATATGCGCGACGGTCCAGATTTGTGGGCGATGTAAGTAGCCTTCATCTGGCGTCACTGAACCAAGTAAGGTTGCAAAGAGTGTGGATTTTCCAGCGCCATTCACTCCAGTAAGACCAACTTTCCAACCTGGATGGATTTGCATGGATGCTTTTTGAAATAAAACACGACCACCACGGCGTAAGGAAACTTGATCGAGCTGAATCATTGGACTATCAATTCTAAAAAAAAAGATGGCTTATTCTAATGGATGCAAACGATAAAGCAAAAAATCAAAGAAGAATATTTCAAATAAAGCGATTTAATTGTAAATTGTCATTTCGATCATGATTTTTAGAGTGATCCTGTGAAACATCACGATTATTCCTAAATAATATTTTGTAAAATATTATTCTGATAAAAATACGCAGATTTAACTTTAAATACAGAATAATTGCCCATATATTGAGTATACTATATAAGATATATGGTCTGAAAAAGACATTTAATTGTACTGAGGAATCCGAACATGAATGCTCAAGCTTTGGTGATGACCGATAACGCTGCAAAAAAAGTGCGTCAATTGCGTGACGGTGAAGGCAACCAAGATCTTATGCTCCGTGTCTATGTGACGGGTGGCGGTTGTTCAGGTTTTTCTTACGGATTTAACTTCGCAGAAAACCAAAATGAAGATGATGCAGAGTTTTTAAATGGTGACGTCAAAATGTTAGTTGACTCATTAAGTTATCAATATTTAATAGGCTCTGTTGTCGATTATCTTGAAGGGCTAGAAGGTTCACGTTTTGTGGTGCAAAATCCAAACGCAACAACAACATGTGGTTGTGGCTCTTCATTTTCAATTTAATTGAAATAAAATTTTAAAATTAAATATTATTAAGCTCTCAAAATATGAGAGCTTTTTATATGGCGTGATTCTCTCTTAGACTTAATTTATCATGATGATCAGTCATAAAAAACCGAGTCATATTCAACTCGGTTTAATCATACTTAGCGTATTTGATAGATATAAAACTAAGAAATTACATTTGCTTTGAGTTCAGCAAGTAGTTTTTGGTGTAAGCCACCAAAACCTCCATTGGACATAATCACAACCGCATCCCCCTCTCCTGCTTCAGACACAATAATTTTGATAATGTCCTCAAGAGAGCGTGCAAGTATAGCTTTGTTGGTTGCAGTATCAATAACAGGCTGTAGATCCCAATCTAGGCCCTCAGGTTGATACCAAATGACTTCATCTGCTAAACGTGCAGAATATGATAATCCATCTTTATGGCTTCCCATACGCATAGTATTAGAACGGGGTTCAATAATCGCCCATAACTTACGATGCCCTAAACGTTTACGAGCCCCTTCAAGCGTGGTGTTAATGGCTGTCGGGTGATGAGCAAAATCATCATAGATTTCAATACCGCGTATTGTGTCGAGCAATTCCATACGACGTTTGACACCGCTAAAGTTAGACAAAGTTTCACATGCTGTCTCAATTGAAACACCAACGTGTTCAGCTGCTGCGATTGTGGCTAAGGCATTGGCGACTGAGTGCTGTCCTGTCATATTCCATTTAACAACACCTTTGACGACGCCGTGTTGTAAAACTTTAAAATGAGAGCCATCTGCAGAAAGTTGTTCTGCATAAACTTCACAATGGTCATTGGCTGCCAAAGATGTACGAACGACAGGCGTCCAACAACCCATTTCTAGTACTTCATCAATATGTTGTTCTATAATGGGTGCAATAATGCGACCTTCACTTGGGATGGTTCGAACTAAATGATGAAACTGTTTTTGGATAGCCGCTAAATCATCAAAAATATCAGCATGATCAAATTCTAAATTATTTAGAATGGCTGTTTTAGGGTGGTAATGCACAAATTTAGAGCGTTTATCAAAAAATGCAGAGTCATATTCATCTGCTTCAACACAGAAATACTGCCCACCTCCTAAACGTGCACTTTCACTAAAACCAAGAGGTACACCACCAATTAAAAAGCCTGGATTTAAGCCAGCTTGATCAAGTACCCATGCCAACATTGTTGTAGTTGTCGTTTTACCATGTGTACCTGCAACACCTAGGACATGCTTTCCTTGTAAAACATGATCTGCTAGGAATTGCGGACCTGAAATATAGGCTAAACCTTCATTAAGCATATATTCGACAGCATCAATGCCACGTTTCATGGCATTTCCAACAATTACCAAATCTGGATGTGGTTGCAAATGAGAGCGATCATAGCCTTGCATTAAGGTAATGCCTGCATTCTCCAATTGTGTGGACATTGGTGGATAGACATTTTGATCTGACCCTGTGACGGTATGTCCTAAATCACGTGCTAATAAAGCTAAAGAACCCATAAAGGTGCCACAGATGCCTAGAATATGCAGATGCATATGTTGAACTCCACTTCTTTTATTGACACATCACATTGTTTTTGGTGGTGTTGTCATGATTTATTCGATTTAAAGCAACGATAGCAAGGCTTTAATGGAAAAGATAGTTTTCTTCTTTGAATACATACAAATTAATTTTGCATCTCTAGTATAGCTTGACCATAAAAAGCTAAACTATCTTCAGATCCATTTTCTAAATATTTGGCGACCTTATCTAAGGGAAATATATAATTTTCACCATTGGTTAAAACAGCTGCATATAGTGAAGAATCAGGCATCATATTAAATAATTCAGGGTCCTTATTTTTAGCAGTTTCATAATCGACCCAAATCCATTGAGACTTTTGATCATTTTTTTTGATTGTTTCTCCAACATATGCGCCAGTTCTGAGAATAATTTCCCATTGCTGATTATTTGGTAAATCTCTAAAGTTTTTATTTCTTACTTTTTCTAGGTAAATATCGACTTGTTTTAAACTTTCCATAGAAAAATCTAATTTCTGAATATTTAGCATTTTATGTAAATAAATAGGATCTTTTTTACTTTCATAAAAAGATATAGATAATTGAGATAATGCTGAATTAAAATGAAAATTGTTTTCTGATTCAATAGCATGAGTAGTATTGGTAAAAATAAATAATGATAAAATAAGAAGTATTTTTTTCATATGGCAAACTATTATAAAATATAAAGAAGGTATATTTTACTTTTTAGCTGTGATATTTAAGTGATTACTTTCCCTTTCAATTATATTGATTGAGTCGAATAATAATTATTGAAATGATTTTTTTATCTTTTTTTTAAAGATAAAAAATGTAATTTTTTGAAATCAATTTTATTACTGAGATTTGAGTAATTCGTACAATATTGAAACTTTCCAGGGGCTTAACTCAATATGTCTAATGCTTTTATTTTATTAATTTTATCCAATTGTTTTATGACATTGGCTTGGTATGGACATCTTAAATTTCTTCATAATGCTCCAGTTTGGCAAGCAATCCTTTTTGGTTGGTTTATTGCGTTATTTGAATATAGTTTAATGATTCCAGCGACACGTATGCTTGCAAAGCATGGTTGGTCATTAGGTCAAATGAAAATTACCCAAGAAGTCATGACATTAATAGTTTTTGTACCGTTTATGATTTTTTTATTTAAGCAACCGTTTAAATTAGATTATTTATGGGCTGGGCTTTGTTTACTTGGATGTGTATATTTTGTATTTCGTAGTCAGTCTTAAAAATCAACAATGATGATTTGATTATTTTATTCAATTTTTGTCAAAAAATAATAAAAAATAGCATTTAGCATGTCTGTAAAATTTTATTGAGATGAAAAATCAGTCTATAATATGGGGCTCTTATTAAAGCTTGGCTCTCGTCGAGATTTATCTCTTTTTTCTTTAATCTCTGGAAAATTTGCAATGAATGCGGCCGCTTCACAAGACACTCCTCTCGTTGGAATTATTATGGGTTCTCAATCAGATTGGGCAACGCTCGAACACACTGCCAATATGCTAAAACAGCTTGGTGTCCCTTTTGAAGCAGAGGTTGTTTCAGCTCATCGTACTCCAGATCGATTATTTGAATATGCAGAAACGGCTCGTGATCGCGGTATTCAGGTTATTATTGCAGGCGCTGGCGGTGCTGCGCACTTACCAGGCATGTGTGCAGCAAAAACTGATTTACCTGTTCTTGGTGTGCCTGTTAAATCTTCAATTTTAAATGGTGTGGATTCATTGTTGTCTATTGTGCAAATGCCTGCTGGTATCGCAGTCGGTACACTTGCAATTGGTCCCGCTGGTGCAACAAATGCAGCGATTATGGCTGCTCAAATTTTAGGTTTAACGCGTCCTGAAATTGCAAAAAATGTGGTAGATTTTCGAGCTGCGCAAACTGAAAAAGTCGCGAGTAAAAATATTCCGGGTCAAGCATAATACGGGACAAATATTATGGATAAAACCATCGGTATTTTTGGTGGTGGACAATTAGGTCGGATGATGGCGCAAGCTGCATTGCCACTAAACATTCAATGTACTTTTTTTGAAGCCACGGCAGATTGCCCTGCAGCCGCATTAGGTCAGGTTTTTTCGAGCGAAGCCGAGCATGCACTACACGATTTTATCCAAAGTGCAGATGTATTTAGCCTTGAGTTTGAAAATACGCCTTTAAGTGATGTGGATGTTCTACAAAAAAGTAAAAGCATCTACCCTCCTCGTCAAGCTTTAGCAATTGCACAAAATCGCTTGCTTGAGAAAGCTTTGTTTGATGAGTTAGCAATACCTGTAGCCCCTTATAAAGCAGTAGATTCAATTGAAAGCCTAAAAATTGCAGTAGCAGAGCTGGGTTTACCTATTGTATTAAAAACAGCAACAGGTGGTTATGATGGTAAAGGACAATTTGTCTTGCGATCAGAAGATCAAATTACTCAGGCTTGGGCAGAACTTGGTACTGCACAATCATTAATTGCTGAAAGCTTTGTAACATTTTCACGAGAAGTTTCAATTATTGCTGTGCGTGGGCAAAATGGCGATGTCAAAACGTGGCCGTTGGCTGAAAACCATCATCATCATGGAATTTTGTCGCATTCAATCGTTCCTGCACCGAAGAGCACAGATTTACAACCCGTTGCACAAGAGTATATTACGCGTTTGCTGAATCATTTAAATTATGTCGGTGTATTAACACTTGAATTATTTGTGACCAAGCAAGGTTTATATGCCAATGAAATGGCTCCTCGTGTACATAATTCGGGGCATTGGTCTATTGAAGGTGCTGTATGTTCGCAATTTGAAAATCATATTCGAGCAGTTGCGGGCTTACCTTTAGGCTCAACCGAAGTCATTCGTCCAACTGTATTGGTGAATATTATTGGGCAATATCCAAAGTCTGAAGATGTTTTGGCTTTAAATGGTGCTCATTTACATCTTTATAATAAGACTGAACGTGAAGGTCGTAAAATTGGTCATATTACGTTAATGCCAAATGATAGCCATGAACTGACAAATTTATGTCGAAAATTGGCTAAGATTCTTCCAAATCCTTTGGCACTTAGCGAAGATATGAACATTTAGATTCCATTTGAGTGTAAAAAAAGCGGTCATGAATATGGTCGCTTTTTTTATTTCTTCAATTCATGCATGATTGCGCCTTTTCAAAAATGAAGCATTTTGTCATGTCGATTATAGATTGTGATCAAGTATTGAAGATTTATATAGTGCATAAAATTTTGAATTCATTTTTTTAAATTTAATTTTTTAATTATGAATTTAAAAAATCATTTTAAATTTAAACTGACGCTGAAATGAATTTAAATATGGTTTTTGAATTTAAAAGGTCAAATATGAATTCAAAATATGGTGATTTAAATTCAAAGAATCATCATATAAAAATATGAATTTAATTATTTTGAATCAAAAAATTAAAAAGTGTTATAAAAACAAACTAAATTTTTTAGTAAGATTTTGTTTTATATATGAAATGTATGATTTTTGGCTATTTAAATTTAAAAATATACATCGCTTATTTTTTGTGGATAAGTTTGGATTGGTCTTTTAAATTTAAAATGAACGACTTTGAATTTAAATTTATTATGATTGGATTTTGAATTTAAAAAAGATGATGTGGGTAACTTTTCTGGTTTTTAAATTTAAATTCTAAAATATGAATTCAATTAGAGTGATTATGAATTTAAATTTACGATTTTATTCTACTTTTCTGTTCAAATGATGCTAACTTCACTTTACTATTTGAATTTAAAATTATTCTAGGTCGTTTATGCGTTACATTACTTTTCTTTGTGCATCTTCACTATTTGCTGTTTCTCAATTGCATGCAGAATTAATTATTAATGGTAAATCAGACAGATCTATATCTGTCGCCAATATAGAGAATAACGTCAATAATAATTCACAAAACAAATTTCAGATTTGTTTGGCTAATTTACGTAGCCAAGCGATTGCTGCAGGTGTCTCTGCAACGACTTATGATCGTTATACTCAAAATTTAACACCTGATTATTCGGTTATTGAGAAATTAAATTTTCAACCTGAATTTTCAACGCCAATCTGGGATTATTTATCTGGATTGGTAGATGAAGAACGTGTTGTAGCTGGAAAACAAAAAATTCAACAACATCGTGATGTACTTAATCGTGTGTCAGCGGCTTATGGCGTTCCGATTGAAACTGTCGTTGCTGTTTGGGGCGTTGAGAGTAATTTTGGAGATATTTCAGGAAAATATCCTTTATTACAATCTTTAGGCACATTAAGCTGTGAAGGGCGTCGACAAAGTTATTTCCGTGGTGAATTTTTTGCTGCAATGCGAATTTTACAACGTGGAGATTTAACGGAAGATCAACTTAAAGGTTCTTGGGCAGGTGCATTTGGACATACACAATTTATGCCTTCTACATATGAAGAGCTCGCTGTAGATTTTGATGGGGACGGTCGACGAGATTTAGTTTCAAGCACAACAGATGCATTAGCATCGACAGCTAATTTTCTAAAAAAACGGGGCTGGCAAACTGGGCAACCATGGGGATTTGAAGTTCAAATTCCACAAGGTATGCCTATTGATGGTGAAGGTCGTCGAAATAAAAAAGCATTGTCAACTTGGGTTGCAAGAGGTGTAACACGAATTGATGGTACACCTTTAATTCAAGATAATTTATCAGATAATAGTCAAGCTGGTTTACTTGCACCTTCTGGTGCAAATGGTCCAGTATTTTTAGTTTTTAGAAACTTTGATGCAATTTATAGTTATAACGCAGCAGAAAGTTATGCATTAGCCATAGCGCATTTGTCGGACCGTTTACAAGGAAAAGGTGTCTTTGTACGAGCATGGCCAACAAATGATGCGGGAACTTCACGTGCGGAGCGCCGTGAAATTCAGACATATTTACTTCAACGTGGTTATGATATTGGTGAAGCGGATGGCTTAATTGGTGATAAAACGCGTAAAGCGATTCAACAAGAACAAATCCGTTTAGGCCTAGGGACTACAGGTCGAGCTGGACAACAAATTTTAAATGCGTTACGTAATGATAGTGCAAAATCTATTATGCAGTAATGGATTAAACATAAAAAAGGTCTGCAATTTGCAGACCTTTTTTATGTTTAAGGAGCAAGTTTTACTGCATCTAACAGATCAAAAATAATCGTTGTAACATCTTGACTTAAATCACGGTTATTAAAAATTTCATAAGCAGTGATCGTAATATCTGTATCACTTGGGAGTAAACGCTGTTCTTCTTCTATAAGGTCTTTAATGGGTAATAAAGTTTGTTTAATTTCTAAATGTAAAATATCGTTGTATGCAATATTTTCATCTTCGACTTCAATCAGTTGTTCATTGAAAAACGGCAATAAAATAGAATGGAGATAGGGTTGAATTTCAATGATATCAAATATTTCAATATCACGAGTTTGTTCAATGGTACTGATGTGATCATTCACTTCTACAAGGATATGATAATAGCTCACATTAATCTCCATAAATTTATTCATACATTACGATAACATGAATGAATCATAAGTAAAAATATAAAAACTCTAATTAAACAATACCATAATAAGGACATGAAATGTCATGAGCAACATGATTACCCAGATTTGAGAAAGAATTTTGTTATTACTATGATTCATAGTTTAATAGAAATAAAGATATATTTTAAAAAACTAAAGATGATAAAAGTATCATCTTATTAATCGTAATCGAGAAAAAATCTTGCTTTTCCTGCAACATTACCGAGTGTGACAGGTGATGAAATTTTAAATAATTGAGCAGATGGTGTGTAAATAAATTGGGTTTGTGTTGGAGATGTTCCAGTTGTTGCGTAATTAAATGGACTACCAATTGAAAATGGGGAACTTCCATTCATCAGTCGTATAGCCACATTACTTGGATTTGCCAATCCTGGCTGAATTTTTAAAATACCAGTTGTATTGATGTTTGATAAATCATTAGCATCTTGCACCGTGAGTTTAAAGGTACGATTTGGAATAGCAGCGGAACAAATAATCTTGAGTTGAAAAGGGGTATTATTTGAAAAAGAATTGGTTTCTAGAGTTTGAATGGTTGTTGAACCAATATCTAATGTTGCAGGAACATCTACTGCACATGTCGGTAAAGTAAAATTTATGGTCAATTTAAGAATAACAGCTGTATTGGTTGTTGTTATGTCTGAGCTGGAACCTGAAATAAAGTATTTGGTGAGTAAATTTCCCAAAGGAATTTCTAGTGTGGCATTTTGTAAGGCACTTATTACACTTGCAGAAGGCTTTGTATGGTCAAAAGAAAATGCAAATTGATTTAGTCTCATTCCTGATGATGTTTGTCCAGCTCCTTGATTACCACGATAATAAAGTTCCCCATTATTTTCAACCGTGAAATTGGAAGAGCTAGTGTCAGGTATAATATTGTAAGTGGTTGAGCTATTTACTATTATTTTTGGGGGGGTAGGAGAATTAAAGTTATCTTTAAATGCTAATGTCGTAATTTTAAAATTTTGCATTATGTAGTTTTTTACATTTGATAAAATGACACTATCATTAAGCCCAGGGCCTCCGCCAGTAATTTGAAAATTATTGTTTTTAAGGCTAAAAGGCGCTTCTGAACTGAGTAAGGTTGAATTTGGAATAAAATCTGAACGAACAAAAATATTAAGAATGCAGTTCCCGATAATTTGTTGACCAACAAGCGTACCGTAAGGAATAGTTTGAGGTAATGTTGTTATTGTTTGAGTCGGGATGGAATAATTCGCAATTATATTTCGTGTACATCCAGCATCATCTGCATATGTGTGAATACATACCAATGAGAATAAGAATAATAGAATTTTTTTCATTTATTTACACTCCACATTGATAATTTTAAATTCATTCATATTGTTTGGTTTAGCATCTTCTACTTTTAATGGGGGAATTGAGCAGAATTCATTTTCCTGATCTCCCCAAGCCAAATGCATTGGATGTGCTAAAGCACTTTCATCATCAATAATGACTTGCTGCGTTGGTCCTAATACACCAATAACTTGATGCTGATCATTAAATAATTGGCTACCTATTGGTAATTTATGAAGTATTTTTGATGTAATCGTTAATAAAATATTTGATGTTTTTACGGAATCAAATAATGCCAATTGAGCGCTATATTTTCGAGGAATCACTTGAGTTTGATTGGATGCTAGAGATATATTTAGTGGAAGATTTGCGGGGTTTAATGTAATTGTATTGATTGTATATGGAGTATTATGTGGGTATATTGCGTTCCCAAAACGATCTACTTTTACTCCCCATGCATTTTCAACGTTAGCTCCTTTAGCATCTTTAGCGTGAATGATTGTATATGTTTCAGGTGATGCATTTGTTAAAGAAATACCATAGGGATGAGCAACAATGGCACCATTCGCAGAGATTGAATATTGCGTGTCTTGATTGCTGTGATTAATTGTAGATGAAAGAGACGTTTCAGGTAGACGATAATTGGCAAATCCAACAAATGAAGAGTTATCAGAATTGTTAAAGTTTTGCTGTACGCCTAAACTGTAGTTCAGCTCATTATTTGAACCTAAATATCCAAAGAGTTGGGAGTTTAACGATGTTTGATCATTTTTATGATCATGTTGAATATAATTGTTTAAATAAAAATTTTTATTTTTCCACTGTAATGGAATACTCAAGGAAAGATATAGACTTAAATCATCATTATTATTGGAATAAGCAGTTTTGGTGATATTTAAATTATAACTTATTTTTTTATAATAATTATTGTAAGAGGCAATATATTGTTGATAGTTTTTATTATCATCCCAATATGTATTATCTCGATAGCCAAAATTAATATAACCATAGTTTGAATTTTTAAAACTTTTAGAGAGATAAAACCCGTATGTATTTTTTAGATTATAAGAATAAATGAAATTTAAATTACTTGAAAAATAGTCTTTATTATTTCTTAAATATAAATGATTAGAAAGACTGTTATAGTCGTGATTATAATAAGTATAGTCAGAATTAAAAGTTAAATTCTGTTTTTTCCAGTTATATCGATAATTTATGCTATATTTTTTGCCGTTATGATCTTCATTAAATATTGTAGATTTTTGTGCTTCAACTTGGAAATTAACTGAACCTACAGCTGAGCTGATTGCACTACCTAAAAGTATACTATAAAAATCTCTGGAACTATTTATACCAAATATTCCTGTCATATGGTTTGTGAGACCATAATTAAAATTACTTTGAAAAACATAGTCGTGACTAGTACGTTGCTGATAAAGATATTGCCCAGCAGCAATGCTATAGTTTATTCGCCCTTTTTTTAATAAGTTCATATTATTTTGAAAGGGTAGAGTAAATATTCGTTTTTCACCACCAGTTTCATTAATTTCTAATATTAAATCTCCATCTGTATAGGAAGTTAGATCTCTAATTTTAAATGGTCCAGCAGGAACAGTTTTTTCATAAATTTTTTGTCCATTTTGGTATATTTTTATTAAAGCATTCGTTTGAGCAACATTTTCAATTTCTGGAGCATAATATCGTTGAGACCACGGCAACATATCAATATCAGAAGCTAATTGAACTCCTAAAATAGGTAGGCTATCTAAATTGTAATTATTCGTATTAAATTGTCCAAGGTTTAAGCGAGAATTAATTTTAGTAATATCTTTATATAATACATTTTGGGAAGAGATATAGTTTCCTAACCCAGAATTATTTGAAGTAAAACTTCCACTATGTCGAAAATACCATCCTTGTAAATTAATACCACCAAAAAGTGCTAAATATTTATTTTCTGTATTATTGCTTTTATTATAGTTGAAACTATATCCTAAAAAGCCAGAAGTTACTCCCATGTTAAATAAAGATGGATCAACATATCCTAATGGCCTTTCAATTATATAGATTTGCGGGATAGATAACTTTAATGAAAGATTAGCTTTATCAAATATATAATAGGCTTCGGAATCAATATCTTTAATTAACAAACAGTCTTTATTGGGTAATTTTTTAAGTTTTTCCTCGGTAACATTTAATTTTTTTATAAGTACTTGATCTAAGCATAAAACAGCAGATTGATTACTATCTAAATGATCAAATAACACATCAGCTTGCCCAATGTCTTGCTCATTAAGCATTATATTTACTGGATACTTACCAGGATTGACATAGTTTTGAATCTGAAATCGAGATAAATCTATATTTCTATCATTTCCAAATAAATTTGAAGAATCAAAAGTCGCTAAATTATTATATGCGATTATATTTTGTTCTATGTTTTCTAAAGCATATGTTTGCTCAATAAGCAAAATAGTCATAATTGTAAGTGTTAAGTATTTTTTTTTAAGCATAGTATTACCTATTTATACGTAGGATATTTACTAATAAATTCTTGAGGAACACCAATATCATTGATTAAGGTATATACAATTTGTGGGCTATCAAGATGATGTTTTGTAGTTATCAGCTTTTTTTCATATGGCTTTAATATAATAGAGTCATCAAGAATATCTTGCTTTTTATTTGTACCCTGTATTTGGGTAATAGTAATATAATATGGAGATGGATTATTTATTTCGATTTGCTTATTTGTTATTGGACTGAATAATAGTGCTTCATATGCGGCCATGGGTTGTATTTTTAATTTGGTAGGACGGTAAAATAATTTAATACGTGTTCTCACTGTGAAATCTATTTTATTTACTTTTTCAAACTGATTATTCTCTGGTGGAATATCTAATAAATTAAACCAATAGAGCGATTCTCGATCTTGTGGCAATGTAGATGTTTGAAGTGGAATAATCCGAATAATTTGACCTTTTTGTGGTTCAATACGAGTCAATGATGGGGAAAGTATAAATGGGATTTCCGTATTATTTGGAATCTCATTGATATCTCCATTATCTATCCAAACTTGTGCTAAAGCTGGCGTATTAAAGGTGTTCCGAAGTTGGACATTTGTACTTTTTGCGTTAGAGGGAAATATGATACGAGTACCATCAATGGTTATACCAGCAAGAGTAAGACTGGATATTGTGTAAATATAAATTGATAACAGTGTACGATGTATCATCATTCATCCCCTAACAACAAAACATTAAAAAATTATTTAAATTTAATTATATTCAAGTACATAAGTTACTTTACCTTGCACATCTTGTGCAATTGCTGTGGTAGCTGACAAGATGTAACGAGCTTTATAGGTAATTAAACCAGTGCTACTTACTGCACTTTTGGGTTGATTTGGGTAAGTGGTATCAAAGGTTACGGGGATATCGTTATCTGTTAAGACTTGCAGATTTACACGATTATTTGGACCAGTATATGCCGTATTGAGAAGAGTCGATGAATTGATGTATCCACTAGATGCAACGCTTAAGCTAATTCCTTTAAGCCCAGCAATACTGACACTATCGCAAGGAGCTGTACCATTACTTTGCGTGAGTTGTAAACTAAATGGTTTTGTTGCCAATGTACTATTGAGTCCAGTAAATGACGATGCGGGCACTGTATCGAGCAACACGCCAATATTATTGCTACCAGTATTTGTTCCTGTCGTACCAGTAAGTGTACAAGTAGAATCAATGACACGCCCAGTAATGGTAATTTCATTGGCTGCATACAGTTGCATGGAACCGAGTAAGCTGAAGCATAGAATGATGCCTTTAGACATAGTTTTCATTTTTTCACCTTATTTTTATAAAATATTTGTTGTTGTTATCGTTTTATTTGTATAAAAAATATACTTATTAAAACCTAACATAGTTATTTTTTGTTTGTATAGAGTAAACGCATAAGAGTTATAAAAAAAAATTAAAATAAATTGATATTAATCACACATATAACTAAAAAATGTATGTTGTGTTGTTTTTGTTTAAAGTGATATTTAGTTGATTATTTTTCACTATGATTATCGATATTAGATTAATCCTTTAATTATTATAGTATTGCGGAATAATCTACTTATAAATTTTGGATATAAAAAAGGTCACGTTAAACGTGACCTTTAATTTTACTGATAAGTAGACAAATTATTTCTTGTCATCTTTCACTTCAGTAAATTCAGCATCTACAACGCCATCATCTGCTTTTTGTTGTTGACCAGCAGCATCACCTTGGAATGCATTTGGATCAAAACCTTGAGCACCACCTTGTCCTTGAGCTGCCTCATAAGCACGTTGAGTGATCGGCATAATGATATTTTGAAGCGTTTCAGTTTTTGCTTTGATATCATCAACATCATTTTCTTTTGTTGATGCTTCAAGCTCTGATGCAGCAGTCTCAATCGCAGTTTTTTCATCGGCAGTGACTTGTTCGCCAAGATCTTTAACTGCTTTATTTGCAGAAGCAACTAAAGCATCTGCTTCGTTACGCGCTTTAGCAAGTTCTTCAAATTTACGATCTTCTTCAGCATTTGCTTCAGCATCTTTAATCATTGCTTCAATTTCAGCATCACTCAAACCAGAGTTTGCTTTAATTTGAATTGATTGCTCTTTACCAGTGCTCTTATCTTTCGCAGATACTTTTAAGATACCATCAGCATTGATGTCAAATGATACTTCAATTTGTGGCACACCGCGTGGAGCAGGTGGAATATCGCCTAATTGGAAGTTACCCAACAATTTATTTTGTTGAGCCATTTTACGTTCGCCTTGGAATACTGAAATATCAACAGCAGGTTGGTTGTCAGCAGCAGTTGAGAATACTTGAGATTTCTTTGCAGGAATCGTTGTATTTTTCTCAATAATTGCAGTGAGTACACCACCCATTGTTTCAATACCAAGTGTTAATGGTGTTACGTCAAGAAGAAGTACGTCAGTTTTATCACCAGACAATACAGCACCTTGAATTGCAGCACCCATTGCTACTGCTTCGTCAGGGTTTACATCTTTACGTGGCTCTTTACCAAAGAATTCTTGTACTTTTTGTTGTACAAGTGGCATACGAGATTGACCGCCGACTAAAATAACGTCAGAAATTTCAGACGTTGAAAGTCCCGCATCTTGTAGTGCAATTCGACATGGTTCAATTGTACGAGCAACTAAATCTGCGACTAAACCTTCAAGTTTTGCACGTGTTACATTGATCACTAAGTGCTTAGGACCAGTTGCATCTGCCGTGATATAAGGCAAGTTGATTTCAGTTGCATTTGAAGAAGAAAGCTCAATTTTTGCTTTTTCTGCAGCTTCTTTTAAACGTTGAAGTGCAAGTGGGTCTTGTTTCAAGTTTACACTTTGCTCTTTTTTGAACTCTTCAACCAAATATTCAATCAGTGCATTATCAAAGTCTTCACCACCCAAGAATGTATCACCATTTGTAGATAATACTTCAATTTGTTGGTCGCCATCTAAGTCAGCAATTTCAATGATTGATACGTCAAAAGTACCACCACCTAAATCGTAAACTGCAATTTTACGATCGCCTTCTTTTTTATCCATACCAAATGCAAGTGCAGCAGCAGTTGGTTCATTGATAATACGTTTAACTTCTAAGCCTGCAATTTTACCTGCATCTTTTGTTGCTTGACGTTGAGCATCATTGAAGTATGCAGGAACAGTAATAACAGCTTCAGTCACTGTTTCACCTAAATAATCTTCTGCTGTTTTCTTCATCTTTTTCAAGATTTCAGCTGAGATTTGTTGTGGTGCAAGTTTTTTATCGTTTACATCTACCCAAGCATCACCATTATCTGCTTTGATAATTTTGTAAGGAACAAGTCCAATATCTTTTTGTACAGCTTGATCTTGATACTTACGACCAATTAAACGTTTAATTGCAAATAATGTATTTTTAGGGTTAGTGACTGCTTGGCGTTTAGCTGATTGACCGACAAGAATTTCACCATCTTTATATGCAATAATAGATGGAGTTGTACGTGCACCTTCAGCATTTTCAATTACTTTAACTTTATCGCCTTCAAGAACAGCAACACATGAGTTTGTTGTACCTAAATCAATACCAATGATTTTAGCCATTCGATGTTTTCCTCAAAAATTCTTTTGTGATTTACACTTGTTATCCGATATGAGAGCCGTTCAAAATTTTTCAAGTTCTTTTTAAGAAAATTTTTCACAAACTCTCGAATTTCTTAGGCTTATGCGCCTACCATGACCATTGCTGGACGAAGCAATCGACCGTTTAAGCTATAACCTTTTTGCAAAACTGTTCCAATTTCATTGACTTTGGCATTAGGGTCAATACCTACCGCTTGATGTAGTTCAGCATTAAAGCCATTTTCGGTGTCTACCACAGTGATACCAAATTTTTCTAATGTTGCGAGCAATGATTTTAAAGTGAGTTCTACCCCTTCCAATACAGGATTTTGTTCATCTCCTGCAGCTTGAATTGCACGCTCAAGATTATCCACAGAGTCTAAAAGTGCTTTAGCGAATTTCTCTAATACCGCATCTTTATGCTTTTCAGATTCGCGTTGAATACGTTCAACACTTTTTTGTGCTTCATACACAGCATTTGCTGTACGTGCTTTTTCTAGCTTTAAATCATCTTGGAATTGTTTAATTTGCTCTTGTAAACTTTCAACGGTAATTAATGATTGTTCATTGGATTCTTGAGTTGGATTCACTTGTTCTTGCTCAAGATCTTGAGCTTGTTCATTTTGCTCAGTTGCCATTGATTTACTCCGTTTAAATGGGTTTTTAAACATGTACAGTCCTTAATTGGCATCAGCTTTAACGATGTTAATGTTAAACTGCCATGAGTTTAAATATCATGATTACAGTAAATAATAGGGGCATACCTTGAAAATTCAAGCGTAAAATATAGATTTAATTAGGGAATACTTGAATTTTTTAAAAAAAGGAATACTATAGTGAAAAAGGTAATAATATTAATGATACCAATTACATCAATAATTGAAAAAAATAGGCAAATTTATGAAACTTATCTAAAAAACTAAAAGTTGAAAATATGTAATGCTATGAATTAATAGTAGTCTAGTTATTAGTTTAACCAATCATGTTTAAATTTTTTCTCTTGATCAATAGAGATTATTTTTCCTATAAAAACACAAGAGAAGTTTTTTATTGGTTGGTTTTATTTGAATTATCTTTTTATTTATGAATTTTTAAAATGAAATTTTAAGGTTTTATCGCGCTGTTGTTTCTTCTTGTTAGAAGTTTTTGTATAGAGCTTATTCAGCAATGGATAAGCTCTTTTTAATTATATTTCTTGTGATTTATCTTTATTGATAAAATGAAAATGATCAAGAAAAGAAAGAAATTACTTTAAGTTTTTCAAATTAATACAAACCATGAAATAAAAGTAGAATAAATTAGTGATTATAAAATATTGCTTATAATTTTGTGGATGATTGGAGATAATAAAATGCTATTCCAAAAAATATTAAATCGGAAGCATGGTGTTACTGCTCGAGTATTAGATCATTTGCCTAAGCGGCTGCAAACGTCTTTAGCGGATGTTTTATCTTATTCTTATCAATATCCACAATTAGATTCTTATATAAAATGCATATTAGCGATAGAACATAAACAAGGTAAAACAAAATTAATTGATACAGATCTTCTCCATGCGCGGGAACAGTTTGAAAAACAGATGATTTCTATTCAATTTAAACCAACAAAAGTAAAGCACGTTGAAGATTTACGTTTACCCTTGCAAAGCGGAGTTATATTTGCAAGACATTATCATCCAGCACCACATAAAAAACTTCCTATGGTCATTTATTATCATGGAGGAGGATTTATATTTGGTAGTGTAAATTCATATGATGAGGTCTGTTGGTTACTTGCAATTAACGCAAATGTACAAGTATTAAGTATTGAATACCCTTTAGCGCCAGAGGTTGGACCAGAAAAAATCATTCAAATTTGTGAAGATGCATTAGCGTGGACTTATCAAAATAGAAAAAATTTAAAAATTCTTAAAAATAGAATTGCGGTTGCTGGCGATAGTGCTGGTGGAAATATTGCAACGGTTATTGCGCAAAAAAGTTTGAAAAAAAATCATGTGCCATGTGCACAATTATTAATTTATCCTAAAACTGATTTTAAAAATAAATATCCTTCATATTACGCATATAAAGAAGGCTTATTTTTGACAGGTCAAGATGTTGAAATGATGACAGAGCAATATGTTAAAAAATTTCAGATAGAACTAGATCATCCTTTAGTTTCCCCCATGTTTGGACAGTTAAAAAATATTGCACCTGCTTTTATTGTGACAGTCACTCATGATGTTTTACATGATGAAGGTGAGATCTATGCACACCGCTTACAATACAGTGGAGTGAAAATTTTTTATAAAAACTATATAGATCAAACGCATGGTTTTATAAATTTAACTCCTATATCGAATCGTTCTAAAAAATATTCAATTGAAATTTTTAAAGAATTTCGACAATTTTGGGATCAGCAAGAAGGTTTTTTTAGAGGACTCTTTTATATTTGGAAGATTTTTTCCTTAGAAATAAAATAAATATATCACTTTAATTTTATTATAGTTTGTGAAGATAAATCAGGAGATTTTATTATGCTAAAAAATACGGTATTGATGGCAGTGGTCGCAACAGTAATAAGTAGTAATTTATATGCTGAGAACACTCAAATCCTTATGGAAACGAACATGGGTCCTATTGAAATTGAGCTTTTTAATGATAAAGCACCCATTTCGACTAAAAATTTTGAACAGTATGTAAAGTCAAATTTTTATAATGGCACGATTTTTCACCGAGTTATTTCAGGTTTTATGATTCAAGCTGGTGGCTTTAATGAACAGATGATAGAAAAATCAACTCGATTTCCTATTCAAAATGAATCTTATAATGCGTTGTCTAATGAGCGTGGAACTTTAGCAATGGCAAGAACGAATATTCCAGATTCTGCGAAGAGTCAGTTTTTTATTAACTTAGTAGATAATCCGCATTTAAATAAAACTACAGTTAATGATGGCTATGCTGTATTTGGAAAGGTGACTAAAGGAATGGATGTAGTAGATAAAATTGCCATGGTTTCAACCTCACAGTATGCAATGCATCAAAATGTTCCTGAAAAACCAGTACTAATTACGAATATGCAAATAAAAAAGATAAAATAAGTGAAAAATAGCACATAAACTTGAAATTAGTTTTTTTACTTTAAATTTATGTGCTTATGAGTTTTATTGAATAATAATGATCCAAAGTGATGCATAAAAATAAAACACCTAGAAGATAATCATAAAAAAAGGGGTTGCAATGATTTTGAAATAGTCTAGAATGCACCCCATACCGACGAGATAGACGGAAACGAACGAAGCACGCAGTGCTAAGTTGTTGAGTTTATTGAAGTCCATCATCTAGTACTGACGAGGTATTAGAGAGATCATTAAGAGAATATGAAGAACAACTTGTGTGGATTTTTACTGATTGATCGATCGAAAATATTTCATTGATAATTGGTAAG
>NZ_NEGH01000002.1 GCF_002135375.1 Acinetobacter sp. ANC 4558 | reverse complement strand
CAGTTGGTTAGAATATCGGCCTGTCACGCCGAGGGTCGCGGGTTCGAGTCCCGTCCGCTGCGCCATTAAAAATTAAAGTTTCACTCTTATAAGGGCGCTTAGCTCAGTTGGTAGAGCGTCTGCCTTACAAGCAGAATGTCGGCGGTTCGATCCCGTCAGCGCCCACCATATCTTTGGATATGTGTAATACCTATGCAGCGGTAGTTCAGTTGGTTAGAATATCGGCCTGTCACGCCGAGGGTCGCGGGTTCGAGTCCCGTCCGCTGCGCCATTATAATAAGAATTATAGTTTTACCCTATAAGGGCGCTTAGCTCAGTTGGTAGAGCGTCTGCCTTACAAGCAGAATGTCGGCGGTTCGATCCCGTCAGCGCCCACCATATATTCTCTTTATTTTCTAATTTAAATTTTTATTATTTTACAATTCATGTTTTATGTTTTGATTTATCCTCGTTAAGCTACTTTTAAATTTTGATTATGGATGTTGATAGCTTAATTTTATTTATAAACTCTCTTCTAAATCAGCATAAATCTTTGAATGTATGGCATGTAGATTGAATATTTCAGATGATCTCATTTCTTAGTACGTGTTCGTCCATTTCATTAAAATATTAATATTTACAGTTGTGAAATACTGATCATGTCTGACTGCACTTTTGGGTGCAGTTGATCACTGAAATCGATCTGAGAAAAATAGATAGCTAAAGATCAGCATTAAAAAACCGAGCTTAAGCTCGGTTTTTTAATTTATCTGTGAACTGTTAGTAAACATCTCGTCTATAACGACCGTTTTGACGCAAGCTGTCCATTTGAGTCTCTCCTAAAATCTCAGTCAAGACTTGATCGACATCACTTGCCATTCCTTGTATGCTGCCGCAAACATAAATAACTGCACCGCTTTCAACCCAAGATTGAAGTTCTTTGGCATTCTCGCGAATTTTATGATGAACATATATTTTTTCAGATTGATCACGAGAGAAAGCAACATCTAATTTGCTTAAAATTCCCATATTTTGCCAAATTTCAATGGTTTCTTTAAAGAAGAAATCATGTGCTTGCTGACGTTCACCAAAAATAAGCCAGTTTTGACGGTAATCATGACGAACACGGGTATGTAATAAGCTAAGTAGGCCCGCAATGCCTGTTCCGTTACCAATACAGATAATTGGGCGATTGTCATCAATTAAATGGAATGATTCATTTTTGCGAATACGTAATGCAACTTCTGAATGTAACGGTGTATGCTGCGTTAACCATCCCGATCCTAAACCAAGTTCGCCTGTGGCATCAGATTGTTGACGAACAACTAAGCGTAGGACTTGTTGACTTGGAATACTTGCTATTGAATATTCACGGGCAGGGAGATCTGTTAATTGTTCAAGTAATTGATCTATATGATTAAATGGTTTGATTGCAGTCGTTAAGTCTTTATTCCAAAGAGCGCTTTGAATACTCATATTTAACTGTTCAATCTGTGTATTTTCAGCAATTTGGTGTCGATTTAAAAAGACTTGAATTCGCTCAATACTATTTCCTGGTTGAATTTCTGCAATATCACCAGCTTCCCATAAAATATCAGATTGAGTTGTGAGTTCAATATTAAATGCAGGTGCGCCTAAGCTATTTGGGTTGAGTAATGTGCGTTTTGATAAAATCCAGCGATCAAAGACTTTATCTAAGGTCTTCGCATGTAACTCTAAATTTGTTGCTTTAGCAAGTTCAGTATTCCAATGTAAGATATCAGCTTGATTTGCATTATCAACTTCAACAAGATCAAATAATGATTTTGCACCATTTGCATTGAGCCATTGATCAATCTGATGACCAAAGCTACAGAAACTTTCAGGATATTCTTTAGAGCCTAAAGCGAGTACAGCATAGTGAAGATGAGATAAGTCGATTGTTGCAGTGAGAACTTTTTTTGCAAAGGTATTTGCTAAGTCTGGAGCATCACCTGTTCCATATGTACTTGCAACAAATAGAATTTGTTCAGCTTGTTGAATATTTTCTAATGTGAGTGCTTGTACCGATTTGACCGTTGCTGGTTGATGAGCCTCTTGTAAGCTGGTTGCTGTGTTCCATGCTAATTGCTCAGATACACCTGTTTGGGTGGCATAAACAATTAGCCAAGGTTTTGCATTCGGATCAATCGTGAGTCCAGCTTGAGCATTACGTGCAGCCTGCGTTAATTTTTTTTGCTTACGACGTTTGAGGTAGAGCATCCAACCAGTGACAAAAAATAAAGGCATAGCTAAAGATGCAAGCATTGCAAAAAATTGGTAAATCGGTCCAAAAAAGCTACCACGATGTACTGGTAACATACTGCTCATTATTTTTTCATTAAGCTTTTTATCTTCATATAATTCTAATGTTGTTACTTCATTTGTTTGATAATTATAAATAGCTTTATTGCGCGCACGTTCATGCTGAGGAATTGGATCTATAAAACCAATTTCGATTGTATTATCATTATTTTTAGGAAGATTGAATGTAACACTAGAATAATCACGTCCAACTTTTTGATTAAAATTAGACCAAGATTGAGTTAATGCGAATTGTGTGGTTGCAAGGGTTAATTCTTGATGCTCGTCACTATGTTTATTACGTCTGCGATCTGAATTTTCATTATTCGGTCGTTCTCCTTGGAAGGATTCTCTGTTTGGTCGATCTCCATGTGTACCTTCCGGTCTATTGCCTTGTGTTTGCTCTCGATTTGCGTGTTCACCACGCGAACCTTCTGATCGATTTTGTCCAGATGTTTGCATCTGAGTTTGAGGGCGTTCTACTCCTAAAACTTTAAACATTCCCTCACGCCACCAGTCATAAGACCAATAAAGACCCGTACATGCCAGTAGTAAATAGAAAATAATGACCCATGTACCGACAACAGCATGTAAATCCCAAATAAAATTACGACCTTTAAGCTGAGGTTTTACTGCAAGCCATTGCTTTATTGTATGTATTTTAGGCCAGCGTAAATATATACCACTTAATACAAAAAAGATAAGAATGAGTGTACATGCACCCGTAATTTGTTTACCTACGGGACCTACGGTTAAATTACGATGTAATTGTTGAATAAATTGGAAAAATGCTTGTCCTTTAATTTCTGGCAAAATTTCAGCAGAATAAGGATTAATCATTATATTTTTACCGCGCCGAGCACCTTCTTTGACAATGTTAATTGAAGATGAAGAGGCGGCATCTTTAGCAACCGTGATACTATTGATTTGCAATTCGGGCGATTTCGTTTGAAAGTGCTGAAAAATTTGAACAGGTGTTAGCTTGGGCTTATTTTCAACTTGTACCGTATAACTGTCTTGATTTATCCATTGTAAAATTTGTTGATCATATGAATAAATTGCACCAGTGACACCCATTAACGCAAGAATTAAACCTGCTGTAATACCTAGAAACCAATGAATCTGAAAAAAGATTTTTTTTAACATAACGGTTAAAGAAGATGAAGGAAATTTGTTAAGGAATATTATAAATCAAGAATAAGAAATTAGTATGTAGAATCTAAATAATATTAATTCTTATTATCTTTTATAAAGGTGGTTAATCTTAATAAGATAAAACCTCCATAAAGGAGGTTTTAGGATGATGCACTTAAATTGTTTTTGCAGCACCAACTGCTTCTTTTAAATGCTCACGTATAGTTTTGAATGGGAAGTTTTTAGAGTCTAGGCGCTTAGGTAAAATATAAGCTCCCTGTTGTCCTTTAACTTTAAAATTAAGCAACATGAAATCAGGTGTATTATACCATTCATAAATGTCTTTCCATGCAATTGCACCGACACCTTCTTGGGCACCCATTTGTTGGCGCATCACAATGCCGTGAGGTTGAACCCCTAAACGAACTCCTTTAATTTCTTGAACAGGATATTCATTCATTTTACGTTTGACGTACCATTCTAGTCCAAATTTACGAACTAAATAGTAAAGTACGACACTAGCAATAGCGACCCAACAAAATGCAGTTGAATAGCCTTTTAATAAAACAATACCTAAGATTGCTAGGGCAATAACGGCACCCATAATGAGCCAAGCTTTGGTTCCAATTTTATTGGTACTGCGCCAGATTACAAGTTGTGCGTGGCGTTGCTCAGCCTCGGAAATTTCATAGTTCACAGGCTGTAAAGTATAAGCGTATAGATTTTTAGCGGTCATAGTGAAAACAACAAATTGAAACTGGAAAAAGTGTAGCATTATTTAAAGGATTGCAGGAGTATATTGTCGCATATTCATCCGAATTATAATGATCCGAGTTCGGTTGATTGCTGATCATACTCATAACTTAAACTCTGCTTTAAATGACTGAGTTGATTTAAAATGCTTAACATCAGTGAGAGTTGTTGTAAAATAATGAATGGTTGTTGATCATCATCACTATTTAAGTTGAGCTTTTGACGAATTGTTTGGAGCATATTTTGTGCTGTCAAATCAGGAACCTCATCTCTCAATAACGCACCTTGAATATCATCAAGCGCTTTATCTAAAACATCTAAAATTTCTGGATCATAAATTTGCTCTCGATGCGCACCTAAAGCAGCAATATAGCTGAGTAATGTATGATTTAGGCACAAAAATTCAAATGCTTGGGCTTTTTGTGTTGGGTCAAAATCGGGTTCTGTTGCAAGGGTTGAAATGAGTGATGCAACATCAGCATCAGTATTATGCGCTGTTCGACGTACAATACGATAATTTAAGCCATGATTTCGACCTGTTTTATATTGCTGAATTACTTCTGCTAAATATTGGCACTGGGCATGCAACGAACGAGATATTGTTCTTGGTAGGCGACGAAACTTCCAATCAGGGAAAATATAACTGACGCCAAACCAAGCAAATCCGCAGCCAATAATGGTATTAATCATGCGTGGTAGACCCGCTTCTAAGCCTAGACCATCTAAATTAAAATTAATAAGTGCTAAAATCGTAATAAATGCAGTTGCTTGTGCATATTGTTTACTTCTTAAATCAAAGAATAAAACACCACTCAAGATCAGTAATAATAGTTGACCTTCTATTGAGGGAATGAAATATAAAATGGCATAACCTACAAGTATGCCGATTAAGGTTCCAATGATCCGTAATCTTAAACGACGTTTAGTTGCGTTAAAGTTAGGTTGAATAACAAATAAAGTGGTTAGAAGTATCCAGTAACCATGTTCAATTTGAGTGACCTGAACAAAAATATAAGCCAAAAGTAAGACGAAAGATAAGCGAATTGCATGGCGAAATAAAACTGATTCGGGAGTTAAGTTTTGCCTGATTCGAATTACAATATCTGCCCAACCTTTTAGGTCATCATCTTTTAATTGATTTTCAATATGTTTAGATTTATCAAATTTAATATGGCGTTCTGTTTCTAGGTTGCGTAGTTGGGCATCGATAGATTTTAAATTTTGATAGAGGGCAAAGAGGGCATTGACCCAAACAATATCGTAACGATTTTCATGACGTAATTTATGAAGCGAATTTTCTAAATTTTGAAAAGCATGGGTAAATCTTAAATTATGTTTATAGGTATTTAGCTTCATAATACTTTCGGCTAAATCTTTACATGCTTTTCCTTGTAGCGACAAAATTCGTTGAAATCTAAATAAAATATCACTATGTTCAAAAATTTTTGCAAGTTTTGGATAATCGATATGTGCAGAATCAGCACGCTCATGAATATCTTGAGCAACAAAATAATATTGTAAACTACGTCGAGTATCTTTTTGTCCTCGATCGCCTTTTAGACGTGTCAGCAAAGCTGTTTTCATACTATTAAAAATAGTAATCAATTTGCCATTTTCTAATGATAAATCGATTAGGCTTTGTTGATAGCTTTTAGTTGTCATATCAACATCAAATAAATTCGATTTTGAAAAGAGAAAATCGCCTAACGATGAATAACAATAAGATAAGCGATCTTGAACTTCACGCACTGGAAATAATAAAAAACTAATGGTTGAAATTAAACCATACCATCCTGCACCAATGACCAATAAAGAGGGCAGCATATACCACTGTTCAAATAAATTTACGCCCAACATCGCGTAAACAGAAATGACTAAGCAACCATAAGAAATGGTGGCATAGCGACGACCTAAGGAACCTAACAGAATAAGGCCAATACAAGAAATAATTAATCCGAATGCGAATAAAACAGGATGCGGGAATAAAATTTGTATAGATACTGCGGTAATAAAAAAACCAATATAAGTATAAAGTTGATTTAAAATTCGAACTGAAAAGCGATCATCAATATCGCTGATTCCTGCTGCAACGACACCTAAGGTTAAAGGAATGGTTGCGAGTTGATTGCCTAAAAAATATGGAACAAAAGCTGTACCTGCAAATGCAATAATCATTCGAAGGTTATACATGAATGTTGTGTTATACGTGATTTGTTGTAAACGCTTTAACCAAGATTTCAAAATAAGCCTTTAATTGTTATCCATCGTAAAAATGAAGGGAAGAGTTTTAATTTAAATCATACTATGGACATTGAATATTGTCTTTGTTTAGTCGATAAAATTCATAATTTTTTTATATTGTTCATTAAAAGTAATTTTAAGTGAGTGAAAAAAATCATTTAGTAGAAGACAATAAGTCTTATTTTCAATAAAGAGATTTAAACTTTAGTCGAATTTTATTTAAAGATACTTGATAAATATTAATACTAACTATTAAATTATTTTATATGAAAAGATTCTTTAATGGATGATTTTATTAACTGATAAATTAAATTTACTTATCTACTACATTATCAATATTTTTAAAATTCATCTCTAATTTTAAGAAGATACAGGAAATGAGGGAATAGATAATGAATTAAACAGAGATGAATTTTCACATATTAATATTATGAAAAAGAAAGATATAGCAAGGAAGATAAGTAAAATTGATATTTTATTATAAAATATTCAATAAAAATGATTTTCATATTAAGCAGAAATTGATAGATTATGTAGGTATTCAAATATTTTTTTACAATTTTGAATATATTTTTTTATCACCAAGTGAATGCTTGGGTATTTTAAAGCAGATGTGTAGCTTTGGACTTGGAAGAAAAATTAGCTTAAGGGACTAAATACACAGATGCATATTAAAAATTTGGAGAATTTAATGAGTCAATTTCTTACAGGGAAATTTTTAGTGAAAAGTTTGGCGGTTACAGTTTCAACGTTAATGTTTAGTGTTGGTGCAAATGCTGCAGCTGCTGAACAACAACAAATTCAAGAATTACGCAAAGAAATAGAAGCACTAAAAGCGCTTGTTTTACAACAACATCAAGTTCAGCAAACTCAAGCAGTACAAATTGAGCAAGTTAAGGCTCAACCTGCTGCAAGCAAATCTACAGTTCCAACGGCTTTGACGACTAAAGGCGGAGCAGAATTTAAGGTTTATGGTTTTGTACGCGGTGATGCAAACTATATTATTGAAGGTGCTGATAGTGACTTTAACGAAGTAGCGACATCTAAAGGTACTACTAAAGATAAACTCCGCGCAACTGCAAAAACAACGCGTATTGGTTTTGATTTTAAGACCAAAGTTGAAGGTGCAGATGTTGGCGGTAAAATTGAAGCAGACTTTGCAGGTGCAGCGGGCTCAAATGATACGCTACGTTTACGTCATGCATACTTAACCTATAATAACTGGTTGTTTGGTCAAACAACATCGAACTTCTTATCAAGCCATGCTCCATTTATGATTGACTATGGTACAAACGTTGGTGGTGGTACAGCACGTATCCCAATGGTTCGTTATGGTTTGAATTTAGCACCAACTACGAAATTATTCCTTGCAGCTGAAAAAGGCGATAGTACTGGTTCTGGAATTAAATATAGCGTACCTGCTTTAACTGCAAAAGTTGTTCAAGATTTTGCTGATGGTAAAGGTAGTGCTTCTGGTCGTGCGTTACTTGAATACTATAAATCAGATACGATTGATAAGAGCAAAACTGGTTGGGGTTTAGCGGGCGGTGTCACTTATGATGTGATTGAGCCGTTAAAACTTACAGCAGATGTTTCTTATGTGAAAGGTGATAACAAGTATTTATATGGTACTAGTGCAACAGCTGCATATGTAGCTGATACTATCAATAAGAAGATTGAACAAAATGAGGTTTGGGGTGTTCAAACTGGCGCAACCTACAGTATCTTACCAAACTTGAAAACAACTATTGGTTATGGTGCTTTATTTGCAGATAAAGACAGTGATTATGCAAAAGCAACTCAAGGTGCGAACAAAACTGTTCAACAAGCTTGGATCAACTTTGTATATTCACCTGTTAAGCCTGTTGACTTAGGTGTTGAATATATTAATGGTGAACGTAAAACCTTTGCTGGCGATAAATTCAAAGATGACCGTATTGGTTTAATGGCTAAATATAGCTTCTAATATCACTCCTGTATTCGCATAATTTAAAAGCAGAGATTCGTTCTCTGCTTTTTTTATTCAATCGAGATTATTTAATAATACAATTTACTGAGAATAAGTAAGTCACTTTTTTTAATTTGATTTAGATTAAAAGGACAAGAAGGCGGTTATGTATCAAATTTATTTGATGAAATATAAATTTAATAATTAAAATGCATTGAGATCATGGTAGATAAGAAACAATATTCAAAATATCTCTTTTGATCGTATTTAATTTTAAGCTTTAGATAACAAATTATACATGAATTCTTAAAAATTAATTTTAGATAGATCTAAATATATCAGTTGAATTATATTTTCAGGATTAAGTGTTTTTGTTTAAAAATAAACCAATGAATTCGAATTCAAAAAGAAATTTCAATTATTTTTAGGTTTTACATCTGAAGCTTTACAGATTATGATAAATAAAGTAGCTGAATATGGTTCTTCAAGCTCATATTCAAATTGCACTATATCTTCTTTAAAAAGATATAAACTAAATTTTAATATTTCATAGATGGCCAGAACGTATTTACAGCTATTATTTTTTGTATTTATTTTATTCAAAAGAATATTATATACTCACGTGGTTACGTAGAGTTTGGCGTAGATTTCATTGAGATGCTGACTAACTGGGAGATACCTAGGTGATCTTTAATTCAAAGAGGGATAATAGAGGATCATAATATGCAGATGAAATATATCGAATCAAAAAATCTTTTTTTGAAATACAGTTTAAGCGATATACCATAACTACTGAATATGCTTGAAACTGAGGTAAAAAACTCGATTTAACTTTCAATTCAATTGCTGAAATTTACAACATGGCAATGGGTAATAAATGAGTTATGAAAGAAATCTATTATTTTTATTCAATATAATTCGCCATATAGTAGTAAATTCACATTTTCTTCACAATTTGTAGATAATTGTCATTGATCAATAAAAAAATGAAAAACTTTCAGAACTCTAATGAATATTAAAGATTTCTATATATTTAATTTAGATATATAAGCTTGAAATAAATAAAAAAAGATATAAGTAATAAATAATTTTTAATAAAATATATATGTTTTTCAAATGAATAAATTTATTTCATTAAAAAATACAATAATATTAACAACTAATAGTAATGAGAATAATTATTGATATGTATTGCAATAACATTTGTGTTGGTTACAATTGGCAACAATTTAGATACATCATCTACTTATTCTTCGTAGGTTATTTTATGAATAGAATATTTTTAAAAAATTCGTTGGCATTTGCTGTTATTTCGATATTAGGCAGCATTGCACATGCAAATGACGTTTCATCACCAAGTAATCTACAAGATACAACAAAGTTAGAAACAATTGTATTGACGGCAGAAGAACAAATTAAGCAGGCACTGGGTGTCTCTATCATTACAGAAAAAGAATTAGAACAGTTACCTGTTGTCAATGATGTTGCGGAATATATACGTCGTATGCCTGGGGTTAATTTAACGGGCAATAGCTCAACAGGGCAACGAGGAAATAATCGGCAAATTGATATTCGTGGTATGGGGCCAGAAAACACCCTAATTTTAATTGATGGTAAACCCGTCAATTCACGTAACTCAGTGCGCTATGGTTGGCGTGGGGAGCGTGATACACGTGGTGATACCAATTGGGTTCCAGCAGATGCTATTGAATCGATAGAAGTTCTGCGTGGTCCAGCAGCAGCACGTTATGGCTCAGGCGCGATGGGTGGTGTAGTCAATATTAAGACGAAAAAAGTAACCAATGAAACACATGGTACTTTTGAAGCATTCATGAATCAGCCAGAGAACTCAAAAGAAGGCAGTAGTCATCGTGAAAGTTTTAACTTAAGTGGTCCAATTCTTAAAGACGTTTTGTCTTATCGTTTATATGGAAATTATAATAAAACAAAAGCAGATGCAGCAGATATTAATCCTCCGACAGCAGCGGGAAAACGAGCTGCAGGTCGTGAAGGCGTAAAAAATAAAGATATTGGTGGGCGTTTAGCTTGGCAAGTTAATGATGAACAAAGCTTAACTTTTGATATTTCATCTGGCAGACAAGGAAATATTTACACTGGTGATACACAAAACAGCAATTACGATCCGAGTAATAATAATGCAACAGATTCAAAAACACAGTTATTAAACAGTTTGCTAGGCAAAGAAACTAATACGATGTATCGCGATGGTTATGCAATTACTCATGACGGTTCTTGGTCATGGGGAAGTAGTAAAATTGTGGCGCAGTATGATCGAACTAAAAATAAACGTTTAAAAGAAGATTTAGCTGGCGGTCCAGAAGGGAGTATTAGTTCTGCCCAAGACAGACCAGTTTCAGATTTAAAGTCGTATCGCTTTAATGCAGAAGCGAGTATTCCATTTGAAGTGGTTATACCACAAAACGTGACTGTGGGTACTGAATGGGTTAAAGATGACTTTAAAGATACGGCATCTACAGTTCAAGCAGATGCATCAGGAATTATTAAATTACCGAAAGACCGTTCAAGCATGAAGTCTGAGATCAGATCGGTATATGTAGAAGATAATCTTAAAGTTACGGATTCCACAGATTTGGTATTAGGTTTACGCTTTGATGATCACAATAAATCAGGTTCGAGTTGGAGTCCAAGTTTAATTGTGACACAACAAATAGGTGATTATTGGACATTAAAAGGTGGTGTTGCCAAAGCATATAAAGCACCGAATATGTACCAAAATGCAGAAGGCTACTTGCTGTTTACAAAAGGGAATGGTTGTCCAGATACTGAATTAACGCAAAATGGAAGTTGTTATTTAGTCGGAAATGATCATTTAAAACCAGAAACATCAATCAATAAAGAATTGGGAATCCAATTTGAAAAAGATATGGTAAATGCAAGTTTAACTTGGTTCCGTAATGATTATAAAAATAAAATTACGTCTGGAGATGAAGTCATTGGTACAACCAAGGTTGGGGCGGAAACTTATCATGTCTTGGAGTGGGTGAATATTCCAAAAGCATTAATTCAAGGGTTTGAGGGGAGTATTACACTTACATTTGATAATGCAAGTTGGACAAACAATTTTACGTATATGAAGGATTCAAAGAACAAATCAACGGGTAATCCATTATCCATCGTACCAGATTATACGATTAACTCGATTTTCAACTATAATTTGACCGATGATTGGGATGTTAATTTTGTTTATACCCAATATGGACGTCAAAAACCACGCGAATTTGCTGAAACACGTAATACAACTTTAAATACAACGGCAGTAAAGAGTTATAGTATTGCAGGCATTAATACAGGGTATAAATTTACGAAAAATGTAAGTGCTCGTGTTGGTATAAGTAACTTGTTTGATGAAAAGAAATTACGTGATACCTTAATCAACCAAACATATAATGAGCCGGGTCGTGCATATTACGTTAATGTAAAATATAGCTTCTAACGTAAAAATAAAAGCCGCGTAAAGCGGCTTTTTATTTTATAAAGGATATTAATGTTGAATACGAAGAATTTGAGTGACTTGTTCAGAATAATAAAATTTCTCTAAATATAAACGAGTGCGTTGACGTAGATATTCTGAACTCACCATACTTTGCACAATTGGTTCAAGCAAGTTTTGAAGTTCATTTTCAATTAAAGCCTCGTTGATGTTTAAATCACGAAATAGTTGGCTAAAAGTTCGTTCTTGGTTTCGTATATACCATGTATAGACACCATCATGGACTTGCTTTTGTGTATATTCAGATTGTTTCACATGTTCCCAAATTTCATTTGCTAAATTTACGGTTTGGGGAAGATCTTGAACTTCAATATAATTTTTTAATACAGAAAGTGGAAGGTCTTTAATTTTATGCCAAAGGGTTGCTTGAAATTGATAAAGCTTTTGCTCATTAAAATTTTGATTTAAAACATGTTCACTCATTTGACTGAGTTTTAGAATATTTTTTTGAAGATAATTTTGAATGGTATTTTCTAAATTGGAATCAGCCACAGATTCAAGCACTGACTTCCCCATTTTCATGAATTTTGAAACACCTGGAACGTGTTTAACCATGACGGAATTGTCTAAATAATCCTGAATGGAATGTTGAATTAACTGAGTAATCATTGCTGAAAAAGCAGGATTATTCACTATTGTTCTGATTAAACGTTGTCGATGCCCACTTTTACTTGCAACATATTGTGCAATTTTATCAATGGTTAAGACAGGAATAATATCTGCTATTTTTGTGGTGTCATTAAGGTCATGAACTAACGCAAAATGTAGCTGTTCAGAAATTTGTTCAATGAGAAAATCACTGGCAGGTGTAGATAAAACTTGCTGCTGAATGAGTTGATTGATTTGCTCAAATGTCCAAATATCTTGTAATGTTTTATTTTGAAACCACTGATAAAAATGAATAAACTCATTTTTTATTGTTTGTGGGTGAGAGAATTCTTGATCTAAAAAATGAAGATGAGCTTCTATGAGTTGTTCAATCTGATCTATTTTCTGCATATGATATTCAAGAATTAGTTTAAAGGAATTAGTTTATCAGCAAGTGGGTTTTTTAGGTTCTGTGTCTTTGAAAGAAAAGGTAAATAAGATTGAGCGACTAAATTTTCTGCTTCCAAAATTGGCATATGTCCCACATTATTTAAAATAATCGGTGTTTCAGCGCGTTTAAATAAATGTTGTAGTTCATTTGCAACCTCATAGTTAATAATTTGATCTTGTTTTCCCCATAAAATTAATGTGGGTGCTTCAACTGAACGTGTTAAACGAGCAAAAGTTTCAGGTGTATAAATTTGATTCAGTTTAATAATTTGATCAATCAATTGTGTGGTTTGTAAAGCTTGTGAAATAAGGAGCTTTTCTTGAGCCGATTTAATATCTGCAGACACACGAGGAGGGGATTGCATTAATTTGGATAATACATGATCTAAGTCACCTGGTTTAGTAATCACTAAATTTTTAAGTGTGGATGGATTTAATGCATAGCTAGTTTTTGCTTCTTTATAAATACCCGCACTACTTAATAAAAATAAGCTTTGAGTATCAAAAGGATATTGTGAGGCATAATAAGTCGCAATAGACCCTCCCAATGAGTGACCTGCAATATTTAAATTATTTTCTATATGAATAGCTTCAACAAATTGTCTGAGTTCTGATGAGACACTTGGCACAGACATATCAAGTTTTTTAGGAATTTGAATATCTTCATTGGTCGGTAAATCTGGGATAATGACATGGTAATAAGGAGTGAGATATTGCGCTACTTTATTCCAATTATCACGGTTTCCAGCTAAACCATGAATTAAGAGTACCGATGGTTTTTGGGAGGAGCCGCCTTCACTATATTTCCAAGTGACATTACCAATGGTCAGTGCTTTACTTTTTAACCCAGCATTTTGACGTTCGAGTTCTAAAAAATTTTGCAAAGCTGAAAAACTATTATTCGTAGGAATTATACTGGGTATTGCAAGAAGGGGGGTAGAAATACTCAAGACCAATCCAAGGCATAATGTTTTGCCAAAAACACTAAGACGTTGTAATAATTGATCCATATTTCATTTTCCTTAACAGTTATAAATTACAGAATTCATTAGTTTATTTTTATAAGCGAAAATCGTTAAATAATGAATTAAATGTTATTGATTACATTCTAAATATTTTATTTATAATGTCACTAAATCTTTTCATATTACGTATAAATACATGAATATAAAGCGTGATATTAAGCACAAAAACATAAAGTATTATAATACTTTTCATTTAAAGAAAATAATCAATCACTTATTTATTTGCAAGTGACATTCTGCAAGACAAGGATTAAAATATTTCAACTTCCAATTAAGGTGAATAAAATGCTTACAGCAGAAGAAGCTTTAGAACGTTTAAAGAAGGGAAATCAACGTTTTGTTAATGGAGATACCAATCATCCTAAGCTTTTAACACATGCTCAGCGTGCGGAAATGGCAGAAAATCAAGAGCCATTTGCAATTGTATTAGGTTGTTCTGATTCACGAGTACCTGCTGAAATGGTATTTGACCAAGGGTTGGGGGATTTATTTGTGATTCGTGTTGCAGGTAATATTGTGGCGCCATCTCAAGTTGGTAGTGTTGAATTTGCTGCCGAAAGTTTTAATTGCCCTATTGTTGTGGTGCTTGGTCATACGCATTGTGGTGCAATTCACTCAACGATTAATGCTTTAATGAACCCAAGTCAGCCATCTTCTGCAAACTTGATGTCCATCGTTAATCGTGTGCGCCCATCTGTTGAAATTTTAATGCAAACAGAACTGAAAGATGATCTAGAAAAATTATCTAAACATGCCGTACGATCCAATGTTTTTGCATCAGTCAATCAATTACGTCATGGATCAGCTGTTTTAGAAAGCTTGATTGCAAAAGGACGATTACAAGTTGTTGGTGCTGAATATTCATTAGAAACAGGTGAAGTACTGATTTACGACTTTTAAAAGACATCATGATTTAAAAGCCAGCAATTGCTGGCTTTTTATTTTACGAATTACAAAAAATTACAGTGCTTCTTTGATATAAGGATAAGCATTTTTTAGAAGAATAGGTTGTGCTTCTGCATTCGGGTGAATTTGATCAGCTTGTATCAAATTTTTATGTCCTGCAACACCCTCTAAAAAGAAAGGTTGTAACTTGATTTTATATTGTTGGCTCACTGTTTTATAGGTATTTTCAAATGCTTTACTGTAGGCTGTGCCTAGGTTTGGTGGAGTTTTCATGCCAAAAAGTATGACAGTAGCTTTACTGTTTTGACTTTGTTGGACTAATTGGGCTAAATTCTTCTGAATCATTTGAGGTGGCTGACCACGAAGCCCATCATTACCGCCTAATTCAATCACGACAACATCTGGCTTATGTGTTTGTAAAAGCCTAGGTAAGCGTGCAACAGCACCACTGGTAGTTTCGCCACTGACACTTGCATTGACCACTTTATGCTGTTTGGGATACTGTTGGTCTAATCTGTTTTGTAATAAATGAACCCAACCTTGTTGTTTTTGAATTCCGTAACCTGCGCTTAAACTATCGCCTAGAATCATAATGGTTTTGGCAGACACTAGCATTGGAAATAAGCCGATGCAGAATAAAAGACAACACACGAATTTAGATTTTAAGAGATTGCTTTTTTGCATAAGGATGCTATGACCACATTTAATAATGACGACTTAATCATGCCACAAGCAATTATATCTGCCCAGCATTTGACACAAAAGATTCCACTGGCCAATAAAGAGTTGGTTATTTTTAAAAATTTGAGTCTTGAAATTTATGCTGGCGATCAAGTTGCAATTACAGGTAGATCTGGCTCAGGAAAATCGACTTTATTGGGGATTTTAGCAACGCTAGATCAAGCGAGCAGTGGACAATTAACGGTTTGTGGCGAAGACGTTCAGCATTTAGATGAAGAGCAACGAGCACTCATACGATTGAAGCATATTGGATTTGTTTTTCAGTCTTTTCAATTGTTACCGCATTTAAGTGCATTAGAAAATGTCATGCTTCCTTTGCGTTTAGAGGCAAAATTTAATTATAAGCAAGCTGAACAAACCGCGATTGAATTATTAAAAAAGGTTGGACTTGAAAGACAAGTTCAACAAACACCTAAGGTTTTATCTGGTGGAGAACAACAACGTGTTGCAATTGCACGTGCATTAATCAGTCAGCCTAAAATTATCTTTGCTGATGAACCAACAGGAAACTTAGATGGTGAAACAGCGAAAGAAATTGAACAATTACTTTTTCAGCTAAATCGCGAATTAGGTACTACACTGATTTTAGTTACCCATGATCAACAGTTGGCAAAGCATTGTCAGCGACATTTCGAGTTGCTTGATGGGCAATTGATTGAACATCAGCAAGGAGGATGAAATGAATCATTTATTTCGTCCGATTTTTACGCAAAGCTTTAGAACAACAGGTGTTTATTTACTTATTATTGCGTTAACGCTAGCCATTAGTGCGACAACGGCATTGAAGTTTAGTAATGAGCAAATTAAACATGCTGTAGCATTACAAGCTGCCGAAATGCTAGCCGCAGATTTAGTCATTAATGATAATCAACCAATCGATTCATTGTGGAAAAAAAAGGCAGATGAAGCATCATTAAAGCAATCTAAAGTCACAGTTTTTGGCTCAATGGCACACACAGATGATGAGTTTGTGATGGTCAATGTTAAGGCTGTAGATCAAGCATTTCCTTTACGTGGTCAAATTAAAGTAAGCCCACAGCAAAATTCAGTCAAACAGGGTGATGTGTGGCTGAGTCAGCGTGCAATGGATTTATTAAAAGTCAAGATTGGCGATGTTCTTCATATTGCAGATGGTCAATTTAAAGTTGCAGCAGTGATTGAACAAGATTCTAACCAAGAACTAGGTTTTTCAGCATTTTCTCCTACAGTTATTATTTCTCAAGCTGATATTGGAATCACGAATGCTATTCAAATTGGAAGCCGTATTGAATATCGACTACTATTGTCTGGTGAATCTGATCAGCTGCAATCTTTTGAACGAAATTTTAGAACTTATCTCAAACAACATCCACATATTGCACAAGTAGATGGGCACGAAATTGAAGAGCAAAGTAGTTTAAAAATTAGAAATGCGAATCAGGGTAACACTCGATTGATGAAGCCAATTGAGAATTTAGATACATTCTTACAGCTTGCTAATATTTTAACGATTTTACTGTGTGGAATTGCAATTGCATTAACAGCACAAAGATATGTACAACAAAATCAAGATCATATTGCATTATTACGTTGTACTGGTGCTAGAAAATCGCAAATTTTAACTGCATATTTGGCGTTATTGGGTCTAGTGTTAATTATCGCTATGTTCATTGGATCTGTTGTTGGTATTGGATTAGGTTATGCCTTATTGCAGTTAATGCTGCAACTTATACCCCATTTACAATTGCAGTTTTCCGCAGCGGCTTTATTGTTAGGGCCATTACCAATTGCATTACTGACCAGCACAATTGTGTTACTCGGATTTGTTTTACCAAGTTTATTACAGTTGTTGAATACTGCACCGATTCGTGTGATTCGTCAGCAAGATAAATCAGCGAGTTCATGGTTATGGATGCTGCTGACAGGTACCATAAGTCTGATTATATTCAGTGTTGTTTTAACTGAAAATTTAGTTTTAAGTATATTGGTTATTGGCTCAATTATTGTATTGTGTGCTGCTTTATATATTGTGATTTGGTTCATCTTAAAATTAATTCGGGCAGGAAAATCACAACTTTCGACTTATGTTCGCGTGCCTTATCAAACCGCTTTTCAGATTACAGCTTTAGCACTGGGATTAAGCCTTATTACCGTATTAATGGTTTTACGAACAGATTTAATGGAACGTTGGCAGCAACAACTTCCTGAAGGAACGCCAAACCAATTTGTGTATGGACTACCATCTTTTGATATGCCTGAATTTCAAGAAAAAATTGTAGCGCAGAAGTGGAAAAGTACACCTTTATATCCAAATGTTAAAGGGCGTTTAATTGCAAAGAATGATCAACCTTTTTCTGATGAATTGATTAAACAAAATAATTCACTGCGTCGTGAACTTAATTTAACCCAAGCCAATGAATATCCTGAAAACAATCAAATTGTAGAGGGCAGATCAAATTTTCAAGGATTGGGAGAGGTGTCAGTCGAGGCTAAAACTGCAGAAGAGTTAGGAATCAAAATAGGAGATCAGTTGAGCTTTAGTTTGCCTGAAGGGATACTCAATGCAAAGGTTATAAACTTGAGAACAGTTGAATGGGAAAGCTTTAGTCCCAATTTCTTTTTCATTTTCTCACCGATGACAATGGATGAAAATGCAGGTAGTTATTTAGGCAGCTTTTATGTTCCAGAGTCTGATAAAAATCAGCTCATTCCTATTATTCAACAGTTTTCTAATACTGTATTTATTGATGTTAGCCTTATTCTAGATGAAATAAAAAGTTTAGTAAGCGTTTTAGTCAAAATTATCAGTCTATTGGCAGTATTGGTGAGCATTTCTGGAGTTTTAGTGCTTATTGCATGTTTAAATATATTGATGGATGAACGAAAAAGAGAAGTGGCTTTATTACGCTCCTTTGGTGGTTCAAAACGTCAACTCAAAAATATGATGACCTTCGAGATTGGTTTAATGGGACTTATAGCAGGGATTGTTTCATGTGTTTTTGCTGAAGTTGTGAGTGCAATTGCAAGTTATAGAATGGATTTACCTATTCAATTACACGGGGAAATCTGGTTTATTTTACCAATTTGTATGACGCTTTTATGTATGCTCATTGGTCGTTATCGATTAGGATATTTAAGTCATATTCCACCACTAAAAAGCTTAAGAGAGATGAATCAATCTTGATTCATTATGAGCTATTGATTGGTTGAATTTTATTCTTTAATCATCCATTGAATCAGTTCTTGCCAGAAAGGTTGAATATTCACAATGAGCGATTGGCAATATTGATAGAAGAAATAGCAAAGTATCGCTCCTGTCAGTATTCCAATTGTTTTAAATACAGGTGATAGCTTCAACTTCTCACCTATGTACCAAATGAGGGTTAGAATAACACCCATGATTATGCCGCCCACATGAGCGGCATTATTAATACCACTAATGGTAAAACCTATCGCAAGGTTGAGTACCATGACAATAATGAGCGTTTTACGATCTAAATAGAAGCGTTGCTGTGGTAGTTGTGGAAGAATTGCTAAAATAGTTAATGACGCACCTAAACCCATAACTGCGCCAGATGCGCCCGCCCCTACACTTGGCAAAAGATTTTGTTCGACTTGACCACGTTGAAGAATTTCATAACTGTCTTGAATGGCTATATATCCACTGAGTAAACTTCCCATTAAACCCGCTAAAATATATAACCCTAGAAAATAAACACGACCATAAAGTTGTTCAGTAACACTACCAAAAATATACAGCGCCCACATATTCAACATAAGATGTACTAAGCCAAAATGAAAAAACATACTGGTCAATAGACGTTCTGGCTCAGCTAAAAAGGTGAGAGGGGCAAAATCTGCGCCCCAATGTATTGCGTCAGAAGTATGTGGTGCATTAATATTCATGCCATGCAATACTTGCCAAACAAACAATCCTACATTAATGGTAATGAGCAGCGCAGTTACCCACCATAAATGCAGATCAAATTTAGATTTTACAAAAGTAGGCGTTGGAGTTGTCATAATACTTCTTAATTGATATTTACGTTTAAAAATGACAGGAAAGACTTTTTTTCTTGCTCGGTAAATTTTAACATGGTCAAGCAAAGATTAATTAGGGGTCAGTCTCCCATATGAAGGCTTTTATTGTTCGCGTCTTAATGATACTGGTGGGATTATTCCTTTTGGTACAAGTTTGGATTTTTGCAAGTTTAGCATGGTGGCGGACACATCCGGTAGATACGACGATGTTTATGCGGATTGCATATTTTTCAGATCGATCACAACCTATTCAGCATGAATGGCGGAATTATGACCAAATTAGTGACAATTTAAAAAGAGCAGTAATTGCCGCTGAAGATGGTAAGTTTTTGCAACATCATGGTTTTGATTGGGCTGGTGTACAGTTTGCTTTAGAACGAAATAAAGATAAAGGTCGCGTTGTTGCTGGTGGTTCAACGATTTCTCAACAATTGGCAAAAAATTTATTCTTATATAATAAAAGATCATTCATTCGAAAAGGTGAAGAAGCAATTGCCACTTGGATGATGGAAAAGATGTGGTCAAAACAGCGTATTTTAGAGGTGTATTTAAATTCGGTCGAGTTTGGTGATCATATATATGGTGTTGAAGCTGCGGCTCAGTATTATTTTGGAAAATCTGCTAAAAGTTTAAGTAAAGAACAAGCCTCATTCCTCGCCGCTATTTTAACGAATCCTAAGTATTATCAAAAGAATAGAAATGATCGTAAACTGGCATATAAAAAACGGATTGTACAAAAATATATGCGTTATAGCCGTATTCCTGAATAATCAAATAAAAGATTGAAAAAGCCCAAAAAATTGGGCTTTTTTTATGAATTTTTCATTAAATTGAAGCATACTTAGGTATATAACGAATATTTTTAATATCTAGGTGAATTATGAATAATGCAGTTAGCACAATTCCATTGCAAGCGGAATACACCTATAACGATCGCTATATTAATCGTGAGTTATCTATATTAGATTTTCACTTACGTGTATTAGAACAAGCTGTAGATTCTTTACATCCAGTACTTGAACGGATGAATTTTTTACTTATATTTTCTAGAAATTTAGATGAATTTTTTGAAATTCGTGTTGCTGGGGTTATGGAGCAACTGGGGTTGGGGAATGAAAGTCGTAGCCCAGATGGTTTAACACCAAAACAAATTTTAGAAAAAATCTCGGAAACTGCGCATATTGCAATTGAAAGACAATACCGTATTTTAAATGAAGAAATTTTGCCAAAATTACGCGAAGAAGATATCTGCTTTCTTCGCAGAGGTGAACTAACACCTGCACAGTCTGCATGGGTTAAGAAATATTTTCAGGAACAAGTTGCACCTGTACTCACACCTATTAGTTTAGATCCAGCACATCCATTTCCTCGCTTAGTGAATAAAAGCTTAAACTTTATTGTGACGTTGGAAGGGAAAGATGCTTTTGGGCGTCAAATCGATTTAGCGGTAGTGCCAGCACCGCGTTCTTTACCACGTGTAGTCCGTTTACCTGATGAGCTTACCGATGGTAAAGAGCATCATGTTATGCTGTCTGCGATTATTCATGAACATGTATCTGACTTGTTTCCAGGTATGACCGCAACAGGCTGTTATCAATTTCGTGTTACACGAAATGCTGATTTAGCGCTAAATGAAGATGTTGAGGATTTAGCGAAAGCATTAAAAGGTGAACTGAGTTCTCGTCGTTTTGGTCGAGCTGTACGTTTAGAGGTAACAGAAAATTGTCCGCAACATATTTATCGTTACTTACTGGATGAGTTTGATTTAGATGAAGAACAGCTTTATAAAGTTAATGGCCCTGTAAATCTTGCTCGGTTACTGTCTAACTTTAAACGTCCTCATTTACGTTATGATGCACATATTCCTGTGATTCCGAAAGTACTTAAAAAATCTGAAAATATTTTTAGTGCGATGAAGAAGCAAGATATTTTATTACACCATCCCTTTGAATCTTTTGCTCCAGTTATTAATTTATTACGTGAAGCCGCACGTGATCCCCAAGTACTAGCGATCAAGCAAACGTTATATCGTAGTGGACCAGATTCAGAAATTGTACAAGTTTTAGCGGAAGCTGCCAGAAATGGGAAAGAAGTGACTGCTGTGATTGAACTTCGTGCACGTTTTGATGAAGAATCCAATATTGAAGTTGCAAATGTATTGCAAGAAGCAGGTGCTGTTGTTGTTTATGGCATTGTGGGGTATAAAACCCATGCCAAAATGATTTTGGTAGTGCGTCGTGAAAATAATAAGTTGGTTCGCTACGTCCATTTAGGCACAGGGAATTACCATGCTGGTAATGCTCGTATTTATACAGATTATGGTTTGCTGACAACTGAAAAAGAATTATGTGAAGATGTTCATCGTATTTTTCAAGAATTAACAGGAATGGGGAAAATGGCGAAGCTCAAAAAGCTTCTTCATGCTCCATTTACCCTTCATGCACAGCTAATTAACTTTATTGATGATGAAATTGCCAATGCGAAAGCAGGTAAGTTAGCTCGAATTATTGTGAAAGTGAATGCATTAACTGAAGTGCAATTAATTAATAAACTTTATGAAGCATCTCAAGCAGGCGTGCAAATTGATTTAATTATTCGATCTATTTGTTGCTTACGCCCAGGTTTACCAGGTTTATCTGAAAATATTCGCGTAAGATCAATTGTGGGCAGATTTTTAGAACATACTCGTGTTTACTATTTTAGCAATAATGGCGATGCTCGCGTGTATTGTTCTAGTGCAGATTGGATGGATCGTAATTTATTTAATCGCGTTGAATCATGTTTTCCAATTCAAGATGTTGCATTGAAAAAACGGATTTATCAACAAGGACTAATTAACTATTTAGAAGATAATCAGCAAGCATGGTTATTGCAAAGTGATGGCAGCTGGATTCGAGCTGAAGTGGCAGAGGGTCAAAAACCACATAATGCACAACGCGTTTTATTAGATACAATTCTTTAAAAATGAAACAATAAAAAAGGAGTCAATATTGACTCCTTTTTTCGTTTTGTATTTATAAATCTTGCGTAATTTTTTGCAAAATTTGTAAAAGAACATCAAATTCGCTATGAAGTGGCGTGCTTTTACGGGTAACTAAAGCAAGCGTACGACTTGGTGCTGAGTTAATCGATTTTATGACTAAATCTGGATTGGCTTTTATCATATTGGTATGTAACGCAATTTCTGGTAATAACGTAAAACCAAGATTTGCAGAAACCATTTCAACTAACGTAGGTAATGAGCTTGCTTTTAAACGATGATCATTTTTACGTTCACCAATAGGACATGCACTTAAAGTATGATCACGTAAACAATGACCTTCTTCGAGCAACATCAAATGTGAAAGATCGAGTTGATCTAAAGAGTTTGCATTCATGGAAACATGGTCAGATTTATGACATACCAAGAATAAATTCTCTTTTTTGATTTCAGCAACTTTTAAACCACGGGTATCAAATGGTAATGCCAGCACAACCATATCTAAATTACCATGTTCAAGTCTTTCTACAATCCTTTCGCTCTGAGCTTCATGTAAATGTAATTGAATTTTTGGTAATTGTTTATGTACTTCGTTTAATAATTGAGCCAAAATAAAGGGCGCAATGGTTGGAATAATACCGAGATGTAAATCACCAGTGAGTGGTTCACTCATTTCACGGCTTAGGCGCATCAAATCTTGGGCATCCGCTAAAAGAACACGGGCTCGAGCAACAACTTGTTCTCCTAGAGGAGTTAAACGTACGTTTTGGCGATCACGTTCAACGAGTACGCCACCCAAAAGTCGCTCTAACTCCATAATACCACCAGACAAAGTTGACTGAGTGACAAAAGATCGGCGAGCTGCTTCGGTGAAATGCAGCGTTTCAGACAGTGTTACTAAATATGACAGCTGTCTTAGGGATGGTAGTGCAGCCATAGTGTCCTAATATTTACGATTTAAAATGATGTGCAAATAGTCCGCTAAGATATGGAATAAAATGCGGAGGGATATCATGCCCCATTCCTTCAATTAATTCAAACTTAGCACCTGGGATTGCTTTTGCAATCGCTTTACCATGTCCAGGTGGTAATAAACGATCGCATGCGCCATGAACAACGAGAGTCGGTTGTTTAATTCGCTTATCTAATTGTAGCAGAGAACCTGTACATAATATTGCTAAAAATTGTTGAAGTATACCCATTGGATAATAACTTCGTTGATATAATTTTTTTGCGACTTGTAAAGTTTCTATTGGATTGACTAAGCCTGGTGAGCCAATTATTTGAAAAACTTTTAAAGTATGATTGATAATCGCATTTTCATCATTAGATTTAGGCTTGCCAATCAGACTAAATAATTGTTTAGGTCGAGGAATAGGTAAAAACGGCTGAATATTGCTCGTGAATAATAAAATTAAACGTTGAACTTTTTCAGGATATTCTGCCGCTAAAATTTGTGCAATCATTCCACCCATAGAAGCACCAATAACATGAACTTTACCAAGTTGAAGTTGATCAATCAGTAAAGCACAGTCCTCAGCCATATCATATAGTGTATATGGAGCACCTTGATTTTTGAGCCCAAGACTAAAACGACCCATCATTTTAAAGGTATTTAATCGTGGACCTGCATGATGAATCTTACTGGATAAACCAATATCTCGATTATCAAAACGAATGACTTGGAAACCTTGATCAATCAGAGATTTACAAAAAAAATCTGGCCAATAAAGAACTTGAGCACCTAAACCCATAATTAATAATATGGTTGGATCTGTACTTTTTCCGCCAATTTCAACATGCAATTCAAGACCATTACTTAAAGTAATTTTCGTTTCTTGCATAAAGGTAGTATAAGGTGAATCCTGAAATTTTAAGGCACTATTCATCTGATGTCTCTAAAAAGAAGGACGCTAAAAACGTCCTTTCTATTAAAACCTTAATTATTTATTGGAATCAAGTCTGGAACTTGTTTTGTTAAAGTAAGTCTTTGTTTTCCTGCAGTAACACCGAGTAGAACAAAGCCACGTAGAATATTATCACGATCGAATGCTTTTGCAATTAGACCATCTTCTAAATCTTCTGTTTGCCAAGTTACTTCAATGCCATTGGGAACAGGTAAAACAGTTAATGGTGAAGAGGGGGTTTTTACTGCGACAGGCATGGCTGGGTAATGCACGTGAGTAATCTCATGATTTAATGTTTTTGCAAGTGCACGTGCTTGCTGCATGATGGGCATAACATAAGGAAGAAGTGTGCCATTAACTTCGGCACAATCTCCAATCGCATAGATATGATGAATGTTAGTTTCTAATAAACCATTACTGATAATACCGCGATTGGTCTGAATACCCGTATGCTGTGCTAAAGATGTATTCGGTTGTAAACCAATTGCAGATAAAACCACATCTGCTTCTAAAGACTGACCATTCGTCAATGAAATAATGTAAGCATTCGTATCAGTTTTTGAAACTTTCTCTACTGTTGTACCTAATACAAAGTGAATTCCAGCATTGCTTAAATTACTTTTAAATTTCTCTGCAACATGCTTTGGTAATAGTCGCCCAAGTGGTTGTTCTGCTAAATCAACTACCGTGACTTGATGTTGGGTACTTTGTAAATCATTGGCAAACTCGCACCCAATTAGTCCTGCACCTAGAATTACAACACGTTTATTTTGTTTTTGTTCGAGTTGTTTTCGAAATGCTTGATAGTCATCAATATGATTGATCACATGAATATCATCACTACCTGTGCCAGAAATCGCCAAACGAATTGGTTGAGCGCCTATCGCTAAAATAAGTTTGGAATATTGTTGGGTAGATTGATCATGATTGTTTTCAAGGGTAAGCGTTTGAGTATGTGAATCAATAGATTTTACCCAAGTATTTTTTACAATGCGAATATTGAGTTGAGCACTCATTTTTTCAGCATCCCCTAAAGCGATTTGCTCAGGTGATTTTTTTCCAACTAATGCATTTGAAAGTGTTGGTTTTGCATAGTTGATCGCATCATCTGCACTAATCATAACAAGTTCAGATTCCGTATTTAATTTTCGAAATTCACGCGCAAGCGTATAGCCTGCCATTCCTGAACCAATAATGACGATAGGGTGCATATTCATTTCTCCATAATGATTTTGTGTCACATATATAAAAAGACCATTAAAATGGTCTTTTAAAATTCATTAGATTTCAATCATTTCAAAATCTATTTTAGTCACACCACAATCTGGACAAGTCCAATCATCTGGAATATCTTCCCACTTTGTACCAGCCACAATACCATCTTGTGGCCAACCTTCAGCCTCATCATAAATCCATCCACAAACGATGCATTGATATTTTTTCATTCAAAACTCCAAAAAACTGATCTAAGGCTGATCGGTAAAATTAAACGTGCAAAATCTATAATCTTGACGAAAAGGTATGATCTCAAGGCTTAAATTCTTACGCAGTTGGGTGGGTAAAGTAAAGTAAATATCGTTGTTTATTCCATTAAATGCAGCATTAAGACTGATATATTGGAAATAATCTTTGTGATTTATAAAATTATGATAACGAAGTAAAGATCTGGTTAAATTTAAAAAATATTCTTAAATAGCGCTTAACTGTTCGAAATATTATATTTATCTAATAAAAAACCCACGACATGATGCGTGGGTTTTTTAAAAATTTGGCTCTTCCACCTGGGCTCGAACCAGGGACCTGCGGATTAACAGTCCGTCGCTCTACCGACTGAGCTATGGAAGAATGGCTCTCCAACCTGGGCTCGAACCAGGGACCTGCGGATTAACAGTCCGTCGCTCTACCGACTGAGCTATTGGAGAATCTGATGCGCATTCTAGGGGTGAAAGTGCAAGTGGTCAAGTCTATTTGAAGGAAAAGATAACTAAATGTTTTTTTATTAGGCAATATTTAAAAAATGTTTATATATTGTTTGAATTTTAAATTTTGGATAACTGAAAAATTGAAATATAACAAATAAAATTAGAATGAAAAAAAATATAAATTTTTATCGAACATACGGTTTTATTTTTTTATCGCTAAAGGTAAAAATTACACAGCGTATTTATGGTGAACTTTTCTGCAAAGACGCACAATATTTGAGTTAATAAAAAATCACCCTTATCGGGTGATTCTTTTAGAAAAATAACGAATTACTTTTCAACACCTGCTTCAAGACCTGCATATTTTGCATTTGCATAGTCCCAATTTACTAAGCTTTCTAAGAACGTAGAAATATATTTAGGGCGAGCATTACGGAAGTCGATATAGTAAGCGTGTTCCCATACATCAATTGTTAATACAGCAACTTGACCATGTGCAAGTGGTGTATCAGCGTTTGATGTCTTAACAATAGAAAGATTGCCATTTACTTGATCAGCAACTAACCATGCCCAACCTGAACCGAATTGAGTTGTCGCAGCAGCAGCAAACTCTTCAGCAAATTTTTCATAAGAACCAAAAGCTTCATCAATTTTAGCAGCTAAAGCACCAGTTGCCTTACCACCACCATTTTTCGCTAAACAGTTCCAATAGAAAGTGTGATTCCAAACTTGAGCAGCATTATTGAATACGCCAGCTTTAGCAGTATCACCAGCAGTTGTCGTGATAATTTCTTCTAAAGTTTTACCTTCAAGCTCTGTACCTTTAATCAGGTTATTCAAGTTAACAACATAAGTATTATGATGTTTGTCATGATGAAACTCTAAAGTTTCTTTACTGATATGTGGCGCAAGATCTTCGTAGCCGTACGGTAAAGCTGGTAATGTAATCGTTGTCATGATTTCAATTCCTTGCATTGTGCTGGGTTATAACATTAAGTGGCTCTATTGTAATAGATTCTCGCGTTAATTTGGATATTAGTTGTAAATAACATTACAGAATAAAGCTCGAATTTATACAGATAAAGCAAACAAAAAATATTGAAACTTCAATTTAAATTGGATTATTTAACTCAAAATAACTGTATTCAATACCAAATTGTTCCGAAATTGCTTTAGCTAAGCGTTGTACGCCATATTTTTCAGTTGCATGATGACCACATGCATAATAATGAATATTCAGCTCTTTTGCTTCGTAAAAAGTGCGCTCGCTAACCTCACCAGAAATATAAGCGTCGCAATTTTGTTCAGCCGCTTTAAGAATAAAGTCTTGAGCGGCGCCTGTGCAGTAACCGACTTTATGAATTTGTTTTTTTTCAGCAGCTAAATGTATTGTATTGAAACCTAAACGTTGGGTTAACAAGCGTTTGAATTCTTCAGGTGACAAACTTTCAGATAAATATCCAATATTTCCAATTGGGTGCTTTTCGGTTGGATCTAATGCTTCTATATTTTCTAATTGAAGTAAGTCTGCAATAGCAGCATTATTACCCAAACTTGGATGTGAATCTAAAGGAAGGTGATACCCAACCAAAGAGATATTATGTTGAATGAGGGTTTTAATGCGTTTACCACGCATCCCCGTAATTGGATAAGCTTCACCTTTCCAAAAATAACCATGATGTACCAAGAGTAGATCAGCACCTTGTTCAATTGCTGCATCAATTGCATCTTGAGATGCAGTCACTGCACATAAAATTTTATCGACGTTGTGTTGACCTTCAATTTGTAAACCATTTGGTGCATAATCTTTAAATTCATGAGATTTCAAGGTTTGATTGCACCATAAAATAATGTCATTGAGATTGGCCATAGCGTTCCTCGAAATTAAATGAAAATATATAAAACATATTTGAATTGTAACTAAAGAAAGACAAATATTTTTGTTTTTTTTGTGATTAACTTTGATTTTCCATTTAAAATAGCGAATAAATCATTTACTCATCAACGAATTAAAATCTTTTTATAGAGGTATAAATCGTGCGAAGGACCTTTACCTGGTTGCCTTGGATACTACTTATTATTGTGATTGTTGGATTTATGGGATGGCAACAAATGACCAAACCTAAAGCTCCAATTTCACCTGATGGAGTAAAGTTACCAGCTGAAAAAGTTGAACCACTTATAGATACAACTCGTACGGGTGGGGTCGTTTCTTATCATGCTGCTGTTAAAGTTGCAGCTCCAGCAGTGGTTAATATTTATACCACGCAAAGTATTCAAAATGTTCAACATCCATTATTAAATGATCCAGCATTTAGACAGTTTTTTGGTGATCAACTACCAGAACAATTTCAGCATGGACCAGATCAAAATAGTTTAGGTTCAGGTGTAATTGTAAGACCAGATGGTTATATATTAACGAATAATCATGTGATTGCCCAAGCTGATAAAATTATTGTAGCATTAAATGATGGACGTACGGCAGAAGCACAAGTGGTGGGTACAGATCCAGATACAGATTTAGCTGTTATTAAAATCAATTTAGATAAATTACCTGTATTACCATTCAAATTGAGTGGAAATGAAGTCGGTGATGTTGTACTTGCTATTGGTAATCCATTTGGTGTTGGACAAACGGTGACGCAAGGTATTATTTCAGCAACTGGACGTTCTGATTTAAGCATTAGCACTTATGAAGATTTTATTCAAACAGATGCAGCCATTAATCCAGGTAATTCTGGTGGGGCATTAATTGATGTTTCAGGTAATTTGATTGGTGTAAATACGGCAATATTTTCTCAATCTGGTGGTTCAATGGGTATCGGTTTTGCGATTTCTGCAAAGGTTTGCCAACAGGTATTAAATTCTATTTTAAAAGATGGTCGTGTCGTTCGTGGTTGGCTAGGAATTGGCTTACAGGCAATCAAAAATGAAAATTTATTAACACCAAAACAAATTGGCGTTGAAGTTGCTGAGGTACAGTCACAAGGACCTGCGGATTTAGGTGGTCTAGAAAAGGGTGATATTATTTTAAAAGTAAATGAAGAAGTGATTACGTCACCCTCTCATTTAAGAAATTATATTGCGCAGCAAGCACCGAATAGTAAAGCATCAATTTTGGTAAAACGTGGAAATCAAGAAGCGATTAGAGAAGTTGTTATTGGTGAGCTCAAAAAAGTGACCAATGATACAAATAAACAATTTATACCTTTACCAAAACGCTAATTATTTTTGAAAAAGCTCCACATTGTGGAGCTTTTTTTGACCATTGCATATTATTTTATGAATGGTCGAAATATTTTATGATCAATAACAGTCATTATTTACGTTGAATGCCTAGCTTATCTAGTGTGTTATTAAGAATCTCTGAATATAAGGATGTTGAACCTAAGGTTTGAGCAATAAATGTAGCTGTTACACAGGTTAAAATTAATGGAAGAATTAATATATAGCTACTGGTCATTTCAATGACAATCACAATTCCTGTGAGAGGCGCTCTGATACTGGCTGCAAATAAGCCTGCCATGCCTAAAATGGCACAGGTACCTAAGTGAATATCATATTCAGGGAAAATAGTTCTCGCACAAATTCCAAATAAAACACCTAAAATTGCACCCAAAGCAATTGTGGGTGAAAAAATACCTCCGGGTGCACCCGACCCAAAACAGATTACGGTTGCAATCAAGCGAAGAGAGAATAGAATGAGCAATGGATAAAAACTATATAATTCATCAATGACATTCGGAATAATTAAAAAACCACCACCAGTGATATCAGGGAGAAATATCGTAAGTAAGCCAAAGAAACCAGCAAGTAATGCACCAGTAAGGACAAAAAAATACTCTTTTTTCTGATAAAACAGATCTAAAAACTTTCGAGTAGATAAAATTAGAAAATTAGATAAAGCCCCGATCACTCCGACAAATATTCCGAGAAAAATATATATCCAAATTGAATTAAGAGGTACTGAAATATATGTACCAATATTTAAAATCGGAGATGAACCGATAATCAGTTGATAAACAATACATGCAGAAATGCAACCAACAAAGACAGCCTTTATAGATGACTTCGTATAAGAGAACTCTCCACGCATTTCTTCAATAACAAATAGAATACCGCCTAAAGGAGCATTAAATGCAGTCGTAATACCTGCTCCAGCTCCTGTCGCAATCAATGTATGTTGAGATTCTTTATTTTTTATTTTAGTCGTATCTGCAAGCATTTTCCCAAGACTAGATCCCATTTGTACAGTAGGACCTTCGCGGCCTAATACCATCCCACTTCCTAAAGCAGTCAGCCCACCAAAAAATTTTACAGGCAAAACTCTCTTCCACCTTACTGGTCTGAGATCTAAAAGGGCACCCTCAACTTCTGGGATACCTGAGCCACCAGATTCAGGTGCATATTTTTTTACGAGATAATATGAAAAAGCACCCATTGCAGCAGTAATGAGAAAAATGACCAAACATTTGATATAAATATTTGAAAACTCTGAATCTGCAATTCCCATTCGCCAAGAAATAATATGAGCTATTCCGATTTGAAATAAAGAACCAATCAGACCTGTTGCAACGCCAACTAAACTTGCAAGAAAAAGAATAATGAATGGGGAGCGTGTTTGCCAACTGTTAATTTTATCTTCAACATAATGTACTGTTGTTTTAGGAGTACTCATATTTTTTCCTAATTTTTTAATGTTTATGTGTCCATAAAATATAGGGCATAGGTGAGTTAATATGCGACCAATTGAGTTGGCGTGAAAATGGATTATAAGATATCAAATTTCTTAGGTTTTATTTTACCTATGTAAAATAAAGATACAATTTATGTAATTAATTATCTGAAAAATAAAATCTAATATCAATTGTTTATTTTTATATAATCAATAAAAGCCCTTAACGAAAAGGGCTTTTATGATTTATCTACTAATGACCATGCTGAGTCGTTTGAGTATCATTTGAATTTGTATGTTCTGTCTGAGAGGTTTCAGTAGCATTTTGGACAGAAATTGCCTCACGTTTAGCTTTATCTTCTTGTGCTTTTTCTAAAGATTCTTGAGACATTGCAGGTGCAGTTTTGAATGCATGTTGTTGCGTATTTTCTTTATTCTTTTGACTAGGCATATAGTCTGCATCATTGGTCACAGCTAAATAGAAGAATCCTAAAAAAAGTGCACCCAAAATGCTTGAAATTATGAGAGCTTTCCATCCCCAAGGAGATTGTTCTGGAGAAGAATGATCAATAGTCATAACGCACCAATCTTGATAAAACATTTAAACTGATGAGTGTTATATCATAAAAAATATGAAATAGCGTGAAAAAAAGTGAATTCAGAAAATAAGAAAATTAAAATATTGTTAAATTTTAATTTGACGCTTCTAGTAAGCAAAAAATAAGAAAGACGAATTTTTAATATTTAAAAATAGAAACCCCATCCTGATTCATGGGGTTTTTTTATAGGTGATTGTATTAGTGATAACCATGTAATTGTCGGTATAAACCTGGCGTAACACCTGTCCATTTTTTAAATGCACGGTGGAATGTACTGGTTTCACTAAATCCAACTTGTTGCGCCACATCTTCAAGCGTTAGCTGTGGATTAAGGAGTAAATGAATGGCGGCATCTCGACGCAATGCATCTTTCACGCCTTGATAGCTTTTACCTTCAGCAGCTAAACGACGACGTAAAGTCTGTGGCGATAAATAGAGCATTGATGCGACATCATTAAGCGTTGGCATTTCTTCACCAATTTGGCTTTTTAATACGTCCCGAATACGTGATGTTAATGAATTAGTATTTTTAAATTTAACCAATAATTGTGCTGGTGCAGTCTTTAAAAACTCCTCAAGTGTTTCTTCAGTTTGTCGAATGGGTAGATCTAGATAGTCTGCTGCAAATGTAATTTCTGTTCTTGGCGCATCAAATTGCATGACGGGAGCAAAGAAGAGAGCATCATATTCATCTGCGTGACTTGGTCGTTCATAGCCAAAATGTACACGTTCTAGCGGTAATCTGCGATCGATTAACCATGATGCTAATCCATGCCAAATCATTAAGATACTTTCAGTAATATAATGATCAGGGTCCATTGCTTGCGGTACTAATGGAACAAGGCGCGCTTCATGTTTATCACGCTCTATGGTCACGCACCATTCATCACCAAATAATTTATAAAATTGAGTTGAAAGTTCAAGTGCATCACCTAGGGTTTTTGCATGAACAATCAATTGACACATAATGGCAAATGTACCTAATCTTCGTGGTTGAGTATCAAAGCCAACATGCTCATCTTGAGTGACCATCCATAGCATTTTGATAAAACGTGTATATTGTTCTGGTGAAATACGTGCCTTTGGCTGACGCAGTAATTCAGCTTCAATGCCAACATGAGACAAGAGTGTTTCGACATCCATACCAAGACGTTTTACGCCAGTAAGAGCGGCATTGACGAAATGGATGCTAATAGTATCTCTACTCACGATTAACCCTTCAGTCTCTTTAAAGTTTATATTCACGTATTTTTGACCCAAATGACTTAAAAAATATTATTTTGGCGATTTACATGAGTAATTTTACCAATTTAGTACATGGTAAATTGCCGAAACGATCAAGGTAAATGGCTTAAGATTACATTGTGATGATAATTTTAATGATTATATTGGTTGAATTGTAAACTAAAGATGCTGATTTTTAAGAGTTTTTATATTTATATCTTATTGAAAATAATAGTTTTTACTATTATATTTATAGATTCCATATTGGATATTTACTGAAAAGTAGAAATGGTGAAGGTGTATATATTAAATCATGCAGATGTGTAAATGTTGTAATCTAAGAAATATCTCTCAGTAAAAATAGATGATTTAATATCATGAGAACCCAGAAAATAAAAAATGAGAAGAGGGAGACACATTTAAAATGCCAATGTGAATGAATAAAACTTATTTATGTATGAGCATCTATATTAAATTGACAATGTAGCTGTATAAAGACGTTGAAACCTAAAATAATACAATGAATAAACATAACGTATTTAAAATGAATTATAAATTGAAGTAGGTACTAGTTTAAATAAGAATAGTTCTTATGAATAATTATGATAACAATTGAATAAAATATATTAATTCAGAAAAAATGAATCAAAATCGTTTGAAAGCTTTAGTTTTAAAGGGGGGGAAGTTGGCTTATCAATAAAATCGCTATAAAATATGTAAAAAATGTGTTTTATAGATAGTGCAATTCTCGCTATTCTTGCGTTGATATAATAGAAACTACTAGCTGTACGCCATGTATTTATATACTGATTTCGATCAGCAACTGATTAATGAACGTGTTGCACAATTCCGTGATCAAACGGAACGTTATTTAGCCGGAAAATTGACTGAAGACGAATACCGTCCACTTCGTCTGCAAAATGGTCTATATGTTCAAAGATATGCACCTATGCTGCGTATTGCAGTGCCTTATGGATTAATGAATTCTAAGCAATTACGTAAAGTTGCTGAATTAGCGACTGCGTATGATCGTGGTTATGCCCATGTTTCAACTCGTCAAAATATTCAGTTTAACTGGCCTGCATTAGAAAATGTTCCAGATATGTTGGCAGAATTGGCAACTGTTCAAATGCATGCTATCCAAACATCTGGTAACTGTATTCGTAATACTACTACAGATCAATATGCTGGTGTTGTGGCAGGTGAAATCGCAGATCCACGTCCAACATGTGAGTTGATCCGTCAATGGTCAACATTTCATCCAGAATTTGCTTTTTTACCACGTAAATTTAAAATTGCTGTTTCAGCACTTGAAGAAACAGATCGTGCGGCAACTTCTTTTCACGATATTGGTGTGTATATTGTCAAAAATGAAGCAGGTGAAATTGGTTATAAAATTAAAGTGGGTGGTGGCTTAGGTCGTACTCCAGTCATAGGTAGTTTTATTCGTGAATTTTTACCACGTGAAGATTTAATCGCTTACCTAGAGGCTGTTCTTCGCGTTTATAATTTACATGGTCGCCGTGACAACAAATATAAAGCACGTATCAAAATTTTAGTGAAAGCTTTGACACCTGCAGTTTTTGCAGAAAAAGTAGAAGCAGAATTTGCACACACAATTCAAAGTTTAAAAATCCAACCTGAAATTTTGAAAAAATTGGATGAAGAATTTACACCATTTGATTATCAAAATTATTCAAACGAAGATTTTACTGCACAATTTTCAGAATATCCAAAGTTCAAGCAATGGTTTAATATCAATACGAATGCACATAAAGTGAAAGGGTATCGTATTGTTACAATTTCACTTAAAAGAACAGGTGTCGCACCAGGGGATATGTCTTCTGACGAAATGAATTTAATTGCTGATTTAGCAGATCAGTATACTTTTGGTGAACTTCGTACGACACATGAGCAAAATATTTCACTTGTCGATGTCCCGCAAAAAGATTTATTTGAGTTGTGGACAATTTTAGAAAAAAATAATCTTGCACGTGCACATATTGGTTTTATTACCGATATTATCTGCTGTCCGGGCGGGGATTTTTGTTCACTGGCAAATGCTAAATCAATTCCTATCTCTGAAGCAATTTCACGTCGTTTTGATGATCTTGATACCATTTATAACTTGGGTAAACTGGATTTAAATATCTCGGGTTGTATGAATGCTTGCGGACATCATCATGTTGGTAATATTGGTATTTTAGGCGTTGATAAAAAAGGCGCAGAATTTTATCAAATTACCTTAGGTGGAAATGCTGATCATGATGCCTCTATTGGCGATATTTTAGGACCATCATTTGCAGCTGAAATTGTTCCAGACATTGTAGAAGAGATTTTAAATACTTATCTTGATCTTCGTTCTGAGGGTGAAGAGTTTATTGATACTTATCGTCGTGTTGGTATTCAACCATTTAAGGAACGTGCTTATGCTTAATCCCGCATTACAAGTGCTTTTTAAAGATGGCACTGTTTTAGATAATACTTATCAACTGATTGGTGAAGATGGTATTTTGCCACAGAGTGATGTTGTTTTAACTGTGGATCAGTTGGAGCAGTTGCCCCATGTTATTGGTAAAAAAGCATTATTTCTAACAGTTGATGCTTCGCCAGAGACACACGAGTTTCCACTTGAGCAATTCGATACTATTTTTATTGAATTTGCTGGATTTAATGATGGGCGAGGGTATTCTTTTGCTGCATTATTGCGCAGACAAGGTTACGCTGGGGAGCTTCGTGCAACAGGTGATGTTTTTAAAGATGTTTTAAACTATATGAAACGTTCAGGTTTTGATAGTTTTGTCATTAAAGAAGGTAAAGATATTACTGAAGCTGCAGCAGGATTGAGCGATTTTACTCATCCATATCAAGCTTCGACTGCTGTACCTAAAGCACATTATCAAACAGGTGCGTAATAGAGAATATTAACAATATAAAAAAGCCTCCTAAAGGAGGCTTTTTTATATTGTTAAATTTAAGAAGTAGGAGCTTCTAATTGGCAATTAATCATCCATTTAATACCAAATTGATCGGTAAAAGCGCCATAGAGTGCACCCCAAAAAGTTTTTTGAAGTGAACTTTCTATTTGACCATTGACTGACAACTCATTAAATAAGCGATGCGCTTCGGTTTCTTCATGTGCCTCTAAATTGATAGAAATATAATGATTTGAGCCAATAATGAATGGTGTCTGGGTGTTACAGAAAGTTTTAGTAATATCTGAAGCCATGAGAGTTGTATATGTATTGATTGGAAGCGAGATATGAATAAGATAGTCTTTTTCTTCTTCTGGGACTTGAATATCGCTAAGTTCGTAATAATATTTTATAAAGCTAAACTCACCACCAAAAACTGTTTGATAAAAAGAGAAGGCAGCATAAGCCTGTCCTCTAAAATTTAAGTAATGATTAAGTTGCATGAGTATCCTTCTGCATTTATTTATAATAAAAAGTAATCAAGTTTTAATTTAGCAGTTTATTTTATAAATTTTAAGTCGGAAAACAGGAAAGTTTATTTATATTTTTTTGCTTTACTCACGATGCATAAGCTCCAACGTAAATTTTGAACTCTACTAAACAAATAGAGAGTTCAAAATTAAATTCTTTTATAAAATTTCAATCGCGATTGCAGTTGCTTCTCCACCACCTATACATAAAGAGGCAATTCCTTTTTTTCCTCCTGTACGTTTTAAAGCATGAATCAGTGTCAAAATAATACGTGATCCTGTAGAGCCAACAGGATGTCCAAGTGCACATGCACCACCATGAATATTTACTTTTTCTGGATCAAGTTTAAACTCATCAATTGGACACATGGTGACCATGGCAAATGCTTCATTGATTTCCCATAAGTCTACATCTTGAATATTCCAGCCACTTTTGTTTAAAACTTTTTGAATCGCGCCAACAGGTGCAATGGTAAACTCAGACGGATGTTGAGAATTTGATGCATAAGCTATAATTTTAGCTAAAGGGCTTAAACCTTTTTCTGTTGCATGAGTTGCTGATGAAATGACAAGTGCAGAAGCACCATCAGAAATAGAACTAGCATTTGCGGCAGTAATCGTACCATCTTTGGCAAAAGCTGGGCGTAAATGAGGAATTTTATCAATATTTGCATTAAAGGGTTGTTCATCTTTGTCGATGACAAGATCACCTTTACGCGTTGAGATTGTAACTGGAACAATTTCTTCAGCAAAATAACCTTCAGTAATTGCAGTTTGGGCACGTTTTAATGATTGAATAGCAAAATTATCCATTTGCTCACGTGTATAACCTTTATGATTCGCCATATCTTGTGCAAATGAGCCCATTAAGCGACCAGTTTCAGCATCTTCAAGACCATCAAAAAACATATGGTCTTTGACTTCACGATGACCCATACGATAGCCAGCACGTGCTTGGGGAAGTAAATAAGGAGCATTAGACATAGACTCCATTCCACCAGCAACAATGACTTCAGCTGAACCAGCTTTTATCGTATCAGCAGCTTGCATTACTGCTTTCATGCCAGAGCCACATAGTTTATTAATAGTGACGGCTCCAGTTGAATCTGGTAGACCTGCTTTACGCATAGCCTGACGTGCAGGTCCTTGTTTTAAACCAGCAGGCAAAACACAGCCCATTATAACTTCTTCAATATCTGATGGTTGAAGACCTGATCGAGTAATTGCTTCTTTAATTGTTATTGCACCTAAATCTGGGGCTGTGGCATTTGTTAGACTTCCTTGAAAACCACCCATTGCTGTTCGAGCACCACTAACAATCACAATATCAGTCATTTGTTATCTCCAATTTATTGCTATTTTGATTTGTACCTTAAAATAGTATATGAAAAAATGATAAGGAATACAGTTCAAATGCTTTTGAATTTTAGACTGTTGGGTTCTAACAGAATGGTGTGGTTTCTGATCGTATATGTCCCATTTTGCTTAAAATGACTTTATGAGAAGTCAATGTTGTTGTATTGCAATAATAAAAACTACCATTATATCCAATGGGTAGACCAAGCTCTTTATTAAAGACGATACTAGGAGAGTTAAGTGCACCTTTCCAAGTTAATTGACCATATTTTAAATTAAGTTGTTCAGAATAAAGTATTAAATCATTCGCGTCGATTTTACGATTGGCATTTAAATCGACAAAGAGTAAGAGGTAGTTACCCCATTGATTACTTTCACATTGATTTCCATTGGTGGATGAACAAATAACAATATTTGTATGTCGTACTACAGCTTCATTTTTTGCAGATTTTAGAAAGCTATTAAGTATTTGTAATGTTTTTTTTGTTTCTTGGCGTGCAAAAAAATTACTAAAATAAGGTATAGAAATACTAGCAATTATAGAGAATATTGTTAATATGAACAAAACTTCAACTAAACTGAAGCCAAAATTTTTTTTGTAATGCATAATTTTATTTTTTTAAATAATTGTTAGAGTGATTTTATAAATATTTTTGCTTAATAGTGTGTAAAAAATGTTAGAATTAAGCCATCAAAAAGGATAAGCTATTCGCTGTAAAAAAATTAGCATTATTTACTCAATTACAACGGAAATTGTAAGTAATTTTGTCAATAATTTGCATGATTAAAATTATCAAGCACTTGGAAAACTGTGAAAGTGTTTGTATCATTCACAGTGACTAGTTTTAATGAACTGGGGTAAAAGCCTATCTCTGGATAGATTTTATTTAGGCTTGGACTTGAACAATAATGTTATCTCTGGAGGATAAATCCATGAAAATGAGTCGTATTGCTTTAGCAATGCTCGTAGCTGCACCTTTAGCTGCTGCAAATGCAGGTGTAACTGTAACTCCACTATTACTTGGTTATACTTTTCAAGACTCTTTAAAAGACTTTAATAATAAGCGCGAAGGTGCTGATTTAAAACTTAAAGGCGATGTGTTTGTAGGTGCTGCACTTGGTGTTGAATTGACTCCATGGTTAGGTTTTGAAGCTGAATATAGCCAAATTAAAGGTGATTTAGAAGAAAAATCAGCGACTACTCGTGATTTTGATAAAGTTGGTAAGTATAAGCAAAGCAACATTGCGGGTAACTTCTATGTTACATCTGACTTAATCACTAAAAACTATGACAGCAAAATTAAGCCTTATGTATTGTTAGGTGCTGGACATTCTAAAGTTAAAGGACAAGATGGAGCTTATGGTTCATCTGAAGGTACAATCGCGAACGCGGGTCTTGGTGCTTTCTGGCGTTTAAATGATGCTTTATCTTTACGTACTGAAGCTCGTGCATCATATAACGAAGCAGTAAAAAACTGGGATTACACAGCTTTAGCTGGTCTTAACGTAGTTCTTGGTGGTCACTTAAAGCCAGCTGCACCAGTTGTAATTGTTGAGCCTGTAATCGTTGAGCCTGTAGTGGTTGAGCCTGTAGTAGTTGTTCCAGCAGAAGTTGAAGATCTTCAAATGGAACTTCGCGTATTCTTCGATACGAACAAATCAAACATCAAACCGCAATATCAACCAGAAATTGCTAAAGTTGCTGAAGCATTAGTTGAATTCCCGAATGCAACTGCACGTATTGATGGTTACACAGATAATACAGGTCCATTAGCATTGAATGAGCGTTTATCTTTAGCTCGTGCTAACTCTGTTAAAACTGCACTTGTAAATGAATACAACATTAATCCTTCTCGTTTAACAACGAAAGGTTTTGCTTGGTTCCAACCAATTGCAGACAATAATACAGCTGAAGGCCGTGCTATGAACCGTCGTGTATTCGCGACAATTACTGGTAGCCGTGTTGTAGCTGAGTAATTTTATAATTTTATAAAAAACGATCCTAAGGGGTCGTTTTTTTATTTTTAAAATTTGTGATATGATTCGCATTAAATTATTATACGAAAGAGAAATAAATGATTAAAATAATAAGTTTAGCGAGTATGTTGGCATTTTTATTGGTCGGGTGTACTACACGTCCTTCTCTTACTACAGCAACGAAAGAGCAGATCATTAACCAAGAAACTTCAAAAGCAATTTCAGACTTACAAAATGGTGTATCAATTTACTTTGATACAGGTTCAAGTGAAATTGAGACAAAATATAATTTATATTTAAAAACCGCAGCCCATATGTTAGAAATTCAACCTAACTTACTAATTGGATTAGAAGGCCATACCGATAATGTTGGCTTAGCTGGTATAAATAAAAGGATTTCCTTAGAGCGTGCGAATGCGGTTAAAGATAAACTAATTAAGGAATATCATGTGAATCCAGATCAAATTATGACCATTGGTTTGGGGGCGAGTAATCCTCTGTATGATAATAAGACAGCAGAAGGGCGGGCAAATAATCGGCGAGTGACTGCGACAGTCTATGTTAAATAATTTCGATATAGAAATAATAAAAGCAGCCCTTAGGCTGCTTTTTATAAAATAAACATGAGAAAGTGATTAATCTTGGTTAAGATCCATCGGTTTAACATCCATTTTTTGATATGAAATGAGCTTTGTTTTGAATTTCCATTTATATCCAAGCCAAATTGCTAAAAATAAGAAAATACCAATATATGTTGAAAGTACAGAGAGCCAATTTCCATCTAAGATAGATTTATAGTCTTGACCTAAAACGACAATACTACACAGAATGAAAGCAAACCAAGGTGCAAATGGGAAAAACTTGGCACGATATGCGAGGTCATTGAGTTTATAGCCTTGTGCTAAATAGCCTTTGCGAAAACGATAATGGGAAATAGCAATACCTAGCCAAACAATAAAACCACACATGCCTGACATATTCAAAAGCCAATTAAATACATCTTTTTCACCAAAAAATGTAGTTAAAAAACAAAGAGCAGCAATCACTGTGGTCGCATACAGTGCATTCATTGGTACACCACGTGTATCTAATCGCCCGAAAATTTTAGGTGCACTTCCTTTACGTGCCATATCAAAGAGCATACGCGTAGATGAATACATCCCAGAGTTACCCGCAGAAAGAATAGCGGTTAAAATGACAGCATTCATAATACTGGCTGCAAAAGCAAAACCTGCTTTTTCATACAATAATGTAAAAGGGGATAAGGTAATATTTTCTGTTTCAGCTGCTTGTAATAATAATGGATCATTATAGGAAATTAATGTCCCAATAATAAAAATACATACGATATAGAATAATAAGATACGCCAGAATATTTGTTTAATTGCAACAGGAATTGTTTTCTTAGGATCTTTTGATTCTCCTGCCGCAACACCGACCATTTCAGTTCCTTGAAACGAGAATCCTGCAATCATTGCAACACCAATAAGAGCAGATAAGCCACCAACAAAAGGAGCTTCACCTATCGTCCAATTTCCAAATGCTGCAACATTTGGAGTGAGCATCATTTTTACAATGGTGGCGATACCAATAATGATAAAGACAATAATGGCTAAAACTTTAACTAAAGAGAAAATAAACTCACTTTCTCCAAAGCCTTTAACGGTCAGTGCATTAATCCCAAAAATAATAATGAGGAAAATAGCGCTCCAATAAAAACCTGGAATATCAGGAAACCAGAATTTCATGATAAATTGGACTGCAACAAGTTCAAAGGCAACAGTAATTGCCCAGTTGTACCAATAGTTCCAACCCAGCGCGAAGCCAAACCCACCTTCAACATACTTAGTTCCATATGTGAAGAAAGCACCAGAAGTTGGATTGTGAGTCGCTAATTCGCCTAAACTTGTCATTAAGAAATAGATCATGACGCCAATAAGGCAATAAGCCAGTAATGCACCGCCAGGACCTGCATTGGCAATGGTTGCGCCAGATGCAAGAAAAAGACCAGTACCAATGGAACCACCAATGGCGATCATATTCAAATGACGTGCGCTAAGCTTTCGCTTTAAGTGAGCAGATTGAGTTTCGCTCATGGTGTTTCCTTTTTTATATGATTAAACACAGGCATAAAGCACCTTAAAACCATTTTGATCAGCTAAAACTTTGCATTGACCAAAATTTTGTTCAATTAAAATGGGGTAGTTGAGGAAGCGATTTGCCACAACCCATAATTCACCATTCGATTTAAGATGTTGCTTTGATTTTTTACAAAGATTTTCGCTTACATCGTAATGAGTATGAATTCCTTGATGAAAAGGAGGATTGCTCACGATGGCATCAAGTTCAGTAGGCGCATCACTAAAATTTGCAACCGGAAGAATCGTAAACTGAGCAGAGTCAATGCTATTATGTTCAAAAGTTAACTGTGTAGAACGTAGTGCAAACGCATCAACATCTAAAGCATAAACATAATTTTGTTTATTGAGATTTGCTAAGTAACAAGCAATAACTCCTGATCCACAACCAAAGTCAGCAATTTTACCCGATTTTACTTGATCTAAGTATGGTAAAAGAACAGCAGTGCCAACATCAAGTTTTGCTTGGCTAAATACTCCAGGTAAGGCAATAATTTTAATTATTTGATTATTTATTTGTATTTCATAGTTTTTAGTCCATTTTTCTAAAGAAGTTTTTTCTTTTATTATCCCTAAGCTCATCTGCCAAAGTTGACAATGACGAGCACTATCTAGCTTAATACATTTTCCAAATGCTTGTAATTGTTTAGCAGCACGTTCTATGCCCCCTTTTTTTTCACCGACAAGAAATACTTGTGTATTTAATGGGAAATTACTTGAAATTTGATCGAGTATGTAATTTAAAAGCTCTTTTGATTTTGGAATAAAGACAATAACTTGATCAAAAATTTCTTCAGGTAATTCAATACCAAAATGTCTATTAAAACTATTTTTTTCAAACGAAAGATAATCTGCATAATTCCAAGTCCAAATGTAACTTTGTATGTCAGAATCTAAATGATTAAGTAATTGATCATTTGGGGCATTAATAAATAATACTCGACCTTGAAGATGATCTTTTTGTCGAATGACGACTTCACTTCTTGGATCCATATTGAACTCACATGAAAAAACACTGTCTAAGGAAAATTAGACAGTGTTCTATTATAAATGAAATTACTTCTTTGTTTCAGGAAGAACGATATTTAGAATTAACGCTGTAATACCGCCAGTTGCGACCCCTGAGCTAAAAATATTTCTAAATAATTCAGGTAGATGCTCTAGAATTTGTGGAACTTGTGCAACCCCAAGACCGAGTGCCAATGAAATAGCAATAATTAATAATGCGCGGCGATCAAGTTGAATACCAGATAAAATGTTAATGCCTGATGCTGCAACTGCACCAAACATCACCATAACTGCACCACCCAGAACGGCTTGAGGAACCGCTTGAATAATGCCAGCAACAGCAGGCAGTAAACCTAAAATAATAAGTAAAGCTGCAATCCAAATACCAACATAACGACTGGCTACGCCTGTCAATTGAATGACACCATTATTTTGGGCAAAGACTGAACTTGGAAAAGTATTGAATATTCCTGCAAGGAAAGAATTGGCACCATTGACGAGTACCCCTCCTTTGATTCTTTGCATCCAACTAGCCCCATCTACAGGTTGATTCGACAGTTTCGATGTTGCTGTAATATCTCCAATCGCCTCTAAAGAGGTGACTAAATAAATAAATGCCATAGGAATAAATAGACTCCATGAGAAGTCTAAACCAAAATGCATAGGCATAGGAATTTGAACAAGAGGGGAGTCTTGTAGGCCAGAGAAATCTAAATGTCCCATAAAGCCTGCTAGAATATAGCCTGCAACAAGTGCAATTAAAATGGCAGAGCTTTTTACCCAAGTAATACGGATACGGTTAAGTAAAATAATGAGCGCCAATACTGTACACGACATGATGAGATTATCTGCCGTTGCAAAGGTATTATTGCTCATTGCTTGATAACCACCACCCATACTGATTAAGCCCTCTTTAATCAGAGTAAGACCGATTAACAGTACGACAATCCCTGTGACTAAAGGTGTAATGAGCTTTTTAATCCACGGTAAGATTTGTGAAACACCCATTTCAATGAAAGAACCGGCAATGACAACACCAAAAATTGCAGCCATGACAGATTCAACAGGGGTTCCCGCAGCGACCATTGCAGACCCAATTCCAATAATTGGACCAATAAAGTTAAAGCTTGTTCCTTGAACAATTAATAAACCTGCACCAAATGGACCCACTTTTTTACATTGTAAGAAAGTCGCAATGCCTGAAATCACCAATGACATAGACAAAATCATATTGGTATCTTCTTTTGAAACGCCTAATGCTAAGCAAATGAGTAAGCCGGGCGTTACAATCGGTACAATAATGGCCAGAAGATGTTGAAATGCGGCTAAAAATGCAATAAATGGTGATGGACGATCATTTAATCCATAGACAAGATCAAGTTGGTCTTTTGGATTGGGAGATTGATTTAAATCTGACATGAGTTACAGAAAATTGAGGCTAGATGGCTGTATTCTAATCTGATTAGATGATTTATAAAATGAAAAGAGCACAACTTAAATAAAAAAATGATGTTGTCAATAAATAGCCACTATAAAAAGTTCATATTTTTCTATATAATCTTGCCTCAAATTTAAAGCGTATTGAATTTACATGTCAGATATTAAAACTCTCCGTAACATTGCAATTATTGCGCACGTTGACCACGGGAAAACTACTCTTGTAGATAAACTTTTACAACAATCAGGTGCTCTCGGTGACCGAGCGGGCGAGATTGAGCGTGTCATGGATTCTAACGCGCTAGAGTCAGAACGTGGTATTACTATTCTTGCTAAGAACACAGCAATTAAATGGTTAGATAAACGTACCGATACAGAATACCGTATTAACATTGTGGACACCCCAGGACACGCGGACTTCGGTGGTGAAGTTGAACGTGTTATGTCTATGGTTGACTGTGTACTTCTTCTTGTAGACTCACAAGAAGGTCCAATGCCACAGACTCGTTTCGTGACGCAAAAAGCGTTCGCACGTGGTTTGAAACCAATTGTTATTATTAATAAAGTAGACAAACCAAGCGCACGTCCAGATTGGGTTATTGATCAAGTTTTTGATTTGTTTGATAATCTTGGTGGTAGTGATGAACAGTTAGATTTCCCAGTTGTATATGCATCAGGTCTTCGTGGTGTTGCTGGTCCTTCTCCAGAAGAGCTTGCTGAAGACATGACTCCATTGTTCCAAACAATTGTAGACATTGTTGAACCACCAGCTGTTGATGTAGATGGCCCATTCCAAATGCAAGTATCTTCACTTGACTATAATAGTTTTGTTGGTGTTATCGGTGTTGGTCGTATTCAACGCGGTTCAGTGAAATTAAACACTCAAGTGACTGTTATTGATAAAGAAGGTAAGACACGCAACGGTCGTATCTTAAAAATTATGGGTTATCACGGTTTAGAGCGTGTTGATGTAGATGAAGCAAGTGCTGGTGATATCGTTTGTATCACAGGTATTGATGCATTAAACATCTCTGACACGATTTGTGATCCAAAAGCAGTCGAAGCTTTACCACCATTGTCTGTAGATGAACCTACAGTATCGATGACTTTCCAGGTCAATAATTCACCGTTTGCTGGTAAAGAAGGTAAATTTGTGACTTCACGTAACATTCGTGAGCGTCTTGATCGTGAATTAATTCATAACGTTGCACTACGTGTTGAAGATACTGACAGTCCAGATCGTTTTAAAGTTTCTGGCCGTGGTGAGCTTCATCTTTCAGTTCTAATTGAAACAATGCGTCGTGAAGGCTTCGAGATGGGTGTATCTCGTCCGCAAGTGATCATGAAAGAAATTGACGGTGAATTACAAGAACCTTACGAGAATGTAACTTTTGATGTTGAAGAACAGCATCAAGGTTCTGTAATGGAACAAATGGGTCATCGTAAAGGTGAAATGACCAATATGGAAGTTGACGGTAAAGGTCGTATCCGTATTGAAGCAACTGTTCCTTCACGTGGTTTGATTGGTTTCCGTTCAGAATTCATGACAATGACTTCTGGTACAGGCATCATGACTTCAAGTTTTGCGCATTACGGTACTGCTAAACAAGGTACTGTTGCGAAACGTCAAAATGGTGTGTTGATTTCTATGGTTCAAGGCGTATGTCTTGGTTATGCGTTATTCACATTACAAGATCGTGGTCGTTTGTTTGCTAAACCACAGTTAGAAGTTTATGAAGGTATGATCGTTGGTATGAACTCTCGTTCAGACGATATGGTTGTTAACCCGACTAAAGCAAAACAATTAACAAACGTACGTGCATCTGGTACAGATGAAGCATTAACTTTAACACCAGCTGTTGAATTTACGCTTGAACAAGCACTTGAATTTATTGAAGATGATGAATTAGTTGAAGTAACGCCTAAATCAATTCGTATTCGTAAGCGTTGGTTAACTGAAAACGAACGTAAGCGTAATCGTAGCAAATAAATTGCATAATTAAACAATAAAAAACGTCAACAATAGGTTGGCGTTTTTTTGTATTAATTATTTGAAATGTATTTAGTTAATGAATTAAACCAAGTAGATTCATATGATTGAAACTATGAATAAAAATGTGAAATAGATAGTGATCTATTCCATAGTTAATACTGGAGAAAACATGAGTATCGTTCAAGAATTTAAAGAATTTGCCGTTAAAGGCAACGTCATGGATTTAGCTGTAGGGGTTATTATTGGGGGAGCATTTGGAAAAATTATAGATTCTGTAGTTGCAGATTTAATTATGCCATTTGTTTCTTGGATTTTAGGGGGGCAAGTTGATTTTTCAAACTGGTTCTGGGTATTAGGTGATAATCCAAATAATATTACGAATTTGGTCGCTGCGAAAGAAGCAGGTTTAAATATCTTCGCATATGGTAATTTTATTACAATTTTAATTAATTTTATTTTACTGGCTTGGGTTGTATTCTGCCTTGTGAAATTTATGAATAAATTACGTCGTGAAAAAGTGGAAGAGTCTGTAGAACCAGTAGCTACACCAACACCAGAAGACATTGAGTTATTACGTGAAATTCGTGATGAATTGAAAAAACGCTCATAAGTGAAAAAATTAAACGGTGCATTAGCACCGTTTTTATGAGAAATATATCGTTAACAAAATCAAGATAACATTACTTTAGATGATTAATCTTTAAGTGTTTCCCTTAAAGGTAAACATAGATTGTGTATAGGTTTTAAAAATCCATACGAAATTTAATTTCTAATAAATGCCAACCAAATTGACTCTTAATGGGGCCATGTAATTCACGTTCAGCTAAAGAAAATACAGCTTTATCAATAGGTGCAACAAGTTGCCCTTTTTTGACTTCACCCAATTCTCCTCCTTTTTTAGCGGAAGGACAGGTTGAGTGTTGTTTGGCAATTTGTGAAAAATCGGCACCATCTTTAATTTTCTTTTTGAGCTGGGCTGCGAAATCTTTATCTTTCACCAATATATGGCGAACAATAGCAGTTTTCATTTTTTACCTCGTAGAAGTGCAGGTTTCTTTGGTATTTTTTGACATTCAGGGCAAAAGACACTAGCACGTTGTCCCAGTTTAATATTTTCTAAAGTTGTTTCACAGTTCACACACATTTCACCCACACGACCATAAGCCAATAAGGTTTGTTGGAAATAACCATTCTCACCGATGGCATTGCTAAAATCTCGCAGTGTTGAACCCCCTAAATCTATGGCTTGCTTTAAAATTCGTTTTATTTCTATCACTAATTTTTCAATTTGTTGATATGTTAATAACGATGCAGGAAGAGCAGGATGAATCCCTAGATTAAATAAACTTTCTGTTGCATAAATATTTCCAACACCGACGACAAGATGATTGTCCATGATTGCCACTTTAATAGCAGTATTTTTATTTTTTAATTTCTTTGCTAAATATTCGGTATTAAATTCTGGGCTTAAAGGCTCAGGCCCTAAGGTATTAATTAATTTTGTTTGAGATTGATCATCTAACCAAAGAATACAGCCAAAACGACGTGGATCATGATAGCGTAGTTCAATATCTGCAAATTGAATAATAAGATGATCGTGTTTACGTACTGCCTCAGTAGACTCACAAATTCTAAAACTACCAGACATACCTAAGTGCCAGAGCATTGTATCTTGTTCAAACTCAGCCAAAATATATTTTGATCGTCTGGAAAGCTGAAGAAGTTTTTGTCCAACCAGTTTTTGAATATTATCTGGAATAGGCCAGCGTAAACTGGGTTGGTGGACAATTACATTGCGTACTTTTTCATTTAAAAGAGGAAGTAAACTGGTTTTGGTGGTTTCAACTTCTGGTAACTCGGGCATAATGAATAAATAGGCATATCGTCAGTATTAGCCATAATATCGGGTTATTACATTATAAATACAAGAGATTAACCTATACATTTTTAAGCAATGATGAGTTGAAGATAAAATACAGGCAGATAAGTCAATTATTTAATTTGCGACATGGTGATTGGGATATTAAAGAGTGGGTATTTATTTCATGCTTTTAATGTAGTCTATTTACTTATCTGTATAATTAATAAGAAAAGTAAACTTCTTTATGGTAAATATATCACATATCATCTATGTATGAAGTGACTTAAATAAAACCATTAAGTGACTTTATAACAATAGGAAATTTTTAATAAGGAAAATTCTGTGGCATTACTTTTTCAACCGATTCAATTTGGACAGCTTCAATTGGCCAATAAAATTATTATTGCACCCATGTGTCAATATTCTGCAACAGAACAAGGCGAACCAACCTTTTGGCATGAACAACAATGGTCGAAATATGCTTTGTCTGGGGCAGGGTTGTATATTATTGAAGCCACGGCAGTACAACCTGAAGGTCGTATCAGTTATGCAGATTTAGGACTTTGGAATGATTTTCAGGCGAATAAAATTAAAGCAATCATCACAAAAGTAAAATCTATTTCACCAATGCCAATAGCGGTACAACTTGCTCATGCAGGAAGAAAAGCATCGGTCAGTAAGCCATGGGAGAGTGGGCAACAAATTCCACAGACAGATACAAAAGGTTGGCAAACAGTATCTGCAAGTGATCTTCCATTTCGTTCAGAAGATGTTACGCCACTAGCCTTAGATAATACAGATATTCAAAAAGTGATTGCTGATTTTGCAACAGCAGCAAAACGTGCTGTAGATGCAGGTTTTGACTTAATTGAAATACATGCAGCACATGGTTATTTGCTTCATCAGTTTTTATCGCCTTTATCAAATCAGCGAGATGATGAATATGGAGGAAGCCTTGAAAATCGATTACATTTAACATTAGAAGTATTTAAGGCAATTCAAAACGCAGTTCCTCAAAACTTCCCGATTGGTGTTCGAATTTCGGCAACAGATTGGATGGATGAACAAGGAGGTTGGGATGTGCAATCCTCTATTAAATTGGCTGAACAACTTGAACAATTAGGTGCTGTTTATATTCATGTATCCAGTGCAGGCTTACATATAGCGCAAAAAATTAAGATACAAAGTAGTTATCAAGTTCCTTTTGCTCAAGCCATAAAACAACATGTGCAAATTCCTGTTATTGCTGTTGGTTTAATTACTGACGCGATACAAGCTGAAGAGATTTTACAGAATGAACAGGCAGATGCTATTGGACTGGCACGTGCAATTTTATATGATCCAAATTGGCCATGGCATGCAGCAGCAGCATTAGGTGAAAAAATTCAGATTGCCCCTCAGTATTTGAGAAGTCAGCCACATGGGGTTAAAGATTTATTTACTGCATTTTAAGCTTTTTTAGTCAAGTATTAAGTTAAACGTAGATTAATACTTAGCTTCTTTTAAGGATTCCATTTTAATGGTATTGGCTGTCGTTATTCCTATTTTTCTCTTACTGTTATTGGGATATTTATCGGTAAAGTTATCTTTACTGAACCAATTTCAAGTGGGAACAATCGGTGCATTTGTTCTTAAAATTGCTTTACCTGCATTATTTTTACAATCTTTGGCCTCAAAAGATTTAGCAGAGATATGGTTTCCTGAATATTTCTTGGTCTATGCAACTGTGACATTTAGTTTGTATGCAGCTGCATTTCTAATCATTTTTAAGCACTTCAAACATAATATTTCCGAAACCTCTGTACTATCATTAGGCGCTTCTATGTCTAATACGGGGTTGTTAGGAACTGCTGTTTTAACACTATTGATGGGACAAAAAGCGATGATGTATACTTCGCTAATTGTCATTATCGAGAGTGTTTTGCTCATTCCTTTGGTCTTGATATTGGCGGAGGCAGGTACTAAAGAAAAGACTAATTTTATTGCAATTGTCAAAAATACATTTTTAACGCTGCTCAAAAATCCTTTATTTATGGGTGTTGTACTTGGAATATTATGTGCCATTTTTAAAATACACATTCCACATTATTTAGATGAAGTTTTAACTTTACTGGGTAAAACGGCATCCCCCTTGGCACTTTTTTCTATTGGTGGTGGAATTGTAGGATTGTCTTTGAAATATGTGAACTTACAGAGCTGTTACATTGTTTTTTCAAACAATATTATGATGCCACTTTTGGTATTTTTAGGGCTTTATTATCTTACCGATGTCAGCTTGGAAATGGTATATGCAGGGACATTAATTGCAGCCTTACCAATGCCAACGATTTTTGCAATGTTGGGGCAGTTGTATGGTTTAAATGAAAAAGCATTAACGCCCTTATTGATGAGTACAATTTTAGGTTTCATTGTAGCTAGTGGATTGATTACCTTATGGTGGGCGTAGTGAAATTATACTGATTGATGTGCGAAAATGGTGGTGAAATAAAAAAGCAATAATGATATCTCAAAAATCATTATTGCTTCATTGATTGTGATTAATTTAAGTTTGTGGTCTTGCAACATCACCATTTAAGGCTTCAGGTAAATCTAAAATTTGTAAATCAAGTGCTTCAAGCGCAGCAGGTTTTGCAATAACGAGTGCTTTATATCCATGATCAATTGAAATGCTATTTACAATTTCAACGTCATTACTTAACTTTGTTGCAGGTGTTGGAGCATCACCTTGTGCTTGTATCAGGTGTAGCCAGTGTTTTGGTTTCGCCTTAAACCAAAGTCGAGCAACAATTTCCTGTCCTAAATAACAGCCTTTGTCATAATGTACACCTTCTCGTTGGTGCAAACGTAATTCTTGAGGCTGAAACTCTTGAGAAGTAACTGCACTAATCCATGCTTGACCAGATTCAATCGCTTGTAATTGCCAATGTTGAATATCAGTTTGGGTTGCTGAGAATTCGGTGTGTAAACCTTGAATGACAGGATAGACGAATCCAGATTCTTCAAGTTTCATTTTGGAAAATGCGCCAAACTTTTTAATATGTTTAGCGAGTTCTTCAGCTAAGTCTGAGACTGAAATAATTTCAAAGTGTTCAGCATTGATTTTTTTTAACCAAAATCCAAATTGTAAACGACCTTTTAAATTGCAAATACCAGTATAACGTGTTTCATTTTCAGCAAGTTGTTCCACATTGAGGGTTACTTGTCCTTGAAGAAATTTTTGTGCATCTACACCTTGCAGAGTAAACGAAGAAAATGTGAGTGCGCTCATTTTTTAATCTCTATCACGATATCTAATACTAAAGAATGGAATCTATTTTCCGCTATTTTAAAAAAAAATACAGTTTTTCAATGATTTTTTTATTATTTAGGACATATAAAGCTTCAAAGTAATGAAAAAATATAATAACTATTTGAAATATATATAATTTGGGAAATGTTGTTTGAGCAGTGTAGTATTCTGCTTGAGTCACAAAAATAGTGAACATCAAACTTTGATGAATAGAGGGCAGGAAAGCTATGAATAACAATTACCGTAAACCACTGCAAGGAACCCAGTTAGAATATTTTGATGTCCATCAAGCCATTGAAGATATTCAACCAGGCGCATATGAGAAACTTCCCTACACGTCAAAGGTTCTTGCTGAGCAATTAGTACGTCGCTGTAACTCTCAAATTTTAGAGCAATCATTAAAAGAATTGATTTATCAAAAGCAGGATCATGATTTTCCATGGTATCCCGCTCGTGTGGTATGCCATGATATTTTAGGTCAAACTGCTTTGGTCGATTTAGCAGGTTTACGTGATGCGATTGCCGATCAAGGTGGAGATCCAGCGAAGGTCAATCCAGTGGTGCCTACCCAGTTAATTGTAGATCACTCTTTAGCTGTTGAGTATGGTGGGTTTGATCCCGAGGCTTTTGAAAAAAATCGTGCTGTTGAAGATCGTCGTAATGAAGATCGATTTCATTTTATTGAATGGACCAAAACAGCAGTTGAAAATGTAGATGTGATTCCTGCTGGAAATGGGATTATGCATCAAATAAATTTAGAAAAAATGTCTCCTGTGATACAAAGTCGCGATGGTATTGCCTTTCCGGATACATGTGTAGGGACTGATTCGCATACGCCGCATACGGATGCACTTGGTGTTATTTCCATTGGTGTTGGTGGACTGGAAGCAGAAAATGTGATGCTTGGACGTGCATCTTGGATGCGTTTACCAGATATGATAGGCGTCGAATTAATTGGTCAAAGACAAGCAGGAATTACTGCAACGGATATCGTTTTAGCATTGACTGAATTTTTACGTAAAGCACGTGTGGTCGGGGCATATTTAGAATTTTTTGGCGAAGGTGCTGAAAGTATGTCTGTGGGTGATCGCGCTACAATTTCGAATATGACCCCAGAATATGGTGCAACTGCAGCTATGTTCTATATCGATCAGAATACGCTCGATTATTTGACGCTAACAGGGCGTGATGCTGAACAAGTAAAATTAGTTGAAACTTACGCGAAAACAATTGGGCTTTGGGCAAGTCAGATGACTCAAGCAAAATATCCACGAATATTACGTTTTGATTTATCAACTGTAACTCGTAATATTGCAGGTCCCTCGAATCCACATGCACGTGTATCTACTACAGATTTAAAAGCAAACGGCATCGCAGGAATTGTAGAAAATCGAACAGATGGTTTAATGCCTGATGGCGCAATTATTATTGCGGCTATTACGTCTTGTACGAATACTTCTAATCCAAGAAATACAGTTGCGGCTGGTTTATTGGCACGTAAAGCGAATGCACTTGGACTGATACGTAAACCTTGGGTCAAGTCTTCATTTGCACCTGGTTCTAAAGCTGCTGCTCTGTATTTAGAAGAGGCAGGAGTATTAAAAGATTTAGAACGCCTTGGGTTTGGCATTGTGGCCTATGCATGTACCACATGTAATGGGATGTCTGGTGCACTTGATTCACAAATTCAGCAAGAAATTATCGATCGTGATTTATATACAACAGCCGTACTTTCTGGTAACCGTAATTTTGATGGTCGAATTCACCCTTATGCCAAGCAAGCATTTTTAGCTTCTCCACCATTGGTTGTTGCTTATGCGATTGCGGGGACAATTCGTTTTGATATTGAAAATGATATATTGGGCACAGATCAAAATGGTCAGCCTATTTATTTAAAAGATATTTGGCCATCTGATGAAGAGATTGATGCTCTGGTTAAGACCTCAGTAAAACCTGAGCAATTTCGTAAAGTCTATATTCCAATGTTTGATTTAGGGCAAAATAAAAAAGCAGCAAGCCCACTATATGACTGGCGACCTCAAAGTACATATATTCGCCGTCCTCCTTATTGGGAGGGCGCTTTGGCTGCACCACGTACCTTAGCCAATATGCGGCCATTGGCTATTTTGGGCGATAATATTACCACTGACCATTTATCGCCATCAAATGCAATTGTATTGGATAGTGCTTCGGGAGAGTATTTGGCGAAAATGGGAGTTCCTGAGGAAGATTTCAACTCATATGCAACACATCGGGGTGATCATTTAACTGCACAACGCGCAACTTTAGCCAATCCAAAACTTTATAACGAAATGGTGGTTCGTTCGGATGGCACCATAAAACAAGGTTCTAAAGCACGTGTAGAGCCTGAAGGTGAAGTCATGCGAATGTGGGAAGCGATTGAAATTTATATGAATCGCAAACAGCCATTAATTATTATTGCAGGGAAAGATTATGGTCAAGGTTCAAGTCGAGATTGGGCAGCTAAAGGAGTGCGTTTAGCTGGGGTAGAAGTTATTGTGGCAGAAGGGTTTGAGCGTATTCATCGTACGAATCTTGTTGGAATGGGTGTATTGCCACTAGAGTTTAAAATAGGTACAGATCGTAAAACATTAAAATTAGATGGTACAGAGCTTTATAGTGTCATTGGAAATATTGCACCACGTTCAGATTTAACATTGGTGATAGAGCGTTCAACGGAAGATGGGAAAAGCCAAATCATTGAAGTTCCTGTGACTTGTCGTCTGGATACGGAAGAAGAAGTACATGTATATGAAGCAGGTGGAGTATTGCAACGCTTCGCGCAAGATTTTTTAGAAGGAAGTATTGATTAATTATAAATAGTATTATTGATAACACGCATAAAGTCATATCTTTTGAATATGGCTTTATTTTTTTTGTAGTGGTTTATATGTTTTTTTTAATATGGGGGACATGAGAGGAGTAGTATTTGGTTTTTTATTTAGTTTATATCTAAAAAGCTTTCTGATAGATTAATTTCTCTACGAAATAGTACTTAGCCGAAATTTCATTATCATTTGTCGAAATGATCAATAGACATTCATCATAAATTATATATACTAGCTCTACCATTTCTAAACCACATGGAGAAAAAAGATGGTAACTGCTGGCGAAAGACCCGGAACAGGCTTTTATTTTTGTGTGAAATGTGGACATCGTGTCTACCTAGAAATTGGTACAGACCGCTTACCGCCGTGTACCAAATGTTTATGCACTCAATATAAAAATATGGTTGCTTAAATAACACGAATAAAAAAAACAGAAATCCTGTTTTTCAATTAAAGCCCTATGTATCCCATAGGGCTTTTAATTTTTTTTGAATAAAATTTCTTTAAATGAGCGATAATATCTAAAATATTATTAAATATCTTTTGAATATGAAAAATAATTCTTCAATATTTATTTTTTTGGGAAAAAAATATTAAAAAAAACAAAAAAATCTAAATCTTCGGTAATTAATTCCAATCGACTCTCGTTATTATATATCTCAAGGGTGTGACGGGAATCGAAAAGAGTAGCATGCTGTGAGCGGCGCAAAACGCGAGAGCAGTACTTACCCAAAAGGTCTCGATTCGGCTTAGAACGCTATAAACCAGAAGTTTATAGGCAATAGGATCATAACTTACAAAGTGATGATAGTTGAAGTAAACAAATTTAACGTTTTTCCCAACACCTTTAAAAATTAACTACTTATAACAACATATCTACTTTTAAAATATCAATTTATATTTCCTCTAAAACCATGTTTTTTACTTCTTCATTTGACAGGCATTCATGCTCTTGATACTTTGCCATCTTTCTATTTTATGCTGTTTTTTTCATGTCATTAGATGATCATTTTGTGTATATGCCACCTCAAGAACCTTTAGTAATTATCTATGAGGATGAAGACTTGGTTGTCATTGAAAAACCAGCAGGATTATTGTCAGTACCAGGACGTTTACCAGAACATCATGATAGTGCCTATTTAAGAGTATTAGAAAAATATCCGTTGGCAAAAATCACTCATCGTTTAGATATGGCAACTTCAGGCATTTTGATGTTTGCAAAACATCGAGATGCAGAGGTTGCAGTTAGTAAAATGTTTCAAGCACGGACTGTAAGCAAAAATTATACGGCATTGGTACAAGGGCAACTTGAAAATGAGGGAAGTGTAGAAGTACCTTTAATTACAGATTGGGAAAATAGACCAAGGCAAATCGTGCATTATGAATTAGGAAAACCTGCAAAAACTTTGTATCGAGCTTTAGAATATAATCACATTGAAGCGATTACACGTGTTTTATTAACTCCAATAACTGGACGATCACATCAACTTCGTGTGCATATGATGCATATTGGTCATCCAATTACAGGGGATAAACTTTATCATCCAGACCCAAAGCAGAGTCGATTAAATAGAATGGCGCTTCATGCTAATTATTTAGCATTCACTCAGCCTTTAAGTGGATTACCAGTTGAAATTAATATTCAAGTACCATTTTAAAATATAAATTATGATGAAAGATTTAAATTATTTTAAATAAAAACATATGGATAGTGAGATTTACTAATCTGTATTGATCTCTGGAGAGATTATCGTTAAATTGACATAATTTTAAGCTAGTTTATTCTTAAAGCAATATGGAACCAAAAACAAGGAAAAATGATGACACGTGATTATGAACAATTTCCAGATGATGACAATGGTAATGTACTTTGGCAAATGTATGAAGATGGCGATGATTTAACCGAAGCACATGAAATTGAATATTCGATTGCATTTCAAAATCAAGAAAATGCTGAAACATGTGCTTTATTTTTATTACGTGAAGAACAAAAAATTACGTTATTTCAAGATGAAGATACCAATGAGTGGTTCATTACCATTTATGTCTATATGGAACCAGAATATGAAGATATTGTTGATTTAGAAGATTGGTTTACGAAAATCGCGACTCAATTCCAAGGAGAGTATGACGGTTGGGGATGTATGGCCTATGTTTATGATGATGATTTAGATGAAAATGAACAACCTATTTAATTTAAAATAAAAGAAACGATCAAACAGACTTTATGATGTTTAATACTAAAAACCATATTTAAAATATGGTTTTTTTATAGGATATCCAAATCATGTTATAGTTCAATCTTTATTTTCTATTATTTGCCTTTTTTGAGGTTTTTATGTCTTTACCACATTGTCCAAAATGCCAATCAGAATATACTTACGAAGATGGAGCATTATTAATTTGCCCTGAATGTTCATATGAATGGAAAGAGGGAGAGATTTTAGAGCAAGAAGTAAATGAAATCATTAAAGATGCACATGGTAATGTTTTAACGGATGGTGATACAGTCACCGTAATTAAAGATCTTAAAATTAAAGGTTCATCATCTGTAGTTAAAGTGGGAACGAAAGTTAAAAATATTCGTTTATTGTTTGATGCTGCGGATGGACATGATATTGATTGTAAAATTGATGGTTTTGGTGCAATGAAATTAAAATCGGAATATGTTAAAAAAGCATAATATTCAAAGTCGTATAGTAAAATGCTATACGACATTTTTGAAATAGATTAAAGCTTGAGTTGAAGTGATTAAAATTGAAGCGAATGTACAAATTAAAATTTTTAGAATTTTAAAAACATAGAATAAACAATTTTTAAAACTTTTGTGAAATCATATAGAAGCTTGAATTTAAGCGAAGATCATTAAAATAAAATAAGTTATCAAATAAGTTAATCTTTCATTCTGATACAAGATTTAACCATCAAAAGAATTTATTTTTCATAGAATGCTTGTAGAACGATTTTATAGCATTCGCTGTATTCTTGATTTTAATATTTTTAGATGTAATTTATGAAAAAATTTATAACGGTTATACTTTTATGTAGTGTTGTTTTTGCCCTTTGTTGGGTTGGCTCTGCTTATTGGTCTATTTATCAAATTAAACAAGCCATTGAACAAAATGATGAGCAAAAAATTGCAAGATATATAGATTTCCCTCGTGTTCAAAAAAGCTTAAAAATCCAACTTGAGAAAAAATTTGCTCAAGATATGGGCTTGAATAACTTAAATCATCATTCGGAAATTTTAGGAAAAAAATTAAATAAAGTTATTTCAGCACAATTAATTGAAACGGTTGTTACGCCAGCCACAATTGGTTTGCTCTTACAAGGAAAAGCATTATATCAATCAGATTTAGTGAATAAGTATCAAAAAGATATTGGTTTATTCTCTTTAGAGAAGCAAAGTCGTACAAATACTTCATCTCAGAAAGTAACCAGTACTGAGGTAAATAAAGAGAATACCGTACATGGGAATTTTTTTTCTTGGAATCAATTTGCCGTGATGATTGACGTCAATCAAACACATTCAATTAACGTCTTGCTGGAACCACAGTGGCTAAAATGGAAAATAATTGACATACAGTTATGAAGATAAATGATATTTTATAATAAAAGTGTGATTTATTTATCATTTTTATTAAAATAGTGTATATTAATATGTATAATTATAAATGAAGTTTAGTGATAAGTGTATAAAGTAGGTCAATCATTTCAAGGAAAGGGCTATGTCTGTCGTATTTATTGGTGATGAGCATCTAGCACAGGAAGTTTTATTCAAAATAAAGCAATGGGATGATGCAATTGCGAAGTTAGATATATATGCAATTTCAGATCTATGTGAACGAAATATGCAAGTATTTGATGTAAGTTCACAAATTGAAGGGGTTAGTGAGTTTAAGAATTTATGGCAGGAATATAAGCCATATTTTGCGAATAATGTGCGTGTATACCGAAAAGAAATTAAAATTTTTGTAGAATCTGATTTAGCCTTTATGCATTGCTATGCAAAAGTTGATCATGCTGAGTCAGATAAGCTCTTAAATTTACCTTGGTGTAGAACAACATTATGTTTTCAAAAAAATCATGGAAAATGGAAAATAGCACATCAGCATATTTCTGTTCCACAAAACTTAGAAAAGTCATATTAATTTTTGATTTCAATGAGACATTGAATTTTAATAAGACTTTTCTCTTTGAGTTAAAGTGAAATGGCATTTCATGATTTATATCGTTTAAGTTCACATGCGGTTATTACGAATGTGCAAAATCAAGTCTTATTATTAAAAGCCAATTATGCTGAATGTGTTTGGGGTTTACCTGGTGGTGCACTGGATATGGGGGAAACAATTCATCAAGCGTTAATTAGAGAGTGTTTTGAGGAGTTAAACTGTCATATTCAAGTTGAGTATCTATCAGGAGTTTATTTTCATGCAGCAGTTACATCACATGCTTTTATTTTTAGATGCTCAATAAAAGATGAGTCAGAAGTTTTTCAGTTAAGTGCAGAACATTCAGCATTTAAATGGTTTAATTTAAGTGAATTAACAGCAGTGCAACGAATTCGTGTAGAAGATTGTTTAAACTATCAAGGACAAGTGTTCAGTAGAAGTTTTTAATAGAGTTAAAAAACTCGCTTTAAGCGAGTTTTTTTTAATGCTTAAGCAACTTGTACAGGAATACAATTTGCCGTGTGATTTACTGTATTATCTGGATTTGCATAAACTAAACGTGGTTGGTGCGCATCTGCTTCTGCTTCGGTAAAATCACCAAACGTTGCAATAATCATCAAATCACCAACATCTGCTTGAAGAGCAGCTCCGCCATTGACAGAAATAATGCCCGAATTTTCTTCACCGCGTATTGCATACGTTGTGAAACGTTTACCATTCGTCACATTCCACATGTGAATTTCTTCGTATTCACGGATACCAGCTAAATCTAGTAATACACCATCAATTGCACATGAGCCTTCATAATGAAGTTCTGCTTGTGTAACAACACAACGATGAATTTTTGCTTTGAGTAAACGAGATAGCATGAATTGCGTCCCTTTAGTTGACTTAAGATTTTTATCTTGTGTTAAATCAATTGCATCTTTGAACATATTTCAAAAAGCGTTGCATTTTGATCTGTAATATACAAGATTGCAAGCAGAATCACTTAACCAGTAGGTTTTTAGTTGGGCTTATATGCATTGATCTGATTCATTGCCTGTTGCGTATTGCCTTCAACCAAAAGTTTGACCTGAGTTAATGCGTGATGAAGTGCATCATCCATTAGGTTCTGTTCTTGATTTGAAGCTTTACTCAATACATGGCCTGATACGCGTTCTTTTGAACCAGGGTGACCAATTCCAATGCGTAAACGATGAAAATTAGGACCAGTATGAGGAACAATGTCACGTAAACCATTATGACCACCATGACCACCGCCTGTTTTAAGGCGAATAATACCAGGGTTCATATCTAGTTCATCATGCGCAATCAGCATTGCTTCAGGAGGAATATTATAAAATTTGGCGAAAGGTACAACACTCTTACCAGAAAGATTCATAAATGTTGTTGGTAAGAGAAGGCGAATATCTTGCCCTTCTATGTTGCCACGACCACTAATTCCATTGAATTTAGGATCAGTTTTGAGAGAAATGCCATATTGTTCTGCAAGGCGTTCAACGAACCAAAAACCTGCATTATGGCGGGTTTGAGCATACTCTTTACCAGGGTTGCCCAAACCAATAATCAGTGAAATTTTTGACACTAATTTACACCATTTAACACTTAAGCGCGTTTAAAGTCAGCGTGCATTGGTGTATTTTTTGCTGGGTGACGTTGTAAAGCTTGGATTTTAACGCTTTCTACTTTATCACCAATTTTAACTTCAATTACTTCTTCAAAGAAAGCATTGTTTTCTAAAGCTTTAACAAGCTCACGAAGTTCAAGTGTTACAGCAACAGGAGCAGCTTCACCGCCATAGATGATTGCTGGAACTTTAGCTTGAAGACGAAGGCGGCGGCTCGAACCTTTCCCTTGAATTGCTTCTTCACGAGCTACTGCATTTAATACGAAGTTTGCCATGATAGACATCCTATTTAAGTTAGATAGACTGAACTTGCGACCAGTTCAGTGATAGAAAACCCCGCCTAGGGGCAGGGTCTTGAAATTTAGCGATCAATTATAGATAAGAATCAAACATCGCGCTAATAGATTCTTCATTGTTAATTCGACGAATTGTTTCAGCAACCATGCTTGCAACTGAAACTTGACGAATTTTACCCAGTTTTAATGCTTCATCAGACAATGGAATTGTATCTGTTACGACTAATTCATCAATGACTGAATTTTGAAGATTTTCAAGTGCTTTACCTGAAAGAACAGGGTGAGTTGCATAAGCAACTACTTTACGAGCACCGAAAGTTTTCAATGCATCAGCTGCTTTGCATAAGGTACCTGCGGTATCAACCATGTCATCGACAATGACACAGTCGCGATCTTTAACATCACCAATCAAATGCATCACTTGTGATTCATTTGCTTTTTGACGACGCTTATCAATAATCGCAAGATCGATATCACCCATTTGTTTTGCAACAGCACGAGCACGGACAACACCACCAACGTCTGGAGAAACAACCATTAAGTTGTCATAAGACTGTTGACGCAAATCAGCAAGTAATACTGGCGTACCATAAATGTTGTCTACAGGGATATCGAAGAAACCTTGAATTTGGTCAGCATGTAAGTCGATCATTACAACACGATCAATCCCAACAGTTGTGAGCATATCTGCAACAACTTTTGCTGTGATTGGTACACGAGTTGAACGAGGGCGACGGTCTTGACGAGCGTAACCAAAGTAAGGAATCACGGCAGTAATACGACCTGCACTTGCGCGACGCAATGCGTCAGCCATCACTAAGATTTCCATTAGGTTATCATTCGTTGGGGCACAAGTAGGTTGTACGAGAAACACGTCTTTACCACGCACATTTTCAGTAATTTCTGCAGTGATTTCACCATCAGAAAATTTACCTACAGCAGCAGCTCCCAGAGGGATATGCAAGTGGCTTACGACTTTTTGGGCGAATTGTGGATGCGCGGTTCCACTAAAAACGACAAGATTGGGCATGAAGCACCCTTGGCGGTTGATAATGTATGGAAATAAATGGCAGGGGCGGCTGGATTCGAACCAACGGATGCCGAGATCAAAACCCGGTGCCTTACCACTTGGCGACGCCCCTAATGCGGCAGAACTTTAATATTTTTACGCCTTTCTGTCAAGTTGAATTAACATGAAGTTAGTAAACAAATGCTCTGTCTTGTACTTAGTAAATGGCAGGGGCGGCTGGATTCGAACCAACGGATGCCGAGATCAAAACCCGGTGCCTTACCACTTGGCGACGCCCCTATTGGATGATGTAAGATGGCAGGGGTAGCTGGATTCGAACCAACGGATGCCGAGATCAAAACCCGGTGCCTTACCACTTGGCGATACCCCTAATACATACATCTACAGGTGAAAATGGCAGGGGTAGCTGGATTCGAACCAACGGATGCCGAGATCAAAACCCGGTGCCTTACCACTTGGCGATACCCCTATTAAATTTTAAAATGAAGTAATGGTGATTCTTTCAAACTGTTAACCATATAAGCTTTACATGGTGCATTTCGTAGAATATCACAAATATTCATTTTTTCATTTACATCAATAAAAACACAAGCACCTGTACCTGTAAGCTTTGCATTACCGAACTGATCTAAATATTGCATCGCTTCATCAACTTCAGAATAAAGACTTCTTGCTAAAGGCTCAAAGTTATTTCTAAAATTAGATGGCGTTAACTGATAGGCGCAAAATTTAGTAGGCTTCGTGTCTCTTGTCAATGTTTTTTGTGAAAAAAGGCGTTGAGTGCTGATAAAACAATCAGGTTTTAGCACAATGAATTGTTTTTGATCTAAGTCTATGAATGTTAGACGTTCACCAATACCCTCAGCCCAAGCATTTTTTCCATAAATGAAAATGGGAACATCGGCACCAAGCTTGATCCCTAAATGTGCAAGTTGGCGACTATTTAAGTGACATTGCCATAATTGATTGAGCACAATCAGTGTGGTCGCTGCATTCGATGAACCTCCACCTAAACCTGCTCCCATTGGAATATTTTTTTCAATATTGATCGTTATTCCTGTTGGACTTTTTGCAAATGGTTTAATGAGTTCGGCTGCACGAAAAATAAGATTGTGTTGTAAATCGATTTGGTTTAAGCCGTTAATTTGAATTTCATTTGAATCTGTTTGTTCAAATTGCATCCAATCATATAAATCGATAAGCTGAAAAATACTTTGTAATTCATGATATCCATCTTCACGACGGCCTGTAATATGCAAAAACAAGTTGAGTTTAGCTGGCGAAGGAACACGAATCATAGATTTGAACCATTTGATGAATTAACGATTTTGAATGACCATAGTAATACGATTTTCTTTTCCTGATTCAAGTGTTTGTTTTAACACAAGACGATTCGGGAGATTTGTTTGATCTTTATAACTTAGATCGACCACCCAGCCCTCTTCAATAAATTGCGTGGGGCGCATTGAGCTATCTGTTGATATCTCAGCTTGAGACGTTGCTGGTCTTGCTTGAACCCAGTCAATAATGTAAGTAATTGGTGCTTGCCAGCCTGTGGCAATTTCAAGAAGCTCTTCAGGCGTTTCTGCACTGATTAAACCTGTACGGGAGCTATTTAATTCTACCTTACCAAGTTCACCCGTAATTTGTGTTTTACCGATGCCTAAAATTCCGCTTAATTCAATATCAAATTGATCTTGCTGTTGTACCCAGGTAAAAAAAGCACTGCCAGATTGCTGTGGTGTTTTTATGCCAATTTTACCTTGTAGATTAAACTGGTTTGTACTTGAAGTTGTTGTATTTTTTATATTTTGTTCTACTAGGGGAGGCAATTTTTGCGATATAGGTAAAGACTGACAACCTGTTAAAATCATCATGCTAGAACAGAGTACGATGAGACTTTGTTTAGGGTAGAAATGCATAAGTTATTTAACTCTTTTTCAATTGTTTATTCAGTAAGAGTGAGTTTAAAGAATCGAGTTGAGGGTCATTTGGGAAACTAGTTTTAAGTTGTAGCAATACTTGATTGAATTTTTCAATATCGCCTAACATGTATAAGGAACGTGCGTAACGAACCCCAATTTTAACACTATTGCTTTGCGCATATGCCTTTTCTAAAGCCTGCGTGGATGCTTCAAAATCATTTTGTAAATAGGTAATAAAGCCAAGTGTATCTAAAATTGAGGCTTGGTCAGGTGCCAGTTCTAACGCTAATTCTACAGCTTTCCTTGCATCTTTTAGATTTCGGTTTTGTAAAGCCAAAGTATAAGCATAGGCATTGAGATAAGCTGGATTATTGGGCTCAATTTCAAGTAAAGTCGTAAGACGATCATTGAGCTTATCTTTATCAATATGCGCATCAAGCAAGAGGACTTCGGTATAAATTAACTCAGGGTCATCTGGTAAATTTTGAATCGCCTCATCAAGTAAACGAATTGCTGCACGTTTATTATTCATTTGAATCAGTATATTGGCTTGTATTTGGTATAGAAAACTTGCATATTGCGGGTAATTCACACGCTCTTGAGTTAAAAAGCGTAAAGCATCATGAAGTTGATTTTGTTTATTAAAAATAGCAATCATATTTTTACGTGATACGGCATAGAGGCTGCCATCGACCAAACGATAATAAGCTTTTGCTGTTTCATAGTGTTCTTTTCGTTCTGCATTGACAGCCAAATAATAATAAGCTTCATTCTGATATTGAGCTGAGCTTCTGAGTTCAACTAAATATTTTTCTGCTTTTTCATATTGCTTTAAGTCAATACTGGTCAAGCCTGCAATAAACAATGCTTCTTCATTTTTTGGCCATTTGTCTATTATTTTTTCTAATCTTTGAAGTGCTGCTTCAGATTGATTTTGTTTAATTAAAAACTTAGCTTCAGACAAACGTATTTCAACATTGTCTTTATTTTTTTTACTGGCTTTTTCGTACCATTTAAGTGTTTCCTTGGTATCACCTAACGCATTCAGTAAATTAGCCTTCATTAAGATGTAACTGGTTGCTCTTGGTCTGATTTTTAGAGCGGAGCTAATGGTTGAAAGTGCTTGTTTTAATTGATTGTTTTGTGCCTCTAAACCTGCAACAAGCACTAAGATAGAAGGATTATTTTGTTCTTTGCTGGTACGTAGAGCATTGATTAAATAGCTTCGATCTTCTGCTGTTTCTGGGGAAATACCTGCTAATATTTTTTCTAAATCTGCATTAGGGTCAAAATTTAAGATTTTATCTAATGTTTCAGCAGCAAGCTCGTATTCATGTGCTTTTAAGGCAATATGTGATAAATAAAATAAAGCAGGAACATCTTTAGGTTCTTGTTGAACCCAATTGGTGACAATATTTAACGCAGATTGTATATTTTCAAGCTCAATAGCAATGTTTAATGCACGTTGTTTAACCATTGTGGAGTTGCTTTGGGTCGCAAGCGTGGTGTAATTTTTAAGTGCTAATTCTGGTTCTCTGTATGCAAGAGCAAATTCAGCAATCATACTGAGTTCTATCGCTTTATTATTCACATTATTTTGTGTATAAGTGTTTAATCCAGCTGCTAGAATATGAGCGCTAGATGAGATGCTACCAACAAGTAAGAATGTGGTAGAATAGAGTCTAATTGTCGAACTAATTGTTAGTCGGCTAATCGTTTGACGCAATTTTTTCTTTATCCAAGTAATGCTTTTTATGACACCGATAATGCACAATAACATAAATTTAACTAAATGATGATCTGATATGTCTTTCTTTGCATTGGGTGTCAACCATCAAACAGCCTCAGTAGAGTTGCGAGAGCAAATTGCATTTAACGCTGAAAAGTTAAGTGAGTTGCTTCAACAACAAAGCCATCATCAGGGTTTAAATGATCTGGTGGTTGTATCTACGTGTAACCGTACTGAAGTTTATGCGATGTCTGAAAATGTAGATATCGTGCTGCATTGGCTTGCTCATGTAAATGGTCTTGATGTAAAACAGTTATCGAATCATGTTTATCGTTATGAAAATGCACAAGCGATAACACACTTAATGCGTGTTGCAAGTGGCTTAGATTCATTAATGTTGGGCGAACCTCAAATTTTGGGGCAGGTGAAAACAGCATTATTTTTAGCCAAAGACGCACATACTGTTTCGTCTGAATTAAACAAAATATTTGAATATGCTTTTTATGCTGCAAAACGTGTGCGTTCGGAAACAGCAGTAGGAAGTCATGCAGTTTCAATGGGGTATGCGGTTGCACAGCTCGCACTACAGGTGTTTAGCAAACCTGAAACATTAACGATTTTAATTGTTGCTGCAGGTGAAATGAATAGCTTGGTGGCTAAACACTTAGCCGAAATGGGTGTGGGAAAAGTTTTAATTTGTAATAGAACTCGGGCGCGTGCTGAAAACTTAGCACAAGAAATTGCTCATCGTGTTGATGTGGAAATTATTGATTTTGATCAATTGGCTGCAAACTTATATCGTGCTGATGTGATTTCAAGTTGTACGGGAAGTTTGTATCAGGTCATTCATTTTAATGATGTTAAAGCCGCATTAAAAAAACGACGCTATCAACAAATGTTATTGGTTGATTTGGCTGTACCTCGTGATATTGATCCTAAAGTAGAGTCCTTAGACGGTGTTTATCTTTACGGTGTTGATGACTTACAATCTGTGATTGAAGAGAATTTATCTCAGCGACGACAAGCCGCTGTTGAAGCTGAAATCATGGTGAACCAATTAGCAACCGAGTTAATGACTCAGCAACGAGTAAAAGGTGCAGGGCATACCATACAAGCTTATCGAGCACATGGGGAAAGCTTGGCGCAAGATGAATTACAATTGGCATTAAGTCAACTTGAAAGTGGTGAAAATGCAGAGGATATTTTAAAAACGTTTGCACATCGTCTTACTCAAAAGCTTCTTCATCCAACCTCTATTTTATTAAGACAGGCTGCAAAAGTGGAAGATCCAACTTATTTAGAAATGATACAAATTGAATTAGAAGATGTTGCTCAACATACGCGTAAATTAAAACCTTAAATGAATTTTATTTAACTGTTCATTACGGAAAATATTAAAATAAAAATATAGTTACTCTTCAATTAATGTTAAAGAACGTTTTTTATCCATTTCATAGAGTTGATGTTTTAAGTTCGTCATTTCAGCAATGCTAGTAAACTTTTTAGAACGCATTTTTAGGGTTAAAAAATCATATTGAAGTTTAATTGAAAAGTCTTGAGCTAATTTTTCAACTTTTTCTGGGGATGTCGTGTAATCACTCACATTCGATTGTAATAAAATCCGATGTAGATCGTAGTGATATGATGCACAAGCGCCAAGTACATAGTATTTTGCTTGTTCAGGATCATCGGGTAAATTTTCAAAAATATGATTAAATGTATTTAAAATTTTAAAAAGTAGCAGATCTTGTGGAATTAGAGCGCGTAGTGGCTCAAAGTGTATATACAAATAAGGATGGTGAATCAAAATGGCAATGGCATACTCTTCAGCATCAATTTTAGTACTAAAGCTTAATGACGCATCATTATTGGCATGAGGCTGCCACTTACGATTGAAGCCAAGTTTTTCTTTAAAGAACTGCTGTAATAGATATCGATAAGAGCCGACTTTGGGTAATAACTCTGTCAGTTGGCGTAATTCAGCCATGACCTGACTTTTACCTTCAGGCGTTGCAATATTATGATTTTGACTAATATACGCAAAAATAAAATCAGAAAGTAATGGTGCATCTTTGAGCAGTTTTTGAAAATTTTCAACACCTTCTCTGCGAATTAACGAGTCAGGGTCATGATGATTCGGTAATACAAAGAATTTAAGTTCCCGACCATCATTGAGCAGGGGGAGTGCGATTTCTAATGTGCGCCGCGCTGCTTTTTGACCAGCCATATCTCCATCAAATGCAATGGTAATTCGATGATTTTGTTTAAATAAAATATTTAAATGTTCAGTGTTACTTGCAGTTCCTAATGTTGCAACAGCCCCATATATGCCATATTGCTGTAAAGCAATGACATCCATATAACCTTCCACCATGAGCCAATCTTGAGCTTTTTGTTTACGACCTTCGTATAAACCGTAAAGTAATTGGTTTTTATGGAAAATTTCAGAATCTGGAGAGTTGATATATTTGGGTTTGATGTCATCATTTAAGGCACGACCACCAAAACCAACCACTCTTCCTTTATTGTCTCGAATGGGAAAAATGACTCGATCTCTGAGTAAATCAAAATCGCGCCCACTATCACTTGTACGAATAAGACCGAGGAGTTTTAATCCTTCAATATCTTGAGGAAAGGCTTTTTCTAAATGCTGCCAATCATCAGGTGCATAACCTAGTCGCCAAAATTGTAGTGTTTGATCTGTTAAGCCGCGTTGCTTAAAGTACTTTTGAGCCGTTTGACTTTTGGGTAATTGCTGTTCGTAAAATTGTGCAATACTTTCCAATAAGTCGAATAAATTTCCATCTTGAACTACATCTTCAGTCAAAAAAGCAGAAGATTCAAAATTTAAAAATGGATCATCTTGATTTTGAAACTCCTCAAAAGGATCAAAATGTTGAGAAGTTTGGGGTGGGATAACCGTTTCAGATGAAGGTGTTGATACATCACTTACCGTTGGGGTAGTTTTTTTCGCTTCTCGTTTATAAACTAATTTTTTGGTATTTTGATTATCTTTAGGTAATTCAATGCCTGTTTGGCTCGCTAAATCTTTCATTACATCGACAAAATTTCGACTATCGATGTCCATTAGAAAACGAATTGCATTTCCATTGGCTTGACAGCCAAAACAATGATAATACTGTTTATCGCGGTAGACATGAAAAGAAGGAGATTTTTCTTGATGAAAAGGGCAGCAGCCTGAATAAGTACGGCCTGACTTTTTTAACTTCACACGTTGACCAATTAAATCGACAATATCTGTGCGATCTAAAATTTGATCTATTGTATGCTGAGGAATCGCCATAGTGCTTAATTTCTAGTCTGCTTTGAATGTAAATTTATCAGAAATATCATCATAATTGCTTTGTGTTTTTAATATCAACACAGTTTATCGAGCAATTCATCTGAAGTTTGCGCCAAGAGATTAAACGTCTAAGCATGTATAAAGGGCAAGTATGATAACTTGCCCTTTCAAAAAATGCGAATATTCTACGTGATAGGTGGATGCGTAGAATACAGATTGCTCTTATTTTTCTTCTTTTTCAGGTTTATCGAGTAAGCCGAAACTCAAGCGATTTGACAAACTACGCTTTTGAATACTTTCAGGTGCTGCAATACTATTCTTCTGCTTGGCTGTATCATCACGACCAAATAAACCTAAAGTTGCTCTGTTTACCCAACTCGCTTCTTTTTGAGCAGCACGTAAATTTACAGAGCCGTCAGCTTTCACTAAATTTGGATAGTTGAGCTTAAGGACATCAATATATTGTTGAGCTGTTGCTTTATCCCCAAGCTTGTCATAGCTATAAGCGATAATGGCTAATGCTTCTGGCGTTTGTATTGCATTTGGATGGTGTTCGATGACCCATTGCGCACGCTCAATAGCTGCAACCCATGCTTTACGCTTTACATTAAAACGTGCGACATTTATTTCAGCTTCAGCAAGTTCAGTATTGATGTATTGCATACGCTGTGCAGCATCTACAGCATAAGTACTCGAGGGATAGCGACGCACAAAGTCAACAAAATTTTGATACGCAACTTTTAGGTAGCTTACATCACGATGTGATTGCTTTAATGATGTATAACGCATTAAACCATCGTAATTTTGCTCCATATTGGCAACACCACGAATATAGTATGCATAATCGACATTTGCAGCTTGTGGATTGAGTCGAATAAAGCGATCAGCAAGCGTGATAACACTTTCATATTCTTTTTGTTGAAATTTGGCGTACATGAGTTCTAACTGAGCTTGTTGAGCATACTCGCCAGTTGGGAAATATGTTTCAATTGCTTCTAAGTTTTTTGCTGCATCTATATAATGTCCATCAGCTAGTGCTTTTTCTGCTTTTTGAATATACACTTCTTCACTAGATTGCGGACCTTTATCGACCACTTCTTTTTTTGGATTACTACTACAACCAACGAATGTTGTTGCTAAACCAATCGCTAGAGCAAGTACTGTAATTTTATAACGTGGTAGCGACATAAAAATTCCTCTGTTATTGCGGGCAATGAGCTACAATTGCGCTATTAAACCACTTTTGTCTGAATGATCAAATGACCCAAGCACAATCTTCTGATTCAAATATCCCTAAAACTGACTTTCACTTACTGGAAGATTCCGAGGAAGCAGATAACCATACTTTGGACTCTACTGCAACACGTTTGTCGTTGCAATTTCAGTTAAATGATACATTTTTAGGACAACGTATCGACCAAGTCGCAGCCTTGGTTTGGAATGACTATTCTCGTGAAAAGCTTAAGCAATGGTTAAAAGATGGACATTTACGTGTTGATGACCAAATTGTTAAACCGAAGTATAAGTGCGAAGGTACTGAACTTCTCACATTAGATGTGGAGTTGGAAGCACAAACGACCAGTCAACCCGAAAACATTCCATTAAATATTGTTTACGAAGATGATGATATTATCATCATTAATAAGCCAGTTGGAATGGTTGTTCACCCTGGTGCAGGAAATTCATCGGGAACATTGGTTAATGCCTTGCTATTCCATTATCCAAAATCTGTTGAATTGGCACGTGCTGGTTTAGTACATCGTATAGATAAAGATACCAGTGGGCTTTTAGTTGTTGCAAAAAACTTAGAAGCTCAATTTGCACTGAGCAAACAACTCGAAGAGAAGTCGGTATATCGTGTCTATGATGCGGTGGTTTATGGCAATATTATTGCAGGCGGCACCATTGATGAACCAATTAAGCGTCATCCAGTAGACCGAGTTAAAATGACGGTATTACCTGGCGGCAAAGATGCTGTGACTCACTATAATGTAAAAGAGCGTTTTCAGCATTTCACACGTGTTCAAGCACGTTTAGAAACAGGTCGTACGCATCAAATTCGTGTACATTTTAGTTATATTGGTTATGCCTTGGTGGGTGATCCAGTTTATATGCCACGCGTGCGTGTACCTGCTGGTGCAAGCGAATTATTAAATGAAACATTACGTGGCTTCAGACGTCAAGCTTTACATGCTGTTCAACTTGGCTTACAGCATCCTAAAACTGGAAAAGAGATGATGTTTGAAGCACCATGGCCAGAAGATTTCTCTGAATTGGTCAATGTGTTACGTAGTGAAAATGCAGCTTATTAATTTTGAGATTAAATATGCAATTTGTTGAAGGTTTACCTGAAGGTATTTATGTTGGACAAACAAAAGTTTTTCATGAACAGGTTGAACCTTCACCAACAGCCGAATTAACTGGATTTAATTTGGCATTGCATGTGAATGATGATCCAATTCGCGTCCAGCATCATCGTATTCGACTGCTCGAAGATTTTCGGTCATTGGGTGTAAAACAGATGACGTGGATGACACAAACCCATAGCACAATCTGTCTGACAGTGAATGATCAAATGAATTTTCATGCACAAGAAGGGGATGGTTTAGTTACTCAGAAAAAAGGTCATGCCTTGATGATGATGACTGCTGATTGCTTACCTATCGTATTGGGCAATGCTGAGGGAACAGAAGTTGCAAATCTTCATGCAGGTTGGCGTGGTTTAGCGCATGGAATTGTAGAAAATACGATTATAGAAATGAAAACAAAACCGATGTGGGCATGGTTAGGTGCTGCAATTAGTCAGCCATGTTTTGAAATAGGTGCAGAAGTGAAAGACACATTCTGTTGTAAATATCCAGAACTTGAAACGGCATTTAAAGCAGGTGAAAAATCAGGAAAGTTCTATGCAGATTTATATGCTATTGCACGCCTTATTTTAAAATTGCATGGAATAGACAATATTTTAGGCGGAGATCAATGTACATTCCTGCAAAATGATGAATATTTTTCATATCGGCGTCATGCACAAACAGGAAGAATGGCAACATTTGTTTTTTTAAGTCAGTAAGCTAAGTTTAATGTACGTAACTTAACATGTGGCGAGCGTGTTTCGGCAATGGATATTTTAATGCGGTTTGCGTAAATAAGCTGAGATAAAATTGATCATTTACGCTTTCTGTGAATAATTTTCTGTTTAAATTAAAAACCTCCCAATTACGGGAGGTTTTTAATTTAAATTTATTTATGAAAAATACGAGCTTTATCACGTTGCCAATCGCGATCTTTTTCAGTTGCACGTTTATCATGCAACTGTTTACCTTTAACTAATGCGATCTCTAGTTTTGCTAAAGGACCTTTCCAGTAACACGCTAAGGGGACACATGAATAACCTTTTTGATTCACAGCACCCAATAGTTTTTCAATTTCTCGACGACTGAGGAGTAACTTACGTGTACGTCTTGCTTCAGGCACAACATGCGTAGATACGCTAAGTAAGGGCTGAACCTGAGCACCAAATAAGAATGCTTCACCGTTTTTGAAAGTAATGTAACTTTCAGTGAGTGTCATACGACCTGCACGTAAAGATTTAACTTCCCAGCCTTGTAGAGAAAGACCAGCTTCAAACTTTTCTTCAATAAAATAATCGTGTCGAGCGCGTTTATTTTGCGCAATCGTACCACTGGTATTTTTTTTAACTACTATTGCCTTCGCCATAATTAAATACTTCCAAACTTAGGCATATTGTGCCTCAAATAGAGGTTTAAAGACAATTGATAAATGTTATGTCGTGAATATTTAAGATATTTACAGAAATTTCAGATAAATTTGCGACTATTAGTCACTAAAAAAACAACTTTTTGCTAAAATGTAGGTTGATACAATTAAACCAGAGAAGAATGGATGTCTAAAACACGTGTGATTTACCCAGGTACATTTGATCCAATTACCAATGGTCATGTTGATTTAGTTACTCGTGCAGCAAAAATGTTTGATGAAGTTGTTGTTGCCATTGCGATTGGGCACCATAAAAATCCTGTGTTTACTTTGGCTGAACGTGTTGATTTAGCTCAAAAGTCTTTGGAACATCTGCCAAATGTCGAATTTGTTGGATTTGATGGATTATTGGTTAATTTTTTTCATGAACAAAATGCAACTGCGGTATTGCGTGGATTACGTGCTGTTTCAGACTTTGAGTATGAGTTTCAATTGGCAAATATGAATCGTCAATTAGATTCACAATTTGAAGCTGTATTTCTTACACCTTCGGAGCAATATTCATTTATTTCTTCAACGCTTGTACGTGAAATTGCGCGTTTAAAAGGTGATGTGACAAAATTTGTTCCTCCTGCCGTTGTCGCTGCATTTGAGTATAAACATCAACAAGGTTGGTAGCGTGTCGTTATATATTACTGATGAATGTATTAATTGTGATGTTTGTGAACCTGTTTGTCCAAACGAAGCAATATTTATGGGTGAATTAATTTATGAGATTCATCCAGATTTATGTACCGAATGTGTTGGGCATTTTGATAAGCCTCAATGCCAAATTTTTTGTCCAGTAGATTGTATTCCTCTCGATCCAGATCATGTTGAGACAGATGAAGACTTAATGGAAAAGTATAAAAAAATAATTGCTCAAAAAAATACGAGCAATTAATTTATTTTTTTGTTAAGATGCGCCCACGGAGTGAACTAGACGATCGCTGCTGTGGAGGTCTTCGTGACTGAAGTGGGGGAGGAAAGTCCGGGCTTCATAGGGCAAAGTGCCAGGTAACGCCTGGGCGGTGTAAGCCGACGGAAAGTGCAGCAGAGAGTAGACCGCCTTCATTATTATTTCTTTTTAAGAAATAGAAGGTAAGGGTGAAAGGGTGTGGTAAGAGCACACCGCATGACTGGTAACAGTTCATGGCATGGTAAACCCCACTGGAAGCAAGACCAAATAGGAATCCTTTAGGTATGGCCCATACTGGATTCGGGTAGGTCGCTTGAGCGCATGAGTGATTGTGCGCCTAGAGGAATGATCGTTCACGACAGAACCCGGCTTATCGGTTCACTTCACTAAATTTTGTACAAACAGTGCATATTAAGTCTTGACGTTGTTTTGAATAGATAAGATAATGCGCGCACAGTTTACGGCTATGTAGCTCAGTTGGTTAGAGCACCGCACTCATAATGCGGGGGTCACAAGTTCAAGTCTCGTCATAGCCACCATTTTTATAGACCACATTCCTAAATGTGGTCTTTTTTTGTTTTTAAAAAATGAAAATAATCAGATTCTTATTGATGAGCTATTTTTTAGCTTATTGCTTGTGAATTAGTACTTAGATGATTTGTATATTTAATGCTCTTCTTCAGTCAAGATCGGGTTATAAAATTAAAAAGAAGAAGATTAAATAAAAAGACAAAGAGTATGTAAGTTTTCGGCTGATTTTGCACTGTTTTGTTTTTTATTTTGCACTTAAATATTTGCAGTTATTTTGCACTAAAGTTCTATAGCCTGTTTCCATTTTTCATCAATTACAAGATCATCCCACTCTAGTATTTGTCCCATAGTACTTACTATTGGACTGCTGCGTTCAATAGTTGAAACTGTATCGAATTCAATTTTAAACCGTGGGTTGGTATTTAAAGCATTCATTACTAGATCATATTTACCAATATCAAAAAGATATAAGGAGAACTGGCGTTTAGTTAGTGGTGGTAAAAAACTACGCTCATAGTCTACAATTTGTTCTTGTGTCCAATATTTAATAGGGTTTTCATGACGATCAATTTCATCTTCTGTCATTAAACGATATTCATTTAAATCAATCCAATCCCTGATATTAATATCATCTTCAAAGTATCGTGGTGATTCTGATAAATCTTTTTTAAGATATTTTTGCATTATGATAACTCCCACCACATTCGTTTAGTCCCATTCGTTAAAGATGTAACTAAGTATGTTGAGCCGATTGGTATGACAATATTAGCAGATGCTTCTTTTACAGCACCATCGACATCAAGACCACCGCTCTGAAACAACATTGCTACACCATCAATAGTTACATTCAACCCCTCAGCAGATACACCAGATCTTGTATTAAATGTTGATACATATAGTTGAATCGGCTTTCCTGATGTATTTGTGTATGTAGTTCCTAATACACGATTTGATGACATATCTTTCCAAGTTTGCCTTATACCAAAAGCCTGATCATTTAAAATTTTACCTTGAATAGCAGTTAGAGCTTGAGCAGTACTGTTACTGTTTAACGTATTGTTGAGTTGAACAACACCTTTTTGTGTAGTGGTTGAATCTTTTAGATCTTCTTTATTTAATTTATTATCTTGTAAATATTTTGCTTGTTTTGCAGAAACTGGCTTAGTTGCATCACTTGTTGTTAAGTCATCAACAATTTGGTTCTTACGAATGAAATTAGTTTCAATTTCACTAGCTAGAGCTTCTAGATCAACTTGTGTAGTTAAGAGGTCATAGATTTGTCTTTTTGAGGTTGTATCTAGTGAAATACCATTTAATTCTAAAAGGTTGCATAATTCCTCTTGAACGTTATTAAACCACTCTGGGCTTAAATATGTTGCATCGTGTCCTGGTAAATCAGCATTATCATGAAAACCATGCTTACCTGCACCAAAGAGGTTTTCACGAACATTAGTTGTATCAATACGTTTCATTTAAACCTCTGTGTCATCTATTGTTTGCTCTGTTATATCCCCATCAGAGCCATCAGTCTCAAACTTTATCCCTATTTCACGAACATCAGCCCAACGTTGTTGTGGGATTGTATGTGTCATTTAATCCGTCCAAATTTAGTTGTTCCATCTAATTTTGTTGTGCCATCTAAAAGGAATCCAGTAAAGGATTCTTTAATGACATTAACTTCAAAAAATGCAGGAAAGTAACTATTAATAATACATTCCGTATCTATAGATTCGGGGTTATAGACAATTAACTTAATCTTGAATCTTAATAGCTCTGTATTGACTGGTACATTACAGCTTTGAATACATTGCAATGGTTTGGGCTTGATATAGTCAACTAACTCAATTCCATAGAATGAAAAAAGTTCACGATAATATTCCAGACCACGTAATTTAGTTTGAACCCACTTCACCATACGAATACGTTCTTCAATAGGACGTGTCGTTGATAAAGTACATTTTAGGGGTAAGCCGAAATCTACCTCATATTCTTCGATTAGTTCAGGTTGTACACTTGGAATTATTTCCAAAAGTTGTTGAGCATCATAATCGGCTTGAGCTAATACTTTTGCATGTGCTTGTATGTCTTTAGCGATATTTGTTCCTAAAGCATTGTCATACAAGCCTTGAGGTAATAATTGAAGGAGTACCCCTGTATATTTTTCAGTTTGTTTTTGGAGATTCATCATGCGTTAGAAATCTCCAAACTACCAAGACGCAACCAATATAAATGCTGCCAAGTTACTTCAGGAACAATATTGAAGTTAGGTGTGAGAGTGGCATCTGTTACGCCACCAATGGATATGATTCGTGATAATAGAATCGCATATTGATAAGGATCTGACGGTGCTAATTCAGCAAAATAATTGTTAATAAGCTCTTTAACATCCTCAATGTTACCGCCAGTGAGTACAACGCTGATATTCACAAGCTGTGGAGTAGGACTGAATACCCGACAATCCGTAAGATCACCAATATATGCATCCATGATACTTTGTACTTCCTGAAGCAAGTCAGGCGAGGGGACAGTTGGAGGTGTACCTTTTGCTGTTATACCAATATCATAAGAGCCTAAACCTCGTCGTTTAGGGTAATGATAGACATGCTCTACATCACCTGTTGAACGTGCCATAAATTCAATATCATCACGACGATCTTTATATTCCCCTAAACGTTTTCTTTCTAGTAATCGTAAACGCCAAACTTCTAACTGCTCTTGATCAGTGCCTCCACCAATCGATATAACAGTGGCTGAACCATCAAGACCAGCTGGTGGACTGACCCAAAGGAGTGAGCCATCCGTCATGTTCCATGATGTACCTGCTTGATCGGCAACAACGCTGACTACAGTTTGAATATCCTCTTGTAAAAGAATATCTTCAACAACTGTCCAGTAATAGCCTTTACCATTTGTTAATTTATGGCCTGCAACGATACTTAGGTTTTCATTTGCGATTGCTTGAATTTGACCAGATGCAAAAGTACCACCTTGTCGAGGAAGTCCAATTTCTTCAGCATGAATATATAAAAATGGCTCATCGGCAGTTGCAACAAATAATTGTTTTTGAATATATTGCTGTTGATGATATAAGCCCTCAACAATGGCGACTGTGCCTGATGCGCGAATACCAGCATCACTATCATCTGTAATGGTTAGACCCGTTAAGCTCCGTATTTCTTGAACAATCGTAAGATAAAGTTTATTAAATGATGGAATTGGGTACATACGTTATCCTCCAACGGGTACAAAATATAATATTTTGCCGATTTGACCATTCAGGCGTGTTATTTCAATTAATAGTTCTATGCGGCCAGTTTCATTTTGCTGAACTGTAACTTCTAAACTTTCAAAACGACGTGGAATCAAGTCTGCAAGGGCTTCCTCAGCATATTGTTTTGCCAGTAAGTGATTACGCTTTACATCTTTTGAACGCTTTAAGAGATATAGTCGGCTTCCTAAATTTGTATTTGCCCAATATTGGTATCGTTCAATACTTAAACGGTTATAAACACATTGAACTTCATCTTGGGTAAAGACATCATCAAGACTCTTTAGAATGTAGTCTTTGTTTGATTCAGCAGTTATGATTCCCATAGCAAACTCACATTTGTTGTGATGGTGTACCACCACTGCCATGACCAGTATGGACGTTATAGGTTTGACGCATTTTCTCTATACTCCCTGTCTGATCAGAAATATCGCCACTTGTAGATTGAATATCTTGTGTCGCTATAATTTTTCCATCCACAAATAAGTCACTGCTAACATGAGTACCATCTGCTTTAAGCCAAACGCTATGACCATGTTGATCATAGATACAGGTTTCACCTTCACCAACTTCGATTGAAATTGCACCATTAGATGTTGCCACAACAACAGATTTGGCTGTTTTTCCATTTAATGGAATGACCACAACTTTTGCATTCTTAGGTATGAATGAAGAGAAGCCGACCTGTTGAATAATTTCAACTTCTTGTAATGTTTCATCTGCGAAACCTGTTAGCTGTAAAGCTTTGGAACTGCCACGAGCCACAATTCCAAAAAATGCTTGACGTACTTGTCCAAGTCCTTTGGCAACTTGAGACCGAATTGCACCGACCATATTACTCATTGGTATTGACCTTAGAAGTTGATGTTTTACTCTTCGACTTTTTCGCAATAGGTTTTGTTTTTTCCTTATGTTTTAAAGGTTGTGCCCAGTCGCCTTGCCGATGAAGTTTAAGTGTTGTTCTTTTCCCTGCCATACGTGAAAACGTGAACTTTCGACCGTAAACAGCCCATTTTGCTGTAGCTCGATTTAGACGGTCTGTTTCAAAATTAAGATACATACCTGTTGCCCAGATTCTGTTATCTATATCCCATCCAGACGTGTTAATCATCAAGGCGTAGGCTTGTAAGTTGTTATCCTTTTTTATCTTTTCTAACGCTGCATCTGCTTCACTTTTAGTTTCTGCATCTGGAAGGGTAATTAATTTAAGTCGATTAAAATTAAACTGCGTTTCTGCCTTGGTAGAGGAAAGAATATTTTGTGCTTTTGAATCTTGGCTAAGAAGACGAATATCAGAAAAGACGTTAGAAATATCCTCATCATAACTGGCATCCAATACATTATTTTCTAAACCATCACGGTGAAGTTTTAAGGCAGTTTTCACCAAAATAGGTGAAGCAAATGGATCACCGACACGAATTGTTCCATCAGGATCTAGCCATACGTGTTGACCTGTTACCATTGCAGCTTTGGTAATTGCATCCCAGAGTGATTCACCAGGCTCAACAGAAACTTTATTCTTGAGCCATGCATTATTTTGAATTTGCATTTTAGGGAATAGTGATTTTAGCTCACCACCTAATACATATTGATTGAGCAATACATCAAGATTGACTTGACGACCATTGAAGATAGGAACAGAACAATCAATGAGCTGTCCAGCCAAATCACGTCCTGAAATTTTTAGCCCGTAACCAGATCGATCACAACTCTCATTCACTGCATCTGCAACACTCGTTAGAATAAGTTCATCACCATAATAGGCTTGAACTTTTGCTCCTGCTCTAACTGAATCAGGAAGTGATAAGTCTTGTTCGCTAAATAAAGAAAAACTCCAACTATCAGCTGGTGTATCTATTGAGGAATCAATAGAGGCACTGTCCCATGACCTAATTTCAACACCGCCAATGACTAAACGAATGACTTTTTCCTCATCTTGCATAGACGGCTACCTCCATTCCATTTTCAAGTAAAGAATGATTTCGAATCAATGGATTTAAGCGTCTAATTTCAGATGCACGACTCATATCCTCATATAAATAATGTGCAAGCCAATGTACCGTACAAGGGACTAATATTGTGGTTTTGGTTAAATTTGGTCGAATGTCTATGAGAGCCTGAATTTGTAGATGAACTTGATCAGCTAATGTTTTTAATTCCTTAACTTGAGCAACAGCTTCCATACTATTGATTTTTGATCTTTCATAGCTGATTAGCTCATTAATCGCATTACGACTTTGCTGACGAACAACAGCTAAATCTTCCGCTGTTAGGCTTGTTTCTTTATTGGATGTGTTTGAAGTGTCTGAGGATGTATTATTGCTAGATGTATTGGTTTTATTTTCAGTCATTTCACGCTGAGTGTTTTTAATGACAGATTGTGTTACTGCTATTGAACTGACCGTATTTAATGTCGTTGCTAAATCCTTGACTTCATTGGGTGTATCGTCATCCGAATCAAAAAAAGAGCTAATTGTTTTAGTTCGATTATTCAGATCACGCCATTTGGACATTGCTGAAATATTCGTATCAAATGATAAAATATTAGTAATGTCATCAATTAGACCGACAGCCCAAGTATGTGGTGATAGAATATTTTCAATAAATCCCTTTCCAATCCCCATGTGTTTATAAACATTTTGTAGACTGGTACGAATGTTATTGATGGTTGATACGAATTTATTGTTATCGAGTATTTTTAACTTTTCTAATGCTAAATCTAACGCTGTTGTGGGGTTGGTTAAAACACTTTCTAAGTCAATTTCTTCAGTAAGTTCAGTATCTAAAAAGACTTCTTTTTTTTCAGTTTTGGCCTTGATGAATTCAATCGATATCATGCAACTATCATAATTTTGTTCATCATGACGTACTGTATGATTAATAACTTGAACATTCATTATCCCGAAAATTGGATGAATCAGTTCACCAGAGCCTCGTTCATTTAATGCTGCTTCCAATTTGTAATAGTCTGAAAGATAGGAGTCCCCAGCAAATACAGCTTGGATTGAAATCTTACGTGGATCATTACCCATATCTTCAATTTCAGCATCATCTGAATAAGGGGATTGATGAATTGCTAAAGTTTTAGAATGCGTGTCATCAGTACTAATACATTCGAAAAGTACACCTCTAAAACTTGCATCCTGTAATTCGTTTTCCCAAGCCATAAAAAAACCCCACGTATTGTGAGGTGATTATTAGATAAAGGTGCATTAAATTGATGTGGAAAAGTTTCCTTATAAGGGGGCTTTTTCTGATCTATGAATAGGGCATAGATCAATGAAGCCAATGGCATTTTCTAATAAAGTTTTTACTTGAGATAAAACATCATAATCTAGGGTGTTTACACCACCTGTTTGACCTTCTATATCAAATTGTGAAAAAACGACTTCACCATTAATTTCTACAATTAAACGGCTATCTTTTACAGGCATGATCTTATTCCATAAATATGAGAAATATTATTTTTTCAATAATTGGGCATCATGAATCTGGGAATGATTTCCTTACTTACGTTGTAAAAATGGTGGAATTGCACCGTGTCTATTTTCCTCTTGAGCAGGAGTACCTAATATTGATTGTTGTATGGTCGGCATAGGAAAATTAATGATGGGTTTATTATTCTGAGTAACACCAATTAATGTTTTGATATTACTGATTAGCTCTCTACTGTACTGATTACTTTGTTCTTGTTTTGCGATTAATTCATTATTTTTTTGATTTTGTTGCTCAATATTTTTATCAATCGCTTGTTGTAAAAAGTCTGGTCGATCACCAAAACCCCCAAAAAGTTTAGAAATTTTTCCATATAAATAATCATCTACAGGTTTGAAGAGTTCATAGCCTGTATATGCTGCTGCCGCAACACCAACAGTTTTAGCAATCGGTGCTGCTGCATTTGTTGCAGTTGCCAAGCCACCACCAACTTTATTCTTTATAGTACCGCCTTTACCACCAAGAAGTGTACCTACTGCGCCAGCTGTAGCGACAGCTGCTAATGCGACAGATGCTCCATATGCTGAGGCTGCTAAAGCTTCGTTTTGTTGTGCCCATTCAGTAATACTATCTTTAACGTTGCCTAATGATTCGGATACAGCATCATAGGCTTTTGATTGAGAAAATAGCTTCTCTTGATTCATCGCCTGATCTTTTACCCATTCTTGAGTTTTCACATAATCTAACTCGTTAGATACTGTACCTTTGGCATTGCTAATTTTCCCTTCAAGGACTTTAGTTTCATTCTTATTATAGACGGCTGCCATAGCCGCCATTAATGCTTGTCGATCTGCAATAATTTGACCCATTTCAGATCCCATCGCAATATTGCTCATATCAGAAAGTAAAGATTTCCGTTCTTCATTTGTTTTAGCATTTTGAACTTGTTTCTGTAGGTTTGTATATTGGGCATTACCTGCTAATTGACGCTCTAAAATTTGCACAAATGCTTCTACACCATAAACACCTTTTTCACGTTGCTGAATGGAGTACGTTGACCAGTCAAATTCTTGACCAACAATTTTCCCTTTTTTATTTTTTATTCCTTTTGTCGGTAAACCTTGCGTATTTTCTACTGATTTTGCCATTGAATCGCTAAACTCTCGGCTAGACAGTTTTTGCAGTAAGTTCACAACGTTATTTCCAGCTGTAGCACTATCAGATGCAGTAGTTTTTGCAATTTGGTTCAGTGCTAGTAGTTTAACGAGTCCATCATCTCCACTGTAACCAGAGGCACGAGCCATTGCCATTTGTTCTGGTAGAAATTTAGCCATATCCTTATATTCAAATGAGCCAACTTGCCCAGCTCTGAGTGCTCTATCTTGAGCAAGTGATAAGTCTTTTACATCAAAGTTCTGCATTGCCAGTGTCATTTTGGCAGCATCAACGCTATCAGCACCTGCTGCAAACGCTGTTCGTGTAGATGCATTTAGAGCAGGTGCAACATCGGAAACATCATACTTACCTGAAGCAATTAATTCATTTAAAGCTGCTGCTGCATCTTCACGTGTACCCCCACCATTACGAACAGCATCTTTTACATATTGGTGAAGTAAATTTCCTTGATCCTGACGTTGAGCAGTACTCAATCCTTGACCACCAGTAGCAGTAGAGGTGATATAAGTCATAAGTTGTTGGTAGTCACGAGGTTTTTGAAGAGCACTTGAGACGACAGCTCCACCAGCAATAGCAGCACCGCCTAATGCTGCGACTTTTTGCCAATTAGATACTGTAAGTCCAGATTCTTGTGTCGTTTTTCGACTTGATTGTTCAACTTTTCTCATAGAGTCAGCGATGTTTTTTGCTGATGTTGCTTGGTTTTTTAGTTGCTGTGATTGTAATTTGGTTTGTGATGATTGTTGGCGTAACACCCCATCAAGCATTCGATTAGTTCTTAGTAATTGATCACCTACACGAGCAGTTGAAAGTACTGCTTGATGACCTGCTTTTGCAGTTTGCGTAAATTTCGTTTGAGTACTTTGAACTTGCGTCCATTGTTGATTGAGTTTTAATGTAGAGCGGACTTGATCATCAGAAATACGCTTTAATTCCTGACCAGCTGTACCTTTGATTTGCAGGGTAAGGGATACAGTCGTATTTTTAGTGCTCATGATCTTATTTTCCTGAATTTCGTCTTACTGTAGAAACATATTTCTTCACATTTTCAGATGAATGCTGTGGTCTTGATGATGAGATATTAGGTTCTTTGGTTGTATTTTGATGAGTATTATTCTCTGGCCGCTCATCACTAAGTAATGCCACTGCTAAATACAATGGCATTTGCAAGGCATCTGCATAAGGGATTCCAATATGCATGAGAGCACGAATTAATCGTGCCCTCCGCTTTAGCTCTCGGCTTTCTCCTTTGCCTCAAGCTGATTTTTTAATTTATTTAAGTAGTCTAAGTTTGAACGACTAGAATTTCCTAACATGTCATAAGTGATGATGTGTTCATGATTATCTTCATCGATTAACTTGGTCATCGCAGCCACATCTGCAATACCGATATAGCAATCAGGTTCTAATGCAGCTTGTGACTGAACATATTCAATTGCTGTCATTTGCCGCATCATCACTTTTTTGATGGCATGTTCTGTTTGACCTACAATCAGCTTGAGTGCAACAGGTAATTCACCTTCGACATATATGCGATCCATTACATGGTTTCCTTCATCATGCTAAGTGCAAACATAGATAAACTACGACGAGTTTCACCCTCAACAGAAAAAGAGTCACTTACTTCAGTTGAACTACAATCTAAATAGGTTTCTCGAAAACCACCTTCAGGATTTTCAACGGTAATACGAGCATCTTCGATATTATCCCAGTCAATTGTGTCTTTACCATTTGGAATGACAACAGTGACATTGAGGGAATAAGATTTAACCCCTTGAGTTCGATATTTATTTTCACGTTTACGATTCATTGTTGCGATAGGCTTACGACCAGTGCCTTTTTGTGCTTCGCAACTAATACAATCATACTCATTGCCATCGACAATGAGTACGATTGCTCCAACAGCTACTTCAGCCATTATTTAAGCCTCTTATTAAAGATGACTTAATTTTGCACAATTGTACGAGAAGATGATGCGGAACTACTTCCAAAAAAAATCCCCCAATTAAGGGGGAAATTGAATTATAAAAACTCAGTAGACATTTAAAGTTGCAGCCACAATATGCATACCCCGTACCCAATCAGCAGGAATGGTTGCATTAACACGATATCGATCAGTATCATCTTGCTCTACAACAAGTTGATCTGCTGTTTCTTGAACATTTTGTAAAATCTCAGCATCATCTAATTTCTTAGCTTCAGCTAAAAAGATTGAACGTAGATTCCGACGTTGTGCGGCTGTATTTTTACGACGACGTTCTTTAGATGCAGCAGTACGCATTACCTTACGTACATAATCAATAACTAAAGCACCATTAATATCTAACATAATGTCATCAGCTAAACCCGTATCTGGATTTTTACGGAAAGTTGAAACAGCACGTATGATTTCAGGATTACCATCTGCACCTGTTGCGATGACACATACGCCAGCTTTTAATGCTCGTTCTTGGCGTTCAAAGGTGAGTTTATACTTATTCTCAACAGGTGAAACACCACCGAGATTAACTCCGTTAAATGGGACAGCAGGGTCATTAGAATCAGCAAGTGCAGCAGCCATTGCACCCGAAATTTCAGCCTCTTGACCTGTAGCACCATGATAGCAAGTCGCAATCACTCGATAGCTTGTTTCAACAGGTGCTTGTGCTGTAAAAGCGATGGCTTCGTCGATATCTGTAAAAGGAACCACTAAAATCGCAGGGCGTTGCTCAATTGCGTCACTCACAAAGTTGAGATGATCAATCCATGCAGATACAGTATCAAGTGATTCAGGTGCTTTATCTGTAGCAAGGATGGTAAATCCTAACGGCTCAATGATTTCTAAAGTTGCATCAATATCTGCAATTGGCGAAGCTGGTACTGTTTTATCAATAATGATAGGCAAGGCATAAGCATCAACCAAACGATTGGTTTTTACAGCTGCTTTAATCATTCGAGTGACTTTACTATTTGTACCGATTTTTTCATCGGCATCAGCAGTATCATAAATCGCAATCGGCTGATCTAACGCAGCACTATCACTGGTTACAAATAAAACCTTTTGTTCATTTGGAATTAAGCCTGTTCGTTGTGTATTAATATTAACAGCAGTATAAATACCAGGAGTACGAATACCTGCTTGAACGCTTGATGACATATTAGTTTCCTTCTTTTAATTCAACTAAATCACTTGCAATAGGTACACCTGATTGTTCAAAGACATAGTCAAAATTAATTCTTTCAATGATGGTATCGGTAAGTGCTTCTTCTCTATCTCTTTCAGATGCTGTAATCACATATTGAGTGGTAAATTCTTGAGATAAGACACTGATAGATTGACCACGAGTTTTGGTGTTAAAAATGGTTTTGGTCTTACCGAGCTTTAACGGTGCTAGGCCTTGGATATTTTGAGATGACAAATCATTTTCAATCAGAAGTTCTTGAACATTTTTCAGCATGGTATAAGTACCAATATCAGTACCAGCACCATGACGACGTGACTCTTCATTTCTGACTGATCTTGAGCCAACTAAAACAACAAATGTAATAGGGTACTGTATTTTGTTATAGCTGATTTTCTCTGGTGATCCAGAGCCAACAAATGAAATCCAAATTGCAGGAAAAATCTTGACGATCTCTAGTAGGTCATCATCAAATTCACCACCATATGTTTTGATTTCTTTCACCCAACGCCAGTGCCCATTTTTAATTTGTTCAGCCATTGCTGCTTTGATGGCTTGTTCAATCGTGCCTAGATCAAGATTCACCATCCTTTTCCTCCAAAATCATGCCGACCAATCGTCATCACAACACTATTGTTGGCAGTTTTTAAAGGTTCACTTTCGCCAGCAGGTGAGCCACCTAGCGCAATCGCTCCTTTTGAAATTTCTTTCAAAGATTTAATGGCATTTTCATATCGTGTTCTAATTGGATCATTATCAGACATTGCCCCAGTGCAGGCATGGTAACGTGCCATATGGCACGCTAAGGATTGAAGAAAAGGGGGAATAGTTTGCAACGGTAAAGAATAGCGACCTGCAATATAACCCTCGATTTCACTATTCGCTTCATCAAGCGCAGCTTGCATCTTTATCAAATTAATTTGATCGGTATAGGGTTCTTGTGTATCTGTAAGTTGAATCAACTCACGTTCACCAAATTTTTCAAGCATAGACTGAACGGTTGCAAACATATTCTAAGTCCTTATACGCCAGTTGAACCGACAGCCATTTGCCATAAACCATAGCCAGCTGCACCACGAGCTTCCGCACCAAACTTAAACTTTTTACGCATAAATACTGCATCGCTTGACGTATCAGTTTGCTGAACAAATACAGGTTTTTTTCGTGGTTGGAAGATAATTGGCTTCACAGCTTTGCTTGTATCCAACAAATGCCATTCAGTATCAGTTGCTAACCAACCACATACTAAGACTTTTGCTGTACCTTTATATGGATTAGGTTTTCCATCTTCGAGTCTTTCATTGGTCATTAACGCATTGGCTACATCCTCAAGTGCTGGAGGGACAACTAATAACGTACCTTTAAGATTTAAAGGACGACCTTCATCATCTTTAATACTTTTAAGCATGGTTCGTGCAGTACCATAACTTGCTTTTGCAGCTGCTGTAGATTCAATACTTAAAGCTACATTTAGACGATTAGAAACTGATTTAGATCCTTTTCCATCCCCAACAACATGATTTGTTGCATAGAAAGTTTTACCGTCATAACAATTTTCTTCAAAACCTTTTGTTAAGGTTTGGAAGACAAGATCATCAGCCCATTGTTTTGATGATTCACCAGCCATTTCAGCTTGTGGCTTATAGATACCAAGATTGTCATCTTCAATATCGTTACGATCAATTTCAACAGTCGCTTCAAAGTCATCATTTTGGAGTGTGTAAGCATGACCTTTTAATTGTTTAACAGTCTTATCACCAATCCATTTACGTAGACGAGGGAACTTTTCAATCCATGCATATGAGTTTGAAGCCCCATTACTAGGCACTTCCATAGCGACTAGATTCCAATTACTTTCAGCTGCTTCAAAAGCTGCATCAAAAACTTTTTTAATGCTTGTAGACATCGCTGTAAGAACGGTTTGTGCATTTGTTTCATTAAAAATCATTATGCGATCTCCACCCAAACATGATCAGTAAATTGAGTATCAAAACCTAAGAACGTACCTGCAATTGGACGTGCATTAGTATTGTGTGTTTTTGCAATAGTTTGGTTGTCAGCAACATAAACACTTGCACCAATATCCGCTTGTACAACAGCATCAGAAGACAAGTTTTTAAATAAAAACGCCTTTTTACGACGTACCAGACCTAAGCGATCAGCATCAGCACCACCCGTGTTGTCATATGATGCATCCCAAACACCTAAACATTTTTGTGTCCCTACAATCGCTGTGTTGTAGGCAACAGCTAAACCTGCTGCATCAACAAGGGCGAATGTGCCATGTAATACAACTGCATTTGCTTTTAAAGGGATATGAATGAGTTCAGCATCTTTCATTTCAGTGACAATCGCCACATCAGCTCTAGCCATTTTGTTTTACCCCTTATAGACCGAATTGAGAATCAATAGCTGCTTGTGTTGCATCTACTTCTACGGTTTGTTTTTGATGGTTGGCTGTAATATTCAGCGTTTGGGTTTGTTGTTGACTCAGTGCTGCAATTTTTGGTAAATCGCCTAAATATGATTTAACAAAGTCTGGATTGGATTGCGCTTTATTCTTCACCCAATCAATTGTTGCCTTACCTGTTAGACGACCATCTGAACAAGCAGCAACGATTAAATCATCAATTTCTTTTGCTTGAGCATTCGCACTTATTGACGTTGCCTGCGAGAGAGCTTCTTTATGCACTGCCATTGGAACGTAGAGCATAGGATCTGGTTCATTTTGACCATTTGCAGCTAATTTAAGATTCTCAATTGCAGACACTGCATCAAATAAGTTTTGACTATTTGCAGCAATTGCTGTACCTGTTTTTTCATTGAGTTGAACAATCAACTTGTTGAGTTCTGCAATAATATCTTCAGCGGTTGCTGAAATAGGCAGATTCAACATCCAACGCAAGCGTTCTAATAATTCTTCATTCATTTCTGAATCCTGAGATGTTGATAAAAATTCTTGAGCAGCTGCTGCAAGCTTGGCTTCAGGTAAGCTGTCTAAATTTGGAGTATTTGTTAAAGCGACACTATGTAGCCCAAGAACTGCACCTGATTTGTCATAAAAGAGAACAGGGGAAATATATTTGTATTCATCCGACTCAATAAAATCCTTTGCTTTATCAGTCCATTCAAATTGAGTACTACATATTCCAACTCCTTCTACATAGATAAATCCACTGGGTTGTAACCATCCAGCAGCAGGAGCAGGTTCACCTTTTTCTTTAGCAATTAAAGTGCTGTGTTCATAGTCGATCACCATGGCAACAGTACGTTGATTCAATGCAGCAACAATTTGTTGACCATTTTCTGGCGTTAGAATCCATGCAGGTGCATCCGTAGGACGACCGTCAATGCCTTTGAATTCACCTTCAGGTATAATCACAAAATGTTCTGATTGCGCTATCAAGCTCATAGAGCAAGCAGCAACTAATAGTTTGCGGTTCATACTTCTGCATCTAACTAATGAGTTTTGAGTATGAAAAAAAATTCAGTGGTTGAGAGTTGGAAGAACTTCCTTATTTTTATGATTTTTCTATTTGGCTTTGTAATTCGTTATAAGCGATTTAAAATATAAGTTATAAGATTCATCGGTAATAATTTTAAAAGCAGATTTAAAACAATCTAACGCCTATCTAACGCTATATTTATATCAATCAAACAACCTTCGATAGAAATAATCAACATCGTCATAAATTGAATGCTCTGCTTCGGGTTGCAAATTACCATTTTCATCTACAGGCATAAAAGGTCGAGCAGGAATATTTCCCCAAGGTAAAGGGCCACCACGTGAAGATTTTCCATACTGGCCTTGCTTTGCTCCAAATTGATGTGTAGGAGCTTTAGGATCAGATGTACCGATACTGACTTCAGTATCACTCGCTTCAGTTTGAATGCTGTCACGTAGCTGACCTGATTGATTTAAAATTTTCCCTGATTTACGTCTTGCCTCCGTTACAGGGCTAAGTCCTGCCCAAGCTGGGCGACCTTGAGCATCAAAGTTATCCTCGACAATCGTCAAAAAACTACCAGCAATCGCTGAACTCAGTTCCTTAGGTTGATTCAATCCTGTAGCAACCTGAGTAAGTCGCTGAACCAACTCATGGTTGTTGATTTGTATAATGCTCATAATCTATACTGATCCTTGAGATGGTAGTTTCCAAATAGAAAGGTTGCGGGACATCAGTCTTGGCATTATGACGTGCAAGTCGTCCACCATCTCACTCTTCTTGAATTGTTTCATATAGTCCAGACTTCACATTGCCAAGTATTGAATTGAGTGAAACCTTAAAAACACTCACAATCTGCATTACGCCATTCATTGGGCGAACGGCCAATTTAATCACTTCTTGATGATTATTTGTATTTAAACTTGAAGTGATCCAGAGAATACTTTCATTTTTAGCATCCCAAAGCACATGCAAAGGCTGGGCAACAAGAAGCGGTAATTCTTGCCACTCGCTCATGCTCAGTGCATTGTCAGATTCTTGATGACGCTTTGCTTTCTTACCAATGAGTAAACGATCATCAATAATCATGATCGGACTTTCAAGGCTCTGTCCTTTGTTCAATAAAAACGTGATCTCTTTCGCCTGAAGTACACCAACGGTAGTGGTTTTACCTTGTGCCTTACTAAAATTTATGGTGTTTTCAACAAAGGCTAGATGTGATTTTTGACGAAGTGGAGCCGTTAAAATTTGTTGAACTTGCTTGAGACCCTCAGCATCACCTATATATTTTCGTGCCCGTTCAGTGAGGACTTGATCTATTGTGTAACTGGTGGCAGGGGAGTTATTAAAGCCAGCGGCTGGACTAAAAGTCAGCACACCATCTTTAGTCGGGATATCAAACTGCTGTCGAGTTGCATAAATATCTGCACCCGTAAAGCTATCTACACCAATTTTTTCAGAATATTGGCTTTGATAACCTTGACTACTTAAAATCTCTTTTCCTTCTATTTCCCTTTCTGATCTAGCAATGACACGACAGTTGCATCCAAATTTAGAAGGAGGATAGGCAACTGTCCAAAAAGGATCATCTGCCCTTAAAATTCGACCATTCCAAGCCTTATGTTCTTCACGGTAATTAGTCATCGTAATATGGCGGTATTCCCAATAAGGGCGTGTATCCATAGACTCAATCATGGTTTTATAACGACCAGCACTAAATGCAGAACGCATATTCGTATGATAAATCGTGCGTAATCGTCTTGGAGATCCAAGTTGAACTTCTTGTTCTTGTCCAGCTGGATTCACAACAGTCTTTTTACCCCACCAACCTTTTTCTTGTAGTATGGGGGTAATGTCAGCTTGCCACCTTTCAAAGCTTTGGCCTTGTTCTAAAGCGGTGATGAGTGATTTTTTGATGTCCTGAAGAAGATCGAGTTTTGCAACTTTAGCAACGGTAAATGCTCGACTATGGGCATCATCTAATGTTTGATGCCAATCCCATCCAAACTTATAACCTTTACTCTTTAAGTACTGAACTGCCTCTTTCGGTGGCTTATGAAATAGGGCATTTAGCTCTGGTCTATGCGGTGTAGGCATTACTCAACCTCTGCTTCAATACTTAAGCGGCCAAATACTTCACATGCAAAAATAAGCTGAGTTAGCTTTTCTTGAAGTGCTGGCTCATCATCATTTGGATTTAACTCTGATAAAAGTAACAAGACATCTTCTTCTTTTCCTGTCTGTATTTTATTGATTAATCCTGACATCCATTGTTCTGATATTGCTTGGCTACTTTCAATTTGCTCATTCAGCAATAGTTGAATTGCCTGATCTTCTAATGGAATATTACGATTATTTGCTGCTAGTTTTTGCGTTAGAAGCTGAGGTGAAAAAGTATTTGCTGCTAGGTGAGGAATAGTCTGACTAGATTGAACAACCTGCTTTTGTAGAATTTCATCCTGATCATCAGTTGGTAAAGGGATACCTGTACGTTCATGTGCCCAACGTAAAGGAATCTTCATTCCATTATCAACAAGCGCACTAATTGACTCACTAAATGCTTTTAAATCCTCTGTTTCTGTTAAATCAAAATAGAACTTAGGATAGCGATCTGATGATATATCAGGATAATTTAAGCGCATTAAATGGGTAACAAGTGAGTCATTAATAGAACGTGCTAATTGTTTAGCATCAGACTTAGCAATGACTTCAAATTGATTTTCATGGGTTTTACTTTGAGCATTGGTACTGGTTTTACCATCCGCTTGACTGAGTAGTGTTCCACCTACAATGATTTTAGATTGAGTTTGTTCACACCATTTGATGACTGCCATATGATTATCTGTATCACCATTGGCTGCATTCTCAAATTCAATACTCATACCTTTGGGAATGATTCCTCCAGCATTACGACCGATACTCATGACAGCACGTAATAGCGTCATTTTTTCATCATTTGTCGCACCTTCTGGATATTGACCAATACGAATAGGTAAGCCATAAATTTCTAAGAACTCCATAACATCACGGACACCATAGTTCTTGAAAAGGAAAGGCCATGTTAAAACACGATGTAATCCAGATCGAGAGATATAACCCGATTTTGCTTTATGGTAATGAACAAACCAACCAAAATCCCAAAGTTCTGCACCATCTAATAAGCCCGTATTTAAACGTAGTTCATTAGGTTGAGAAACAGGTGTCATAAAGTTTCGTGCAAGCTGATGTTGGAAGCTTGTAGGCAACCAAAGTGATCCATAGCGTTGCCACTTGATTTCTTGACAGCTATAACCATGACCGACTGCATCCATTGCATCAAAAAGAAACATCTCAAAATCTTGGATTTCATCTATCCATTCTTTAACTTCTTCAGCTATTTTTTTTTCTTGATCTGATGCATTTTTAGGAGGATTTATTCCCCAATCTAGGCTATTAACAGATTTTTTGCGCTTATCCATTTCACTAAAAATATGACCATCTCGTTCTTCCATATCTGCGAATAGATCTGCTTGTGCCTGTAGATTTCCTTGTTCAGCACCGATAAGCAATTGATGCAGTCGAGCAGGGGTTAAACCGATTACTGGGTGTTCTTGCCACTGATTAGTAAGCCAAGCGACATCAGCAGTTTGAGTCGTTTCTAACGCTTGTTTCTGAGATTTATCTTTTTTAGCCATAATAAAAGCACAATACGGATATTGTGCTTAGTTTGAATGTCATTTAACAAGTTTAAGTATGGAAGTACTTCCAAATATCTACTACTGTGGGTAAACCATGATCTTTATTAAAAGTCGGGGTATAGGGTTGTTGGGCGTTTAATTCGTAGTATTCAATTTATAATGCAATGTGGATTCTAGAATCTGACCTTTTTTATACTCAACAAAAACTTTATCATTTTCATCATTTGCAAAAAATTCAGTCGCTGTAAAATATATCTTGTTGTCTTGTTCACGATTACTAATATGAACATGATAATCATAAAGATTTGTATCAAGCACTTTAACTTCTGCTGATAAACCCATATCACCTGTTAGTGTTATAGATTCTCCTTTTGATATTGATCTTGGCAATCTAGTGAAGTCATTAGTTGTTACGTCCAAAAGCGTAAGATCTGGATAAATTGCTGTTTTACTGACTTGTTTTGAGCTAACAACACGCCCCCAACACAGCATGCCAAAATAAACATTTGTCAGTTGGATTGTTTGAGTGAATTTCAATTGCTGTCTAACGAATAATCCGTCTTTATTAAAAATATAATCTTTTATATGTTTTGCAAAAACGGTCTCTGTATTACAAATGAATACATCAGTTTCTTGCATAAAGCGAATTTCTTTAAAGTCACCACTAAATACTGAGTCTTGAGCGTAGTACTTACCGTCCGCTATAAAAATAGCATCCTTAGTTTGAATTTCATCACCATGAAATCCTCCAACAGCATCAGACCAACCTCCAGCAATTGCCAGTTCACTTTCACCGTTACCAACAATGCTATTTAAAATTGAAAAAAAGCTTGAATTAACTTCATCAACTCTCGTAAATCGCCACATTTTAATGTGACCATACTTATTTGTTAGTTCTAATGCAGGATTATTGATATAACTCATTAGGTAACGCAGGTAATTACTGCCAGTTCCTTTAATAAAAAACTCTAATCTATTTTCTGTCTTAACAACTTTGATTGTATTTGACGTATCAAATTTCGTCTGCGGCATACCGTTTTGCACAAGTTTACCGCCATAGCTTGTACCTGCTGTTCCGCGAAATGTAAACATTGCAATTTTTAAATCATCTACAAATGCTCCAGTTCCATAGTTTCCGCTTGTCCAACCTGTAGCAACTTGACCAACTAACGTATCACCGTCTTTTGCAGAGCCGAGATCTACGTAATAGCATGCATTATTTGCAATGATTAAATCTGTCTGAGCTTGTACAGTAATCATCCCAAGTCCAGCACCTAAAAAAACACGAAAAGCACTGTGTGAAATCGTATACTGAATGTTTGTTGAGTCGAAAACTGCTTTTGATAGACGTCCCAAGACCACATAACTATTTTTTCTATCTTGAATTTTTAAATCTGAAAATTTGGTATCTAACGTCGCTATAAGACCATTTTGTATTAGTCGCCCACCGATTCGAGCTTTAACGTCATTCCACGCAAACAATGGATATCTTAAATCGCTGATGAAAGCACCAGTCCCGTAATTTCCACTAGTCCAACCTGTAGCTATTTGTGCTGAAATAGTTTGATTTGTTGAACTGACAGGCACGTCAGTTAGATCAATATAATATGCAGAATTAGCAGGTATAATAAGATCCGTTACTGCTTCAACTCTTACATATCCACGACCCCCACCTCGTCGTAAAATTAAATCTGTATGGCTAATTGTGTATGTGCTGTTACTGCCTGAGTATTCAAATTTTGTTAAATATCCCTGCAACACATAATTATTTACATTCAGTCGTAAATCTAAATAATCTGTGACTGGTTTAATAACGTTATATAGTCCCTGCTTAAATAAATAACCACCTACACGGCTTTGGCTGTCATTCCATGCAATTAACGGATATTTTAAATCATCTACAAATGCTCCAGTTCCATAGTTTCCGCTTGTCCAACCTGTAGCTATTTGTGCTGAAATTGTTTGATTTGTTGAACTAACAGGCACGTCAGTTAGATCAATATAATACGCACAGTTTGCCGGAATAAGTAAGTCAGTGACAGCTTCGACAAGTACATACCCACGACCCCCACCTCGTCGTAAAATTAAATTAGTATGACTGATTAAATAAGAATTACTTGATGATACAAACTCGAATTTTGTTAAATATCCTTGTAACACGTAATTATTTTTTTTAGAGAAATCTTTATTTGCTTTTTCCTCATTTAGGAATTCAGTTCTCGCAACTAAAGCTCTAGCTTGTTCATTCATGTTGCCATTCGGGCCACCAGTAGCAAATTCTACTCCTATTTCACGAACATCAGCCCAACTCGGTTCTGGAGTTAAGTTTGTCATTTCATCTCTCCAAGTTTAGCTGTTTGATCTAAGCGTGTTTCCATAGTCTTGGTTCCTAATAATCTGACTAATCAGAGAAACTGTCTTGTTCAGCACTGATAAGCAATTGATGCAGTCGAGCAGGGGTTAAACCGATTACTGGGTGTTCTTGCCACTGATTAGTAAGCCAAGTGACATCAGCAGTTTGAGTCGTTTCTAACGCTTGTTTCTGAGATTTATCTTTTTAGCCATAATAAAAAAGCACAATACGGATACTGTGCTTAGTTTGGTTTACTTCTCTATGGATTAGGTGTGGAAGTACTTCCTAACATTCCTGACGGATTTTTGCTGTGATCACATCGAATTGTTTTTGGTTTTGAATTTGTTTGGAAACACTTAAAGCCCAGCTCAAAGCTCTGCATACTTCATATTGTGGGGCATTGTTCTGTTGTAAGAATTCAACTTTATCATTGGCTTTTTTCATCATGTTGTAATTAGAAAAGATTTGAGAACCATAAAAAAAAGCAATGAATGCAAGTATCACACAAACAATATATGCAATAGGATTGGTTTTATTTTCGTTATATTCAGTCATGATGTTACTCTTATTTCCCCAAAAGTATGGTTGATTCAACAACACTTTGAGGACAAACTCAAGCTGTTAAATAAAGTTACGCTCACCTGTATTCATATTCTCATCGAATGAAGATGCACTACTTTCACGACTCGGAATAGCAATAAATTCAATAGGGGCACTTGGATTCTTACTTGCGTAATCAGCAAGTAAATGAGCGATTGCACTATCGCCATGTCGCTTAAGACCATCTGATCCTGTCGCTCTCTTTTGTGGGATACGTGCTACACCATTGACTAAGATAAAGGCACGATGATCATCCAAAACATCTTTATCTTTTGGAATGTCAACAATATCCCCATCTTCTAACGCTGCCTTAAAATGTGGCGTATGCTCACGATACCAACCTTCAGATAAATGAATGGCTTCAATTTTTTCACCAAAAGCGAGTTGCATTGCTTCAGCAAGATAACCACCATTACCAGTTGCATCGTGTGCGCCTTTGCTAAAGTTAGGTAATGCTTTTGCTATCAGCTTGAACAACTGCTCTTGTTGTTTATATGGCATGTTAGAAAGCTCCAAAACGAAAGGGCAGTGCTTCCGAGTGTCTTGATGTTCAACCAAAGGCCAAAACACACAAAGATCAGAACGACGAGCGAAATCTAGACCATAAAAACTTTTTACTTTCTTGGGTAATGAATCAATTAAATGTTGAATGACTGTCTCAAAAAGCACCTTAATTTCTTCATGTCGTGCTTCTTCAGAACATTTTTCAAAGCCTTTAGGTGCAGACCAACGAATGATAGGAATTTCTTTTTGTCGTTGTTCTAACAATGCCTGACTGAGCCAACGACCACCGCCTTTACTTGGAATTACATCCAACTCTTCATCGGCTGCATCACCATAAAAACTATAGACATCATTCATCCAAGCTTGTTCTTCAGTTGGGTTATATGGAATGCCTTTACGTAAACAGACACGTTTATATAAGCCTTGTGCGACAGCTTCATTAAATGTTGTACGGTGTACTGTGCCTTTCCGTTTGCCTGCACGAATTTCCTTGATCAATTCATTAAAGGGATTATCTTCACCATCATGAGTACTGATGACACGGACGCAACCACCCCAAATTAATAAAGCCATAGCTGCTTTTAAAAGCTCATCTAAGTCTTCATGGAATGCTGCTTCATCAAGAATGACACGTCCTTGCCGACCACGTAAGTTAGAAGGTCGTGAAGTCAGTGCTTCGATACGAAAGCCCGAATTAGGAAAACGAATAATGTAAGTTTTAATCTCCTTATCACCATCTTCCCAAATGCCTTCTTCCATCTCAGCAGCAGCAAGGTTATAAGCACGTGCCCACATTGCACAGGCTTGAATAAATTCAACGGTCATATCTTTGTTATAACCAAGGTAATAACAATTTTGACCACCAGCAGAACGATCACTAGCCACTTCTAACGCTGCATCGGCAGCCTCAGCCCAAGTTAAACCAATACGACGAGACTTTTCCCCAATTTTTAGCGGACTTTTATCTGCAATCCATTCTTGCTGATAAGGTAGGAGTACTGCTGGAACAGTACTGTCAAAGTCAGGTTCTAACAGATCAACAGGGTTACTTGTCATGTTTTAGAAATTCCTAGAATTTGAGCACGAATATCAGCAGCAACTTCCGCCGATAGACCACCTTTTTTCACGATGCTATCAACCGCTTGAGCAGCTTTTTCAACACGATCACGGACATCCAACATCCATTTCTTTTGATTTACAGAGGCTTTCATAATTTCTGCAATACCTTTACCAGAACCTGCAATTAACGCTAAACGTTTAGCTGGATCGGCTTCATCACCAGCTTCTTGCAGTTGAATTAAACTGTTAAAAAGTTGCGTTTGCATTAATGAAATAACCGCTTGTGAACGCATATCTGCATCATCAGGTGCAGCATCTGCAATAAGCATTGCGGCCTGAGTACTGGCTTGAACCGCAGCCATTTTTTGCTCTAGCTTTTGACCATAGCGATGGATGCTTGATTTGCTGACGTTATAACCACGTTCTGCTAAGAGTTCTGCTATTTCTACATAACCACAAAAACCATGATCCCTAAAACGAGCATCTAGCCATGCTTTGTCTTCAGGATTAAGCTGATCAATTACAGATGGTTTTGCCATGCTCACCCCCAGTACTTTGTAGGACGTGCAATACCAGCAACGCAATTCACTGTATATTCAACAATATCAATCCCATTAGAATTAAGCGTTGAATGCCAATGCCCATCAGGATTTCGAGTAATATCAATTAATGCTTTATTTTCTAAATATGCAAGTTGAGCATGGAGTTCATTTGCTGTTGCATCAGGGTAAATTGCTTGTACTACAGTTAAAACTAATACATCCATCGCACCCAATGGCCGAGCATTGTTCAAAGCATTTAACAATAACCAACGCATGCTTTCACGACGTGCTTTTACCAGATCAGTCATTCTTTATTCATCCCTTGGCGAATTTGAACATTTTCTATTTTTGAAGCCAAAGCATCGAGCTTGGCTTCAATGACGGTTTGACCTCGTATGTAGTCTTCACGAGCAACATATGCATGGGGTAAATCAATCTGAAATTTATAGAATTTTCGCTCTAAATCACGAATCTCAGATTGGTTCTGTTCAGACTGCTTAGAAACATCTTCAAGCTTGTTTTGCACAACTTGAAAGTTGCTATTTAAGTTCTCTTCAATACGTCCCCAAAGTATTTTTATTGTCGTTACAACAGTGGTAATAATCGTGATTAGAATCATGATCCATTGATATGCTTCAAGCTGAATCGACACACTACCTCCTTAACCTGCAAAGGTTTGCAGAACTGAGCGGCCACTATTCAACATAGTGATTAGCTGATCAATGAACCATGAAACAGTAGTACGCCAGTCTGCCCAGATTCTTTTAATTTCAGCATGAGCTTCTAAGTACTCTTTAATGATGAACTCAAGGACAGCTTCTTTTTTTTGTAAGCCTTTTAAGACACCCTCATTTTCAACAGCTTGCATATATTTAGCTGTTGTTTGAAACATGTCATATATGGCTAAAGAGGTTAGTTTCACATTACTAAAGGTTTTTTTAGTCAGCTCAATTCCTGCTTCTACGGTTTCACTAATATGCCCATAGTTTTTTAGAATAAAGTCAGCAAGACTCACAATCGCAGTTTTTGAAAATGTAACTTTTGACATAACGTTATTCCTTATTTCTTCGATTGATTGATATAACGACCAACAAGACCACAAAAAGCAGTAAAGGCAATTAAGTAGGTTCGGAAATCACTAGGAAGGACAGACAATAGTTCTGGTGGTATTGGCGTTGTTGCAAAAAATACGATTAAGCCAAAGCACCAATTACTGATCCATTTCCAAGATTCTTGCCAGTTATTCACGAGTATTGTTCTATCCCCACAACCTTGAGCCACTTGGCTTTTAGTTGTTTCTAAAGTCACTTTCACATCGGCTAATTGTTGATTTAGACCAGTGATGATTTCATTCTTATCTAGAATTTTTTGTTTAGCTTCCGACAGTAAGCGACTTTGATCACTCAGTTTTAGAGCTTGATGATCTAACTGGCTTTCAGCGTTAGAAACAGATAACTGTAATTTCTGAATGGTTTCAGACTTTTTGATATTCACTAACGCTTGTAAGTCTTTTTGACCTGTTTCATAGCCATTTTTAAAGTCGGCATTACCACGTTTTTCAAGCTGCACTTGAACCCCTTGTTGGATACGAGATTGAATTAAGGCATGGGGTACTTTTGATTTTTTATGACTCATGGCGTATCTCCAGCGGCATAGCGTAAGTTCCCAGCGACACGACGAGTCCAACCCCGACCAAATGTAGGGAAGGTGTTCAGCTTCGTATAAAACTCAAGCCGTTCGGCATTAAATAAAACCAAAACATCATCGACAGTTTTTGCTTTAATCGCATTTAAAGTTAATGAGCCAATTTTCCCATCGTCAGCGACACTAACAGCTCGTTGAAGCATACGAATTGCATTACCAATGCCATGATTTACAGCAGCATCAAACATTTGATAACCAATAGCGGCATCATATTGTGAGCACTTAGCACGATCCCAATAGGCACTTCGATAGATTTCTTTTGCCTGATTACGGCTCATAGAGCGCATTGAACCTAAATAACCATTTGCTCGTGCTGTGCCTAGAGTGATTCCCCAATTGGTTTCTCCCCCAGGATCTTTAGGATGATTGACATAGCCACCTTCATGACCGATTAGTCGCTCAAAAACCTCTTCAAAACTTAAAGACATTTGAATGAACTCTTATTTAACATCTTATTAGTTTTGACTATTTATAATTTTTATCGTTGCGGAACTACTTCCATAAAAAAACCGCCCGAAGGCGGTGGAGGACAATTTCTAAGCTTATGCAAACATATCGAGTTGGTTGTTAAATTTGGGTTTGGCTGAGGGTTGTAGTTGATTTTTACGGACAGAACGAATCCAACGAGTCGTAACATTATACTTTTTAGCAAGTTCACGTTGAATTTTAGAGTCAGCTCCTAATTCTTCTAAGTCTTGCTCAATCCGCTTGTCACGTAAAATACCTAAATAACGATCAGACTTAGGAATATAAACAGTACCACCACTCCAAAACTGGCATAGTTTTTTAAGGTTGTTGAAGCCAAGAAGCTCTGCGAGTTCATGGCTTTCTGAAATGGATTTAAGAGGAGGGAAGCTATAATCAGAACCACCATAATGTTTAATCAAAATCATGGCAGTTCTGTAGTCGGTTAATTGAATAATAAGTCGTAAATTTTCAGGTAATTTATCTAGATACTCGTCTTGTTTCATTGTCAGCTCGCTTAGATTTGTACTCCAATGCTGCTACTATACGCCATAGTTCATTTTCAGTACAAAATTCTAACGCTTCCTTTTGAAACATTTGTTTAGCAATACCTTTTGCGTAATTCCAATGTAGTTTGTGTTCCGTTAAATGGGCTTCAATTTTGTTGATTAAAGCTTCTTTTGAAAGCTTCACTTTAGGCTTTGTACCAAAATTACGCTTAGAGAAACCGAGATGATCTAGATGCTGAATAACTTTGAGCAGGTCATCCATACTCATATCTTTGGCAGATCGTTTACCAGTAACATGCTCAAGCATGTCACGGTAAGTATCCTCATCTAAACCTAATGTCTTTTTACCCATATGAATGGCTGCTAGGCGTTGGTTACGAGAAGCTTTTTTCATGCGGCCATCTCTCCCAAAAGTTCAATTGAGTGGCTCACCTTGATGAGGTGATTAATCGCTTTGGTGACATTAGAAAAATAAGGTAAGCGATATTCATGTTTATCATCCAAATCTGGATATTCTTGATAGGCTTTTCGCTTGCCATATAGCTTTAAAAGCTTATTTTTAAAGGAAGGTTTATATTTATTCACGAAGTATGGTGCTAAATATTTCGCTTCAGGATATTGGTTGCTTTTAGTACACCAGCAACCTTTAACAGTGCCATCTACAAATACACCAACCACTAATTTCATTTTATGCCGTTGAATACGAAGTGAGATTTCATAATCATCACATTTAAGCTCTATACGGTTGCCTATTTCCAATTCGTTTATTACTAATGACTTTTGTTCTTTGCTTAAACTCATGATGTTTCCCCAATGCTGATAATCACTTCAGGTGGTAATTTGTCTAAATCTTCACGGTTGATCATTTCATAAATCCTAATTTTTTTGCGCCACAAGCACATTTGTAGAAACCTTTCAGGCTAATAGATACGGTACGTGTCGTTCTGCTAGTGACTTGAACGTTTTTAATGTGTTCCCATTTATGGCGTACACCTAAAGTACATTTTTTCATTTACTTGTTTTTCCTAAAATTTGGGTCAAAAAAAACCCACCAAAAGGTGGGCCTTTTGTTTTTTGTGAAACCTTATGATGAAAATCTCATCAATTCAGAGCATCCTTAAATGCTTTGCTGGCTTTGAATGTCGGGTTTTTTGAAGCTGCAATAGTGATTGCTTCACCAGTTTTAGGATTACGTCCTTGACGTTCAGCACGATCAGTTGCTTTGAAAGTACCGAAGCCTTTTAGCTCTACTGCTCCACCATTAGCTAAGGTATCAATCACAGCAGTTTCTAACGCTTGAAGGCTTGCTGTAGCTTGTACTTGAGTAAGTCCAGCAGTTGTTGCGATGTGTTTAATAAGTTCAGATTTGTTCATGGTTTTATATCCAATTAAAATAGGTTTAGGGGGTGTTAAACATTTGCAAAATCGAGCGAAATTGCTTGATATTTGCCATCTTCATCACGCTGATAAAAGCGGATGTAATTCTTACTATCAGTGACAATAATGCTGTCACTAATGGCATCCATTGCTCTTAGCCATTTCTCATCCCGAATATCTAAACGACGTAGGCTGAGAACACGACCTGTTGAAATTTTCCCCTCCTTATCCACTTGGAATGCATCATTAATTAATACCTGAATGTTATCGTTAGAATCTGCTGCCCATTCAGATATGCATTCATCAATTAAAGCTTTTGCAGCTTGTAAACTTTCATCAAAGCGAATGCTTTCTTGGCTCTGACGTACAATTTTATATTTCCCATCAAAGCTAAATAAAGTGACATTTCCTTTATTTCCACCAAGATGAACACCGTGTTGTTCTGCTGAGAGTTGGATAAAGGCAGCAATATCTTCAAAAGATAGCTTTTTAAATGCCAGCATTTGCTGTTGTAGCTGTTGAGCATCTTTAATTAAACGCTCAACGAGATCACTACGCTCAATATCAATTGCTTTAACTTGATCACTTGGTATTAAACGACCTTTAGCATCAAGGCGATAACCTTCTGGAATTTCTATAATTGCGTTCATTTTTTTCCCATTAACGATAGAGTCTATTATTTATTTCAATTGCCGATTGGCAACCAATACAACGTGTTACACCACCAAGAGCACGACGCTTTTCAGGGATTTTTTCTCCACATTCAAGACATTCATATTCACTTGCCATGTCGTAAGACGTTCGATTACTTAGCGTTTGAGCTAATCGCTCATCTGTAATTTCACTTGCTATATCTGCTAAATCAGCCATCACAATACTTTCCAAATAATTGCTAAAATTATTAACGTTCCGCAAATTGTCCAGACAATCTCATTAATATCCATAGTCACTCCTAGGTAATTCTTTTTCTAATGCAGGCATGTGGACATTGTTGACATGCTCTCCAGTGACGCATTTCAGCAGGGTTCTGAGTAGGTGCATTACGTTCACGAAAACTGATGCACTCATCAGGGCTAATTTGTTTTTCCAAGTGAGGGCAGGTCACGCTCCCCAACACTTTCATAACTGTTCTTTCTAGACGCTCTGTACTGCCGATGTATTTGCCACGAAGTGCAAGTGATAAACTTGTTCTAGCGTAACCAAGCTCATCTGCAACTTTTTGAATACTTCCAAGCTGTTCAATACGGCTTTCTACTAGAGAGATCCATTCAGGTTTATGTACGTTGCAGGACATATATAAGCCCCCCAATCAGAATGATATTAAGAAGGAGTAAAGTAGAAATCACTTGCTTACTACGAGCTTGTGTTTTACTTAATTCAACTTCTGAATCTTTAGCTAATTGTTTGAATTTGTTGCATTCAACAAATAAACGGATACGGTCATTAGCTACGAAATTTTGAGCAGAGGCGTTTGCTTTTACTTTATTATTCATCGTCGATTTCCTCTTGAGTTAGCAACAGAGTGCCGTGCTTTAGTTCTTCTTCAAGTTCTGGGCGTTCTGAAAACATGACTTGATTCGTATTAGGATCAAAAACTTGTTTTGCACGTTGAATCTGGGGTGGAATTGGCCCAGTATTCATATGTTCAATCAGTCGGTACTTTGTCTTTTTACCAGCAATATTTTGATGTTTTTCAACTACAGTTAAGTACCCAGCAGAATTTAAAAGTTGCAAATAAATATTTGCTGTTGCAATCGATATAGAAACTTCATCATTTGAAGATAAAGCCGCTAACTCTTCTGCATTAATCGCTTTTTTTAGGATTCTTAATGTATTCCACATTGCTTTATTGACTTGGGCAGGTTTTGTTTCAACGCCATCTCGATCAATGGTTGGTGCTGTGTAACCAACATCACGAATTAGCTTATAATGATTTCGCTTTACACCTTTGCCTTCAACTTGTTGTTCATAAATTACCTCAATAAAACCTGCTTTTTTTAAGCCCATAAGGTAAGTTCGAGCACTTCCTTCTTTCATTGAGCCTTCTTCAGATACTTGAGTTAAAGTAAAATCATTTTTAAATTTACGAATTGCAATCCAAACTCTTTGACGTGGATTGAGTGTAGGTATTGCCTTGTTCATAGATCCTTTACCTTGATAATCTGACTGATTAAACTGCATTAATTAATTACCCTTAAAAACTACGTGGTTTAGGGCTTTCGCCTGTTACAAATCCATCTGTTAATAGTTCTTTTAAGACATTTAAATTAATGTGCTTAACGCCATCTTCTAGTGCCTTTTCATTCAGCATTTCTAAGTTAGTTGATACACGTCGAGTTGAACCTTTGACTTGGCTTAGAAGCTTTTCTAAGACTGAATCATCAATTTCTAACTTAGGTGCGTAAATAGAACATAACTGTCTAACGTCATCTAAATCAGCAGGAAGAGCAGGAACCCAGTTCAATATCCGACCATGAAATCGTTCCCATTTTTCAAGTTTACGAGCAAGCATTTCCTCACCAATGATTAAGAAAGTACCTTGGCTTGCTTCATATAAATCACGAACAATTTCAACTTTATTCCCTTGAACTAGATGATCAAACTCATCAATAATCAAAGGACGACCAGACTTAGCTAATTCACTACTTGCAAGCTCCATCATCTCGGATAAGGTTGCAGGATAAGGAATGCTCATCTCTCGAAGTAATGCTTGTAAAAAAGCCTTCTTGGTATATGTACTTTTAACTTGAACATAAAAAGCATTGGTTTTAGTGGCTACATAATTAGCTGCTGTAGATTTACCAAAACCGCTTGGGCCATAAAATGCAGAGATACCAGGTAATAATGGATTTCGCTCTAACGTACGTTTAACTGCGGTATAGCACTGTAAAATATTGCGAATTTGAGCAATACCGCCTGTTAAAAAATTTGTATCATTGACATTTGTATTCATTTAAATCACCATTGAATAAGGTTAGTGTTGTTTTAAAGCAGTATTTGCGGTACTGCTTACCCATGACGCTGGTCTAAATAATTATTTAGTTCAGCGTCTTCCTCTGAAAGTTGTGTAAACTTTTTAGAGGTTTGAAAAAACTCCCAGAAAGTTTTATCCGCCTCATTTATCTCCTCGTGGTTTGAAATAGCTTTATCTAAGCGAATCCATTTCTGAATTTTGATGTTATCTTCAGCAACCATGTTTGTTTTAGATTCTTGTGGTATAACATCTTTGAAATAAACCACTTCTTTGTGTTGTTTGACTGGTAAGGCATTGAGTTCAGCCATGAGTTCAGCATTTCTATTGCTGTTAAATGGAATGATGGTCTGATTTTCAATATGTTCAATTACACGTTGAGGGTTAGCTTCTTGTAATACCTCATCTTGTTTCACAGCCAAGCGACGTAAGCGACCATCTGCACGACGTTGACGTGCTTGTTCAACTTGGGTTTGAGGGAAATAAGCACGTTTATTTGCATTCCAATGGGCATAACAAATTAAACGACCTTCATCATCACGAACGGTAATTTGGTCAGCATTGTGAATGTCATAACCTACAAGTACTGAGTCACCATGAAATTCAGCAAGTTCTTTGCTAAAATAGCGGTTTCCAAATAGCTCAATTTCACCACGACGTACCTTACGTTCTTCATATGGACGAAATAGATCCTCAGCATCCCAATCCTCAACTTGATCAATGGGTGTGCCTTGTTCTAACGCTTCATTCCAAGCTTCTAACGGACTTTGATGGCGGTTTTTTGATGTTTCAGGATCTACAATTTTCTTTAAGCTACTGTGCGGTTTGTTGTTGTATTCATTTACAACTTCGGCTGCAAAGTTTAAGAAATCATTCCAACTAATGAGTGATTGAGATGTCCCAATTTTCTTAATTTCACTGCGTGTTAGCTTGAACATTTTATTGCTAGCTTCTGCATCCATATCCTTACCAATATAAGAAGGTAGACGTTTAGCCGCTTTAATCCATAATGTTTGATGGCTACGCTCAATTAAGCCTTTTGCTTGAGAGTTGTATGGCAAGGCGTGAGACATTTCCGTATTTAAACGAGCCATAACACCACGACCTTTTGCACCCATCATTTGGTTTTTATAACCAGAGCCATTATCCACATAGAAAATTGCTGGAATACCACACTCTGTTGCACTCATACGTACAGCATCTAGAACAGCCCAACCACTTTCCGCAAGGTCAATAGACCAACCCACTAAACGACGTGTTGCAACATCAATAATCGCTGTAATTTCAGGACGAAAAGGCTTTCCATGCATAGGGTGTGCAACTTCAGCATCAAAACAATGACCATCTGCGGTATAAACATCAGTTGGTAATAATTGCCCAGTATCACGACGTATAAAAGGCTGTAGATTTTTTAATTCACGGCTACCCATACGACCACGCTGTGCTTCAACATTACCTAGCTTTTCTTTAATAAAACGGTAAGCTTGGTTGTAAGTAGGGCAAGGCACATTCTCTTTTAAGTAGTTTGGAAGTAATTCCAAAACTGCTGCTAATGCTGGTTTTTGTGGTTGAGCATATAGCTTAAGTAGATCAGAAGCCCATGCAGGTATTTCTACACGTCTAGCTTTAGGTGCAAGCACACTAATGACATTCATGGCTTTCTTCTCTGCATCTTCTACAGCTTTAATCCAATCAAACACGCTACGACGTGAAACAGTACGCTCGTCTCCAGCTTTAGCATTTGCCTTTTGAACAGCAACTTGCATGTCTTCAGGAAGAGCTTGATTATTTGCATCAGTAATAAACTGTTCAATTACAGGCGTTTTTTTCATACCTTGTCTAACCTTTTGCTGTATATAGCGAACAACGAATAGTTTGTTTTCAGCTATTTCACGTTGCCAATTCATTAAGTCAGTTGTTTTTTGTTGCTCAACTATATAAGGCTCAGTTGATTGACTTGTAACCACTTCAGATTTAAGTTCTTTTATGGCAATTAGGTTGCGTAATTCTTCGCTTATTTCGTATTCCTTTCGTATTCCACCTTTTCCTCTGCTTGGAACTTCTCTATACTTCCAATCATTAGCTTTAACTAGGTACTCCCATCCTCTTCTTGTTGATGGATGATTTTCTAAATTTAAAGCCAAGAGATCAGCAATACTGTAATGTGTTTTCATTAAGCACAGTCCTTATTGCTATAACGTGGGTAAATGCGCTTGTTATCACTAGTCCAACGTTCAGGGAATAACTCATACAAGGGTTTTCCCAGAAATTTAGAGATTACAAGTTCACCTTTTTTACTAGGGTGATACAGTGCATTACGAACTGTCCTATCAGACATGCCGTAGTCTTTTGCAAGCTGAGTTAAACTCTTTCCACGTCGTTTAATTTCAGCTTCAATACTGTATCTATCCCATTGTTCTGTGGGTTTTTGCTCTAAGCCCATTTGAACTCCTTGCCTTTTTAGGCATTTTTTTAAATCGTTAGACTAGGTAAACGCCTTGTCTAAATGAAAGATACTTCGTAAAAGATTCGTAGTCAACACTTCGTAATTAAAATTACGAAGTATTTTTACAGGAATATTCTAAATGATTGATGTTGAAGGAAATATTTTACTTCGCAATTTGGGTTGTGAATCTGATAATTTTTCGCAATTCAAGGAATTTAATTGCGAAAACGAATTAACCCCTATTCAGGCGAGAATGTATTATTTGATGCTAAATGGACTTCTTGTGAGAGGTGATGATGAATCTTTATATGGATGGTGTGGTCGTATTGGCTTATCTAACTCTACAATTTTTGGAATATTCAAAAAAAATAATAAAAATATGCATTTGTCAGTTGCTAAAAAAATTGCAGCTGCAACAGGTGCAGACATTGAATGGGTGCAGAAAGGTATTGGTGAGCCATTTAATCGTGAAAGCTCGTCTTCTTTATCTAGTGTGAATTTTAGTAAATCTTCTACAAACTTATTAATAACATCTGTAATTCATGGAGGAATTAATAAGGAGTATCTAGAACAGTGCTTTGAGTCGACAGATGGTGCTTTAAAAGCAACATTTCTTATGATGCAAGCTGATGATAAAGCTGAATTTATTTTAAAATTTTATACAGCACTTTTAGAAGAGCATGGGGTAAGCTCTACGATTGATCCAGAACTATTTATATTAGCTGTATTTACGATTGAAATCGCACTATATTATTCACGACAAACTATGTCGCCTAAAAACAAATCTGAATTGATTGTAGATATATATGATAAGTATCATGTAGATGCTGACTTAACCCAAAACATAAAAAGTGATTTCGACGAATATAGAAGGAACAGAGCTTAATGCATGAAAAGTTGAAAAGTAATTTAGTAAAAGATTTTATAGAATCTGTTAAACCAAATGAATTATCTACAAGCGTAAAATTTAAAGTACAAGATCACTTAATATTTGAAATTAATATTTCATCAAACAACACCAATGAACTAAATCGGCAAGTTATAGACGTAATTCAATTTTCTATATCTTCCGCAATAAAGTCATTATCTAGCGTAAAATAAAAGCAAAAAATGTTTATAGTTCTTAAAAAGATGTAAAGTTGTTCCTTAATAAATTTGAGGAACAAAAAATATTATCTATATTAATCAATGTTATGTGTTGGTTTCTTTAGGGGGAGTAAAAAATCCAATTTTTGCATTTGTTATTAAATAAATGCAAAACTATTTTGGAACTTTAAAATAGTTAAAACTTTAATTAGCAAAGGTTTCTCTTAAAAAGCAGTTTATATATTTAGTGCAGAATGAGAACTAAAAAAATGATGTTCCCTTTAAAATACTAAATTTAGTGCAGAATAAAGTGAAAATTGAGTCCACTCTTAATTGCCTTAAACATTTCTATGAAATCCTTGCTATATAAAGGTTTCATCCCACAATATCCCAGTTCTTCCCGAATCTTCCCAGATCACTCTAGTGCAGAATGAATAGATAACTCACAGAGTATGCCTCTGATGAATGGGTAACTTACTTTAAAAATTTTCCTTATTCTGAATGATCGTGTTTCAAAAAAAGATCCAATATTTTGAGTAATTATCAAATAATGATGTCAATTTTTTATTAAAAATAGTACTTGATATAAATCACGTTATTATTGAAAAATAATAAAAATTCCAAATTGTGTGAGAGAAACTTCTGCTGAGATAAGCTAAATTTTATGTGATTAATATTTAGAATAAAACATTTGTATAAATGCTGATCATTTGATTTTTTAAATGCTTGACGATGATGTGTTAAATCTAGATAATGCGCACACAGTTTACGGCTATGTAGCTCAGTTGGTTAGAGCACCGCACTCATAATGCGGGGGTCACAAGTTCAAGTCTCGTCATAGCCACCATTTTTATAGACCACATTCCTAAATGTGGTCTTTTTTTATTTATATATATCTATATCTAAAATGGAATGTCGTTATAAAAAAGAAAGAAAAAACTTAAAATCAGATTAAAATAATAAAATTTTATATGTGGACGAATGCTGTGAAAATTTTACTAATCACTGGTTGGGGTGGTGGCACGCTATTACTTGAATCATTAAAACAACATTTAGAGCAAAAAAATTATATTGTTGAACTCATGAATATTTTTGATGTTTATGATTCTGAAGTGTTGCAACACAAGATTGAACACGCCAAAGCATATGATGTCATTGTTGGGTGGTCATTAGGTGGGCAATTGGCAACAGTTTTAGCATCGGAAATACAGCAACAATATCAGTATAATAAAATATTAATTACTTTAGCTTCTAATCCGTGTTTTGTAGAGCATGTGGATTGGCCCTTTGCGATGAGTACAACTGCATTTGAGCAATTTAAGAATTCATTTCATATGGATGCTGTAGCAACCCTCAAAAAATTTGGTTTTATGGTCTGCCAAGGTGTTATTACAGCAAAAGAAGATTTCAAATACTTGCAAAGTTTAATACAAGCACAAAATTTAGATACATTAAGTCATGGATTAAATGCTTTAGCTGGTTTAGATAATGTTAATATCTTGAAAAATTATATGGGCCATCAATATCATATATTTGCAAAACAAGATTATTTAGTTAGTTACAAAATTGAGCATATAATTGCAAATTTATCCGCAAAATATTTACAAACAGAGCTTATCAATGGATCGCATGGCTTTCCAGTTTTTAATGCAAAAGAAATAAGTTGTAAAATATATCAATATCTAGAGGGAGTTGCGCAAAGTAAAGTATAAGTGGTTTTTATCGCAATTTATTTTTATTCCTAGTCGGTTTAATATGCATGAATAATATTGAACGCAACATGCTTGGAGCACGAGATGGCCAGAATAACCGATCAGACATTTGATCAGGAGCATCTTTGGCATCCTTATACTTCAATGACTGACCCTTTACCGACATTTCAGGTAAAACGTGCATTTGGTAGTATGATTGAATTAGAAGATGGGCGTCAGCTTATTGATGGAATGTCATCTTGGTGGTGTGCAATACATGGGTATAACCATCCTGTGTTAAACCAAGCAGTTACAAAACAATTAGAAAGTATGTCCCATATTATGTTTGGTGGTTTTACACATTCGCCAGCAATCGAACTAGGACGTTTACTTTTAGAGATTACACCCCCAAGTTTAACCAAGATTTTCTATGCAGATTCAGGCTCGGTTGCGGTAGAAGTTGCATTAAAAATGGCCGTGCAATATTGGAGTGCTTTGGGGCAACCTGAAAAAACAAATTTTATAACGACTCGATCTGGTTATCATGGTGATACATGGAATGCGATGTCGGTATGCGATCCCGTAACAGGAATGCATCAGATTTTTGGACAGAGCTTACCGCAGCGTATTTTTATTGATGCACCACGGACACGTTTTGATGCACCGTGGGATATGACTGATATTGTAGATTTAGAAAGAAATCTCGCTCAGCATCATCAGTCTATAGCTGCTTTTATCATTGAGCCAATTGTACAAGGTGCTGGAGGAATGCGTTTTTATCATCCAGAGTACTTGCGCCAAGTGAAAAGGCTATGTGAAAAATATGAAGTTCTGTGCATTTTTGATGAAATTGCAACAGGTTTTGGGCGAACTGGAAAATTATTTGCTTGTGAGCATGCACAGGTTGAGCCGGATATCATGTGCATTGGGAAGGCACTGACAGGCGGGTATATGACGCTATCTGCCACGCTAACGACAGATAAAGTTGCAGAAGGGATTAGTCGTGGGGAGGCGGGTGTTTTTATGCATGGCCCAACATTTATGGCGAATCCATTGGCATGTGCTGTTGCTTTAAAAAGTACTCAGTTATTGCTTGAACAAGATTGGAAAGGTTGTATTCAGCAGATTGAGAAACAATTGAATTGTTATTTAACTCCTCTTTCATCTTTAGCCTATGTCCATGATATTCGGGTTTTAGGCGCTATAGGGGTTGTTGAGTTAACTTTTAATGTGGATATGAAATACTTACAAGAACAATTTGTTCAGCGTGGGGTTTGGATAAGACCTTTTGGAAAACTGGTTTATGTTATGCCACCTTATATTATTTCTGAAAATGAACTCTCTCAACTTTTAACTGAATTGGTCTATGTAATTCATGAATTAAAGGAAATATAACGTGAGTTTATTAGAACAGTTTGAACAGCAATTGCATGTTTTAAAGAAACAAGGGAATCTTCGACAATTCATATCAAATGAGCAAGATGGGAAATATATTCAAATTGCCCAGAAAAAAATGTTGAATTTGTCATCAAATGATTATTTGGGTTTGGCAACGAATTTAGAGCTAAGAGCACATTTTTTTGATTTGACACCAAATTATTTAAAGCTCATGAGCAGTTCATCTTCAAGATTATTAACAGGTAATTTTTCTCAATACGAACATTTGGAACAATCTTTAAGTACTGCATTTTCAGGTCGGTCTGCATTGGTATTTAACAGTGGTTACCATATGAATATTGGTATTTTACCTGCTATTAGTGACAGTAAAACCCTTATTTTAGCTGATAAATTAGTACATGCGAGTATGATTGATGGCATCCGTTTATCTAGTGCCAAATATGTAAGATATCGACATAATGACTTATCACATCTTTTATCATTGCTTCATAAATATCATGATGATTCTGCGATTAATAAAATTATTGTTGTCACGGAATCTATTTTTAGCATGGATGGTGATGAAACAGATTTAACTCAATTGGTACAGATCAAACAACAGTTTCATAAAGTGATGCTCTATGTGGACGAAGCACATGCAATCGGAGTTCGTGGTGGAAAAGGCTTGGGCTGTGCAGAACAGTATAGGGTGATTCAAGAGATCGATTTTCTTGTGGGGACTTTTGGTAAGGCATTGGCTTCGGTTGGCGGATATTTAATTTGTCACTCAATCATTCGTGAGTATTTAATTAATACGATGCGTCCATTAATTTTTAGTACCGCACAGCCGCCAATAAATATGGCATGGACACAATATATTTTTGAATATATGCAGGGTTTAAGCGCACAGCGAGAAATATTTGTAGAGAAATGTCAAACTTTTCGTCATTTAATAAAAAACAAAAAATATCAGTGCCCATCAAGTTCACATATTGTTCCGATTATTATTGGCGATTCAGAAAAAACGGTTGCAACAGCAACTCGACTACAAAATGCTGGTTACTATGTTATGCCAGTACGACCACCGACGGTACCTCAACAGTCTTCGCGATTAAGAATTTCATTGAATGATTTAATTGAAGTGGATGAATTAAGTACTTTGGTTAATCTTTTATGAGCATAAATCATTTAATTAATAAGGCGCAAATCGCAAAACGATTTGCTCAGGCACAGCAAAGTTATGATGGTCATGCATGGGTGCAGCAGAAAATTTGTCAAAATTTATCCGTATTGATGGATCAATATCTTGAAAAGCAAGCCTTGAGTACTGTATTGGATATAGGCTGTGGCTCAGGTCAATTAAGTCATCTTATTGCTGAAAAGATTCAGGTGGATGAATGGTTTTTAAATGATTTATATCCAGAAATTAAAGTACATTATTCAGATTTTAAACAGGTGAATTTTCTTATTGGTGATATTGAAAAGCTCAGCTTGGATATGCCTTTAGATTTGGTTGTGTCGAGCTCCGCATTGCAATGGGTGAAAGAAATAGATGGTGTTTTTTCGAAAGTATCAAGACAGCTTAAATTGAATCATTTATTGTGCTTTTCGACATTTGGAAGACAAAATTTAACTGAAATAAGGCAACTTACTGGGCATGGATTGGATTATCTGAGTGAGTTGGAACTTAAATTAAGCTTGGAGAAGAATGGTTTTGAAATTTTACATTTTTCTGAAAGTTTAGAGATGATGCCATTTGAGCACCCGAAACAAATATTGCAACATTTAAAAGCAACAGGTGTGACGGCAACAGCAAAAAAATTTAGATGGAATAAATCAACATTACATACGTTTTATGAAGCTTATGAGGCATTGATATTTCAGCTGGGTGATGGGCAAAAAATATATCCATTAACCTATCATCCTATATATTGTATTGCTCGGAGAATAAAATGACGGCCCAAGTATTTTTTGTGAGTGGAATTGATACGGGTATTGGTAAAACATATGCGACGGGTTATTTGGCTAAACTGTGGAATGCTCAAGGTTATCGTACAATCACACAAAAATTAGTTCAAACAGGCAATATTGATATTTCTGAGGATATTGAAAAGCATCGACAAATTATGCAAATTGATTTTTTAGAAGAAGATCATCAGAAAATTACGATGCCTGAAATTTTTAGTTATCCTGCATCTCCTCATTTAGCAACCAAGATTGATGGGCGAGAAATTGATTTTAATAAAATTGAAAAAGCGACACAAAAATTACAAGAAAAATATCAGATGGTATTGTTGGAGGGTGCAGGAGGGCTTATGGTACCACTCACCGATCATATACTGACGATTGATTATTTGGCACAAAAAAAGTTTCCATTAATTTTGGTGAGTTCTGGTCGGCTTGGAAGTATTAATCATACCTTGTTAAGTCTGGAAGTTTTAAAAGCGAGAAAAATTGAACTTTATGCATTAGCATACAATTTAAATGATGAATCAAAAGATGAAGTTATTTCACTTGATACTGCAAATTATTTAAAACACTATTTGTCCATTCATTTTCCTCATACTCAATGGATTGATATCCCTCGTCTTTAGAATTTTTATATTATATTGACATTATTCATTCATTAAAAAACCGCTCACTTGAGCGGTTTTTAGATTGAACTAATTGGACTTAAAATTTCTTGAAACCTTTATGTACACCGTATGGTTTACGTGGCGCATTACTATTTCGTTGTTCGCGATTTCCAGCATTGTCATCACGACGTTCACGATGACCTGAGTGGTTGTCATGACGGTCACGGTTTCCAGCATGCTGATCGCGTCGTTCACGATTACCCAAATCATCATCTAGCTGTGATGTTTGAGTTGCTTCAGTGTCACGACGTTGTTGACGTAAGTAACCACCACGACGTGCTGCCATTGGTTTTTCTTGCATACGTTCATTACGACGCTTTGCCATACCAAATAAACCAGTACCTTGGCGTGGTTTAAGTTCAACACTTTTTGCTAAATTGTCGATATCTTGTTTATCTAATTCCATCCAACGTCCTGTGCGTAACTCGCGTGGTAAAATAACAGTGCCATAACGAGTACGTAATAAGCGGCTTACTTTTAAGCCTTGTGATTCAAAAATACGACGAACTTCGCGGTTACGACCTTCTTTGACAACAACTTGATACCAACGATTAATCCCTTCACCACCAATTTCGGTAAAAGATTCAAATTTTGCTGGACCATCATCTAAAACAACACCTTTTAACATGTTGTTTTTTAGCTGATGTGTAACTTCCCCCATAACACGAACAGCATATTCACGTTGAATTTCATTTGATGGGTGCATTAAGCGGTTCGCTAGTTCACCATCATTTGTAAAAAGAAGTAAGCCAGTCGAGTTAATATCTAAGCGTCCTACCATGACCCAACGATCATTAGAAATAGGTGGAAGATTATCAAAAACTGTAGGCCGATTTTCTGGGTCGTTGCGAGAGCAGATTTCACCTTCTGGTTTGTAATAAATCAGGACACGACGACGAATTTCATCTTCAACTTGAAATTGTACTTTACGACCGTCGATGCGAAGCTCATCTCCTGGCTCGATACGTTCGCCAACTTGGGCTACTTGACCATTGACGCTTACACGACCAGCAGCGATGACTTCTTCCATATAACGGCGAGAACCCAAGCCAACACGTGCAAGTACCTTTTGCAATTTTTCACTCATGACAGTATAACCTTAGAAATATCATAACAGTCCACCTATTTATGACTTCGGTGCATTGACATCGAGGTTCATAAAAGCTTCCTTGGCATTCTGTAGGGGAGGCAATTGGTTGATTGATATTAAACCAAATGCATTCAAAAACTGAGGCGTTGTAACTAACAACGCGGGTCTTCCTGGGAGTTCTCGGAATCCCGACTCTTTAATCCAATTCCATTCAAACAATGTGCGTAAATTTTGGCTATTGTTTGTAACTCCACGAATTTGTTCTATATCAGATCTCGTCACGGGTTGATGATAAGCAATCACCGATAGGGTCTCTAATAGGGATGGCGATAAACGAGTTGGTCGCTCAGGCCATATTTCTGTAATAATATTACGATATTTAGTGCGAACTTGGAAACGGAAACCTTGTGCTGTTTCAATAAGTTCAACGGATCTTCCATGCTGTAACATAGAAAGTTGCTGTAAAAATTGTTGTAATTGTTGCTTTGTATAGCGATCTTTAAATGCATCTTTTAACCGAGCTAATGAAACTGGTGCTTCACTGGAAAATATAATGGCTTCGAGTTGCATCAATGTTTCATGCAAATTTTCTTGATCATGATTGATAGATTGAAAACTTTCGGATGTCATATGCGCACTCCTTGTATGGCAAGAGGGGCTTCTATTCCTGTGGTAATAATTTCAATTTTCTGTTGACGAGTTAATTCTAGAATAGCCATAAAAGTAACAACCATTCCCATTCGACCTTGATTGGTGTTGAGTAGCTCTGTGAACTGTAGTACTTCACCAGATTCAATCCGACTTTCAATATAAGCGATACGCTCTTCAAGTAGAACAGGTTCTTGTAATATTTGGTGTGTTACAGGTTCAGGTCGGTTAAATACACAAAATAACGCAGTGCTGAGTAAATCTACGTCATATCCAACATTATTTACATGAAGATGGCCTAAAGATACATTTGTTGTAAATGTATCACGTTCTAAGATAGGCATTTGATCGAGTTGTTCAGCTGCATGTTTTATTCTTAAATAGGTTTCTAAACGATCAATGAGCTCTTGTTTCGGATCTTTTTCTATAGCCGAACTTAAAGGAGGTTTAGGAAGCAATAAGCGTGATTTTAAATCAGCTAAAAGTGCTGCCATGACCATATAGTCTGCGGTTAATTCAAAATTAAGTGTTTTCATTGCATCCATATAAGACAAATATTGAGATGCAATAGGTGCAATGTCTAATTGAAGTAAATCGAACCCATTTTTTTGAATTAAGTAAATTAAAAAATCGAGTGGTCCTTCGAAATGCTCTAAGAGAATTTCAAATGCTGCAGGAGGAATATATAGATCCTCTGGTAGAGTATTTTGCCATTCATCTAGAACTCGAATGTTTTGCAAAATTTCCATTGCATCTTGGGTACTTTGATTCATTACATTTATAAGCCACGCGAATTTTCAAAAGCATGATCACTATTGGGTTTAGCTTAGGTAGCTAGACTTGAGAAATAGTAAGGGACGATACTGTTTTAAGTCTAAAGGAAATTTAGACTTAAATAAATCAAATAGTAAGAATATTGAATAAAAAAATCTGAAATAAATATAGGTTATTTATTTACGTGATGATTCAAATTATATTGTTGCGTGATGCTTAATCATACATTTAGATATAAATATCACTATTTTGTAATATAAGGTTGTAATGATTTTAATTTTTTTATAAATATATCAAATGGTAAAATAAGATAAAATTTGTTGTGTTATAGCACTTACATTAAAGATGTTATTCTTCATATCTCTTTATGTCAGTATGCATAGAAATAGAGTAATTCTAAGTATTTTAGGTGAATTTTACATAATTTAAAATTTTACAATTCAAATTAAGAAACTATTTTTGATAGACCCATGTTTAGCAGACTAAACCTATTTATGTTTTTCCTATTCTACGGTTGCAATATAAATTTAATGACAGTTAGGGCTGATTTTTTCCTTTTTCAGAGTTGATATGAAAGGTAATTAAATCGGGCTGTAGAGTTGGGTTGTGTATCGTATTTATTATTTCATGAAAAAATGGTTATTTTATTAAAATTAAAAATGATTGATTTTCTCATATTATGAAAAATTAACTACTTTAGCCATCATCATTTATGGATTACTTAAATAAGTTTTAATCAGGTTATGAGTGATTTGCGTTGAAAGATTGGTCTAAATAAGTTGTCTTTATTTAAATCATTTAATTTCGAACTTTTTAATAGATGAATGTAGAGTCAAAGAATAGAGATATACAGTATAGGGCAGCATATTTAGATAAAGACAAATTTAATTGATATCCAAAAATAATACTTAAAAAGGAGTTAGCATTATATATTTTAAATGTTCAAAACTCATTCTTACTATTTTGAGTGGAATGACCGTTTTTTATTCAAATGGACTAACATCTCCAGCACCACGACGAATTATTTCAGGATGATTACCTGATAAATCGATAATACTGGTAGTCGATAGAGTACCTAAACCACCATCAATCAAGACATCAATACGATTGCCAATTTGCAGTTCAATATCGTACGGATCATCCAAAGGCTCTTTTTGATTTGGCAAAATAAGTGTGCTTGTTAAAAGTGGTTCACCTAGTTCTTGGAGCAGTTGGCGACAAATCGGGTTACTTGGAATTCGTAGACCAATTGTTTTTTTCTTAGGGTGCATAAGTCGACGCGGGACTTCACTGGTTGCTGGCAGAATAAATGTGGTAATGGCAGGTGTATTATTTTTAAGTAATCGATACATGGCATTGTCAACCTTTGCATAGGTCGCAATATCAGATAAATCCGCACAAATAATCGCATATTGATGTTTTGGCCCTAAACCTCGTATTTGAGAAATTCGTTCCATCGCATTTTTATTTCCAATTTGGCAACCTATGGCATAGGCAGCATCCGTTGGGTATACGATTACTTCACCAGCACGTATTCTTTCAACGGCTTGGCTAATCAAACGGGCTTGTGGATTTTCAGGATGAACTCTTAAATGTAGCATTTCTTATATATCCTTATCTTACATTGCCTAACATATTATGAATCTGCAGATGAATAAGATGCAATCTTTAAAAAAAATTAATCTGCAATTTAATCGAGCATTTCTCTTGTAAACTCATCGGAATGTAACATTTTGCCATGTCGCGTACAAATGCAGATACATGAAATAAAGTAAAGAGCATCTTTTGGAAGTTGATCTTTACCAGTTAAATAGCGCTGTAATTGGCTATAGACATTGTCTTTAAATGTTGAACCATCACCACCATTTCCTGTTAGATTGTCTAAAGAAACCCGAAATTTTCGCCCAAAGGCTTGAGAAAACAACCATTCAATGGCTTGTGGTTTGATTTCGACGTGTTCAAACAGTGCTTGTTGTTCTGCTGTACGTCCGTCAGGTGCGTACCAATAGCCTAAGTCAGCTAATGCACGTCTTTTGTGACCTGCAATTGTCCAATGACTGATTTCATGTAAAGCGCTGTTAAAAAAGCCATGTGCAAATTGAATGCGAGCGGGATGTTGATTAACGGCAGGAAAATACTCTGGTTCAAAATCACCACGAACTAATGTGACATTTTGGTGGGAAAACCAGTGATTAAAGTGTAAGATAAGCCAATCAACTTGTTGAGTTTCCGGTTCAGACTTTAACCAAGCTAAATATTGCACTTGTGTTAATAAATGATCGGAGATGGAAGATGAAAGTGTGCTAACAAGTGATGAAATACTCACTTCTGTTTGCGGCTGCAACAGATGCATGACTGAATTTACCTAATTGGTCTGTCAAAATTAGTACAAAATTGTATCTTAATCTTTGACAGAGTACTGATGAATTTGTAGAATTGCCGCCTTAATTATGTCAGCAAATACCTTTCCGGCACAGATTGAGCCGTTTAAATGGGCAGAGCAAGGTTTTTCATGGTCAGGAACACTGCCATTGTCGAGCTTTCCTCGTATTGCCCGTGAAGCTGTTGGGTCAATTGATAATCAATTGATCACCATAGACTGTAAGCTATCAATGGATGCCTATCATCGCATTGTATGGTTAGATGGTCACGTTGAAACAAAAGTTCCAATGGAATGTCAGCGTTGTTTAAATGCTGTTGATATTGAACTTGTTTCAGATTTTCATCTAGCTCTTGTAGATGACGAGTCACTGATAGAGCGCTTGGATGAGGATGCTGATTTCATTGTCTTGGGTGAAAGTGAAGCAACCACAAAAGGTGACTATGATGCACCTGCATTGGCCAATTTACTTGCACTTATGGAAGATGAACTGTTATTGCTAGTGCCATTGTCTCCTAAGCATATTGCTTGTGAGCATAAGCATCAGCCTGCCATTCAAGATATTGTCGAAGAAAAGCGGGATAATCCGTTTGATGTTTTGGCAAGTTTGAAAGGTAAACTGAACTAAATTCGGTATAATAGTGTTATACTATTGAGTTAAGACAACTGAATTTGTTCTGATCCATTTTTTTCGATCTTTGTAAGGAGCCATCATGGCCGTTCAGCAAAACCGTAAAAGTCGCTCTCGCCGTGACATGCGCCGTTCACATGACGCTTTAACCGAGAATGCATTAACAGTAGACCAAACTACTGGTGAAACTCATCGTCGCCACCATGTATCTAAAGATGGTATTTATCGTGGTCGTCAATTATTCGCTAAAGCAGCTGATGCTGAATAATTTATGATGAAGCATTAGGCTTAAAGCTTAGTGAAAAAATGGGAGCGAAAGCTCCCTTTTTTTGTTGTATTTGGCAATTACTAAAGCCGAAATTAAATGTTAAATTGCGCAGCACAAATAAGCTTACATGAGAGTTTGTGGATATTATGGCAAATTTGACATTTATCGACAGGTCTTAATTAAAGGATTTTTTTATGTCTGCGAAACAACTCGAGCAAACGACTAAGGCAACAAAAACAGCATTTGTGTTTCCTGGACAAGGCTCTCAAAAAGTTGGAATGTTGGCTGAGCTTGCAGAACAATTTTCTGGAATTCGTGAAACATTTGCAGAAGCGTCAAAAGCAGTGGGTTTTGACTTATGGCAAATTGCGCAAAACGGTGAAGAATTAAATCAAACAGAATTTACTCAGCCCGTTTTATTAACTGCAAGTATTGCTTTGTGGCGTGTTTGGTTAGAAATTGGTGGTGTAGTCCCTAAATATCTAGCTGGACATTCATTGGGGGAATATAGTGCTTTGGTTGCATCTGGAGCATTGACACTGGGTGATGCGGTTAAATTGGTAAATTTACGCGGTAAACTCATGCAAAATGCAGTGCCTCAAGGTCAAGGTGCAATGGCTGCAATTCTTGGGTTGGATGATGTGAAAGTACTTGAACTCTGTGCACAAGTGAATACGCAAGGTTTGGGTTCTGTTGATGCTGCAAATTATAATGCCAATGGTCAAGTTGTCATTGCGGGTGATAAAGCATCTGTTGAAGCAGTCATGAATACAGCAAAAGAAGTGGGTGGGAAAGCAATTAATTTACCAGTATCGGTACCTTCGCATTGTGCATTAATGAAACCTGCCGCAGAACAGTTTGCAATGGCTTTGGAAGAAACTGCCATTGAGCTACCAGGTGTTCCTGTAATACAAAATGTAAATGCTGAAATTGCATCAGATGTGACTCAGTTACGTACTGCATTGACAGAGCAGTTGTATCAATCTGTTCAATGGACAAAAACCATGGAATTTCTTCAAAATGAAGGAATTGAATATATTGTAGAATGTGGTCCAGGTAATGTACTGGCGAATTTAGCAAAACGTTTACCAAAAATTGAAAAAGCATTACCGCTTGACTCAAAAAGTCGCTTGGATGATGCACTAAATGCCATTTTAGTGGCTGAAGGAAGAATTGCATGACACAGGAACGCAAAGTTGCATTGGTAACAGGTGCAAGTAGGGGAATTGGCGCGGCCATTGCGCAACAACTTATACAAGATGGTTTTTTTGTTGTAGGTACTGCAACTTCTGAAGCGGGTGCGGAAAAACTGACGGCAACATTTGCTGAAAATGGTGTGGGTAAAGTATTGGATGTGCGTGATGGTACAGCAATCGATTCATTGGTGACAGAAATTGAACAAAATTATGGTTCAGTTTTGGTTTTAGTGAACAATGCAGGTATTACAAAAGATAATTTATTATTACGCATGTCTGAAGATGACTGGGACGATATTTTAAATATTCATTTAAAAGCGGTATATCGTTTGTCTAAACGTGTGCTCAAAGGCATGACGAAAGCTCGTTTTGGTCGAATTATTAATATTAGTTCTGTAGTTGCACATTTTGCAAATCCAGGACAAGCGAACTATTCTGCTGCTAAAGCAGGAATTGAGGCTTTTAGTCGCAGCCTTGCTAAAGAAATGGGTAGTCGTCAAATAACAGTAAACTCTGTGGCACCTGGTTTTATTGCAACAGAAATGACAGAACAGTTAAGCGAAGAAATTCGTAAAAAAATGAGTGATCAAGTGGCATTAAATCGTTTAGGCGATCCACAAGATATTGCGAATGCTGTGAGTTTTTTAGCATCAGATAAAGCAAGTTATGTCACAGGTACTGTATTACATGTGAATGGTGGTTTATACATGAGCTAAATAGCTCCAGTATAAACTTTCAAAAAAGTAAAGATTGAATTAAACTAACGGCATTAAAAACGCCACAAGCAATGAGGAGAATTCCTGTGAGCGATATCGAACAACGCGTGAAACAAGCGGTTGCAGAACAACTTGGTCTTAAAGCAGAAGAGATTAAAAACGAAGCATCTTTTATGGATGATTTGGGTGCAGACTCTCTTGATTTAGTAGAATTGGTTATGTCTTTCGAAAATGATTTTGACATTACAATTCCAGATGAAGATTCTAACGAAATCACTACTGTTCAATCGGCAATTGACTATGTTTCTAAGAAACTAGGTTAAGTGTTGATTTCAGCTCTGCTGAAAAGAGAAGACCACCTATTTGGGTGGTCTTTTTTTTGATAGTGTTATCGTGAATAATGATAAATACGTCAAATAGCGATTTAGAGAAATATTTTATGATGGATGATACTGAACAACCGTTAATAACAAATGAGTTTCTTCAAGTGGTTAGCTTAATTCCTTATGGTAAAGTTGCGACCTATGGACAAATTGCAAAACTTTCAGGTTTACCTAAACACGCTAGGCATGTTGGTTTTGCTTTAAAAAAACTAGATAATCATAGTGATCTTCCTTGGTATAGAGTTGTAAATTCACAAGGAAAAATTAGTTTACAAAAAGAAAATGAGCGAGGTGAGAATTTGCAGGTATTAAAACTACAGAATGAGGGGGTTTTTATTGTGGATGGTAAAATTAATTTAAAGCAATATCAGTGGAATACATATGAGTAAAACCCCCAATTTATAGATTAAGGGTTTTACTTTTATGCTTGGATCTTAAGCTTTGCGGACAATCAGAACTGGTGTTGTACCTTCGGTTAGCACGCTTTGAGCAACACTGCCTAAAAAGAATTTTTGTAGACCAGTGCGACCATGTGAACCAATAATAATTAAGTCAGCATTAATTTCATCAGCTGCACGTGTAATCTCACGATGTATAAGTTGCCCTTCGAGCAGGCGTGTTTCGACATCTACACCATGTTCTGCAAATTTAGCTTTGGCTTCTTCTAAAGATTTTAATATGAATCCTTTTGCTCGCTCAATAAGTTCGTTGGTTTGAGAAGCAGAAATGTATTCAGCAGCAATATATGGGTCTAGGGTAAGCACTTGAACAACTGTAATTTTACTACCAAAACCTTTAGCAAACTCAATTGCTTTTGCAGCAGCAGCATAGGAAGTTTCAGAGCCATCAATAGGAACTAAAATATTTTCAAATGGCATGTTCTTGCTCCTTATTTTATAGAAATAAATATTTGAATATTGTCATTGCACTTTCTTCTTACTTTCATTCTAAACGAAACTGAAGATGAATCAACTCTACTAATCAAATAAATAAATAAAAAAATATTATTATATAAAATATAAAGTTACTTTTATTTTTTTAAATAATTTTGATCGATTTTCAACAAGATTGTTCATATTATTAGACTTATTGATGAGAAGATTCTTTGATTAAATTTTAGCTGATGTTATTCGGAAAAAATAATATAGATGATGAATTCATAATATTCTTGCTAAGTTAGTGTAATTGAAAACATTGCTTCATATACATGGATGTTATTGGTAGAGCTGGGCTGAGTATTATTGATAACTTATTTTTGAAATATACCAAATTTTTTTTCCATGTGGAGTTTGTACATGTACTTCATCATCTATTGATTTGCCTAAACATGCTTTGGCAAGTGGTGCTTGAAGAGAAACATAATCCTTGTGACCATAAATTTCTTCATCGCCAACGATACGGAAGGTAATCGTTTCAGTCGCATCATTTTCTAGTTCAACCCATGCTCCAAAATAGGCTTTGCCATCTTGTTCGGAGTTATATTCAACTGGTTGAGCAACTTCAAAAAGTTTGGTTAAAAATCTAATTCTACGATCAATTTCTCTCAATTTTTTCTTATTATACTGGTAATCAGCATTTTCAGATCGATCGCCAAGACTGGCTGCCCAAGAGACAATTTTAGTAATTTCAGGGCGTTCTTTACGAACCAGATCATTTAACTCATTTTGTAGGCGTTGATATCCCTCAACTGTTAATAATTTACGCTTCAATATTTAAACTCCAAGACCTAGTGTAAGAGATGATATCTCAACTTAAAATTAAGTAAATGAGTTCTATAGAAAATAATAGGATTGAAAGTATCTTTTATTACTAACACTTCTATTTGTCCACATAACACGCTAACAAGATATTTCAATATGCTTGATGGTGATGATAGGTGTAGTTTGCTCGAATGTTGATGTAGAGGTGTAGAAATGGGTAAAATAAATGATGTTTATTGAGCGCTTGATATTGAATAAACTTTCTTTTCTCTAAAAGGCGAAGATATATGCTTCATGTGTTTTACCGAATTTTATAAATGAATAATCTTTGAGATATTTGAGAAAATATGGATATTTCGGGGCTTAATGTTTTTTTCAAAGTAAACTTAATATATAAAAGTTAAATGTTGAGAGATTATATATTTTCAGTTGATCTTAGCTGTTTGTTTCTGGGTTTATTAAATGAAACCAATTTATAATTCTTGTTATTATTGAATAATAATAGTCATTTGTATTTGTTGGAGTAAATGCTTATAAATGTTATATGCTTGTGTATTATATAAGAAAATTCTAAAATATTGTATCTACATATTTTTTTATTACATCTATTATTGGGGGGTTGGTGTTGTAACTACAATGCTAAGAAATTTAGTTTATTTCATACTTTTAGAGTGCGATGTTTTTATTTATAGAAAAAGAAATAAAAAAATGAGTTGAAAATTATAGCTTGAACTAAACTTAGTGTTAATAAATTTATATTTTAGAGGTTTACTTAAGAATTATGTAAAAATTAAAATAAACGCTTTAGCTTTCTATGTTTTCTAGCTCGATTGAGTGGTCTAAAAATAATGACTGCAATAGCGTGAAAATTAATGTAGGGGCTATTTGAAATGATATCTTTTTAGCGTGCTGTTTGAGCTATTCATGATTTTATAAACATATGAATAGAAATTTCAGAGTTTTTGAAACGGAAAATAGTCACATATTTAATGATTAAGTTTAGCATGTGCTTATAATCTTGCATAAGGTATAGATTCTCTCATCCTATATTTGCATAATAGAAAGAACTATGGTAAGTCAAAAGTATGCATTTATCTTTAGATTATGATATTGCATCAAATTTTGTTCTAGAGGTCATCACTTTTTCAAGATTGAGCTCAATCCAATCTTTCAGCTGGTAAGCAGTATCGGCAAAATCATAACCTAGGGCAGTTAAAGCATATTCAACACGAATAACGCTATCTTCTTGAACCGTGCGTGTAATAAATCCATCTCGTTCTAAAATTTTAAGTTTTTGTGACAATATCTTTGGTGAGATTCCTAAGATACTTTTTCTGAGTTGATTAAAATGCTGAGCTTCTTGGCTGAGTTTATAAATAATGAGCAAAATCCACTTATCTGCAAATTTTTCAAAAAAAACTCGAGCAGGACAGTCTGGGTGAAAGATATTATATTTCATTGGTTTATTCATTTTCGCACACTGAAAAATTGATTTAAAAATAGAAATTTCCACTGATTTAATAGTGGTTACTAAGTGGTAACTAATTGATACTAGGTATCTAAAGTGTATCATAAGTTTTAAATCAATGATCAGTTGATGAATAAAAATGAGTATGCATTTTTATATGGCAAATCATGATTAAACTTAGAATAGAATTGGGTGAAAAATGAATATTTCAGAAGCTATCGTTTTTATAACAGGTGCAAATCGTGGTCTCGGCCTAGCATTAGCGAAAGAAGCTGTTCAGCGAGGTGCAAAAAAAGTGTATGCAGGTATGCGAAGTATAGAAAATTTTAGTGAAAATGGAATCGTTCCGATTGAAATTGATGTTAGTAACACGCAATCTGTACAAAAAGCAGCGATGTTGTGTTCGGATGTTAATATTTTGATCAATAATGCAGGTATCGCACAACCTGATTCAGATCCATTAGATCCAAATGTCATTGAAAATATAAAGAAAATATTAGACATTAATTTATTTGGATTGATTCGAGCTACACAAGCATTTGCACCAATATTGCAAAAAAAATGCTGAGTCAGCGATTGTGAATATTTTATCGTCAGTTTCTTGGGAGCCTAGTTTGTCATTAGCGAGTTATGCTACAACTAAAGCAGCTGCATGGTCATATACAAACTCAATTCGTCAGTTGTTGGCTCATTCTGGTGTAAATGTACAGGGCTTGCATGTTGGATTTATTGATACGGATTTAACCAGATCATTAGATATCCCTAAACTTCCTGCGCAAACTGTTGCTGAAAATGTGTTTGATGGTCTTGAACGTAATGCATTTGAAGTTTTGGTGGGTGAAACCACCGTCGCATTAAAAAATGGTTTAACTGCGGATATCCCAAGTTATATCAAGTGAGTAATTTTATGTTCTCATGTTTTTTATCTATAAACTAGATTAATCATTCATAATGGCGTTCTGACTTTATAAATCATTGATGAGTTCAAATGAGAGTTAGATACTCTCATTTTTATAGTTAAAGAATTGAATTTTATATATATTATTTTGGCAAATGACTTAGGTTAACCAGAAATAGAACTCATATTATAATCTTTGTATAAATTACTTGAAATTTAGACGATAACTAAAAAATTAGGATTGTTCTATCCTAAATAAAACATATTGGACGGATTTAAAATTAGATATTTGAGAAATATGATTCTATTTTAGACACTCAGTTACTTTTTTAATAAAAGTATTTGCCAATTCGGTATTTTGTTTATATTATAGCGCCCATGGAAGCGTGGCAGAGCGGTTTAATGCACCGGTCTTGAAAACCGACGAGGGCGCGAGTCCTCCGTGAGTTCGAATCTCACCGCTTCCGCCAAATATGTTAAAAGGGATCAAATTTTTAATTTGATCCCTTTTTTTGATCTAAAATTTATATTTCTTCTGAGGTGTAAAGTTTAATTTAACTCAGTATATTGTATTTTTAGTGGTAAGAAATTTAGCGGGTTTTGTGTTGGCGCTTTTTGCTCAAAGCATGAGTTAAAATAAATTGGTGTTGTTGAATTTATTGAATAGGATGTTGAAAGTTTTTTAAAAAAAGCTAATCCATATGCTGTATTTGTGAAGTAAGTCGAAATTTTATTTGTCGCTGAGTATTTTCTTTAATAAAAATTGTAGTGCGACTTTCTCTGCGGGATTGAGTGCTTTTAGTGTTGTGTCTGTAATGGTTTCGGCAATTGGAATGGCTAAATCTAGTTCCGCTTTACCTTGAGTGGTAATATGAATTAGGACTTTACGTTTATCATTTAAGTCGGCGTCTTGTGAAATAAGATGTTTGTCTTTTAATCGTTGAATAATGCCGCGAATGGTAGCTTGGTCGATCCCTGTATCTTCAATCAGCTCTTTTTGTGAGCATTCTTGTAGTTTGTTGATGGCGTATAAGACAGCAAACTGCACGGATGTGAGTCGGGTTTCATCTAGACTTTGTTGGAATATTGAAAGGTGGTGATAATAGACACGACGTAATAGATATCCGATTTGTTCTTCAATGACATATTTATGTTCAGATTGACTCATTGTAATTTGAATACCTATTTTAAAATAATGATTTAAAGGCTAAAAATAAATGTGAATCAAGTATAACGCAAAATAATAATCGGTGTATCAGATTATTATTTTGCGTTATTAACTTTAGGCTAGGTCAACGGGTATGCCATTTTGTACAACAATAATATCATCGAGTTTTACGGTGCAGTTTCTAAGTGGAATATCCATGTGACATGGGGTTTTTCGACTTCCACCAACTTCAGTATTTGGGCCTGTAGAAAATAGAAAATTACCATTAAATGCTCTTGCATCCATGCACATACCATCATTTTTGTCATGTAGACCCATTGCTGTCCATTGTGCACGAGGTTGTAGCCCCCAACCAATATGGGAAATACCATAAACTTCAGGATCGTTAAAATATTTCATATAATCACGTAAATATTCTGCTTCAAACCCGCCATAAATTTTGGTGATTAATCCTTTTTCTATTTCTAATGTTACTTTTTCACGAACATAGGTTTTAAAGGGAAGTAAAATATCTCCGATATCCAAAACTAATGTTCCTTCTGCTGTATTTTCATTTGGCCAAGTAAATAAAAAACCGCTTGGCCAATGATCCCATCTGCCTGGTTCATCGGCAAAACCGTATTCGGTGACTGATGGATATTGTCCAAGAGGTGCATAAAAATCACTACCAGCCTTGGATGTTACATGCATGCTTTTTGCATTTTTTAAATATTTTTCAGCGGTTAAAACTCGTTGCTTATCTTCAAGTGTTGGAAGAATACGCGCTAAAACCTCTGGTGGTTCGACAGCTAGTAAAATTCGCGTGCCTGTTTTAAGTATTTGCTCTTGTTCAGGAGAGTGCAGCAACATCATGGTGTCAATAATTAAATCTGCTGCCTCTAATGCGCGCTGAGCAGCTAAGTTTCCTGTTAAGGCGGTATCCCCACAATAAGCTGTCATGTCATTGCCTATGGCTTTGGGGTGGTTAAAAGAAGGTAATTCTAGAATAAATACTTTCGCTTTTAAACGAAGGGCAGCATCCATCGCAGCTTGAATTGTTTGCGGATGAGAATAATGGCTTTTAAGAATAGCAACACTCTGGGTTTCATCGACTTTAGAGAGTTGTAGAACGTGTTCAAACATTTGCGTTAATTCAGAGGTATTTACAGGCATAACGGCACTCCTTTGCTGATCATTTTTTATCGTAATAAAGAGCATACACTTTAATAACAAAAAAACAAAACATTTATTTGTTTTTATAAAATATATAAATATATGATATTTATCACTAATATTAAAAATTATAAAAAAGATTAAAAATATTTTTTAAAGTGTATAGACTTTAAAAAAATCTTAATGTATATCTAATTAGTAGGAAATATTTGTTTAAAGGAGTAGACGATGAGTAAGTCCAAAAAAATTGCTGTAATTGGTGCAGGTCTCGGTGGGGCATCAATGGGATTACTGTTACAAAAAGCTGGTTTTGATGTTGATGTATATGAGCAAGCTTCTGAGTTTTCAAGATTAGGTGCAGGGATTCACATTGGTCCAAATATCATGAAAATTTTTCGTGAAATGGGCTTAGAAAAAGATTTGGAAGAGATGGGTTGTCATCCAGATTATTGGATTAGTCGTGATGGAAATTCAGCAGAAGTTCTTGCTCAAGCACCGTTAACAGGTTATGGCGCGGCATATATTACAATTCATCGTGGTGATATGCATGCACGTCAAATAGATGCATTACAGCAAGATAAACTTCATTTTGGTAAACGCTTAAATGCAGTAGCGCAAAAAGAAGATCATGTTTTATTAAGTTTTGATGATGGTACAACGGCTGAAGCAAGTATTGTGATTGGTGCAGATGGAATTAATTCTAAAATTCGTGAAACGATTTTAGGACCAGAGGCACCACTTTATAGTGGTTGGGTTGCACATCGCGCATTAATTACAGGTGAAAAATTAGCAAAACTTAAAGCAGAATTTGACTTAGATGATTGTGTGAAATGGTGGTATGAAGACCGTCATATCATGGCGTATTGTACGACAAAAGAACGTGATGAATATTACTTTGTAACAGGCGTACCGCACCCAGCGTGGGATTTTCAAGGAAAAAGTTATGTACCATGCGACAAAGCTGAATTATTTGAGACATTCAAAGATTTCCATCCCTCTATCCTTGCCATGATTGAAGCGAGTGAAAATGTTACCAAATGGCCACTCAATAATCGAAATCCTTTACCGATTTGGAGTCATGGGCGTTTAGTACTGTTAGGCGATGCCTGTCATCCAATGAAGCCTCATATGGCGCAAGGTGCAGGTATGGCAATTGAAGATGCCGCAATATTGACTCGTTGCTTATTGGATGAAGGACTTGATAATTATCAACATGCATTCAAGCTTTATGAACAAAATCGTAAAGATCGTGCAAGCCAAGTTCAAAAAGTTTCAAATGCAAATACATTCTTGAAATCTCAAGAAGATCCTTCGTGGGTTTATGGCTTTGATGCTTATGCACAGCCACTTCATGAAGAGGAAGCTGTATGAGTCAGTTCCTATATGGAAGTAATGTAGCGGTGAATAATATTCGACTACATTATCTTCGCTATGGTGGTCGGGGACAAAGTTTAGTACTTATTCCTGGTATTACCAGTCCAGCCATTACATGGGGTTTTGTGGCTGAAAAGTTGGCTGAATATTTTGATGTTTATGTTTTAGATGTTCGTGGTCGAGGATTATCTTCTTCAGGTGATCATCTTGAATATGATACGGACACATGTGCAATCGATATTCTTGAATTTGTTCAAAAACTAGAACTGAGCAATTATATTTTAGTTGGTCATTCTATGGGGGCACGCTTTGCAATTCGTTGTGCAGCGTATAAGCCTAAGGACTTACAAAAAATTGTATTAATTGATCCACCTGTTTCTGGTCCACATCGACGTGCATATCCAAGCCAATTACCTTGGTATGTCGATTCAATTCAGCAATCGATTGTTGGTATGAATGCAGAGCAGATGAAACAATTTTGCCCAACATGGACATTGGAGCAAAGACAGCTGCGTGCAGAATGGCTACATACCTGTTATTTACCTGCCATTATTAAAGCATTTAACGATTTCCATGAAGTTGATATTCACCAATATCTTCCAGATGTTGAAGTACCAGCCTTATTAATGGTCGCAGGTAAAGGTGGTGTTATTCAGGCTGAAGATATTCTAGAGATACAAGCACTTAATTCAAAGGTTGTCGTAAGTCATGTGACAGATGCTGGGCATATGATTCCTTGGGATGATTTAACTGGGTTTTATCAAGGGTTTGGCAACTTTTTAGGGCAAAAAATTGTTTAAGGATAAACACATGCAAAAAATTTATAAAATTGGTCAAATTGTACCTAGTTCAAATACTACGATGGAAACTGAAATTCCAGCGATGCTTGGTGCAAGACAACTTATTCGACCTGAAAAGTTTACCTTTCACTCAAGTCGTATGCGGATGAAGCACGTTAAAAAAGAAGAATTGGCTGCTATGGATGCACAGTCTGATCGTTGTGCATTGGAGTTGTCGGATGCGAAGGTTGAAGTTTTAGGTTATGCCTGTCTTGTGGCGATTATGTCAATGGGTCTAGGCTATCATCGTGAATCTGAAAAACGTCTGCATCAAGTCACTGTGGATAATGATGCCGCAGCACCAATTGTGACCAGTGCAGGTGCATTGGTGCAAGGTCTAAAAGTGATGAATGCTAAAAAAATTGTGGTGGTTACACCATATATGAAGCCATTGACTGAATTGGTTGTGGATTATATTCGTGCTGAAGGTTTTGAAGTTTTAGATTATGTAGCATTAGAAATCGCAGATAATATTGCCGTTGCTCAGCATGATCCAAATAATCTACCTGAAATTGTTCAAAAATTAAACTATAAAGATGCCGATGTGATTGTACTTTCTGCTTGTGTACAAATGCAATCTTTGCCTGCGGTGTCAAAAGTTGAAGCACTTACAGGCAAACCTGTAATTTCAGCAGCGATTGCAACAACTTATCAAATGTTAAAAGCATTAGATTTAGAGCCTATTGTTCCAGGGGCTGGCGCTTTATTGTCTGGTGCTTATGCATAAATAGGAGAGTGCATATGTCACAACAAAATGTAGCTGAGAATTATCAAGGAGTCTGGGGCAATAGAATTGGTTTTGGACAAAAACCAGTTCTACTTCTTGTGGATTTCATGAAGTCCTATGTCACACCTTCAGAACCTTTATATGCCTCCGATGTGATTAAAGCTGTGGCTGAAACAGCACAAGTTCTAGAACTTGCACGAGAAAAAGATGTTTTAGTGATTCACACCAATATTTTATATCACGCAAAAGATCAAATTGATGGGGGGATGTGGGTCAAAAAATCTCCTGTTATGGCAGCAATGGTAGCAACAAATCCAGCCACCGAATTTTGTGCTGAAGTTACACCGCTGAACACAGAGCTGGTCGTTACTAAAAACTATGCAAGTGCCTTTTTTGGAACAAGTTTGGCATCAATTTTGAATGCTAATCAAATAGATACAGTCATTATTGTTGGCTGTTCGACCAGTGGGTGTGTACGTGCTACAGCCGTTGATGCGGTGCAGTATGGATTTAAAACAATTGTAATTCGTGAGTGTGTTGGTGACCGGCACCAAGCACCTCATGAGGCAAATTTGTTTGATATTGATAGTAAATATGGAGATGTTGTATCAAAACAAGAAGCGATAAATTATTTGTCTGATTATCGTGGCAATTGATTAGATACACAAAAATAGATTATGGAAATATCAAGATAATGCAAATCAGGGAAGTATTTGTAGTGCAAGTCAGGGACGATTCATTCAATGCATTGGGGCTAAGAATTTTTCGGCTTATATGTACATAATATGTACGGAAAAGCACTATAAACTTGGTTTGCTATCTAATGGAGTTAGATATGGTTACCAATGTTTTAACATCGAAGTCAGAGACAACAGAAGGTCATACAGAACGGGATGTTCTGGTTTATAAAAAAGTAATTTGGAAAATCATTCCATTTTTATGTTTTTGTTATATTGCTGCATATTTAGACAGAATTAATGTTGGTCTAGCAAAATTGCACATGTTAAGCGATGTGCATTTAAGTGAAGCTGCATTTGGATTGGGTGCAGGTTTATTCTTTGTGGGTTATATCATTTTTGAAGTTCCAAGTAATTTAATCATGGAAAAGGTGGGTGCCAAAATTTGGATTGCCCGAATTATGATTACATGGGGAATTCTATCTGGTTTAACGATGTTTGTGACTACACCCATGCAATTTTACGTTCTGCGTTTTTTACTTGGTGCTGCTGAAGCAGGATTCTTACCAGGCGTTTTATATTACTTAACAACATGGTTCCCAACGTATTATCGCGGAAAAATTATTGCGTTATTTATGATTGGATTACCACTAGCCGTTATTATTGGTAGCCCATTGTCTGGTTGGATTATGGGAACTTTTGACCAAATACTTGGGTTCACTGGTTGGCAATGGTTATTTTTCTTAGAAGCAATACCAAGTGTACTTTTAGGTATTTTAACGCTAAAAGTTTTGCCAAATCATTTCTCAAAAGCAAAATGGTTAAGCTCAGATGAAAAAGCAATTATTGAAGAAAACCTGAAAAAAGATTTATCTACAAATAGTGCAGCAAAAGAAAAAAGTAGTTTTAAAGATGGATTCTTTAATCTAAACATTTTAAAACTTGGCGCAATTAATTTCTCAATGTTGCTATGTACCTATTCTATGGGGTTTTGGTTGCCAACCTTTATTAAAAATACAGGAATGAGCAATGTATTACATATAGGTTTATTGGTTGCTATTCCAAGTGTGATTGGCTTAATTGCGATGTTATTAATTGGTAAGAGTTCCGACAAATATAGAGAACGTCGTTGGCATTTAGTTATTCCTTTTATTGTCGGTTCTATTGCTTTATTTTTCACCTCAATGTTTAGTGCTAATCTTGTAATGACAGTCATTCTATTCTCGATTGCAGCGATTGCAACTACAGGAACAATCCCCGTCTTTTTCAGCTTACCAGCCACTTTCCTATCAGGTACTGCTGCCGCAACTGGATTTGCCCTCGCTTGCTCATTAGCAAATCTTGCAGGTTTAGTGAGTAATACATTGGTGGGCTATGCAATACAAATTACAGGCAAACCAGATGGTGCATTATTAGTATTTGCTGTCTGCCTACTCATAAGCTGCTTAATTGTTTTATCTCTGCCTAAAAAACTGGTCAATAAGTAATTTTAAATGGATTTAAACGGCAAATAATGTGGATAAGTTATTTGCTTAGGGGAAAATTATGCTTAAAAAATATCATTTATGTGTATTAGCGATGAGTGTTTTATCTTGCAATATCTATGCAAATCAAGGGGCTACATTTGCTTGGTCAACAGAAGATGGTGCAAAATCAATACAAATAGGTGGATTTGTTCGAACGAATTATCGCGATGAACATTGGGAAAGCAAGAACAACGGAAAGTTTTTATTTGATAATGCGCGTTTGAATATTAAAGGAAAATATGATCAGTTTTATTTAGATACTAGTTATGCATTTCAAGATGATCATAAACGCTCAATTGAACATGCATGGGTTGGTTATAAACCAAATGATCATCAGGATTTTCAAGCGGGTATCATTTATAAACCCTTTGGTATTTATCCCTTTCCACAACATGCATGGAGTTTCCAAATACCTTTCTTTTTAGGATTTGCAGATAGTGTAGCACCAGGGATAGGTTGGAAAAACTCACAGCAAGATTATGATTTTAATTTAGCCTATATGCCCATCATGAGTGGGAGTAGTATTCGTTACTCACCTGAAGTTGGTGCAGCAGATGATTTAAAAAATGTACTGCCAAGTCAAATGCAATATTTGAATGAAAAACGTAATCAAGTCAATGTGAGGCTTGCCAAAAAGCTGGATTTAGCGATAGGTAAGCAAGAATTTGGTATTAGCGGTGCGTATTCCCAATTACATAATAAAGCTACAGATAAAGATGGAAGTTATTATGCACTTGGGCTACATACTATTAATCACTATCAGAAGTGGGATTTGCAAACCTCAGTGATTCATTATAAATACGATGCTAAAAATCCTGTAGGGGTAGATAGTGATCGTGTATTAATGCAATCAAATGGACTGACTCCTGCTTATTTTATTGCATCAGAAGGTACGATTGGAATATTCAATATTGGTTATACTCAGCCTGTGTCTACCAAGTATTTTCCTAATCTGAAATCTGTCAAATTTTATAATGATTATAGTATTTTATGGAAAGATCGATCTGATTGGTCAAATTCACAAATGGATACTTTTGGGGTGTTATTCAATGCAATGCCATTTATGATTTGGATTGATGGAAGTGTTGGAAAAAATGTGAATGCACTGGGCGGTGCTAAAAATTCAACAGGTTATACATCAACAAATTCTGATTATAGTAATGATTGGAAGTTTAGATGGAATATCAATATTGGTTATAACTTTTAAAGTTTAATGGACTGAATTTATGGAATTGCAATCGAATAATGATGTTGAACGTGTAATTTTAGAACGACATTCTGTACGTGCATTTACTTCTCAAGATGTAAGTGATGAGTGTCTTCAAGACATGCTGAATAAAGCTGCACGTGCACCTTCAGGAACCAATACGCAACCGTGGAAAGTTTATGTGGTGAAAGACCAGACAAAACAACAGATTACGGAACAAGTGGTTGCATCTGTAAATTCAGTATATGAAGGTATTCAACCCAAATCGAACTTTACGCCACCATATGCATATTATTCAGATCAGTGGTTTGAGCCTTATTTGCAACGTCGCCGTGAAAATGGCTGGAGCATGTATGGCATATTAGGCATTTCAAAGGGAGATCGATGGGCAATGCATCAGCAACAGCTTCGAAATTTTCAATTTTTTGATGCGCCAGTTGGACTGTTTTTTACAACTCATCGTGCATTAGAAGCGGGTGCTAAAATGGCAATTGCTATGTTGATGCAAAATATTATGCTTTTGGCAAAAGCCCAAGGTTTAGATACATGCCCGCAAGCATCGTGGAATGATTACCATGAAATTATTATGCCGATTTTAGGTGCAGAACAAGATGAAATATTCATTTGTGGAATGTCTTTAGGTTATGCAGATCAGTCGAGCGTAATTAATCAATTACATACGCCAAGAGAGCCTATTGAAAATTTTACAAAATTTTGTACTTAAGTCTAAAATGACTTTTAAAAAGTTTATATGTATACCGAATTAATTTTTTCATTGAGTTAAAGCAGAACCCTGATTGTATTAGGGTTTTTTATTTGAAGTTGATATGTTGAAATAAGGTTAATATTGATTATTCGTGAGGTTGAAAACTAAATTTTAGATCGAATAATAGCTACTGATAATTTTAAAAAGCCACAATTATTTTTTTAATTCAAATGGTCATTCGTGTAATGCATGAATGATTATATGAAGATTCATCTTAATTTTAGTGAAATATCAGTCTTGCATTTCATGATTAAAACATTTTATATAGAGAGAATTTTGATCTTTAATGGTCATTAATCAAATAATTTTAATAATATTTTTAACAGGGAGTTGTTAAAATGTTGATTAAAGAATACTTAGAGCGTGGAACGGAACATACTACATTTCAAAGCAATAGTGAGTATTCTCAAGACTGGGATTCTATAAAAAGATGGTCTGATCAAGTTTATTTACCGTTTAAGGTCAGACCTATTGGTCAAATACATGACCCTACGGCATATATGGCGCGAATTAATATTGGGAAATTACTTTTAACACGGTTTACTTATGGCATACCGGTTAATATTTATAACTTTTCTGAAAATGCTTCCAATGTTTTATTATTGACAACCATACATGGGCATGCTCGTCATGCCATTGATGCTCAAAGAAGTATTATGACTGGCGTAAACCAATCTTATATTATGGATTCAAGTTACCCAGATGATTATGGTTTTTTTGCCAGTGAAGATAACATTCAATTAAATTTAACGATTCCTAAAAGTTTTCTAAAGGAATTAATTTTGGTAAATTTCGGGTATGAGGCACCGCCAAGTTTATGGAAAGCGAGAACCAGTTTTGGTGATAAAAATATCTGTTGGATGGCATTGTTAAATTATGTGTATCAGTGCCTTAAAGAAATTCCAAATCAAGAATTACAAAAAAAAGCAGGGGAACATTTACAACAAATTATTGGTTTACATGTAATTAATGAATGGGCAAATCGAGAAAAAATAAATTTAAATCAGCCACATGATATTGCACCATCTTATGTTGATCGCGCGGAAGAGTTTATTCGTAGTTCTTTACAGTATAGTCCAACCATTGCTGAAATTGCACAAACTGTAGGGGTGAGTATTCGAACTTTATCATCAAGTTTTAAAAAATATAAACACATGACGATTGGTCAACAAGTTCGTCAATTAAGGCTTGAAAAAACCCGACAATTGTTGATTAAAGCGGATATTCATGCAAACGTCATGGATATTGCTCATGCTTGTGGTTATATTAATTTAGGTGATTTTGCACGGCAATATAAACAAAAATATGGTGAATTACCATCTCAAACGATAAAAAGAAAATAACTGTAATATTTGCCGAAATATGACAATTGCTTCCTTATTTTGGTAGCAAAAGCTTATTTTGATTTGTTTAAATCATTTGCATCAATGAGTTTCTCATTATTAAAAAGCACAACATCATATTGATGATATGTGGGCAAATATAAATGCAAATGGAGTATGCAAATGAAAGTGAAAGCAGCAGTGGTTAATGGCGTTAATACGAACTATAGCTTTGAGTCGTTGAATTTAGCTGAATTACAGCACGATGAAGTACGTGTACGTATCGTGGCAACAGGAATCTGTCATTCAGATGATGCATTAAGGCTGGGTCATGCCGGCTTTGGTTTTCCTGCCGTATTGGGGCATGAAGGCGCTGGAATTGTTGAGCAAGTCGGTTCAAGTGTGAATCATATTGCCAAAGGTGATCATGTGGTTTTGGCCTATGCGTACTGTAGTCATTGTAACCATTGCCTTGAAGGAATTCCTGCAGCATGCACAGATTGGCTATCTTTAAATTGGGGCTCACTTCGTAAAGATGGTTCGGCATTTTTTACTAAAGATGATGGAACAGCGGTCAGTAACTTCTTTCATCAATCTTCTTTTTCAACATATACCAATGTCAAAGTCAGTAATGTCATTAAAGTAGAAAAAGATCTGGATTTAAGAATACTTGGACCACTGGGCTGTGGTTTGATGACAGGAGTGGGAACAATTGTTAATGGCTTACAAGCAAAACCTGGTTCCAGTATTGTCATTTTAGGAACTGGTGCAGTCGGTTTAGCTGCAATGATGGCAGCTAAAATTGCAGGTTGCTCTACGATTATTGCAGTAGACATTCACGATTCACGTTTAGCGTTATCTAAAGAGTTAGGTGCAACACATACAATTAATAGTAAAAATACCGATGTACTTGAGCGTGTACGTGAAATTACGAATCAAGTGGGGGTGAATTATTCCATTGATACCACTGGCATTAGTGATGTCATGAAATTATCTCTAGATGTATTGGCTATACGTGGCGTTGCTGCACCCATTGCGGTTACAAATCATGATTTAGTGCTCAATACACTGAATGATTTAGTGATTTCAAGTAAAAAAATGATTGGTGTACTCATGGGGGCCACAATACCTCAGTTGACAATTCCGAAAATGATTGAGTTTTATAAGAATGGAGATTTTCCATTTGATAAGTTGATTCAATTTTATCCATTTGAGGAAATTAATCAGGCTTCAGCAGACTCCTTAAGTGGTAAAACGATTAAACCTGTATTGATTTTAGACCCTAATTACTCAGTTTAATATGATAATTATTCAAAAATAAATTGAAAATGAGAAACGAGATAAGGAAATTCCCATGCAAATGACAGATCAGCACACCATTAAAACTATTTTTGATCAGCAAAAGCAATTTTTTAAAACGGGTGCAACCAAAGATTTAAACTTTAAAAAAGAGAATTTGCAAAAACTAAAAACAGCAGTTTTGACGTTTAAAGAAGATATTTATGTCGCATTAGAACAAGATTTAGGTAAAAGCCGAGATTTTGTTGATCTTGCTGAAATTGGCGAAGTGATTACAGAGGTTGATTTTGCCTTACAACATATTGATGAATGGGTAAAAGCTGAAAAAGTGCCGACCTATGCTTTATTAGAGCCAGCGGAATGTTTTATTGAAAATGAAGCATATGGTGTGGCGTATATTGTTTGTCCATTTAATTACCCAGTAAATTTGGCATTTGCCCCATTGGTTGCTGCATTTGCTGCAGGTAATACTGCTATTATCAAAACTTCTGAAAATACGCCAGCAACTGCATTGGTCATTGAAAAAATCGTAAAAGCTACTTTTGATGAAAAACATGTTGCCGTGGTTCATGGTGCCAAAGAGGAGAATGAGTTTTTATTGAGTTTAAATTTTGACTTTATTTTCTTTACGGGTAGCACCATGGTTGGAAAAATTGTCATGGAAGCTGCTGCAAAAAATTTGACACCATGTATTTTGGAACTAGGAGGAAAAAGTCCACTCATTGTTATGCCAGATGCAGATTTAGACCATACTGTTGATCAACTTTTATTTGGAAAATTTGCCAATAGTGGACAAACTTGTGTAGCACCAGATTATTTGTTGGTGCATGAACAAGTGAAACAACTGCTGCTAGAGAAATTTATCGCAAAAGTGAAAATGACTTATGCTGAAGTAAGTGCAAATGGAAAAATTATTAGCAGTCATCAAGTGAAAAAACTTGCCAATATGTTGGCTCAAACACAAGGAACAGTAGTTTTTGGTGGGAATTATGATCAAGAAAATCGTCATTTTCAGGCAACAGTTGTCGACCATGTGAGTTGGGATGATGCATTAATGCAGCATGAACTCTTTGGTCCAATTTTACCTGTGATGAGTTTTAATAACGTTGATCATCTTATTGATGAAATTAATACACATCATCCTAAACCGCTTGCCGCTTATGTATTTAGTAAAAACATTACACAGGCACGTCAAATTTTGGCAAAAATTCCAGCAGGGGATGTCATTGTGAATGGCGTAATGTTGCAAGCATTTTCACCTTATTTGCCTTTTGGTGGGAGTGGTTTATCTGGCATAGGAAGCTATCATGGTCTCCATGGTTATCAAGCATTTACCTATAAAAAATCAGTTATTGTTTATCCATAATATTGCGTTTGTGACATAAAAAACCATCTAATTGATTAGATGGTTTTTTTATTAATAAATTGAAATTATACAGTTTTTCATTATTTGCCTATTTTGAGTAATTCTTGCCGTATTACAGTAGTGACTGAAAAATATTCATTTAAAATTGATTAATGAGCTTAAGAACATTGGCTGATGTCGCTTGATCTCAATGAATGGAATCAAAAGTTAAATCAATGGGTCAGGAAAACTTTAAATGAATAAAATAATGCAATCGTTGGTGACATTTACATTGTTATGCAGTGTGAATAGTCAACTTTGGGCAATCGATGTTGATGCTGGAGATTATGATGCTGTTCCAAATGGTGTCAATCTTGCTATTCTTTATTATCAACATGCTTCTGCCAATAAGCTTTATTCAGATGGTCATAGCGTGAATGGAAAATATGGCTTAACGTCTAATATTGGAATAGCACGATATGTAAAATATATCGAGAAAGGGAAAATATTATTTGCACCACAAATTTTAATTCCATTAGGTGAGGTTCAGCCAGAGCATGACAGTAAAGCGTTATTAGGAAATAATGCCAGTGGCTTAGGCGATATTACGCTTGCAAGTGCTTTTATTTATACGCTACAAAATAGCGCAATAAAAACCATTGGTTTAACTCCTTATTTGGTTTTACCGACAGGAAAATATGATAAAGATAAATTTAGCCTCAGTGAGAATCGATTAAAACTGATTGTACAGGGCGCCATTACCAGTCAACTGAGTGATCAAATATCATGGGATAATATTGCGGATATTACATTTTATGGTCATAACGATAAAATTGCAGCAGGGGGGAAACTGAAACAAAATATGGGATATCAAGTACAAACCAATGTACGACTTCATTTAAATGAAATGACCGATTTAAGAGCAGGGTTATCCTATAACGATTTTGGTGATGTCAAAACCAACGGTATAACAACCCAAAGCAATCAACAAACTAAAATATGGCTCGGTGTTGGATATAAACCAACAACAAGTACGCAACTTTTGATGAATGTAGGTCAAGATCTGAACGTAAAAAATGGTTTTAAAGAGCAATATCGACTCAATTTTAGATTATTAAAAGCATTTTAGTCAGCATATTTATGCCATTTTATAACCAGTTGAGGTGCGACTAATCAAAAATAAAAATCGCTTGATTAAGTAATTAAATTTTTATGCGGATTTAAAGTCTTAATGATCTTAAGGCTTTTTAATGGATCATATAAATGCAATACAAAAAGAGTTTAGCACTGTTGATCACGTGAGATCGAGTCAAAATAATGATGTATGGTTTGTAAAAGATAGAAGATTGAAGAAAAACAATAAATAAATGCTAATGATAATAATTATTATTTGCAAAAAAATGATTTTTAAAATATAACTCTCTCTGCAGTTTTATATTCGCGTATTTCTTTGATGCTACAGAGAGCTCTTAGAAAAGTGTGACTGTAATTTCCCATCATTGATTTTTTAATTAATGCATTTGGCTCATATTATTCAGTGGTTAAGTAGCAGTCTAAAAAGATGTATTCAATTCATCTAAAGTTATTTTTGACTTTATTGATGGTGACCGCGAATGAATGAATTGCCATGTTTTATTTGATTCTATAGGTAAGTATTTTGATGAGTAGTCAGCCAGAAAATTTAAATCGCCAAAATTATTCTCTTGCCACGAAGTCTAAATATTTAATAGGACTCATTATTCTTCTAGTTTTAGGCGGAGGAAGTTGGTATTGGTTTACAGCATCGTCAAAACCTACAGAAGCACAATTTAGTCAATGGAGTAAGCCTGTTCCTGTTCGCGTTGTTCCAGTTGAACGTCGTGATTTAAATGTTGAATTAAAAGCAATTGGAACGATTGTTCCTGCACATACAGTGAATGTACAGAGTCAGGTTTCAGGTGTATTACAACAGGTTTATTTTAATGAAGGAGACGTTGTAAACAAAGGTCAATTATTGGCGCAAATTGATGCTGCACCATTTCAAGTTGCGTTGGCACAAGCGCAAGGTATACAACAACAAAATTTAGCACAATTGCGTAATGCTGAAGTAGAGCTTGCGCGTTATCAATTATTATTTAGTCAAGACTCTATTGCAAAACAACAGGTTGAACAACAGCAAGCACTGGTTAACCAGTTAAAAGGGCAAACTCAGGCGAATCAAGCACAAGTGAATGCTGCTAAACTTCAGTTGTCATATACGAAAATATATTCACCGATTACTGGAAGAATAGGGTTTAAACAAAAAGATGTTGGGAATTTGATACAAGCCAATGAAGACAATGGTCTAGTAACAATCACACAAATTAATCCAATTTATGCACAATTTTCCATTGCAGAAAACTATTTAGATCCTATTCGTTCAGCCATGCGAAAAGGTGAAAAATTACAAGTCAGTGCTTGGGATAAGACCGAGCAAAAACAATTGGCTGTAGGCGTTGTCAAATCTTTAGATAACCAGATTGATATTAAGACCGGAACATTAAAGTTAAAAGCCGTTTTTGATAATCATAATGATGCATTATTTCCAAACCAATTTGTCAATATTGTCTTAAGTGTTCATACCCTTCCAAATGCACTAATGATTCCAAATGATGCGATTCAACATGGTGCAAAAGGCACTTATGTCTATGTGATTAATAAAGAAAATAAAGCTGAAGTACGAATGTTAAAAACAGGAGTGACATCTCAGGGGAAAATCGAGATTTTATCTGGGCTTACGGGGAATGAACAGGTTGTTTTAGAGGGAATTGATCGTTTATCTGAAGGTCGTGAAGCCCAAATTGTTCCAGAAAATAAACAAGCAATCTCAACATCGCAGGATGCTCAGTAAGATATGAATATATCGCGTTTTTTTATATTGCGTCCTGTAGCAACTGTACTTTTGATGTTAGCTTTATTGTTTAGTGGATTGCTTGTTTGGCGTTTTTTACCTGTTTCTGCTTTACCGCAAGTCGACTATCCAATAATTCAAATCTATACGTTTCAATCTGGTGCGAATCCAGATACGGTACAACGGACAATTACAGTTCCTCTAGAAAGAGAAATGGGGAAAATTGCGGGTTTGAAGCAAGTTTCTTCAACCAGCTCTGTGGGGGCTTCAGTAATTACATTACAGTTTGAATTGACAGCAGACCTAGGGGTTGTTGAACAAGAAGTTCAATCTGCATTAAGTACTGCCAGTAGTAAATTACCGCGTGACTTAGCTGCGCCACCTGTCTATCGGAAAGTAAATCCAGCGGATGTTCCTGTGATTACCTTAGCAGTAAGCTCAAAAACATTAGCTTTACCGACTGTTTATGACATGGTCGATACACGTGTTGCACAAAAACTTTCTCAACTTTCAGGTGTTGGAATGGTGAGTCTTGCAGGTGGACAGCGTCCTGCAATTCGTGTGCAAATGAATCCGACAGCATTAGCATCATTTAAAATGAGTGCAGAAGATGTGAGTTCTGCCATTAATGCCGCAAATTCTAATCAGCCTAAAGGCAGTTTTGATGGTCCTTTTCGGACAACAATGCTTGATGCAAATGATCAAATTCGTTCGATTGCAGATTATGAGAATTTAATTTTAAGATGGAATAATGGCGCACCAATTCGTTTAAAAGATGTTGCACAGATTATAGAGGGTAGTGAAGATCGCTATATGGCAGCATGGGCAGGTAGTGAGTCTGCTATTTTAGTCAATATCCAGCGCCAACCGAATGCCAATGTAATTCAAGTGGCAGATCAGATTAAACAAATATTACCAGAACTTCAAAAAAACTTACCAGATAATGTAGAAATACGAGTTTTGACTGACCGAACCGAAAGTATTCGCAGTTCGATTAAAGATGTACAAAAAGAATTAGTTTTTGCTGTTTGTCTTGTGGTTATGGTGACTTTTTTATTTTTAAGAAATTTTTCGGCGACCATTATTCCCAGTATTGCAGTGCCACTTTCGATTATTGGTACATTTGTACTCATGTATTTTTTAGGCTTTTCTATTAATAACCTCACGTTAATGGCTTTAACCATTGCCACAGGTTTTGTTGTAGATGATGCTATTGTCATGTTAGAAAACATTACTCGCCATCGGGAAGCGGGTGAAAGTTTATTACAAGCAGCACTTAAGGGCTCAAAGGAAATTGGATTTACACTCATTTCTTTAACAGTTTCACTTATTGCAGTGCTGATTCCATTACTATTTATGGGTGATATTGTCGGGCGACTATTCCATGAGTTTGCAGTAACACTTGCTGTTGCCATAGCATTGTCATTGGTGGTTTCATTAACCTTAACGCCAATGATGTGTGCTTATTTATTAAAAAATCCTAAGCCGAGAAAACATCAAGAAAAATGGGGGTTAGAGCCTGTTATTCAGCAATATGCTAAGGCGCTACAGTGGGTACTTCGTCATCAAAAAATCACTTTGGCTGTGATGTTCAGTACTGTCATTTTAGCTGGTGGATTATATTGGTTGATTCCGAAAGGATTTTTTCCAATACAAGATAGTGGTGTCATACAGGTCGTGACAGAAGCACCAGATGATATTTCATTTCAAGCGATGAGTGATCGTCAGCAAACATTAGCAGCTCAGATTTTAAAAGATCCAGCAGTTGAAAGCTTATCTTCATTTATCGGCATTGATGCAAACAATCCAAAACTTAGTAATGGTCGTATTTTAATTAATTTAAAACCTCATGCAGAACGAGATCAGGCGAGTCAGGTCATGGCACGCTTGAAAGTGCAATTCCAAGATATACAGGGAATACAGGGGTGGATGCAACCTGTACAGGAACTCAGTATTGAAGATAAAATTAGTCGAACACAATATCAACTGAGTGTATCAGCTGCAAAAAATGCAGATTTAGAAGAATTTACACCAATGCTCGTTAATGCATTACGTCAACAACCTGAATTTTCAGATGTGACTAGTGAAGAGGGCGGACAAGGGTTACAGGCATTTATTGATATTCATCGAGATGTTGCTGCTCGTTTAGGTTTAAGTGTTGAAGATATTAGTTTGGCTTTACAAAATTTATTTGCGCAAAGACAAATTGCTACGCTTTATACACAGTCGAATCAATATCGTATTGTATTGGAATTAGCATCGAATTTATCTAATGGCTTGGATGCCCTTAATCAAATATACATTCAAAATGCAGAAGGTGAGTCGATATTATTAAGTTCGGTTGCCTCCATTACACAGAAAAGAACAGCCACTATTTTACAGCAACAAGCACAATTTCCAGCACATAGTATTTCATTTAATTTAGCAGAAGGCATTTCTTTAGGTGAAGGAATAAAAGCTATTCAGCGTGTAGAAAATAACATGAAATTTCCTCCAGAAATTAGTATGAAATTACAAGGTGCAGCTGCGGCATTTGAAAGTTCTCTTGATCATACATTTTGGCTTATCGTTGCTGCTATTGTGACAATGTATATTGTACTGGGGATTTTATACGAAAGTTTTATTCACCCCATTACGATTCTTTCAACACTTCCATCCGCAGCAATTGGTGGATTATTGGCATTATTAATGGTCAACCGACCTTTAGATATGATTGCATTGATTGGCATTATTCTACTAATTGGTTTGGTGAAGAAAAATGGCATTATGATGGTTGATTTTGCTTTGGCAGCACAGCGCAATGAAGGATTATCACCAGAAAAAGCAATTTATCAAGCAGCATTAATGCGGTTTCGTCCCATTTTAATGACAACACTAGCAGCATTAGTGGGTGCAATTCCTTTAATGCTCGCATCCGGTTCTGGGGCAGAATTACGCCAGCCATTAGGCATTGTGATGGTTGGTGGCTTGATAGTCAGTCAACTATTAACCTTATTTACGACACCTGTTGTTTACTTGTTTTTTGATCGCTTTCAACGGTCTAACCGAGATATACATTTAGAAAAATCGAGTGAAACAGGGGGCATACTTTGAGTTTGCTTTCTATTTTTATTCATCGTCCTGTAGCAAGTACATTAATTGCGATTGCCATCGTATTGCTTGGAATATTGGCATATTTTCGGTTACCTGTTGCAGCATTACCACAAGCAGATATTCCAACGATTGTTGTTCGTGCGAGTTTACCAGGTGCAAGTCCAGAGAGTATGTCTGCAACGGTCGCAACACCTTTAGAACGGGCAATGATGGGTGTATCTGGAGTTAAAGCGATTAACTCGTCCAGTAATCAAAGTGCCACTCAAGTTGTATTACATTTTGATTTGAATACAGATATTAATGAAGCCGCAAGAGAAGTGCAGGCTGCAATTAACGTTGCTATTCCACAGCTTCCTTCAGGGATGCCGAGTCCGCCTGAATATTTTAAAATTAATCCAAGTCAAAGCCCAATTTTTTATTTAGCTTTGAGTTCGCCACATTTATCAGCGGGGAAGTTATATGAAATTGCCAGCAGTAGATTACAACCCAATTTAGCGCAAATTAATGGTGTCGGTGATGTCAGTATTGATGGTGCATCTATGCCAGCAGTACGAATTACTTTAAATCCGAATGCATTAATTTCACAAGGCGTGTCGTTAGAGCAAGTAAGAGCTGCAATTGCACAAAGCAATACTATACAAGCACTGGGTATTGTAGAGACCGCTGAATTGCGCTGGCAAGTTGCTCTTTCATCTCATTTAATGAATGCAGCAGATTTTGCGAATCTGGTGGTGCATAAAAATGCACAGAATATTGTTCGTTTAAAAGATGTGGCTGATGTTCAGGATGATGTTGAAAACCGTTATGTTAGTGGTTTTCATAATGGAAAGCCTGCGGTCATTATTAAAATTAATCGCCAACCTAATGCGAATACCGTAAGTGTCATTGAAGAAATCAAACAAAAACTCCCGCAACTCAGTTCACTTATACCAGCAGATGCTGAGTTGACATCGGTAATTGATGGTGCTGAGAATATCCGCGCTGGCTTAAATGAAGCAGGTAAGACGTTAGTCTTTTCGATGTTATTGGTGATTCTTGTGGTCGTTCTGATGCTAGGACGTTTACAAAGTGCATTGGTGCCAAGCATTGCAATGCTTGTAGCATTAATTGGAGCATGTAGTTTAATTTATCTTGCTGGTTTTTCATTAAATAATCTTTCAATTATGGCGGTAATTGTTGCTATTGGTTTAGTTGTAGATGATGCCATTGTTGTTTTAGAAAATATTGAGCGACATATAGAGCAAGGTGAAACACCATTACAAGCTGCTGTAAAAGGGATTCAAGAAGTTGGCATAACACTAATTGCAATGAATGCAACTTTGGTTGTTATTTTTATATCTGTATTATTTATGGGTGGGGTGATTGAGCGACTTTTCAAGGAATTTTCACTGACACTTATTTTTATTGTCATTTTATCAACGATTATTTCACTGGTATTAACGCCAAGTTTATCTGCACGTTGTCTCAAACCTTTAAAGCATTATAAAAATAATGTGTTATTTAAACTTAGTCATTCTTGTATGCAAAAACTCAATCATGGCTATTTACATTCTTTAAAGTGGTTAATTGGACATAGTTATATCGTCATTTTACTGTGGGGTGGTGCAATTGCTGCATCGGTTTATTTATATCAAACATTGCCCAAACGTGTATTACCAGAACAAGATACAGGACGAGTTACTGCTTTTATTCGTGGCGATGATGGATTTTCTTTTCAGGTGATGCAGCCAAAAATTGCTGATTTTAGTCAAAGTATTTTAAAAGATGCAGCGGTTAAGGATGTTGTGGGGATATCAGGCGGTTCGGGTGGAATCACCAATTCATTTTTCATGATTAGTTTAAAACCGAAAGATCAGCGAGATGGTGCTTCAACCTATGAAATAGTAGAACGAATTAAGCGAAATGCGCCATGGCAAGCGGGAGCTATTTTTTCAGCACGTGTCGAACAAGAGTTGGCATTAGATGATCCATTTTCAAGTGGGAGTGGGCAAGATTATACTTTACTCTTACAGTCAGATAATGTAGGACTATTACGTGAATGGGCGCCTAAAGTCGCTTTAGCAATGGAAAAGCTACCAGAACTTGAAGAGGTTGAAACCATAGGTGATGAGGGTGCTCAGCAGGTTATTTTAGATATTGATCGTGAAGCTGCCCAGCGATTAGGGGTCAATATTGAAAGTATTTCGAGTGTTTTAAATAATTCTTTTTCACAGCGTCAAATTTCGACAATTTATGATCAAAGTAATCAATTTCATGTGGTGATGGAAGTCGATCGACGTTTTACGGAGCATCCAGAGTCACTTGAAAATGTAAGCGTCCCAAATCAAGATGGAGAATATGTACCGCTGAGCAATTTTTCGACATGGTCTTATGGTCTGGCCAATGATCGTGTGTCACGCCGTAATCAGTATGCTGCAATGGGTATTGGCTATGTCGTGAAGAAGGAATATAGCTATGAACAGGCGGACGCAGCAATTCGAAGTATTTTACCAGAAGTGATGCTACCCAATGAGATCTTTGTGACTTCAGCAGAAGATGTTCAATCCTCTAGTTTACAATCTGGATTGAGTACACCTTTATTAATGCTCACTGTTATTTGTTTGATTTATATCCTTTTAGGCATTACCTATGAAAGTGTCATACATCCTTTAACGATCTTATCTACTGTGCCAGCGGTTGCTTTGGGTGCATTATTTACGCTCTGGTTATTTAATTTTAAATTTACACTCATTGCCTTGTTAGGAATGTTTTTATTAGTGGGTATTGTGGTCAAAAATGCCATTCTACTCATCGACTTTACCTTACAAGAACGGCGCAAAGGGGCGTCTGCATTGACTGCTGTGTTATCAGCCGCGTCTTTACGTTTTCGTCCAATTCTAATGACCAATACGGCAGCTTTATTGGGTGCAATTCCTTTGGCATTTAGCTGGGGAGAAGGTGCTGAGCTAAGGCAGCCACTTGGTGTTGTGATTGTTGGTGGGCTTGCTTTGGCGCAACTTCTCACGTTGTACACCACACCTGTAATGTATGTATTGCTAGATAAGTTTACACATTTATTTCAGCGTTCAAATCGTAAAACGATCTTAGATTTAGACAAATAGGAACATGTGTATGCACACTTTATTCTATAAAAATATGTTATGTCTTAGTGGCTTAGTTATTTTAACAGCTTGTGCTTCTACAGCAAAAATACGCCTATCAGAATATCAAAAACCTGAAATTCAAGCACATGAACAATATCGCTATGCGGGCTTAAATTGGCAAGAAACACAGTCCATCAACGTTTCTCGTGAAAATTGGTGGCATATCTATGAAGATCCTCAACTTAATCAGTTAATTCTTCAACTTAATCAGGAAAACTTAAATTTAAAGCAAGCAGAAGCACGATTTCGCTATGCGCATGCTTTGCTAGAGCAGCAACGCGCCGTTAAACAGCCGATGATTGTTGGAAGTGCTTCTATGAAGAGAGAAGGAGGCAAAAGTATTTCATCAGGTGGACGATTTGATAGTGATCTGCAAGTGAGTTGGATGCCCGATGTGTGGGGGCGAATTGCCAAAGCAATAGAAGGTCAACAAGCACATGTAGATGCAGCAAAAATTGATTTACAGGCGGTGAGGTTAAATCAGCAACTTTTGGCGATGCAAGCATATTGGCAGATTCGTACAATTGATGCACAGCTAGACATTTTTCAACAAACTGAGCTAAGTTATACACGTTCCTTACAGATTTTAAAAAATCAATATGCATCTGGAATGGTCGCCAGAGCCGATGTGATTCAAGCCGAGACTCAACTCAAGCAAGTACATATTCAACATATTGAAAAACAGCGTGAACGTCAATTACAAGAAAATATTCTGGCCGTATTGCAAGGAAAATCTGTTGCTGAATTTCAGTTGAATAAGCAACATCAGCGTATGCAAGCGCCTATAATTCCAACACAAATTCCAAGTAGATTGTTACTGCAACGACCAGATGTTTTATATGCAGAGCGTGAATTGGCTGCAAGTCATGCACAATTGGGTTTAGCACAAACAGCATGGTTACCCGATTTAAGTATTGGACTAAATACGGCAATCAATGGTCAGACATTTAGCCAACTTTTACAAGCACCACAATATTTATGGTCAGCAGGTGGAAAAGCAAGTGCTATTTTTATTGATGGTGGGAAGCGTAAAGCTGAGATTGCAGCAGCACAAGCCGATTATGATGAGAAAACACTAGCTTATAAGCAAGCCATTTTAAATGGATGGAAAGAGGTTGAAGATGCGCTTTTACAAGCAGCGAGCTTTAATCAACAAAAAAATGAGCAAAAACAACTTTTACAATTGGCATTAGAAAATGAGCGAGTGGTAAATCGCCGTTATCATTCAGGTTTAGTTAGTTATCTTGAAGTCACGAGTGCTCAAAATATTAGATTACAAGCTGAACAGAATGAACTAACACTGATCAAGATGCAATTTGATAATACGGCTCAACTCATTGCGGCAATGGGTGGAAATATATTGGATTGATAAGGTTATTTTGATTGAAAAAGAACGAATCGGTTGCGATTTTAATGACAATATGACTGTGGGTTAAATATATTTTTGATCTTCAATTAAATGAATGTAGTAAGATCAAGATTAAAATGATTTTAAATCGTAATGACTTGCGTTGAAGCGATGATAGGTCAAAAGGAAAAGTCCATTTTTATTTATTTGTGTTTAATATTATTGCGTAGAGATGGTAAGCATGCTTAACCCAAGAAAAAAAGTAGTGATTATTGGCGCAGGTATATTAGGAGCATCTGTTGCTTATCATCTTGCAAAACAAGGAGTCGGTGTAACAATTGTTGAAAAAGATCAACCAGCAAGTGGTGCAACTGGAAGTGCTTTTGGTTGGATAACAAGTGCTGTAGCGGATGATGCGCCGGATGTAATGCTGCGTAGAGCAGCTGTAACAGATTGGATGAATTTAGAACAGCACATTCCTGAATTAGCAATTCAGTGGAAGGGTTCTTTAAAATACGCTAAACCTCTTTCACAAAAATTACCCGATGAGATTATTCTGGCTCAAACCGAAATATCTCAACTCGTTCCTGCGATGAGTACACCACCACTCATTGGTTATTATACGCAAATGGATGGCGCGATTGATGCCAAAGAAGCGACACTAACTTTGTTAGATAAAGCATGTGAGCTTGGAGCTAGATTAAAAACACAAACAACGGTCACTCATCTGCTAAAAAGAGAGGGCGGCAAATTAGGTGTGTGTACTTCTCATGAAACTTTAGATGCGGATTGTATTATCTTAACCTGTGGTGTTGCGATTCCATCATTAACGGAGAAGATGAATATTCAGATTCCCGTACTTGCTTCTCCAGCAATATTGTTAAAATTTTCAGTACCCAGTCCAGTGGTGAATACCATTGTTTCGGGTGATGATCTTGAGGTGCGCCATACACGAAATGGAGATTTATTCGCAGCGGAAGATTATTTAACAACAAAAAACGTACAGGAAATTGCCAATGAGGCTCAAATTTCTATTCAAAAAAGATTGAAAGGAACAGTATCGATTTCTCTTAAACATTCATCTGTTGGACAAAGACCTATACCAGAAGATGGTGTTCCGATTCTTGGGTTTCTGGATGATCAGGAAGACATTTATATTGCAGTAATGCACCCTGCGGTAACCTGTGCTGCAACGATTGGAAAGTTAGTATCTGAAGAAATCATAGATGGTTTAAATCACAAAATTCCAGATAGTTATCGCCCGAGTCGTTTTAAAGGTTAAGTAAATTAGATTCAAATTTTGAATTTATTTTGGTGCTTTATTTCTAAAAAATTTAAAAGGGTGCAGATGCACCCTTTTAATTAATAAACTTAGAGTTCATTATTTTTAGCAATACTGTAATTCATTTGCTTTTCTTCATCGAATTGTCCTTCCCATTTACTAATGACAAGAACAGCCAGTGCATTTCCTACAACGTTTACCACAGTACGTGCCATATCTAAGATACGATCAATCCCTGCAATAAATGCGAGCCCTTCGAGTGGAATACCAACACTTCCCAAAGTTGCAAGAAGTACCACAAATGAAACGCCAGGGACGCCTGCAATTCCTTTAGAGGTAATCATCAGGGTAAGTACTAAAATAACTTGCTGAGTAACTGTCAGATCAATACCGTAAAGCTGTGCAATAAAGATTGCGGCTATACTCTGGTAAAGAGTAGATCCATCGAGATTAAATGAGTAGCCAATAGGTAGGACAAAACTAATAATTGGTTTTGGAGCACCATAAGCTTCCATTTTTTCCATAATACGAGGTAATACTGTTTCAGAGCTTGCTGTTGAATATGCAAGAATCAACTCATCTTTTAAGATTTTAATAATTGCCCAAATACTTAAATTGCAAAATTTTGCAACCAGCCCTAAAACAACAAAGATAAAAAATAACATCGCAGCGTAAACCAATACAGCCAGTTTAACCAATGGTAAGAGTGAACTAAAACCAAAGTTCGCAACTGTTGCTGAAATTAAGCCAAATACACCTAAAGGAGCAAATAGCATAATCATATGGGTTACTTTAAACATTGCTTCTGATACCGCATTAAGTACTTTTAAAAGCGGTTGCTTAACTTCATGTTCTAAAGCACCTAAACCTAGACCAAACATCACCGAAAAGAAAATGATCGGTAACATTTGCCCACTGGTCAGTGCAGTAAAAAAGTTAGCAGGAATTAAAGAAAGAATCGTCTGAACAATACTATGAGATCCCTCACTCACTTTGTGTGTGGTTTCTTGATAAGAAGAAATATCTACTTGCGTCAGGGCAGACATATCAATGCCTGCACCAGGTTGGAAGATATTTGCTGCAAATAGACCCACTAAAATAGCAATGGTCGTTACGATTTCGAAATATAGAATTGTCTTGAAACCGAGTTTGCCTATATTGCTTCCATGTGTTGTATTTGCAATACCATAAATAAGCATAGATACGACAAGTGGAATAACAATCATTTTAATGAGCGTGATAAAAATTGACCCCAGCGGTGTCAAAAAATTGATCACAAGTGTATCGCGGTATTCAGGAGAATAATGCAGGAAAGAGCCAACAAGGACACCTAAAATTAGAGCGATCACAATTTGCCATGCAAGGCTAATTTTATTTTTTTTCATACTCAGCTCTGCAAATAGAAGATTAAGAAGAAATAAACCCGCACTATTTCAGATGTATTTATGTAATAAATATCACATGAAATAATTTATAGGGTAGAGTTAATCTTTATTCTGCTACTTAAAGATGTAAATGACGTAATATTTTTGTAAAATGAATACCTGTTTGCATAATTTTGATACAGTTTTATATAAAATATCAATTAATGATTGCATTTTTATTGATGAATGTATGTTGTTAGACATTAATTAACTATAGTTTGTCGTATTTCTTAATCTATAAAATGCTAAAATAAGACAGATCAGACCAAAAGTAGCTAAATAAATTAACTTCGGAACAACAAGGCTTGTAGGTGCGCCCATTTGATTCAGTTGAATGAACATGTGTATGCCACTTGTGGATGGAAATATCGAGCCCATCCAATAAATCCAACTCGGCATTGCTTCAAAAGGCCATGCAATACCCGAAAGAAGAAATAAAGGTACAGAAGTAGAAACAATGACATGACCTACACGTTCAGCAGAATCCATGAATGTTGAGATCAACATCGCAAGTGCGACAATACAACCGACAAAAATAGGGACAGCAAGAAGCATTCCCCAAAAATTTCCACCATGTGGATAATCATAATACCAAAAGGTAAATCCAAAAAAGTATAAACAACCTAAACAGCCAACAGTAAATATTGCAAAGAAAATTGCCCAAAACTCACTGACTTTAGGAATCCATTTTTTCTCACGATAACCTGCAATTAGCATACCTAAACCAAGAATAATAGTTTGATGAATAATCAAGGAAGAAATTGCTGGAAATACATAACTACCGTAACCTGATAGTGTGTTATAGAGAGGAATTTTATGAATAGGCATCACAAAAGAAAATTGAGTAATATGGCCTAATTGCGAAATTTGTTCTTTTAAAGCTGCTTCTACTGAGGTTGCTAAACCTGCACCAATTGTTTTAGAAGCGAGTAAATTGGCAGCACTCAAATAAAATCCAACACCGCCAATTTCTCCTCGACGAAGGCTATTTGATAAGTTATCAGGTAATAACAAAATACCATCCGCTTTTTCTTCTTGTACTAATTTTTTTGCCTCAGCAAAGTTGCCAGTAATTGCTTTAACATGAATATTGGGAGAAAGATAAACAGCATCAATAATCTTTGATGTGGTCACGCTATTTTCTTCATCAACAATCACAATAGGTAAATTTTTAGGTTGTTGTGCCTCATATGCAGTTGGATAAAAGAAGCTATAGAAAAAAATTGAAAGGATTAGTGTCGATACAATCGGTTCACTTTTTACAATGTTTTTGAATGTTTCACCATAATATTTAAAAAACTCTCTCATGCTTTAAGTCCTTTAAGATATATTTTGAAAAACACCATAGATAGTGCGAAACAGATTATGCAAAAAATAACCAAAACAAGAAATGGCGTCAGTGAAGTCACAACAGGACTGCCGATAACCCATTGTTGTGTTTGTAATTTTGCATAATGGGTATATGGAATAAAATCTGACCAAAATTTAGTAAATAATGGTGCATTTGTTAGTGGAAGAGTAACACCAGCAAAACTTAAAGATGATCCACCATAAACTGCTAAAACACCGAAAGTTTCGAGTGATCTTTTGGTTGCAAATACAATTAAGCTACTAAATAGTCCATAAGCTGCATAGAATAAGATTTGAGCAACGATAATTAACCATAAATGTCCTGCAACAAACCAACCGCGAACACCAATGAGCCAAGCCATCCACACCCAAGTCCATACTGAAAAAATGATCACATAGACTAAGTTTTTAGTTAAAATGGCTTGAAAAAGTGTCTGGCCTTCTAACCATTGACTGGTCGTACGATTTTTCAGTTCCTGTCCGATAGAAAAGGCGACACAGCAAGACAATAAAAGATGAAAAATTGCAGGAATGACATAAGGTTCTAGATAAAATTCATAATTGAAATTTGGATTAAACAATAATGAAAATTTAACGTTGGGCGTGGGAATATTTAAATATGGAATATCATTACCAAGATATTCAGTTCCCATAAAATTTGCTGTTGCTTGTAATGTACTCGATAACATGGCAGAAGAAATCATATCACCAATACTATAATAGCTTTGGTTGTATGCCATATTGATTTCAGCATCTTTCCCTTGAACTAAGCGCTGTTCAGCGCCTTCAGGGATATGGATATATCCCCAAATTGTATTTTCATTGAGCAAGCGTTCAACTTGAACTTGGCTAGGAGAAATTGTTGTAATTTTAAGTTTTTCATTGAGTGAAATATAGTGTTCAATTTTATGACTTAAATTACTATTATCTTGATCAATAATTGCAATCGGAAGATGTTTAGGTACACCTTGGGCGAACATACAGCTAAATACAATAATTAAAAATAAAGGAACAATCGTCACCAGAGTCAGGTCCCATTTATTGGTGATTAAATACTTTAATTCACGCTGTATGCCGATCCACATTATTTTGTTGCCTCTTTTACCGTAAAGAGCACACTCATACCTACTTTCAAATTAGGCATATCATCAACAGGAACTAAATGGAATTTGAAACTCCGAATATCATATCCACCTGTTTGGCGAGTGGTTTTAATGGTGGCAAAATCTCCCTGAGGTTCAATTTCTTTAATTTTAAATTTTGCAGATTTATTGAGTGCAGGAATAAAGCCGTTTAACTCTTTCCGTTTGTAGATATCAGCATAATGATCTTCACGAACGTTTAGACTGACCCATGTTCTTTTTTCATCAATAATACTGACAATCGGAACACCCATAGCAACTAACTCTGAAACATTACCATAGGTTTTTGAAATAATTCCATCAATCGGGGAGTGTAGAAACGTTTCCGCAATCAATGAATTTACTTCATCTACTGCTGCTTGAGCAATTGCAACCTGTGCATCAGCCGTAGAGAGTTGCTGTGGTGTACTACCGCGCTTAGCTCGTAAATATTGTTGATATCCAGCTTCAGCTAATTGGGTTGAAGATGTTGCAGCCGCTTGCATTTCATCATGACGTTGTTTTGCAATAACGCCTTCTTGATAAAGTCTAGCACCACGCTGAAAGGTATTTTGAGCAAGTGCTGCTTGAGCTTTTAAGGCTTGCCAATTTGCATATAAGGTTTCTATATTTTCTATTTGTGGACCACGATCTGCGGTAGATTTTAATGCTAAAGCGGTCTGTAATGCAGCAAGTGCTTGTTTTTTCTGATTCTCCACAGCAGGGCTATGTAAGCGAACAAGAGGTTGTCCTTTTTTGACCAGTTCGCCACCGTCCACATATAACTCTTCTATACGACTAGGCACTTTGGTGCTGACATAGATCGTTTCTGCTTCAACACGACCTTGAAGTTCAAGTTCATCAGGTTGATAACTTTTCCATAAGCCAAAGCTGATTAAACTGATGACTAGAATAAGAAAAATTACTAAAGCAATTTTAAGCAGTGCTGCATTTTTTTTAGATAATGGAGCATCTTTTTCACTCTTTGTTTTTTCGGGTGAGTGATGCTCTGGAGTCTGCTCATTAGAAGGTTGATCAGTCATAAGTTCCTCACCAATTATTTGATATAGTGTGTATTAGGTTGATTGATATACGTCTGGAATTGATCAATAGAACCAGAGTTCTGTAAAAGGGTTGCAAGTGATATTATATATTTATAAGCATTCAGTGCCATTTCACTATGAATTATAGTTAACGCATTTTGTGCATCAATAACTTGTGTTGCAGAAGCCATATCTTCTTTAAAAGATAATTCTTGAATACGAAGATTTTCTTGTGCAGCTTTGATATTACCTTCAAGCAGTTGATGACTTTTTAAAGAACTTGAAACTTCATTAAATGAAGCATAAATAATGGTTTCAATTTCCTGTTTTGTACGTGCAGTGAGCAACTCACTGGCACGTTTTTGTAATTCAGCTGCTTGAATATTTTTATTTTTATCTATGCCTGAAAATAAATTATAGGTCGCACCAACACCAACAATCCAATTTTCTTTATTTTCTAAACTGTATTCACCAAAGGCAAATACAGTGGGTTTTTTTGCTGCATATTGTGCTTTGATATTGACGTTGGCAAGCTGAGTGTCTGTTTGCAATTGACGGATTAAATTAGAGTTTCCTTCGAAAGTCGTGAGCAGTGTATTTAAATCTTGATTTTGAGATGAATTAATAAATAAAGGCGTTGTTAATTCATGAATTTGGTTACTTTGTAAAAGATTATTTAATCGAAATAAGCTCGTTTTATACACCGTTTCAGTTGTTTGCAGAATTCGTAGCGCATCATTTCGAGCAACTTCAAATTGCATACGTTGCCCTTTGCTAATAAAACCTTGTTTTTCAAGTTTTAAGGCATTGTTATAATGTTTTTGCATTGCTTGTGAGTTGAATTGGCTCGATGCATAAAGTTGTTTTTGTAATTGTGCTGAAAAATAAGCTTGAATAATCTCTAGTTTTTGTAAGTCTTGTTGCTGTTTTGAGCTGATTTTACTTTTTTGTGCTTGGAGTTTTGCCAATTCTTTTGCACTTGTTGTTAATCCACCAGTGTAAAGTGGCATAACAAATGAAACTGAAGGTCGAATAGATTCATCTTTCAGTGTTAAGTCATATGAGTTAGGAATTAAACCAATTCCATCTTTAATCCCTTGAGCTGCACCTTGTTTAAGAATATCGGCATCTTGTGGTGAAAGAATACCGCCATTATTACTTTGCCATTGGTCAATTTGACCATTCACTTTATCAACCAACGAATGATCCAAATTATTTTTAACCGAACCGAGTGGAACGTCAACTTTTGCATGATATGAAATAGCGCGGACATTGAAATTAATTACGGGTAGTCCTAGTCCTTTAATTGCTTCAGCTTGAAGTTGAGAGGCTTGTTCTAGTGCTTGACTTGCCTGCGTTGTAAAAGACTCTGAAATTATTTTTTGTTCCGCTTGATAATAACTTAAAGTTTCCGCATGAAGTACAGAATAATGAGAATATAAAAGTGAAATAAATCCAATTTTTAATGTTGTTTTAAATGAATTACTCATCATTTTTAAACCTAAAGTGGATAGTAAGTGAACTGATTCGTAACCCATCGACTCAACTCGTTGCAAAGGCAATTTTTATTGGAGTATAAAGTATTTATTCATCTATGTATCAAATTTAAAGGCAGTTGATATGTTTTTTTATTTTAACAAAAGACTAAATATGAAAATCATTAAATAAAATTAAAATTCTTTTAAATTATATGCTTTTTTATACTTATATTATTTGAAATGATCTAAAAGAATATTAAATAAAAACTCAAAATATAATTTCTTGAGTTAAATGCGATTGAAATAATTTCAGGATTAATTACTGCAGATTATGCCAATTTATGGTTAAATGCCCATATTTTATTGTGTTTCACTTTGAAAGGAAAAATCATGCGCGCGTATAACTTCTGTGCTGGTCCTGCTGCTTTACCTACTGCTGTATTAGAAAAAGCTCAATCTGAGTTACTTAATTGGCAGGGCAAAGGCCTTTCGATTATGGAAATGAGTCATCGTAGTAAAGATTATGTTGTAGTTGCAGAGAAAGCTGAAACTGATCTACGTAAGCTTATGAATATTCCTGAGAACTATAAAGTATTGTTCTTACAAGGTGGAGCATCATTACAATTTTCAGCTATTCCTCTGAATTTAATGGGTAAAAATAATAAAGCAGATTATATCCATACTGGAATCTGGTCTGAGAAAGCGCTAGAAGAAGCACGTCGTTATGGTGATATTAATGTCGTTGAAGCAGGTATCCAAATTGAAGGTAAGCTTGCAATTTCACAGCAGAATACTTGGAAGCTCTCAAATGATGCTGCATATGTACATTATGCAGATAATGAAACAATTGGTGGAATTCAGTTCGCAGAAATTCCAGAAACTGATAAGCCATTAGTTTCTGATTTTTCATCAAGCATTTTGTCTGCACCATTAGATGTCAGTAAGTTTGGCTTAATTTATGCAGGTGCTCAAAAAAATATTGGACCTGCGGGTTTAACTTTAGTCATTATTCGTGATGATTTACTTGATCAAGCAAAAGCTGAAACACCAAGTATTTTAAAATATTCTGCACAAGCTAAAAATGGTTCTATGGTTAATACTCCATCTACATATGCTTGGTATTTATCTGGTTTAGTATTTGAATGGCTACTTGAAAATGGTGGAGTAGATGCAATGCATCAAGTAAATCTTGAAAAAGCAAATTTACTTTATGGTTATATCGATTCAAGTGATTTTTATGCAAACCCAATTGCAAAACCAAATCGTTCAATTATGAATGTTCCATTTACTTTAGCCGATGAAGCTTTAGATAAATTATTCTTGCAAGAAGCAGAACAAAATCATTTATTGAATTTAGCCGGTCATCGTTCAGTGGGAGGGATGCGTGCAAGTATTTATAATGCAGTTCCACTTGAAGGTGTTCAAGCTTTGGTTAACTTTATGGATGAATTTGCGAAGCGTCATGGTTAATAAGTTTTGAATATAAAAAGCCCATTTAAAATGGGCTTTTTATTTATAAATACGGTATTTAGATAATAATATTACAAAATAAAATGATGCAAAAAATAAGCACAAATAAACATACCTAACACAAAAAAAAGGCATGAGATAATATCAAGTCTAGGTTTTGTCCATACACGCGGTTGGACTGTAGGTATATTTTCTTCTTGCACGATTTTCATAGATATTATTTTTCCACGGATCTATTTATCGTTAATATATGTCTTATATGCATTTCTACCATAAAAACTTGATTAAATAAAGATTTAATTTCATTTAATCTTATTATTATTTGGATTGTATCTGGAGCAGATTATATTCAATCCGATTTGGCATATATTTGATCTATAGTCAAAATAAAAAACAGAGAGATAGGACTTTGAATAGTAATCGTGAAAATTCACTTTAAATGAATTGGTTTTTTAAAATATTATATGTCGCGAAGATTCAAGTTCAGAGAGTGAGGAACTTCTATTACATATAGCCTCTAGACTTATGCATATATAATAGAAGTGAAGTATTAAAAAATATTCGTTTGCAGCCAAATATTCCCACGAATATATTGACCAATTTGGAAGTCTTTGAATTGATCTTCTTTTGTGGCAATCCGAGCGAGTATAGCAGGTTGATCTTCCTCTGCGAATAAAGTGATATCGTAGAAGGTATAGGTATGATCTTTAAATTCAAAAGTAGATTTACCTACAATTTTGCTTTGACACCATGCTTCATCTTCTTGACCAATTTTTTCACCATATAAATATGCAACCATTTTTGAAAAATCGACGGTGACTGGCGCTTTATCATCATCACACTGTGGTTCCCAAGCATCGATTTGTTCTTGTAAATTTGTAGGTGCGATCCCATTGTTTTCAGCTAAAATTGCATTTAATGCACGGTGATGTTTAATCGATGCAGGATCATCAACAACCAGTTGTTCATGATCAGAAACCCGTTCTAAGTGATATGCCCAACCATAAAGTCGAACAGAATATGTGTGATCTTTTTTATAATGTGCATGATTGACACTATAGAGTGAATCAAAGGCATAAACAGTTGTGTTATTCCCTAAATTTAAACATAGCACTGCTTGTGTATTTGATTCACAGCTAATAATTCGATCAATTTTTGCTTCTGTTTTAAAAGGGCTATTAAAGCATGGAAATGCTGTTTTCACTGACTTGGGTTTATTGTCCTCAACAGCAATGACTTGTGAAAGTAAGATAGGAGAGCCTTTAGGTCCTTGAATCAACCAAGAACTCTCATCCATGTCTGTTTCACTGTGACATAATCCCATTGGCATTACTGGAGCATCTAAGGCTTGTCCTAACCATTTTGGAACTTCTGTTGTAGGTTCATCCGTGAGTAAGCTCCAATGCTCAACATGGCTTCCGAAACTATCATCATGAATTTTAATGATTTCAGGGCAGTTTTGATTGTTCATACGCTCAAATAATTTTGTGTTGTATTTATAGTACTAGATCGTGCATATTTTGCATTTTTCAAGGGACATTGCAAAATATAATCTTAAATGATGTGAAAAGAAGCTTTTGATTTACAAATGATGATTTTTATCTCGATAAAAATCATTTTGTCGTGCGTTTTATCTTGTATATCGTGGTTTAAAGAGTAAGATCTATATTTCACTATTGATTCAATAGAAACATACTCAGATCGGGAAAAATTTGTGTTGCCATTTAAAGTATGGGTGGATGCAGATGCGCTGCCAAGAATATTAAGAGATGTCATTATTCGTGCATCAGATCGTTATCAAATAGAAATAACATTCGTTGCGAATCAAAATGTTGGAATTACCCCCTCAATACGGATTAACTCTATCCAAGTTCTAAGTGGTGCAGATTCGGCTGATCAAGAAATTGTTGATCGAATGAAAGCACATGATATTGTGATCACGCAAGATATTCCCTTAGCTGCACAAGTGATTGAAAAAGGTGGAATTGCAATTCATCCTCGTGGTGAAATATATACTTCAGCCAATGTGAAAGCACGATTACATTTACGTGATTTTATGGATACCTTGCGTGGTGCTGGTGTACAAACAGGTGGGCCACCTCCAATTTCAGAACGAGATAAGCGAGAATTTTCAAGTTCCTTAGATCAAATGATTCAAAAGCAAAAACGTAAAACATCAGTTTAAAAGTAGGAATAATGCAGCCATCTCAGCTTAATATTACGGTGAATTACGTCTTATTAATTTTAATATGGGCAACAACACCCTTGGCCATTGTTTGGAGTGTGTCAGATATTTATTATATTTGGGCATTGGTACTCCGATTTTGGTTGGCATTACCGATTGCAATTATTTTATTATTGGTGATTAAACAAAAACTGCCACTTCATTCCAAAGCAATGCATAGTTATTTTGCTGGTGCTATGGGGTTTATTGGATCGCAAACTTTTACATATGTCGCAACAAATTATTTAAGTTCAGGCATGATTTCATTAATGTTTGGCTTGGCTCCAATTATTGCTGGAATTATTGGATTTGCTATTTTTAAACAAAATTTAAAATTTTCTCAATGGATTGGAATGTTAGTTGCCATTCTTGGTTTGGTGATTATCTGTTTTTCAGGTTCAGGGAATCATGTTCAGCCACTTGGAATTTTCTTTATGCTGTGTAGCGTTTCAATTTATGTTTTATCGATGTATTGGGTAAAATATGTAAATGCGCAAGTACAGCCAATGGTTCAAGCAACGGGTTCTATTTTATTTTCCGTATTATTTACATTTTTATTAATTCCATTTATTTGGCAGCACTTTCCAACGCATATTCCTATAGGAAAATCTTTATTCGCGATTATATATTCTGTGATTATGTCATCATTGGTAGCGATGTTTTGTTATTTTAAATTGGTTCAATCTATTTCAGCGACGACACTCTCTTTGGCGACTGTAATTACACCAATGTTTGCAATATTAATTGGTGCAGGATTAAACCATGAAAAATTATCAATGATGATTTTGATCGGAGCCTCGATATTAATTTTTGGTTTATTTATTTATTTTTATAGAGACATTGCTGCCCAAATGTCTAAAAAAGATAAATTATCTAAATCGTAAAGATAATGATGTCATTGCTTGTTTTAACAATGAAAATAGTGTTCGCCTAGATCAGAAATAACGAATTAAATAGCGCTAGATTTCTTCATATTTACTTCTATTAATGACAAGCTTTATACAATAGATCTGTAAAAATCATGTGTAAAGCAGTTTAGTTTTTGTTGGATTAAATATAATATTCTTATAGTTTTTTTGAGAGTTATAGATTCATCATTTGAATATGCAGTTTTATGTTGTAACGAATAAATCTTTTTTTTCCTGTAGTAGAAAATGGTAAATATAGTTATTGTTAAACTGCTAGATCAAAGATGAATAATCTGTTGAAACAGCCTAATGATTTGAACTTTTAGACAGTCGCAATATTTAATTAAGATATTGATGCTGATTTTTATTTTATTACCTCGGACTTAGATGGTATGTTTAAACCAATCTCGCTGTATATAGGGTTGAGATATACTCGCGCACGGCGTAGTAATCATTTTATTTCTTTTATTGCTTTAGTCTCTATGATTGGCCTCACTTTAGGCGTTGCTGTATTAATTACAGTACTTTCTGTGATGAATGGTTTTGATCGAGAATTAAAAACACGTGTTTTGGGCATGGTTCCTCAAGCAACCATTTCATCGACACAAATTTTAACGGATTGGCCTGAACTTGCTAAAAAAGTAGAAAATAATAAGCATGTGACGGGTGCAGCCCCCTTTACTCAATTACAGGGTATGTTGACAGCACATGGTCAAGTATCTGGTGCATTGATTACAGGTATAGACCCTAAATACGAAAAAAATGTATCAATTATTCAAAATCATATGGTTGAAGGAAGCATTGATAATCTTAAAAAAGGTGATTTTGGAATTGTTTTAGGCAAACAAATGACCGACTCTTTTGGTTTAGCATTAAATGATTATATTACTTTAGTATTGCCAGAAGCGACGCCATCACCTGCAGGTGTTGTCCCAAGATTTAAACGCTTTAAAATTGTGGGAATTTTTAGTATTGGTGCAGAAGTGGATTCGATGATGGCATATATCGACTTATATGATGCATCAACATTATTACGTTTGCCTGATGGTGCGCAAGGTGTTCGTATGAAGTTGGATAACATCTTTTTAGCACCACAAGTTTCAAATGAAATTGTTCGTGAATTACCTGCCAATTTTTATGCTTCAGATTGGACATTTACGCATGGAAATTTGTTTAGTGCAATTCAAATGGAAAAGGCAATGGTAAGTTTGCTGTTGTTCTTAATTGTACTTGTTGCGGCATTCAATATTGTTTCTTCTTTGGTGATGGTGGTTACAGATAAAAAAGCAGACATTGCGATTTTAAGAACCCTCGGTGCATCACCCGCGACGATTACACGAATTTTCATTGTACAAGGAACGATTATTGGCGTCATTGGAACAGTTGCAGGTGCAATACTAGGTGTGATATTTGCACTGAGTGTCAGCAGTATAGTGACATGGTTATCTAGTGTGTTTGGTCTACATTTATTCGATGCTTATTTTATTAACTATTTACCTTCATATTTAAGATGGCAAGACGTTTGTATTATTGTGGGTTTATCATTGTTATTAAGCTTCTTAGCAACAATTTATCCAGCTCGACGTGCTGCGAAGATTCAACCTGCAGAGGCATTGCGATATGAATAATACCGTTTTGGAAGCAAAGAATGTTTTTAAATCTTTTACAGATGGAAAAACAACGGTTGAAGTCATTCGTGGTCTAGATTTAAAAATTAAAGAAGGCGAATTTATTTCTATTGTTGGGTCTAGTGGGTCTGGAAAAAGCACGTTATTACATGTATTGGGCGGGTTGGATCGGCCAACAGAAGGTATGGTATTTCTAAACGGGCAACGATTTGATAATTTGGGGGAAGCTGAACGTGGTTATTTACGTAATCAACATTTGGGCTTTGTTTACCAATTTCATCATCTTTTACCAGAGTTCACTGCATTAGAAAATGTAGCCATGCCGTTGATGCTTCGAGAGGGAACCACGTTTAAAAAAGTGAAGGAGCAAGCTGAGTTTTTATTAAACAAAGTGGGGCTTTCACATCGTTTGACGCATAAGCCAGGAGAGTTGTCAGGTGGTGAGCGACAACGTGTTGCTTTAGCACGTGCATTGGTGACACAGCCTAAACTCATGCTTGCAGATGAACCGACAGGAAATTTAGATCGTAAAAATGCTGTAAAAATTTTTGAATTATTACAAGATTTACGTGCAGAATTGAATATGGCGATGTTAATTGTGACTCATGATGAACTTCTCGCGCAGTCGGCAGATACAGTGATGCATATGCAAGATGGTCTTTGGGCCGATTAAATACTTAAAAAATTAGATTAAAAACATTGAAGCTCACTTAGGTGAGCTTTATGATATTTAAAAATAATAAAAATAGTTAATAAGAATGTTCTATTTCATCATGATGGGTTGGATTATTGGTATTGCATGTATGGGACAGGTATTTACCTTTATTCCGCATCTAAATATCGTTGGTAATTTTATTGTTTTGTTCTTGTTATTCTCATTATATTTGACCAATCAAAAAGTTAAGTCACTATCTGTTCAATTTATTTGTTTTTTAACAGCTTTCTTTATGAGTATGATTTTGGGTTTAAATTATGCAAATTCACAATTAGAGCATCGTTTGAAATTACGTGAAACAGCTATAGATGATGCAACTGTCATCGTGTATGTAAAACATCTTCCTCAATTAAAAGAAAAAGGGACTCAACAGAAAGTAGAAGTATTAAATCGTAAATCTGAAATTGTACAATGGTTTGTTAATATCCGATCTGAAATTGGCGTATTAGAGTTAGGAAAGTATTATCGGTTAGCTGGTAAAATTAAACCTGCACATGGTTATGCCACAGCAGGAAGTTTTGATTTAGAAAAATGGTATATCCAACAAAATATTATGGGAAATTTTAGAGTTTCTAGCATTCAAGAAATTTCCCAAGAAGAAGTAAAACGACAAGGTTATATCGCATATGTAAAGCGAGAAAATTCATGGATTAGACAAGGTTTTTTATGGATCGAAAAGCAACGTTTAGAAATACGGAATTTTATACAAAAGCAGCCCATTCGAAATAAAGGTTTAAGCTTAGCGTTGTTAACAGGAGATGAAAGTTTATTAAATAAAGAAATAGAACAGCAATTTCAGAGATTTGGTATGAGCCACTTATTGGCAATTTCTGGACCACATGTATTGGTTTTTGCACTCATGATCAGTTGGCTCATACAAAAAATAATTGCACATTTAAAGCCATCAATTTATTTAAAAATACCCAAACAATATTTGTTAATTTTTCCTTTTCTTTTGTGTGTTGTGGTCTATTGTGCGTATGTCGGTTTTGAAATTCCAGCATTAAGAACTTTGTTAGTTTGTGTGATTGGTAGTTTTTTTATTTTATTAAAACAACAATTAAGACCTTTGGCCTTATTATTATCTAGTGCTTGTGTGCTTTTAATTTTTGACCCTTTTAGTGTGTTATCTGCAGCATTTTGGTTGTCTTATGGTGCCTGTTTTATTTTACTTAGAATTTATCAAACACTTCAGCATGAACAATTAGAGGATGCATCTGTAATAGAAAAAATACAACGATATTCATGGGCATTAATTGAATCACAATGGAAAATATTTATTGCACTATTTCCACTTATGGTGATCTTTTTTAATCAAATTTCATGGATTACACCTTTAAGTAATTTATTTAGTATTCCCTGGATCGGTATTGTGATTGTTCCCCTAGATATTATAGCAGGGATGACCTATTTTTTTGCAGAGCCTTTAAGTCGTATCATATTTCAGTTGAATGATTGGATGCTTTCTCTTTTATTGGGATGTCTAGATTTTTTAGACACAATTTTTTCACCACAGTTATATCCGATTTATTTAAATGTATGGGTTCTCTGTGGGTTATTTATGGCATTAATCACTGTATTTATGCCTAAAGGTGTTGTTCCAAAAAGCTGGTCCATATTTTGTTTAGTTCCGATATTTGTTGGAGGGAAGGCGCCAAATCAATTTGAAGTTTTGCTTTTAGATGTTGGGCAAGGTCAGTCAGTTTTTATTAGAAATGCCAATAAAACAATGATGCTTGATACAGGAGGAAGTTATAATGAAGATGAGTATAGTATTGGGCAACAAATTATATTGCCATTTTTAGCAGGGCAAAATGCAAAGCAACTGGATATTTTGATGCTTAGTCATTTAGATCAAGATCATAGTGGTGCATATTTTAAAATACGAGATAAACTTAAGATTGAAAAATTATATGCAAATGAATTAATAGATGGTGCTCAAACGACTGAATTATGTCAAAAAGGACAAAAACTTGAATTGGGTGAGGGGGTGGATATTCGAGTTTTATCCCCTAAATTTGAAGATTTATCACGTGCAAAATTAGAGCGAAATGATATGTCTTGTGTGGTACATATTCATGTTCAAAGAGGATATCCATATCAAGATTACTTGTTAATGGGGGATGCAGGTTGGGCAACTGAATTTAACATTTTACAAGAATTTCCAAATTTAAACGTGGATGTTTTAGTTCTAGGACATCATGGAAGTCGGCATAGTTCAGCATATGATTTTTTGAAAACACTCAATCCAAAACTTGCTTTGATTTCAGCAGGTTTTGATAATCGTTATGGACATCCGAGTGGGCAAACCATTAAAAGATTAGAGCAACTGAAAATTCCATATTTATCGACTGTTCAAGCTGGAACTATTCATCTGGTGACAGATCAGCAAGGTCAAGTAACCATTAAGACTTATCGTCAACAGAAAAAATGGCTTTCTCAATAAATGTAGGATTATTTATTATTTTTATAACGTCGACGAATACCTTGAATTTTCTCTAATGCTTCAGTGGAAGGAATATCATATATTCGTTTTAATGCAGGATTGGCACTGAATCGTTTATAACTCCAGTGGTAATGTTCTGGATATTTATGAATTAAGGTTTCTAAAGATTGATAAATAATTTCAGTTCCTTGGTCAGGATCAAGCTGATAAATTAAAGGATCAATTTCTTCAAAATGAATGTCAAAACCTTGAGCCTCATTACGTAATGCATAAAGAAATAGAGCTTTAGCTTTGGTTTTTTGTATGAGTTTTGAGCTTAAGTTGCTAGAATATAATGGAATATCAAAATAAGAAACCATTTCGGTGGGATGGTCTGGGGTGTGATCGGGTAAAATGACAGTTGTTCCGCCTTGTTTAAGTGCTTTAAATATTTGTCTGATTCCCGTTTCATCGGTAGGAACGAGATGTGCTTTCTCACGACTTCTTGAATCTCGCACAAATTGATCTGCAATGGGATGTTTGATTGGTTTATACATGATGGTCATTTGTGTATATTGAGCAACCCATGCATTCATAATTTCCCATGTACCAAAATGTGGGACAATGAGCACTACTCCTTTTTTTTCTGCTAGTGCACGGTGTAATAATGCTTCACCATAAACTTTATGAATACTTTCAATATTTTCAGTTGTTGTTGAACCCCATATATGGAAAAACTCCATATAAGACATGATTTCATTTTTAATTGCGGTACGGGTAATTTTTTCTCTTTGTTTTTTTGTCAATTCTGGTAAAGCAATTTGTAAATTCAGTCGAATGGTTTTAGAGGTTTTTGTCAGATGTAAAATATTAATTAATGATGCTAAAAAATGTGCAAAAAGACGAGCAAAAGTTAAAGAACGTCTACTAAAAAAATACAAGAGTCTTGCAATAGTTGATTTTGAGCTGTAGTTAGACATTCTCGATAATTAAGTCATAAAAGCATAATTATTATAGGGCAAAATATTTAATTTAAACAGTTTACAATTCGTTAGTGTATATAATACAAATAGGTTAATTTTTTTATTTGGATATTTTATGTCTGATTGGCCACCAAAACCACAGAATGATTTAGAAAATACACAACAGACACAGCAACAACAGCCGACAGGGCAAGAATGGAAACTGCTTGAAAAAGTGGTTTTAGTTTCAGTCGAAGAACAAAGAAGATCTCGTAGATGGAGTATTTTCTTTAAAGCGTTAACATTTTTATATTTATTTATTTTTATTGCGATCATGTGGAAAGGTTGTACTACAACAAGCTCTGATTCACCAGTGACGAGTGATCATTTGGCTGTCGTTGATATTGTAGGCACTATTTCTGCAGATAAACAGGGTGTTAATAGTACGAATACGATTAAATCTCTAAAGAAAGCTTTTGAAAATACCAATAGTAAAGCCGTGGTTTTAAATATTAATTCACCTGGTGGATCTCCTGTTCAATCTGATGAAATTTGGCAAGAGATACAGTATTTGAAAAAAATGAATCCGACTAAAAAAATATATGCGGTGATTGGTGATACAGGAGCTTCTGGGGCTTATTATATTGCTTCTGCAGCGGATGAAATTATTGTCAATGCTTCTAGTCTCGTCGGTTCTATAGGCGTAATTATGCCAAATTATGGTGTAACAGGCTTAATGCAAAAGCTTGGAGTTGAAGATCGTACAATGACGGCTGGTAATAATAAAGACATTCTCTCTATGGCCCGTCCAATTGATCCTGCACAAAAAGCGCATGTACAAAGTGTTTTAAATGATGTGCACTTACATTTTATTAATGCAGTGAAAGAGGGTCGTGGTAATAAACTTAAATCAAATGATCCCGCTATTTTTTCAGGTTTATTTTGGACCGGAGATCAAGCTGTCAAACTTGGTGTTGCAGATAAAATTGGTAGTTTACAGACGTTAAAACGTGATTTAAAAATAGATCGTGCTGTAAATTACACCATCGAATATAGCCCATTAGAATCAATACTTGGTCGTATGGGTGCTGTGATTGGTGATGGTTTTGCAACATCTTTATCTAAACAAGTTCAAAGCGAACAAAGTAGCCTTCAATTACAATGAAACCATTAATTCACTTTGCGCACGCGAATGGCGTGCCATCTTTAGTTTATCAAAAACTCTTTGATTTACTGAAAGATGATTATGACATTATCTATGTTCCGTTACTTGGACCAGATAAACGCTATCCAATTGATAATCATTGGGTAAGTTTGACTGAACAGGTAATAGACAGTATTGTTCAACAAGCCCGTGGTCGTAAAGTCATAGGTCTAGGGCATTCACTGGGGTCCGTTCTGACATTTCAAGCGGCATTAAAAAGACCTGAATTATTTGAACAAGTGATCATGTTAGATCCACCTATGATTATGGGTAAAGAAGGCTTTGCATTACAAATTGCTAAAATGTTTCATTTAAAAGCTTTGGATAAAATGTCTCCAGCAGGATTATCTAAGCGTAGGCGTGATCATTGGGATTCTCGTGAGCAAGCCGCAGAACTATTAAGACCGAAAGGTTTTTATCAAGATTTTGATGCGGATTGTTTTCAAGCTTATCTTGATTATGCTTTAACAGATGATCCTGTTCGTGGTGGAGTACAGCTTACAATTCCAAAAATGGATGAAGTTAATATTTTTAGAACGAACCCGTCTTTATGGTGGTTACCTCAGGCAAAGCCGTTGGTTCCTGTACACTTAATTGTGGCTGAAAACAGTCCTTTTTTACCGCGTAAATTTCCTCAAAAAGTACAAAAGAAATTTGGTATTCCTTTTAGTATTACGCCAGGAGGGCATATGTTTCCTTTGGAACATCCTGTTGAAGCCGTTCAACTCATTCAGCAGATTATTCGACAACAAGAGGCTTAAACTTTAAGATTTTAAATATTAAGCTATAAAAAAACGCATCTTGAGATGCGTTTTTTTATTTATACATTACGATTTACAACTTACAAAACTGAATCGGTTTTTGCATGATTTGATCACGGTATAACACACCAAGTGCTGTATGTTGAATTGTGCCTGTACAGATCCATTCAACCACTTGAGGATAGATCATGTGCTCAAGTGTGTGAACACGCTGTGCAAGGCTTGTCGCATGATCATGTTGTGCAACTTGAAGCACGCCTTGCGCTAAAGCTTGACCTGCGTCAAGCTCTGCAGTGACATAATGAATGGTGCAACCATGATATACATCACCTGTGTTGAGTACACGTTGATGAGTATGCATACCTTTATAATTTGGCAAGAGTGAAGGATGAATATTAATCATTTTTCCTTCCCAAGCTTGGACAAATTTAGCACTGAGAATACGCATAAATCCTGCAAGAACGACTAAATCTACGTCCCAATCTAGCAATTGCTGATGCATCGCGTCATCAAAAGCTTCACGATGGGGATATTGCTGATGTGCAATAACCATAGTTTGAATATTCGCTTGCTTTGCTCGTTCTAAAGCATAAGCTTCAGGCTTATTGGAAATTACACCTACAATTTTGCCAGATAACTTAGCATTAATCAGTGCTTGTAAGTTACTTCCACTGCCTGAAACAAGTACAGCAATTTTTATCATGGGAGGTTACGCAAAAATTACACGAATTTTTTCGTTGGCACCCTCAACAGAATCGGCATGCTCTTGGATATGACCAATTTTCCATGCTTTTTCACCTTGAGCAGTCAATACATCAATGGTTTTTTCGGCATCAGTAGCATCAACTGCAATGACCATACCTACGCCACAGTTGAATGTACGGTACATCTCAAATTGTTCAACACCACCTTCTTTTTGAAGAAGTTTAAACAATTCAGGCCATTCCCAAGATGCTTCATGAATGACTGCTTGTGCACCATTCGGCAGTACACGTGGTAAATTTCCAGGTAAGCCGCCTCCAGTAATATGCGCCATCGCATGAACATCAACTTGCTTACATAATTCTAAAACTGGTTTTACATAAATACGAGTTGGCTCCATTGCGGTATCTGCAAGTGAACGACCATCTACAATTTGTGTTAAATCTACATTTTTAACATCTAAAATTTTACGAAGAAGTGAATAACCATTTGAGTGTGCGCCAGAAGATGCTAAGCCAATCAGAACATCTCCTGATTTAACTTTAGAACCATCAATGATTTTACTTGCTTCGACAACACCTACAGAAAATCCTGCTAAATCGTAGTCTTCACCTTCATACATGCCTGGCATTTCAGCAGTTTCACCGCCAACCAAGGCACAACCTGCAAGCTCACAGCCTTTACCGATACCTGTTACAACATCTGCTGCAACATCAACATTTAAGTGACCTGTAGCGTAATAGTCTAAAAAGAAAAGAGGTTCTGCACCGCAGACTAATAGATCGTTTACACACATTGCAACTAAGTCTTGACCAATCGTGTCATGACGGTTTAAGTTTAATGCTAAACGTAATTTTGTACCTACACCATCTGTGCCAGATACGAGAACAGGTTCTTCATAACCTTTAGGAATTTTACAAAGTGCTCCAAAGCCACCTAGACCGCCCATGACTTCAGGGCGTGTGGTGCGTTTAGCAACAGATTTGATTCGATCGACTAATGCGTCGCCCGCTTCGATGTCGACACCTGCATCTTTGTAGCTTAAACCAGTGTTTGGGGTAGAAGTTGAGTTGCTCATAATGAAGTCTCCGCATTGGCGTGGCGATTATACCCGAATATCAAAGACTCTTATGTTATTTCTGCGCTAAAATGTTATCTTAATTTAAATATTTTTCCTTATAGAATGAATAATCTTATAAAAGGCCAATTTTAATGATAGATCGTACCTTGCGTCGTATTTTTATCTTATGTGGAATTGCACTGGTGCTTTGGGTAATTTACTTACTTAAACCCGTTGTAATTCCTTTTGTTGGTGCATTTTTTATCGCTTATTTTTTTAGCCCGTTGGTTGATGTTTTACATAAGATTGGTTTACCACGTTGGCTTTCGATTAGTTTAGTTTTTGTTGGCATTGGTTTAGTGATTACTTGGGCAGTATGGTATTTAGTTCCATTGGTTTGGGAACAGTTAATGTATGCCAAAGCAAGCATACCTAAAGGTGTACACTGGATAAATTTTGATTTTCTCCCTTGGTTTTCTAAGTTTTTTCACTTAGTTCCTTTGGAAATTGATACTGATCAAATGTCTAAAGCCATTATGGAATATGTTCAAACCAATTATAATGTAGACAGTATTCAAACACTAATATTAAGACTTGCTCAGTCAGGCTTAAACTTCATTCAAGTAGGGGGCACAATTGTGCTTATTCCTATTATTACGTTCTATTTTCTTTTAGATTGGAATCGAATGTTAGCGAGTTTTCGTCGATTAATTCCTCGTCCTTATGAAGCGACGACACTACAAATTGCAAAAGAGTGTCACAGTGTTTTAGGTGCATTTGTTAAAGGTCAATTTTTAGTAATGGTTCTATTGGGGGTCATTTATGCTGTGGGATTGCAAATAGTTGGTCTTGAAGTTGGTTTAATTATTGGGATGGTTGCTGGTTTAGCCAGCATTATTCCCTATTTAGGTTTTGCTGTTGGTATTATTGCTGCTGGAATTGCAACCTTTTTTCAATTTGGACTCGATTGGTTTCATTTTGCAATGGTTGGAGTAGTTTTCTTAATTGGACAGGCAGTAGAGGGTTATATTCTACAGCCCTTCTTATTAGGGGATAAAATTGGTCTTTCTCCAGTTGCGGTTGTTTTTGCAGTTCTTGCAGGTGCACAATTGGCTGGTTTCTTAGGAATGTTAATTGCTTTACCAGTTGCTGCAGTCATTGTTGTACTTTTACGCCATTTGCGTGATTTTTATGAAAATAGCCCAATGTATGGTAAAGATAAGGTACTTATTCATGAAACCTCAGCAGGTACAATTAATATTGAAACTGCTAATATTGATGTATCCATTGAACTACATAATCAGCAAGGAAATTCTCAGCAAGCAAATGAGAAATCGGTTAAAATAACAGAATCCGAGAACAAAGATTCATCATAGGGAAAACCATTTTATATGCGTCAATTGCAACTCGACATAGAACCTCAACTAGATGCTCGAATAGGTGACTTTTCGGGCCCAGGTTGGGGGCATGTTATAGATGCAGTACGCCAACTTCATGCTGGATTGGTGAATCGATTTTATGTATATGGTGCAGCAGGAAGTGGGAAAAGTCATTTGCTTTCTGCAATTTGTGATTCATATTTAGAGGTTGGAAAAACTGCAATAAAAGTTTCTTTACTCGAATTATTAGATGCTCCAACAGAAGCGATTACCTGCCTTGATCAATACGATTTAGTTGCATTAGATGATATAGAAGCAATTAGTGGAGTTCCACATTGGCAACGTGCTGTTTTTCATTTAATTAATTATAGTAATGAGGTTGGAGGGCAGTTGGTTTTTTCCTCACGATTTGCACCCATTGAATTAAAGTTGGAACTTCCAGATTTACAATCTAGATTAACGCAAGCTGTCAGTGTAAAAGTGCCTAATGGAAGCTTATTTGCAGATCGAATTGCTTTGGTTAATTCGGTGTTAGAGCGACGTGGTATACATATAGATCAACAGCTTGTTGATCATCTCTTGTTACATGGACCACATCAAACTTCAGTGTTACTGCAAGTTTTAGAAAAACTTATTCAACTCTTAAAAGGTGACCGAATTAAGTTGAATGGTTCGAATTTACGGCAAATTTATGCACTTATAGATGAATATCAAGATTAAGCAAAGTATTAGAAATTAAAAAAGACCTCAAGTGAGGTCTTTTTTAATTGTTGATTGTATTCTTATATTTATTAATATATTCGGTACGAATTTGTGTACGTTGTTCAGGATTTGCTTTTTGTAATCGTTGCGCAAGTTCTTTACGTTCTTGAAGACTCATTTTTTGCCAAGCTTCACGCATTTTTTGTTTTTCAGCCTCAGGTAGTTGTGCAAACCAGTCCATACGTTGCTGTAGAGAGTTGCTGGTTTCATCTGGAACTTCTTTTAAGGACTGATAACGTTTAATGAGAGCTTGTTGTTCTTCCTCACTCATATTCTCCCAAGCATCCGTTACTTCTGTGTCGGCATCTTTGGAAAAAATCCAAAAACGTTCAAAACCTGCAAAACTTGTTTGCAAAAAACTAATTGCACAAAAAGCCAAAATAACTCGCTTAGCTGCCATGTGGAATTTTATCCTCACCTAAAATCATTAACATTTCTAAATCTTCGACCATTTGTGGTGAAAGTTTAGGTGAAATAACGACTTGATTTTCAGTTTTAGGTGTAAAATCTGAAGAGTTCGGGAAAATAATGAAGCCTGCAAGCGCTGCTGCAACCGCAAAGCCCGACATTTTCCATAAACCAAAACGATTCGTTTTTTTATCGTGAATATGTTCTAAAACATTATTCATGATCATTGGTTTATCTTGATGTTGCTGAGCAAGACCATTAAGTTTAGAGGTAACTTGTTTTAAGAAATCATCTTTTTTCATGGTGATGATTCTCCTGAATAAGGATTCATATGTGCCAAAGTACTACGTAATGCCTGAATGGCGCGGTGGTAATGAGTTTTTACACTACCTTCTGAACAATTCATAATTTGCGCAGTGGTTTGAACATCAAATCCTTCCCATGCTCTGAGCATAAAAGCTTGCTGTTGCCGAACAGGAAGTTGGGCAATTGCTGCTTGAATTTCTTCAGCTGTCGCTTCTTGATCTAAAAAAGCATAGGGGTTCGGTGTATTGTCATCAACAATATTTTGCTGTTCAATATCGTCATCATCAAGATTAATCTTTTTAAAAAATGAAAAAGGTTGATTTCGACGAGCTTCTTTACGGCGCCAATCTTGTAACTTACTATTTAAAATGGTGTAAAACAGTGGATACCATTCTTCAGTCGATTTTTCTGAATAGGATTTATGCAAAGCAATAAAAGCTTCTTGTACTAAATCCATGGCAATACCATGTTGATGTTGCGTTGCACTTTCCATCATCACCAGTGCACGACCAGTAACCTCATGCATGAAATTCTTCAGACGCATCTCAGCCGTACTCTTAAGAGTACTCGTATTGACTGCTCGAGTCTGTTTTGGCATTTCATCCATAGAGATGGAAGATCCTATTATTGGATACTCGCCACCCACCATTATTTTTAAGTTCATATCTATATAACGTTAAAAATAATGGTTAGGTTGACATCACACATTATTATTTTTTCTAGTGTAATCTATTTTGTTTATAGAAGAGACTGATTGATAACAAATTAAACATTTATTGACGTTGACGAACCATTTCAAAGAAACAAATAGAGCCAGCAACTGCAACATTTAACGATTCTTGTCCACCAGGTTGAGGAATTGTGACTGCTTCTGCATGTTTCAGTGCAAATTCAGAAACTCCTTGTCCTTCATTACCTAAAATCCAAACACATTGTTGAGTTAAATTTTTGTCATATAAACTTGAGGATTGGTGAGAGTCGGTTGCATATACAGGAATTTGAAAATTTTCTAGAATATCTTCAAGTTGAATATTCTCATAGGTATATAAGCTAAAATGTGCACCCATTCCTGCACGTAGCACACGTGGTGACCATAATGAGGCTGAACCTTTTGTACAAACAATTTGTTGAATTCCCGCAGCAGCAGCCGAACGTAATAATGTACCAACATTACCAGGATCTTGAATGTTTTCTAAAATTAAAGTATCCGTTTTATAGTCCAAACTTTTGCTTGAACTAGGTAAGTCAATAATGGCTAAACAGGGTAATGTTGTTCCTAATGTACTGAGGTCTTTATATAACGATTCTGAAATAATAAAGACTGAACCTTGATAAAGGTCTAAAACATCACAGATTTCAGGATGAGTTAACGATTTTTCTGTGGTGAAAATCGAGTTGATTTTACGGTTTTCTTCTAACCATGCCAGACATAAATGTGTACCTTCAAGAACTGTTTGTCCTTGTTTTTTTCGATAGGCATTTTGTTCAATTAAGCCACGTAAGTGTTTAATTTTAGGATTGTCTTTTGATTCAAGAAAAATAGTGGACATAAGTGCAATAATCCGCATTGATTGGTGAAAACCAATCAATGCTTTAGAAATAATTAATGATGATATTGAGTAACTAAGTTGACTTCATTTTTAGAGCCAATAATGACAGGTACGCGTTGGTGAAGTTCAGTTGGTTGAATCTCTAAAATACGTGTACGTCCTGTTGTAGATGCGCCACCCGCTTGTTCAATCAGCATACTCATTGGATTTGCTTCGTACATTAAACGTAAACGACCTGCTTTTTTAGGATCTTTTGTATCGTAGGGATACATGAAAATACCTGCACGGCATAAAATACGATGAATATCACCCACCATACATGCAACCCAGCGCATATTGAAATCTTTTTCTCGCGGTCCTATTTTACCTGCCAATAATTCATCAATATAACGTTGAACAGGTGTTTCCCAATGACGTTGATTTGATGCATTGATCGCATATTCTTGAGTATCAGCAGCAACCGTAATATTTTCAGCAGTAAGTAAAAATTCTTGTGATTCTGGATCTAGTGTAAATGATACAACACCAGCACCCACGGTCAAAACTAACATAGTAGATGGACCATATAATACATAACCAGCGGATACTTGTTGTAACCCAGCTTGCATAAAATCTTCTGTTTGAGTTATCGCATTTTTAGCAGGCAGAATTGAAAAAATAGTTCCTACACACATATTGATATCAATATTACTTGAACCATCAAGTGGATCAAATAAAACTAAATATTTGCCATTTTCTTGAGCTGGTGTAAATTCATCAAGTTCTTCAGAGGCTAATCCACCCACATGTGGATGCACTTTTAACGCATCGATTAAATAATCATTTGAAATAATATCTAATTTTTTTTGAGTTTCACCCTGTACATTCTCATGTTCAGCACTACCTAAAATTCCTGCTAAAGCTCCTTTTTGTAGCGCTTGATCAATTGTCTTACATGTGTCAGCAATAGTTTCAATGACTTGAGTAAGTTCGGGTGTTAAGTTGCCATCTTGCTTTTTTAGGAATTGTGAAAGGGTAAGGTTTGACATGAGGGTGAAGCTCCAAAAAATGGGGGATAGCTGTAAATCATGCAGCTACCGACATATAGCGCTGTATTTTAGATGAGATTGCTGAAAAAGAAAAATTAAAACCATATTATTTAGATTCATTTACCCTTGAAAGTCTGTAGAAAGATGCTATGTTGATATAAATAAAAGGAAATAGTAGAGGAGCGTAAACATGACAACATTGAAGTTTGATAAAACGCCAACACCGAATGAAGCGATTAGTTTAGATGATATTTCGCCTGAAAAAGTGCAAGAAGCTTGGAAAGAATATGAGGTGAGACCTGAATATAAAAAAGTGAATAAACACGATATGATTGAAGCTTTACAAACGGACACTTCGACAACAGATGTTGAAAAATAAAAAAAGCACTCATTGGAGTGCTCTTTTTTATTTTAATTTACTTATTTTAGAAGTGGTGGTACCGCCTCGTAATTGATTTCTACTCGGCGGTTTTCTTTCCATGCACTTTCATTGTGTCCAGGATTAATAGGCATTTCTTTGCCATAGCTCACTGGTTCAAGTTGGTTTGAATTTACACCATTTGAAACTAGAAAGCTTTCAACCGCTTTTGCACGTCGTTCACCTAATGCTAAGTTGTATTCACGTGTGCCACGTTCATCTGTGTGTCCAGTTAAAGCAACACGAGAGTTTGCATTTGCCATTAAGAATTGAGCATGGGCTTGCAGTGTTAAATAATCTTCATTTGATAAGTCGCTACTATCATAATCAAAATAAACGACACGTTTTGCTAAATACGGTTTATTGGCTTCGGTAACACCTTTAGCAGACGCGCCAGCTAAATTTTGCGCGTTGAGGGCAGCGTCGTCACTGAGACCTTGTGTACTGACAGTGACACCACTATTTGTACCAGAAAGACCTTGCGTTGAATCTATTGTTGCTGCTGGTTTACGACTCGCACATCCTGTCATTACAAGTGATGTTGCTAGTAGTGGTAAAACGAAGAGTTTAAGTGCTTTCATTTTCTTCTCCATGAAATTTAATGTATAAAAAGTTTAAAACTAAAACAATTACTTTGGTGCCCAAGCAGGTTCTCTTACTTCACCTTGTTCGCTGGGTAAATTCATTTTAAAGCGCCCATCAAGTGACATAATAGACAGTAAACCTCGTGAACCTTCACGTGTCGCATACACGACCATTTGTCCATTGGGTGAGAAGCTTGGAGATTCATCTAGGCTTGTTTGGGTTAAAATATTAGTGACACCTGAATTCAGATCTTGTACAGCAACTTTATAGTTACTTCCACTTGGGCGGTGTACAAGAGCCAATTTTTTGCCATCTGCACTTAAAGATCCACGTGCGTTAAATGCGCCTCTAAATGTCAAACGTTTGGTTGCACCCGTATCTAAATCATAACGATAAATTTGTGCAGAACCACCACGATCAGAGGTGAAAATAAATGATTTTCCATCTGGTGCGTAACGTGCTTCAGTATCAATGGCACTATCATTTGTTAAACGTTTGATTTCACGAGACTGTAAATTCATTTGATAGATTTCAGGATTTCCATGCATTGATGCGGTAAATAACATACTTTTTCCATCTGGGGAAAAACTAGGTGCACCATTTAAGCCACGGAAACTTGCAAATTTTTCACGTTGTCCCGTAGCTAAGTCTTGAATATAAATTGCAGGGCGTTTTGTTTCAAAAGAAACATACGCAATTTTTTTAGCATCAGGTGTCCATGCGGGTGATAAAATTGGATCACGAGAGGTTAAAATCGTTCGAGGCTGTTCACCATCTGTATCTGCAATTTGTAACGTGTAACGTTCGTCTGGTGTAGCAGGGTTTCGTAATACATAGGCAATACGACCACTGAAATCACCTTTTATACCCGTTAATGTTTCATAAATGGTGTCGCTAATTAAATGTGCTGCTGCACGTACACGATTGGCAGGGACTGTTAGGATTTCACTTAATAAATATTGCTTTTTTTCAACATCATAAAGTTGATATTGAATATCATATCCACCATTCGCATTTTGTTTGATTGTTCCATTGACAACATAAGGAACACCAGCCGTTTGCCATGCTGCAGCATTTGGATTATCTAAACTTGCAGTTGCGGGTAAGTTTTTAGAAGAGCTGGTAAATTTACCTGAACGATTTAAGTCTTGTTCAATAATTGGGTAAATATTGGTGTCATTTGTAAAAGGGACAATAGCAATTTTAGGTGCTGCTTCAGGAGCTTTTTCAATCTCTAATTGAAGCTGAGCTTGAACATGAAAAGATAAACTGGCACCTAGGGCCGTAAAGATAGCAAGGGAGAGTAAATGTTTACGCGTATTGTGTATCATTCGTTCTATACTCAAATCTAAAAAATTTTTGTGAATTGTGATTGCCATACATAATGGCATGATTTTATTTTATTTAAAGTAGATCATTATATAGTTCTGTAAAAAAAATATGAAATAAATTCGTTAAGATCATTTTTATGATTCGTTAATTTATAACATAAACAATATACTTTGTAATATTTTATCTTTTTTAGTTAATCGTAAACCTCTCCTCTTATTCAATCATAAATCATTTAAAAGAGGAGAGGTTTGCTTCGTTATTTTGATGTAAAGGTTGATGAAATCGATCTTGCTTCACGTCTAGCCTCTGGATCTGAAGGCATCGGGTAAGGTGCTGCTGCACGCACAGCGGCCTCAATACTGGCTTTCATATCTGGGTCAGTAGAATTTACAATAACTGATTGCACGCTACCGCTATCACTTAATGTAATACGGGCTGTGGCTCTTTTACCAGAAGAACCCGCAGGTGTTTCCCAAGCTCTATAAATTTTATTTTCAAAATCTTTTTTAGCAGAAGAAGCGATACGTTTAGCTTCAGCTTTTTTAGTGGCAGCTTCTTCTTTTGCTTGTACAGCCGCGGAAGCTTTGGCATCTGCATCCGCTTTGGCATCTGCGTCGGCTTTTGCTTTGTTTGCTGCGTCAGTTTTTGCTTTGGCATCTGCGTCGGCTTTTGCTTTGTTTGCTGCGTCAGTTTTTGCTTTGGCATCTGCGTCGGCTTTTGCTTTAGCCGCAGCATCGGCTTTTGCTTTGTTTGCTGCATCAGCTTTCGCTTTTGCATCTGCGTCGGCTTTTGCTTTAGCCGCAGCATCGGCTTTTGCTTTGTTTGCTGCATCAGCTTTCGCTTTGGCATCTGCGTCGGCTTTCGCTTTAGCCGCAGCATCGGCTTTTGCTTTAGCCGCAGCATCGGCTTTTGCTTTGTTTGCTGCATCAGCTTTCGCTTTGGCATCTGCGTCGGCTTTTGCTTTAGCCGCAGCATTGGCTTTCGCTTTGGCGTCTGCATCGGCTTTTGCTTTGTTTGCTGCATCGGCTTTCGCTTTCGCTGCTGCGTCAGCTTTCGCTTTGGCGTCTGCATCGGCTTTCGCTTTCGCTGCTGCGTCAGCTTTCGCTTTGGCGTCTGCATCGGCTTTTGCTTTGTTTGCTGCATCAGCTTTCGCTTTGGCATCTGCATCGGCTTTTGCTTTGTTTGCTGCATCAGCTTTTGCTTTGATAGAATCATCTATCATCTTTTGTTCATTGTTTTGTATTGCTGGAGTTGGGGCGGCTGTCGGTATAATAGGTGCAGATTCTATAGGTTCAGCAGTCTGAGTAATATTTTCAGCAACGTTGGTATGTGTTGTTTCTTCAAACGCTGTAGTTTCACGAGTAATGTGTTGTAAGTCTTCAGGTGTGATTAAAACTGTTTTGAGCGGTTTAGGTGGTTCTGGTGGTCGGCTCATACCTAAATAAAGCAAGCCTACAATTGCCACAATATGGATACTTACTGTAAATCCAAGCGCAATTGCATTTTGTTTAAAAGGAGGATTGCGAAAGTCTTTCATTTATTTTAACGGCTCAGTCAATAGACCTACTTGAGTTAATCCAGCTTGTTGAAGGCTGTTCATTAAAGACATCACCTCTCCATATGAACGAGACTTTTCACCTTCAATAATGACATTTAATTCTTTATTTTCAGTTTTAGCGGTCATTTGTGCATCGCTTAAAATAGACGTTAATTGCTCAATGCTTAAAGCTTGATTTGAACCTAAGTCTTTATATTTTAAATAATACTGTCCATCTTTATCTAAGCTAATAATAGCAGGGGCATCTTTTGATTCAATTGGAGAACTATTCGCCTCGGGTAAGTCAACTTTGATTCCTGTAGTGATCATGGGGGCTGTCACCATAAAAATCACTAAAAGTACTAGCATAACGTCAATATAAGGTACGACGTTCATATCACTTTTTAAGGGTTTTTTGATACGCTCAAAGCGTCCAGAACGTTGTATCGCCATTATTCTTGATCCTGAGTTGATCCTAAAGATTGACGCTGTAAAAGTGCAATCATCTCTTCTGCAAATAGTGCACGATCAGAATAAATTGACTCACCTTTTGCCGTATAGTGGTTAAATGCCAATACAGCAGGAATTGCAGCAAATAGGCCAATTGCTGTCGCAATGAGTGCCTCTGCAATACCAGGTGCAACGGTAGCTAAAGTGACTTGATCTACATCAGCCAATCCAATAAAAGCATTCATAATCCCCCATACCGTTCCAAACAGACCCACATAAGGTGCAACAGAGCCAATACTTGCAAGTGCACCTAAGCCTTGTTCCAAATCGCCTTGGTCACGGCTGAGTCCAACACGTAAAATACGTTCCGTGCCATCAATGGTTTGCGGGGATGAAGCATGGCGCTTTTTAAGCTTAAAAAATTCACTTAATCCTTGATAAAAAATATCTTCTAAACCAACACGCTTAGAGTTGAGCTGTGCATTATTATAAAGTGTGCTGAGTTCTGCACCAGACCAAAATATTTTTTGAAAGTGGTGATCATTGGCTTGTGCTTTTTTATAACTCATATGTAACTTGGCAATTAAAAACCAACTGTATAAAGAAGCTAAAAGTAGCAAAAGCATTACCAGTTGGACAACAGGACTTGCTTGAAGAATAAGGTCAGATACGTGCAGTGTTGATTCTAATTGAGTTGCCATAGTTACATTGAGCCGATTAATTTCTTTAATCTTGTCCTAATTCTTTTAGAATTAAGCCGTGAATTTCTGTAGGTAATCTGAGAGGTTTCATTTCATTGCTAATACAAGCCAATTCTACCTCACCAGATGCTAGCATGATTTCACCACGATAAATATTTTGTTGCAACACAAAAGACGATGCTTTACAAGAAACTACGCTAGCGGTAACCGTGATTAAATCATCCATTAAAATTGGACGCATATATTTTAGACTAATTTTATGTACAACAAAATGATAATCTTTTTGATGCCAATAATGATCTATACCTGATGCACGAAGCCATTCCGTACGTGTGCGCTCCATGAAACGAATATGGTTGGCATGGTAAACAATACCACCCGCATCTGTATCTTCCATGTAGATACGAATGTTGAATTCAAATTTATTCGCCATGTTGTTTTTCCGTTATCTATTTTAAAGTTAAAGGCTTTACGCGTACATCTTCATTTTTAAAAATTAAATTTGAGTGTAAAGCACTTACTACAAGTGCTTCGCAGTTTATCATTTTGATTTTTTCGTCCAATGGCACAAGGTTTCAAATATTTTGAATGTATAATGCTCAAAAAAATAAAATAGATATGATAATTAGTAGTTTGGCATTTAAGTTGCATAGCAAAAGTACATTAGATTACTTTTGGGATATGAAAATATGTTTAAGCCATTCGCATTCTCTTTTGCTATTGCAACCAGTTTTCCAATCTTGACAGATCAGGCATTTGCAACAGATTTTATCATTTTAAAGCAATTGGAAAATCAGCCAACTTTGCTCAAAAGTGGTCCTTATAAAGGGAACTATTATGTGCCAAGTACACTAAATACGATCACTTGGGGATATCTTCCAAACAAAGATGCAAAGCCAGTACTAACAATTCCGTCGGGTAGTACAATTACATTTGATACCGTATCGCATGAAGGTTTATTGGAAGATCAGGGACGAAATGCCGAAAAATATTTTACTTCGAAAGGTGTTAAATCTGAGCATATTCTAGATGAAGCCAAAATCATTACCACATCGCACTTAAAACATGACTTTGATCATGATGGCCCACATATTATTACAGGGCCTATCTATATTGAAGATGCAATGCCTGGCGATATTTTAAAGGTGGAAATCTTAAAGGTAGAGCCACGCGTACCGTATGGGGTGATTTCAAATCGACATGGTAAAGGGACATTAGTCGGAGAGTTTCCAAAACGACCAAAATATCCAGATGCATCTGCTGCCGAGCCTGAAAAGTATGGCAATGTTTCAATTTTTACCCCAATTGAAAAAAATAAGCGTGGTGAATGGGAAGGTGTTTTAAAAACTGAAAGTGGTAAATCCATTCGTTTCCCATTAAATCCATTTATGGGAACAATGGGGGTTGCTCCAAATACTGGTGATGCGATTCATTCTGTACCACCATCTTTTTATGGTGGGAATATAGATATCAATGAGTTAAGTGCTGGTGCAACGGCATACTATCCAGTGCAAGTTCCTGGTGCATTATTTTATACAGGGGATAGTCATTTTGTTCAAGGTGATGGTGAAGTGGCCTTAACTGCTTTAGAAGGCTCTGCACGTGCAACATTTAAAATTACCGTTTTAAAGTCTGGGAAAGACAAAATTCCTGGGGGAACATTGACTCAACCATTAGCAGAAAATGCAGAATTTTGGATTACACCTGGATTAGATGAAGATTTAAATGAAGCAATGAAAAAATCAACCCGAGAAGCTATTCGCTTTTTAGTGAATGAATATGGAATTTCTGAAGAAATTGCTTATGCATATTTAAGCGCTGCAACGGACTTTCAGGTCTCTCAAGTCGTTGATAAAACTAAAGGGATTCATTCAATGATTCGAAAAGCTGATTTTAAAGAGTTTACGGAAACTCAGTAATAATTTTGATTGAGATGGAGCTTAGCATTATTTGAATTGTAGAATAATGTTAAGCCCCAAGGTGAGATTATTTTTCTTTTGGTTCTGGCGGTGTTAGACCAAATTGTAAATAGGCCATATTGGTTGCAATGCGTCCACGTGCAGTACGCATCACATAGCCTTGTTGAATTAGGTAAGGCTCAATAACATCTTCTAGGGTACCTGAGTCTTCCGCCATCGCTGCTGCTAAAGCTTCAACACCGCCTGGTCCTCCATCAAAACGCTCAAGGAGCATCGATAAATAACGACGGTCTAAAGTGTCCAAACCATCTTTATCTACATTGAGCATATCTAAGGCACGTTGTGCCATATCCTGAGTAACATCACCTGTTCCTTTGACTTGTGCGTAATCACGAACACGTCTTAATAGACGATTTGCAATACGTGGAGTGCCACGTGAACGGCGTGCAACTTCACGTGAACCTGCTTCAGTAATTGGTACATTCATTAAATTGGCAGAACGTGTCACAATGTGAGTCAGATCATCAACCGAATAAAACTCTAAACGTTGCACAATACCAAAACGGTCACGTAGTGGAGAGGTGAGTAAGCCTGCACGAGTGGTTGCTGCAACTAAGGTGAAAGGCGGTAAATCTAATTTGATCGAGCGTGCTGCTGGACCTTCTCCAATCATAATATCAAGTTGATAATCTTCCATGGCTGGATAAAGAATTTCTTCAATGACTGGAGAAAGACGGTGAATTTCATCAATAAATAAAACATCACCTTCTTCTAAATTGGTGAGCATTGCAGCCAAATCACCAGCACGCTCTAACACTGGACCAGAGGTTGATTTTAAATTTCCCCCCATCTCTCGTGCAATAATATTGGCAAGTGTTGTTTTTCCTAAACCTGGAGGCCCAAAAATTAAAGTATGGTCTAATGCTTCACCACGTCCACGTGCAGCACCAATGAAGATTTCCATTTGTTCACGTACAACAGGTTGCCCAATATAATCATCGAGCGAGGTTGGACGAATTGCACGATCAAAATGATCTTCGGGTTTTTCTGAACCACTAATTAAACGGTCTTGCATAATGATGTGATTAGTCTCTGTCACTGTAACGTTTATATAAGATACGAATAGATTATTATTCTAAATTACCGATTCATAGATTTTAAAGCAGCACGAATAATTTCACCTGCTTCTGTCAAATCACCTTTGACTGCATTCACGAGTTTTTGTGCTTCTAAAGGTTTATAACCTAAAGATTGTAAAGCAGCTTCAGCCTCAGCAATAGCAGAATTTCCAGTAAATTGAATTTGGTCAATAGTTGAATTATGGGGCTGCGATGTTGTTGCCATTGCTTTAAAACGATCACGAAGTTCGATCATTAAACGTTCAGCAGTTTTTTTCCCTACACCTGGAACTTTAATCAGTGTATTTATATCTTCATTTTCTACGGTATGAATGAGCATTTCTGTACTTAATGTCGATAAAATCGCCAAAGCCATTTTAGGGCCAACACCATTTACTTTTAATAGGGTACGAAAAATAGATTTTTCACGTGCATCTAAGAAGCCATAAAGAAGTTGCGCATCTTCACGAACAGTTAAGTGTGTCCAAAGCGTTACTTTTTGCCCTTTTTGTAATTGGCAAAAAGTTGAAAGCGGGGTGTCAATTTCATAACCAAGACCATTTACGTTTAACACGACAGTCGGTGCTTCCAAAGCAAGAACTTCACCAATTAAACATCCAATCATTTATATTATTCACTTCTATGTTAATGGGAGAATATTAGAGACCATTTGCTTTAAACGCAAAATGGTACGAACTAAATATTGAAAGTTTAGAATAAACTTCATCCACTTCGTTAAATAAAACATCATTTTAGAGTTTAGTATTAAAATTCTAGATGGCGCCTATTTTATTTCCTCTTAATTCTTGAGAAAGTTGATAGGCTTGATGATCTGAAAACTTAGAAATAATATCAAGTACTTGCATAATATTTTCATAATGATCTTGTTCAAAATAAACCCCTGAGCGATTCAAAATAGCCAATAAGCGCTGTTCTTTAAAGCTTAAGGTTTTGTGTGGCGTTGTTAAGGGAATAAATGCATCTAAAATGGTTTGTAAACTTTGATGACCAATAATTTCTAACCCTGCTTTTTGTGGATGTTCAAAAATTTTTTCACGGGCAAGTTCTTTAGCACGATGAATGCCGATTGCAATATCTGGTGAACAGTAGTCTAAAAGGCTGCCTTGTAATTGCCCAGAAAGAATTTGCCAATGCTGTTTTGCAAATGCAGTTGTCACTTCATCCACTAAACGTTTCATAACACGACCACGCAAGGCCGCAATTTTTTGATGCCATGTGGTATTGGGCATATTAAGCTCTGCGGGAATACCATAATCCTGGATGAGTGCCAAGAAAATCGGTTCAACTTCTGCATAGTTTAACATGTTCAGTGTAATGCCATCTTCTAAATCAATTAAGGCATAACACATATCATCTGCAGCTTCTAATAAGTAAGTCAAGGGATGTCTGCAATAATGATAGTCTCCCAGTTGAATGAGACCCAGTTGCTCGGCAATTTGTTGTAAAATATCTTTTTCTGCCTGATAACAACCAAACTTAGCACGGTGGCTCGCAGGTGTATTTCCTTGAGATTCAATGGTTTTTGATAACCAAGGATATTTTAAATAAGCACCTAAAGTTGCATAGGTTAAACGCATTCCACCATCATGTGGATGATAATCAATTTTGGTTAATAATCTTAAACCCTGCGCATTGCCTTCAAATTGGCGTAGATCTGCTTGTTGTTCTAAACTTAAGTGTCGTAAAAAATCAGTATGAGAAATATCATCAAACCATTCACGAATGGCATATTCACCTGAATGTCCAAATGGTGGATTACCAATATCGTGTGCTAAACATGCTGCCTGAATAATGGCACCTACATCGGCAGGTGAAATCCAGACAGGAAGTTCATCTTTGATTTTTTCAGCCGCAAGCATTCCTAAAGATCGGCCAATGCAGGAGACTTCTAAAGAGTGTGTGAGTCGTGTATGAATTCCATCATGTTGAGTTAAGGGATGAACTTGAGTTTTTCGGTTGAGCTGTCTAAAACTCTGGGAAAAAATAATTCGATCATAATCTTTATGAAAAGGGCTACGTGCTTGTTCAGTATTATTTTTTTTACTTCCTAAACGAACTGTTGAAAGAAGTTCTAACCATCTCATTTGCTTCATTTATCATTATTCAATCATTGTGTTAGCTTATCATGCCAAAAAAAATGTGACAGTGCTATGACAGCGCGACATAAACTGACTTAAATGATTTTAGTTTCTAAATTAAATGAAGCGCGATATTTTTACATGTTGTTTATTTAAACAATTTTTTTAGCTTATTTTGCAAGATTACTCGGAGGATGATGGCTTTCTAATGAGAGGGACGTGGCTAATAACTGTAAAAAAGCTTCGATATAGAAATTGCAAAGCAATAGAAAATCGCAACCTCTTAGATCAATAAATTATTTAAACAATAAGTGATTATTTATTTTCACATTTTATAAATATTGATTTTATAAATGCAGGTACATGTAAGGCATGTCAGATTTTCTGCTGAATTTATTCTTGGAAATTTATTGATACGGATAAGGTTAGGCGAATAATAATTTATGAAAAAACTGTATTTTGTGTAATAATGTTCAACTCACTATGAATAAATTCTAAATAAAGGTGAAATTATGATTTCTTTATATAATAGTTATGGCAAACATGTTGCCAATTTTTTTAATCAACAATTATATTCTCCAACAGGAGAGAGTATCGGTTATTTCGAACCTGCATTGAATATTTTTATTGATTTAAAAGGGAGATATTTAGGTGAAATTATAGAACACGATTACATCTTTCAAAAATTAGATTCACCTTACTTAAATATTCATTTTTCGACTAAAAATCCTACTGTAAATTTAGGGTATTTCACGGCACCCAATAGTAAAAATATTCTAAAAAGCTTAGATTTAATGAAAAATATATAAGCAATATTGATTAAAACCGAGTCGTTTTACTCGGTTTTTTGTGTGATAAAGCAAATTAAATCTGAGTTAAAATATTACTGAATTTAATGTGCGCAGAACGCTTGATTGAAATATTCAAATAAATTAGGTGTTTGAAACCATAAAATAAATGCAATTGCAAATAAGCTGAAGATCCCAATTGAAAGCCCAATTTTGAATAAAGAAATGGTATTAATCATGAATGACTGCCTTCTCATTAACAAAGAAGTGAACTAAAACCCCAACCAAACTGAGGAAAATTGAAAGTCCCCAGATGATGTTATAGTTACCAGTTATATCATGATTTAAACCGCCAAGCCATCCACCAAAAAAAGAACCAATTTGATGTGTGAAGAATACTAGACCGCTGAGCATTGTGAGGTATTTGACACCAAACATATTGGCTACAATTCCATTGGTTAGCGGAACAGTAGATAGCCATAAAATTCCCATAATGACCCCAAAGGCATAGATTGTCCAAACACTTAAGGGGAGTAATAGGAAGATGATAATGGTGATTCCTCTTAGACCATATAAACCCATGAGTAGGTGAGGTTTTGAATATTTATCACCAAGCCAGCCAGCTAGATAAGTTCCGAAAATATTAAATAAACCAACTAAGGCAAGAAAGATGGTACCCGTTGAGGCATCAAAACCATGATCAATCAAATATCCAGGCAAGTGAATTCCTAAAAATACCACTTGAAAACCACACACTAAAAAGCCTAATGCAAGCCATAGAAAGGGTTTATGTTTTAGTGCAATTTTAAAAACGGTTTTGAAGGAAAGTAAGGGTTGTTTTGTTGTTGTGGTTGCATTCGGGTCTACATACATAGGTGCTTTTAATGTCCACGCAAGCGGAACAATAAGTGCAACTAATATCGCGCTCACGATGAGTGCAGCAGACCAACCAATATGTTGTAATAAGAGTAAAGTGGTTGGCAGCATAATAAACTGACCAAAAGAACCAGCAGCACTTGCAATCCCCATCGCCATGCTTCGACGACTAGGATGGGCAGCGCGACCTACAGCAGAAAGTAGAACTGAAAAAGAAGTTGCAGAAAGTGCGAGTCCAATAATTAAACCCAAACTGACGTTTAATAATGCAGAGGTCGAACTGATTGCCATTAATGCTAGACCAATGGCATAGAGCACGCCGCCGACAGCTACAACTTTCTTGCTACCATATTTATCTGCCAAAATTCCAGTGAAGGGTTGAACCGCCCCCCACAGCAGATTTTGAAAAGCAATGGCTAAACTAAAAACTTGATGATTCCAGTTAAACTCATGACTCATTGGAACTAAGTACAAGCCAAAACCATGACGAATACCTAATGAAAGTGCCAAAATAAACGCACTACCAATCAGCATAATAATTAATGTTTTTGAAAACTTATGCTGCTGTTGATCTATTTGCATGCCTAATCCTTTTGCAATTGAGAAAATAATCCATCAATAATCAATCGCATTTTTGTGGAACTTGAAAATATGCTATATCTTTGTGTTGAATATTTTCTATGTAGGTGACTACATCAAAAATACAAAATAGATTATAATCATAATCTAAATTAAAAAAAATATTTTTATTTTAAAAAATAACTTTTATGATGATCTATTGTTAGATATTTTTCAGATGATGAAAATAGGAAATTTAAATTATGCCTCGTGTGTCAAAGCAAGTAGCAGCTCAAAATAGAAAAAATATAGAAAGCATTACCTCTCAGATGATCCGAGACAAAGGTTTTGCTGTGAGTGTTGCAGATTTGATGAAGACTGCTGGATTAACACATGGCGGATTTTATAAACATTTTAAAAATAAAGATGAGTTAATTGATATTGCATGCAAAAATACCTTTCAAAGATCAATTGAGAAATGGGAAGGTATTGTTCAGGAGGCTGAAGATAATAAGGCTGCATTTGATGGCATTATTAATCGTTATTTGTCTGCACAAAATTTAGAAAATCCTGGAAAAAGTTGCCCTTTATCCTGTTTGACGATTGATGTTGCAAGAGAAAGCCAAGATAAACCTGTGAAGGAGTCTTTTCATCAAGGCGTTGAGGCATTATTAGAAATATTATCAAAATTAGATGTGAACAATAATGATCAGCGAATTTCTAAAGAAGCGATGATTCAATTGAGTTTACTTTCAGGCGCCTTAACTTTGGCTCGTTCAGTCCATCCTGATTTAGGCTTATCGATATTAGAGAATGTCAAAAGTTACTTATGTGAATTTTAAAACTTTAAATGAGATCAAGAATTCAAATGAAATTAAAAAAGGCTATGCAGACATAGCCTTTTTAGAATTAGAACAAGATTATATTATTTTTGAAAACGACTTAAATCTTCTTCAGGGCGTGCAGTTAAAACCTCCAAACCATTCTTCGTGACTAAAATGGTATGTTCATATTGTGCAGATAAACTATGATCTTTTGTAACGACCGTCCATTTATCGCCCAAGGTTTTCGTTTTCCAATCACCTGCATTAACCATTGGTTCAATCGTAAAAGTCATGCCTTCTTCTAAAATCATACCGCTGTTTGGTTGACCATAGTGTAAAACTTGTGGTTCATCATGGAAAACGGTACCAATTCCGTGTCCGCAGTACTCACGGACAACACCAAAGCGTTCAGCCTCAACATATTGCTGAATAGCATTACCAATATCGCCAATGGTTGCACCAGGTTTTACAGCTTCCATTCCACGATACATTGCTTCTTGAGCAACTTTACATAATCGATTTGCAAGAATAGAGGTGTCTTCACCTACGATATACATCATGTTGGTATCGCCGTGGAACCCATCTTTAATCACGGTGACGTCAATATTTAAGATATCGCCTTTTTTCAACTTTTTGGCATCAGATGGAACACCATGACAAACGACATGATTAACAGATGTGCAAATAACGTGCTGAAATGCTGGACGCCCTGGTGCTGCACCGTAACCTAAGCATGCTGGAATGGCATCTTGTTGATTGACGATGTAGTCATGACAAATCGTATCAAGCTCAAGTGTTGTAACACCTGGCTTAATATGCGGTTTGATCATATCCAAGACTTCAGCTGCAAGTCGCCCTGCAATACGCATTTTCTCGATATCTTCAGCAGATTTGATTAATCGACGTGGCGCTTCATAAGTATTGTTCATGATCTTTAAAAACTTTTGGAAATTTGTATGTGACTATGGTATAAATAGCCGCCCATTTTATCAAATGCTTTTTCGTGAATCTTACTTTCACGTGCTTTGTGCGATGGGGCAATAAAATCCGCACATATATCGACACATTTCTCTGGGTGCCCAATAGGGTGGAGAATGCGGATATATGGAGGCCTAACCCAAACTTTAAGGTAAAGAAAATGGCAGATTACAACGTAAGCATGCGCGACCTTCTTCAAGCAGGCGCACACTTCGGTCACCAAACACGTTTTTGGAATCCAAAAATGCGCGAATACATCTTTGGTGCGCGCAACAAAATTCACATCATCAACCTTGAGCACACTGTTCCTGCGTTAAATGATGCTTTGAACTTTGCTAACCAATTAGCAAGCAAGAAGAACAAAGTTTTGTTTGTTGGTACTAAACGTGCTGCTTCTAACATCATCCGTGAACAAGCTCAACGCGCTGGTCAACCATATGTAGATCACCGTTGGTTAGGTGGTATGTTGACAAACTGGAAAACACTTCGCCAGTCAATCAACCGTCTAAAAGACCTTCAAAATCAATCTCAAGATGGTACTTTTGCTAAGTTAACTAAACGTGAAGCTTTAGAACGTACTCGTGAAATGGAAAAACTTGAGCGTGGTCTTGGTGGCGTTAAAAACATGGGTGGTTTACCAGACGCTTTATTTGTAATTGACGTAGATCACGAAGCGATTGCAATTAAAGAAGCTAAGAACCTTGGTATTCCTGTAATTGGTATCGTTGATACAAACTCTAATCCAGATAACGTAGATTACATTATTCCTGGTAACGATGATGCGATCCGTGCAGTTACACTTTATGCTTCTGCTATGGCTGATGCGATTCTTGCTGGTAAAGAATATGCTCAAACTCAAGCAAATGCACAAGCGAAAGGTGAAGAAGCTCCAGCTTCTGAGGCTTAATGCGTTAGACGCTAGCTTGTCATTTTTGCGACATGTGATGGTGGCAAAGTAAGCGTTAAGTATGCAGGCGGCCCATGAGTATCCTCTGGGCCGTTTCTGTTCTAAAAAGAATTCATTTTCTACCGAATTTAGGAGATACACATGACTGCTATTACTGCAAGCATGGTTAAAGAATTACGTGACCGTACTGGTCTTGCAATGATGGAATGTAAAAAAGCATTGACAGAAGCGGGCGGTGATATCGAATTAGCGATTGATAACCTTCGTAAATCTGGTCAAGCAAAAGCTGCTAAAAAAGCAGGTAACATTGCAGCTGATGGTGCAATTACAATTGCTCAAGAAGGTAACAAAGCAATTTTAGTTGAAGTAAATTGCCAAACTGACTTCGTTGCTAAAGATGAAAACTTTGCAGGTTTCTCTGCTAAAGTTGCTGCTGCTGCGCTTGCTGCTGGCGCAACTGATGCTGCACAAATTGCTGAATTAAAACTTGAAGATGGTCAAACTGTTGAAGAAGCACGTATTGCACTTGTTCAAAAAATTGGTGAAAACATCCAAGTTCGTCGTGCTGTAATTATTGAAGGTGATAACCTTGCAGTTTACAAACACGGTTTGAAAATTGGTGTTGTTGTATCTTATACAGGTGATGCTGATACAGGTAAAGGTTTGGCAATGCATATTGCTGCATTCAACCCAGTTGCTGTTTCTGCTGAACACGTTCCTGCAGATTTAATTGCAAAAGAGAAAGAAATTGCTGAAGCAAAAGCAATTGAATCTGGCAAACCAGCAAACATCGTTGAAAAAATGGTAACTGGTTCAGTTGAAAAATACTTGAATGAAGTTGTTCTTGAGCGTCAACAATACGTCATTGACAATGATAAGAAAGTTGCAGATGTATTAAAAGCGACAGGTACAACAGTTGCTCAATTTGTTCGCTTTGAAGTAGGTGAAGGGATTGAGAAGAAAGCAGAGCTTTCTTTTGCTGAAGAAGTAGCTGCTGCTCAAGCTGCTGCAAAATAATTTAGTTTATTATTTTGCTAAAAAAGCCTCTAACTTAGAGGCTTTTTTTTATAGAATAAAAAAGATAAAAAGGAGGGACAGGGGTGTTTAATAAAATAAATTATGGAATAGCTATTTTAGTGATTATTTTAATTGCAATTTATTTTACATTAGGGGAAATTGAAAAAAGTAATGATTTACCAAGGCAAGATCATTTAATTGGTGACCAGCAGCACTCAAATTATTCTACACAACAGCAGCATGGTTTAGAACTTATTGCACATGCATATAAAAATAAATTAAGTAATATTCAGGTTCATTCTACGGGTCGTGTAGTTGCCGTTTTACCTGATGACAATGAAGGAAGTCGTCATCAAAAATTTGTTTTAGAATTGGCAAATGGTCAAACTATTCTGATCGCTCATAATATTGATTTGGCACCAAGCATTAAGTCTCTACAAAAGGGAGATATGGTTGAGTTTTATGGTGTATATGAATATTCCAGTAAGGGAGGTGTTATTCATTGGACACATCACGACCCACGTGGGCGACATATCGAAGGGTGGTTAATGCATCAAGGAGAGCAATATAAATAGCAATTTTGTTCTATCTTCTTTAAATATACAAATTAAGCTAGTAGTTTTGTTAAACCATGATCAGACGATGAGGTGTATGTGAGTGAGTCCGTTGAATATCGTCATTTAGAAGAATTACAAGGGCTCGAGTTCTTAAGTGCTTCTTTTCAAAGTACTCAATTTTCAAAACATACACATGAAGGTTATTGTATTGGTGTAATAGAAGAAGGTGCTCAATCTTTTCTACGAACAAGTGGTCAATTTATAGCCCCAAAAGGAGATATTATTCTGGTGAATGCAGATGAGGTACATACTGGCGAATCTGCGGTTGAGACAGGTTGGCGTTACAGAGCAATGTATCCAACACCAGAAATGTTGCAACAGGTGAGTGCTGATTTTTTTAGTGAAAAAGGCGTGACGCCATGGTTTCCTCAAGCGGTGATTCATGATGAGGGATTAGCTGCTCAATTATTGATTCTTTTTGATTTATTCGCAGTACAAAATAATCATTTATTAAAGCAAAGCTTATTCTTATCAACTTTGGCATTATTATTACAACGCCATGGAAAAGGTCGCAAGGAATTGAGACATTTATCTCAAGCAAATGAAAAAATTTTACGCATTAAAGAAATATTGGCATTTGAGCCAGAGAAAGATCATCAATTACAAGATTTGGCGAATGAAGTAAATTTAAGCCCATGGCACTTGTTGAGACAGTTTAAAAAGCAAACAGGCTTACCGCCACATGCATGGCTAATTCAAGTGAGATTAAGAAAAGCGATATGCTTATTAAAGCAAGGTGTCGATATTTCTATGACTGCACAACTTTGTGGGTTTTCAGATCAAAGTCATTTTAATCGACATTTTAAACGTACAATAGGATGTACGCCATCACAGTATCTCATGAGTCGTATGTATTGAAGTAAGCAATTTTATTCAATCATTTAATTATTGAAAAAGCTATTATTTTTTATTTTATACAGTTCATAACAAATGAATGATGCTTCTTTCAAACAATCATATTCAAAATGGGTAAGTTTTAAATCTGGTGTGCGAGATATGTTGCCATTATCACTTGCAGTGATTCCATGGGCAATTATGGCAGGCTCACTTGCAATGACAGCAGGCTTAAGTATTGGACAATCAATCGCAATGTCTGCACTTGTTTTTGCAGGGGCAGCTCAAATTATGAGTTTGAGTATGCTAATGGCAGATGCATCAAGCATGAGTATTTTAATTACCATTTTTTTCATGACCACTCAACATTATATTTATAGCTTAAGTTTACGAAATGATCTTCAAAAATATTCAGGTTTACAAAGAGTTTCTTTAGGTTTTTTACTGACAGATGAATTGTATGCAATTTCTGAACTTTATCCACATCGATCCTATAGCTATTTAATTGGTGCGGGTTTTAGCTTTTATATGATTTGGGTGATTTTTAGTATTTTAGGTATTTTTTTTACCTTTTTAATTAGCGACCTTTCATCTATACATTTAGATTATTCCATTGTGGCTATTTTTTTAGTCATGGCGGTCTTTCTGATCAAAAACATGCAAGGCATTATTGCAGTCTGCATATCAGTGATATTTGCATTTATTTTTACATGGTTCGAAATTCAATCAGGTTTAATTTTCGCAAGCCTTATTGGTATGGCTGTTGCTGCTATCTTAGATAAAGAGGAAGAATAATGTCCTGGATGTTAATTATTGGACTAAGCCTGATTGTATTTATCAATAGATATATATTTTTAGAACCTAAGTTTCAGTTTCAATTACCTATTTTTATTCAAAAAATGTTGAAATATGCAGCACCATGTTTAATGGTTTCATTATGTGTCCCTATTATTTTTTATCAAAATCATGAATTTAGAGAGTTAATTCATAATGTCTATTTATATAGTGCGATAATAACCATCGTTGTGGCGCAGCTCACCCAAAAATTGTTATTGAGTATTGTACTTAGCCTATTCTCATTTTATGGCTTAATGTATTTTTTAAACTAAACTAGATGCAAAATAAGCATTAAAAAATTAAGACCAAGAATATTGCATATTTTGCACTCATTTCGAGTATATGGGCTTATAAAATAATTAATGTAGGTTAGGGTGTTTTTTGGTTAAAACTATCTTTAAACGCAAAATATACGCATTAAAAAAGCCACTTTGATGTGGCTTCTTCGTGTTGTAATTAAATTCAGTTGAAAAATGATTTATGAGTTTGGACCTGAAACACGTTCAATACTCACTTTAGCGGTGCCTTGATTGGTAATGCCAAGTTGTTTTGCTGCACCGTATGATAGGTCTACTACACGATTACCATGGAAAGGTCCACGGTCGTTAACTTTAACAACAACACTTTTACCTGTTGTATCATTCGTCACGCGAATATAACAATTCAGAGGCAACGTACGATGCGCAGCCGTTAAAGCATTCATGTCATAAGCTTCACCGCTTGCAGTTGGGCGACCATGAAACTGTCGACCATACCAAGAAGCAACACCAGTTTGGCTAAATTTACGTACTGTGTTAGATGCAACAGTATTTAACTTTTCAATCACAGAAGGCTCTTCCACTGGAAGCTCAATTTTAGCTGCAATGGTTTGACGACGAATTTGATCGCCAGAACGTTCAGTGATTGAAAGGCTATTTAAATTTGATAGGTGGGAGTTGAAGTTCTGAGCTTCTTTATTTAAAACACGTGCAGCTAGGCTTGAGCTATCAGCATCATTGGTTAATGCTGAAGACTGAACCATTTCTGCTTGCGACTGGCTTAAGGTAAGCAGTAACGTCGAGACAGACAGCAGTGCTTTGATTGAGGGGTGCATTCTTGATTTAACTCCTAGGCTTTTCAAAATATCAAAAATAAATTATTGATATTTAAGTGAAAGTTCCTATATATGTTCACATTTGCAACGAAATTTAAAATCTTACAACTGTCAGGATAATATTCATCTAGCTATAAAGGTGTCTAGTATTAATATTAAAATAAACACAAAAAAGATAAAAACCAAGGTTTGATTGATTAAAAAATAATCAAATTTGTAACAAATATTGCAATATGATTACTTATTCATCTTTTTAAGCTAAAAAAACCTTGATTTTTTATCTTTATAAGAGAGCTGTTTTAATTTCCAGTCACTTCTGTCCCTAAAAGCCAAAGTGCTGTTGCATACATACGACTTCTATTATAGGTTGTAATCACTTGAAAGTTTGGATAAGTAATATAATAAATAGGTCCTGTACTTTCTTGAAGTTGAATGACATTTACCATATCTAGATCATCAATTTTGACCAGTGGATTAAGTGGGCTGATTCCTTGAGATTTTAAAACACCATAAGGAGTGGGTTGAGTTAAATCTTGAGAAATAATGGCGTCTGGATTGTTTCCAGTGTACCGAGCTGCAAATGCAATTGGCTGATCACGTTGCCAACCATGCTGAGCAAGATAATTGGCAATTGATCCAATCGCATCTACAGCAGAGTTTCTTAAATCAACGTGTCCATTACCATCATAATCAACCCCGTATTTAGGTATGTTGCTGGGCATGAATTGAGGATATCCAATTGCGCCTGCGTAAGAGCCAACGATAGAATTTGTTGGAACACCATCTTTATATGACCAAGCAATTAAAGCAGCCAATTCGTCCTGAAAATATTCAGCACGACGTTCATAACCAAAGCCAAGTGTTGCCAAAGCATCACGCGTCACAAAAGAGCCTTTATTTGCGCCATATCCAGTTTCTACACCTAATATGCCGAGTATGACGGATTGAGGGACACCAAACTGTTGTTCTGCTCGATTTAGGGTGTCTGCATATTGGTCACGAAAACGCATGCCTCGTTGGATTGTACTGCTGGCTAAAAAATTAGTTTTATATTGAAACCAAGGTTTACTTTCGCCTGGGCGGTTCATGATATTAATAATATTCGGTAGATTTTTAGAACCATCCATCGCCCAATCAATCTGCGATTCAGTTAAACCATAACTTTGCATTGCTTTTTGTTTAAATTGGTTATACGAAGGGTGATCTTTAAAATCATTTGCTTGGCAAAAACTAGTCAATGAAATTGTGGCTAAAATGAATGGTAAACGCTTAACTTTGTTATAGAGGTTTTGAATAGACATAAATATAAATTTCCAAACGCATTTATTTGTGGGTGTGAATGGACATCACGATACCAAAAGAAGCCATTAGGGTAATAATTGCAGTTCCACCATAACTCATAAATGGTAGTGGAATACCGGTGACTGGCAAGATGCCACTTACCATACCCGCATTGACAAAAACATAAACGAAAAAGGCTAAACCAACGCCACCAGCAAGTAATTTTCCATAATTATGAAAGCATTGCATGCTAATTTGCAAGGTTCTGATAATAATGGCAAAGTATAAAATCATTAATATTGCAACACCCATAAAGCCGAACTCTTCGGAGTAGGCCGCAATAATAAAGTCGGTATGACCTTCAGGTAAAAAGTGTAGATGTGATTGTGTGCCTGAAAGAAAACCTTTGCCTGAAGTACCACCTGAACCAATTGCAATTTTTGATTGAATGATATTCCAGCCAGCTCCTAAAGCATCTGCTTGCGGATCAAATAAGGTAAGCACGCGTTGTTTTTGATAATCTTTTAGTAAAAATTCCCATAATAGTGGAATAGCAATGGCCACACTAGAGAGTGCACCACCAATAATCCACCAAGGAAGACCACTGAGAAATAGTACAAATACACCACTAGCCAGAACTAAGGCTGAAGTGCCTAAATCGGGTTGTTTGGCGATCATTAAAAAAGGAATAATTGTTAATATGAGCGTGTTAATAATGCGAAATAATGTTGGTGGTAGTGAATAAAGTGATAAATACCAAGCAGCCATCATTGGCATGGCAATTTTCATAAATTCACTGGGTTGCACACTGCCAATACCCGGAATGCTAATCCAACGCTGAGCGCCTAAACGTGTTTCACCAAAGATGAACACAATGACTAAACAAAATAACCCAAAAATGTAAAAGGAAGGAGATAATGATTGGTAAAATTTAGGTGGAATTTGAGCCAAAATAAACATAATAATGAGCCCAATGCCAAAACTCATGATTTGTTTTGAAACCATGAGTAAATCTTGTCCAGATGCACTATATAAGGTAATAAAGCCTAAAAGTGAAGTAGCAGAAATATAGAGCAAAAGCCAGGGATCTATATGAAAGCGCTGAAAAAATCTGAATTCATTCGAGATTTTTAAACCATCTCTTGGGGAGTAGCGCAAAAATTTGCTTTGGATGTCTGTTGACATAATATTTTAGATGTAAAAAATCAAATAATCACTATGCTATCATGTGGATAGATAAATAAAAAAATATTAATACAAAAATCCTAAGTAACTTAGGATTTTTGCATGCTAATTGAAAATGAGCCGACACTTATTCATGAAATAAAGTATCGTGATACTCTGCTAAGACGACTAATTCTTGTTTACTTAAATGTGGAATGAGACGATCAATAGCAATATGGGTTGCTTTGATAACTGCTGATGAGCCTAAATCTGCCGCTTTGCGTTTGATCATCCCTAAATCTAGAGTACGATTAAAATCATTCATAAAATGACGGACTGTTGCTTCCGCAAATTGTTTGTAGAGTTCGCAAAAGACAGCTTTATTAATATCATTACCAAATTTAATCTCAGCATAGTAGAGCTTTAAATTTGTGACAAGACTTGGATCTAAAGACTCTCCAACACGAAGTAGTCCTGTATGGTCTTCAAATAAACTTTTACGAGAAAATTCGATTGATTGTTTAACAACCTCATTGGGTGCTTTACTTAATAACTGTTTTAATAATACGGCAACTGTAGATTTAATATAACCTGCAAGTTTTTCTGCTGTTTCACGTTTTTCACTTGGTGGAAAGCGATGAACGAGTTCGGTTAAAATTGCATCAATAATTTCATCATTAATGAGAAGTGCTGTTTTATCTCGAAAAGGATAAAGCGGTTCACTAGAATGCTCTTTTTTAGCAGCAGTTTGAATTGTTAATAACAATTCTTCAGATGGAATAAATCCAAAAAATGACATTTTATAACCCCAATGTTATTTATTGACGTGCCAATCGAATTGGGTTTGGCATCCATTCAAGATGAGATACACGACATGGGTTAATATCTAATCCGCCACGACGTGTATAGGTTGCATAAACCATTAATTTTTTAGGTTGAAGAATTTGCCAAATATCGGCATAGATTTGTTCTACACATTGTTCGTGAAAACCATTATGCTGCCGATAAGAAATAATATAAGCCAAAATACTTTGGTAACAAGGTTTTTTTCCTTGATAACGTATAAAGACTGTGCCCCAATCAGGTTGTCCTGTTACAGGACAATTACTGCGAAGTAAGTGTGAAAAAAGTTGAATTTCTGATTCATCTTCAATATCCACACTTAATGCATTTTCATCTAATTTAAGTAAGCCTGCATTAGGATAATTTTCTAAACGTTCAGGATGTAAATGATCGATACAGAAACCTTGTGGTTGGGATATTGCTAAATCATTTACTTGGAATAAGGTTAAAGTAACATCTGCTTTTGCTGCTGTTGATAGGTCTTGTTCAACTGTTTTAATAAATGCTTCTTTAGACTCGAATTGAGTGAAGTTCATACTATTAAAATATAGTTTTAAAGATTTGGATTCGATCAGGTTTTCTGATGTTGCAGGTAAAGTCATTCGACCTATAGCAACCTGAGGAATACCATATGCATTTAGCCATGAAATTTCAAAGACATGCCACCAATCTTTTCCAAGACGTATTCCTTCTACATGAGAATATTTTTCACGAGATTGTTCGCGAGATATCGGAAACAGAATATCAGGCTGATATTCTGTCGGATAGTTAGTATCTTTACCTAAAAGAGAATGTTCTACACTCATTATTCACGCATTCCTGAGCCACGGGAAAGTAAGTAGTAAGCTATACCATAAAAAACAGCACAGCAAAAAGTAATCACAATTAAAGAAATAGTAACATTAACATCGCTATGACCGAGAATACCGTAACGAAATGCATTTACCATATAAACAATAGGGTTAATTAGGGATAAATTTTGCCAGAATGGGCTTAGTGCTGAAATAGCATAAAACACTCCGCCTAAATAGGTAAGTGGGGTTAATACAAAGGTTGGAATGATAGAAATATCATCAAATGATTTTGCATATACGGCATTAATCAGACCGCCTAAAGCAAATAGAAATGAGGTGATCAAAACGGTATAAATAGTGACAAACCAATTGGTGATATATAAATCGGTAAAGAATAAGCTCATTGCAGTAACAATGACACCAACCAGTGCACCACGGCAAACGCCCCCTAAAACATAACCCCATAAAATTGCATGCAACGGAACTGGGCTCATAACCAGTTCTTCAATACTCTTTTGAAACTTTGCACTAAAAAAGCTTGAAGATACATTGGAATAGCTATTGGTGATCACAGCCATCATAATTAAGCCAGGTACAATAAATTGCATATAGCTAAATCCACCCATTTGTCCAATTCTAGAACCCACTAGGTTTCCAAAAATGACAAAGTAGAGACTCATCGTAATTGCTGGGGGTAATAAGGTTTGCGGCCAAATTCGCATGAAACGACGAATTTCTTTACGTACGATTGTTGAGAGCGCAATATAAAGCTGATTGGAATTCATTGCGCTTCTCCTTCAAGATTTTTTTCAACCATTTTCACAAATAGTTCTTCAAGTCGATTTGATTTATTACGCATACTTTTAACTCGAATACCTTGAGCTTCTAGAAGTTGAAATAGATCATTCAGTGTATGCGCTTTATCCATGGTTACTTCAAGTGTTACGGCATCAATTAAATTAAATCGTACACCGAGAATTTCAATATTGATGGGCTGAATAGGTTCAGCAAGATCAAAGATAAAAGATTCTTCGTTGAGCTGATTTAAAAAAGACTTCATAGAGGTGTCTTCTTTAATTACGCCACGGTCAATAATTGCAATACGGCGACAGAGCATTTCTGCTTCTTCTAAATAGTGTGTTGTTAGAATTATTGAAGTTCCATTATTATTCATTTCAATGAGAAAATCCCACATAGAACGACGTAGCTCAATATCTACACCTGCGGTCGGTTCATCGAGAATTAAGAGTTGAGGTTTATGCATCATGGCACGTGCGATCATGAGTCGACGTTTCATTCCACCAGAAAGCATACGAGCTTGTACGCCACGTTTTTCCCATAAACCTAATTTTTCTAAATATTCCTCTGCTCGTTTTTCTGCTTCTTTTTGAGGAATGCCGTAATAGCCTGCTTGTGTCACTAAAATATCAAAGGTTTTTTCAAAGTGACCAAAATTAAACTCTTGCGGTACGACGCCTAAACATTGTTTTGCTTGCGATGGGTGAGTCTCAAGATTATGTCCAAAAATTTCGACAGTACCTGAGGTTTTTTTTGTTAATGAGCTGATGATGCTAATCGTTGTCGATTTTCCTGCGCCATTTGGGCCTAGAAGTGCATAAAACTCACCTTCGGGAACAGTAAGATTAATACCTTTTAAAGCTTGGAAACCATTTCGATAGGTTTTAGACAAATCTCTTAACGATAATGCATCAGTCATGAAATTCTCACTTAAAATATTGAGAGGCTATTGTGAGTGATCTTTCTCATTAAACCAAGTCATTTAGAAGAGAATCTGCGTTGCATATATAGAATATTGCTTAAAGCATAAGCAATAGTTCAATACTTATGTGGATAGATGCTTTACCTTCTAGTTTTTTTTGTTATGATGTGCAACGCGCGCTCATAGCTCAACTGGATAGAGTACAGGTCTCCGAAGCCTGTGGCGTGGGTTCGAGTCCCGCTGAGCGCACCACTTTATGAAAAATAATTGTTATTTATTAATAACTTATTTTTTAACAAGTGTATATTATAACCTGCTTCAGGCCTAAAAACTCCCATTTTATTCCCATCAAAATGTCTTAATAAGTGTAAAAAATAATCAAAATACAAAAACATAGCAAAGTTTGAAAATTTTGTGGGTAGTAGATTTTAGAGACAATAAAGTAATATTTTAAAATTAACTATTTAAAAACAATATTTTATATGTATTCTGATAAGTAATATCAAAGTAATTTGTTACTGTGTAAAATTGTCATATATTTATTTTTCATCAATTCAATAACTTATAGAAAAATACTGTTTTTATTACAAATAATTATACTTTAAAGTAAGGTTTTTAAATTATATATCAACCATTTATATTGGTAAATTGCTTTATTACCTTTTTTGAATCATAGCCCATGCATAAACACATATTTATGTTCGATTTTGAATAATGCGGTAATACTTATGCATTGAACTTTTCAGCATTTGATTTGTCGCTTGGGCAAATGTGATGTTTTGCAGTGGAATACAGTATTAGAAAATTCCCATATCTGCTGAAAGTACCTATATATTTAATACTTTTTCTCTTATCGCTTGTCTTACAGTGAAACAGACACATTAAGAGTGGGTAGGTGGATTGGGACAACTGCATGCTGAGAGGATGAGTTGAGATTTTTATTACAGATAGCTTGTATTTTTATTTGGCTACCATTATGAAACGTCAATAGACCTTAATCTTTCAATCAAGATTTAAGGCTAATTTGAAGCTGTATCAACCAAAGTAGGTTGATACATAGATTGAGGTCGGTAAATTACATCAATAAGTTTAAGGCATTTAATAAATGGACTGTATATTTTTAGAAATCTTCTGCTTATACTATGCCAAGTTTCGAAACATTCTTTTTACACGTCATACGTACTTCCACAAACAAGTACATGATTGTGTACATATTTTTAAGGTTACACATGGCAACAGCTAAAAAGTCTGTAGATATCAATAATATACGTAATTTTTCAATCATTGCGCACATCGATCATGGTAAATCAACGCTAGCAGATCGCTTTATTCAAATGTGTGGTGGTTTGCAAGACCGTGAAATGCAAGCACAAGTTCTTGACTCTATGGAATTAGAGCGTGAGCGTGGAATCACAATTAAAGCGACTTCTGTCACATTGTATTATACGCATCCAAACGGGCAGGAATATCAACTTAATTTTATTGATACACCAGGACACGTAGATTTTTCTTATGAAGTTTCTCGTTCATTAGCAGCATGTGAAGGTGCGCTATTGGTTGTAGATGCGGCACAAGGTGTAGAAGCGCAATCTGTTGCAAATTGTTATACAGCAATTGAACAAGATTTAGAGGTTTTACCTGTTCTCAATAAAATTGATTTACCTCAAGCAGAACCTGAACGTGTTATTCATGAAATTGAAGAAATTATTGGAATCGAAGCAACCAATGCACCAACATGTTCAGCTAAAACAGGTCTAGGTGTTGATAGTGTTTTAGAAACATTAGTTGAGGTTATTCCTGCACCGAAAGGTGATCGTGATGCACCCTTACAAGCATTAATTATTGATTCTTGGTTTGATAACTATTTAGGTGTTGTCTCATTAGTTCGTATTAAAGAAGGTCGTGTGCGTAAAGGCGATAAAATGTTGATGAAATCAACAGGTCAAACGCACATTATTACCTCTGTGGGTATTTTTAATCCAAAGCATACCGAAACTGGCATTTTAGAAGCGGGCGAAGTAGGTTTTATTATTGCAGGTATAAAAGATATTTTTGGTGCGCCAGTGGGTGATACCATTACCTTATCGACAACGCCAGAAGTGAAGTCATTACCTGGTTTTAAAAAGGTTAAACCGCAAGTATATGCGGGTTTATTCCCAATTGATGCAAGTGATTTTGAACCGTTTCGTGAAGCATTACATAAATTACAAATTAATGACTCTGCATTATTTTTTGAACCAGAGAGTTCGGATGCACTTGGTTTTGGTTTCCGTTGTGGCTTTTTGGGTATGCTACACATGGAAATTGTACAAGAGCGTTTAGAACGTGAGTACGATTTAGATTTAATTTCATCAGCACCGACAGTAATTTATGAAGCGGTAATGAAAAGTGGTGAAACAAAATATATCGATAGTCCATCGAAAATGCCAGAGGGTTCTACTGTTGAAGATTTGCGTGAACCGATTGCAGAATGCCATATTTTAGTGCCACAAGAGTTCTTAGGTAATGTGATGACATTATGTATTGAGCGTCGTGGTGTTCAAAAGGATATGAAGTTTTTAGGAAATCAAGTTTCAATTAGCTTTGAAATTCCGATGGCTGAAGTCGTGATGGATTTCTTTGATAAGTTGAAGTCATGTTCACGTGGTTTTGCATCTTTAGATTATAACTTTGTTCGTTTTGAAAGTTCATCATTAGTAAAAGTTGATGTCTTAATCAATGGGGATAAAGTCGATGCTTTAGCCATGATTTGTCATCGTCAAGATGCACGACATCGTGGAATTGCACTGGTTGAAAAGATGAAAGATCTTATTCCACGTCAAATGTTTGATGTTGCTATTCAAGCTGCAATTGGGGCGCAAATTATTGCTCGATCAACTGTGAAAGCAATGCGTAAAAACGTTTTGGCTAAATGTTATGGTGGTGACGTTTCACGTAAGAAGAAACTCCTATCCAAACAAAAAGAAGGTAAGAAACGAATGAAGCAAGTGGGAAGTGTTGAAATTCCACAAGAAGCGTTCCTTGCTGTCCTGAAAGTAGAAAGATAAGAAAAGAGGTTATTTAGCTCATGGATTTTGATTTTAATTTAATTCTCGTTCCAGTTACGTTGGTTTTATTTGCAGTGTGGCTTTTAGATAAGTTAGTGCTCAAACAACGAAAACTTAGAGGACGTGGAAATGAGAATGTCATTGTCAAATGGGCATATGATTTCTGGCCAATCTTAGCGGTTGTTCTGGTTTTACGCTCTTTTCTTTATGAACCATTTAATATTCCTTCGGATTCTATGGTGCCAACTTTAGAAACAGGCGATTTTATTTTGGTCAATAAATTTGATTATGGTGTGCGCTTACCTGTCATTAATAAAAAAATTATTAATGTAGGTGAGCCAGAGCGTGGAGATGTCATTGTATTTCGTTATCCACCACAACCGACAATTAGTTATATAAAACGTGTGATTGGTGTACCTGGGGATCATATTATTTATGATCATGGGCAATTGATTATTAACGGCAAAAAAGTACCTAAAGTACCAGTGAAATTTAGCCGTGAAAAAGATATTCTAGATACTCCAAATTCTTTATATTTTAAAGAAACTCTAGGATCTCATACATTTACAATGCGTGAATTGGAAAATGTAAATATCGCCAGTCAAGCCCCTTTTCTTAATTATGTAGAAGGTGGTAAATACGCAAATCAAAATGGTCAATATTGGGAAGTTAAGGTTCCAAAAGGACAATATTTTGCAATGGGTGATAACCGTGATCAAAGTGCCGATAGTCGTTTTTGGGGATTTGTTCCTGAAGAAAACTTAACAGGTAAAGCCTTCTATATTTGGATGCATAAAGAACCAGGATTTAATATCCCATCTTTTAGCCGTAATGGCAGTATTGATTAACTGTTTATCTGAAATATAGTCAACAAATAAATTGATGATGATGTAAAATATCAGTGTTGTAAAATTACAGCACTGATTTATTTATTCTTATGAAAATATAAGTTGTTATTTAGAATATCGGTTGATCGCTGACAGATTTTAGATATAGCAATAATTTGAAATATTATGCATAAACGAATTTTGATTTGTTTATGCATAATATTTGAATAAATGCGAAGAAATGAAATGTATCGTTTCTTCGACATTGTCTTATATAAGAGTAAATACAGAATATAGAATAAGTGGATTTCTTATTCTATTTATTTAGTATTTAATTTTGAGAAGTATTTTGACTAAAGTTCATTCAAAACTAAACGAAATACGTTTAGCAAGTCGTATTGGTTATTTGTTTAAGCAACCCGAATTATTACAACTTGCACTGACACATAGGTCAGTAAGTCATAAACACAATTATGAACGTTTAGAATTTCTTGGTGATTCATTATTGGGTATGATTATTGCGAATTACCTTTATCATGCATATCCAAATGAAAATGAAGGTCGCCTTACTCGCATGCGCGCAACTTTGGTTCGTCAAGAAGCATTAGGAAAAATTGCCAATGACTTAAAATTGAGTCAAAACTTAATTTTAAGTACAGGTGAGTTGAAATCTGGCGGTCATCATCGTGAGTCTATACTTGCAGATACTGTTGAAGCAATTATTGGTGCAATTTACCTCGATTGCCATGATTTAAATCAGTTAAGTTCAGTGGTCTTAAAATGGTATGAACCTTATTTTAGTCATATAGAACCAACTGATCAGTTAAAAGACCCTAAATCTCGATTACAAGAATACCTTCAGGCACGTAAAAAACCTCTTCCAGTTTACGATGTTATTGACATTCAAGGGGATGCACCTAACCAGCATTTTACCGTAGAATGTAAAGTTGAAGGGATGTCTGTAATGAAAGGTGAGGGTTTAAGTCGTCGTTTTGCTGAACAAGCAGTAGCGGCAGATATTTTGAAATTATTGGAGAAAAAGTCGATATGACTACTCATTCCGATCACATTGATGCTGATCACGAGTCGCAAAGCGACAGCAATGACTTAATTAGTCAATTTTTTAGTGCGCAAGGTACTGAAATTCCATCCGATTACCGTAGTGGTTTTGTAGCGATTGTTGGACGTCCAAACGTAGGTAAATCTACATTAATGAATCATTTACTTGGGCAAAAACTTTCAATTACGTCGCGTAAACCACAAACGACTCGACACAAAATTATTGGTATTGATTCACGTGAAAAATCCCAAGCAGTGTATGTCGATACACCTGGGATGCATAAAAAAGAAGTGCGTGCAATTAATAAGATGATGAACCGCGCTGCTCATTCTGCATTGCGTGATGTCAATTTGGTTCTATTTGTGGTTGATGCACAGAAGTGGACGCAAAATGATGAGTTGGTTTTAGAGAAATTACGTGATGCACAAATGCCTGTAATTCTTGTGATCAATAAGTTAGATACGTTTGAAAATAAGAATGAAGCATTGCCATTAATTAGAGAGCGCGCAAAGTTAATGAATTTTGCAGAAATTGTTCCAGTATCGGCATTGCGTGGAGCAAACTTAGAACATTTGCGCAATACCATTGAAAAATATTTACCATTTCAGCCACCTTTATACTCTCTTGATCAAGTAACAGATCGTTCAGAGCGTTTTCTTGCTTCAGAAATTATCCGTGAAAAGATTATGCGCCAATTGGGTGAAGAGCTTCCGTACGATTTAACCGTTCAAATCGAGTCTTTTAAAACAGAAGATGCGGCATTGAATGAAAAAACAGGACGAATGAAGCCAGCATGTACGTATATTGATGCAACTATTTTCGTAGATCGTTCTGGACAAAAAGCCATTGTGATTGGTGAAAAAGGTGCAAAACTGAAAAAAATTGGAATAGATGCACGTATCGACATGGAAAAAATGTTCGAACAAAAAATCATGCTAACACTTTGGGTCAAAGTGAAGGGTGGCTGGTCTGATGATGAGCGCGCATTAAAAAGCTTAGGTTATAGTGATATCTAAATCATTATTGCAGTTTTAAACAATAGGGATGGTAATGAATAAAGTTTTAGTTGTAGTCATGACAATGTTGTTATTACAAGGTTGTATTACTAAGCTCGTTACGGTTCCTGTTGGTATTGCTTATGATGTTACAAAAGGTGCTGTAAAAGGAACTGCAGCAGTTGTTGGCGCTGTTCTTCCAGATGATGATGACGAGGAAAATGAAAAAAAATCTAAGAAAAAGCATAAGGATTAAACCTTTAAATCATGCGTAATGAAGTACTGCATGGCTATTTAATCCATCATCGAAAATATAGAGATCGTAGCCATATTGTGCATTTATTTACACAAGAATATGGTCGTGTCGATGGAATTTTAAGACAAACGCCTCCGCCGCAATATCAACCTCTTACACTTCAAGCGACTGGAAAATCGGAACTTAAAAACTTGAGTAAACTAGAAATTGTAAATCAACCGATTTTCTTTTTTGGTGATGCATTTTTTTCTGGATTTTACCTCAATGAAATCTTACTGCGATTATGTCCGCTTGAGGTTGAAATGCCCCAAACATTTCAACAATATGCAAAAACATTGATAGATTTACAACAACTTGCCCAACAACAAGATCAAAATTTATTTTTGAAGCAAACTTTGCGTGAATTTGAGCATGCCTTGTTGGAAGAATTGGGTTATCCACTCGATTTTTCATTAGATTCAAATCAAGAATGTATAGAATCACATAAATATTATCAATTTCAGTTAAATGATGGATTTTTACCTATCATTCATGCCTCGAAGTCTGCCTTACTCGGTTCGCAAATTTTAACGATGTGCGACTACGAAAAAGGTAGGGAATTTACTTCGGAACAGTTACAATTATTGTCTAAATTGTATAGGCAAATGATTACATCGCTTTTGGGAGATCGACCTCTTAAAAGTCGTCAATTATGGATTCAAAATACACATTCTAAATCATCATGAAGGAATTATTATGGCTGCTTTACTCGGTGTAAATATTGATCATGTCGCAACATTGCGCCAAGCTCGTGGAACGATATATCCAGATCCAGTAACAGCAGCATTAATATGTGAGGAAGCAGGTGCAGAGGGCATTACTTTACACTTAAGAGAAGACCGTCGTCATATTCAAGATGATGATGTTCGACGTATGCGTCCATTATTAAAAACTCATATGAATTTAGAAATGGCGGTTACGAATGAAATGATTGAGTTTGCAAAAGAAATCCGCCCACAACATATTTGTCTTGTACCTGAGAAACGACAAGAAGTGACAACTGAAGGTGGTTTGGATGTCGTTGGGCATTTTGATGATGTTAAGCGAGCAACCCAAGAACTTTCCATTATTGGATGTGATGTTTCATTGTTTATTGATGCAGATATTGCTCAAATTGATGCAGCACTTGCATGTGGTGCACCAACCATTGAACTACATACTGGTGCATATGCAGATGCTGAAACTGAACAAGAAATGCAAGATGAATTAGACCGTATTATAAAAGGTGCTGCATATGCATCATCAAAAGGGCTTGTTGTGAATGCTGGCCATGGTCTGAATTTAGAAAATGTTGCCGCAATTGCTGCAATTCCACAAATTCATGAATTAAATATTGGTCATTCTATAATTGCAGATGCTGTGTTTGTTGGACTTGCTGAAGCAGTAAAGCAAATGAAGCAAGCAATTAAAATTGCACGATAATCGTTTAATATTTTATATAAAGTTTATTTATGTCCACAATTGATTATGATGAACTCATGAAACCAGTCATTGGTTTCTTGGGTTGTGAAACACCAAAAGCTTGGCTTGATGAGGCTTTAAACCATCTTGATATTTTAATGCAAGATCATGCCAATTGTGAAAAAAAAGCTGCTGGAACAGCAATGAATTTAATGTTTCGATATAGCTTTTTTACCGACTTACAAGTGAAGTTGGCACAACTTGTCCGTGAAGAAATGTTGCATTATGAGCAAGTGTTAGAGCTGATGAAGAAGCGCGGGCAAGAATGGAAAGGACTTAGCGCAGGGCGTTATGCTGGTGGATTGCGTAAAGAAATTCGTACTTATGAACCTGAAGCATTAATTGATGTTTTAGTGATTGGAGCTTTTGTAGAAGCGCGATCATGTGAACGGTTTTATGCGCTTGCTCCTTTGGTTGATGAAGAACTGGGGAGGTATTATCGATATTTACTGAAGTCTGAGTCACGTCACTACGAAGATTATTTAGCATTGGCTTTAGATGCTGCTAAAACTGCGAAACTAAAAAATCCTGAAGAAGATATTCAAGGGCGAATTGAACATATACGTCAGGTTGAAAAAGAATTAATTACGGCACCAGATGATGTATATCGGTTTCATAGTGGTATTCCAGTAAAAAAATAATTTAAATGAATTGATATCTACTCCTCTTTAATGAGGAGTTTTTATATTGAGCATATCTAAATCAGAAATTTAAATTAATCTATAGATAAATGATTGTGATTGAATTAAATATTCAAGGCATAAAAAAATCCACTATATAAAAGTGGATTTTTAAATATTTGGCTCTCCCACCTGGGCTCGAACCAGGGACCTGCGGATTAACAGTCCGTCGCTCTACCGACTGAGCTATGGGAGAATCTTGAAATGGATTCTATGTGCTAAAGTGCTTAAGGTCAAGGTGAAATTGGAAAAATGAGCTAAATATACATTATATGTCTTAAAAGTGAGCAAACATACAAATATATGGAGTGTTCTGTTGAGAGTATCAAGGAGTGATCGTAAACATAAGATCGTATTAATGATGAGTAAATTAAAAAACTTAAAATCCGCTGATCGACTTATTTTGGGTGTGATATGAATCTATAGTTATTATTTATTAAATGAATAATTGTTAAAAATTAATGTACTAGACTAAAATCTGGTTTTTGAATAAAGACAGTATTGCTGGTTAATATTTAAAATTAGCAGTAAAATTATGATTCTCCTCTTTATTTAAAACTCTCCTATGCATAATCTGTCTACGAGATTGTGGTCTCACATCCGTGTTGTTCAAGATTTTCCAAAATCAGGTCAATGTTTTTTTGATTTAACGCCATTGTTTTCAAGTAATATTTCATTTTTAACTGATGCATTTATTGAACGTATTCCAGCAGAGCAATTAGCTGCCGTAGATTGTTTCATGGCAGTCGAAACGCGTGGTTTTGCGATTGCAAGCTTACTTGCTCAACGATTAGATAAAGGTCTCATTCTTGTCCGTAAAGCAGGAAAGTTGCCACCACCTGTCATCGGCATTGGCTCTAGCCTTGATTATGGTAAAGATCGACTGGAAATATCTGCTCAGATTAAAGCGCAAAATGTGATGATTATTGATGACATTTTGGCAACAGGCAACACATTAAATGCAGTAAAACAACTTGCCGAGAAAGCTCAACATCATGTACTTGGTGCAAGTATTTTACTTAATCTATCTAGTGATCATTCAAATTTAAATACGAATATTTGGTCTATTCTAGATGAAAAGTCGCGACCTAAATTAAAAGTCGCTTGATGATGAATTAAAAGCCGTCATGTCTTTGATGGCTTTTAAACTTTAAAAATATGTTTGTTCAATCTGTTGAATCAATTGATTCATATTTTCAGGTTGCTCAAGTTGATGATGACCTGCATTCATTATAGTGATGGGCATATAGTTTTCTAAATATTCTTTAATTTCGTGTATATTTAAAATCTCGTCACCTAGCTCTAAATAAGCAAATTGTGGAATGTCGTGATTTAAATCTTCATCTGTAATAGCCGGGTAATCTAATCTGAAGCTCGGAGATAAATTAGGGTTTGCAATCACACAAGGGAGATGATGTGCATGCGACATTTTTAATGCCCAATATCCTCCAACACAATGTCCAACTAGAATGTCAGGCATAAATTTTTCAATAATATTGGTATAAAAATCTTGCACACTTTGAAAGGACAGATTCCGATAATCAACATTGATGCAGAATTTATTTTTTGAGTCTATGACATGAAATTTTATAGATTCACGTGAAGAGTCTAGACCATGAAAAAATAAGATTTTCTTTAATTGAGAGTTCATTGTATCTAACTTTTAAATGACATGATTTATTTATGAACATTAATGAGTATTGTAGTGAGTAAAGCTGATGGAAAAAGTTAGCTATTGGTCTAATAAATGTAAGAATTAAAGACTTTAGTCGTACTTTTTGTACAATTTATAAATTAATCCACTTAATTTTTAATATTTTCAGGGAAGGTTTTATGCTTTTCCCTGCGCATTATCTTTTAAATCTGATATGCTATGCAACTTCCGTTTATTACTATCGAGGCAGAGATGACGCAACATAACGCTCAATCGACTTCTGAACAGCATATTTCCGAAAACGATTTAATTGCACAGCGTCATGCCAAGTTAAAACAGATAGAAGATCACGCTAAAGCTGCGGGTACGAGCCCATGGCCAAACACGTTTAAACGTGAACATTATGCACAAGATTTACAAGAACAATTTTTAAATCAGTCAAAAGAAGACATAGAAGCAGCTGAACATGTTTATGTAAAAGTTGCTGGCCGTGTCATGTTAAACCGTGGATCATTTATGGTGATTCAAGATATGACTGGTCGTATTCAGTTATATGTTGCACGTAAAGAATTGAGTCCTGAAGTTTTAGAAACCATCAAAAGCTTAGATTTGGGCGATATTATTGCTGTTGAAGGCTATATTGGTCGTTCAGGCAAAGGTGATCTCTATGTTCATATTGAAAAATTTGAGCTTTTAACGAAATCGCTTCGTCCGCTTCCAGATAAGTTTCATGGTCTTACGGATACTGAAGTAAAATATCGTAAACGTTATTTAGATTTAATTGTTAATGAAGAAACACGTAAAACTTTTGAAATTCGTGCAAAAGTGGTGTCAGGTATTCGTAATTATTTAAGTAATGAGCGTTTCATGGAAGTTGAAACACCAATGATGCACGTGATTCCTGGTGGCGCATCTGCGCGACCATTTGAAACACATCATAATGCATTAGATATGCCATTATTTTTACGTATTGCACCAGAACTTTATTTGAAAAGATTGGTGGTTGGTGGATTCGAACGTGTTTTTGAAATTAACCGTAACTTCCGTAATGAAGGGGTTTCAACACGACATAATCCAGAATTTACCATGATTGAATTTTATCAAGCTTATGCTGATTATAAAGATCTTATGGCATTAACAGAAAGTATGCTTGAGAAACTTGCAATTGATATTTTAGGTTCTACCAATGTTCCTTATAGCGATGAAGTTTATAGCTTCAAAGGTCCATATAAGAAAATTTCAATGTTTAATGCTATTCTTGAACACAATCCACAGCTCACTGCTGAAAATGTAGCAGATCGTGATTTTCTGGCGAAATTTATTCGTGAAGACTTAAAAGAGCAAGTTAAACCAGGGTTTGGTTTAGGAAAGTTACAGACTATCGTGTTTGAAGAAACTGTAGAAACTAAACTACGTCAACCTACCTTTATTACAGAATATCCAGCAGAAACTTCCCCGCTTGCACGTCGTAATGATGATAATCCACATATCACAGATCGATTCGAATTCTTTATTGGTGGGCGAGAACTCGCGAATGGTTTCTCAGAGTTGAACGATCCAATTGATCAAGCTGAACGTTTCCAAGCACAAGTTGCAGAAAAAGATGCGGGTGATGATGAAGCAATGCATTTTGATGCAGACTTTGTTGAAGCTTTGGAATATGGACTGCCTCCTACGGCAGGTGAGGGAATTGGTATTGATCGTTTAGTGATGTTGTTTGCCAATGCACCAAGTATTCGTGATGTAATTTTGTTTCCACATATGCGACATAAAAATTCATAATTTTTTGAAAGTTTGAAAACCCACGATAAGTGGGTTTTTTATATTGAACTTTGGAAATATATATTTCTATAAAACTTCAATTATTTTTATAATTAATAACTTAGATTTAATATTTTATTAAAAGATCACTTATGAAATAAATTTTGGCCTCGTTTTATAATTTTTTTGTACTTAATACAGATGTTTATTAAATAAACTAAATCAAAGTATATCATAGGTTTATGAATAATCAATAATGCAAGAAGTTGCATGAACTGAATATTTATGTATTGAACTTTTCTATTTATGACAAATTTATAGAATGCGATAGCGAACATGAAATAATAATTAATTGGAATAAAGTTTGATTATTATTTTTTGGTTGTTTATTAAACTATTTCATTTAAACATAATATGAAAATTATATATAAATATAATATGAAAATTATACTTAAATAGAGTTGGTATATTTTTTATACGTTAAAGTATAAAATTACAAAACTTTACATTGGATTATTTATCAATAATAATTAAATAATAGCATTATTTTTTAATTTACCATATTAGTGTGATTAATTTTACATTAAGTTAATTAAGTGTGACTTTAAATAAGTTATGTGTTGGTAATAAAATTTTTAAACTTTTGATAGTTAGGTTTTAATTGCAATTAAAATTGGGAAAATTCAATTATTTCAATCTAGTTTAGAAATCATTTTATGGCTGTTGAAATTATAGAATAACTTTTAATTTAGATGTTATTAACTTTATGCTTTCAAGCATGAGTAGATAAAATTTAATAATTGAACTTTAAAGATAAACGATATATCAATATAAAATATAGAGTTATAAGTAGATTTTTAGAATAAATAAAAATAATTTAATGTTATTTAATATATGGATGATATTAAGAATTTAATTAATTTTCTAAGCGATAAATAAAATTATTCGACTGATGACATAAAAAATTTAAATATCAATGCTGTTATTTTTCATAATATTATAAAAAAACGTTATTAATAATTCAATTAGTGAATTTAGTGTGTTTATTATTAATTAAAACTAATAAATATTGATATTTTACTATTTTAACAATAAAAATGTGACTTGATTAATGTTTTTTATTTGATATTCTGCGCCTACCAAATACGAAGCATGTTCCAGAACATAGTTTCATGTTGTTTTTTTATATTTTGTTTATTTTTTATAAGAGAGAAAATTATGTATAAGTCAATTATTGCAATGGCATTAGTAAGTGGTATTTCAGCAACTGCTATGGCTAACCAAGGTTCTGGTCGTATTAACTTTACTGGTGAAATTATTGCTGCACCATGTTCAATTACGTCAGACAACATGGACCAAACAGTAAGCTTAGGTCAAATTTCAAATACTGCACTTATTGCTGGCGGAACATCACCATCACATAACTTTAACATTACTTTATCTGAGTGTAACTTTGCAGCTGAAGATGGTCGTACTGCAAATATTACATTTACAGGTAATACGAATGCTGCAATTGATGATCTTTTAGCAGTGACAGGCTTTGGTGATGATGTTGCTAAATCTGAAAATGTAGCAATTGAAATTCTTGATTCTGCAAGTGAAAAAGTTATTTTTGGTACAGCGATTACTCATGATGGTTTAGTGACAGGTGATAACGCGCTTCAATTCTCTGCACATGTACGTGGTGCTGATGATGCAACTGCTGAAGATATCCCATTAGGTAACTTTAATGGTCTTGCTAACTTCTCTATCGCATATAACTAAGTTAGTTATAAAGCCGTTGAGGAGGAGCTTACATATTTAGTGTGTATGATCTCTAGAATAAAATAATGTCATTTTGACATTATTTTATTCCCTTCTCATTGTTCTTGATGGAGGGGTATCAATGAAAAAAACTCAAAAAACTGTTTTTGGTCTATTGTTAATTTTATATGTGCCTTTTTTATATGCTCAGTCTGATATTCAAAAGGGGCGAGTAAATATGCAGGGTGAGATTTTAGAAAGTGCTTGCACAATAGATGTTAATTCCTTAGATCAGACCATTGATATGGGAAATATTCCAGCGAGTTCCATTCGTAATAATAATGAAAATAATACTAAAGAATTCGAGATTAAGCTTATAGATTGCCGTTGGGGAACAGAAACACAGAATAACTTACAAAGCATTGATATTAGTTTTACTGGTCTTTCTGAAAATAATTACTTTTTATTAGATGGCGAAGCGCAAGGTATTTATTTAGAACTGATATCGAGTACTGGGAACAAAATTCTTCCTGGTAAAACAATTGCTTTTGAACATGATTTTTCAAGAGAAGCTTTAGCAAAATACCGTTTTAAATTATTAGCAGATGGACAACCTTTAAAACCAGGTTCGTTCCACGCAATTGTTCATTTTAATATTAGCTATAAATAACAGCATTAATGCTGTAGTTGAGATAGGTTATGTACGTAAATCATCCAATAAGTAAATTATGCTTAATGATATTATCGAGTATGTCAGCTTACTCTGCATCTGTTTATGCTGATGATTTTCAATTTAATACTGACTTATTAGATGTTACAGATAAAAAAAATATTGAACTCGGTTTATTTTCTAAACCAGGTTATATCATGCCTGGAGATTATGCTTTTAAAGTTAATTTAAATAATCAATATTTAACAGATAGGAAAATTAAATTTTTACCTTCTAAATACCATGAAAATAAAACAGAAGCATGTTTATCAGAAGATTTTGTTGAAAAATTTGGTTTAATTAAAGAAATTCAAAAAAGATTACAATGGGATAATGAAACTGATTGTTTGGTTTTAGATAGTATTCCGGGCATGACTGTGAAAGGTGATCTACCAAAGGCGACTGCTCATATTCACATTCCACAAGCCTATTTAGAATATCGAAGTGAAAACTGGGATCCTTCTTCTTTATGGGATGAAGGAATTAATGGGGCAATTTTTGATTATAATTTAGCTGCCAATACAAGTTTTGGGCATCAATCGAATCAACCGAATAGTACGTTTATCAGTGCCAATGGTGTTACAGGTCTAAATTTAAGCGCATGGCGTGTTCGAGCAGATTGGCAAGCAAATTATCAGCATGTTGGCATTCAAGGTCAAAAAGATAAACACGATTTTTTATGGAATCGATTTTATGCCTATCGTGCTTTACCCTCATTAAAATCACAATTAATGATTGGTGAAAACTATTTAAATTCTGATTTATTTGATAGTTTTCGCTTTACAGGGGCAAGTTTAAGATCCGATATTAACATGTTACCGCCGAGATTACGGGGATATGCACCAGAAGTAACGGGCGTTGCGCAAACCAATGCAAAGGTTATAGTTAGCCAATTAGGTCGTGTACTTTATCAAACTCAAGTACCTGCGGGTCCTTTTAGAATTCAAGATTTAAATGATTCTGTGAGTGGTACTTTAAATGTACGTGTGGAAGAAGAGGATGGAACAGTACGTGAATTTAATGTTGAAACAGCATCCATTCCATTTTTAACACGTCCTGGCGCTATACGATATAAAGCAACGGTGGGACGACCAACAACATATAATCATGAAGTTGAAGGAGATTTGTTTTTCACAGGTGAGTTTTCTTGGGGTGTAACAAATGGTTGGTCACTGATCGGCGGTAGTTTAAATAGTAAAGACTATAATGCTTTGTCTGTTGGTGTTGGGCGTGACTTGTTGTCATTCGGGGCAGTTTCATTTGATATCACACAATCCTTTGCAAAGTTTGAGCAGCAAAAAAACTTGCAAGGCCGTTCATATCGTCTTAACTATGCAAAACGATTTGAAGAAATGAATAGTCAAATTCAGTTTGCTGGCTATCGCTTTTCTGAACGTGACTTTGTGAGTATGAGTGACTTTCTAGCATATAACGGTGCAACATTAACCCGTTATGGGCGTAGTAAAGAGATGTATAGTGTTTCTTTAAGTCAAAATTTACCAAATTATAAAACGTCGATAAGTGTAAATTTAAATCATCAAACTTATTGGGAATCTAAAGATCGAGATTATTATACTTTATCGATTAATAAAACCTTAGATATTGGTGCATTTAGAAATTCAAACCTATCTCTCTCGGCTTATCAAAATAAATCTGATACCAAAGATACAGGTGCATATTTATCTCTTTCATTGCCATTAGATACGGGGGCACGACTGAGTTATTCATTATCTCATGATGATTTTGATACCCGAAATCAAGTGAGTTATTTTGATCGATTAAATAATACGACAAGTTATCAGTTTAATGCGACCCATTCACAAGACCAAGCAAGTTCATTTGGTGCATTTGTTTCACATACCGGCGGACGTATTCAAGCCAGTGCCAATATTAACTATGTAAGAGATCGTTACACTTCCATTGGTGCGAGTTCGCAAGGTGGTATCACGCTTACAGCAAGAGGTATTGATTTCCATCGTAGTAATGCAATGGGGGGGACGCGTGTAATGATTGATACGGAAAAAACTGCTGATATTCCAGTCAGTGCAAATGGTCAGCCCACAAATTCAAATTACTTTGGAAAGGTTGTTGTCACTGATGTAAGTAACTATACACGTAATAGTATTAAAGTTGATATTAATAAATTGCCTAAAAATGCTGAAGTGACAGATTCGGTTCTTCAAGCAAGCTTGACCGAAGGAGCAATTGGTTATCGTAAGTTAAATGTTGTCTCAGGTCAAAAAAAGCTCATTACATTAAGTTTTGATGATGGCAGTTTTGTGCCATTTGGTACGCCAGTTATGAATAATCAAGGTCGTAGCGTAGGTATGGTTGATGATAATGGGCTGGCTTATTTAGGTGGAATTAAAGTAGGTGAACAAATGTTTGCACATTTAGGTAATGGACAAACATGTTCAATTACTTTTACTGAAAATAATCTAGCGAAAGCTGAAAATGATGCATTAATTTGTAAGTAATTTAATAAATAAGGGGTATTTAATGAAACAGATGAAAATGAAACAATTATTTTCTCAAGTTACTGTGTTGGGTTTAGCGTGTATAGCATCACTGGGACATAGTGCTGTGACGTTGGATCGTACTCGCGTGATTTTTGATGGATCGGGGAGTTCTGTATCCATTACGGTAAGCAATAAAAATAAAAATTTACCTTACTTAGCTCAAGCTTGGATGGAAAATGCTGTTCAAGAAAAAGAGAATACGCCTTTTGTTGTTCTACCACCTTTACAACGTTTAGAGCCAAATCAGTCAAGTCAGGTTCGTATTGAAGCATTGGAAAATAAGATTGCTGAATTACCGCAAGATCGTGAAAGTTTGTTCTATTTTAATCTTCGTGAAGTTCCACCTAAAAGCGATAAGCCAAATGTATTGCAAATTGCATTACAAAGTAAAATTAAATTATTTTACCGCCCAGCTAGTCTAATGTTGGCACCACTTGAAATGAGTAATAATCCATGGCAAGAGAAGTTAACACTGGTGAAGCAGGGGAACCAAGTCATTGCTAAGAATCCAACTGCTTATTACACCACGATCATTTCAGTAAGAGCTTCTAAAGATTCTAAAATACACTCTGATTTAGATGCGGTCATGATTGCACCTTTTTCAGAAGAAAAATTACCGATAAGTGCTCAGTTGTTGGGAAATTCCCCTGTATTAACCTATATCAATGATTATGGTGGCACTCCAAAATTACAGTATCAGTGCCAAGTAGATACATGTCAGGTGATTAAAGCTAAAAAAGAGTGATTAATACAATGAAAAATAAGCATATATTAAAATCGTTTAGCGGAATATTGGTTGTTCTTGGTTTATGTAGTTCAGTTTATGCAAATGAGATGGGAGGAACTGTAAACGGTATTGCTGGAAATATTGGACAGTTATATGTTCATGGATCATTAACTGAAAGCGCTTGTAGTATTGCAATGGAATCATTAGATCAATCTATTAATTTAGGTAATATTGAAACTGCACGTTTGCAACAGATTGGTGATCGAGCTGAGCCAAAAACCTTTCAAATTAAGTTGGAGGATTGTATTTCAGAAAATACAGATATAACGGATGATCAAACAGGATTAAACACTTGGAGTAATAGTCAACCGGGGATGAAAATACGCTTTTTAGCTGAAAGTGATGTACTTAATCCTAATGTTATTCATGTAAATGGTGCAAAAGGGTTAGGCTTGGAAGTCAATGATTTAAATGGTAAAGCAATTAATATTGATCAATTTAGTCGCCCAAAATTACTAAATATTGGTCAGAATATTTTGACCTATTCTATTACGCCAGTAAGAACAGCTTCATTAGAACCTAATGCCTTTCATGCCATTATTTCTTTTGAATTGGTCTATGAATAAATTGAGAAATATCCAATGAAAGAGAGAATATTTGTGAAGAAGGCATGGCAGATGAAATCAATTACATTATGGCGGCATGGTATTAGTTTTATTTTAGGCCTTTGTGTTTTTTCAACATCATATGCGAATGACCGAATCATTAATATCTCTGGTTTATTGGTGACTAAGCCTTGTGATCTTTTAACATCGGAAGTTGATATTAATTTTGGCGTGACTAATTCTCCAGAACTAATGAATGATACTGCGAAAAGGCATGACTTTATTATTCGATTGAATAATTGTCCTAGTGTGAATGTACGTGCGAAGTTTATTGGAAATAGTACGGATAACAATCAAATTTTGAATGTTAGTGAAGATAGTACAGCAAGTGGTATTGGTATTCGATTATATGATGAACGTGGGCATGTTGTTACTTTTGGTGAAGATACATCATCGACCATTGGGGTAGAAGGAGTTGTACATATACTTCATTTTCAAGCACAAGTTGCGAAATTACAAAGTATCCAATCTGCTGGACAAATTCGTGAAGGTGCATTTACAGCAACAGCAACTTATGAAGTTGTTTACAATTAAAATATAGGGCTGAGTATGAAAAGTTTACTAAGAATAATGCTGTGTATATTTGCACTGTTTAAAATGAGTTTTGCCTTTGCTGCGGTACCAGGAATTTATTGTCTAGATAATATGACAGGAGAATGGCTTCGAATAGGGGCTGGTAATACGACAATGACCCGAGTAGTGACTGTGGGGAATCAACAAATACCTTCAGCTGGTTTAGGCAATAGTCGAGATAGAGTCTTTGAATTATCGCCTATTTTTTTACAATGTCGAAATTCATTCGAAGACACTGGTGATTATCAACTTCGATTTACCTTAGTGACTCGAAATACGAATGCATATAGTCCAGGATTTATGGATACGAGTACAAATACAATTATTTATGCATGGGGTGGAAATACCAGTTTTAATCCAGCGAACAGTAGATTTATTGTTAATACACCATTACCAGCACGAAATAGCTTAGGAACAACAGTACTTAATCCATCTATTGTGATTTATCGAAGAACAACGTCGAATATCGTGCCTGCAGGAACATTTGTAGGAACTTTACAGTTTACAGTCGCTAAAAATAATGTCATACAAAATGGACAAACTTTAGACATTAGACTCGTGACAACGAATGATTTAATTTTCCAGCCTGAATTTTGTACGATTAACAATGATCAACCGATTGAGGTCGATTTTGGAACAATTGGGACTGTTGAAATTTCGTCACGGAGTGGTTTAGACAGTGCTGTGACGAGAAATTTAGAATTAAATTATCAGTGCGAAGATAATATTACGTCATTAATGCGGGTACAATTAGTCGGCCAGCCTTCTGCATTTTCAACGACGGCGGTGGAAGCGAGAACGGGAAATGTTTATGGTACAGGTACCCCCATTCAAAATTTAGGTGTAGAGTTTTATCGAGATTCTACGGTATTGTCACCTAACTCAGGTGTTGGATACACAACTCAAATTACAAATGGTTTTGGAAGTGATACTTTAATCATTGCGCCAGTTAAAAGTACGATTGCTAATGAGGTTAACTTACCTGCAGGTTATTTTAATGCAACGGCAACCTTAGTATTTACAACACCTTAAATATTTAAATTAAAACATCATTATTTTAAATATAGATTTTCTTTTGAATTTAATTTTTAGATGAAAAAGAAAATCTATAAAATCATTTAAAGGAATCATCTAAACTATTTCTATCAATTATTCATTAATCAAGTATTTTATGATATGACGGCATATATTCAGTTTAAGTTCTCAAAATTAAAAATCTAGATAAGTGTGAGAATTAAGATATCAAAAAATTAATAATTTTGACTGTATTTTAATTTAATATTTTTAACAATCATGATGATTCTAAATTGAACAATCGTTATTTATATGTATAAAACCAATAAAATCTCACAATATTTTTGGAAATAATGGTTGTTCTTTATCTTTTGAACTTAATCTTACAAATGAACTGCGATGGTGGCGATAAATTAAAATTATTAATCTATAAATTTATTCATTTTTAATAATTTTTATTTATCTATAAAAAGAATAAAACTAAAAACGCATAGAACTATAAATGATAATTATTATTATTTACATTCAATCGTATTATGGTAATATCCAAACCCGTAAACATCTGGGATCGTAAGACATTGCAAGGAAATAAACTGCATGAGATTAAGTTGCACCCAAATTGTTTATAGCAAAGTGAAATAAATCAGGCATCGCTTAAATATTAGTGAGAATATAGTTAAAAATTATTCTCTTAATACGTGATTAGTATACGATTTGTGCTTTGGTGACATCGTAGATAGGAACACTACAGAGTGCTTGCTTTATTTAAATTAAATAAATAGAGGAAATAATGTAAGCATGAAACAGCCACTCTTACAGAAGAAATATTTGATTATTGCGTGTTCTGCCGTGCTCGCAAGTATGGGGATACAAGCACAAGAACACAATGATCAAGAACAAAGTGTGGAACAAACGTCAGGGCTTGTGAGTGTATTACCGACCATTAGCGTTCGTGCTGATTCAGATCAAGCAACGACAGAACATAGTCAATCATATACCACAAAGTCGATGAGTACAGGAACACGATTAGCTTTATCCATGCGTAAAACACCACAGTCTGTATCTGTGATTAGTCGACAACAAATTGAAGATCGTAATTTTGTGAGTTTAGATCAGGCGATGGAGCTTGCACCAGGTATTACCTCATCCACGCGGAATTTAAATCGAGTTTCATATACAGCAAGAGGCTTTGCTTTTACTGAAAATATGGTTGATGGCATGCCTTCAATGGCAGATGCAGATGCTGGATTTACACCAAATTTAGCTTTTTTTGATCGTGTTGAAATTTTGCGCGGTGCAGCAGGTTTAATTTATGGTACAGGTTCTGCTGGTGGCGCAGTAAATTTAGTACGTAAAATGCCAACAGCAACCCCACAAGCGTCTATTAATTTACAAAGAGGCTCTTGGGATAATTATTATTCTGAGTTTGATGTCAGTGGGCCTTTAAATAAAGATGCTACGGTTCGTGGACGTTTTGTTGCTGCTTACCAAGATAGAGAAAATTTCATTGATCTGGAATACACACGAAAACCTGCTTTTTATGGGATTGTTGAAACAGATATAGGCGATAAAACGACGGTATTTTTAGGTACAAGTTATGAAAAAATGAATTCAAATATTGCGCCAGGCGGATTACCACGTTACCGAAATGGAGATGATTTGAAGCTCTCTCGTTCATCACGTGGTATGGCACCTGCTTGGAATTATTGGGATGGTGAAAACACCACCATTTTTAGTGGTTTAAAGTATAATTTTAATCCAGATTGGTCATTGAGACTTGCAGCTAACTATCAAGATCGTAATCAACAAGGAAATGCGATCAACGTGCGTGGCGCGGTAGATCCTGTAACATCAAAGGGACCACAATATCCAGCATTTGAAGATAGTTATAGTTCAGACCGTCGAATGGCTTTTGATGCTCAGCTTTCTGGTAAGTTCTCTTTATTCAATCAAACCCATGATATTGTTGTAGGTACAACATTATCCAAAATTAAAGGGACTGAAAATTGGGCACGTAAAGGCAGTCGACCTGTTAGTGATGATACGATATTTGGATTTGACCCTTATGGCGTAAAAAGACCTGTGCTTGGACCTAAAGTTGACTCGTTAACCTTATCAACATTTAGAAATGTAGGTGCATATACCACTTTACGCTTAAGCATTACAGATGATTTAAAAGTAATAACCGGCGCACGTCTCAGTTCTATCTATGATGACATCAAAAATAGAAGTACTGGTATTGTGACAAAACGAAAGCAAACCAATGAATTAAGCCCGTATTTTGGCATCGTATATGATCTGAGTAGCACTTTATCTTTATACACCAGTTATAGTGATATTTTTACACCACAAAATACCCGATTTACTCGTCAAGGTACACCTTTAGATCCTGTTGTTGGAGCAAACTATGAAGCAGGTATCAAAGGTGAATTCTATGATGGTGCTTTAAATACTTCATTTGCAGTGTTTAGAATTGATGAAAGTAACCGTGCATATTTAGATGTTGAAGCTCCATGTTCAGGTTCACCTGATTTAGGTGCTTGTTATATTGCAGAAGGAAAAGTGCGTGGTGAAGGATATGAGTTTGAAGTATCAGGTGAGTTATTCCCACGGCTAGAAACCAGCATGGGGTATACACATGTAAATACTAAATATATTAAAGATAAGACCAATGAAGGTAAGGCATTTCGTAGTACGACGCCAGAGAACTTATTAAAAATTTGGGCGAAGTATCAATTATCTGGTGCTTGGAGTGATTGGAGTATCGGTGCGGGTGTCAATGCACAAAGTAGTACCTATAATACCAGTGGGGCATTAAAAATTGAGCAAAGTGGTTATGCACTATGGAGTATCCAAGCTGGTTATAAAATCAATCAAAATTGGAATTCTTCACTCAGTATCAATAATTTATTCGATAAAGTGTATTACCAACGTTTAGGGACAGAAATTAATGGTAACCGTTATGGCGAGCCACGTAGTGTGATGCTGAGTGTTCGAGGTAAATATTAAGATCTGAATAAAACCAGTACATCATATTGAATTATTTTCCGTATTTAAGCCATAAAGTCTAAGTTCATTGATGAGCTTAGACATAAATTTTATGGGCAGTATGGTCGTTTGAAAACAGTATTAATTAACATATATAGTCATTATAACGAGATTGTCAGGACAGAATTAAACCAATTAATGCACAATATCATTTTGATTTTTAATTTTTAAAGATCGATAAAGACAATAAATCAGTTCTATTTTTCAGGTTAAATATTTCTGATAAGTGTTATCAGAAAACCACTATATGATAAATACGAATAATAATATAATAAAACAAGCAATAGTGAAGTGGAGTAAATCACTATAATGAATATTAATTTTCAAAAGTGTCATAAGTGCACGTTTTTCTAAGCTGGTGTTGTCCATGTCGTTAAATGAGGAAAGACTTACTCATCTTAAACAGCTAGAAGCTGAGAGTATTCATATTATTCGTGAAGTTGCAGCTGAGTTTGAAAACCCAGTGATGCTATATTCGATTGGTAAAGATTCAGCAGTTATGCTGCATCTTGCGCTAAAAGCCTTCTATCCTGCAAAACTTCCATTTCCATTACTGCATGTAGATACAGGTTGGAAGTTTAAAGACATGATTAAGTTCCGTGACAATATGGCTAAAGAACACGGCTTTGATTTAATCGTACATCAAAATCAAGAAGGAAAAGACGCAAATGTTAATCCTTTTGATTATGGTAGTTCAAAATATACAGACATCATGAAAACACAAGGCTTAAAACAAGCCTTAGATAAATATCAGTTCGATGCTGCTTTTGGCGGTGCGCGACGAGACGAAGAGAAATCTCGTGCGAAAGAACGAGTGTATTCTTTCCGTGATTCAAAACATCGTTGGGATCCAAAAAATCAGCGTCCAGAACTTTGGAATCTTTACAATGGTAAAGTGAACAAAGGCGAAAGTATTCGTGTATTCCCTTTATCTAATTGGACTGAATTGGATATTTGGCAATATATTTATCAAGAAAATATTCCATTAGTGCCTTTGTATTTAGCAGCTGAACGTCCAGTTGTTGAACGTAGTGGTACGCTTATCATGATTGATGATGAGCGCATGCGTTTAAAAGAAGGCGAAGTACCACAAATGAAATCTGTACGTTTTCGTACATTGGGTTGTTATCCACTGACAGGTGCAGTTGAATCTACAGCAACAACTCTACCAGAAATTATCCAAGAAATGCTTTTAGCGACCAGCTCAGAACGTCAAGGCCGTATGATTGACCATGATGAAGCGGGTTCGATGGAAAAGAAAAAGCAAGAAGGCTATTTCTAACAGCACTTAAGCATTCGATTTCAACGTATTTGTGGAGCTTTGAGCAATGTCTCATCAATCAACATTGATTAGCCAAGATATCTTGGCATATTTAAAACAGCATGAAAATAAAGATCTTTTACGTTTTTTAACCTGTGGTAACGTAGATGATGGTAAATCGACTTTAATTGGTCGTTTACTTTACGATTCAAAATTGATTTATGAAGATCAATTGCAAGCCGTTACACGCGATTCTAAAAAAGTAGGGACGACTGGTGATGCACCAGATTTGGCTTTACTTGTTGATGGTTTACAAGCTGAACGTGAACAAGGCATTACAATTGATGTCGCTTATCGTTACTTTTCAACTGAAAAGCGTAAGTTTATTATTGCTGATACCCCAGGGCATGAACAATACACACGTAATATGGCAACGGGAGCATCAACTGCTGATTTAGCTATTATTTTAATTGATGCACGGTATGGTGTACAAACTCAAACGCGTCGACATTCATTCATTGCAGGCCTTTTAGGTATTCGTAATATTGTTGTTGCGATTAACAAAATGGATTTGGTTGAATTTTCAGAAGCTCGTTTTCATGAAATTCAGGCTGAATATAGTGCCTTCGTAAATCAATTGGGTGAGCGTAAGCCAGCCAATATTATTTTTACACCCATTTCTGCTTTGAATGGCGATAATGTGGTGAATAAGTCTCCAAATACACCTTGGTATCAAGGTAAAACGTTGATGGAGACTTTAGAAACAGTTGAAATATCTCATGATGTAAAAAATCATGGATTCCGTTTTCCTGTGCAATATGTGAACCGCCCAAACCTAGATTTCCGTGGTTTTTGTGGAACAATTGCTTTAGGTGAGGTTAAGGTTGGTGATGAAATTATTGCATTACCGTCAGGGAAAAAGTCGACAGTTAAAGAAATAGTGACATTTGATGGTCATTTGAAACATGCAATAGCAGGTCAGGCGGTCACTTTAACACTTAATGATGAAATTGATATTTCACGTGGTAACGTACTGGTTAAAGCGGGTGAGCAACCTTTGATTTCACGCTCAGCTCGTGCATCAGTTGTGTGGATGAGTGATCAACCGCTTGTCATTGGTAAGTTGTATAACGTTAAGTTTGGCACACAAACCATTCCAGCAAAGGTAGAAAAAATTAACTTCCGTACCAATGTGAATACATTGGAAAAGATTGATGTTCAGCAACTTGATTTGAATGCGATTGCCGATGTGGTCATCGAGTTTGACGCACCTGTGGTTTTTGATCGTTATCATGATAGTCGTTATACTGGTTCATTCATTTTCATTGATCGTTTAAGTAATGTCACTGTTGGCGCAGGCATGGTGGAAGACACGATTGAATGGGCTGCGCATGATGAACCTGTTACTGCTGAAGTTCGTGCTGCACGTTTGGGGCAAAAACCCGCTATTGTTGCGGTATCTACTGAAATTCTTAAACAAGCACAGTCTCTTGAAAGTCTGTTAATCCAACAGGGCGTAGTTGCAATTGCTAAAGTTGGTTTAACTGCTGAACAGGTGACTTTGCTTCGTCATACAGGTGTTATTGTGATTACTGATGTTGAACAAGGCGCTGATGTAATTTTTGCTCAAGACACTATTGAAGAGTTGGCTGAGAAAATTGTGGAGTTGGTTCGTTTATAAGAACACCTTCCATTAATTAAAAAACCTGCTTTGAATAGCGGGTTTTTTTATGTGCGTAATTAATTTTATTCTGAGTTGATGTTGAGTTTTTTAGACTAATTTTTCTTGTTTAAAACTAGCTATTGGAAATAATGAAAACTGACTTCTTTCAATTGGACTGAGTATTTTTATAGTGTGTTTAAGAGAAATAAAATATAGAAAAAGCGAGGTACGGAATCATTCAAAAATTTAAATAATCATCGACATTAAAATAAGGTATTTAATAGAAATATATGGTAATTTTATGATGAGGTCGTTATTTTAAAATCATTTTATCATTCGCCTTAGAGAGTAAAGTATGTTGATAAAATGTAATTAAAGAGGAGTAAAATATAAAATAAATTATCTCAATACATTATCATTCTCATCATATTTGGGTTGTATTTTAAGCAGGAACTAAAATGAAAAATAAATATATTTTTGTATTATTTATTGGTTTACCACTATTGTTATCTGCTTGTATTCCTTACGGTAGAAGTCGCCCAGCTTATGCTGATTTATGTGATAAAAAACCTGATATTTATACAATCACGGAAAATGGCAAGCAACGAACATTCGAGCTTCATCGCTATTTGTACAATACAAAAAGGTTTTGGTCTGATGAAAGAATAGAACAGTCACATTTTACAATTAAACCTAATATACCGCCACATGATTGGAAAGCACCACCAGAATTTTATGTTACATTGATTTTAATAGAAAAGCATAAAGAAGAACAAGCCAGCCATTTACCTGTTTATTATGATGCAAGTCAAGCTTCAGTGACCATGAATGATGGACGTGTGTTAAAAGCATATCCTGAGCTTTTTTTATCGACCAGATGGGACACACCAATGGAGGCACCGCAATTTCGAAAAATAGGATTAGTTGACTTAAATGATTCAAAATTAAATTTATATACAGATAAAGAAAGTCGAGCACGTCAAATACATAAAGGTTCAGGATCTGTGAGTGTGGTATTTCCAATTTCAGACATAGATCGTAAATTTGATGCTGATGCAAAATGGACAGTACATTTAGGAAGTATAAAAATTTTAGATCAGCATTATGCTATTTCTGATCTTAAAACATGTCATATTTCTGAAAAAAAATGGGTGGGTATTGAGCCTTTAATGCGACCTTAAAGTTAGAGATTATTCATTTCTTTACTAATTTAAGTTATAGCATGAATTGTTATGAAATTTTGAAAATATTATTTATAAAAAATAAAAAGATAAGTTGGAAATAACGTCATAAAGATCGGTTTTAAGACTTTCACACCATTTACTTTCTATGTTCAAATAGAGATACAACAGATGAAAAGTAATAGATTGTTTTAGGAATAAACACATGACACAAGATAATTTGATGCAACATGTTGTAATTACGGAAGCGGGTGGACCAGAAAAGCTTGCTTATGAGACAGTCAGCATTCCAGAGCCTAAAGCAGATGAAGTTTTGGTGAAAGTGCATGCTTTTGGTATTAACCGCCCTGATATTTTACAGCGACAAGGCTTGTATCCAATGCCAAAAGGCGTAACACCGATCCCAGGGTTAGAAGTTGCTGGTGAAGTTGTTGCCATTGGACATAATGTTACTTTATTTAAAGTCGGTGATAAGGTTTGTGGTTTAACAAATGGCGGTGGATATGCAGAATACTGTGTTGTACCTGAAAGCCAAACGATTACTATTCCAGATAATGTAAGTTTTACGCAAGCTGCCGCAATTCCTGAAACATTCTTTACTGTATGGGCGAATGTTTTTCAGATGGGTCGTGCGAAAGCTGGAGAAACTATATTGGTGCATGGCGGTGCAAGTGGGATTGGTACGACTGCATTAATGTTATGTAAGAGTTTAGGCATTAAAAGTTTTGCAACAGTTGGAAGTGACGAAAAAGTACAGGCTATTTCTCACTTAACACATGCGATTAATTACAAAACACAAGATTTCGAGCAAGTGATTAACGAGCAAACTGATCAAGCTGGTGTCGATGTTATTTTGGATATGGTGGGTGCACCATATTTAGAAAAAAATCTAAATCTTTTACGCCGTGATGGTCGTTTGGTTTATATTGCCTTTTTAGGCGGTGCTAAAGTTAAAGATGTAAAAATTAATCAAATCATGATGAAGCGATTAACAATTACAGGCTCTACTATGCGCGCACGTACTACAGCTGAAAAGGCTCAAATTGCACAAGGTTTACAGCAACATGTTGCACCTTTATGGGAAAAAGGTGAATGTTTACCAATGATTTATCAGACATTTAAGTTCAATCAAATTCAAGATGCGCATGCATGTATGGATACGGGTGAACATATTGGTAAAGTTGTGGTTGAATTGATTTAAGTTAGTTCATGCTCCTCTTTTTTTGAAATTAGAGGAGCTTTTATATACGCTTAGTTTTTTGTATATGAGACTACTGATAAATTTAAGATTATATTTCTGTTTTGGCTTCGTTACGCTATTCATATATTTCCCGAACAATTTGTGCGAAAATAGTGTTTTGTATCCTAAGCGATAGGCTTCTTATGACTGAACAATCTCCTGCAATATTAAGCGATATTGAACTTCTAGATATTTTAAACTCTATGAAAAATGATGTGCTTAATCGTGAAGCCAAAGAAATTATTCGTAATGGTGGAAAAGCAGGTCGTCAAGAAGCATATAAAAATGCCTTGGTTGCTTTGAATCAATGTTTTGAAAATAATTTTGTTGAAGCTGTAACTTTGGCATTGGGTTTAAATGAAGGACAATCAAAAAAGATTCGTTATAAAAAAGATCGTATTCGTATTTTAAAAGCACGTGGTATTGATTATATGGCGATTGATGGTGCTGAAACAGCACAAGTATTATCGCAAGTGGCTCAAGCAATTATACGTGAAGATGCTATCGTAACCTATGATTTGCATAATATTTTTCCATTTTGGAAAGAAGGCTGGCCAATGGTTCAGTTTGATAATGCATATAATATTTTAGAGGATGATATTGTCATTCACTATCAGGCGGTATTGGCTGAACTTCTTAATCAATATAACGTCAGATAAGATCAATGCGCTAGAATATTTTCTTTAGTATTCATATTTTAGATCTATAAAAAAGCACCAACTGGTGCTTTTTTATATGCATTATTTATATTTAAAGGGTTGAGTGGAGTGGAAACATACCAAAAACTAAAGAAGCGGCCAGCATGACGAGGCAGGTAATAATTGCCCACTTGATGGTGAATTTTTGATGTTGACCAAATTCAATACCGGCCAATCCGCAAAGTAAATATGTTGATGGGACAAGGGGTGATAAAAGATGAACAGGTTGTCCAACTAAAGAGGCACGTGCAATTTCAATCGGCTGAATGCCGTAATGTACTGCTGCTTCTGAAAGTATGGGTAAAACGCCAAAATAAAAAGCATCATTGGACATAAAAAAGGTCAGAGGCATGCTCACAAGGGCAGTAATAGGGGCTAAATATGGACCCATACTGTCGGGAATAATGGCAACCAACTCTTTAGACATTGCTTCAACCATGCCAGTGCCAGTAAGAATGCCTGTAAAAATACCTGCTGCGAAAATAATACCAACAACATTTAAAACACTTCCAGCATGATTGGCAATCAGTCTTTTTTGCAAATCGATATCTCTATAGTTCATGACTAAGGCAATACATAATGCAATCATGAAAAGAATGGACATTGGTAAAATGCCCATGATTAAACTCACCATTAAAATTAATGTGAGCAATCCATTAAACCAACGTAAATGAGCGCGATTGGCTTCAGGATTATTTGAAATTTGAATATTATCGCCATGGCTAATATCGAGTTCAATAATACCTAAACGATTACGCTCCATACGTCCATACATGAAACCAAGAAAGTATAACCAAATAATGGCAAAAATCATGGGTAGGATCATGGGGACAAATAAATCACTTGGATCGACATGTAAAGCACTGGCTGCACGTGCAGTAGGACCTCCCCAAGGTGTTAAATTCATAATACCGCTTGAAAGCAGCATTAAACATGCCATGATGAGTGGACTCATTCCTAAGCGTTTATAAAGTGGTAGCATTGCAGCGACACAGATCATATAGGTTGTGGAACCATCACCATCTAAGGAAACTATTAAGGTGAGTGTTATGGTTCCTAATACGACTTTAAGAGGATCTCCTTTGACTAAACGAAGTATCCATTTGACAGATGGATCGAAAAGTCCAGTGTCAATCATAATCGCAAAATATAGAATTGCAAAAAGAAGCATGACACCAGTAGGGGCCAGCTTTTTTACCCCTTCAAGCATTATTTCACCCAGTCCATTGAGTTGAATATGAGATAGGCCTTCTATAAAGAAGCCTAAGCCCCAAGCAATGAGAGCGAATAAAACTGGAATTAATGTTAAAGCGACAAGTGGAACAAGACGTCTGGACATTATTAAATACATAAAGCATAAAATCATGCTCAAACCTAGAGCAGTTAGCATATAATCTTTCCTTGATATAATTAGAGTTTATTTGTTAGTTATAATTAACAAGTGGTATTCTAAAGGAAAATAAATATTTCTAAATATTTATATTGAAATGTTTTTATGACAATCATTATCTATAAAAATGGTAGTTAAAAATCAATGAAATATAATATGGTTGAATAATGTAATAATTAAGATTTTCTATATAGTGTGAAGTTCTATAGCATTTCAAGATGTTTTTAATAGTGGTATGAGGGTTTACTGTAACAATTTCAATTAATGCATTAAAGATGTACACATCATCACTCGATAACATGCATACATCCTTAAATTGTAGATTGTATTATTCAGAATTATTTTTACTTTCTTCTGTAGCTAATGGTGTAATTGAATTTAATCGGGTCACTAAAAGTTGATCAATTTTAAAATGATCGACGTCGACGACTTCAAATTTATAATCATTAAAAATAACTGTATCTGCAGGACGTGGAATTTTTCTTAAACGATACATCATAAATCCAGCCAAGGTTTCATAGCTTTCATCATCTGGCATTTCATCAATACCTAAAGCATGTTTTAAGTCTTCAATCGGGGTGCTACCTTCAATTAACCAAGAGTTTTCATCACGTTTAATAATTTGTTGATCTTCATCAGTGGGTGTGACCCAATCTCCCATCACGGTAATCATAATATCTGAGAGGGTAATGACACCTACAACTAACGCATATTCATTAATTACGACGGCAAATTTTTCTTTACTAGAGCGGAAGCGATCGAGTAATTCTGATAATGTTAATGTGTCTGGAATGGTGAGAACATTTCGGATTGTTGATTCATTTAATTGATTTATTTTTTGATTATTCAAAATTCTAACCAGCAGATCTTTCGTATCTACATAGCCAATTACATCATCAATATTATGATTACATACTAAAAATTTAGAATAAGGAAATTCTGCAAGTTTTTGACGAATACTTTCTTCAGATTCAATAAGTGTAAAAAAAATCACATTCTCACGTGTGGTCATGCTGGAGGGAACATTTCGTTCTTCAAGCTCAAAAACATTTTCAATAAAGTGATGTTCTTGTTTTTGTAATACACCCGCTTGAGCACCTGCATCCATGACCGCAGAAATATCATCAAAGGTAATATTATCATCGCGCTTCGTATTGATTTTGAATAGGCGAAATAAAACATTTGCAATGGCATTAATGAAAAATGCGAGCGGGCGACAGATAATAATAAAAATTTGTATAGGATTGATCACCGCAATTGCAATTTTTTCTGGTGCAATCATTGCGAGGCGTTTTGGCATTAAATCTGCGAATAGAATAAAAAGCGAAGTCACTAAGGTAAATGAAAGTGCAAAACCAATCGGTTGAGTGAGTGGCCCATCATAAAAACGATCTACGAAATTAACAAAATAAGGACGAAAAGCAGCTTCACCTAAAATACCGCCTAAAATAGCAATTGCATTCATGCCAATTTGAGATGCGGCAAAAAAATCTGCAGAATTGCCTTGCAAGTCGAGTACTTTTTGAGCCCGTATTTCTCCAGCTTCAGCGAGTATTTTGAGTTTGACTTTTCTTGCACCAGCAAAAGCAATTTCTGTTAAAGATAAAAAACCACCGCCAATGATTAATAATAGAATGATGACGATATTTTGAAAGAGACTCACGAATATACCTGTGGATTTATCATTTCTTGAATAGTTTTAAAACAAATAACTTGGGGAAGCAAATAGTTTCCACAAGTTATTGAAGATATTGATATTAAAAATATGATACTAATTAAAGTTTAGAGATGTGAAAATTGTGAATTATTTAATAAAAATTCTCGATTTTCTTCCTCAATCATTTGACGCGCAACATATAAAATTAATTGACGTAACCAACGATGCGCAGGGTGATGATGTAATAGAGGACACCATGCCATTTTTAATTCAAATTCTGGAATATAAAATGGAGGGTCTTTTATCAGTAGGTTTTGACTTTGTGCTTGCAAGCGCGCAATACGGCTTGGAAGTGTTGCAATTAAATCGACATTTGATGCAAGTAAAGCTGGCATTTGGTAATGACGGGTAAATACTGAAATTTTACGTTTTTGTCCAATACGTTCTAATGCTTGGTCAATCCAGCCTAAGCCTGCTTGTTTCTCAGGGTTTACACCAAATCCTACACCCATTCCAGTTTTTGACACCCAGATGTGCTGTGCATCTAAATAACTTTTTAAGTTTAAATTAGGCGCTGCAGGATGCTTACCGTTGAGTAAACAAGAGAAACTATCGCGCCAAACTAAGACTTGGTGAAAACTTTGTGGTATTTCATTAAAGCGATTAATTGCTAGATCTACTTTTCCTTGCTCCATATCTCGGTAGGAAACATCACTCGGTGTTAAAAAATCAAGCACAACGTTAGGAGCTTCAGATCTTAAGGCTTTGACTAAACGAGGAACTAGCGTTGCCTCTGCATAGTCTGAAGTCATAATTCGAAAAACGCGATTGGAGGTGTAGGGGCGGAACTCGGTGCGTGGCTCTAAAATCATAGAAAGATCTGCAAGCGCATCGCGAATACGTGGTTGTAATTCTAAAGCACGTTCTGTGGGTGTCATTCCTTCAGATGATCGAATAAGTAGTGGGTCGTTGAATAAATTTCTTAATCTTCGAAGAATATTACTCATCGCGGGCTGAGTAACACCAAGTTGTTCTGCTGCACGGGTTACATTTTTTTCTCGTAGAAGAACATCTAAGTAAATAAGTAGATTAAGATCGACACGCTCCAGATTCATAAAATAAATACCGAGAATAAAATTAATAAATTGTTTCAATTATGCCATAAGCTATTTTACTTGTGTAGAAAAAACGACGAAAAATGAAGCAAATTTATAACATTAAAGAGAATACCGTAAATATTTTTTCGAATATAGAAAAACTATTTTTGTAGTGTCGTGATATTGAATTAAGAAAAAGAAATTAAAAAGAGTATTTTGAACTAATTGTGAATAAAAAACATCCAGTTATTTTTATTAAGAAATGTAAAATAACTGAAATTACTCAGCTTAAGATGTGTGATTTTGTTTCATAGAGATGAAATAGACTATAGTCGTATGTTCAAATTAAGAACAAATTTATTTTTCACTGAAGTTTTAGTGAAAATTAAAAACAATAAAATACAGTTGCTTATGTATTATTATATAAATTGGATTACGACTTTAATCTATGTATTTTTTAAATAAATGGTGAAGATATTAAAAGGATATTGGATTTATTTTGCAAGTCCAACTAATCTGTACTCATGGCAGGGAATTGATCTAAATTCAAACAATATTAGAGGGTATGAATTTAGCAGTTTGTTGTAAAAAAAATCCTAATATTATTACAGGAAAATATCATGACTACTTACCAAACAGCGATTGATGCAATCCGTGAATTAAAAGCAAAATTCGGTGGCACTTGGGCAGACATCAGTCCTGAAGATGCTGCACGTATGCAATTACAAAACCGTTTTAAAACGGGTTTAGATATTGCAAAATACACAGCTGCAATTATGCGTCGTGATATGGCTGAATATGATGCTGATTCTAGTCAATATACTCAATCATTGGGTTGCTGGCATGGTTTTATTGCACAACAAAAAATGATTGCCAATAAAAAATACTTTGGAACAACAAACAAACGTTATATCTATCTTTCTGGTTGGATGGTTGCAGCACTTCGTTCAGAGTTTGGTCCACTTCCAGACCAATCTATGCACGAGAAAACTTCTGTACCTGCTTTAATTGAAGAAATTTACACTTTCTTACGTCAAGCAGATGCAAAAGAGTTAAACGATTTATTCCGTGCGCTTAAAAAAGCTCAAGAGGCAGGTGATACCGCAAAAGCTGCTGAAATTACTGCTCAAATCGATAATTTTGAAACACATGTTGTGCCAATTATTGCAGACATTGATGCTGGTTTTGGTAATGAAGAAGCAACATATTTACTTGCGAAGAAAATGATTGAAGCTGGCGCATGTGCACTTCAAATTGAAAACCAAGTGTCTGATGCGAAACAATGTGGTCACCAAGCTGGTAAAGTAACTGTTCCTCATGAAGACTTTGTTGCTAAAATTCATGCATTACGTTACGCATTCTTAGAAATGGGTCTAGAGGATGGTATTATTGTTGCACGTACTGACTCTGAAGGTGCGGACTTAACTCAAAAAATTCCAGTTGTTAAAGAGCCAGGTGATATTGCTTCTCAATACATCAGCTATTTAGATACAACTGAAATTGATATTGCAGATGCGAAAGAAGATGAAATTCTAATTAAACGTGATGGCAAACTTCACCGTCCTAAGCGTTTAGCATCTGGCTTATATCAATTCCGTCCTGATACACAAATTGATCGTGTGGTACTTGACTGTGTAACAAGTTTACAAAATGGCGCAGATTTACTTTGGATTGAAACTGCAACGCCAAACGTTGATGAAATTGCGCACATGGTTAATCGTGTGAAAGAAACTGTGCCAAATGCGAAACTTGTTTATAACAACTCGCCATCATTCAACTGGACGTTAAACTTCCGTCAGCAAGCCTATGATCGTTGGGTTGCTGAAGGGAAAGATGTTTCTGCATATGATCGCGCTAAATTAATGAGTGCAGAATATGATAATACCGAATTAGCTGCTGAGGCTGATGAGAAAGTACGTACGTTCCAAGCAGATGCTTCTCGTGAAGCTGGTGTTTTCCATCACCTTATCACATTACCAACCTACCATACTGCTGCACTTTCTACGCACGAACTTGCACAAGGTTACTTTGGTGAAGAAGGTATGCTTGCTTATGTAGCTGGTGTACAACGTAAAGAAATTCGTGGCGGTATTGCATGTGTGAAACACCAAGCAATGGCTGGATCAGACATTGGTGATGATCACAAAGAGATTTTCTCTGGTGATAATGCACTAAAAGCACATGATGATGCGAAAAATACAATGAATCAATTCTCTGCATAAATTAAGCATGAGATGATAAAAAAACCCTGCTAAGGCAGGGTTTTTTTATTTTAGAAAATTATTCTTTGGTTAGTTTATAGTGATCTGCTAATGGGCCTGTAATTTTATCGCCATTTTGGTCTAAGAACAGAATATAGTTTTCACTGACAAATATTTTTCTATTGTCTTCAGGTGCATCTAGCGTAATCGTAGATGGGTGGTGAGCATCAAAAGTAAATTTACCTTTTGTCGTGGTTTTATTATCGCTATTTTTTGATCCGATATACTCACGAGTAAGTTCATAGGTTTTATCATGATTGAGTGTTAACTCAGTTTTGATACCTTCACAATCCGCACAAGGTAATGTCCCTTTATATTCTCCTGCCCAATCGAGCGAAGTTTCAGCTGTATCACCTGTTGGTGGAGCGACTTCAGATGCAATTGCCGCTTGGCTTGCTGTTGCTTCTGAATGACTACTAGTCGGAACCTCATCTTTTTGTTTGCTGCAAGCAGCTAATGATATCGCTAAAATACTTAAAATAAATGCACTTTTTTTCATCTTTTCACCCATATTTGTAATGTGGAAGTTGGTTGAATTGTATATCCCAATTTATCATATAAAGTTATCTGATTTTAAACTAGAAAATTCATGTAATAAAACAATCATAATTTGTTCATTTTTCGTGTAGGTTAAGCGTGTACTTTATTTCATTCATCTTTTAAAAGATGAACTAACTCTATATTACGAATCAGGTATCGTATGTAGACCACCTAAACTTTGACAAGCATCTTTATAAATGGAGTATTGTAAGGTTAAAACTTCAGACAGGGGGATATCAAATAATTTATCTCCATTTTTATAACTTTCGATATAATTTTGTGACTTTTGTTTTGAAATATATAGAATTCTTTCATGATAAGTTGTAATGGATGTGTGGTTAAGTTGAGTGCTTTCAATATTTGTACATTGAAATTGCGCTAAGATTTTTTCTGCATGTTTAATATCATTTGAGTTTGAAAATATGCATCCACTAAGAGTCAATGAACTTAGTAATGCAAAATATAGTTTCATGAGCTGTATTGGATGTGAAAGTGATGCGTCGCATTGTATAAATATTTAGGCATCACTTTACATTCTTATGCTATCAAATGATTGAAAAGTAACTAAATAGAAAAGTCCTGATTAACCTTTCACCAAACCACCATCTACAATTAAATTTTGTCCTGTAATCGCACGTGAATATGGAGATAAAAATATCATAATCGCTGAGGAGAATTCTTCTGGGGTTGTGACGTGACGTAGTGGTGTGGATGATGCAATTAAATCAAAAACGAAATTGGGTGTTGCTTTACTGGCATCTGTCGTTTGTAATAAACCGCCTGATAGCATATTAACATTAATTCCATATTGCCCTAAGTCTTGTGCAGATGTTCGGGTAAAAGCTAATAAAGCTGATTTCGCAGTAGTATAATCATGATATGGTACCACTGGGTTTTGCACCAAGTTTGTCCCGATATTAATAATACGCCCAAATCCAGCAAGTTTCATATCATCTAAAGCAGCTTGTGTTGTGTATAGGGATGCGAGTACAGCACCATCAAATTGGCGAGTCATAGTTTCGAAGGTTAAATCTTCAATCTGAGGTCGTGCATCGCCATTGAATTCGAAGTGAACTAATGCATTATTGATAATTGATGTAATTGCAGCGCCAAAATGTATTTTAGCTGCATGAAACATTTCGATGACTTGATTTTTATTGGTAACATCTGCTTGATATGCAAAGATTTGATTGGGATATTGTTGTGCTAATTTTTCGGCTTGTGTATGACTTGATATATAATTCACCACAATACGAGCACCTTCCGCAAGTAAGGTTTGAGTAATTGCTAGACCTAAACCACGTGCTCCACCAGTGACGAGTACAATTTGATCACGAATTTGCATAATGTGAAATCTTAAAATGAGGTTGATGGAAACATAGCAAGCTTTGAGGAAATGCTAAAGATAATTTCTCTGTAATTACAGTTTTATGCAACTTTTAATCTATAAAACGGCTGTATGATTGAATAAGATAGAACCTATAGTATCTAACAAGTGTATGTTTATTTTAAAAAATAAATCTGATATTAAAAAGATATTTATATTAAATAAAAGCATGAATTATATATAAATAAAAGGTAGCATAGAGATAAAATTTTCTCCTTGCTTGCCTATGAAAAAATATTTAATTTTATGGATATTTATATTAATTAATTCGACTGTATGGGCGGATGAATATGTTGATGAAGAGAATTTTGATCGACCGACTATTTTTGAAATTCAAGCAAACGAAAAAAAAGAGAAATTAGATGCTCTTGCTGAGGAAGCACGTGAGTATAGTACTATTAGTAATAAATGGTATGAGAATGATAAAATTCGTATATATAATAATACATTATATGAGCTGGATGCAGAGAACTTTAAGGCAGGAGGTATGTCTGAACCTACAGCAATTAAAGATTTTAAATTTTCAATCGGTTACGGGATGGAATATAAAATTGATAGTGAGCGTAAGATTGGTTATGAATATGTGTCTAATTTCCCTTATGATCGTGGTCAAATGTTACGCTTTTTTTGGTCTAAATCATTTTAAAATTAACTTATCTAATATTTAAGATGACTCAATTTTAAAGTTAAATGTTTTACAAAAAATAATGCAAATATGTATACATATTGGGCATGAATACACAAGAAAAAACATAAACTACCTGAGCAATTCTTATTCTAAATGAATACTGTTCTAAATAAAGAATTGTAGTGAAATAATGAAAAAAGTATTTTTATTTTCAAGTTGTATGATGCTTTTGACAGGATGTGTTATTGCTCCAGATGAAGGGCGTATATATCGTCCACAGGCGACGGCTTATTATGGACCAGTTTACCGTGATTATTCTGTCGTGAATCGTGGATTTTACGGGCAGAGTATATATCGAAAAAATATTCATTCCATGCAACGGCCACTTCCAATGAGACATGGCTATAGGAACCGTAGACCAATATCATCAAAATTTAACCAGAGTTATCAACAGCAAGGTTATTCTCGTGATCAATATACTCCAAGAAGACCGACAACACTTTTGAAAAAGGAGAGTTCAGGTCGACCTCAGAGACAGCAACAATACCAATATTCTCATCAACAAAGAAACCAATTCAATTGATCAGACATTTGTCATCCGTACCTCAAGGAATTAAAACTTGAGAGTTATACGAGATGTTTGTTACTTCACCACCTTTTTAAATAAACTTGCTTGTACTGTACCTGCTTTGGTTGTTTTAATTTGTTGCCAAGTCGATGGAAGTTTGAATTGAGTGATCTCTTGGTCGGCTTCGATATAAATGAGACCTTCTGCTTGAATGAGTGGATCAACCAAATTGGATAACTCTTCCCATAAATTTAGACTGTAGGGTGGATCTAAAAAAACCACATCGAACTGTTCTTTTAATTGAGGTAAAATTTGTTGAGCTGTGTTTATTTTGAGCTTAGCTTTTTGATTGGTTACTTTGAGAAGTTCTAAGTTGTCTTTTAAAAATTTTGCTTGGGTTTGATTTGGTTCGATCATGACCACTTGGTGTGCGCCGCGAGAAAGGGCTTCAAAGGCAAGCGCCCCTGAACCTGTGCAGACATCTAATACATTTGAATTTTGTATATCCCACATTAACCAATTGAATAAAGTTTCTCTGACCCGATCTGGTGTGGGACGTAAACCCTCAATATTTGCAAAAGAAAGTTGACGACGTTTCCATTCACCACCAATAATGCGTAGCTGATTTTTCATAACTAATTAATCTCGCTCAGTTTCGACTTGGCTTTCTATTGATGCTGCTGATGCTTCATGACGTTGGGTCGAGCTTGCTTCAGCGTTAGTCGATAAAGATTGACTACCACTAGGTAAATCACTAGGTTTTATACCTGCAGTCATTAAGCCACCACTAATATGCTTTCCAGTCGGTACAACTGGATTCTTTTGACGTGTAAGTAACCAGTAATCAAATAATGGTTTAGCGAGTTGAGCGGCTGAACCACCATGACGACCATTTTCCCAAACAACAGCAATTGCAATTTCAGGGTTCTCTGCAGGCGCGAAACCAACGAATAAACCATGATCCAGTTGACGTTCTGTTAAGATGGACTCATTGTATTTTTTGCCTTGTGCAATACTCTTAACTTGGGCTGTACCTGTTTTCCCTGCAATTGTATATGCTGATGAACGAATACGACGACCAGTACCAGAGTTAACAACATCGACCATTGCTTCACGCATTTTGATCCAGTCTTCAGGTTGCCCATTAAAATCAATTTTACCGTCAGTTGCATTATGGACTGTATGTGGTTTAGAACCTTTGCTTTCGCGTAATACATGCGGTGTAATATGATCACCTTGATTGGCAGTAATTGCTGTAGCCATTGCGAGTTGTAATGGGGTTGCAGTAAAAGCACCTTGTCCAATACTTACTGAAATTGTTTCACCTTTAAGCCACTTTGCATTTCGCGTGCGCATTTTCCATTCTGGGCTTGGGTAGAGTCCAGTGCTTTCACTTGGCAGGTCGACGCCTGTTTTGGCGCCAAAGCCAAATTGACGCATCCATTCATTCATTTTCTCAATGCCCATTCGATAGGAAAGGACATAAAAGTAAGTATCACATGAAACAACTTGAGCTTTATGCATGTCTACTATGCCGTGCCCAGTTTTTTTATGATCACGAAATCGATGGCTATCGCCTGGAAGTGAGAAATAACCATGATCGGATATTTGTGTTTTCCAATCTACAAAACCATAATGAATTCCGCCTAAACCAAACATGGGTTTAATGGTGGAACCAGGTGGATATGCACCTTGAACCGCTCTGTTATAAAGTGGTTGATCAAGATTATCACGCAAAGAAGAATAATCGGTGCTACTAATACCTGTGACAAATAAATTAGGATTAAAACTCGGGCTAGACACTAATGCTAAAATTTCACCAGTTTTTGGATCTAGTGCGACAATTGCGCCACGTCGTCCTGCAAGTTGTTCACTGGCAATGACTTGTAAACCGTAATCAATCGAAAGATATAAATCATTTCCTCGAATCGGATCTTTTCGACCTAAATGACGTAAAACATTACCGTGAGCATCTGCTTCAATCGATTCATTTCCAGGAACGCCATGCAACAGATTTTCATAGGATTTTTCAACCCCAATTTTTCCAATCAGGTTGGTGCCTGCGTAGGCATCTTTATCAATTTCTTTCAGTTCTTTATCGTTAATTCGACCCACATAACCAATCACATGTGCAAATAATTCTCCATGAGGGTAGTAACGTGTCATTTGTAGTTCAATGTTTACACCAGGAAAAAGAAACTTTACTTCACTAAAACGGGCAATATCCGCTTCATTTAAGTTAAGTTTAATAGAAACTCGTTCAGTTTTTCGTGCGGTTTGAATACGACTTTTAAAGCGATCAATATCTTCTTGTGTGAGTGAGAGAACTGGAATTAAACGATTAATCGTATCATCCATATCTTCAATATCTGCACGACTAATGGTGGCATTAAAGACAGGTAAGTTATCTGCCAATAAAATACCGTTACGGTCATAGATATAACCACGGGCAGGAGGAAGTGGCTGTAGACGAATACGATTTTTATCAGAAGCTGTGCTGAATTCGTCAAAACTAGAAATTTGCAAATAAGCGTAGCGCACAACAAGAAGTACTAGGAAAAAAGTTACAATACCAATAGATATGAAGACACGATTGCGAAATATGCGCTTTTCTTGCTGCACATTTTTAAGGGGATAATTCGGTTTCATATGGTCTTGGCTGTGTAAGCATAAAGTCTTCGAAAATTATGCGTATTCTAACGCAATTTCTGAATTGAATGTGTAAATGAAAACAGTAAAGTGATTTAATTATAAAATAATGTTTGACTCTAGCGACATGAAAAAAGATGATCTATTGCTATAAGTAATACGTCATATCTGATAAAGTCAATAGGCTTCATTTTTGGGAATTATTGAGTAGAATTAAGTAAATATAAGATTGTATTGATCAGGTTAAATTTGGGAAGATGAATTTATTAAATAATAATGAAGAAAATTATTGAAAATTATGAATTAAAATATGCTTTTGAGTATTTGATGGGTTTTTTAATGATTATATTTATTTTTAATTGAATATTTCTGAATGTACGTACATTGATATTATGAAATCAAAAGATGTTGGATCAATATTGAGGTTTATCTTTACATTTAACTTAATCGAAAGACGAAGCCATACAATTTTCTAATATTTAAATTCATGATTTAAATACACAATAGTAAACTTTAAATTAAACTGCTGTTCTTAGAGAAATACAGGAAATTTCATGCTTGAGTACATCCACCAGTTGTGGCTAACATTTCTGAATCGCCCTGATTTTTGGGCTGTGATCAGTATCGTTCCAGTAACAACTTTTGTGACATGGGCACATGTATGGATGGCACTTAAGATGGTTTTTTTCCCAATCCATTTTTGGGGTTTTCATCTTGGCTCTATTCCAGTCGGATGGCAAGGAATTGTGCCGAGAAAAGCGGGACGAATTTCTGGCATTATTACCGATAATACTTTATCAAAATTAGGTTCTTTAAGTGAATTTTTAGAGGCAATGGATCCAGATGATATGGCACGTATCATTGGTGAACAGGTGACTCAAGAATTAGATAATTTAATTGATGAGGTCATGTTGGAGCGAAATGCAATTCTTTGGGAAAATTTACCCTACTCAATTAAACGACGAATTTATGCACAATCGCACAAGCAATTGCCCGATGTACTGAAAGATCTTGTTACTGATTTAATTCTCAATGTGGAGTCTTTGGTTAATATGCGGGAAATGGTGGTGAGCCGAATGGAAGGCGATCGTCGTTTAATGGTTCGTATGTTTCTTAAAGTAGGTCAAAAAGAAATAAATTTTATTTGGCATGTCAGCGCATTAATTGGTATGTGTTTTGGTTTTGTTCAAATGGCGATCTGGCTTATTGTCCCTTGGCATTGGACCGTTCCTTTTTGGGCGGCAATTTGGGGGTTATTAACCAACTGGATTGCAATTTGGATGGTATTTAATCCCTTAGATCCACATCCTGTTCGATATCCTAAGTTTTTTGCAAGGACCCAAAATCATCAATTCCCTTGGATTAGACCCGTATTGCCACATATGAGCACATATAATATTCAAGGGGCATTTATGAAACGACAAGAAGAAGTTTCTGATGTGTTTGCGCAGGTTGTGACGGAAGACTTAATTACTTTAAAAACGATCATGACAGAAATGATGTATGGTCCTAAAAAAGATAAAACACGTCGAATTGTGAAAAAACACATTAATAAAATTATGGAAACACCTTTAGTTCGAACGACTTTACAGTTATCTTTAGGACCAACGGAATATGCAAAGCTTAAGTCAGACTTGATCGATCGTTCAATTGAAATTACGATGGTGCCTATTAGCGATCCAGCATTTAATGCCAGTCGTGCACAAAAGATTTATAAGATGTTTCGAGATCGTATACGAGACTTAACACCGAAAGAGTTCCAAAATTTATTACGTCCTGCATTTCAGGAAGACGAATGGATTTTGATATTGTTGGGGGGTATCACCGGATTTATTGCTGGGTTACTCCATTTATTTTTTGTTTTCTTATAATTTGATACTAAATTTTGGTAGAGATATGATTTATCATAAATAAGGTATTATATACATTGTTAAATTGAGGATATTTCATTATGCGCATTATTTTACTCGGACCACCTGGGGCAGGGAAAGGTACACAAGCTCAGTTGATCTGTAAGCGCTACAATGTCCCACAGATTTCAACCGGTGATATGCTCCGTGCTGCAATTCGTGAAGGAACTGAATTGGGTTTAAAAGCGCAGAGTGTGATGGAAAATGGCGGGCTGGTGTCGGACGAATTAATTATTGGTCTAGTAAAAGAGCGTATTGCACAGCCAGATTGTGTCAATGGATGCATTTTTGATGGTTTCCCACGTACCATTCCACAAGCTGAAGCGTTAGAAAATGAAGGCATTCATATTGATCACGTAATTGAAATTGATGTGGCCGATGAAGAAATTGTTCAACGTTTATCAGGTCGTCGTCAACATCCTGCATCAGGACGTATTTATCATCTTGTTTACAACCCACCAAAAGTTGAAGGCAAAGATGATGAAACGGGTGAAGATCTTGTTCAACGTCCAGATGATTTGGAAGAAACTATTCGTAAACGTTTGGCATCCTATCATACAGAAACTGAACAGCTCGTAGGATTCTACCAAGGTCGTGCTGCTTCTGGTGAAAATGCACCAACGTATAATAAATTGAATGGCCTTCGTCCAATTGATGAAGTTCAAAAAGATTTATTCGCGATATTAGATCAAACAAAATAATACAATCTTGTATTAAAATTTTGACAATAAAAGAGTCCTCAGTCATATTAGGGCTCTTTTTTGTCGCTGTTTTTGAGGATATTCATTTTGCAAAATGTCGCTATTATCATTTTATTGTTAATTTGTTTTATCGTACTTTTTGCTTTATTTAGAATGAGCTATAAAATGCTAACGAAGGTTCGTCAAGAAGAAAGAGCTGAAAATGCAAATAAACTTCCGAATAGACAGTTGCATCCAAAATTAAAAGAGCATAAAAATAAACCCAAAAGATGAGCATGTTTTGAACATATACTGAGTTTTATTGTTTATAAACTTGTTATTTGGGTGATTCGATTGGCGCCAAATTCAAAACGATCGGGCCAATTACACACATCGGAAACGACACATTCATTACATTTAGGTTTTCGTGCAATGCAGCAATAACGCCCATGTAGAATTAACCAATGGTGTGAATCGAGAATAAATGCTTTAGGGATCACTTTAATAAGACGTTGTTCTACGTCTAAAACATTTTTACCAACTGCTAGTCCTGTGCGGTTACCTACACGAAAAATATGTGTATCTACGGCCATAGTGGGTTGTCCAAATGCGGTGTTTAACACGACATTTGCTGTTTTACGACCAACACCAGGCAGGGCTTCTAAATCTGCACGATTATTTGGAACAATGCTTTGATGCTTATCAATGAGTATTTTACAGGCTTTAATGACATTTTCAGCTTTGGCATTATATAGCCCAATGGTTTTAATATATTCTTTTAATCCATCGACACCCAACGCATAGATTTTTTCTGGTGTATTGGCAACTGGAAATAATTTATCCGTTGCTTTATTCACACTAACATCTGTTGCTTGTGCAGATAAAGTTACTGCAACCAATAATTCAAAAGGGTTGGAATAGTTGAGTTCAGTTTTAGGATGAGGTCGTTGTTCACGTAAACGTTCAAAAAAAATTTGAATTTGTTTTTTTGTCATATTTTTAACAATCATTATGTTGTTCCTATTCTATAGACGCTAACTGATTGGTTAATTCATGCAATAATTCACGTTTTTTTGAGTCATCTCTAATACTCAATTGTTTTTCGAGCTTCTTAATTTGGACGCGTAATTTAGCCAATTCGATGGTTGTTTTTGCATCAGTTTGTACAGAGATAATCGGTTTTTTTTCTAGAAGGTTAATTTCAGGTACAGTTTTAGATTGAGCAGAAAATTTTGCAAATATTTCAGTATTAATTGCTGCACGAACGACAGGACCTTTACGATGAAGCTGCTTTTTTTCTTCTCGTTGAATATGTGCATAATAACGTTGACGTAGGTCATTTTGCTCATCTAGGCGTTGTGTTTCGTTTAAGAATGGTTTTTGGTCTTCAACTAAATCAATACAATCTACAGGGCAAGGCGGTATACATAATTCACAACCTGTACACAAATCAGTTAAAATAGAATGCATCAGTTTTCCTGAACCGATAATGGCATCAACAGGGCAAGCACTTATACATTTGGTACAACCAATACATTCATCTTCACGAATCACTGCTTTCATTCGTAAAGGTCGACCATCCGGTTGAATTGGCCAAACACTTTCTTCTGCTCTCAATGTCGGGCGTTTTAGCAGTGTAGCAAGCGCATCAGCAACAGGTTGTCCACCAGGAACACATTTATTAGCCTCTTCACCTTCCGCAATGGACTGAGCATAAGGTAAACAACCATCTCGATGACCACACAGTCCACATTGTGTTTGGGGAAGTAAAGCATCAATATTTTGGATGAGAGCAATTTGCGAGTTCATTGGAAGTACCAGTTGCTGCAAACACAGCAAGAAAACAAGGAGATTCAATTTAGGTGGCTGATTTTAACATGAATTCTTTATTTTATCTTGTGATCTACATTGGATCACGATATGCTTTGTAAGTGTGCATTTATTAACATTTTGTTTTAATTTGACTTTTTAAAAATAAACTGTGAATCCATCTATAAAATATACATAAGGTATTATTATTTAATGTTTAATCCATTTATTGTTAAAAAAATGTTGTAGATTTTTTATAAAAGGTATTAAATGTTTTGCGCCAAAATAAATCATTGATTGAAATTTTGACCAATTTTGATCCATTTCTGCTGAGGATTAAGCGTTGAAATATAACAGCCTTAACGATTTTTTAAACTACGTTAAAACACGTGATTCACATCAACCAGAATTTCTTCAAGCTGTTGAAGAAGTTATGACAAGCCTTTGGCCATTTATTGAAAAGAATCCACAATATGCTGATCATGGTTTACTAGAACGTCTAGTAGAACCAGAACGTGCGATTCAATTTCGTGTTTCTTGGGTAGATGACAAAGGTCAGACTCAAGTTAACCGTGCTTTCCGTGTCCAATACAACTCAGCGATTGGTCCATTTAAAGGTGGGATGCGTTTTCACCCATCTGTAAATCTCTCGATCTTAAAATTTTTAGGTTTTGAACAAACATTTAAAAATGCCTTAACTACATTGCCGATGGGTGGTGGTAAAGGCGGTTCAGACTTTGATCCAAAAGGAAAGTCTGAAGGCGAAATTATGCGTTTTTGCCAAGCATTAATGTTAGAGTTGTATCGTCACTTAGGATCAAATACAGATATTCCTGCTGGAGATATTGGTGTTGGTGGTCGTGAAGTTGGTTATATGGCTGGTATGATGAAGAAGTTAAGTAACGATACTTCATGTGTTTTCACGGGTAAAGGATTGGCTTTTGGTGGATCACTTGCTCGTCCAGAAGCGACTGGTTACGGTACCGTATATTTTGCTGAAGAAATGCTGAAAACGCGTAGCGAAAGCTTTAAAGATAAAGTTGTGGCAATTTCAGGCTCGGGGAATGTTGCACAGTTTGCTGCTGACAAAGCAATGTATTTAGGTGCTAAAGTTGTATCATTATCAGATTCAAACGGCACAGTTTACATTAAAAATGGCTTTACAACAGAACTTCTTGCGGAAGTGATGGAGCTTAAGAATGTTAAACGTGGACGTATTTCTGAATTTGCATCAAAGCACGGTTTTGAATACCTTGAAGGTCAACGTCCATGGTCTATTCCATGTGATATCGCACTTCCATGTGCAACTCAAAATGAATTAACAGCTGAAGATGCTACGCAACTTATAGCAAATGGTGTCATTTGTGTTGCTGAAGGTGCAAATATGCCTTCAACATTGGAAGCGGTTGAGAAATTTGTTGAAGCAAAAATACTGTATGCACCTGGTAAGGCTTCTAATGCTGGTGGTGTTGCGACTTCTGGTCTTGAAATGTCTCAAAATTCAATTCGTTTAGGTTGGACATTTGAAGAGGTAGACGAACGTTTACATGCAATTATGAAAGAAATCCATCGTAACTGTGTGAAATATGGTACAGAAGCAGATGGTACTGTAAACTATGTAAATGGTGCAAATATTGCTGGCTTTGTAAAAGTTGCAGATGCAATGCTTGTTCAAGGCGTTTACTAATTTTTATATGTTGATGTAAAAAACCGATGCTTAAGCATCGGTTTTTTGATGGATGATTTTATTATTTTGATGGTTTTATTTCTTGAGTTTCAACGGTCATGTCATGAATATAAACATATTTTGAATGATCTGCAGGTGGATTTTTTAACTCGTAGCGTTTAACACGAATAATAGATTGTTCATCTTTGCGATGCTCAAAGTTTTCAATTGGGCTGTAAAATAATGTCCAATCTTTATCAACATGAGTTTTTATCCCTTTTTCATCATATTTTACTTCCCGAACTAATAAGCAGCTTTGTGGTGCAACACCAATACAAGGTTTAAGTTCAGAAGAGATTTCTAAAAATATAGTTTCAGCTTGAGTCTGGTATTTTGTTTCTGGTGTCATTTTTCCAGTAAAAACAACACGCGTTCCTTGTGGTGATGTGAGGGTTAATGTAGGTTGTTCAGGATTGTTTATATTTAACGTAAATGGCAGGTTTTTATTGTTAAATAGTGCAGATGTAAAATTTTCTTGCTGTGTTGCTGCGGCATTACATGCCATAGACGTGCTAAAACCTGTACCTAATTCAAGTGTTTGATTGACGATTTTCCAAGAACTACCCAAAGTATTACAACTTGTAGAAATCCCTAAATGATTTTGCGCATTAAAGTGTAAAACAATCGGTTTAAGTGTAGGATCTGTTACAGTACTCCAAAGATATGAAGAAAGTATTTTATTCATTTGAGCAGATGATGTTGAGTTTTTATTTGTTAAATCAGTTGTTTGGCAAGCTGCTAAGGTCAATGGAAAAAGTGCATATGCGATGAGTTTTAATTTCATTGTTAAGAACTATTATAAAGATTGTTATAAAATAGCATAACCCATTGATGTTTAAAAAGGATGGATACATTTTATATCTTTCAGTTTCAAAATGTATCCGCGAGTATTCATGAGACTATTACTGTTAATCGAAGCGATAGATATCCATGCCTAAAGCTCCCATACTAAAACTGCTATGCACAATACTAAATCGTGGACCAGTCCCCATTGCAAAAAATAAAGGACTTAAGTGTTCAATTGTAGGATGGTTGCGTGCGATAAAAGGAATTTGTTGCCAGTCTAAAATAGCATCATAATTTCGATGTGTCAGTTTATTGACCACATAATTACGAAAAGTTGATGCCCATTCAGGAACGAAGCTAGATGTTTGATCCCATGTTAATTCTCTAAGGTTATGTGTAATACTTCCAGAGCCAATAAGTAAAATTTGTTGTTTTCTCAGTGGTGCAAGTGCTTGTCCAATTTTATAAATTTCCAATGCGGTCATATAGGTGGGTAGAGAAATTTCAATCACTGGAATATCAGCGTCAGGATACATATGGAGTAAGGGCATCCAAACCCCATGATCACGAGGGCGAGAACTATTGGCATGTGCAGAAAATTGTGCTTCAGCAAGTAAGTGAATAATTTTTTCAGCCAATTCAGGCTCACCTGGAGCTGGATAACGTAATTCATAGAGTTCTTTGGGGAAGCCTCTGAAGTCATGCCAAGTTTCAGGACGAACGCCAGTATTTACTTCGAGTGATTCACTTTCCCAGTGCGCTGACATAATGATAATGGCTTTAGGGCGAGGTAAGTTTAAGCTTAAGCGCCCTAAAGCGGGTCCAACTTGCTCAGGGTTGAGTGCAAGCATAGGCGATCCATGAGAAATAAATAAACCTGGGAGTGTTTGTAAATTCATGATATATAGCCTATTTTATAATTCAGGGATATTTTGCCTGAAGTGAAAAATGTAAGAAATATGATCTAATCAACGTATCGTTCTATAAATAAAACAAATGTAGATGTTATCCAGCACGATGATAAGGATGATTGTGATTAATGCTCATTGCACGATAGAGCTGCTCAATGAGCATAACTCGCACCAAGGGGTGGGGAAGCGTTAATTTGGATAAAGACCAATGCCAAGCAGCAGCTTTTCTAACTGCATCAGAATGACCATCTGGACCACCAATTGCAAGCACAATATCTTGTCCTTCGAGCATCCATGATTTCATGGTTTCTGCAAGTTTTTCAGTGCTAAATTCTCGGCCACCAACTTCTAATGCAATTAAAACTTCATTTTGCTTGATGGCATTTAAAATGCTTTCTCCTTCAATTTGACGATACTTCAGAATATCTGCTTCAGAGTCATTTTTACCACGTCTTGCCATGGGTAATTCAATGATTTGTGTCTGAACAAATGGTTGAATACGTTTAAAATAGTCTTCAAATCCAGTTAAAACCCATGCTGGCATTTTTTGACCAATGGTTAAGATACGTATTTTCATAAAATTCAGAACATCAATAAAATATGGCATATTATAGCGTTGAAATTTTTATTTGTAGATTATGTTCTTCAGAAGAGTTGGAAAGCTCATGTATATACTTCAACATAGCTGTTATTCAGAGTATTGATTGTTGTGGGCGATATTTTTACAAATTTAAAGTTAACTTTATTTGAATGAGAATATAAAAAACGCAACGCTCAAAATCTCTGAGCGCTGCGAGAAAACTGGCCATCTATCTGGAGAATTCGATGACCATTGATAAGTTTAAAAAGAAACATACAGCGTAATATATCTCTAATTTATATATAGGGGTGTTTTAAAAAAAATCAAGTTTAAAATAAAAAAGAGAGCCGAAGCTCTCTCTTTTTGAGTCAAATTTAGTGACGTGCAGCTTTACTGTCACTTGGTGTTTTAACAATTGGTGTTTTGACTATGGGTTCAGGTTGAGAAATTAAGGCGATAGGTAAAATATCATCAATTGATTTTACTGCTTTAATTTCAATACCTTCTTTTACATTCTCTGGAATTTCAGCTAAATCACGGACGTTATCTTGTGGAATAAAGACCAGTTTGATTCCACCACGATGAGCTGCTAAAAGTTTCTCTTTTAATCCACCAATACGCATTGCTCGACCACCTAAGCTAGTCTCACCAGTCATTGCAATATCAGGGCGAATTGCAATTCCTGTAAAAGCAGAGACAAGCGCAGTTGTTAATGCTAAGCCAGCTGATGGCCCATCTTTAGGTGTAGCACCTTCAGGTAAGTGAACGTGTACATCAGTTTCATCAAAACGAGAAGCTTCGATACCGAGTTCATCTGCACGAGTGCGAACAACAGTCATGGCCGCAGTAATCGATTCTTTCATCACATCGCCAAGAGAACCAGTTGTGATGAACTTACCTTTACCTTTGACCGCAGCAACTTCAATCGTTAGTAATTCTCCACCAACAGAGGTCCATGCAAGACCATTTACACGACCGACTTGTGCTTCTTCTTCCGCCATACCAAAGTCAAATTTATGTGGACCTAAGTATTCTGGAAGATTTTCAGAGGTAATCTCGATCTGTAGATTTTTAGATTTCTTACTGACCGCTTCTTTGACCACTTTACGCGCAACTTTAGACACTTCACGTTCTAAACTACGAACACCAGCTTCACGAGTATAACGTTGCACAATGTCACGAATCGCTTCTTCATGAACAGTCAATTCTTTTGCACGTAAACCATTATTCTTAATCGCTTTTGGAACAAGGTAACGTTCTGCAATATTGATTTTTTCATCTTCGGTATAACCTGGCAGACGAATGACTTCCATACGGTCAAGTAATGCTTCAGGAATATTCATACTATTCGCAGTACAAATAAACATGACTTCAGAAAGGTCAAGATCAAGATCTAAGTAATGATCGTTAAATTTACTGTTCTGAGATGGATCTAAGACTTCAAGTAAAGCGGATGCAGGATCTCCACGATAATCTTGTGCCATCTTGTCAATTTCATCGAGTAAGAATAATGGATTCTTTACCCCGACTTTCGTTAAAGATTGCACAATTTTACCTGGCATTGCACCAATATAGGTACGACGATGGCCGCGAATTTCAGCTTCATCGCGAACACCACCCAGCGCCATACGTACGAACTCACGACCTGTTGCTTTTGCGACAGACTCACCTAGGGAGGTTTTACCTACACCTGGAGGTCCAACTAAGCAAAGAATAGGACCACGAAGTTTTTTCACCCGTGACTGGACAGCAAGATATTCAACAATACGATCTTTAACGTCATCTAAGCCGTAATGATCTGTATCTAAAATTTCTTGCGCTTTCGCTAAGTTGATACTGACTTTGCTCGCTTTATTCCAAGGTGTATCTAAAATCACCTCTAAATAGTTACGAACAACAGCCGCTTCACTTGATGCAGGTTGCATTGATTTAAGTTTACGGAACTCAGCTTCAGCTTTTTTACGGACATGTTCTGGTAAGTCTGCTTCAGCTAAACGTTTTTCAATTTCTGCAACGTCGTCTTCTGCACCGCCATTCATATCGGAAAGTTCACGCTGAATAACTTTCATTTTCTCATTTAAGAAGTATTCGCGTTGATTCTTTTCCATTTGACGTTTTACAGAATCATGTAAAGTTTGCTCAATCTGTTGCTCTTCAGATTGCTGCAATAAATAAGTCATGAGTTCTTGTAAATGTGCTTCAAATTCATCATGTTCTAAGAATTTTTGTTTAATATCAATATTCAAAGGAACACGTGTTGCAACAAAGAATAAAAGTTGTAATAAATCTTCAATTTTATTGGCAGCAGCAATCAGTTCACGTGCATTACGTAACTTAGCTTCTGCATATTGTGCAAATAAAGCACGTAATTCTTCTACACGTGTTGCTTGCGTGTCTGCATCAACATCGACGGTCATTGGACTTAATGCATGTTCCGCAGCAAGATATTCATCATTACTGTCAATAATTTTAACAAGTTTCGAGCGATATAAGCCTTCAATCAAGACTTTGATGCAGTTTTCATCATTTTCATGATTTACAACTTGCACAATTTTCGCAACAGTACCGTATTGATATAAATTGTCATAATCAATTTCTTCTGTTAACGAATCTTTTTGTGCAACTACAAATACGAGATTGTCACTGTTACGAGCCACATCAACTGCATTGATCGATTTTTCACGACCTACAAAAAGCGCAATTTGCATGTGCGGATAAACCACCACGTCACGTAACGCTAAGAGCGGTAATACACTTGGAACCTGAGGCTCTAAGATTTCTTCATTCATATTAATTTCAGACATGGGCACTCCTAATGAGTGACAACAATGTTGTCATGCTTTTATAGTGCTTACGATTTTTTAAATTACAAGGGGTATTGCAAATAATTTATATAAAATGATTCAAAAACTTAGCTTTTAATGTTAACTAATTCGATTAAATTTTCTTATTTTCTTTTAAATCTTAGTAATTTAGTAGGTATTATTAATCCATCTAATGCTTCATCCCATTTTTGTGGAATTATTTTGTGATGAATAAGTTGAAAATCATGTGCTAAGCCCAAACGAGTGGGTTTGTATTGAGCATGGGCAAGCGTGCGATCATAAAATCCCCCCCCCATTCCTACACGTATACCATCTTCATTACAAGCCAAGAGTGGCATGATTAACAATTCTAACTTTGAAACGTGTAATCCACGAGTACACTTGGGTTCTTGCATACCTAAATGATGTAAAGAAAAGCGTTTATTCCGATATTGCTGTAGATTAATTTGAACCCAAACGAGGTGCTGATTCATGTTGCAGATGAGTGGTAAATAAATTTTTTTATTTTTAGAAAAAGCATATTCAATAATTTTATGGGTTCGAATTTCTCCAAAAGCGTGTAAGTAAATACCAATATGTTTTGCCGAAATAAATTCAGGAGTTCTAATCAGTTGATGAAATACACGTGATTCTGCTTGAAGTTGTTGAAAATGATTTAACTGTCTACGTTGTTTTCTGAGCTGACGTCTTAATTTGTGCATGATGTTCATCATGAAAGTAAATGATCAATATAGCTTCATATTGTAAGTTAAATATTAAAAAAATAAAAAATTGTTTCAGTATATTTATTCCATGTAACTTAAAAACCTCTGATTGAATCAGAGGTCATGATCAAGTTTAAGCAAGTAAGTTCTGAATTTGTGTTTGAATATTTGTCGTTTTTCGACCAATTAAGTGTTCTAAGTCTGTACTTTGACTAAACATTGCACCTTGAATCGTTTGAATATCTGCATCGACAATAACATTTACTAAAGTGTCAGGTAAGCCAGCTTGTCGTAAAGCTTGCTGGTATTCTTCAGCTGAAAGGTTCTGAAATTGTACTGATCTATGTGAGGCTTTAGAAATATAGGCTGCAAGATCAGTCATGGTAAAACTCGTAGATCCTGCAAGTTCATAAATTTGATTATCATGATTTGAACCCAATAAAACTTTGGCGGCTGCTTCTGCATAATCTTGGCGTGATGCTGAACTAATTTTACCCTCTCTCGCTGCGCCATATAAAATGCCAGTTTCAAGACTATGATTTAAACTTGCAAGATAGTTTTCGTTATACCAATTATTACGTAAAAATGTATAACTTAACCCACTATTTATGATGAGTGTTTCAGTTTCACGGTGTTCTTGAGCAAGCCCTAAAGGGGAGTGATCTGCATGTAATATGCTTGTATAGGCAATATATGGAACTTTTGCTTGAACTGCGGCTTGAATAACTGCTTGATGCTGAGGCGTGCGTCGTCCAATTTCATTGGCAGAAATAAGAAGTAATTTATCAATACCTTGTAAGACAGGTGCTAATGATTCAACATTATCATAATCAAAATGTCGAATTTCTATGCCCTGAGATTTAAAAACTTCAGCTTTTTCAATATTTCGCACTAAAGCAATAATATTTTGAGCTGCTGTTGTTTTTAACAAGGCATTTATCACCAATTGCCCTAATTGTCCTGTCGCGCCTGTAATTGCAATTTTCATTCTATTCACCTGTGTTGTCGTTCAAAATTTATGGATGATTAAACTTGATGACTAAATCTTAATCTGATAACTTACTAATTGTAAGTACATACTAAAAAGTAAGTTAATTACTCTTGAGAGGGAAATGATGAATACATATGCAACAAGTGAGTTATTTGGTCAGGTTTTATCGAGTCAATGTCCGTCACGTGAAATTTTGGAGCATTTAACCAACAAATGGTCTGTATTGGTATTACGTTGTTTAAGTGAAGGGGTTCATCGTTTTAGTGAGTTAAAACAACGGATAGAAGGGGTGAGTGAAAAAATGCTGGCTCAGACTTTAAAAGTGTTAGAAAAAGATGGTTTTATTTTAAGGACAGTTTATCCAGTTGTTCCACCGAAAGTAGAATATCAATTGACGATTTTAGGTTCACAAGCTTCAGAAAAACTGAATTATTTAATCAGTTGGATTGAAAAAAGTTTGCCTGAAATTGTAGAAAATAAAGCACGTGTAACAGATAGATTTCAATGAGCTTAAATTTGAATAGGTGTTGAATCACTCAAGTTGTACGACCAATATTTAATTATTCAATATGTTATAAATTATTTATCTGAAAAATGTAAGGATTGATTAACGAATGCAAAATTATAAATTCCAGAATATGTCTTTTACAAAATTTCAAGCAGAAGATTTTAGTTTTTATTTTCAATTGGTGGGTAATATTGATGTGATGAAAATGATTACAGAAAGAAGTCTATCTAAAGAAGAGGCATTTTTAGAGTTTAGTGAACTGTTGGAAAAAAATAAATTAGATCAGTACCTTGGTTTCTATAAAGTTACGAATCTAGAGCAACAGTTTATTGGTTTAGCAAAATTAGAAATTGAAAGTTCAGAGAGTAAAGTTGCAGAAGTCGGTTATATGTTATTACCCGAATTTTGGGGGAAAAGTTTAGGAAGCGAAATCGCACATCATTTGCTTGAACTGGTGAAAACGATTTCATCTATAAATGCTTTAATCGCAATTATTGACCCTAAGAATGAAGCATCACGGAAAATTTTAATTAAGAAAGGATTTAAATCTAAAGAATTCCGAAGTTTTGATGGTTTACCTGGTGAAATTTTAGAACTTATTTTAGATAAATCATGACAGACAAAGAAAAGCTTGTTGGTCTCAGAATATTACTTAAAAGTGATGAAAGAGGGCATTCTAGCATTGGAAATTTTAAATAAATTTTGAGTCTTGTTAACAAATTATTTCGGTTAATCGTAAAAATTAAGTAAAAGCTGAATAAATCTATTCGAGAAATTCTTTAAAATATGGCAGAATATGCGGTTTTAAAGTATTTAGAGGATTGGCATTATGCGCTTTGTTGATGAAGCAGTCATTACCGTAGAGGCTGGCGACGGTGGCAATGGCGTAGCCAGTTTTCGCCGTGAAAAATTCGTTCCATTTGGTGGGCCAGATGGCGGTGATGGAGGGCGCGGAGGTAGTGTTTATCTTCAGGCCGATGACGATACTGGTACTCTTGTAGATTATCGTTATACCCGTAGATTCCGTGGAGAGCGCGGTAAAAATGGTTCTGGTGCAAACTGCGCAGGTCGTGGCGGTGAATCAATTATCCTTAAAGTGCCTGTAGGAACAACTATTGTCGATACAGATTCTGGTGACATTATTGGCGATTTAGTTGAAGATGGTCAAAGAATATTAGTTGCTAAAGGTGGTGATGGCGGTTTAGGAAATACCCATTTTAAATCTTCGACTAACCGTACACCGCGTAAATGTACACATGGTTTTAAAGGTGAATTTCGTGAAATTCGCTTAGAATTGAAAGTTCTTGCTGATGTTGGCTTATTGGGTATGCCAAACGCGGGTAAATCCACGTTCATTCGAGCTGTTTCTGCGGCAAAACCTAAAGTTGCGGACTATCCATTTACCACAATGGTGCCAAACTTAGGTGTTGTAGATGCAGATCGTCATCGCTCATTTGTGATGGCGGATATTCCAGGGTTGATTGAAGGTGCTGCAGAAGGTGCAGGTTTAGGAATTCGATTCCTGAAACATTTGGCACGTACTCGTATTTTATTACACATTGTAGATGTGCAGCCGATTGATGGTTCAGATCCAGCATATAACGCAAAAGCAATTATTAAAGAATTAGATAAGTTTTCACCAACACTATCTAAGTTACCAATTGTTCTGGTTTTAAATAAATTAGATCAATTGGCTGAAGATACACGTGAAGAATGGTGTAATCATATTCTTCAAGAATTAGATTGGAAAGGTCCTGTATTTAAAACATCAGGTTTAATGTCGGAAGGTACCAAAGAGGTTGTATATTATTTAATGGATCAAATTGAACAACAACGTGAACGCGAAGTTGAAGATCCAGAATATGCAGCAGAGATGAAAGCATTCCGTGATCAGTTGGAAGCTGAAACACGTGAACAAACCATTGCAGCAAAAGAAGCATATCGTGAAATGCGTCGCCAACAGCGTCTTGCAGGACTGATGCAAGAGGAAGACGATGATTTTGATGAAGACGATGATAGTGAAGTAGAAACATATTACGTACGTTAAGCTCTTAGGATAAGAGTATTGAGGACAAGATGATTGAAGTGGTAGATGGGCAACGTCAGCTCAAGGGTTGTAAAAGAATCGTTGTTAAGATCGGATCATCTTTACTTACAGCAAATGGGCAAGGTTTAGATTTAACAGCAATTTCGCATTGGGCGAAACAAATTGCGGATCTACACCATACGGGACATGAAATTATTTTAGTGTCATCAGGTGCTGTAGCTGAAGGGATGGTTCGGATGAAACTTCAGAATCGACCCACAGATCTACCTAGTCTTCAAGCGTGTGCAGCCATTGGTCAAATGGGATTAATTCAAACGTGGTCGAGTGTTTTGGAACAACAAAGCATTCAGACTGCGCAAGTTTTACTGACTCATGATGATTTGGCAGATCGTCGTCGTTATTTAAACTCTTGTGATGCATTGCAAAATTTAATTGAATGGCGAGTGATTCCTGTTATTAATGAAAATGATACAGTATCAACTGATGAAATCCGTTTTGGTGATAACGATACATTAGCCGCAATGGTTGCTGGTCAAGTTCATGGTGATTTGTTGATTATTTTGACAGATCAACAAGGGATGTTTGACTTAGATCCACGTTCAAATCCAGATGCCAAATTATTCCAGACTGTTCGTGCTTTAGATGAAAGTCTTTTTGATATGGCTGGCGGTGGCGGTAAATTTGGTCGTGGCGGAATGTTGACTAAAGTACGTGCCGCGCGTTTAGCGGCAAAATCAGGTTGTCCTACTTTAATTGCCAGCGGTGATAGTGATCATGTACTCACACGTTTAATGGCGGGTGAAATGTTGGGTACTTTGTTTGTGACAGATAGTGATCAAATTACAGCGCATCAACAATGGTTAGCGGCTCATTTGCAAACTGCAGGTCGTTTAGTTATTGATGATGGCGCAGTCCAAGCGATTAAAGAAAATCACCGGAGTTTATTGCCTGTTGGTGTGAAAGCGGTTGAGGGGCATTTTGAGCGCGGTGATGTAGTTGAATGTGTAGATCATCAAGGGCACAGAATTGCAGTTGGGCGAGTCAATTTCAGCTCACGTTCAGCTGATATTATTAAAGGTTTAGCGTCAGATAAGGTTTATCAGGTTTTAGGTGAAGCACGCTCATTGGAGATGATTCATCGTAATCATATGGCGATTTATTAGTTAGTACCAACCATAAAAACATAATTAAGGCTTGATTCTAAAAGGAATTGAGCCTTTTTCTAGTGTGCTGCAATAACATGCAATAGACGAATAGGAGGTCAAAAAATATTTATTGCTATAAATTTAAAATCTTTTAATGGACTGAAACTTAAAGAAAATACATAGACTTGAGCCATTAAATAGTAAAGTAGATCGGTATTGATGTGAGTAATCTTGCTTGTATTTCATATGGTTTAAAGTCAGTTGTCAAAACACAGTAAATCGCTATGCTAGTGTAGACGTGATTCAAGTGACAAGGCGTAAGTGGAGAGAGTTTAGTAAGATCTACAAATGATTAGAGCGTAGAAAATCAGAATAATATTTTAGATAAAATAAAAATATTTTTTAAATAAAATTTGATATGCTTAATTCTTAAACAATAAAATAATAATTGGAACAATAATGACAAGCCCTATTTTTTTACATGAATTACCAATTGAACAACTAGAACAAATGTCTCAAGAAGATATTGATCAAACGATTAAAGCTGAACAACTCTATTTTCAACATCGACCAAAAACTATTTATTACCTTGCTGTAAATGGGGCTAAAACTAAAAATGATGGATTAGTTAAAGCGAGTGCCACACAACATACAATAGGTGGTTTAGCTATTGCTCGTGTTGGTGATGATGTTATTTATGCAGATGGGACAACCTCTAAAATTATTTCTGGTGCAGGAACAGCATATACTGTTGATGGTCTGTCAGTTGCTTTAGTTGGTAGTCGTTTAGAAAATGGTGATAAGATTGTTGATAGTCCGAATAACGCTGTAGCGATCAATATTTTTAAAGGTGACAAAGCTCTGCAAGGTTTTTTAGTTTCGGAACAGGATGCTAAAAATGGCTAAAGGTTTTGCAATTCATAATGCACCTACAGATCACGGAGGCTTCATTCCTTCAACTCAAGTTAGAAATTCGCAACAGGGAAACCTCTTTGTTAGAGCTGGTGATGGACACTTTTGTCCTAAATGTAAGTGTTGGTCTACAATAATCAAAAGTCACGACCATGTTATTTTTGATGGTAAAGCGGTTGCTTATGTAGGTGATAAATTAACTTGTGGGGCGAGGATTCAGCCGCAACAAACTCATGTCGTTGGGGATAGTGGTGGAGCTAATTACAATTCTGTAGTCAACTTTAGACCAACAAGCCTTCAACAAAATTTGAATAATAACTTTGCAGAGGAAGATAAAAAATTATTAAATGGTCATTATTACAATGTTGAAACAGGTATTTTCGAGGGGAAAATTACCAGTGGTACGGGGCAGCTAGAAGACCTATACGCATGTAATGGTAAAGAAGGAAATGACTACGGAAATAAGAAAAAATTAGAAATGACACATTCTGACTTTCAAAAAAATGCATTCATTTTAGCAGAAGAAGCGGGAGATCCAGGGCAAGAATGTGTTTGTTTAGGGTTCACAGCTTCGAATAGAGCTAAGGAATTAAATTGGAAGCTATTTAGGCTTCTTTCTACACCTTATTCGTCTGTCCCTAAGAATAAGAAAGGGAATTTATTAACACCATCTAAAACAGACACCAAATCAAATAATATTCGTAAAGGATTACTTCAATTTTTATCTGACTATGATGATCCGACTAAGGGAGCTACCTTTTGGGATGGAACTGACCTTCTAGCTTGGGGATTAAAAAGCCCATTTCAAGGCGGTGCTTCACATGCAAAGTTTAGGGAGTATAAAAAAATTACTATAAATAAAGATATTTATGAAAAATATAAAGCAGCTACTTTAAAAGTTTATCCTAAAGGTAAAGTTGTATACACAAAATATAATTATACGTCATCTGTACCTTCTCAAGTCTTTTTAGATCCTAAAAACTGGAGTACTGGAAATTTTGTATATGTTACCAATGCAAGGAATGCGAGTAAAAGTATTATAGCTACGGTCTGTGAAGGTCATACTGTTTTTTGGAAGACTTACTAATGAAGATTTTTTTATATTTTTTATTGATTTGTATGACTGGACAAACTTTTGCTGAAAGTAAAATATCTGCTAAATATGATCCAAATTGTGATGAAAAAAATGAAATTTTCCAAAATAAAGGAAACATACAAATATCAAATAGATACAGTATTTTATCGGTATTAAAGTTAGATAAATCCCGAGATATTTACATACTTGACAGAGGGTTTTCTCCTGAAAAATCTACGAATTGTCCATATTCAGATCCTACTATACATAGTTATGTATTTGTTCTAAAAAAGACCAATGAACGTCCATATATTAATGAAAAAATTTTATCAAATATGGATTATATTTCAGATATTAATATAAAAAAAAGTACTAAAGGTTTCACCATTTCGTTTGTGTATGGACAAGGCGCTACTTCTGAAACAACAATGCGGTTTGATGAAATTAAAAATGAAGGATTTTTCTTACGAAAAATTATTTCAAAGAAAGTAGTTCCTGATGGCATCAAGAGCAACACAACTATAAAAAATCTACCTATTGAAGCGCAGTATAAACTATCAAATGTTGAGTTACATAACTTTTTTTAACTGAAATTTGAGTCAAAAAATATAAAAGGCAAGGTGTAATAATGAAAGTATTTTTAATAATATTATGCTTATTTTCAACCGTAAGTTATGCGAAATATAGTGAAGAATATATTTCTCAAGTAATTAAAAATGAAAAAGTATTTTATTGTATGGAAGATGATACATCTAAACAGAAAGTTGTTTTTGATAGATATAGAAATAGGTTATATCATTATCCATTTAATAATTTTAATAATTTTAATAATTTTAATAATTTTAATAATTTTAATAATTTTAATAAGGTTAAAATTTTAAATTATGAGAGAATAGATGATGAAAATCCAGTTTATAGAACAACTTATATAGAGTTAGTAAAGAAAAAAGAAGTTGCAAAATTTACTATAACTACACAAGATAACGATTTTTGGGAAGCAACCTACAAGCAAAATAAATCCAAAGAAGTATATTCATTAAATACTACTGTTTATGATCTAACTAAATTGAATGCGATTTGTTTTGATGATATTAATAATTCAAATTAGAGTTGTTTTCAAAAATTTCAGAGTAATTCTAATGTTACCTTCAGAAAAAATCAAAAATATGTTCAAAAAATTATAATTAAATATCTATGAGTATATTAATACTTACGCCCCAATTTGGGGCTTTAATTATTATAACTATCTAGTTTTACAAATAAATGAACACTATAGCTATATTCCAAAAATATCAGTAAAATCCATTTTTCTAAAGTTTTAGGTATACTGATAAAATAAGTATTTAGCTATAAATCTTTAAAAAGCTCAAAATAATAAGAATTAAGCATAAAAATAGTATAAAATTTGAAATTTAAAAAGCTATTACCTTGATCTATAAGGATTACATGCAGTCAAGACCCTCATTTTTTAATTTCGCTCATGTAAAAAGATGGTTAGAGGACGGTCATTTAATACATGAAAGTTAAAGATTTGAATACTTCTACTCTATATCTACATATCAATATTGATTATAGGGAGTAAAATGCCTGATCACTTAAAAGTAGGAAGTACAGAACAGGGCTAGGGGGTAAATTGAGGGTTGATATTTTCTAATAGTCTTTTTTAATTGAAAAACAATAGCTTATAATGGCTTGATTTTAATATTAAAAATCACATTAAAATGTACCAAAACAAAAGTGTTATTGAGACTGATATTTAAGCTTAAATAATGTACATACATCTTAAAAACTATAGTGCTGAAAATGTCATAAACTATTATAATTTTACAATTGTCATTTTTTTCAATTTATGATGAATGTATGATCGCTATCATATAGCTTTCTTTCATTTTTAAGTCAATTTTCGCTGTAATTCGGCTTATATCTCAATTTTGTTTATTCTGCTTATATGTTTGTTATGACATATAAAATATTTAGGTGCCAGCATGGAAATTAAAGTTAATTATCTTGATAATCTTCGACTTGAAGCCAAGTTTGATGATTTTACGGTAATCGCTGATCAACCTATACGTTATAAAGGTGATGGTTCAGCACCGGGACCATTCGATTATTTTTTAGCATCTTCTGCAATGTGTGCTGCATATTTTGTTAAAGTCTACTGCCTTGCACGGAATATTCCGACAGAAAACATACGATTATCACAAAATAATATTGTAGATCCTGAAGATCGATATAAACAAATTTTTAAGATTCAAGTTGAATTACCTGCGGATATTTCTGAGAAAGATCGTCAAGGAATTTTACGTTCTATTGATCGTTGTACAGTAAAAAAAGTAGTACAAACAGTTCCAGACTTTGTTATTGAAGAAGTTGATAGTATTGATGCAGATGCGCAAGCTTTGTTGATGCCAAGTTTAGCATCAGAAAGTTTGACACATATTGTGGGGAAAGATTTACCTTTAGAACAAACCATTGCTAATATGTCTGCAATTATGGCGAATTTAGGTATGAAGATTGAAATTTCTTCATGGCGAAATATTGTTCCAAATGTTTGGTCTTTACATATTCGAGATGCTCATTCGCCAATGTGTTTTTCAAATGGTAAAGGGGCGACAAAAGAAAGTGCTTTAGCTTCTGCATTGGGCGAGTTTATTGAGCGTTTAAATTGTAACTTATTTTATAATGATCACTATTGGGGAGAAGAAATTTCCCAAGCTGAATTTGTACATTACCCTGAAGAAAAATGGTTTCATCCAGGACCAAATGGTGAGTTACCTACAGAAATTTTAGATGAATATTGTCTTAATATTTATGATCCAGAAGATGAACTATTAGGCACGCATTTATATGATACAAATACGGGAAATACAGCACGTGGTATTTGCTCATTACCTTATGTACGCCAATCTGATGGTGAAGTCGTATATTTCCCAACAAATTTAATAGAAAATTTATATTTAAGTAATGGGATGAGCGCCGGTAATACTTTAGCAGAAGCCCAAGTACAATGTTTATCCGAAATCTTTGAACGTGCAGTAAAGCGTGAAATCATTGAAGGTGAAATTGCACTGCCAGATGTACCAGAAGATGTATTAGCAAAATATCCACAAATTGTGGCAGGCATTAAAGGTTTAGAAGAACAAGGATTCCCAATTCTCGTTAAAGATGCATCACTGGGTGGACAGTTCCCAGTGATGTGTGTGACGTTAATGAACCCAAGAACGGGTGGGGTATTTGCTTCATTTGGCGCACATCCGAATATGGAAGTGGCAATTGAGCGTAGTTTGACTGAATTAATGCAAGGCCGTAGTTTTGAAGGTTTAAATGATTTACCACAACCGACATTTAGCACCAATGCGGTAACGGAGCCTAATAATTTTGTAGAACATTTTATTGATTCAAGTGGCGTCGTTTCATGGCGTTTCTTTAGTGCAAAATCTGATTATGCATTTGTTGAATGGGATTTTAGTCATCATGGTGAAAATGCCAATGTTAAAGAAGCGAAAATGCTCTTTGATATTCTTAAACAAATGGGCAAAGAAGTTTATATGGCAGTCTATAAACATCTAGGTGCAACAGCATGTCGTATTCTTGTTCCTGATTATTCAGAAGTGTATTTGGCGGAAGACTTGGTATGGGACAATACCAATAAAGCTTTACTTTTCCGCGAAGATACTTTGAATTTACATCGTTTAAGTGATGAGCAATTAGAAGGCTTAATTGAGCGTTTAGAAGAAAGTGAACTTGATGATTACACTGATATTAAAACGTTAATTGGAATTGAGTTTGATGATAATACTGTATGGGGACAATTGACTATTTTAGAGCTTAAACTATTAATTAATTTAGCATTAAAAGAATTTGAAGCAGCCCATGAGTTAGTGATCACATTCTTACAATATAATACCAATACTGTTGAGCGTGGCTTGTTTTATCAATGTCTAAATGTGGTATTGGAAGTCCTTTTAGATGATGAAATGGAATTAGACGATTATGTTACTAACTTCCGTCGTATGTTTGGAAATGAACGTCTAGATGCGGCACTTGGTTCTGTTAATGGAAGTATACGTTTTTATGGTTTAACACCAACCAGTATGAAACTTGAAGGTTTAGAACGTCATCAACGTTTAATTGATAGTTACAATAAACTTCATCAAGCACGTGCAAAATTTATTGCATAGCGTTAAGTTTATGGCATTGTGTAAAAGCTTTAGTATCATCTAAGGCTTTTACAGTTGATTGGTTTTATTTCTAAAATTCGAAGCTTAATAATTGATTTAGATGTATTACCTGATTGTGCTGATATTGTTTAGGTATATATTTAGCCCTGTTATTTTTGAACAAGTGGATTGTTCTGCGATCCTTATTATTTTTTCCCGATTTTTATGGAATGATAAATCATGAATTCAATACGCCAACAAAATTTTCTTTTACGAAAGGAGAAAATTTTAGCGATGGCCGAAATTCTATTATTGGATAATCAGCAAGATATTACATTAGGTGAATTGGCGAGTGAGTTAGGTATTGCAAAAGGAACAATATATAAGCATTTTAATAGTAAAAATCAGTTATATTTAGAATTAATTATCTTAAATGAAATGCGCTTATTAGAAATTTCTAAAAAATATAAAAATGATATGAAAACTTATGTACATCAATATATGCTTTATAATATGTTAAATTCAAATCGTACAATTTTATTACATGTGATTGAAGAACGTTTGACGAATAATGAACGAAAACTCAAAGACTTATTTGAAAATTTATACCATATTAGAGAACAAAGAATAATTGAAATTAAAGTAATCACGCATGAATATTTAGTAGCAGCTAGGAGTGCTATGTCAATTCGAGATTATTTATCTTATATTTGGACAGTGACTTATGGTGCAGCCTTATTGTTAAACTCTACGCACTATCAAAAGTCAATTGGATCACGTGAAAGATTAATTAATTTATATATTAATCAGGCACTCATGACACCCGATAAAATTTCACATATTGAATATATATAATTTGCATTAAAATCCTAAAACTTATTGTTTGTAATTTATTGCAGTTAATATTTGTTATATCAATAGGTTGAAAATTAAAAATAGAATTTTATGTGTTAGAAAGTAAATTCTAAGTTGTTTGGTGTAGCGCAACGGAAAGTATTTAATTGATTAATATATCATTTGAAAATTGAGCTCAAAAAAATCGAACTCAATCTAATTCTATAAAATCAATTTTGGGGCTGATAACCAGAGAATGTTTATCTTACAATTCCTCTTTGAAGTAGAGGTTTAAATAAAGTATGGTAAATTTTCATAATTAAATTCACAAGCACATGATGGTATTGATTCCATAATCCTAAACCAAAATAGTTAACAAAGAACGCTAAAATAAATCCACCTAAAATATCAACAGGAAAATGGACACCAACAAATACTCTTGACCAGCCCACTAGCCAAGCAATCACAAAAAGTAATATTCCGAGCTTTTTGAAAGGAGATAAAAGATAGGAAAAAGCGATACTGCTAAAAATAAACATGTGATTACTTGGAAAAGCACCATTTGCTGCATGTTCAATCAAATCATGTCCAAGATTCAGTACAAACGGACGAGGGAAATAGAATAAAACTGAAATCAGTTGACTAATACAACCACCAATTAACGTAAAAATAAAAGCTTTAACAATATATTTCTTAATAATGTCATTTCCCCATAACCAAAATAAGGCAAAAATAAGGACAAAAATATATAAAAGATCTTTTGCGATAAAGATTCCAAATTGAGTAAGGAAAGGAAATTGCTCATTGGTCGAGTTAATTGCTAAGAAAAAATTTTGGTTAATATCAGACAGTGTCATAGAAAGAATAAAATGGTGTGAGAACAATAAATTAGCTGAGTATACTTAGCTGAAACTTAAAAAAGACAACATATTTGTTGTCTTTTTTTAAATTGAAATCAAATTTTCATATAAATCTGATAGCAACAGAATCTTATTTTAGTAAAAATAAATTAAAATTTATTTAAACTGAATTGTACCATTGGCATTGACGGTTACTGTAGATTCACCTCCAGCAACTTCTTGTGCAATTGAGTCTGATGAAAATTTAGCGCTGGCTGCACGCATCATAATTGGTGCTGGATATTGATTATTGGTATTTAAATTAAGACTCACTAAATTATAACCAGTTTTATTCCATGCTTGACTGAGAGATTGTGCGCGTTGTTGGAAATTTTTAGAAGCTTCAATTAAGAGTTCACTTTCAATTTTTTTACGTTGATTGTCTGAAACAGTAAAATTAATGGATTGTGTTTGGAAATCTTGCTGTAATTCACTAATGAGCTGACTTGTCGCTTGAAAATCGGTACTTACAAGACGTATTTCTGCACGACTACGCCATTCTTTAAGTTTGCGATTGTCGTTGTCATAAATAGGATACGAGTTTTGAGAGCCAGTACTGACTTTTACATTTGGGTATTTTTTTGCAGATGTTAATGCTTTATTCATTAATTGATTGATTTGATTCGCAAGTACATTGGGCTGTCGATTTGATTGCTCAATATACATAACTGCATTCATTTCATCATTTGAAATATTACGCGTTGCTTCGGCTTGAATATTGACAATATTATAATTCAAATTGTCTGCATCATGAGCAAAAGAAGTTGAACTGATTACTGCCGTAAGTAAAATGGGTAAAGCTGAAAAATAACGCATAGTGCAGAGCCCTAGATTTTGCATATAATGAACGATATAAATAGCATAAATTTCTTTTGTGATACATTTAAGCAGAAATTGTGGCATGAATGTAAATTTGAATCCAAATAATTTAGAAAAGCATGCATTTATAAGGTTAAAAATGATAAAGCGACAAGAGTAAAAAAATCCTCAAAAATCCTTTTTTCTTATTCTTGTCATATCTTAATATGATAATCCAATCTTAGGATTAACTTGATGTATATTTTCAATCGAAATTAAACATTTTAATGATTAAAACTATTTATTTTTAATTAAAATTAGGTATCATCGCGTTCCTAGTTATTGAATACATCAAGACGATCTAACTAGATTCTTTTATAAAGCACCGAGTCAAAGGACCGCAAGTCACCCGACTTATTTCTTTCAACCCATATCAGAGATGGTAATTCGATATGAGCGTTACTTCTGTAAATCCTGCCACCAATTCCTCAAACGAATACTACTTGACTCGCCAAAGTCAGATGGAATCGAATGTTCGTAGTTATCCACGTAAATTACCGTTAGCGATAGCAAAGGCACTTGGTTGTTGGGTTACCGATGTTGAAGGTACAACGTACCTCGATTGTTTAGCTGGGGCAGGAACATTGGCATTAGGCCATAACCATCCTGCGGTGATCCAAAGTATTCAAGACACTATTGCAAGTGGTCTTCCTTTACATACATTGGATTTAACAACGCCTTTAAAAGATGCATTCACTGAAGCATTGCTTTCTCATCTTCCAGGTGGAAGTGAAGAGTATTGCTTACAGTTCTGTGGTCCTTCTGGAGCTGATGCAACAGAGGCTGCAATTAAACTTGCAAAAACTTATACAGGCCGTAGTTCTGTGATTAGCTTCTCAGGTGGCTATCATGGTATGACACATGGTTCATTAGCAATGACAGGTAACTTGTCTGCTAAAAACGCTGTAAATGGCTTAATGCCAGGCGTTCAATTTATGCCATATCCACATGAATATCGCTGCCCGCTTGGTTTAGGCGGAGATGCTGGTGTTGATGCTTTAACTTACTTCTTTGAAAACTTTATTGAAGATGTTGAAAGTGGTGTAACAAAGCCAGCTGCCGTTATTCTTGAAGCAATTCAAGGTGAAGGTGGTGTTGTGACGGCACCAACCAAATGGTTGAAGAAAATCCGTGAAGTAACTGAAAAGAATAATATTGTTTTAATTCTCGATGAAGTTCAAGCTGGATTTGCTCGCTCAGGAAAAATGTTTGCATTTGAACATGCAGGGATTGAGCCTGATGTTATTGTTATGTCTAAGGCTGTTGGTGGAAGTTTACCACTTGCGGTTCTTGGAATTAAACGTAAGTTTGATGCTTGGCAACCTGCTGGTCATACCGGTACTTTCCGTGGTAACCAACTGGCAATGGGTACAGGTCTTGCGACTTTGAATACAATCAAAGAACAAAATCTTGCTCAAAATGCACAAGAACGTGGTGATTTTTTACAAGCTGAATTTAAAAAATTAGCAACTGAGTTCCCATGTATCGGTAATGTTCGTGGTCGTGGGTTAATGATTGGTGTTGAAATTGTTGATGAACGTCAAGAGAAGGATCATTTAGGTGCATATCCTGCAGATTCTCAATTGGCAGCAGCAATTCAAGCGGCATGCTTTGATAACAAGTTATTGTTAGAAAAAGGTGGTCGTAATGGTACCGTTATTCGTTTACTTTGCCCGCTCATCATCACACAAGACGAGTGCATCGAAGTGATTACTCGTTTTAAAAAGGCTTTAGCTGAAGCTCTTGTTGCAGTTCGAGGCGCGTAATCATGGTTGATTTTGCAGAACATCGTAAAGCGTTATTCTGCAATGATGCACAATCCATTGCTGACTATCAGTTAGCAATGGGTGAAGCGGTGAAAGCCGTTTCTGCATGGTTGCAAAATGACAAAATGTATACTGGCGGTAGCATTAAAGAGCTTCGTAATGCAATTGCTTTTAACCCATCAAAAGATGGGATTGGTGTACAAAAATCATTAGATCGTATGGTTGAACTTTTTTTAAATAAAAGTTTAAAAGTACATCATCCACATTCTCTTGCACATTTGCATTGTCCAACAATGGTGACCAGTCAAATTGCAGAAGTTTTGATTAATGCAACGAATCAATCGATGGATTCTTGGGATCAAAGCCCTGCAGGTTCATTAATGGAAGTTCAACTTATTGATTGGCTACGCCAAAAAATAGGTTATGGTTCAGGTCAAGCAGGTGTATTTACTTCAGGTGGCACACAGTCCAATTTAATGGGTGTATTGCTTGCACGTGATGCATGTATTGCTAAACATTGGCAAAATGAAAACGGTCATCCGTGGTCTGTGCAACGTGATGGTATTCCTGCTGAAGCGATGCGTAATGTCAAAGTGATCTGTTCTGAAAATGCACATTTCTCTGTGCAAAAGAACATGGCAATGATGGGCATGGGCTTCCAATCTGTAGTGACTGTTCCAGTGAACGACAATGCGCAAATGGATGTTGATGCACTTGAAAAAACAATGGCACATCTTCAAGCAGATGGTAAAATTGTAGCGTGCGTTGTTGCAACGGCTGGTACAACTGATGCAGGTGCGATTGATCCACTGAAAGAAATCCGTGAAATCACTCATAAATATGACGCATGGATGCATATTGATGCGGCATGGGGTGGAGCATTAATTCTTTCAAATGATTATCGTTCTATGCTTGATGGCATTGAGCTGTCAGATTCAGTAACCCTAGATTTCCATAAACATTATTTCCAAACGATTTCATGCGGTGCATTTTTACTCAAAGATGAAGCGAATTATCGTTTTATGCATTATGAAGCAGAGTACTTAAATTCTGCATATGATGAAGAGCATGGTGTTCCAAACTTAGTGTCTAAGTCATTACAAACAACACGTCGTTTTGATGCGTTAAAATTATGGATGACCGTAGAGGCATTAGGTGAAGAACTGTATGGTTCAATGATTGATCATGGTGTAAAACTGACTCGTGATGTTGCAGATTATATTCAAGCAACGGAAGGTTTAGAATTACTGATTGATCCGCAGTTTGCTTCCGTATTATTTCGAGTTGTGCCAAAAGATTATCCGACAGAATTGTTGGATACGTTAAACCAAAATGTTGCAGATGAATTATTTGCACGTGGTGAGGCGAATATTGGTGTAACGAAAGTGGGACAAGTTCAATCTCTGAAAATGACCACTTTAAGCCCAGTTGCAACCCTTGAGAATGTAAAAAATTTACTGACACTTGTATTGGTTGAAGCGGATCGAATTAAAGGATCAATTAAAGATGGAACGTATACCCCTGCAATTGATTAATGGATATTAGCAAAATTTAATAAAATAAAAGCCAGTTTTAAACTGGCTTTTATTTTATGTGTTTATAGGAAAAAGTTAAGCAATAAAAAATGATCTGATCTCTTTTATAAACCATTTTTACTCAATGTGCTTTTGTCAATTTTAATGATTAAACCCAATCATAAATTGAGCTTTTATGTCGTTAATCATTTCAATAAAGTCACAATTGATCTTCTATTGATTATTTAGAAGATTATGCTATTAAAAATAATTGAAGTTGGTATAGATCAATAAGTTCCATACATCAATAATATGTCAAATATCAAATAATATTGATGAGAAAATAATGAAGTAAATTCTCAGTTAAGCCGATATCTGTGATCACACATTAATTGGATTAATTGATTTTAATTATTGAGCAATGAATATTTTCAAATAATGAATAAGATTACATGCTTTATAGTTCAATCATTAAATTAATGATTTGTCTTATTTCATCATTATGCCTGTAGGTTTTTAAGTGAAAATTCCGAGAGGGCATGACTGAGTGTTATCGACTTAAATGATGCTCTTAATAAGGAAAAATAGCCACTGTGCGCGAAAAAGCATGTGAACAATCCCGCTGACCTTAACGTGATTTAAACCAATGTGATGTGATTAAATTAATCAAAAATGAACGATTTAAGATAGAGCATTTTTGTATTCAATATTTTAAAAATGCAAAAAAAAGATGAATACCGATTAGAACAAAATATATCGGAAAAAGAATGGAGTCAAAAATATGTGGGAATTAGGTGTAATCTTATTTTCTTTGGGATTACTGATGTATACAGCCTATAGAGGCTTTTCCGTTATTTTAATGGCACCAGTCTGCGCCTTATTGGCTGTACTTTTAATTGATCCAGTCAATGTATTACCATTTTATTCAGGTGTTTTTATGCCTAAAATGGTTGCCTTTATCAAAGATTATTTTTTGGTTTTTTTATTGGGGGCAATTTTTGGTAAAGTGGTTGAAATGGCGGGAATTGCTGAGTCAATTGCAAAAACTCTAGTGAAGCTGATTGGCTCTAAAAATGCAATGTTAACCGTTGTGCTTTTGTGTGGTATTTTAACGTATAGTGGTGTGAGTTTGTTTGTTGTTGTTTTTGCAGTATTTCCATTTGCAAATCAACTTTTTAAGCAAGCAAATATTCCAAAGAGATTAATTCCTGGAACGATTGCATTGGGTGCATTTTCCTTCACAATGGATGCATTACCAGGAACACCACAAATACAAAATGTTATCCCGACCACTTTTTTTGGCACAAATATTTATGCAGCTCCATTTTTAGGCACGATAGGCGCCATTTTTGTTTTAGTTGTTGGGTTAAGCTATTTGGAATGGCGTCGTCGTATTGCAGCAAAAAATGGGAATGGGTTTGCATCAGGTGTAGAACTTAGTTCAGCAGAATTACAGCAACTTGAAGCAAGTGAAACATCAAAATCTAATCATTCAGTCATACGTCAGATTTTAGCTTTTGTACCGTTAATTCTTGTCGCTGTGATGAATAAATTCTTTTCTATAAATATTCAAGACTGGTATCCAAACGGATTTGACTTTAGTGCGCTTGGTTTATCCAATTATACGCTTGATGTTTCAAAAGTTTCAGCCATTTGGGCTGTAGGTCTGGCTTTGATTGTGGGGATTTTTTCTTCAATTTTATATGATTTTCAACGTGTTAGTTTGAAGTTTAAAGAAGGTATTAATGCAAGTATTAGTGGATCATTACTTGCAGTGATGAATACGGCTTCTGAATATGGATTTGGTGCCATTATTGCTGCATTGCCAGGATTTACGATAATTAGTCATGCACTTGGCAATACATTTACGGATCCTTTAGTGAATGGTGCGGTGACAACCACTGTTTTGGCTGGTGTAACTGGATCAGCTTCAGGTGGAATGAGTATTGCTTTAAGTACGATGGCGGATCAATACAATACGGCAATTACAGCAATGGGTATTCCTGCAGAAGTGATGCATCGTATTGTTGCTATGGCATCAGGAGGAATGGATACATTACCGCATAATGGTGCAGTGATCACTTTACTTGCAGTTGCAGGATTAACACATAAGCAATCTTATAAAGATATTTTTGCGATTACCATTATTAAAACAGTAGCTGTATTTGTTGCAATTGTTGTTTTTACTTGGTTTGGCATTGTTTAATTACCGTATTTTTAATAAAACTTGGAGTAGAAAATGAGTTTAATGCTGAAAAATAAAGTTGCATTTATTACAGGCTCTGCCAGTGGAATTGGACTGGAAATGGCAAAAAAATTTGCACAAGAAGGTGCAAAAGTCATCATTTCAGATGTGAATGGTGAACGATGCATTGAAACGGTAAGTTTGCTTCAAAAGGAGGGATTTGAGGCATTGGCAGCTCCGTGCGATGTCACCAATGAACAGGCATTTAAAACAGCAATTGAGCTTGCACAACAAACCTATGGGCGTTTAGATATTTTAATTAATAATGCTGGATTTCAACATGTTGCCAAAATTGAAGATTTTCCAACAGAAATTTATAAAAAATTATTAGATGTCATGTTGGTTGGGGCTTTTGTGGGTATAAAGCATGTCTTACCAATCATGAAAGCACAAAAGTTTGGACGTATTATTAATATTGCTTCTATTAATGGTTTAATTGGTTTTGCAGGTAAAGCGGGGTATAACAGTGCAAAACATGGGGTGATTGGTTTAACTAAAGTAGCAGCACTTGAATGTGCTTTAGATGGCATCACCGTGAATGCTTTATGTCCTGGATATGTAGATACTCCCTTAGTTCGTGGACAGATTACGGATCTAGCAAAAACAAGAAATGTGAGTGAAAAAAGTGCTTTAGAAGATGTAATCTTAGCTATGGTTCCTCAAAAACGTTTACTCAGCGTAGAAGAAATTTCCGATTACGCTATTTTCTTAGCAAGTGAAAAGGCGGGTGGGGTAACAGGTCAAGCTGTGGTTATCGATGGTGGCTATACAGCACAATAGACCGAGTTATAAAAAATTGGCAGTGATCACTTGGGAGAGTAAATTCTATTTTATTCTCCGCATACTTTTATCAGTCATCGCTGATGAGCAATACTTGGTTTTAAATTTAGGAGGATATAAAACTTATTTATATCCTATTGATAGGATGACATTTAAATAAAGGGAGCAATCAATACAATTGCAATTGTTGGAACAGGATTGATTGGCGCAAGTTGGGCAGCATATTTTTGAATCAAGGTTTCAAAGTGAATGTTTTTGTTCCTAAATCCAGATGTTGAAGAAAAAGAGAAAAAATATACTTATTAGCTTTAATTGAATTTAATAATACGTAAAATAAGCATCATTTAATAGAAAATTTAAGTTTTTAGTCACTTAGTTAATGTTGTAAAAAATGCAAATTTTACTCAAAAATTTTTTAATTTTTGTTATATAAATTATCAAATAGTGAGAAAATTAAATATTTAATTGCATTTCATAATCAATCGTTTTATTTAAAAAAGATGTTTTATCTTAACTAATTTGAATGAGTTAAAATAATATTTTTATATTTAAATATAATCCGCATAAAGTATGAAATTAGCATGATAAGTATATTTTATTCCTTTAATCCCGACTTATTTTCACCTTAAATATGCAATATATTTGTATGTTCTTTAGTTCAATTATAGTCAAGATTTTTATAAAAGTTTAATTAATTTATTAAATAATACATTATAAATAATATCTATTATTCTCACTATGATAAAAAACATTAATAATTTATTGCATTACATTTTTTTATTGGTTAATAATTATCGACCTTTTACGTGATATTTATTTATTTTTTAAAAAGTATATAAATATACTTAAAATGAAGGTGAAAAATAAATGGAATTTTGAAATATTAAGATAAAGCCCATTTCAAGACATGTGATTAAGGTATTCAATCACAAGGGACACTATCTAGGTTTAGATTAAGCGCCAAGGTTTAGGTGCTCATATAGATAGAAAATAAATTTTTAGAAGACGGACATTCTATGGGAATAATGATGAAAAGTAATTCGATTAAAAAATATTCAATATGTTTTTTTGTCAGTTTATGCGGGACGAATTTTGCAACTGCGGGCTTTATGGATAATAGTGATACGAGTCTGTATTTACGAAATTTCTATATGGAGCGTGATTTTCAAGACTCACCAAATCCAAATATTGGAAGTTGGTCACAGGGAGTGACGGTGCGTTTTAAATCAGGCTATACCGATACGCCTATTCAAGTTGGATTAGATGCAGGCGTGCAATACGCATTAAGGTTATCTAACCATAATGATGAACGTCCCGATACCGTATTGCCATTTAATACGGCGAAAGGTAAACAAGATCGTGATTATACAAAAGTTGGTGCGACATTAAAATTAAAATATAAAGAATCTGAATTACGTTTGGGTGAGTTATTACCACGAACTCCAGTTGCATTTATTGATGATTCTCGCCAGTTAGTCACGACATATGAAGGGATCGCATTTGAAACAAAAGCAGTGAAAGATTTAAAAGTTTCTGCGGGTCGTATCATGCGAATTAATGCGCGTAACGATGATAGCTATGAGAAGTTAAGTTTATTTGTTGGACCAAATGTTCCACGTTACGAGAGTAATGGCTTAAATTATATTGGATTTGACTACAATTTTAAGCCTGATTTGAGTGGTTCTTATTGGTATGGCCAATTAGAAGATATTTATCAACAGCACTATTTAAACTTAGCATATACAGCAAATATTGGTGCCACTAAGCTGAAATTTGATGTGCGTTATTTTAATAACTCTGAATCAGGTGATGCGTATTACGGCAAAATTGATAGTGATAGCTTAGGTGGGCAAGTGACCTTTCTTAATGGTCCACACACATTAACCACTGGGGTGCAAAAAAATAGTGGAGATAGTACATTCCCGACATTTGCAGGGTATGCACCACAACCATTTTTACAAACATGGTCAACGCTTGGTTTTATTAAACCGAATGAATTAACATGGCATGCTTTATATTCTTATGATTTTAGAGATGTAGGCTTACCTGGACTTCGTGCAACTGCGCGTTACTTACATGGTTCTAAAATTTCGCGTCCAAACTTCAATGACAATACAGAAACTGAAACGAACTTCATTTTTAACTATTTAGTGCCAGAAGGTTTATTTAAAGGCTTGGGTTTTGAGTGGAGACATATTCGTACTACGACTAAATATGGTGTTGCAAATACATCAGGTACAGATTTTATCGAAAACCGCATTATTACAAGTTATACCTATAAGTTTTAATACGACCCATTCATATGGATTGTGAATTTGGAGATAAAGATGAAATTCAATAAAATAATATTAGCGACAACCTTAGCAATCGCAACAGGTGCAGCAAATGCAGAAATCAAGATTGGTGTTGTAACCTCATCATCGGGTCCTGTCGCGATGGTGGGAATTCCTCAAAAAAACACCATTGCATTATTACCGCAAAAAATTGGCAATGAAACTGTACGTTATATTTCACTTGATGATGCTAGTGATCCAACGGCATCTGTGAAAGCAGTTGAAAAGTTAATTAAAGAAAATAAAGTTGATGCCATTATTGGTCCTTCAGGCTCACCCAATGCGATGGCAGTGATTGGAACGATTGCAAATGCTCAAGTTCCATTGTTGGCTCCAGTTGGAACCTCCGCGATTGTGATGCCAATGAATGATCAACGTAAATGGGTATTTAAAACCACTCAAAACGATGAAGTCATTGCAGAAGCTTTAGTGAATGATATGGTCAAGCGTAAAGTTAAAACTTTAGGTTTTATTGGAACGGCTGATCCATATGGTGAAAACTGGCAAAAAGTTATTTCTGCTCTTGCACAAAAAAATGGAATTTCAATTGTCGCAAAAGAGTCTTTTCAACGCCAAGATACCTCACTTACAGGTCAGGCCTTGAAAGTGATAAGTAAGAAGCCAGATGCAGTCTTAATTGCTGCCCCAGGTAGTTCGGCTGTAACACCTCAAGTTGCATTATTTGATCGCGGTTATAAAGGTCAAATTTATCAAACACATGGTGCTGCATTAAATCAATTCTTAACATTAGGCGGGAAGAAAGTTGAAAATACAATTCTAGCTGCAAGTTTGATGTTGGTGATTGATGAGGTTCCAAATAGTCATCCATCAAAGCCGATCGCACAGAAATATCTCAATGACTATAAGGCAAAATATAATGAAGTTCCTGCAACATTTGGGGCAAATGTTTATGATGCAGGACTTTTATTACAAAAAGCAGTTCCTGTGGCATTAACCAAAGCCAAGCCAGGAACGCCTGAGTTTCGTATAGCGCTACGTGATGCACTAGAGAATACCAAAGAGCTTCCAGGTACACAGGGTGTTTATAATATGAATCGTACAGATCATAGTGGTTTTGACAAGCGCGGTCGCGAAATGATCATTGTGAAAAATGGTCAGTGGAAAATTCTAAAGTAAACATTCTCTGAAGATTTAAAAATTTACTATTTCTAAAATAAGCGGTGAGCAATCATCGCTTTAGGGTAGTTGTGTCTTTGGAAATAGTAAGGATGGCTATATGGATTTAAATATTGCATTAATACTCGGGCAAGATGGAATTACAAGTGGTGCAATTTATGCCTTATTAGCACTCTGTATTTTGTTGGTATTTACAGTTACACGAATTTTACTCATTCCACTCGGTGAGTTTACTGTGTTTGGTGCTTTAACTTTGGCATCTATTCAAGCAGGTGTTCCAAGTTTAATTGTTTGGCTTGTGCTCTCATTATATTTGATAAATACCGTATTAGATATTTACGCATTTTTAAAACATAAAACATATTTTAATAAAAAATTATGTGTTTTTAGTGGCATATATGTGTTTGCTTTAATTGTTGGTATGTATAAATTACCACTTGAAACGATGCCAATGCTATTACAAGTATTATTTACTCTCGCGGTAATTACGCCTCTTGGTCCTCAAATTTACCGTGCTTTCTTTCAACCTCTTGTTGCTGCAAAACCATTAGTGCTCCTGATTGTTTCTATTGCTGTGCATGTCGTATTGGTGGGCATTGGTCTACTGATGTTTGGGCCAAATGGCGCTCAAACGATTCCATTTAGTACTGCAACATTTGAGTTTGGTAGCTTAAGTGTGAGTAGCCAGACTTTAGTGATTCTTGCAACATTTGTTGGCATGATCATTATTCTTTGGTATTTCTTTGAAAAAACCTTATATGGCAAAGCATTACATGCAACTGCAGTCAATCGAGTAGGTGCACAACTAATGGGTATTTCTCCATTATTTGCTGGAAAAATCACTTTTGCGTTGGCGGCATTCATTGGCGCATTGTCAGGTATTTTAATTGCACCGATTACAACACTTTATTATGACTCGGGTTTTGTGATTAGTTTAAAAGGATTTGTTGGTGCAATTATTGGTGGATTAATCAGTTTTCCAGTTGCAGCAATTGGTTCGCTTGCGGTGGGTGTAATTGAAGCATTTTCAATGTTTTGGGCAAGTGATTATAAAGAAATAATTGTCTTCACATTAATTATTCCATTCTTACTTTGGAAGTCTTTGACATCTCGTCATATAGAGGAAGATGATGAATGAAATCTAAATATTTATTCTTATTTTTTATCATATTAATGGCTGTGAGTCCGCTATTTCTTCCCACTTATCAAGTCACATTATTAAATTATATTGGTTTAAATGCGCTAGTTGTACTTGGTTTGGTTTTACTCACAGGTGTTGGTGGGATGACCAGTTTTGGTCAGGCTGCATTGGTTGGTATTGGTGCTTATGCAACAGCATATTTGTGTGTTACAGAACAACTTCCGTCATATCTTGCTTGGGCAAGTGGAAGCACATGGTTAGGGCTTTTACTGGGTTTGATTATTACAGTTTTCTCAGCATTGATTGTGGGGAGTTTGACTTTAAAATTATCTGGGCATTATTTACCCTTAGGCACAATTGCTTGGGGCATTTCTCTATATTACTTCTTTTCAACTTTAGATGGTTTAGGTGGACATTCAGGAATTTCAAATATTCCAAGTATTTCTATTGCAGGCTATTTGCTTGATACCAATAATAAAATGTTTTACTTAATTTGGTTGATTTTATTTATTGCAATTATTTTAACGAAAAATTTACTCAATTCACGTGAAGGTCGTGCAATGCGTGCTTTAAAAGGCGGGCAAGTAATGGCTGAATCTATGGGAGTGAATACTTTTAGAACAAAACTGATTGTTTTTTTAATTTCCTCTATTTTCGCTTCAATCTCAGGCTGGCTATACGCACATACTCAAACCTTTATTAACCCGACACCATTTGGTTTACAAATGGGGATTGATTACTTATTTATGGCACTCCTTGGCGGTGTTGGAAGTATCTGGGGCGCGATTCTAGGTGCGGGTATTTTCACCATGATGCGTCAGTGGTTGCAAGATTTTCTTCCTCTGATTTTTGGTAGCGAAGGTCATTATGAAAGCATTGTATTTGGATTGGTGATTATTTTATTAATGCAAAGAGCACCATCTGGATTATGGCCTTTTATTTGCAAATTAATGCCTAAGTTTTTACAACCGACAGATCGACATATTCATATTTCCGAAGAGTCTCAACCTTTAACTGCATTATCATTGCCGAAAACTGGAACTTTAATTTTAGAAGTTAAAGATGTAACGAAAAAGTTTGGTGGTTTGGTTGCTAATAATCAAATGAATTTAAATATTCATGCAGGAGAGGTATTGGCTTTAATTGGGCCGAATGGTGCTGGAAAAAGTACCATGTTTAACCAAATTTCTGGTGTAGATGTACCTACAAGTGGCGATGTTATTTTTAAAGGGCAAAAAATAAATGGAATTCCCTCTCGTGAAATTGCTAAATTAGGTCTAAGCCGTACTTTCCAGCACGTTAAAATATTGCCAGAAATGACCGTTTTAGAAAATGTTGTCATTGGTGCACACTTACGTGGCCATCAAGGTGTGGTTTCTTCTATGCTACATTTAGATCGGAACGAAGAGAATCAGTTATTAAATGAAGCAAAAAATCAACTTGAGCGTGTGGGTTTAGGGGAGTATCTCTATACCGAAGCTGGTAGTTTAGCATTAGGACAACAACGAATTTTAGAAATCGCACGGGCACTTTGTGCAAGTCCTTCACTTTTATTATTAGATGAACCCGCAGCAGGATTGAGATTTAAAGAAAAGCAAGCCTTAGCTGATTTATTAAGTAAGCTAAGAGCAGAAGGAATGGCGGTACTTTTAGTTGAACATGATATGGATTTCGTCATGAATCTCGCAGATCGAATTGTGGTTATGGAATTCGGTGAAAAAATTGCGGAAGGCTTGCCAGATGAAATTCAGAAAAATGAAGCTGTTTTAGAAGCTTATCTTGGAGGTGTAGCATGACAATAATCAATACGAATGAGCAAGGGAAATCACTGCTAGAAGTTAAAAATTTAAGTGTTGCCTACGGAAAAGTTGAAGCTTTAATGAATTTCAATATGCGCGTCAATGAAGGACAAATAGTCTCCGTTGTCGGACCAAATGGTGCAGGAAAGACCACGCTCTTATCTGCGATTATGGGCGTATTAGGTTCTAAGGGTGATATTGAATTTGACGGACAGGTTGAACAATGTCCACCCATTGAAAAAATGGTAATTCGTGGTTTGGGCTTGGTTCCTGAAAAACGAGAATTATTTAGCTCAATGAATATTGAAGATAATTTAATGCTAGGCGCGTTTCAACGTTATCGACATGGTGATCGTACTTTAAACGATACACTTGAAGAAGTGTATAGCATCTTTCCAAGATTAAAAGAACGTAGAGCACAACAAGCAGGGACATTGTCTGGAGGCGAGCGCCAAATGTTAGCGGTTGGACGAGCATTAATGGCGAAACCAAAATTATTGATGCTTGATGAACCGAGTTTGGGGTTAGCACCTTTAATTACCAGAGAGATTTTTAAAGTAATCGATCAATTAAGAGGGCAAGGCGTTTCGATTTTATTGGTAGAACAGAATGCACGTGCTGCATTAAAGCTTGCAGATTATGCCTATGTTTTAGAAATGGGTGAACTTTCGATGGAAGGAAAGGGTGCTGATTTGGTTGAAGATCCTCGCATTATTGAAAGCTATTTAGGAACAAATAGTAAACATCAGGATGTCATGGCCATTTAATAATGCCACTTATGGGAGCAAATGATGTTACGCACACAAAAAATAGCTATATATGGTGCAGGTGCTATCGGTTGTACCTTAGCGGCACGTTTAATTCTTGCAGGGCATCAGCATGTGAGTCTTATTGCACGTGGTGAAAATGCTAAAGTATTGGCTCAAGATGGAATTTATCTCAAAGATTTATCAGGAGAATATCATGTTCAGCCTTTTCAAGTGGTTGAGTTTTCACATGAATTAGAGCCACAAGATTATATTTTTATTTGTACGAAATTTGATGCTTTAAAACATCTTACCCCCGAACTTGGTCAGCTACTACATGAAAATTCTTTAGTCATTCCATTAATGAATGGCATCCCTTTTTGGTATTTTTATCAAGGTCAATCGACTGAAGTTAAGAAAATTCATGCCTTAGACCCTGAAGGTGAGTTAATTCGCCATTTCCCATTAACGCATTTAATCGGTTCGGTGGTATTTATTACGGCAAAGCTTGAATCTTATGGACGAGTGATTTCTGAAAACCCTTATTTGTTAATTTTTGGAGAGCCCAATCATCAACTGTCTGAACGTGTAACGTGTTTGTTGGAGTTGTTTGAAGATACAACGATTGAGGTGAGAAAAACGGATTATATTCGCGATCAAATTTGGACAAAAGTGATGGCAAATTTAAGTTCTAATCCTTTATCCGTCATTACTGGCGCAACCCTAGAAGATATTTATTCACATCCAGATTTAGTTGATATTTCAAAACAAATGCTACAAGAAGTGCGACAAGTTGCAGCAAGTTATGGGGCAAGAATTAGTATTGATCCAGCAACTTTTTTAAAATTGGGCACTGAAATGGGGCAAACCTATACATCAATGTGGTATGACTATCAAAAAGGGCACGTTTTAGAATTACCGAATATTGCAAACGCTGTCATGGAGCTTGCTTCAACCTATGGTGAAACAATGCCGATGACGAAGCTTATCTGTCATTTAACACAATATTTAAATTTAAAAAATCATAAAGATGAATAATGCTGAAAAGGAGATCACGCATGGGAATCCATCAAAATAATATCACAGCCGAAGAGTGGGAAGTTCGGGTTAAGTTAGCACAGTGTTATCATTTGATTGATCATTTTGGTTGGACGGAAACTATTTTTAATCATATTTCTGCTCGATTACCTGGTACAGAACATTATTATTTAGTGAATCCTTTTGGTTTAAATTATTCTGAAGTGACTCCAGAAAATTTACTGAAAGTAGATTTGGATGGACATAAAATAGAAGCTTCTGAATACGATGCAAATCCAGCAGGCTTTGCTTTGCACAGTGCAGTACATGGTGCAAGAGATGATATTCGTTGCCTAATTCATACACACACCACGCCTATCAGTGCCATTACCCAGAAAAAAATAGGTTTTAAACACGACAATTTTTATGGAGCGCAACTCTTCGGACGTGTTGGTTATCATAGTTTTGAAGGAATTACATTATTTCAAGATGAAAAAGTCCGTATGTTAGAGAGCTTGGGTAATAAACATATTTTAGTACTCCGTAATCATGGTATTGCTGTGGGTGAAAGTAGTATTGAAAAAGCCTTCTTTTTACTTTGGACTGTACAACGCGCAGCAGAAATTCAATGTCAGGCAGATGCAATGGGCGGTGAAGATGTTCATTTAGCAGAAGGCATTCAGCAGAAATGTGCCGACTTAACGGCGATGTTAATTCGAGATAGTGGCTTTGCAATCAAGTTTTTCAATGCAATGGTACGTAAAATGCAAGAAAAGAGTAAGTGATTTTATACCCATTAAAATCAAGGATTAGACCATACAGCTGTATGCTTAGAGTTTAGTCCTTGCTCTTACATGAATATTTTAATATGAATGATTTTGAATGCAATCTAACATTTGTACAATATAATCATTGGTATCCATTGCTCGATATGACAATGAAATGGGACTATAAACATCCGCGTCAATAATTGGAATATAACGTAAATTTTTCATTCCAATTGCATTTGCACTTTTAGGAATAATACAAATACCTTCACCAGATGACACTAAACCTAACGCCATATGAATTTCACGAACTTCAATTAAATTACGCGGTATGAGGTTTAACTCTGAAAAAACATTTTGAATGAAGGTAGAAAAGTTAGGTTTTGGTAGATTCGGATAGATAAAAATAAGCTCATTGACCACTTGAGATAAGTATATTCCAGTATTTTCGTATTCTTTAAGTGGATGATCTTTATGAATGGTGAGCATGAGTTTTTCTTTTTCGAGTACCACTCTTTTAATTGAAGGATCACTAATTGCAAGTCGACCAAATCCAATGTCAATTTTTCCTGTTTTTAATGCTTCAACTTGATCTTTTGTTCCACATTCTACCAATTCAATATTTAAGTTATGATATTTTTTAATTTTTGATCTAAATAAGTTAATAATCTCAGGTAATTTCCAATAAAATAATGAAGCAACATAGCCTACTCTTACAATTGACTGTGTATTTTTAAAACGATCTACCATGGTGGTTGCATGTGCTGAAAGTGTTAAAATTTGCACAGCATATTGATAAAAGTATTCACCGACTTCAGTCGTTTTTATTGGTCGAGTCCCTCTTTCAAATAGGTTTACACCAAGCTCTTCTTCTAGACTTTTTATTTGGCGAGTCAGTGGTGGCTGTGCGATACATAGTTTTTCGGCAGCTTTTGTAATACTTTTTTCTTCAACAACGGAAATAAAATATTTCAAGTGTCTTAATTCCATGTAATTTTCTCCTATATATACTTTTTTAGTATTTTTAAATACTAAACATTCCCTATATTTAGCTAAATAATTCAACTAAGGTATGATTATAATAGTTTATAGCACAGTTTTGTTTATAAGCTATAAATCTATTGTCGAGTTGCTTTGCCAAATCTAATCAATGATTGAGAGATCATGTTGTTGTGATGCTGAGAAAAAATCAGCTTAAATAAACATGCAAAATTCTCGCCATATATTATTTTTCTGAATGAAAATCATAATATTAATATGGTCAGAATGAAGTGATAGGCACGTCAATGAAATGACAATTAACACTTAAGTGATGTTAATTGATTTATGATAGAAATAAATGGAGATACAGATGCTTTTTCACGTACGTATGGATGTTAATATTCCATTAGATATGCCTGTAGAGCGTGTTAATGAAATTAAAGCGATTGAGAAAGCTTATTCACAGAATTTACAAAACCAAGGTAAATGGCGTCATATTTGGCGTGTTACTGGACAATATTCAAATATCAGTATTTTTGATGTTGAAAGCAATGAAGAATTGCATAATATTTTACAGGGTTTACCGCTATATCCATATATGAAAATTGAAGTAATGGCTTTAAACCGTCATCCATCTTCAGTGCGTGATGATGATTCATAATTGATGTATGAATGTTAATTTGAAATATACTTTTAATCCTAGCTCCCGAAGGAGCTAGGATTACCTAAAAAATATAAATGAAGAGCTAAATTCAGCACGACATTTTTGGGTATATGAAGCTATGCTTCATTCAAACCACCTAAAATAAAAATGTTCGTAAAGATCGTGATTCTTTACTTAATTACATATTAGGATAGTTTGGTCCACCACCACCTTCCGGTGTTACCCATGTGATGTTCTGTGAAGGATCTTTGATGTCACAGGTTTTACAGTGAACACAGTTCGCAGCATTAATTTGGAAACGCTTGGAACCATCATCATTGTCCATAATTTCGTATACGCCAGCAGGGCAGTAACGCTGTGCAGGCTCATCCCATTTCGGTAAATTAACTTGCACTGGAATATTTGGGTCAGTTAATTTTAAATGCGCAGGTTGGTTTTCTTCATGTACTGTATTTGATACAAACACAGAAGATAAACGGTCAAAGGTGAGTTTGCCATCTGCTTTTGGATAGTTCGGTTTGAAGTTTGCAGTATCGACTGTTTTTAACGCGCTAAAGTCTTGTTGTAAATCATGCAAGGTAAATGGGACTTTAAAAATATTTTGATCGATAAAGTTAAATGCACCACCGATCCATTGACCGAACTTATGCATCGCAGGGCCAAAATTACGTGCGCTATATAACTCTTCTTTCAGCCAACTCTTGTTGAACTTATCAGTATACGCGGTGAGTTCTTTGGTGAAGTAGTCTTCACCTTCAGTGACACGTGCTACGGCTAAATCTCCACCTTTTTCTACACCTGCTGCAATCGCTTCAAATACTGCCTCACCACAAAGCATGCCAGACTTCATTGCTGTATGAGAGCCTTTGATTTTAGCGAAGTTTAAGAAACCAGCATCATCACCCACAAGACTTCCCCCTGGGAAAGTAAACTTAGGAAGAGAGTTAAAACCACCTTTAGTGACTGCACGTGCACCATAAGAAATACGTTTACCGCCCTCTAAATATTGTTTGATTAAAGGGTGTGTTTTCCAGCGCTGCATTTCCATAAATGGATACATATGTGGATTGGTATAGGATAAATCGACAATCATACCGAGCGTGACTTGGTTATTTTCAGCATGATATAACCACCATCCTCCAGAAGAACCTGTTTCATTTAAAGGCCAACCAGCACCATGCATAACTAAACCTGGTTGATGCTTGGCAGGGTCAATTTCCCAAAGTTCTTTAATACCGATGCCATAATGCTGAGGGTCAGCATCTTGATCCAAATTAAATTTATTGATGAGACGTTTGCCTAGATGTCCACGACAGCCTTCAGCGAAAATTGTGTATTTGGCATGTAATTCATAGCCTGGTGCAAAGTTATGGGTTGGTTCACCATCTTTCCCAATGCCCATATCCCCAGTTTGAATGCCTTTGACAGTCCCATCGTCATGATAAAGAATTTCGGCAGCAGCAAATCCTGGAAAAATAGAGACTTCAAGTTCTTCAGCTTTTTGACCTAACCAACGAACAACATTGCCTAAAGAGATGACATAGTTGCCGTCATTGTGCATGGTTTTAGGCACCATCCAATGTGGTGCTTCTTTATAGGTGGTTTCAGATAAGGTGAAATAGGTTCTATCTTCAACGACAGGAACATTTAATGGTGCACCTTCATCTTTCCAGTTAGGGAAGAGTTCATTGATGGCACGAGGTTCAAGAACAGCCCCAGAGAGAATATGCGCACCGACTTCGGAGCCTTTTTCAACCACACAAACGGAAAGATCATTTAAATTATTTTCAATAGCCAGTTGACGAATTTTGATCGCAGCAGAAAGACCCGCAGGTCCTGCACCGACGATGACAACGTCAAATTCCATAGATTCTCTAGAAAAATTTTCCATAATGTAAAACTTAATTTCGCTTGGCGGTATATTATCATTTTTTTATATCAGACAAAAGCATTCATGTCATTAAAAAAGCCTCCGAAGAGGCTTTTATATATATCGATCTTTAAGATTTCTGTGGATCATATAATTTTTCTTTGATGAATAGTGCAGGAATTACACCACAGATAAAATATGCTGCCCCCATCACTAAGAAACCTAGTCCTATTGAGCCACCACTTGCTAAATAGCCAATCGTTGCAGGAGCAATTGCTGCACCCAGACGACCGACATTATATGCGCCACCAATCGCAGTACCACGAACATTGGTTGCAAAGCTTTCAGTCATATAGGTTGCATTTACACCATATGGAATACCATAAAGGAAACCAAAAATAATGAGTAAATATAGAATATTATCTGGAGAGTTATAAAATACAATGAGTGGTAAGAAAATGGCTGTACCAATTGCACCAAATGCATAGGTAAAACGACGACCAAGTTTATCAGCCATGAAACCAGCTAAAACTTTACCTAAAATCATCGCAGTGTAGGTACCGACCATATACGCAGTCATTTCTTTGAATTTCATACCTAATTCACTTTCTAGGTATGTAGGCATCCAGTTATTTACCCCATAATAACCAAACTGTAGGAATCCAGCAGTTAATGCCCATAAGATGAACATATTACGGTTCTTCTTATCTTTAAAAATAAGCTTCCAAGTAGATTCAACTTTTTCTGTTTTTTCAACTTTCTTGAAACGATTTTCTTGCCAAACCGCAGGTTCTGGTACCATGTAATACATTAAAATAGCCATTCCTACAGGAATTGCAGCAACATAAAACAGCATACGCCAACCGTGGTCTGGAATTAACCAACCTGCAAGTAACGTAGCAACAATATAACCAACCGTCCATCCAGCTTGAAGTGTACCTAAAATGGTGGTGCGGTATTTTGTAGGAACATATTCTGCCATTAACGTGTTACAGGCAATATATAATGAACCTAAACCTAATGATGCAAAAAAGCGTAAAGTTCCGAACTCCCAAAATGAATTTGTGAATCCTAAACCACAGGTTAATATAGAAAACGTTAAAATTGAGATAACAACAATACGAACGCGGCCAAACTTGTCGCAAGCCCAACCACCACCAATTCCTCCAATCGCCATACCGGCTAGTGTGAAACTTCCAAGCATGCCCGCTTCTACAGGACTTAAACCGAATTCAGCTTTAATGCTGTTTAAGCTGTAGGAAAGGAGCATTAAATCTGCACCATCGACCAAGAGTGCAAGGAAGGCGAAAATGAAAGCAATCTTCCAAGTATGCGGCCCAATTTTCGACACAGTGTTTGTGATAGCCATAATCCATTACCTAATTAAAAAAGGGGTTGAATCTAAAAGGGAGCTGATTCAACCCCAAAGCGACTGTTTAATGTGTTGCTTCACGAATCATATTGCGGGCAATAATGACTTGTTGAATTTGAGTAGTACCTTCATACAAACGGAATAAACGAACATCGCGATAAAAACGTTCAATTGCATACTCACTGATATATCCAGCACCGCCATGAATTTGCACACCACGATCTGCGACACGACCACACATTTCAGTGGCAAACATTTTGGCGCAAGATGCTTCTGTACTGACATTTTGACCTTCATCGCGTCTACGAGCAGCATCTAAAACCATGCATCTTGCTGCATAAATTTCAGCCTTGGAATCGGCGAGCATACCTTGAATAAGTTGAAAGTTTGCAATGGGTTGCCCAAATTGTTTGCGTTCAATAGCATATTGCAGTGAATCATCTAGCATACGTGTCGCGGCACCAACACTAATGGCTGCAATATGAATACGACCTTTATCAAGCACTTTCATTGCTGTTTTAAAACCAACCCCTTCTACGCCACCAATTAATGCAGAAGCTGGAATGCGACAATTTTCAAAAATAACGTCAGAGGTATGAGCGCCTTTTTGTCCCATCTTTTTATCGCGTTTACCTAAAGAGATACCTGGTGTTTTACTATTTATAATAAAAGCGGAAATACCAGATGAACCTTTGATATCTGGGTTTGTACGAGCCATAACGGTAAACACGCCTGCATGAGGCGCATTTGTAATAAACCGTTTTGTTCCATTTAAAATGTAGTCATCACCATCTTTTACTGCGGTTGTTTTAAGCGATGCAGCATCAGAACCAGAATCTGGTTCTGTTAAGCAGAATGAACCAATAATTTCACCACGAGCTAGTTTTGGGAGAAAATATTGTTTTTGTTCTTCTGTTCCATCAATAATTAATCCAGCTGCCCCAATACCATTGTTTGTCCCAATAAATGATCGAAATGCTGGAGATGTGCGTCCTAATTCAAAAGCGATATAAACTTCTTCTTCCATGGTTAAGCCTAAACCATCATAAGCTTCAGGAATCGTTAAACCAAAAAGACCAAGTTCTCTCATTTGTTGAATAACGTCTTGTGGAATTTCATCTGTTTCAGCAACGATTTCTTCGTGAGGAATAAGTACTCCTTCGACAAATTGACGAATCATATCAACCAATTGGTCTAGGGTTTGTTGGTCACGAACCATGCTTTTACTCCATTTATAGAACAATTCGAACTTATCGTTTTTTTTACAAACGATGAAGTTCTCCATCTGATAAGTTAAGCGGATACTAATTAACTGCGAAACAAGAATCAATGGTTATGAAAATTTATTTTGCACAGCGGTATTTAATTTTTAATTTAAAAAAATATATAAATTATTGTTTTTTATTGTTAAATAGGTTGTTTTATTAATTACAATTATTTTTTGTAACTGAATTAATCAATTTACAAGATTGAAAAAAGATGTATATTGTGTTGTTTGTACCGCATTGCGAAATATATAGATTATGGAAAACACAGAAATTTTAAAACTAACGATTCAAGATGATGGTGTAGCAATTATTGAAATACACCGTCCAGAAGCACGAAATGCCTTAAATTTAGCATTGCGTCAAGCACTTGCAAAAGCATTTGAACAGTTAAATATAAATGATCAGGTTCGCTGTATTGTTTTGACAGGTGGTGAAAAGGTATTTGCAGCTGGTGCAGATGTTAAAGACTTTACCACGGCAACAACTGCACAAATGTATTTACGACATACAGAACAATATTGGCAAAGTATTACAGATTGTTCAAAACCAATTATTGCCGCAGTGAATGGCTATGCACTTGGCGGTGGCTGTGAACTGGCGATGCATGCCGATATTATTATTGCAGGGCAGTCTGCTAAATTTGGTCAACCTGAAGTAAAACTCGGCTTAATGCCAGGTGCAGGTGGTACGCAGCGATTATTACGTGCGATTGGGAAATTTAAAACCATGCATTTAGTGTTATCGGGTAAATTTATTGCTGCTGAAGAAGCCAATCAAATGGGATTGGTATCTGAAGTTGTTGCAGATGAAAATACCATTGCGCATGCACTTGAATTAGCTAAGACGATTGCAAGTTTTTCACCGATAGCCGTTCAGCAAATTAAAGAAGTGACTAATTTAGGACAGGATTTATCACTTGATGGTGCTTTAGCACTTGAGCGTAAAGCATTTCAAATTTTATTTGATACTAAAGATCAAAAAGAAGGTGTAAATGCATTTTTTGAAAAACGCACTGCAAATTACACAGGAGAATAAGACATGACAATTCAAAAAATGGCGCTTATTGGTACTGGCGTAATGGGAATGGGGATTGCCCAAATTGCAGCACAAGCAGGACTTGAAGTACGTTTATTTGATGCTAAAGCGGGTGCAGCAGAATTAGGTTTAAGTAAATTAAAAGCAACTTTAGAAAAATTACAACAAAAAGGTAAAATTACTGAACAACAATTCGCTGAGACACTTGCACGTTTCACTGTATTAGAAAATATTGAAGAAGTGGCAGGGGTTGATTTAGTTGTTGAAGCAATTATTGAAAATATAGAGATTAAGCAGCGTTTATTTACACAACTTGAAGGTATTGTTGCTACTGAAACAATTTTTGCTTCGAATACATCATCCTTATCCGTTACTGCAATTGCATCAATTTTAAAGCATCCAGAGCGTGTTGCTGGTTTTCATTTCTTTAATCCTGTCCCACTTATGAAAATTGTTGAAGTAATTGCAGGATTAGTTACTGAAGAACGTGTTGTTCAAGATTTACTAGAGCTTGCAAAACGAATGGGTCATTTCGGTGTTCGAACAAAAGATACACCAGGGTTTATCGTTAACCATGCAGGACGTGCATATAGTACAGAAGCATTAAAAGTACTTGGTGAGGGTGTTACATCTATTAGTGAAATAGATCGAATTTTACGTGAAGGTGCTGGCTTTCGTATGGGGCCGTTGGAATTATTTGATTTAACAGCACTCGATGTTTCACATCCTGTGATGGAGTCTATTTTTAATCAATATTATCAAGAAGATCGCTATCGCCCACATCCATTAACCCGTCAAATGTTAGCTGGAAAAAAAGTGGGTCGAAAAGTTGGAGAGGGCTTCTATAAATATGTAGATGGTAAAAAAATCAATGAATTGCCACGTCAAGCTGTGCCAGCGGTTACAAATTTTCAACCGATATGGATTCAAGCAGATCAAGAGCAAGATGCACAAATTTTGCGTGATTATTTAAATGAACAACAATTTACACTCGATACCGCAGAACATCCGCACTCAGAAAGTTTAATACTTTTAGCAACATATGGTGAAGATACAACAACGGCAGCACTACGTTTCGGTGTAGATGCAACACGATCAGTTAATATTGATATGTTGACAGATTTTAGTAAGCATCGGACGCTGATGCCTTCTATTGTCACTGACAAATCATACATTGATCAGGCACATGCTATTTTTGCAAAAAATGATCATGGTGTTTCTGTTATTGCAGAGAGTATCGGTTTTGTTTCACAGCGTGTTTTAGCAATGGTCATCAATTTAGCTTGTGACATTGCACAACAACAAATTGCAGCAGCTTCGGATATTGATCAAGCGGTGAAATTGGGTCTAGGTTATCCTCAAGGACCAATTTCATGGGGAGATTTACTCGGTAGTCAGCGCATATTACTTATTTTAGAACGAATCTATGCCAATACTGGAGATCAGCGTTATCGTCCAAGTCCTTGGTTATCACGTCGTGCACGTTTAAATCTTCCTCTGCTTCACATAGCTACTATTTAAGGAGTTTTTCCATGTTAAATGCATATATTTATGATGGTATACGTACACCATTTGGTCGCCATGCAGGTGAGTTGGCAACGATACGTCCAGATAATTTAGCAGCACATGTCATTAAAGCATTGGTTGAAAAACATCAATTACCTAATAATATTTATGATGATGTTATTTTAGGTAATACCAACCAAGCAGGTGAAGATAGTCGTAACGTCGCACGTCATGCCGTTTTATTGGCAGGCTTAGATGTAAAAACTCCAGCACAAACTGTAAACCGTTTATGTGCGTCGGGTTTAGCAGCAGTGATTGATGCAGCAAGAGCAATTAGCTGTGGTGAAGGAGAAATCTTTATCGCAGGAGGTGTTGAATCTATGTCTCGAGCACCTTTTGTTTTTGCAAAATCAGAAAAAGCATTTAGTCGAGATTTTAAAGTCTTTGATACCACAATTGGTGCACGATTTCCCAACCCACTCATAGAGAAAAACTTTGGCGATGACACCATGCCAAAAACGGGTGATAACGTTGCAGTTGAATATGGCATTCACCGTGAAGAAGCTGATCAATTTGCTGCGGCATCTCAAGCAAAATATGAAGCTGCAAAACAAGATGGCTTTTTTGAAGGTGAAATTGTTGGGATTGAGATTGCTCAAGGTCATAAATTACCCCCTAAATTAATCACCTTAGATGAACATCCACGTCCATCATCAACAGTAGAAGCATTACAAAAATTAAAGCCATTATTTGAAAATGGTGTAGTCACTGCTGGAAATGCGTCGGGTGTAAATGACGGTGCAGTTGCATTATTAATTGGCTCTGCACAAGCAGAACAAACATTAGGGTTTAAACCGATTGCAAAAATTTTGTCTTCAGGTGCGGCTGGTGTCGAACCACGTATTATGGGGGCAGGTCCAATTGAAGCGATTAAATTAGCATTAAAACGTGCAAATTTAACCTTAGATGATATGGATATTATTGAGATCAATGAAGCATTTGCATCTCAGGTTTTATCTTGTTTAAAAGGTTTAGATATTTCGCTTGATGATCCACGCGTGAATCCAAATGGTGGTGCAATTTCAGTCGGTCATCCATTGGGAGCTTCTGGTGCGCGTTTAGCATTAACAACAGCACGAGAGTTGCAACGTCGTGGTAAAAAATATGCCGTAATTAGCTTATGTATTGGTGTGGGACAAGGTCTCGCAATGGTTATTGAAAGAGTGTAAGTGGGAAGAATACATGGGTGCATTAGAGGGTATTCGCGTACTTGATTTAAGTCGCGTATTGGCAGGACCATGGTGTGGTCAAATTCTTGCAGATTTAGGCGCTGAAGTGATTAAAGTGGAACGTCCCCAAACTGGTGACGATACCCGTATGTGGGGTCCACCATGGATGAAAAATGATGCAGGTGAAGACACCAAAGAGGCTGCTTATTACCAGTCTACCAACCGTAATAAAATGTCAATTGCAATTGATATTTCAACAGCAGAAGGACAAGAGTTAGTTCGTGCTTTAGCGGCTAAATCGGATGTTTTAATTGAGAACTATAAAGCAGGCTCGTTAAAGAAATACGGTTTAGACTATGAAAGCTTGAATGAAATTAATCCGCGATTGGTTTATTGCTCAATTACTGGTTTTGGTCAGACTGGCCCTCGTGCAGAAGAACCTGGCTATGACTTTATTGTACAAGGCATGGGTGGTTTAATGTCTGTGACAGGTGAAAAGGATGATTTACCTGGTGGTGGGCCACAAAAGGTAGGTGTGGCCGTTGCAGATATAACCACAGGATTATATTCGACAGTTGCCATTCAGGCTGCTTTGCTCAATAGAACGGTCAGTGGTTTGGGGCAATATATTGATATGGCATTACTTGATGTGCAAGTTGCAATCATGGCGAATCAAGGCATGAACTATTTAGCATCAGGTAAAGTACCTCAGCGTTATGGAAATGCTCATGCTAATATTGTGCCTTATCAGGTGTTTAGTGCATCAGATCAAGATTTTATTATTGCGTGTGGAAATGATAAGCAATTTACTGCAATGTGCCATGCGATTCAGCGTGCTGAATTATTAGACGATCCAAGATTTGCAACCAATGCTTTACGTATTCAACATCGTCAAGAAATTGTTGACATTTTATCGCACTATTTTTTGACTAATACAGCAAAGCACTGGGTGAATGCTATTCATGCAGTAAAAGTCCCTGTGGGTTTAATCAATAACTTGGAACAAGCGTTTGAAGAACCACAAGTAAAAGCACGCAATCTTTTAATTGAAATGCCTCATCCACAAAAAGAGAAATTAAAAGTCATTGGTTCACCAATGAAGTTTTCTCGTACCCCTGTGCAATATAAAAAGGCTCCACCAATGTTAGGAGAGCATACGGATGAAATTTTGGCAGATATTATTGATGCTGAAAGAATTTTAGCGTTGAGAGCACAAGGCATTATTTCTTAATTGATCATTTAAGTAAAAAAGCAATGCAATATAGCAAAAAGCCATTCTTATTGAGTCGCTTTTTGCTATTTATATAAAAAATATATTATAATTCCGCTATGCGAAATATGAATACAAAAGTTTTAGGCTATTAATGACGATGAATGATTTAACAAATCAAAAGCAAGAGGAAGAATTAATTGCTCCTTTAAGACATGAGCTTTTACATCCTATTGCAGATATGCAAGATGAAAATGATCGTCAATATATTACGGCCTTAGCACGTGGATTAGAATTATTACGCTGTTTTACACCTAAGCAACAACATTTGGGAAATCAAGAGTTATCTTTGATGACTGGATTACCAAAACCCACAATTACACGTTTAACTTATACATTGTCGCGTTTGGGTTATTTAAAACAGGTTCCGAATTCAACGAAATATCAATTGTCTGTCGGTGTATTGGCATTTGGATATTCAATGCTCTCAAATGTTTCTATTCGCTCGGTTGCTCATCCCTATATGAAAGAACTAGCAGACTATGCGGGTGCAGCTGTTGCGATGGCAAAACGAGATCGGCTGAACATGATTTATCTTGATGTTGTACAAGGTAAAGGAAATGTAACAATGCGCCGTCAGGTAGGTACTTATTTACCTATTCATTTAAGTTCTATGGGGCGTGCATGTATTGCTGCGATGCCTAAAGATGAACAAGAGTTTTTATTGAAAGCAATTCAAGAAAAAAAACCAGATGAATGGAACGATATTCAGAAAAAATTAAAACATGCATGTTTAGAATATGAAGAAAAAGGTTATTGTTTTTCGTTAGGTGACTGGCATAAAGATGTTAACTCTGTAGCAGTACCTTATTATCATGAACAACATGGCTTATTGGTCTTTAATTGTGGCGGTCCTAGCTTTATTTTGAGTCCCAAAAAATTGGAAGAAGATATTGCACCACGTTTATTACATATGGTTCATAATATAAATAATGATGTTGGATAATATTTATTATTTACGTCAATAGTAATTTTAAATCCATTCTATTTTGTCAATAAATAAAATGGATTAAATAACTTAGACATAAAAATATAATATTTGTATTTAGTCAGTAAAATAATAATATTATTCGATTGAATTAATAGGCTAGAGCATAAATATTAACGATGAATTATCATTAAAGTTGCAGTTCCATATGCAAAAATTTTATCATTTTCATCTACAATTTTTCCTTCAGTGATGACTAAAGTTCGTCCTGCATTAATCAGTTGACCGATGCCACGATATGTTTTCCCAGATTGCATAGGGCGAATCATTTTAATATTTAATTCGGTTGTAACGAATTGCACACCTTGATCCATAATAGTATGTGCAGCTCCACCTGTAACACTATCTAGAATAGTTGCACAAAATCCACCATGAATACCACCTTGTAAATTTAAATGCGTATTATTAGGAGTAACTTCATACACAACATATCCTGTTTTAACTTCTACAATTCTCATTGGAATCGTTGTTGCCATTGGAGCATGAGGAAGTTCTCCATTTTTAATTGCTGTTAAATATTGAATCCCTGTATATTGTTCAGTTGACATGTTATATCTCCTCAAATAAAACCTTAAATTAATAAATATATTAATTATACTTGATTTTTAAATAAAATAAGAAATTAATTATTATGTTTTTATAGGCTTTAATAATATAATTTACTTTAGGTTTCAATGATTAAATTAATTTTTTTAATATTTATAATAAAATTATATAAAGATATACAGGGTTAAATGGTAAAAGTACAAAAAATAACTTTATTTCGTAAATAATAATAGGATATAAGTGAAGAATAACACAACCAAATAGATAGGAAGAAAGTTTTATGTCACATAATGTTGTTTTGGTTACTTGGGATGAATCTGCCAAAGCTTTCGAGGGTTTTACACAACTAAAAAAAATAAATATAAATAAAATCCATGAGCTTAGCTTAATTCACAGACAACTTGATGGCCGTTTTAAAATTGAAGATCAAGTTAATCCAGACCAAGATAATGGTCTTTGGAGTGGAAGTTTAATTGGTGCATTAATTGGTATTTTAGGTGGACCACTCGGAATAATTTTAGGCTTTACAGCAGGTGCTTTAATAGGAGAATCTTACGATATAAATCATGAAAAAGATGACTTGGCTGTACTTGGAAAAATTAGCCAAATATTACCAGTAGGGAAAACTGGACTTATTATTGATATCTTTGAAGAGTCTGAAGCATTTTTAGATGCTTTTTTTGAAAAATCAGGAGCGACTGTTTATCGTTGGGACTTCAATGAAGTACAAGCTGAAATTGAGGCAAGTGTTGAGGCTTGGAATGAAACTCAGCGTATTGCAAACTTTACATTAAAAGAGCAAAAAAAAGCAGAACATAAAACCAATCGTCAGCAAAAATGGGAGTCATTCAAATCTCATTTTCATCATTCAAAATAAAAATATCTTTATTTAATTGTGTTTTAAAAAAGTTATCTACATATGCTAAGTATGTGGGTAACTTTTTAATGAATAGTCAAACTAAAATCGAACAATAATTTTTTATTTTAACGATTGGATATTTGTAAAATAACATAAAACTATCATTCACATTATTTTAATACATAATTCCAATTTCCATTAACATGTTGTTTCTCTACAATGAAATTGAAGTTAAGTCGCTAATATCTAGGTGAGAAATGCGCTATAAAATTATTGATATCTATAAAAAAGAAGAAATAACATTCTATATCGCCAAATGCCTAAAAAAGCATTCACCACAGTTTATTATTGTTCAAAGCGCTCAAATTTTATGTGTTAATTTAGATATTATAGAAGTCGATCATGAGTCCTTAGTGGCGACATGGGCAACTGGAGAGGAAATAGCTTTAAAAGTTTTGAAGCATTTTGATTGTTATGATAAAAGTTATTTTATTCAATAATATGACAGTCGTTTAAAATATTGATAAAAAGGTACAGTTTTTTTGCTATCATTATTATTTGTTGTAATGAAAAGCTCGCATTTCTGCGAGCTTATTGTTGGAAGGCTAGTGCTGATTTCTTGTTTAATATGAATTAAACGCAATAAGCTGTCAATGATCCGTCCAACTTCGTTGTAGCATCTTATATAAGATCTACTGTATTTATTACACTAGCTTAAATTTACATTCATGGCAAGTATTTGTACAAATTTATACTTTTGCATGAGTGATCATGTATTGTTAACTGACAGACGACTTGATTATCAGATCTTTTCTTGTAATTAGTTTTAAAATAGATGTAGTTCTTCATTTTTACTGTATAGGACTATTAAAAAGTTGTGTGATTAAAGTTTTTCATCATAAATATTAACGAAGGTTGGTAAAATTAATGATTATTAAATATATTTTAAGTGATTTATATCGATATAGTGGAAATACGACTTTAAAATCATTTATAAAAAATTATTTATTTAATCGGGGTTTTAATTTTAGTGTTTGGTTTCGCTTTGCTAGTTCTAAAACGGTATTAGCTAAACTTACATATCCAGTATTTTATTATAAAAAGAAAAAATATGGAATTGATATACATCGTGAAACAAAAATTGGTTATGGACTTTATATAGGTCATGGCGGTCCTTTAGTTATCAATCCAACAACGATTATTGGTAATAATGTTAACCTCTCACAATTTACAACTATAGGGGCTAATGGTGGTACACAAGCCGCTGAAATTGGCGATAATGTTTATATTGGTCCCAACGTTTGTATTATTAATCACATTAAAATTGGTCATAATGTCACTATCGGAGCTGGAAGCGTTGTAACTAAAGATATACCAATTAATGCAACGGCAGTGGGAAATTATGCCAAAGTAATTCATTATAATAATGCAGGGCATTCAGTGAATAGACGTTGGATGGATCTATAGATTAATCTATTTAAATGAGTTCAAAAATTAAAACGTAAACCAATACTATATGTCTGTCCATGTAAATCTAAATTATTATCTGCTTCATCTGATATTTTAATATCTTTATAATACATTTTAGTGTTTTTATTTTTGAACCATTTATAGCCTATAGAAGTATAGATATTTAGATTTGGGTGAAGCTTATAACCAAGCTCTAAATTGAATGGGTAGTAAATGTATTTTGCCTGTGTCTTGTAATTTTTTTTATTAAAATTAATATCCGTTAACCCAACACCTAGTGAAGCTAAAGTATAGATATAACGGTTTTGATAAAGCATATACTGAGCACCAATGGCATATTGATTGCTTTTGAGTTTTTTAATTTTTTGAGTTTCATATTTCCCCCAAATTCCCCAATTTGAGAAATCATATGCGGCAGAATATTCAAGGCTTTTGACTTTTTCTGAGCCTAAAATTTTATGATGGATGTCAAATTCTGTATAACCTGCTTTGAGTGAGAAGTTTTTTTGCGGATAGAGATGATCTTCTGCAAATATCTGACTTGACAATAAAAGTGTTGCACAGGATAGGATTATTATTTTCATTGTTTTATCTCTTTTTAATTTATTTTTTGCAAAATTAATCACAAAAAATCTAAAATTATTATTTTTGCTTTCTATGGTTAATAATTGATTATAATTATTTTATTTATTATATAAGATAGTAAATTTTATTAAAAAACAAGATAAATTTTTAAAATTAATTTAAATAATTTACTTTATGATAAATATTCATTTAATTATTAAAATTATTATTTTTTATTTTAATGTGAATAATTAATTAATATTATTTCTATTAATGAACTAAGTATTGAAGGCATAATTGGTAAAAAAAATGAATTGTAGTATATTTTGAATTGCATTTAAATTGAATTACAGAGGAGTACGAAAATAATGAATGGACAGTGCTTATGTGGAAAAGTTAGGTTTAGTTTAGAGATTTTAAATCATGAGGTACATGTTTGTCATTGCTCTATGTGTCGTCAGCAAAGCAGTGGTATTTTAATGTCTATTGATATCAAACCAGCTTCATTGCTCTTTAATGATCAAACTTTCTTAAAAATTTATGATTCATCTGAATGGGGGGAGCGAGGATTTTGCCAAGAATGTGGGACATCATTATTTTGGCGTTTAAAAAATAACGAATATGCGAATGTAAATGTATTTGCGTTGAATTTACCTGAAGATGACTTGCATTTTGATAGCGAGATCTTTATCGAACAAAAACCTAAATTTTATGATTTTAAAAATAATACCAAAAAGCTGACCGAAGCAGATGTTTTAGCTTTAATGCAGGCCGATTAAAGCCATTTGGTTTTCGCAAGATATTGTAATTAATAAAATGGTTAAATATTATTTAATTTTTTACAATATCTTTTAATATAAAATTAGAAAAAATAGATTAAAGATAAAATTGATTTTTCCATTTTTTATCAAAAAAAATGATTTTGTATATGATTTTTTTAAGCTGGATAAAAATAAGAAACTTTTATATATCTTGAGTAACGGTTGTTGGACAAGGAAGTAAGTCAACGATGTTATTTAAAATAATGATTGCGATGTGTGCATTTGCTGCAAATTCGGTTTTGTGCCGTGTTGCACTGAGTGATTATCAGATTGACCCCATAAGTTTTAGCTTAATTCGTGTAGCCAGTGGTGCAATTACTTTATTTTTTTTCTATTTAATCTATCGTTATAAAAAGAAAGATAAGCAGTCAAATTTAGAATGGAATCTAATGAATGGAATTTTTTTAGCGATTTATATGGTAGCTTTCTCATTGGCATATTTAAAAATTGATACAGGCGTTGGCGCACTTTTACTTTTTGGTTCTGTTCAAATCTCGATGACAATTTATGGAATATTTCATGGTGAATTAATTAATATAAAACGTGGTATAGGCTTAGTTATTGCACTGCTTGGAATTCTATTTTTATTATTGCCTGGCTCAAATACTCCAGATTTATTCTATTCAAGTATGATGTTTTTATCTGGTTTAGCTTGGGCAGGATATAGTATTCGGGGTAAATATATGAATAACCCTTTAATCAGTACGTTTACTAATTTTTTAATTGCAACTCCTGTTGTTTTATTTGCTTTATTTCTCATTCCACATGAAAGTTACATTCTTCCTAAAGGTATCGTTTTAGCTATTTTATCAGGTAGTTTAGCATCGAGTGGTGCCTATGTACTTTGGTATTTAATTATGCAAAAAATTGAACAGGTTACTGCTAGTGCAGTACAACTTTCAGTACCTTGTTTGGCTATTATTGGAGGAACTTTATTTATTGGTGAAGTATTAAATTGGAGAATTATTATTTCTACTCTGGTCGTTTTGATTGGAATTTCATTGGTTATCTTTTCTAGTAAAAAACCAAAAATACTTTAAAACTAATCAATGTGTAATTTTATATAGATAAATGTTGATATTTAAAATTTTATACCTGATAAAAAGAACCCGCTTTATTTAGCGGGTTCTTTAATTAAAAATAATTATTTTTCAGCAGCAATTGAAGCAATCGCAGCATCTACACCATCAATAGATTCAGCAGCTTTTTGGATACGTGCTAGCGCATCTACGAGAACTTCATCTGCAGTTGCATAAGAAATACGCATGAAACCACCTAAACCAAATGCATCACCTGGTACAACAGCAACACCGGTTTCTTCAAGTAGCCATTCAGAAAATTCCGTGCAAGATTTTAAGCCTTTAGCGCGAATAAGTGGACGAATATTGGCATAAGCATAGAATGCACCATTTGCAGGAAGGCATGAAATTCCTTTAATGTTATTTAAACCATTAATGACTAAGTCATGACGACGCTTGAATGCTTCAATCATTGGTTCAAGTACATCTTGAGGACCATTTAATGCAGCCTCAGCAGCAACTTGGGAAATAGAAGTTGGGTTTGAGGTTGATTGTGATTGAATTTTCTTCATTGCACCAATAATTTTAGCAGGACCAGCAGCATAGCCGATTCTCCATCCAGTCATGGCATAAGCTTTAGATACACCATTTAATACGATAACACGATCGTAAAGGTCCGGTGCGACTGTTGCAATATTATAGAAAGCATCATCCCAACGGATTGGTTCATACATATCATCGGACGCAACAAATACTTGTGGATGTTTGCGAAGTACTTCAGCTAAAGCTTCTAGTTCTTCTTTTGTATAAATCATACCTGTAGGGTTGGATGGGCTATTTAAAACTACAAGGCGAGTGTTTTCTGTAATTGCCGCTTCTAATTGAGCAGGAGTGATTTTAAAGCGCTGATCTTCCCCGCATTTAACAATGACAGGTGTCCCTTCAGCGATAATGACCATATCTGGATAGCTTACCCAATATGGTGCAGGAATAATGACTTCATCACCTTTATTTAACAAAGCTAAAGCTAAGTTAAAGAATGATTGTTTACCACCACAAGAAACCAAAATTTGGTTTGCGGCATAATCTAAATTATTATCGCGTTTTAATTTTGCAATAATTGCTTTTTTAAGCCCTGGCGTACCATCAACAGCTGTATATTTTGTAAAACCATTGTTAATGGCTGCAATTGCTGCATCTTTGATGTGTTGTGGGGTGTCGAAATCAGGTTCACCAGCACCCAAACCAATCACATTTTTACCCGCAGCTTTTAATTCTGCTGCTTTGTTTGTTACAGCTAGAGTTGGGGACGGTTTGATAGCATTTACACGATCAGAGAGACGTACGTCCACGGCAGTATTCCTTCTTGTGGGGATTAAAAAATAAAAGCATTCTATCTTAGCTTAAAATAAGAAATAAATGTGTTAAAAAAATAAACATATTATAAATAAATCAAACTTTATAACTAAATTTGCAATACATGTTTGCTTTGATTTTTGTGGGCTCGCGTAGGAGGCAAAAATTCCGTACAATATGTGCAGTTAATCTTGAGTGAATCTAATGAGCACCCAAAATACTCCCAAGAAAAAAGCAATGGTAAAATTACCTTTTCCTGTAAAAAATGCGAATGATGCGAAAAGTGCAGATGAAGAGGTAGAACAATTTCGTCCTAAACCTGAGCAGTATGCTGATCGAACTTGGATGCCACCTCGTGGTACTCGACGTTCGATGGGGAAACGTTAAAAAATAGGTGCTTTAAAGCACCTATTTTTTTGCTCGATGAGCAGGGCGAGGTGGGGTAATTTCTTTTTGTCCCTGCCATACATCAATAAAGTCTTTTTCATTAATATTATAAAGTTCAAGTAATGCAAGAATAGCTCCTCCAAAAACTAAAGGATCTTCTGATTCATGCGCTAAATTGAATGTTTTTTCTTGTAGTGCATATAAAATATCTTGTATTTCAAATACGCGATCTCGACCATTACTATCGGCTGGGTAGATTTGCGTATTAAGAATAATTTTCGCGACACTTTTTTCTGCATCGGTTAAAGCTAAATGTTGAATTAATTCATTGTTTTCTTCAGTATTTAGAATAACAGTATCATTAAAAATGGCATGTAAAAAATGTGGTGTAAGTTTAGCTAAAGCTTTTTCTACAAAAGGTCGAAATGAGGCTGGAAAAATAACATTATGACTAATCCCTTTAAACATCGGTGCAATTTCTTCAATTTTATACCCTGCGGTACCACAGCCTAAGGATGTAATGAAATATCGCATCTTAGGATGATTTTTTGTGTAGATTTTGAAGTCATCTATATAATGTTGAATTTGTGATAAAGGCATTTGTTGTAAATGCTCATTCATGGTCGGAATAGCAAAACTTTGTCCAGACCAGCCACGTCCAACCTTATTTAATGCACCAAAATGCTCTAAGGCTGTTTTTGCTGCACCTTCAGTATGTTGACCTGCTAGGTTACTACCAAAGACAAAAATTGTATCTTCAGCTAAGGTTTTTATAATGCTTTCATCGTGATAGTGGTAGGTCATGGCAGTCAGCGTAATTCATTATTTTAAACATGTTGCCGTTGAATACGTGGTGGGTCAAGTAAAAATATCATTTTAAGATGAGTCGATGATTTAGCAAACGTCATACGCGATAATCTGTTAAAATACACCGCCAAACTGAATTGAAGAGAAGATTTATTGTGAGTGATCATCAACCTTTCGAACTCGTTACAAGTTATCAGCCTGCTGGAGATCAGCCTCAAGCGATTGCTAAATTGGTGAACGGATTAGAACAAGGTTATCATGATCAGTTATTGTTAGGGGTTACGGGCTCAGGGAAGACTTATACGATGGCAAATGTCATTGCACAGCTCCAACGTCCAACAATTATTATGGCGCATAATAAAACTTTAGCAGCACAGCTTTATGGTGAGTTTAAATCTTTTTTTCCGCACAATGCAGTTGAATATTTCGTCAGTTATTACGACTATTATCAACCAGAAGCATACGTTCCATCATCAGATACATTTATTGAAAAAGACTCTTCTATTAATGATCATATTGATCAAATGCGGTTATCTGCAACACGTGCATTACTAGAACGTCGTGATGCAATTATTGTTGCATCAGTGTCGGCAATTTATGGTTTAGGTGATCCAAACGCTTATATGAGCATGTTGTTACATGTGGTCGAAGGTGATCGCATAGCGCGTGATGACATTATTCGTAGATTGGTTGAAATGCAATATACGCGTAATGAATTAGAGTTTTTACGCGGGACATATCGCATTCGTGGTGAGATTATTGATATTTTTCCAGCAGAATCGGATCAGCATGCAATTCGTATTGAGTTATTTGATGATGAAGTTGATTCAATTCGATGGTTTGATCCGCTAACAGGAAAAATGGTGCGTAAAGCACCACGTGTGACGATATATCCTAAAAGTCACTATGTAACGCCAAAAGATAATTTACAACGAGCGATTGGAACGATTCGAGAAGAACTCAAAGATCGCTTAGTTTTTTTCCGTGAGCACGATAAATTATTAGAAGCGCAAAGAATCGAACAGCGTACTCGCTATGATTTAGAAATGATGCAGCAATTGGGCTATACCAATGGTATCGAAAATTATTCTCGTCATTTATCAGGACGTCCAGCAGGAGAGGCCCCTCCAACCTTATTTGATTATCTTCCAGATGATGCATTGTTAATTATTGATGAGTCGCATGTGACCGTTCCACAAATTGGAGCCATGTACAAAGGGGATCGCTCACGTAAAGAAAACTTAGTGAACTATGGTTTTCGTTTACCGAGCGCACTAGATAATCGACCAATGAAATTTGAAGAATGGGAGCGCATCGTTCCAGCAACGATTTATGTCAGTGCAACACCCGCACGATATGAATTAGAAAAATCCAAACAAATTGTAGAGCAAGTGGTACGACCAACAGGGTTACTTGATCCAGTAATTGAAATACGTCCAGTTTTAACACAAGTTGATGATGTGTTGTCTGAAATTAATATTCGTAAAGAATTAGATGAGCGAGTATTAGTGACGACTTTAACCAAACGTATGGCAGAGGATCTGACATCCTATTTAAAAGAGTATGGTATCAAAGTTGCCTATTTACATTCAGACATTGATACGGTTGAGCGAACCAAGATTATTCACGATTTACGTTCAGGTATTTATGATGCATTAATTGGTATTAATTTACTTCGAGAGGGCTTAGATATGCCTGAAGTATCATTGGTTGCAATTTTGGATGCAGATAAGGAAGGTTTTTTACGTTCTGAAAGATCATTAATACAAACGATTGGTCGTGCTGCGCGTAATGTGAAGGGTAAGGCAATTTTGTATGCTGATCGTATAACAGACTCTATGCAAAAAGCGATAGATGAAACTGATCGTCGTCGTAATAAGCAGATTGAATTTAATTTAGAGCATCATATTACGCCAAGAAGTGCAGTTCGTCAGGTAGCAAAAGATTTAAATACTGGCGAAGTTTTTGAAGATGATCTATCGAATTCAGATGCATCAAATCAATCTAGAGTTTTAACTGCAGATGAACAGCATTTATTGTCAGATCCTAAACTGCTTGCAAAACATATTACTAAATTGGAAAAAGAGATGTTAAAAGCATCTAAAGAATTGCAATTTGAACAAGCAGCACGATTACGAGATGAGATTCTTCATTTGAAAGAAAAAATGTTGTATTAAATATGGGATAAGATTGGATAAGTTTTGAGGATGAAATAGAACTGGAATCAATGACATCCTCATAATTGATTAAGTTGTTTTACAGAAGCATGAATATGTCGATTTGATGAAAAGATGCTTAATGTTTATATTTAGATACAAGATATAATAATAGTAACGATACTTAGATCAAAATTAGAAGAAGAAACTAAGTCGTAAATTATCCGATTTGTAGTGATACATATATTGGTATATCAAATGCTAAATAATTTGAAACCTCATGTATAATTCGAAAATTATAAACGAATACTATTCCAGTTTTAGCTTTAAACTGAATTTGAGGTGAAAGATGTACAAGGGCGTTGCATTGTCTATATTGGCATCAATTACTTTTGGCGTTTTATTTTTTTATGCCCAATTTTTAAAGCCACTTAATAGTGAGGAAGTGTTTGCTTGGCGTATGTTATCCACATTACCCTTATTAACTTTATTTATGTGGTGGATTGGTGATTTAAAATATATCAAACAAATTGTTCAGCGGGTGAAGGAAAATCCACGTTTGATTATTTGGCTTTTATTGAGTTCGGTATTATGTACCTCTCAGCTTTGGCTATTTTTATGGGGACCTATAAATGGTCGAGGATTAGCCGTTTCATTGGGTTATTTCTTATTGCCTTTAATTATGGTGTTAGTCGGTTGTATTTTATATAAAGAAAAATTATCCAATTTACAAATCATTGCAGTAGTGTTAGCCGTTATTGGTGTAGGACATGAGGTTTGGCGCATCGGCAGTATTGCATGGGAAACTGTGTATGTTGCGGTTGCTTATCCAATTTATTTTTTCTTACGTCGTTTTTATAAAACTGATCATTTAGGTGGTTTTTGGTGGGATTTATGTTTAATTATTCCGATGTCCATCTATTTAGCTTTTTTGTATAGTGATAGTCTCGTCATTATTGCCTCACTTCCATATTTAATTTTATCAATTATAGGATTAGGGTTCTTGAGTGCTATGGGCTTAGGAAGCTATATTCTTGCAAGCCGACTTTTACCTTTTGTTATTTTTGGATTACTCAGTTATTTAGAACCTGTTTTATTGGCATTGGCATCAATTATTATGGGAGAACGCGTGAGCACAGAAGAGTGGTTGACGTATATTCCAATTTGGCTCGCAGTTTTATTGCTTGCCATTGAAGGTGCTGTACATGTATTAAAAGAAATTAACAAGCAAAAAAAATTAAAACTTAATATTGAAAAATTAAATCAAGATTTGGCAAAGAAGTAGGTTATTTATCGCATAAATACAGATCTTTTCATTTTTATTTACATAAAATCAAAGGTTAAATTGTTGGTAGTGAAATGGATAGTTCAATTCAAACGTGTAAGTATTTCTACTATATTGTTTTTATTTTATAAACTAATCTTTAATAAAAAATAAAAAATTACAACTATTTTCAGATTTTATACTGAATATATTACAAAATAGATAAATAGGTATACGCTTTTGATTCATTATTTTTGATAATTCCTTTACAATTATGGGGTTTAAAATTTATGCATAGACATTATTAATTAGAGGACGTATCTGTGAGCAAAGAGACAATTATCGCCCTACACGCAGAGCATCAAGGTCGTTGGGAAAACCGCGAAGAAATTGCGGAAAAAATGATTGCTTTGATCGGTAATTTATACCGCGAAAAAAATATTGTAACTTCGGTTTATGGCCGTTCTTTAGTTAACCGTTCTGTAATCCAAATTCTAAAAGCGCATCGTCGTACACGTATGATGGACGTTGAACTTTCTGTTGTAAATACTTTCCCAATTTTAGAAGCTTTAGCAAAACTAGAGAACATTGGTACGGGTGAAGTTGACTTAGGTAAACTTGCTGTTGAATTTAAAGAAAAAGGTGGCGATGTCGATGCATTTGTTGCAGAAGCAGTTGAAACTTTAAAAGGCAATGCGACAGCAGTAGAGAATAGAGATGTTGTATTATACGGCTTTGGACGTATTGGACGTATTCTTGCACGTTTAATGATTGGTCAATCGGGTTTAGGGCGTGGTTTAAGTTTAAAAGCGATTGTTGTACGTAAATCATCAGATGGCGATTTAGAAAAGCGTGCTTCGTTATTACGTCGTGATTCTATTCATGGTTCATTCTCAGGCACAATTTCAGTAGATGAAGAGAATGAAGCGATCATTGCCAATGGTCAATTTATTAAAGTTATTTATGCATCTAGCCCATCTGAAGTCGATTATACGGCTTATGGAATTCAAAATGCATTGGTGATTGATAATACAGGTAAATGGCGTGATGCTGAAGGTCTTGCATTACATCTTCAATGTCCAGGCGCAGCACGTGTTATTTTAACCGCACCTGGCAAAGGTGAAATGAAGAACGTTGTATTTGGTGTGAATAATGCAGACATTTTAGATGAAGATAAAATTATCTCTGCTGCAAGTTGCACGACAAATGCTATTACACCAACATTAAAAGTGATTGATGACAAATATAAAGTGATCAATGGTCATGTAGAAACTGTTCATTCATTTACCAATGACCAGAACTTAATTGATAACTATCATAAAGCTGATCGCCGTGGTCGTGCTGCAACATTAAACATGGTGATTACTGAAACTGGTGCTGCTAAAGCTGTTGCTAAAGCATTACCAGGACTTAAAGGTAAATTAACGGGTAATTCAGTACGTGTACCAACACCAAACGTTTCACTTGCAATTTTAAATCTAACGTTAGACAAAGAAGTTGATCGCGATGAAGTGAATGAATATATTCGTCAAATTTCAATTTATTCTAACTTACAAGGTCAAATCGGTTATACAAACTCAACGGAAGTTGTATCTTCAGATTTCATTGGATCACGTACAGCAGGTGTCTTTGATGCACAAGCAACAATTACTTCAGGTAATCGTTTAACAGCTTATGTCTGGTACGATAATGAAGTCGGTTATAGCTGCCAAGTACTGCGTATTGCTGAGCAAATGAGTGGCGTACGTTATGCAAAAGTCCCTGCGGAAAAAAATGCATAATTTATAATTTTATGCTTATTTAGGCATGATTTTATTGTAAAAAGAGTCTCTTTGGAGACTCTTTTTATTTGAGATAAAAATAATATTTAACGTTGAATCAGTAAGGTGCTTGTAGAGCAAGCAGGATATATCAATAAAAAATAAGATGAAAAAGGCTGGTTAAGATCAGATTTTTGCTAAAAAGTAATTAAGGCAAATTATAGACTTATTTGCCTGAACTGTTCTTGGTTATAAGAATAACGTGCTCGTTAAGAATTAGAACAATTTGGTTCAATTTCAGTTTGTTTTTTAAACTGAGTTAGAGCATCAATTCTCTTTTTAATGAGCAATTCACCAATTTCAGGGCCTCTAATTTCAATGGGTAAATCTTGTGCTTTAATCTGACGCACAATCTTCATTGCATCTAACATAAATTTTGCTTGAGGATAATCCCGATTTTCTAAACCTAAACGACCTCGTGCATCGCATTCACATGCTTGTATAAATGCTTCTACACGCTCTGGACGCCTTAGGACATCTAAACGTTGCAATAGTCGCCATAGGGTTCCAGGTTTTAATTGTAAGGCTTGATGACATTTTAAATGTTCTTTACAAACAGATAATGCAAGTTGTTTGGTATTTGTCGGTACTTTTAATCGATCACATACATTAATGACCAATTGAATCCCACGTTCTTCATGCATGATATGTCGAGGAAGTTCACTTTTTGGCGTTAGTGCCTTGCCTAAATCATGTAATAGTACCGCAAAACGAACTTCTAATGAGTAGTTTGCTGCACATGCCTGTTGTACAGACATCATCGTGTGAATGCCACAGTCAATCTCAGGATGATACTCTGGACGTTGTGGAATGCCGTATAATGCATCAATTTCAGGAAATAGTACTTTCAGGGCGCCACAGGTGCGTAACACTTCGAAATATTCATCTGCATGTTTTTCCATGAGCGCACGAGAGGTTTCTTTCCAGACACGTTCGGGAGTTAATGCATTTAATTCACCTGACTCAGTGAGTTGTTGCATGAGTATTAAAGTTTCTGGTGCGACCGTAAATCCAATTGCTTTATATCGGGCAGCAAATCGCGCTATACGTAATACACGTAGGGGATCTTCAATAAATGCATTTGAAACATGACGCAGAACTTTATTTTTTAAGTCTTGCTGTCCTGAATATGGATCATAAATATTTCCATTATGATCCATCGCAATTGCATTAATCGTGAGATCTCGTCGAATTAAATCTTCTTCTAAGGTAACGTTTGGGTCAGTATGAAACTCAAAACCATGATATCCCTGCCCAGATTTTCTTTCAGTCCGCGCAAGTGCATATTCATCTTTGCTTTCTGGGTGTAAAAAAACAGGGAAATCTTTACCCACTGGTTGATACCCAAGGGCTAAAAGTTGATCGGGTGTAGCGCCGACAACAACATAATCTTTTTCGTGATAAGGGTAACCAAGTAAATGGTCTCGAACTGCGCCGCCTACTAAATAAACTTGCATGAAAAAACCTCTATTCTTGTAAGCATCATGCTACAGAATAGAGGTTTTCTCAAGTATCAAAATGTTGAGAAAATATTCACTTATAGTGCATTTTTCTCATATTCTTGAATTTCAGCAACTGTTAATGCTGTCATATTTACCACACGGCGTGTTGTCGCTGTTGGTGTTAAAATATGAACTGGCTTTGCAGCACCTAAAAGAATTGGACCAATGGTAACATTATTACCAGAAGTTGATTTTAAGAGGTTAAACGAAATATTTGCCGCATCAAGGTTTGGCATAATAAGTAAGTTTGCAGAACCTTTGAAACGCGTATTAGGGAATGCAAAATGACGAATATTTTCATCTAATGCTGCATCACCATGCATTTCACCTTCAACTTCAAGTTCTGGTGCAATTTCATTTAAAATTTCATACACTTTACGCATTTTTTGTGCACTTGTATCATTTTGGTCTGAACCAAAACTTGAGTGTGACAATAAAGCGATACGTGGCGTAATACCAAAACGACGAACTTCTTCAGCCGCTAAAATGGTCATTTCAGCCAGTTGTTCAGCAGTTGGGTTCGTATTGACATAAGTGTCAGCAATAAATAAGTTACGGTCTTCAAGCATCAATGCATTTAACGTAAAGAATGTATTACGACCTTCTTGTTTGCCAATTACATTGCTCACGAAATCTAAATGGATATCGTAACTTGAATAAGTACCACATAACATACCATCAGCTAAACCATGTTTAACTAACATTGATGCAATGAGTGTAGAGCGTCGACGAGCTTCACGCTGTGCGTATTCAGGTGTGACACCTTTACGCTGCATAATTTGGTAATAATCATCAGCAAATTTTTCATAATCAGGATTTTTTTCTTGATCGACAATGGTGATATTTTCACCATGTGCAAGACGTAAGCCTAATTTTTTGATATTCGCTTCGATTACCGCTGTACGACCAACAAGAATTGGTTTTGCTAAACCTTCATCTACAGCAATTTGAGCAGCACGAAGTACGCGTAAGTCTTCACCTTCAGCATAAGCGATTCGTTTAGGATCTGCTTTTGCTTGTGCAAAAATAGGTTTCATCATGAATGCTGAATTATAAACAAATTCAGATAAACGTTGACGATATGCAGAAAAATCTTCAATTGGACGTGTCGCAACACCAGAATCCATTGCTGCTTGTGCAATTGCAGGTGCAATTTCAAGAATCAAGCGCTGATCAAGTGGGCGTGGAATCAAATAATCACGACCAAATGAAGCGGATTTTTCACCATAAGATGCTGCATCTGCTTCAATATGTGCCATACGTGCAATTGCATGTACACAGGCAATTTTCATTTCTTCATTAATTGTTGTTGCACCTACATCAAGTGCACCACGGAAGATATATGGGAAACAAAGAGCATTATTTACTTGGTTTGGATAATCTGAACGACCTGTTGCCATAATCACATCATCACGAACTTGATGTGCATGTTCTGGTAAGATTTCTGGATCTGGATTTGCAAGTGCAAAAACAATTGGGTCTTTTGCCATAACTTTGACCATTTCGGGGGTCAAAATACCAGGTGCAGAAAGACCAAGGAACATATCTGCATCAGCAATAACATCTGTTAATTGTGTGCCTTCAATGTCTTGTACATAACGCTTTTTAGAATCATCTAATCCTTCACGTTTTGTCGTTAATAGACCACGTGAATCAGCAACGATAATATTTTCTTTTTGAACACCTAATGCGCAAAGTAAATCTAAGCAAGAAAGTGCTGCTGCACCTGCACCAGAAGCAATGATTTTGATATCTTCAATTTTTTTGCCATTTAGTTGTAAGGCATTTAAAAGTGCAGAACCTACAATGATCGATGTCCCATGCTGATCATCATGGAATACAGGGATATTCATGCGTTCACGAAGTTTCTTTTCAATATAGAAACATTCAGGTGCTTTAATATCTTCTAAGTTAATACCACCAAATGTTGGTTCAAGAGCAGCCACGATTTCAACAATTTTATCTGGATCGTTTTCAGCAATTTCGATGTCAAAAACATCAACACCCGCAAACTTTTTGAAAAGTACGCCTTTACCTTCCATTACAGGTTTAGAAGCTAAAGGTCCAATATTACCTAATCCTAATACAGCAGTACCATTACTAATTACTGCAACTAAGTTTCCTCGTGCAGTATAGAGTGCAGCCTTTGATGGATCCTTTTCAATTTCCAAACAAGGTGCTGCAACACCAGGAGAATACGCAAGTGCTAAATCATGCTGATTAATCAGTTGTTTACTTGGCGTAACACTGATTTTTCCTGGCGTTGGAAACTCGTGATAATACAATGCTTGCTGTTTTAATGATTGCTCGTCCATCTGAATCTCTTTCGTCTTACAAGTAATGCCAACCCGTGTAAAGATTAGCGAAATGCTTTCGAATATATCATTAGTCTTAGCTTAATCACAGCCCGAATAATGTATTTTTTATCTTTTATTATTCATAATAACGCTTTCTTGATATTTATTGGCTATAACTCAGTCTGATAGTTTTGAGTTAAGTAGGCAGTCGCATCTTCTTCAGTTAACACTTTTGAAAATAAAAAACCTTGAGCAATATCACACTGATGTTTTGATAGATATTCTAATTGTTCTTCGGTTTCAACTCCTTCAGCAACCAGTGTCATTCCCATTGCTTTTCCCATGGCAATAATGGCACTGACTAATGCTTCTTGTTTAGGTTGACCAATGTGTGAAATAAAACTGCGGTCAATTTTTAAAGTGCGAATAGGGAATTGTGTTAAATATGAAAGAGAAGAATAACCAGTTCCGAAATCATCAAGAGCAATGCGTATATCTCGTTTTATAAGTTCATCAAGTGTATTTTTTACCGTATCTGAATTATCAACCAAAGAGGATTCGGTTATCTCAAGTTCTATATTACTTCCAGAAATTTGATATTTTTCTAATGCACGATCAATTGTATCTAATAAGCTACCACGATGAAGCTGTTGCGCGACAATATTTAAAGATATCACGATATCTTCATATCCGAATTGAATCCATTTTTGTAATTGTTCAGCAGTTTTTAAAATCACGAATTGCCCAATGTCTGAAATTAGACTGGTTTGTTCAGCAATTGGAAGAAAAGTATTCGGGTAAATTAAGCCCTTAGTTGGATGATTCCAACGTACTAGAGCTTCAAAGCCTTGAATTTTCGAATCCTTAAAATAAAGCTTTGGTTGATAATATACAGAAAGTTCTTCATTTTTTATTGCATTTTTTAAATCTCTTTCTAATTGAATATTTTGCTCATTGAATAATTCAGTTTGAAAATTATAAATGCGAATCATATCGCCACCTAAGCGTTTCGCTTCATTTAAGGCTTGCTCTGCATAATTATTTAAGTAATCAATTTGTCTGCCATGTTCTGGATAAAATGCGATGCCCATAGAAACTGTAATCACATGATCTTCACCATTAATATGAAATGGAATTTCCAATTGTTTGGTGATTTTTTCACACATGTGTTGTATAGAGGATTGAAGTGTTGACAGCTCGTAGACAATTGCAAAATTGTCACCATTTAAATGTGCGAGAAAGAGTGCTTTTTTATTACATATACGTAAACGTTGAGCGAGTTGTTTTAAAAACTCATCTCCGCCTTGATCTGTTAAATATTCATTTAAATGTCTAAAACGATCAACATTAAGTCGAATAATGGCTAACTTTTTACTACGATCATCTTGATACTTAACTAAATATTGATGTAATTGATAATTATAGTAAAATCTATTCGGTAAATCTGTTAATGCATCATAATTTTCTAAATACGAAAGGCGTTGTTCTTGTAAACGTTTTTCAGTTAAGTCTGAAACAATACCGATATAATTAATCACCTGATTTTGATCATCTTGAATCGCGTTAATATGTAGCCTTAATGTACGTTTATGACCAGACAAAAAGACCACGGTTATTTCATTGTCATATTTACCAGTAGATAACACCTCATTTATTATAAAATGATGTAGTTTTTTTTGATGATTTTCAACAATGGCAAAAAGGTTTTTCCCCAACAGTTGAGTTTGATCAAAACCTGTAAGTTGTTCATAAAATGGATTGACATCAATATATTGTAATTCATGATTTAAGATAAAAATACCTTCAGCAGCTTGTTGGAGCAAGACGCTCGCTGAAAGTCTTAATCGCTCTTGATTTGAACATTCATGATGAGTATTTTTTTGAATGTCAACCATGTGAAGTGTGAAGGGGTTTTTGGTATAACGATTAATCACACGACTAATATCATGTATCCAATACCATTTTCTGTCACTGAGTTGAATTTTAGATTTAGCTTCAAATTGATGGCTTAAGCCACGTAGCTGCTTAAATAACTCATCTTTAAAATTTTTAAAATCAGGAGAATGTACAAAGCTTTTATTTTGATCATTGAAATTATGAATAAGCTTACGCTCATTCTGCTGTAAGTTATGCTTTATGTTCTTATTCCAGAGAATTAAGTGAGCATAATGATGTGTGAATATAAAATCGAATTTTATATTTCTAAGATTATGCTGTGTAGATTTTATATCTAATTTTTTAATATTATGTTTGAGTGCTTTAGTATATAAAAATAGTTGGCGCTCAATTGTTTGAGATTTTTGTATTTCATCCCTAAGTTTTTGATTCAGAATTTTTTTCTGTTGAGTTTGATCTATTACACGACGTGTTAATAGGGTGTTTTTATAGTGAACTCGGGTTAATCTTTTTTGAGTTTGAATAAAAAGACTTGAACAAATTAAAACCAGAAATAAAATAATGTCTGTGAATAGAAAGAGTGAAAAATGATTATCATAATCGATTAAAAGATAAAACTGGATATATAGAAAAGGTAAAATCAGAGGAATATAAAATAAAAGAAAATAACTATTTTTTTGATTTAAAAAAGTTAAAGCAAATATAGTACTAAGACAAATAATGATAAAAGATAGGTCAAATGAACGATAATTGTATGCTTCATTGACATAAACAGGTAAATAAAAATAAAGAATAATAATACCGATAGCAAGTATGCTACCCATAATCATACATACTGATTTTATCCAATAGTCAGCATTGTTCATCAAATACGTTTTATGTTTAAACTTAAATTGTGTTAGGCATAGGCAAGTCAACAATAAAAATTCAGTTAAATTAAACCATAGATTAAATAAAGAAGAATAATCATAAAATAAAGAGTAAAAGATATAGGTATAGATGCTGACAAAACAAAGACTAAGTAAAAAATACTTAATGTTTGTTAAAGAGTTTCTAATTTGTTCAGTATATAAGTATTTACTATATACATGGGGAGTAGACTCTGTCATGTGGCTTAAATCCAAGATGTCCCACAAAGAGTGGAACAAGGTTCTTGATATATTTCAATCTAATTTGTATTTATATTTATTATATATTACTTTTTTAAAAAAGTGTGATTTATTTAACATATTGATTAATGATTGATAATGCCACAATCGGTGCAGTTTCGGTGCGTAATATTCGTTCTCCAATACACCAGTTTAAAAAACCTGCTCGATTAGCTGCTTGAACTTCATTTTCATTTAAACCACCTTCTGGCCCAATTAATAATGCAATACTCAAGCTAGAGTGAATGGTATCTATTATATTTATTTCCTCTTTATATGGTGCTAATACAAATTTAGTATTTGGCAATTCAGACTGCAGCCATGTGTCTAAGGAAAGAGGCGCTAAAATTTTAGGGACAATATTCATGCCGCATTGTTCGCAAGCTGCAATGGCAATCGCTTGCCAGTGATCGATTTTTTTTTGATCACGATCATATTTTAGGCGCATTTCACAGCGTTCTGAGGTAAGTAGCTGAATTTCAGCAACACCTAATTCAACTGCTTTTTGAATGGCATAATCCATACGATCTCCTTTACTCATCACTTGCCCAAGTAAAGTTTTACATTTTGGCGTTCGATTGTTAGGGGTATATGTGTGAATTTGAACTGCGGCTGATTTTTTAGAAATATCAATTAACGACACCTCATATTCACCCCCGATTCCATTAAATAATGTTGCTTGATCACCTATTTGAGCACGTAAGACTTTAATCCAATGATGAAAAACGGTATCAGTGAGTTGAATCGTTGTATTGGTATTTAGTTCTGCTTCTATAAAAAAACGAGGCATTTAATCTGTACTCTCAAATAGGTGTATAAATTATGCTAAACCAAGATCAAGTATAAGTTGACGCGTTGGATTTGTTGTATTCATGGTATAAAAATGTAGGCTTGGTGCGCCACCAGAAATTAAACGTTCACAGAGCTTAACAATGACTTCATGTCCAAAGGCTTTAATACTGGTTGTATCATCGCCATAAGCTGCAAGCTGTTTACGAATCCAGCGTGGAACTTCTGCACCTGTACCATCTGCAAAACGAATTAAATTATTGGCATTGGTAATGGGCATAATTCCTGGTGATACAGGAATATTTACGCCTTCTTTTTGAATACGCTCAATAAAATAAAAATAAGCGTCAGGATTAAAAAAGAACTGGGTTATTGCTGCATTAGCACCTGCATTGGCTTTTTCACAAAAATGTTTTATGTCTAAGTCAAAGTTCTCAGATTGTGGATGCATTTCAGGATATGCAGCAACTTCAATTTGAAAGTGATCACCTGAGTGTTCACGAATAAAGCGAACAAGATCAGTGGCATAAGGAAGCTCGCCCAAACCGACTTGTCCAGAAGGGAGATCTCCGCGTAGTGCAACAATACGATTAATACCAATTGATTGATATATATCTAATAATTCAGAAATACGTCCTTTATCATCACCAATACAAGAAAGATGAGGAGCAACAGGCGCTCCTTTTCCATTAAACTCATTAATGGCTGCTAGAGTGCGTTCACGAGTAGATCCACCAGCGCCATAGGTAATTGAAAAAAATTCTGGGTTTAATTGTTGAAGCTCTTGATGTACAACTTTAAGTTTTTCTGCACCTACATCAGTTTTGGTTGGAAAGAACTCAAAGGAAATTGGAATATGCTTAGACATGTTCAAATCCATTGTATAAATGAGCTAAAACTGATGTTTTAGCTCATTGAGTGTAAAAGTCTTCTCTTTTATTAAAAAGTTAAGAGGGTTAACTTACTTTTCATTACTTAGTATTTATAAGTGTCGGACTTGAATGGACCTTCAATTTGAACGCCTAGATAGTCTGCTTGTTGTTGGGTGAGGGTGGTTAATACACCACCAAAACCAGCAACCATTGCAGCAGCAACTTCTTCATCGAGTTTCTTAGGAAGCAACTCAACACGAATAGCAGCTTGCTTTTGTTCGTTTGGAAGATCAGCAAATTTTTCAGCAAATAAATGCATTTGACCTAATACTTGGTTTGCAAAAGAACCATCCATTACACGTGAAGGATGACCAGTTGCATTACCAAGGTTAACTAAGCGTCCTTCAGAAAGAAGAATTAAATAATCATTTTCATTTTCTGAACGATACACTTGATGAACTTGCGGTTTAACTTCAACCCATTTATAGCCACGTAAGTAATTTGTATCAATTTCAGTATCGAAGTGACCAATATTACAAACAACTGCACCCGCCTTTAAGGTATCTAACATTGCAGCATCGCAAACGTGGTAGTTACCAGTTGTGGTAACAATCAAGTCGGTATTTTGAAGAAGCTCAAGATTGATATCTTCTTTTTTACCGGTTTGAACTCCATTTTTGTATGGAGATACAATTTCGTAGCCATCCATACATGCTTGCATTGCACAAATTGGATCGATTTCCGTGACACGTACAATCATGCCTTCTTGGCGAAGTGATTGAGCAGAACCTTTACCTACATCGCCATAACCAATAACCAATGCACGACGACCAGATAACAACATGTCTGTACCGCGTTTAATCGCATCGTTAAGCGAGTGACGGCAACCATATTTATTGTCATTTTTAGACTTAGTAACAGAGTCGTTTACATTAATTGCAGGAACTTTTAATGTACCATCACGTAACATTTCATATAAACGTTGAACACCAGTCGTAGTTTCTTCAGTTACACCGTGAATTTTGGTAATTAATTCAGGATATTTATCATGAACAAGTGCAGTTAAATCACCACCATCATCCAGAATCATGTTGGCATCCCAAGGTGTACCATTCACATTAATTTGTTGTTCTAAACACCAGTTGTATTCTTCTTCTGTTTCACCTTTCCAAGCGAATACAGGAACACCACTTGCCGCAATAGCTGCTGCAGCATGGTCTTGAGTTGAAAAAATATTACATGAAGTCCAGCGTACTTCAGCACCTAATTCAACCAATGTCTCAATGAGAACAGCTGTTTGAATCGTCATGTGAATACAGCCAAGAATTTTAGCACCTGCTAGTGGTTTCGCTGCTGCATAACGCTTACGTAAACCCATCAGCGCTGGCATTTCAGCTTCAGCAAGTTTAATTTCTTTACGACCGTAATCTGCTAAAGAAATATCGGCAACTTTATAATCTGTAAATGAAGCATTAACCGCGTTCATCACGATCTCCTTATAAAAAAAATAATTGATCATTCAGTTCGCGGATGCCGTTGTTGGTAGTGCATGAAAGCATTTACCGATCGTCGAGCCTGGCCTATTTACTGTTTAAGACATTTATAAACCTGTCCGTAAATGGTCGCAGCATCCCTCGACTAGCGAACTATTGTACTTGGAAAATTGTTTAGTTCCAATCGTGTTTTGTTTATTATCAACACAATTATTTGAACGGACATTGAAAATGGCGCTAAAGATTCCTGATGCACTCGCAAATTTGGAAGCAAACTGTGGTATTTATGCGCTTTGGATGCTTTTTCATCATCATGGTATGCAGGTCGATATTGATAATCTTATTAAAACGACACAATATGATGATCAAGAAGGAACGTTTACCATTGCATTAGCGATCGCACTCAAAAAGTTTGGTTTTGGTGTGACTTTTTATACAGATGAAGATCCAAATATTGGTGAAAAAGAACAACTTATGTATGTAGAAGCACAAAAGTTACAAATTCCAATATTACCAGAATTAAGTTATGAACAAATCCAGCAAGCGATTTCGCAAGAAAAATTCGTTATTGTTTATTATGATACGGTTGATGAAGTCGGAAATCAGTCGCTGGTATATTCAATTGATGAACATGAAATATGTTTTTTTGATTCTTTTGAGCCCATGCCCGTATTATTATTTGAAAATCAACGGAATGCAGAAGGAATTTGTAGGCAAGCGATTGTTATTGACGATGAGCAATTTCAAATGAGTTCTACATTAAAAAATTAAAAGCGTAATTTCACTTATTTAAATTGAGCATTGAATAAGTGAAATTTATTTTAGAATAAGAAAATAACCGATTCAATTATGATTGAAATGACGGTAATTTACATTGAACTTTTACTTGAATGAAATGGGTGTCATTTTTTAGAAAAAATCACCAATTACAGTGATTTGGTACTGAGGATATAATCTTAAACCTAAAAGGTTTTATTGTGTAGATTCAATGAAATATTCATATTGATTAAGGATAAAAATAAAAGTTTTAGGACGGAATTATATATAATCGAATTCAAAATATATAATTGATATTTAAGTTATATATTGTGAATTTAAGTGTAAAATTCTTTTAGAATTGTTGTATTTTCCTACAACATGCGATGCACATCAAAGAGCAATGTCTGTATAATACCTTAACTTAGCGTATAAGGAATCCATCATGCATTTGGCGGCATTACACTCTCAGAGCCAGATTCAACTTAATCAGCACGGAAACCTAAAGCACTTTTTGACGATTGAAGGTCTATCAAAAGAAGTTCTGACCACAATATTGGACACCGCGGCGTCCTTTTTTAATGACCAAAATCAACTCATTACCAATAATCTCTTAGAAGGTCGTACGGTAATGAATCTCTTTTTTGAAAATTCTACGCGTACCAGAACGACTTTCGAAGCTGCTGCCAAGCGTTTATCTGCAAACGTATTAAATATTGATATTGCACGATCAAGTACGTCAAAAGGTGAAACCTTACGAGATACGTTGTGGAATTTAGAAGCAATGGCTGCAGATGTTTTTGTGGTGCGTCATTCTTCATCTGGTGCAGCACACTTTATTGCGAAAGATGTTTGTCCGCATGTTGCGATTATTAATGCGGGTGATGGGCGTCATGCACATCCAACCCAAGCAATGCTTGATATGTTAACAATTCGTCGTGAAACCAATAAAAAATTTGAAGCGATGAGTATTGCAATTATTGGTGATATTAAACATTCACGTGTTGCACGTTCTGATATTGCCGCTTTACAAACCTTAGGTTGTCAAGATATTCGAATTGTGGCGCCAAATACCTTATTACCGTATGGATTTAATGAATACGGTGAAGGAGTGCGTTTATTTAATAAAATGGAAGATGGTATTCGCGATTGTGATGTGATTATTACTTTGCGCATCCAAAATGAACGAATTGATTCTCCAGCATTATCATCACAAGCTGAATTCTATAAAATGTATGGTTTAAATCCTGAACGTTTAGCGTTAGCAAAACCCGATTGTATTGTGATGCATCCTGGACCGATGAATCGTGGTGTTGAAATCGACTCAAGTATTGCAGATGGTTCGCAATCCGTTATTCTTCAACAGGTGACCAATGGTATCGCAGTACGTATGGCTGTTCTCGCATTATCAATGCAAGGTCAGTTACAAGAAAAAGGTTTGTTAGACGCGATTGCGGTGTAAGGAGACAGTCATGAGTATGGTAAAAATTGAAAATGTACGTGTCTTAGATCCCATTCAGCAAACCGATCATGTACAAACTGTTTATCTTAAAAATGGTCAATTGGTTGCGGCACTAGATTCAGTTGAAGAAACCATTGATGGTCAAGGTAAATGGTTAATGCCAACGATGGTTGATCTTTGTGCTCGATTACGCGAACCAGGACAACAGCAGCATGGAACATTGAAATCAGAAGGTCGGGCTGCACGTGCAAATGGTATTTTACATGTGTTTACACCACCAGATTCAAAACCGATTGTACAAGACAATGGTGCGCTTATTCATGGTTTGGTTGAAAAAGCCATGCTTGATGGTGGTATTTATTTGCAAGTAATTGGTGCACAAACCCAAGGACTTTTAGGTAAACAACCTGCCAATATGGCTGGTCTTAAAAAGGGAGGGTGTTCTGCTGTTTCTAATGCCTATGCACCATTTGCAGATGATGATGTGGTCATTCGAACTTTAGAATATGCAGCGGGTTTGGATATGACCGTTGTGTTTTATGCAGAAGAACATCAAATTGCGAAAGATGGCTGCGTTCATGAGAGCTTTGTTGCATCACGACAAGGATTACCCATGATTCCGACTTTAGCGGAAACTGTTGCTATAGCTAAATATTTATTAATGATTGAAGCAACCGCAGTTCGCGCACACTTTGGTCTGTTATCTTGCGGTGCTTCCGTTGAGTTAATTAAATTAGCAAAAGCAAAAGGATTGAATGTAACGTGTGATGTGGCAATGCATCAACTCCATTTAACGGATCAATTGATTGATGGTTTCAACTCCTTAGCCCATGTACGACCACCATTACGTTCAGAACAAGATAAGATATTATTACGCCAAGGATTAAAAGATGGTGTAATTGATGCAATCTGTACCCATCATGAACCTTTAAGTCGATCTGCGAAAAATGCACCGTTTGCTGAAACTTTACCAGGATTTAGCGCATTTGATACTTATATCCCATTTGGTGTACAGCTCATTCAAGAAGGTTTATTCTCACCTTTAGAGTGGGTTGAAAAAGTAACTGTTGCGCCTGCTAAAGTTGCAAATATGTATGAGGGTTGGTTGCAAGAGAAGGGATGGGTATTGGTTGATCCAGAATTAACGTGGCAATTAAATAAAGATACCATTATTTCTCATGGAAAAAATACACCATTAATTCTGCAAGATGTAAAAGGTAAGGCAATTAGAACATTTATAGCTTAATAGATTCGATCTGAATAGAAAAGAGCCAGCATTTGCTGGCTTTTTATTTTAGTTAATTTCAATATCCAGCAGTTTTGGAAGAAGAATATTTGCATCAATAAAATTTTGTTGGCATGCTCATTATGATTTTTTAATGATGTTTTTCAAAATGAAAATTGGATTTATTGGGGCAGGGCGGGTTGCAACGCATTTGGCAACTAAGCTCTTTACAAACTATCAAATCGTGCAAATTTTCAGTCGCCATTTAACACATGCAACACGATTGGCAGAGTATATAAATGCTCAACCTATAGATGATTTAAATCAAATTGATCCTGAAATTGAACTTTTGATTATTTCAGTTAATGATCAAGCAATTTCAACTGTTGTTGAGCAGCTGAAGCAATTAAATTTTAAAGGATTAGTTGTACATACTTCTGGTAGTACACATATAGATGTATTGGCAAAATCATTCAGTCGAACAGGCGTATTTTATCCATTACAAACGTTTAGTTTTGAAAGTAAAATAAACTGGCAGCAGACGCCACTATTTATTGAAGCTCATGATGTGAAAGATCGGGAAATATTGTATCAACTTGCCACATTTTTGAGTCAAAAAGTATATGAATATACGTCAGAGCAGCGTCTCAGTTTACATTTGGCGGCAGTGTTTGCCTGTAATTTTAGTAATTATTGTTATGCAATTTCAAAGCAAATATTAGATCAAAGTCAGGTTGATTTTTCTTTACTTCATCCTTTAATGTTAGAAACTGCGAGAAAAGCAACCTTTACTGATCCTCAGGATGTACAAACTGGACCTGCAAGTCGGGGGGATTTGAATATTATTCAAATGCATCAAGAAATGCTGCAAACTCAAAATGAGACAAATTTTTTAGCAGTATATCAATTGCTTTCAGCGCAAATTATGAAGAAATATGAAAAAAACTAAGTGAGTGATAATTCAAAAGCTGATCAAATGATCAGCTTTTGATATTCTCGATTTAAGCGTTAATTTATTTTCTTAAAGATAAAATCATTAATTTTATGACCTGATTCAATGCCACGTCGTTCAAATTTAGTTTGTGGACGCCAGTCAGGACGAGGGTGGCTATTGCCTTTGCCAGCTAAATTTTTTAGGCGAGGTCTGTTGTCTAAAACATCAAGCATCCATTCAGCATAGGGTTCCCAATCTGTAGCAGAGTGGAAGGTTCCATTTAATTCAAGTTTTTGTTCCACTAATTCCATACGTTCATGTGCAACAAAGCGACGTTTAAAGTGGCGTTTTTTCTGCCACGGATCTGGGAAATAAAGTTGAATGCAGTTAATGCTATCGTCTGGCATTTCACGCAAAACTTGAATTGCATCAGCATCGAGTACACGAAGATTGTCCATTACGCCTGCCAGACCTGCTTCATATACACACTGTGCAATTCCAGGAACATGCACTTCAATTCCTATAAAATTTCGTTCAGGATTGGCTTGAGCCATCAACACAAGTGAACGCCCCATACCAAAGCCAATCTCAACGGTCAGTGGGCGCTCTGGATGTGCAAAGTGTTGTCTTAAATCACCTACAGGATATTCCAAAATTAAGTGAGCATATTGTTCAAGCGCAGTACGTTGAGATGTATTTAGCGGAGAAGAGCGACGCATAAACGTGACAATTTCACGATGCTCATTCAGGTTGTCCAGCTCTACAACTTGCTGGTCTAATAAATCGTTCGACATAATTGGAGGACAGATTAAAACATGTAAGCGGTATTTTAATTATTGAGCTGTTTAAGTCAAACAATTTTGGGTTGTATTGTAAAATTTAGAAGAGCAATTTGGCCTAAGAAATAGGTTAGGCTTCATTGCTCATGATCAATTTAAAAATTAAACAACTTTTCTTATCGGACGGTTGCTTAGACGACACAGTAACTCATAACCAATTGTTCCATTGGCATCAGCAACTTCATCGACCAATCTATGTTTCCCCCAAAGTTCTACTTTTGTGCCAATTTCAACATTTAAACCCGTGATATCAATTGCAATCATATCCATAGACACCCGACCAATAACGGCAACTTTTTGATGATTAATGACAACGTAATTTTGTTTGAAATATGCTCTTGGATAACCATCCCCATAGCCGATGGAAACAATCGCAAGATGGGTATCTTTTTCAACCACGAAGCTTGAACCATAACCGACCGCATCACCTTTTTGAAGGTGATTTAAAGCAATGATTTCCGCGGTAAAGGACATGACTGGTTTTAAATCTAATTCATGTGCAGATTTATGAGCAAAAGGACTTGCACCGTAAAGCATAATGCCTGGACGAACAAAATCAAAGTGAAGTTCGGGCCATTGGAAGATAGCGGCAGAATTACAGCAAGAGGCTAAAATAGGTGAACAAGCTTCTTTTACCTGTAGAAATTGTAATTTTTGTTGTTCATTGAGATCATGATTATCTGTATCAGCATTTGCAAAATGCATGACAAGTACGCAAGTAAAACCTTTAGTTTTAAGTGTTTGAATGACGTTAATAATTTCAGATAATTTAAAACCAAGACGGTTCATTCCGCTATTCAATTTAACCCAAACTTTTAAGTTTTTATTTTGATATGCAACTTGATGGGCATATAACCAATCTAATTGTTGTTGATGGTGGACAACGATTTCAATATTCTGTTCAAGTACAGTTTTCATCTCATCAGATGAAAATATACCTTCAATTAAAGTAATGGGTTGTTGATAACCTAATTCACGAATTTCAATCGCTTCTTCTAAGCATGCAACACCGAATGCATCGGTATTTTTTAAGGCGGCTAAACAGTTTTTTACCCCGTGTCCATATGCATTGGCTTTGACCATGCTCACTATTTTTGCTTTTGGTGCAAGTTGTTTGACACGATTTAAATTATATTGCAGTGCTTCACTATCAATATAAACTGTTGCTTGGCGCACCCGAATTACTCCTTAAAGAAGATAGATGATGATTAGGAAATACATAACTTATTTCTTGATTCAGCATTCTTATATGATTTTAATGCAATTTAAATATATCGCAATGACCTATTCTAAGCGCTTCATTTGAAAATGAATACGTTCATTTATGATTTTCATTAATATTCGTGTCTCTAGAGAAATGTTCAATGAAAAGCATATTTATGAATAATTATTTATCTTAAAACGTGACTGAAATTTTGATTTAGTGGGGCAAATTATTTGCAATTGAAAAAACTAAAGATCATGTTGATATATTTACTAAATGTTCACATTTAATCGGGGTTAAAGTCGGAATTAATTAAATGGGTTTAGAAATAATTGAATGCTATATTTAATGCGTTATAGCTAAATGAAGTAGAAAAGGGCGTATAATTGCCCAATTCTATTCATCATCTTCATATTGTGCATAGAATTCAGGTGATAGATTACTAAAACGCGTATAATGTCCTTCAAAGGCTAAACGGACTGAGCCAATTGGTCCATTACGTTGTTTACCAATGATAATTTCTGCTGTACCAGCTTCTTTCGACTCTTTGTTATAAACTTCATCACGATAAATAAACATAATCAAGTCGGCATCTTGTTCAATTGCCCCTGATTCACGTAAATCTGACATCACAGGTCGTTTATTTGGTCGATTCTCTAATGATCGGTTCAGCTGAGAAAGTGCAATAACAGGGCAATTCATTTCTTTCGCTAATGCTTTTAAGCTTCGGGAAATTTCAGAAATTTCACCTACACGGTTATCACCCATTCCAGGTACTTTCATAAGCTGAAGATAGTCGACCATAATACAGCCGATTTTTCCGCCATGTTGCTTTGCAATACGTCGAGCTCGCGCTCGAAGCTCTGTGGGTGGCAACGCAGAGGAATCATCAATATATAAATGCTTTTCTTGTAATTGAAGAATTGTTCCAGTCACTTTTGACCATTCTTCACCATCTAATTTTCCCGAACGTAAGTGACCTTGATGAACTTTTCCGTAGGCAGAAATTAAACGCATTGCAATTGAGTCTGCTGGCATCTCCATCGAGAAAACCAAGGCAGGTAAATCATTATTAAATAAAACACTTTCAACTAAATTCATTGCAAACGTCGTTTTACCCATAGAAGGACGAGCAGCAACAATAATTAAATCTCCAGATTGCATACCTGATGTTTTATTATCTAATTCTAGGAAACCTGTAGTTAATCCAGTGATACTTCCTTCCATTTGTGATAGTTCATTGAGCTTATCAAATACATCAGCAACAACGGTCGTAATGGGTTTAGGACCAGCATTTTTTTTATTATTGTTATGTTGTTCTGCAATTTGGAATACATTTGTTTCAGCTAAATCTAAAATTTCACTGACGGATCTGCCTTTTGTATCATAGGCATTCTGCAAAATTTCAGTGCTGACTTTAATCATATTTCTTAACGTTGCAAACTCTTTAATTTTGGTTGCATAGGTTTCAATATTGTAGAAACTTGAAGGGGAATCCGCCATAAGTTGCATGAGGTATTCTTCACCACCAACCGCATCTAATAAGTTTTGTTTTATTAACCAGTCATTGACTAAAACAGCATCATAAGGCGAGTTTTCTTTAGCAAGCGTATCAATTGCACGGAAAATATATTTATGACGTGTTGCGTAGAAATCTACTTCTTGTAATACATCACCCACTTGCTCAAAAGATTCAGCTACAGTCATTAATGCTGCAAGAACGGCTTGTTCAATGGCTAAATTATGTGGTGGTGTACGAATTTCTTTCAATTGAGACGTTTCAGCACTATTTACATCTGCTTTTGAGGTTTTTTGTGTGCTTTTGGCATTTGCCTGTGACATATAAATTCCTGATTTTAAATACAGTAAATGCTATGAAAATGCAATGCGATAGAATATGATTTATTTTAGCAGATCATACGCTTTCTGCTAGCCAATACATACCGAAATTTTCACTTATTTAAATCAATGAAAAAGTAAACTATTTTTAAAAGATAAAAAAAGAGCATGCGAAAGCATGCTCTTTTTTGTGCAAAAATTACTCAGATACGATTGTAACGAGAACTTCAGCAGCAACATCATGATGCAATTGAATCGAGATGTTAAATTCACCAGTGTTGCGAAGCGCACCATTTGGTAAACGAACTTCTGCGCGATCTACTTCTAGACCAGCATTCGTTAAAGCATCAGCAATATCGCGAGTACCAATAGAACCGAAAAGTTTACCTTCATCACCAGCTTTCGCAGTGATTACGATATTTACTTCGTCTAATTGATTAGCACGTGCTTGAGCAGCAGCTAAAACATCAGATTCAACTTTTTCAAGTTCAGCACGACGAGCTTCAAAAGCAGCAGTATTTGCTTCAGTTGCAGCAACAGCTTTACCCTGAGGGATTAAGAAGTTGCGGCCATAACCAGCTTTAACTGAAACTTTATCACCAAGTTTACCAAGGTTTTTAATGCGTTGTAGTAAGATAATATCCACAGCTCAACCTCACTTATGATTGTCAGTGTAAGGAATCAACGATAAGTAGCGAGCTTGTTTAATAGCAAGCGCTAATTGACGTTGGTAACGAGCTTTAGTACCTGTAATACGGCTAGGAACAATCTTGCCGTTTTCAGTGATGTACTGTTTTAAAGTATCGATATCTTTATAGTCGATATATGTAACGTTCTCAGCTGTAAAGCGGCAGAACTTACGACGACGGTAGAAACGTGCCATTGATGTTCTCCTTATGCTTCAACAGAATCTTGAGCCAATTGTGCTTCTTCACGTTGAGCTTTACGCGCACGTTTTTCTTCAGCACTCTTAGCCAATAAAGACTCTTCAGTGATTGCGTTTTCACGACGGATGATAAGACTACGAATAATTGCATCGTTATAACGGAACAATTCTTCAAGTTCGTCAAGCGTCGTTTGACCACATTCAATGTTCATTAAAATGTAGTGCGCTTTGTGAATTTTGTTAATTGGGTAAGCCAATTGGCGACGGCCCCAATCTTCAAGACGGTGAATTTGACCTTCAGCTTCTTTAATGTGAGAGATATAGCGTTCAACCATACCTACCACTTGATCGCTTTGATCTGGATGTACCAGAAGTACGATTTCGTAGTGACGCATTGTCAGCTCCTTACGGATTATACAGCCCCTAACCTAATTGTTAGAAGCAAGGAGTCACAACCGAAGTTGTGCCGTAGTAATTACGGAAGCCGAGATTCTAGTCGCTTTTATGGAAAATTTCAAGAGGAGTGGGGGAAGGAACGTATACGTTTTAATACAAGAAATGAACAATGATACGCCTCTTCGTTGTGCATATTATTTAACTAAAATTAAATAAATATCAAAGTGGAGTTAATGGAAGAATATATGACAGATCAGTTTTTATATTTAGAAGAAATATACGGTTCAGATGCTTTGGCATGGGTAGCACTAGAAAACAAGATCACAGAAGAAATTTTAGTCAAATCTGAAAATTTTAATCATATAAATCAAAAAATTAATAATGTTATTTTTAATCAAGAGAAAATTCCTTATGTTACAAAGCAAGGCGCGTATTTTTATAATCTATGGCAGGATGATCAACATCCTAAAGGAATATGGCGTAGAACCTCATTTGAAAAATATTGTTTAGATGACATTGAATGGGAAACCGTGATTGATATTGATGTATTAGGCGCTATTGAAAATATCAATTGGTTTTATCAAGATTGTATTTTTTTAGCAGAGAGTGAGGAGCACTGTTTAATCTATTTAGCCGAAGATGGTACAGATGCTGTTCAAGTTCGTGAGTTTAATTTAAAAACTAAGCAATTTGTTTTAGATGGTTTTTTTGTTGATATCGCCAATACGACAGTGAATTGGATAGATAAAAACCATATTTATGTCATGACAGATTTTGGGCAAGATAGTTTGACCTTGTCAGGTTATCCACGAATTGTTAAAAAATGGCAGCGTGGTACTTCAATTGAGCAAGCAATCATCGTATTTGAAGGGAAGCAAACAGATTTAAATGTATTTGCTACATACGATACGACTAAAAATTTTGAAAAAAGTATTCTTTATAGAGCGATTAACTTTTATGAAACAGAAGTTTATTTATTGGATGATCTAAAACGATTAGATTTACCTTTAGATGCGCAGATAGATTTTCATGAAAATTGGTTAATCGTTGTTTTAAGTACAGACTGGGATATTCATCCAGAGTATTTAGCAGGTTCATTATTGGTGATTGACTTAAATGAGTTTTTATCGGGATGTCGATTATTTAAAATTATCTTTCAACAAGCATACGATCAGATTTTATTTAGTTTTAATTTTAGTAAAGATTTTTTGATTCTAAAAATTATGAAAGATATCAGTCACTTTTTGCACATATTAGATTGTAGAAGTGATTTTAAATATGTGGATGCGATGTGGCCTGATCAACAATATGCACAAATACGAATTGATCACGTTGATCGTACCAGTAATCATTTTTTTATGATTGAAGAAAGTTTTGTATCGGCGCAACGATTATATAGGGTTGACTTGAATACAAGAACGAAGCAATTAATAAAATTTGAATCAAATCAGCTTATTCCTGATAATTATGAGGTTACACAAAATTTTGCGATATCTCAAGATGGTACAAAAATTCCTTATTTTCAAATTGCAAAAAAGGATTTAACCGACGTGCCACAGCAAACTTTAATCGAGGGCTATGGTGGGTTTCAGTTTTCATTGCTTCCAAAATTTCTTGAAACAGAAATTCCTGCTTGGATTGATGAGGGGGGTATTTATGTTATTGCAAACATTCGTGGGGGCAGTGAGTATGGCCCTTCATGGCATCAGCAGGCATTAAAACAAAATAGACAACGCGCCTATGAGGATTTTGCCGCTGTCGCAGAAGAGTTAATTCAAAGAGGCATAACTTCACCAAATAAATTAGCGGCAATAGGGGGGAGTAATGGAGGGTTATTGGTGGGAAATATGCTGACACAATATCCGCATTTATTTGCTGCTATTGTGTGTGAAGTGCCCTTACTTGATATGCTACGGTTTCATGAAATTGGAGCAGGACATTTATGGATTGCTGAATATGGGGATCCGAATAACGAAGTGGGCAGAAATTTTTTACACACAATTTCTCCATATCATCAGCTGTCGGCCGCACAAGATTATCCAGCAATTTTATTTTACACCATAACGAGTGATGATCGAGTATCACCTGCACATGCCAGAAAAATGGCTGCAAAGATGAAAGAGTTGAATATACCAGAGGTGTATTTTTATGAACTGTCGGAGGGAGGACATCGTATTTTTGCAACAAAAAAATTACGTGCATTTCATGCTGCATTAGTGAGCTCATTTTTATTTAAAGTATTGGCTCAGCCATGATCTGTTTAGATAAAGAAGCGTGATTAAATATAAAGTGACTATCTAAAAGTAAGTTTTAAAATAACAATATAACGGTAGAAATGGATGGCGCCAATCTAGATTGGCGGAATTCATGCTGTATTTGTTTATTTGGGATGAAAAAAGATAGAGAGAACTCTATCTTTTTAAAATAACGGTAAATACGGTGCGGGAGAAATATAGCTAAAGCTAAAACTAATACTTAATGCAGTAATTAAAATAACTGAATATAAGAAATAACGTTTAGCCCAAATCTGATTATTTTCAGCTTTAAACCCAATAATTGATAAATACACCCAATAAGCACATAGTGCATTAAAGAGGATTAAGAAAAATACATTGGTATAGCCAAAACAATACAAACCATTTAAAACAGCAGCAAAAAGTAAAACATAAATTAAGCTTTCAACTTTTGTACGAAAAATCGAACGTGCTACAGGTAAAATGGGTATCCCAGCATTTTTATAGTCATCAAATCGATAAATTGCAATTCCCCATGAATGTGGCATTTGCCAAAGTGCATACGCTAAAAAGAGAAGCAATGCAGCAACATCAAACTCATTTGAAACGGCAGTGTATCCAATCACTGGAGGGCTTGCGCCAGAAATACTTCCAATCACAGTTTGGTGAATAGAGGTACGTTTACTCCAAAGACTATAAAAAATTACATAAACTAAAAATCCGAGAACCGCAAAGCCGAAAGCATAAGCATTAACAAAGAACCAGAGTAAAGAAAAGCCAATCACACCAAGCACTGCAGAAAATGCTAAAGCAAAAGAGGGGCTAATGGTTTTTTGAACTAATGCACGATTCATCGTACGTTCCATCTTATGATCGATATCTTGATCAATGACGTTGTTTACGACACAACCTGATGCGACAACTAACGTAGTTCCTACAAGGGTAATCAGTAAGAGAAGGAAATCTACAGAACCTTGGGCAGCTAAAAAATAGCCACCCAAAGTGGTAACGAAGTTACCAAAGAGAATTCCTGGCTTAGTCAGGAATAAATACTTTTTTAACATGACGATCAGTTTAGATCATCATGTTGAAATGTAAGTGATTCATAATCCACACAGAGCCAATCAAAAGAATAGCAATACATAACACTGTATAGATAAATGCAATAACGTTCCAACGTTGCTCTGAAGAAGAATTCATGTGCAAGAAATAAACTAATTGAACAAGAACCTGAGCAACCGCAGTAATTGCAATAACAGCAACGAGTAAACCACGTTGTTCCTCAAAATTGCCTGACATCACCATTCCAAAAGGAATGAGTGTTAGAACAACTGAAAGGATAAAACCAATCGTATATTGTTTAACGTTACCGTGTGCTGCACCAGCTGAGTTATGATCATGACTCATTAGATAACTCCCAGTAAGTAAACGACGCTGAATACACAGATCCAAACGATGTCAAGGAAGTGCCAGAACAAGCTTAAGCATGCAAGACGACGTGTATTTGGAAGTGTTAGACCGTATTTTTTGATTTGAATCATCAATACAATCATCCACACCAAACCAGAAGTAACGTGAATACCGTGCGTACCAACTAAGGTAAAGAACGCAGATAGGAACGCACTTGTGCTTGGACCATGACCTTCATGAACTAAATGAGAGAACTCATAAATTTCCATACCAATGAAGATCGCACCAAATACCCAAGTAATGGCTAACCATGTTAATACTTTAGCAACATCTTTTTTGTATGCAGCAAGTACTGCAAAACCAAATGTTACGGAAGATATTAAGAGTGCAAAAGTTTCAGTTAAGACGAAATCTAATGAAACGCCAAAAAGATCTTTTGCACTAGGTGTACCCATTGGAATGTGACTACTTAACACAGCAAATGCGATGAAGAGTGTACCGAATAAAATCAAGTCACTCATTAAGTAGGTCCAGAAACCAAAGACGGTGATGTCTGTATCATCGTGATGATGATCATCGTGTCCGTGGTTATCGTGATGAAGTACTTCAGCCATTGTCTTAGTCCTTCTTCAAGTGTTTTTCAAGAAGCGCATAGCGTTCGTTTTCAATACGTTCTACTTCAGCAGCAGGAACATAGTAATCTACTTTCTTCGTGAAAGAAGATACGATGAAGCTGATGATTGCGGCAACGAAAGTAACGACAACTAACCACCAAATATGCCAGATTAACGCAAAGCCCATAATGGTAATAAACATTGCAATCACAAAACCAGCTGCGCGGTTTGTTGGCATATGAATATCTTCATAATGAGTTGGTTTCACGTAAGCAATACCATTTTCTTTGTCAGTCCAGAAAGTATCAATACCATTGATCTTTGGAAGATGAGCAAAGTTATAAAACGGTGCTGGAGATGATGTAGCCCATTCAAGTACACGGCCATCCCATGGATCACCTGTGTAATCCATGTTGTCTTTGCGTTGAAGGAAGCCCACAATAATTTGCATCACGAAGCACAGAATACCGAAAAGAATCAATACTGAACCAAAGAGTGCAATTGCTAAGTATGGGTCCCATTCAGGGTTGTCATATGTGTTCAAGCGACGTGTCATACCCATGAAACCAAGGATATAAAGTGGCATGAATGCAAAATAGAAACCGAAGAACCAGAACCAGAATGATGCTTTACCCCAAGCTTCATTAAGCTTCCAACCAAACATTTTTGGCCAGTAGAAAATGATACCTGCGAACATCGCGAATACAACACCGCCAATAATGACGTTATGGAAGTGTGCGATGAGGAATAAAGAGTTGTGTACAAGGAAGTCCGCTGGTGGAACTGCCATTAATACACCTGTTAAACCACCAATACCAAAAGTCACAAGGAAACCTAGTGTCCAAAGCATTGGAGTTGTGTAGGTGATACGACCCTTATACATGGTGAATAACCAAGAGAAGATTTTCACACCTGTAGGAATCGCAATAACCATGGTCATGATACCAAAGAACGCGTTAACGTTGGCACCAGCACCCATCGTAAAGAAGTGGTGAACCCAAACAACAAACGCAAGAACTGTAATTGCGATCGTTGCATACACCATAGATTTATAGCCGAACAATGTTTTGCGTGCAAAAGTAGACACCACTTCTGAGTAAATACCAAATGCTGGTAATACCAAGATGTAAACTTCTGGGTGACCCCAAGTCCAAATCAAGTTCACATATAACATTGGACTACCGCCCAAGTCATTTGTAAAGAAGTGGAAATCGAAGTAACGGTCAAGCGTAAGCATTGCAATCGTAGCAGTTAACACTGGGAATGATGCAATAATCAACACAGCGGTACATAAAGATGTCCATGTGAAAATTGGCATATCCATAAGACCCATGCCAGGTGCACGCATTTTAATGATCGTAACAAAGAAGTTAACACCAGTAAGAAGTGTACCTAGACCTGAAACCTGCAGTGCCCAAATGTAGTAGTCCATACCTACACCTGGAGAATATTCGATACCAGAAAGAGGAGGATAAGCCATCCAACCTGTTGCTGCGAATTCACCAATTGCAAGTGAAGCCATCATTAAGCCAGCAGCACCAGCAAATAACCAGAAACTGAGTGAGTTTAATAATGGGAAGGCAACGTCACGTGCACCAATTTGAAGTGGTACAGAGATGTTCATTAAGCCAACGACAAGACCCATTGCTACGAAGAAGATCATGATGACACCATGTGCGGTGAAGATTTGATCGTAGTGTTCAGGGTGTAAATAACCTTCACCGCCACCTTTAGCAAGGAACAGCTGAAGACGCATCATGATTGCATCAGCAAAACCACGCAAAAGCATGATAATGGATACAAATAAATACATGATACCAATTTTTTTATGGTCTACAGAAGTGAACCATTCGTTCCACAAGTAGCCCCATTTTTTGAAATAAGTAATACCCGCAAAAACAGCGAGACCACCTAAAACCATAAGTGCAACAGTAACCAACACGATTGGATCGTGTGGTATTGCATCTGGACCTAACTTACCTAAGAAGCTCATGTCTTATTCTCCTTGAGAAGCAGTTGCATGTTCAACATTTACATGTGCTTCAGATGCAGGAGCATTATGTTCTACCGCAGCAGCTGAATGATCAGCACCATGATAGTTTGACATGTATTTATTGATCACTGATTCAAACAAGCCTTTTTCTACAGTAGCGAAATACGTTACTGGAGAAGGCTTAGTTGGATAAGGCTTCATTGCTTCAGCAGCAGCCTTTTCTTCAGGAGTTTTAGCATTTGCTATAAGCGCTTCGATTTGATGCGTTGAACGGTTGCCATCACGTAAGGTTGCAAAAACAGCCTGATCTAAGATCGGTTCTTGAATTGCATTCGGATTAACAGTTGTACCCTTACCTGCTTTGATTGCATCTACCCATTCTGTAAATTGAGCATCAGTCACTGAATACGCACGGAAACGCATTTGTGAGAAGCCATAACCTGAATAGTTAGAAGAGAAACCACGATAGCCTTCAGCTGGACTGGTTTCACTTGCTAATAAATTCAAATGAGTCTGCATACCTGCCATTGCGTAAATTTGACCACCTAACGCTGGAATGAAGAATGAATTCATTGTGAAGTTAGATGTAATACGAAGGCTTAACGGAGTTTTCTCTGGGAAGCGTAATTCGTTAATTGTTGCAATATCTTGTTCTGGATAGATAAATACCCATTTAAATTGTTCAGCAATCACTTGAACAGTTAATGGAGCTTTATCAGAATCAAGCGGGCGGTATGGGTCATACTTGTGGGAACCCCACCAAGTTAACCATGCTAAAATACCAATAATAATAACGGGAATACCCCATACTACAACTTCAATTGCAGTTGAGTGTGCCCAAGTAGGTTTATAGTCTGCATCTTTATTTGACGCACGATATTTCCAACCAAACCACAATGCCATAATGACTGATGGAATTACTACCAAAAGCATTAGGTAGATCGCAGTCATCATCAGGTTACTTTGACCTTCAGCAACTGGACCTTTTGAGTTTAGAAGTACCATATCACCACCACACCCAGTTAAGAGTGCGGCAAGCGTTGATAAAGACAATACAGCTAAAATTGTTTGTCTCATTTTACAACCTCGGTGAAGAGTCCCATTCCCTAAATAAATATGGGATAGCGATTAAAGTGGCTCATGATTAGGAATTCTAGACATGATCTAACTTTCTAATCATGAGGCACCGCTACGTTGTAGGGCATTATGCCTTATATCGGGGAACTAAGCTATATGTAAAGGTGCTTTAAATGGCTGTAATAAAAACCAATTTTAATAGTCGGAATTATATTTTTTTAAAAGAATTTTATTTTAATATCAAGAGAATGAAATAGATCAAGGGGTAAAATTACCCCTTGTTTTATTTTGGGTTTAATTCTTAATTACAATCGTTTTAGCAAGCTTATCATGTAGCGTTTGACGCTTTTTATGCAATCCAAAAGCAAAGTCAAATATATTAATGAATGGAAAAAGTAATGCTGTTAGAAAAATAAAGAGTACAGAACGTAATGTAAATGCACGGAAAAGGCTGACTGGACCGTTATTATTAGCATCAACAATTTTAATTCGTGCCAGTTTTTTTCCTATACTTTGCCCAGATTTTGCAATCATGATGGCTTGTACAACCAGCATAATAAAAATATAAAGTGCCATTGCAGCCCATGCTTCCATTGGAATTAAAGTAAATAATTCTTTTTGAAGCTGAGTCATTTGGTTAGAGGTATCTGCTGCTTGTAAGTTATGTTGTAAGGCAAGCAATTGACCTTGTTGATCATGATTAAAGAAGAAAGAAGGGAGAGCAAAGGCTGGTAACCATAAGAGCAAATCAATTACTTTTGCTAATATGCGTGAACCAATAGATGCAAGCTCCGATGAAGAGGCTGCTTTATTAACGGTTACCTTTTGAATCGTTGAATTTTGGTAACTTGGGTTTTGTACTTCCTGATGTAGTTGAGTCGGGGGAACATAACCTTGTGGTTGATAAACAAATTGGCCGTGGGTCAACTCACCCAAAGCTTTCCATTCAGTCATTCCTTGATGCCAAATCAAGTCTGTCAGTAAAACTTGTTGGCTTGCTAACATTTGATTGAGTTGCTCAAGTGTATATGGACCAGCTTGTTGATTATTGCGCGCCAAGTAAATTTGCATAAAATTAAAATTCCAAAAGCCAAAAATAAAAAAGACCCATTAATGGGTCTTTTTAGCATGTTTTATTAAGCTTGTTGAGCTTTTTTTTCAGAGAGGAAGAACCAAGTATCTAAAACTGAGTCAGGGTTTAAAGAGACAGAATCAATTCCTTGTTCCATTAACCAACGTGCAAGATCTGGATGATCTGAAGGTCCTTGACCACAAATACCCACATATTTACCCGCCTTACGACATGCATGAATAGCCATAGAAAGAAGCGCTTTTACTGCTGCATCACGCTCATCAAATAGATGAGAGACAATACCAGAATCACGGTCTAAACCAAGTGTTAACTGAGTTAAGTCATTTGAACCGATAGAGAAACCATCGAAATGCTCTAAGAACTGTTCTGCTAAGAGGGCATTGGTTGGTAATTCACACATCATGATGACTTTAAGACCATTTTCACCACGTTTAAGACCATTTAGCGCAAGCAATTCGATTACACGTTTTGCTTCAGCAACGGTACGTACAAATGGAATCATGATTTGTACGTTGGTTAAGCCCATTTCATCACGAACTTTTTTTAATGCACGGCATTCAAGCTCAAAACAATCACGGAAGTTATCAGAAACATAGCGACTCGCACCACGGAAACCAAGCATTGGGTTTTCTTCTTCTGGTTCGTATAACTTACCACCAATTAAGTTTGCATATTCATTTGACTTAAAGTCTGACATGCGAACAATGACTGGTTTGTCGGCAAATGCTGCTGCTAATGTAGAAATACCTTCAACTAATTTTTCTACATAAAACTCAATTGGAGACGTATAACCTGCCGTACGTGCTAATACAGCAGCGCGTGTTTCACGTGGTAAGCTATCAATATTCAATAATGCTTTAGGATGTACACCAATCATACGGTTGATGATAAATTCTAAACGTGCAAGACCAATACCTTCGTTTGGAATTTGAGCAAAGTCAAATGCGCGATCAGGGTTACCGACGTTCATCATAATTTTGAACGGAAGTTTAGGCATAGATTCTACGGAGTTCTTTTGAACTTCAAAATCTAATGATCCTTCATAGATAAAACCTGTGTCACCTTCAGCACATGAAACAGTCACTTCCTGACCATCGACCAATACTTCAGTTGCATTACCACAGCCTACAATTGCTGGAACGCCAAGTTCACGTGCAATAATTGCAGCATGACACGTACGACCACCACGATTGGTGACAATAGCCGCTGCACGTTTCATGACAGGTTCCCAATCTGGGTCAGTCATATCAGAAACTAATACATCACCCGCTTGTACTTTATCCATTTCTTTAATGGAGGTCACAATACGAACTTTACCTGAACCAATACGTTGACCAATTGAACGGCCTTCACAAATCACAGTACCTTTTTGTTTTAAAAGATAACGTTCCATTGTGCCGACATTTTCGCGACTTTTAACAGTTTCAGGGCGCGCTTGAACAATATAAATTTGCTCATCATCACCATCTTTAGCCCATTCAATATCCATTGGTGAGCCGTAGTGTTTTTCAATAATTAATGCTTGTTTAGCAAGTTCTTGCAATTCTTGGTCATTTAAAGAAAATTGTTGACGATCTGCTTTTTCAACATCAACAACAACGACTGATTTTCCCGCAGAACCTTCGTCACCATAAATCATTTTTTGGTGTTTAGAACCTAAATTACGGCGAAGAACTGCGTGTTTTCCTGCGTTTAATAAAGGTTTTGATACATAAAATTCATCTGGGTTAACAGCACCTTGAACCACCATTTCACCTAAACCATATGATGCAGTAATGAAGACAGCATCACGGAAACCAGATTCGGTATCAAGCGTAAACATTACACCCGCTGCACCAGTTTCAGAGCGAACCATCCGCTGAATACCAGCAGATAAAGCGACAACATCATGTGCGAAGTTTTGATGTACACGGTATGAAATGGCACGATCATTATATAGAGATGCAAAAACTTCTTTAATCGCAATAAGAATATTATCAATACCACGAATATTTAAGAACGTTTCTTGTTGTCCTGCAAAAGAAGCATCTGGAAGATCTTCTGCTGTTGCAGAAGAACGAACGGCAACCGAGATATCAGGGTTACCGTTCGATAATGTTTCGAATGCAGCACGAATTTCTTTTTCTAATTCTGCTGTCAGTGGTGTTTCAACAACCCACTGACGTATTTTAGCGCCCGTTTCAGCAAGAGCATTAACGTCATCAACATTAAGTGCTGCAAGTTCTGCGTTAATTTTTGCGTTTAGTCCACTTTGCTCGAGGAATTCACGATACGCATCAGCTGTTGTTGCAAAGCCTCCTGGTACAGAAACACCTGCATTTGATAAGTGACTGATCATTTCCCCTAAAGATGAGTTTTTCCCACCGACCAGTTCAACATCATCCTTTCCTAATTTTTCTAGACCAATTACGCGCGCTTCCAAAGTTGTTACTCCACTTTTGCAGTATTAATCAGTATCTTGGCATGAAATTATATCAAAAAAACTGAGCTTTTGATTTTACTATGCGACAGTCATGTAAGATGCGGTTACTATAATGATTATATAGTACTTAGACAAATATTTAAGGAGAATTTTAATGTCAGACGGTAAACAAATTAAGCGAAGCGTTTTTTTTATTTCAGATGGTACTGCAATTACGGCTGAAACCCTTGGGCATTCTCTTTTGGCACAGTTTCCGCATGTAGACTTTGATATTCATATTATTCCTTATATAACAACGGAAGAAGCAGCAACAAATGTTGTTGCCGAAATTAATACATGCTCTAAAAATGATGGTCAAAAACCTTTGGTATTCGATACTTTGGTGGATCCATATGTTCGCGATATTATTAATACTGCAGATGCAGTAAATCTAGATGTTTTTGAAGGACTTATTAGTAAATTATCAGAAGAGTTAGGAACAAGTCCTACAACTTTAGTCGGGCAGACCCATGCTGTGACAAATTCCGAGTCTTATAAGTCACGTATTGATGCTGTTCATTTTGCTTTAGATAATGATGATGGTGCAAGAACACGACATTACGACAAAGCAGATCTTATTTTGATTGGTGTTTCAAGATCGGGCAAAACGCCAACATCAATTTATCTGTCTTTACAGTTCGGAATTCGCGTTGCAAATTATCCGTTGACGGAAGAAGATTTAGACGACAATCGTTTACCCGCAGTGTTACGCCCGCACAAAAGTAAATTATTTGGTTTAATGATTGATTCTGAACGCCTCGTTGCGATTCGGACAGAACGAAAAGCGGGAAGTCGTTATGCAAGTTTCAACCAATGTCAAATGGAATTACGTGCTATAGAAGGCATTTATATCTCTGAGGGCATTAAATATTTAAATGTTTCTGAAATGTCGATTGAAGAAATATCGACACGCATTATTCAAATGACGGGGCTGAAACGTCATATTAACTAATGAAATCATACAAAATAAGAATTGATAAAAGAATGTGATGGCACTCTTTTATCAATCTTGATAATAAGATTATATGAAATAATTTAATTCATATAGGAATCCGCAATGGATTTCTAAGCTAGGATGAAATGTCTAAAATAGGATAAATATAAAATGCACCAATTTGATCAGATTGGGTTAAAGAAATACCACACTCCAATTTCCCGTGATCAAATTCGGCATGATACATTTCTAAACCATTTTGAGCAATAGATTGAAAAATAAGCTGATTAAGATTGCCCAAGGGATGAATTGCTGCGTGAATATAGTCTTTTTGTTCAGCGATGACTTGTGCTAAAAGCGGGGTCATACTGGAATGATTTTGTATCTTCTGGGCTTGTTCGAGAAGTAGTTGATGCAAGGCAATTTTACTTTTAAGGTGAGGTTGTTGCGTTTTAATTTTTTCCTTTAAAGCCGTCAATTGTTCTTTGGCCTTTGAGTCCGCTACGCGGGTTGCCGTTTCAATTATTCCATTTTGATGATGTTGTAAAGTTTCAACGCTATTCAAAGCTGTTCGCTGAAAGTGAATTTGTATGGCCATTCCCTTAATAAAAAATTGATCAGGTGCTTCAGGTAAAAGGCGATAGCTGAATTGATTATGCAAGTAATATAATTCATGATGACGTAAGACGGTTTGTATAATCGATCCATCATTAAACTCCCATGTTCCAACAAGATCATGCATTTCATGAGGATCAAGCATAATTTCTTGTCGAGGGCGAGCCTGTGTATAGGATCTCCAAATATTACTTTCCATTGTATTGAGAGGAGAGTGGGCTTCTTTGACAAGATGAAGTAAATCTTCAAGGGAGGTATTTTGTCCCGCCTGAAGCTTAGATCTTAAATAATAAATAACCTGTAACGCTTTATCAGTTTGATCTCGACGAGAGAGTAAGGTTTTTTCTTGAATTTGTAGCGTATGATCAAGTGAGGTTTGATGATGGTTAGACAATAAAATGCTGATTTCTCGTAGGCTCATCCCAATATTTTTTAAGGAAATAATTTCATTTAAGCGTTCTATCTCCTGATACCCAAAAAGTCGCCAGCCTTTTTCGGATCTTTGCGGGGTAATTAAACCATGAGATTCATACACCCGTAGCGCACGAATGGTTAAACCAGTTCTTTGTGCGCACTCATGCGCGGTCAGTAATAATTTATTGGACATGCTGCGTCATCCGAGGTGCTTCAGTGATCATGCCTTGTTGATCAACAATTAAATGCTGAATTTGACCTGTTGAATTACGTTGAAATTCAATGGTGATCATCAGTGCGGGGGCCGTAAATTGATAGTCTGACACTGCTTGAAATTCAGCTTTGCCTTGTCCATTGACCTCTACGAATAGGCGATCATTTTCGACAAGTACATCAAGATAAATATCGGCTGCCATACGATAACGTCCTTGATATTCTGTTAATAATGTAGTCGGAACAGAATGAAATGGTATTTTTGCAGGTGGCGCTTGTAATGGATTGGTTGAGTCGAGAAGATGCATTGCAATATCATCAACACTAGATGCTGAAGCCTGATTCGACAAAATTAACACACCGTGTTTATTGTCAAGTCGATAACCTGTAATAGCGCTAAATCCACCTGTCATTCCATTATGCCATACAATATTTTGATTCGAAATGATCCAGCCTAAGCCAATTTTTAGATCACTTTCTGTATCAATTGGACGTGTATGAGAGAGCATAAGTGAAAAAGCAGGAGATAAAGGGGTTTCTTTAATCTGACTTGCAGCATTGAGAAAACGACTCATATCGCGTGCAGTTGAATGCCAACCTCCTGCGGGAAGAAAAACACCTAAATCCCAATGAGATGTTGCAGTACCTTGACTATTGTAGCCTTCGGCATAGCGATCATTTTTGTTTTTTGGCACATTTGCCCAAGTTTCACTCATTCCTAAAGGATTTAAAATGATGGATTGTACGAGTTCTTCATAGGGTTTTCCTGCTACATTTTCCAAAGCAAGTCCAATGAGTGTCGTTCCTATATTTGAATATTCAAAAGCTTCACCAGGTAAACGTGAGAGTTCGTAGTGCTGTAGGAATTCTGCTAAATCTTGTCGAGTTAAATCTGCATATGGATTTTCAATCGGTGCTTTAAATATTTTAGGGGGGACAGATGGAAGTCCTGAATGATGCGTTGCTAAATCAAAAAGCGTAATTTCTTTCCCATTTTTTTTAGGCAAAACGATATCTGCTGGCATATAGTTTTGGGCAGGCGCATCCAAAGATATTTTTTTATCAATAATGTGCTGGGCAAGTAATACATTGGTGAATATTTTAGAAATAGAACCAATTTCAAAAATTGTGTCGGATGTTATGGGTTTAGAATTTTGATGAGACTGTACACCATGGTTAATAAAAATATTGCCTTGCGGGTTACTCAATGCCAGCGCTATTCCCACAGCTTTATGTTGTTGATCTATGCGATCCACAATAATTTTTTTCGCATTTTTTTCTTCAGTAATCATTGAAGATTTAAAAATACTGCATCCAGATGCAGTAATAGTAAGAAGAAATGCAGATAGAACCGTAAGTTTTTTAATCGACATAAATTTCTCTAGATTAAAGTTCGTTATCTCAACGTTATAATCTATGACCTAAGGTTCGATTCAAGTCTAAATCAGTAGAATTTTCAATATAATCATCTATGAGACAGCGTACGTGATCGAATAGGATGACGTCAAAGTATCTTATATCGCATTTTAATAAGTGAAGTATGAAAATAGAACACTTTTGATTAAATAGTACATTAAAGAATTAAAGATCAACATTGTTGTTTAGGAATATGAAAATCATATTCCTAACTTTGAATGATTTTAGGATTAATTCAGTAACATTTCTAATGTGGCAGCAATAGCAAGTAATTCTGCATCTGAATGAGGTAAACCATCTATTTCAAGACCAATGGCAAGATTTTCTTGAGTTGAATAGCCAATTGGTAGGCTCAATCCTGGAAGTCCAATATTACTACCAGGATCGGTGTTCTGAACGAGTCTTTGAAAATTTTCAATTGAGCTAGCGTGTTCGTTGGCAAGTGGTGCAAGCATTGGTGAAGTTGGAAAAATTAAAGCATTTAAGTTATTTTCTTTAAACGTTTTTTCGTACAAAGCAAGTAATTGTGGTCGAAATTCATGTATTGCTTTTTGATATAATGGCAAAATAGGGACTAAATTCCCCTCAGCATTTGTGATTAATTCAGGAAGAATATGCTGTGTAAATAATGTATATACATCTGGACTGGTAATTTGTTCAACAACCGATTCAATACTTATTTGTGTATATTTTTTCAAGTATTGAATTAGATCATATTTTCCTTCATGAAGTACAACAGGAAAAGAAATAGATTGATTAAGTTGCGCTAAATTAGGCATGTCGACAGGAATAATTTCAACACCAGCAGATTTTAATCGGTCTATCGCAAGCATTGCATGATTTTGAACATCTTCATCTAAATTTGACCAGAAATAAGAATAGATACCGAGTCTAATTTTTTGTGCAGGAATTGGATTTAGAATGGTTTGCTGAGTAATGACATGGTCAATCAGTGCAATATCTGAAACCGTATGTGCCATTGGACCAGCTGTATCTCTAGTATGTGAAATAGGAGTGATTCCTTCTTGTGAGTATCGTCCTAGTGTTGGGCGAAAACCAACACATCCATTTAAAGCACTGGGTAGTCGAACAGAGGCACCAGTATCTGTTCCGATGGCAATAGGAACCATTCCTGCAGCAACAGCAACTGCGCTACCAGAAGATGAACCACCTGCAATATATTGTGAATTTTTAGCATTTCGAGTGCCAATCACCTCATGAATATGAATAGCTGAATTATATCCAGTTACCCCAAATGCTAATTCATGCATATGCGCTTTCCCAACAATAATCGCACCATGATCAACCAATTTTTGAATAATGGGTGCTGATGTATTAGGCATAAATTTTGTTAAAGCGCGAGTGCCAGCACTATTCGGAAATCCTGCAACATGGATATTATCTTTTACGGCAATTAAAACTCCAATTAAAGAAGGACAGGGTAGGTTTGCTGAAATTTGTTGATCCCAAAATTTTGCTTGTTTTAATGCCGCAGCTTTATTTACGCAAATAAACGCATTTAATGTTGGTAATTTTTCAATATTTGAAAAATATAAGTGTACAAGTTGTTCACAAGAAATTTTTCGCTCTCGAATCAAAGCAGAAATTTCATAAGCAGATAACGTGGATAAATTCAGAGACTGAGTGGTATTTTCGTGATTGATTGACATTGTGACTTAAAATCCATTTAAGTTATTGTCGAATTAATTTAATACATAGTTAACATGGCTTAATATCCTCAAAATTAAGGATGATAAGATGGATGAATAAGTAGTGCCATTTCTGTACGATTGTTACAGCCTATTTTTTGCATTGCATGTTTAAGATGTGTTCTGACTGTTGTAAAGCCAATTTCAAGTAAATTAGCAACTTCTTTATCACTTAGACCTTTCGAAACTAAAATGACAATCTCTTGTTCACGTGGTGTTAATAAATAACGTGTGGCAAGATCAATCGGTAAAGCATTGCATATATAGGGTTCTAAAATATTTAAAATTCTTTTTTCACGCGCATTAAACATGACTGCATCAGATGCTCGCCAAATTCGAAAGTCACCAACATCAATGCCATTACGAACAAAGTAGACATTTAAACCATGGTATAGACCATACGGTTGTAAAAATTCATTGAAATATGTGGTTTTTTTAAGATCAGCGAGCGTGATGATTTCATTGACAAATGTCGGTTTTTGCCGTTGGCGCAAGGTGGATGTAATAGGATCAGCATGTTGCCAAATACGGTCATATTCTCGAATTACTTTTTGATCAAGTTTCCATAAAATGGCTTGTTTAGATAGATTATTTTTAGCATCCCAAATATAAGAGGATGCAAAGTCTGCTCTGAGTAGTGTTGCGATATCTGCAAGGATATTTTGACGTAATTCAGGTGTTCCTTTTTCAGTGCCCAATTTCCATAAAATTTCTGTAAAAAGGGTGAATTCAGAGGCAGTCAAATCTTGTTGTAAAAGCACAGCAATACTCTACTCAAAAACAAATGGGATAACGTATATGGTCGCTAAAAAATAATATAGAATAAGAAAACTAAAATGAGAATGATTGATCGATATTTTAACTGAATAAAGTAGATGCTGTATGATGATATTTTTGAAGAAAAACTCAAAAATCGCCAATGCACATAACAAGATGTAAGCATTGGCATATTTGAGATTAAGGGAGGATTTTAATGTGCTAGCATGCCTTTACTTTGATTGTCCCATAAATATTTAAAGGCACCATGTTGATTACTCAGCAGTTCTTGTGGTGAGCCGTCTTCAATCACTTGACCGTCTTTGAGATAGATAATACGATCTAAATTAGCAACTGTTGAAAGGCGATGTGCAATGACAATGCAGGTACGATCTTCCATGAGCGGAATTAATGCTTTTTGAATTTCACTTTCTGTCAGACTGTCTAAGCTTGCAGTTGCTTCATCCATAATTAAGATGGGTGCTTCATTAATTAATGCACGAGCAATGGCAATTCGTTGACGTTGCCCACCAGATAAATTCACACCTCGTTCACCTGCAATGGTTGAATATCCTTGATCGAGTTGACTAATGAATTCATGTGCACATGCTTGTTTCGCTACAGTTTCAATTTCTGCCTGTGTCGCATTTAAACGACCATAACGAATATTTTCCGCAAGTGAGCGGTGAAATAGACTAGAATCTTGAGGAATATAACTAATGACTTGATGTAATGAGTTAAGCGTTACTTCTTTAATATCTTGATTATCAATTAAGATTGCCCCAGATTTTACATCGTACATGCGCATAATTAAGTTAATAAAGGTTGATTTCCCTGAGCCAGAAAAGCCAACAAGTCCAACTTTTTCTCCTGCTTTAATTTTTAAATTAAATTGGTCAAAAATCTTTTGATGGTCTTTATAACCAAAAGTGACATTTTTAAACTCAATGGTTGGTTGATGTACTTCAATTGCGTAAGCTTGTTGGTGGTCAACTAAATCATGAGGTTGAATAATGGAGCGAACGCCATTTTCTATATTGCCAATAAATTCAAAAATATCTAAAAATCGTCTGCTAATATTTTTGGCTTCAGCAATAATGGTAAAGGCAAGCGTAATACTCATGACTAAATCACCTACGTTAATTCGATGGTGAAGCCACAGTTGAATTGCTATGATGAGTACACCAACTTTAAGTAAAACAGCTGCTGAAAATTGGAATAATTGTAAAAATTCATTATAACCAAATGATTTACGTGCAGATTTCACCTCTTTTTCTAAAAAGCGATGTAGAACATGACGTTCAAAAGCACTTCTTGCGAAATATTTAACGAGTGCTAAGTTACTGACAACATCCACCATACAACCAACGGTTTCACTTCGTGCTGCTGCAAATTTTTTCGAATAAAATTGACTTTTTTTGGCCAGTTTATAAGAAATAAAAAGAAATAAAATACTCCAAAGTAAGATGAAAAGAGACAATTCCCAACTGACAAAATATAAAATACCAATTGAAAATGCCATGGTGAGAATAACGGGAAAGAAGTCAAAAACAATTGCCCACGTAATCATATTACAGCTCATCGCCGTTTCTGAAATACGAGAGGCGAGAGCCCCTGCAAAGTTTTGATTGAGAAATCGTTGTGAATGATGTTGCAAGTAAGCAAACATTTCTGATGACACCCAAGAACGTTGTAGTGGGGCAACATAAACTCGCATGAAACCTGCTAAACGACCAAATGCAACTTCACCAATATTGACGAGTGTAAATAAGATTAAGGGAAGCCAGAAGACACTTGCCTGTAATACGTCATGACTACGATTGGTGATAATTGAAATGATGGTGCCTAGAGAATAAGGAATGAGCACAGCACAGATGGTTGATAAAATTTGTAAGATTAAAATGATGGGTAACCACCATTTTAATCGCTTGAGTGCCAATAGAATAAATTTCCAGGGATGACCAGGAAGGTCTGGAACTTTTTCTAGTTGGTCGAGTGTTAAATGCAGATGCGTTGATAATTTCATAGTTTCAAAAGGCAAACACAGAATGTTTGCCTGTATCTGAGATTAAGAGTTTGTTGGATGTTGTGGAGTAATATTGCGTGCTTTATATGAATCATCACCTGCTTTATAGCGTATCTTTCCAGCTTGATTAATGTCTAAGCCTGTTAAAAATACGTCAGATTGATGATTGGTTACACCTTGAGCTTGACGTTCTTCTTCACGTTTTCTCATAGGTTCAAGACCAAGTTGTAGTTGCTCACCAAGCCATAAGGTTAAATATGAATGATCTATATAATCATTTCCTGTAATGGCGTGAACTAAAACATTTAAGCCTTGACGACGGGTTAAAATCCATTCTACATAGCGTGAAAAATCTTCTTTTAAAATAGCAAATCTGAACATTGGTGTTGGGTGTAAGCCATTAGATGCATCTAACCAGCGATAGTCCCAAATTTTAAATAAATCTTGTAATTCCTCGTTTAATTGCTCTGCAATATGGCGTGTTTCTGCCGTGAAATAAATGTGGCTGTGGTAAGCAACAATTGGATTAATGTGTTGTGGAATATTTGACATGGTTTTTCCTTTTAAGCGATTTTTAAATGGTTGCTTAATCCTTTATCTTTAAATAAATGATTTGCATTGTGAAAGTAAATTTGCTGTTTTTGCTCGAGTGTTAAATGTGTATTTTCAATGTTTTGAATAATAGGTTGCACTGATGGCACAGGTGCATAGTCGGTGCCAAAGACAATTTGCTCTGTTCCAACAATTTTTGCTAACGTTTCTATGGCAATTGTGCCGTCACCAGATGCGCCCGTATCAAAATAAAGCTGTTTTAAACGGCGTTGATAATTTTCATGTTCACCATAGCGTTCTGGTTTGGTTCTAAACTGTTCAATAAGCAACGAAAATGCTGCTGCACCGCCTAACATTGCAATTTGTATGGTGACATCAGGATACGCATCAAGAAAATCAGTAAAGAGTAATGTAAATACTGTAGAAGCAAAGACATAGCTGGTATTAAGTAAATGTGTCTCTTTGGAAATTTGACCTGAATGTTCTAAATAAATTTGATTATGTATATTTGAATGTCCAAAGCCTGCATGTAAATATATGTGGCTTTTGAGCGCATTTGCTGTATGAAATAAATCTTTTAATTGTTGAGCACTCGCACTTGTTGAAAGTACGCCAATTGGCAATACTCCGCCAAATAGTCCTAATGTTTTGTGCGCTCGGTTTAACTCAAATTGGGCATGATCTAAATTAGACGTAGACAAATAAGCTAAACCGCTAAATTGATTGGGATGTTGTTGAATTAATTCAGCTAAATCATCATTATAGGTTTGGCTTAAAGAAATAGACTCATCTTTAGAAATATATACATCGATATCTAAAGTAGTTGGCCAAGAAATTAATTGGCGTTGAATCTGATGTTGTTGCAAATGTTCAATACGAAGTTGAATATCAAACCACTGTGGTCCCAGTTCAAAAAAATGAGGAAGGGCGTCATTACTTTGGCGATCTAACCAAATTTTATCTTTTGTTCGAAGAAAACGAATTCCTTTTTGTTTGTCTAAGAGCAATTGTGTAACACGTGGTGAAAACCAGTGACTATGGAGATCAATTTTTTGTGAAAAGCTCATATTTTATCCTTTAGCTATACCAAATTGATTGAAATTTAGGTACCCATTTTTTGATGAGATTTGACAAGGCTTCTGGGTACAACGAAGGATCATCAATTTGATTATTTACACTGGTCGGTAGACCCTGAGGTCTGGGTGCATTCGGAATCGTGCCGTATGAAAAAGTTTCTTCAGCAAATAGCTTTTGTACATCTGGGGTGAGTAACCACGTTTGTAAAAGTTTTGCAGCTTCAGGGTGTGCAGGATTTTTGACCAAGCCTTGACCAAACGGAATGAGTAAAGTGAAGTCCGCTGGATAACTAATTTCAATTGGCACCCCTAATGCTTTTTGTCTTGCTAAAGGGGGGAGATATACCCAAGGACTGAGAGTTGTTCTCGATTGTGCAAGTACAATCGTCCCTTGTTCTTGAGTACCACCAATTCCTCCATTCTTTTTCAAGTTGCGTAAGTCTTGTTCGGTTATTTTGTTTTTCTGAAGGAGTTGAATTAAAGCGATATCGACTGTTCCAGCACCTCCACCAGGTGCGCCGTATTCAAATTGTTTCTCCCATTTTTTACTGAGTAATTCATGAATATTTTCAGGTAGTTGTTCATTACCTAAGCGATTTTTGTTAAAGCCTAATCCGTATACTTTTAAAAAGCTAAATTGAATGGTGTCATCTTGTGTTCGATAATAATTTGGCAATTTTTCAGCATTAATGGATTTAAATGACGACAGATAGCCTTTGGCTTTTAAATCAAAAATATTATTAATTGGATAGGACACAATATCTGCGAAATGAGAACCTGTCACAGTTTCGGTGTCTAAACGATTAAAAATTTCTGCAGGAGACAAGTGCATGTATTTGATTTGGATACCGGGGAAAGCTTCTGAAAAAGCTTTCCAAAGCGGTTGCCATTCATAGTCCATTGCGGCTTGGTAGACCACAACTTCAGTTTGACCCTTTTGTAAAGCCGCTTGATACAAACGTTCAAGTTCTGCTTGTTCAGCAGGAGTACCAGAAAGTGGTCGGGTACGTGTATCATGACTTTGAAATGAGAAACTTTGCTGTGTACCAATAAAGATCAGTAAAATAATAAAAGCAATACTGCCGAATATGGTATAGGGGTAGGCTTGACGTCTCATGCAGCCTCCCCATGATTGGAATGATCTACTTGCTTTAATGAATCATGTAAAACGATTGCATTACCTTTTTGAATACTCAGCTGTAAATATTGATTTTTAAAAGAGTTGACATAGGAGATATCATTTCCCCATTGGCTCAGAGGTAAATGCACTTGTAACTCGGTATCCAGTGTAATGAAAAAACCTTGTTCATCTTTTTTAACCAAATTCACAATGGCAAGATAATAATCTCCTGCATAACTGACGCTTTTAAGTTCACCCACTAAATAATCATGAGTTTGGTCTTGTACCTCCTTTTTAAATGGTGCACCAATAATTTGACTAGCTCTCAGTGCTAAAAGTACATGATCACCTACAGAAAATGCTGTTGAATTATCAACATGAATGGGTTGATGAGCGTAATCTAATACAGCCGATGTTTGTTCTGCTGCTTGTATTAATGTCGCTTTTAAAATGTTTTCAAAACCTACAAATTCGGCAACATATTGGCTTTTAGGTTTTAAAAAGATTTCACTTGGTGTACCAATTTGTTCTAAATAACCTGCACGCATAATGGCAATGCGATCCGCGAGCGCCAAAGCTTCTGAGTGATCATGTGTGACATAAATTGCTGTGAAGCCAATATCTTTTTGTAATGCACGAAGCTGTATACGTAATTTAATACGTAAACTCGCATCCAAATTGGAAAGAGGCTCATCAAATAAAATCACATTAGGTTGATTCACTAAAGCACGTGCTAAAGCAACGCGCTGTTGCTGACCACCTGATAATTCTGATGGATAACGATGTATATAATCCTCAAGTCCTACCAATTGAATTGTTTTAAAAATTTGTTGCTTTTCAGCCTCTTTAATTTTTTTTCGGGTTTTAATGGGATAGGCGATATTATCCCAAACGGTCATATGTGGCCAAAGTGCATAGCTTTGAAAAACCATGCCAATTTCACGTTTTTCAGGTGGTACATATACACCTTTATGGGGGGCCAATACCAAATGATCAGCAATTGATATTTCACCCGATTCAGGTTCTTCTAGGCCCGCGACACAGCGTAATGTTGTGGTTTTTCCACAGCCACTTGGTCCAAGCAAAACAAAGAACTCACCTGGTTTAATGTGAAGATTTAAATCTTTGACTGCATTAATTCGACCATCAAAAGCTTTATTGAGTTGTTTTATAGAAATACTGCTCATATGAAATCCTTTTGAATAAATTGGTTATGGCGATTTTTGCGGTGACGTTGAATCAAAAGTTGAAGTGCTTTAGAGATGCCATAAAGACCAAGACTAAAGAGCAAAATGAAAATGAGTAGCGCGGCAGCCATGCTGTAATCACCTGCACTTTGAATGTTGTAGCTGACCATTGCGAGCGTATTTAGTCCGGGTGCTTTGAGTAATAAAGGGACTTCTAAATTTCCTGCAATCATAATTGCAGTCATAAACCAACCCGCAATAAAGCTAGGAAGTACCAGCCTTAAGCTAATTTCGAAGAAACTTTGTAAGCCTGAGGCACCCGATAATCGAGCTGCTTCAACTAAAGATGGGGAGAGTTGTCCATGTACAGCATTCATTAATTGGCTTGCAAGCGGCATACCAGTCACAATTAAAGCAATAACGACCAGCCAAATTGTTCCATAGAGCTGCATCAAACCAGGTAAACTGAGATAGGCCCAAGTCACAGCAACAGTTGCAATAATGCCGGGCATCGCAATAGGAATCAGTGTGAAGAACTTCACAGCTGCCCATGTTTTAGGTTTAAGCTGTTGCCCAATGACAATGACACTGAGCGCAAGAATCATGACGATAAAGCCAACCATTGTGCCAAGGGTGAGCGTAACTTTTAAGGCTGAGAAAATCCGAGGTTGATTTACCAAATCATAGTAACGATCAAGTGAAAAGCCACTATATATGCCAGGATATGGTTGAAGCGAAGAAAAGAGGAGTGCACCTAAGGGTAAAATAAGCGCCACAAATACATATATGCCTAAAGCACCATAACCTAAAACTTTAAAATAGAGGGACAAAGAAATGCTACGAGTACGCGTGCCTTTACCATTCATACTGTAAAACTTTTTCTTTCCTAAGCTTTTGAGTTGCGCTAGATAGATAAGGCTAATAACAAGTACAAATAACGTGGATAGGATGCTTGCTTCTGCATAGCTGGGCATGCCTTTCGCACCACTCACTAAATTCATTAAATGAGTAGAAATCACTGCAATATTTTCAGAAGAACCTAACAGTAAAACTGGTTCGAATATTTGTAACCCAGTGATTAAACCTAATAAGGCAATACTGGTGAGGGCTGGTAATAGGCTCGGTAAATTAATTTTAAAGAAGGTCTGAATCTGATTAGCGCCAGAAACATATGAGGCTTCGTCTTGCGAGCCGTCTAACGCTTTAAAAGCGCCAACAATAAATAAATAACTAAACGCAATTTTTTTGAAAATAATGACACTATAGATGCCTAACCACCCTTTGGCATTTAACCAAGGTGTGCTAATGCCAAATGCCCAAAATAGAAAGTCGTTTAATAAACCTGTATAAGGGTTTGCAAGCTGTGTAAATGCAATGGTGTAGAATAAAAATGGAATAACAAAAACCAATGCCATTGCAGGTAAAATCAAGTATTTAAATCGAAAGTTTGTGCGTTCAGTGATAAAAGCAAAAACTGAAGCGATAAACAAAGCAACAATTGTTGATGTAAATGCAATTTTTGTTGACGTGAAAATTGCATTGAATAAACCCGCATTTTCAAAAGCACTGCGCCATGCATCAAATGTCCATTCACCTGGTAAAAAAGGTGCTGTTGTTTTGAAACCACCAATGACAAGCATAATGAGCGGCCAAACGAACAGCATGACAATTAACATAAAGAATGGAATTAACCACCATTTTCTAAAATAAACGTGAAGATATGTTGTGATGTAATTCAAAACATTTCTATGTGTTATTTCATCATGTAGTTCTTGTGCGCTCGCGATGGTTTCTTTTTTTAACATGGCTTTATCCCTTAAAACTTATAGTTAAAGCCAGCATAATAAAAGGCACCAGAAGCACCTGCTGGATGAATAAAGCCGTAACGGTTAATACCATTTACCTGATTGTATGATTCATATTCTTCAGGATATGTATTGAATAAATTGTTAGCGCCAATATTGAGCGTTAATGATTTGTTGACTGCATATTGCAAATCTAAGTCGAGTACCCATTGCGGATCAAATTTTTGATCACGTTCTGCTAAGGTCGAGTGATGGAAAACATAGCTGCCATAACGTGTTAGATTTAAAGCAATATTCCACTGCTGTATTTGATAATTTGCAGATAAATTAAGTTTGTTCTTTGGAATAGCATCTTCAACGTTAAGGATGACATCTCGGTTAAATAATGTTTTCCCCGTACGAGTGAGTACATTTCCTTCTTTGACATTTGATACCGTGGTATCGAGAAAGCTTAAACCTAAGCCCAGATTGAGCTTTCCATATTGATCAAAATTTAATAAATATTTACCTACTAAATCGACCCCTTTGGTTTTGGTATCGTATCCGTTAACAAAGAACGACGCGCCTGTATAGTTTGAATAACCTGCTTGACTTAAAATATCATGGACATTAGTCGTTCCATTTGCAGGGTCTTGCAAGGTAGAAGTTTGGACAATATTGTCTTTAATTTTAATATGATAAGCATCTACGGTTAAGGATGCATTCTGAATAGGCTGCCAAACAAAACCAAGTGATATATTTTGTGATTTAGCAGGATCTAAGTCTTTAGCACCGAATGCAGCAACAGCAGCATCATTGGGTCTAAATAAGCGTGTACGTCCAGCTGCTGCTGCACCACCATCAAATGACCATGTACCTGTATAGGTTGTTCGTTGTTGTCCTAGTTGAGCTAAACTTGGCGCACGGTAACCCGTACTGAAGGTACCACGTGTTGCAAATGTCGGTGTGAACTCATAACGGGTTGATATTTTACCATTTATGGTATTTCCAAAGTCAGAATAATCTTCTGCTCTGAGTGCGAAACCAAGTTCTAATTTATCGGTAACAGAACCTTCTAATCCTGCATATAAGCTATACACATCGCGTGATATTGATCCTAAATCTTCAGGGTTAATTCCTCCAATATCAACAGAACCGAATCGGGCAGGTTGACCTGCATTGAGTTGTCCATTTGGAATATTTGAACCACCAAAGTTCCAAGATTGTTCTTCGCCAGCATGTGTGGTTGCATATTTTTCATGACGGTAATTGATGCCCGAAGATACAACCCACTCTTTTGGTGCCCAACTGAATGAGATTGGTTTATTCCAGTCTATGGCAAAGTTGGTAGAGTCACTTTTGGTTTCACCTAAATAAAAAGCGGTATGTGACTTAAGGCCATAACTTGGTGAAAGTGAGTTAGATAAATTGTTGATGACATTGCTTTTTCCCCAAGTAATATACGTATCGAAATTGCCTAAAGTTTCATCGGTATAACGTAAGCCTGCAACAGCAGATTGATCTGTACGTTTTTCATGCGTGCGTGGTTGAAAACCATTTGGATAGAAATCTAAAATGTTATCTTTAGATTTAGAATAATTCGGGTTAACGAAATTATAATTTTTAATGTCAGAATAGTTCACATTACCGTATGCAGTGAATGCATCATTAATAGGAAGTTCGCTATTAATTAAAAAAGTATGGTGATCACGTCCACCTTGACCCCATTGACCTTTACGAAGATCACCTTTAGGCCCTGCATTGACATATTGAAGGTCTGGGCCACTTCGATCAGTAGGGTTCCCATCTAACCATTCACCACTGAAGGTAACAAAACCATCATTAGGTAATGCTATTCCTGCCCAGCCATTGGCTGTATTTGTTTCACCATCTCCTTTTTTATATTCACCATAGCGATAACTGAGCTCGCCACCATGATCTTTTTTCTTTAAAACAATATTGATGACACCTGCAATCGCATCAGAACCATATTGAGCGGATGCGCCGTCTTTTAAAACTTCAACACGGTCAATCGCACTAATGGGTATGGTATTAATTTCGACAAATTGATCTGCTGGAAATGGATCAGCACCATTCACAAGTTTTCCAGATAAATTCCGACGTTTACCATCAACCAAAATTAGAGTATAGGCTGGGCTTAATCCGCGAAGTGATGCTGATCGAACGGCACCAGTACCTTTTGAAGCATTTTGACCTTGTGGAAAATTGAATGATGGAATGAGTTGGTTGAGTGCTTGGTTTAGAGTTAATGCACCTGTTTGCTCAAGTGTTTTACTTGAAATAATTTCGACAGGGGCAAGTGATTCAAGCGCTTTAACATTATTTCTCTTAGTACCTAAAACAACGACTTCTTGTAAAAGTTTAGCCTCACTTTCTTGAGGAACTGTTTCAGCTGCATAAAGACTTTGAGAACTGTGCGCTAGCGCCAATATAATTGCTACGGATAACGTAGACTTATTAAATAAATATTCTGTTTTCATTTTTACAAATACTAAATAGAAGGTGAACTGATTTTATGAATGGTTTTTTAGTATTATTAAATAATTAAAATAATAATTCTTATCTTGAAAATTCATTATGAGGTTTAGTAGGGTTATTTTTTAATTTATATAATTATTTTTAATAATCTATGGAATTAGTCATAAAAATGATATCGTATCTATAAATAGCACTAATGCAGGTTTTATAATACTTAGAGAGCTATATCAGTTAAATGGAAAATAAATTTATAAATTATGAAATGATATAAGTTGTTGTTATTTATTCTTATATTGGTTGTTTATTTAATAGTACTATTTTGTGAAATAAAGGGACTAAAAATCAACCCCATATGATTCAAATTATAGTGATATGATTATTCTTTTTTATTATTTTGATTGAATCTTATGTTTTTGTAATTTTTTTAAATTATTTTTGTAGGATAAATATGAATAATTAAATTTTAGTTAAAATCTAATTTTTAAATTGTTAAATAAAAATTACGAGATTTTTAGGTAATCACCGATTAGGTTCAACTTATTTTTATTCAACTTTGGAATATCATATATACGTTCAGATATTCATTTGAAATATCACCAATGATTGAAAAACGAATGATAGATTTTTAGATCATCCATATTGCACATAAGAAAAGATTTTTGCCAAAAAAAGGATATAAATTTTAGATAAAAATCATACATAGCACAAAGACCAATCCATGAATAGTAGATATGCCGATTTCTATTTTTAATCATGAGCAATAATATTGCATAAAAGAATTGCTTTAATATTTTTTTAAAGTATGGTGATTTTTTTGAATGAATTTATGAAACATGACATTAAGTTTATATTTAGCATTTTGTCTGTATGCTGTCGTGACCTCAATTACGCCTGGTCCGAATAATTTTATGGCACTTGCATCAGGAGTTAATTATGGCGCAGCTAAAACTATACCTTTAGTTGCTGGTATATGCTTTGGTTTTACCATCATTTTTATTTTAGTTGCTTTGGGCATTAATACATTATTTATTCAATTTCCTATCTTAATGCCTATTCTAAAATTGATTGGTTGTCTTTATATTCTATATTTATCCTATCTTATTGCTTTCGCAGGTAAATTAAACCCATCTTCTGAAAAAAAAACTAAAGCGCTTGGGTTTTGGAATGGTGCATTTTTTCAATGGATTAACCCTAAATCATGGATTGTTTTGTTAGGTGCAGTGAGTGCGTATATTAAAACCACTACAGCAATGCAAGAAATTTTTTTAATGGGTATCAGCTACGGTTTGATAGGCTTTGTCTGTGTTTTTCTCTGGGCGATCATAGGGGATAAGTTGGCTGATTATTTAAATAAAGGAAATAGAGTCATTATTTTTAATCGAATAATGGGAGGATTGTTAGCCTTGTCATTAATTCCAATTCTAAGTTTATAAAATTTAATTTTTTAAGATGGTGATCATTGAGAGATAAATTAAATTATGTCAGATTGAGTTTTTGATAACATCAAAAAGAACAATATTGATTTTATATTCAATAAAAAATGAGCCTCTTTGGCTCATTTTTATATTTTGATTCATAAATATTTAGAATTTATAATCCACTTTTACTGTAGCTGCGCCACCTTCACGTTTACCAAAATATCCACTCGCCTTAAAGTCCATACTCAAGCGATTATAAGCAGTTGGTTCATAGCGAACTCCGAGTGTGGCAATACCTGTACTTCCTTTAACGGTTGGTTCATCACCTCGAGCAATATCAAAAAACTCATAAGTAGTGCCGCCAGCTTTGGCTTTGAACTCATATTCATAGCCTAACCCTGTCAATAAAGTTAGCTCTGGTTGAAGCTGATAATTATTTTCAGCATTTAGGCGAATACGATGTGAATTTAACTGATTAAAATGCATTTTGTCACCTGCAATGACTAAATTTTGGCTTTCAGTGCCTGACCATAAATATTTCGCACTGAGGTCTAATTCATTTTCATCATTGATGGTGAAGATATATCCTCCTGTTAAGTGGATACCATAGTAGTTACCACTGATATTATAGGATGCTCGTTCTCCTGTTGCAGCATTACGAATATCATCTGTTTCAAATGCAGTATGTAAACGACCAGCGCGGAAAGAGCCATCCATATACCAACCATTAAGGAAATCATAATGACCATATAAACCTGCACCATTAAAACGGTTATGTCCTTTACCTTTCACATCCGGGGCATTGTTATAATCATTATAGGTTTTGTAGCTATCCCAACCATTTTCAAAAAAGATACCCACAATAGATTGATCTTGTTGAAGGCTTAAACCCGCAGTAAATAGACCACCATCAGATTTAATATGTGAGCCAGTATTATAACGAGCGTGATTACCAGAGAAGAGCACAAAAGGAATTAAACCACGTTTATTTTGCTGATCCATTGCACCAAATAAATGATCTGATAAATGATCTGCATTTCGAGTGAGTAGCATGAGCCCTGAAAGATTTCCTTCTAATAAGGCTTCAAGTTGTGGGTTGACGACAGGACCAGGTTCATTATGTCCAGAAGTAATGGTCGCAATGACTTGGTCATTTGCTTGGTCGATACTTGTTTCAACATCATATAGTAAGGAAATACCTTGTTGAGCGACTCCTGTAGAGGTATGACCTTGTCCTAAGCCAGTTAATTGACCTTGATTTGCTTGCATTAAAATAAATTTACTGTCAGTTGAAACAAGTTTTCCAGAATGAATACCGACCACTTTAATATCTGATGCAACTTGAGTGCCATTGCTGATATTCGACTCATTACTTCCTAAGCTAATATGTTTAGCCGTGATCATTGCCGTATTTTTATTTGCAAGTGTTGGGTCTAAGGTAAAGTTATAGTGTTGAAAATTTGCAATTTCGCCAATCGAAATAGGGGTACGGTTCGCATAGTTGAGTGTATTTCCAGTAAATACATCATAGCTTTCTGGCTTGTAATTGTTTTCAGTATTATAAGCCAAATAACCACCATAAATTGTTGCATCGGACTTCGTAAACTGATGATTACCCTCAATTGAAATAATATTATTTGTCGCAAAAGCAGTTGTATTATTCAAATTAGGTGAAATAGTTCCAGCAGAACCATCGGCATTTTCAATTGCTTTATGTTCAAGATTAAAATCTAGATAACCGACATGAATATTGCCATCAATTGTGGAACTGCCAGTCAACTGAATTTCATTGTCTTTAGCAGATAAATTAGTGTTTGTGATTGTTAGCGTAAGATTTGTCGCATTAGAACTGGTGACTCCATCAAGAATTTGTGTTGTCCCAGTCACATCACCTAATTTAATATTCAATCCTGCGTAGCCTGCAGTGATATTGTTGAATTTGTTTTCACTTCCTGAAATTAAAATCTGATTTGAATTTGCATTGAAAGTATTCGCATTTGCTCTAATCCATGCTTTCGTCTCACTTTCGTAAGCAGATGGAGGATCTCCTATCGTTTGAGCAGTTCCTCCCATGATATTACCATAGGTCGTGTGAAGAACAGCATGCCCCGCAGTGATATCATTAAAGGCGTTATGGTTACCGATAATGGATGCCGTATTATTATTTGCATTCAATTTATTGCTCATAAATGACGTTGATGCAGAAGCATTCGCTCGGACAGAAGCTACCGCATTGCCATTAATGGATGTTCCTGCATTGATATCATCACCAAAGTTGAGCTTAGCAGCTGTATAACCAACAGTTAAATCTTTAACCGCGTTATGGTCACCGATAATTGCAACTTTATTTTCGTTTGCAGTAAACGTGCTTTCACCTAAATAGATCGCACTAGAAGCATAGGCAGTAGATGAAGAAAAATTGAAAGTGGCATTGGTTGAATTTGCTTGATTCGCTGTGAGTTCGCCAGAGGTCACATTGGTTGTAGCATGACCTGCCATAATATCTTTAATCGAGTTATGGTTTCCTTCAATGACAATTTCATTTTTATTTGCATTCAGGTGATTATTTTTGGATGTAAGATTAACGAAGGCTTCTGATCGAGCACCAGCAGAAGCAATAGATTCAGCACCTGAGAGATCACCAAACTTAAGATTTATACCTGTATTTCCATTAGTGATATCATTAAATGTATTTTTATGACTTGAAATGGATATGCTATTTTCATTTGCATTCAATACATTTTTTGATGTGTCAGATTGGACAGTCGCATAGGCTGGAGCTCCAGCACTTCCAGCTTGTATTTTTCCATTCGAAATATCAATGCTGGCATAGCCAGCAGCGATATCTGCAAAGTGATTTTGGTCGCTTGAAATGGAAATATTATTTTTATTTGCATTTAAAGTGTTAGATTGAGTTTTCACATCGAAAATAGCGTAAGCACTTATCCCATTTTTATCATGACTATCTGCAATAAGATCACCAGAAGCAATGTTTATCCCAGCATAACCAGCGTAAATACTTCCTTGGACTTCAATTGGATTTTGATTCAATACAGTAACTGTATTATTGTCAGTAGTGATTGATGTTGCATTTATACTGAGCTCATTCACTGCATTATTACATTGTGCTGCTAAATCTGAACAATCAACATTGCCTGTAACAAGCGTTGAATGTGCTAAACCAGCGTAAACATTGCCATGAATATTGCCTTGTTTTAAAGTGACTGTATTATTATTGGAGGATGCTACAGTTTTGTTTATATCAGTTGTTTCATAGCCTACAACAACAAAATCGGGTGCTGTTCCTGACGTATAATCAATCGTAATACTGTTCGTATCCAATAAGCCGTTTGCAGATGTGCTATCTATTAGTTTATCAAAATTTCCATCTAATGTTGTGCTGTTAACCAATTGACTTGCATTGCCTGTATAGGTTGTGGCAAATAGATTGGCACTCAATAATGTTGAAACCAAACCTATAGAAAAAGCCAATGAACTTTTTTTAAGTGAAGTTTCTTGTAGAGATATCAGACATGATTTTTGCTTGTTTTCAATACTTTTACTACGTTTAGAGTCTTTCTGACTTTGGCTTTTATCATGATTGGAAGCTTTTTCAGAAACGACAACAATTTGCCCTGTTTTTTTATTCAATATCGTTTTATACACATGGTTCATACAAGATTCCTTCTGTTTAAATAAAACAATCCTTTTTGATAAAAAAATGATGTTTGTATTTGGGGCTTATCTTATCTTTATGATTAGAAAGTATTTATATGATTATTATTTGATTTTTATTTATGATATATATGTAAATAAATTGTTATTTTTTACATGTTATTTATATTATTTATGTTGGATTTTTATGGTGAAATATATTCTAGTAGAGTGATTAAATGGGAGAACCTTAATGAGAGATTCGATTCTTAACATCACGTAAGTAAAAAATCTAAAAATTTTTAGGATGATGTCTTTCATCAACTGATGAGGATGGTACAGAACTCATTAAAACTTCTACGCTTCGTAATTCAGGTTTATTAGGTACTTATTTAAGTATCACAGTTTAATTATTAGGATTAGCGATTAATCCAATGAATAGATATGATGAAGAGGGAGGTGGTGCACAGTTTTTGGTACAGATTCATCAATTAAAATCAATTTTATCATGACATTTGGTTGTAGTATTTCATCAAAATTTTATGCCAGATTATCCTCAATTTTCATCTGAATAAATAAAATTTCCTATTTTATTTAAATAAAAAACAATAAGGTTTTTTAATTAATCCGATCAGTTTTATTAATTTGTTATTATATTTAATTTTATAAGTTTGAATTTTTGGAATAAGTATTTTAATAAAATTATTGAAGTTTATAAAATAAAAATAATTATTGATATGATTGATTGGATAAAATTTAAAAATAGATTTATTTGAAGATTTTTATATCACCAATAAATTGGGTTGAAATTTTATAACAGATAATAATGTTAAAAAATTGATTAATAATAATTTTTATATAGATTTTGATTAAAATTATAAAAATAATATAATTTTTTATTATTGTCTATCAATTATAAAATTAAATAAAAATAAATATGTTAATTTATATCAAATTTATTTTAAAAAGATTAATTTTAAATCACATGACAAAGAGAAATATGATGAAAAATATATTATTAGTGTTAGTGAGTACATTAGTTTTTAGTTTATCAAGCTTAGTGATGGCAGCACCAACAATTCAATTTTCAGGAGAAGTAAGTACTGAAACATGTGTACCAACAATAAATGGTAATGAAAATGGTACAGTACTTTTAGCTCCTGTGCTTGCATCAATATTTACAGGTACTGTAACAACAGCAGGAAAAACTAATTTTAATATTGGTTTTGCCGGTAGTTGCACATCTGTAAAAGGTATTATATTGGCAGGTTATAGTGTTACTGCTGGTATTTTAGGAAATATAGCATCAGGAACTACAGCTGCAAATAATATCGGATTAGAAATATTAGATTCAAATGGTGTTGCTGTCGTTTTATCTGGTCCAACCAGAATAGCAATTACACCTACCAATAATTCTGCAACTTTGGGTGTACAGTATAAATCTACTGGTACCCCTATTAGAGCTGGTATCGTAAAAGCAACTGCTGAATATACAATTACTTATCAATAATTATTTTAAGGGTTTATTTATAATGAATAAACCCTATTTGATTATTTTTTAATAATATAAAAGTGGAATTATTAATGAAGTTACTTTTTTTTATTTGGCTTAATATTCTTTCTATAACATATTCAGGAGTAACATTAACGGGTACAAGAATAATTTTTAATGAAGGGAAGAAAGAAAAAACAATCTATTTTCAGAGCAAAAGCAAAATTCCAAGCATTGTACAGGTATGGATTGATAAGGGGGATGAAAATTCAACGATTAATAGTCCAGATCAATCTTTTGTAATTACACCCAAAATATTTAAGATGATTGAGTATACAGGTCAATCTGTACGGCTTATTTTTTTAGATACAGATAAAATTCCTTTAAATAAAGAAAGTCTATTTTTTCTTAACTTTATGGAAATACCGATGATTAAAGAAAGTAGTTTGAAAAATAGTCATCTTTATATTTTATTTAAAAATAGAGTTAAAATATTTTATAGACCGAAAGAATTAATTGGAAACTCTGATGAAAGTATAAATAGTCTAATATTTAAAATAGAAAAAAATAATGATAAATATTTGCTAGTTGTTAATAATCCATCTAATTATTATATTAATTTTAATAAAATAGAAGTGGGTAATCAAGATAGTTTTATTTTTGTAAATGATCATAAAATGATTTCACCACAAAGTTCTGAAAAATGGATTATTGATTTCACTATAAATAAAATATCAGAAGTTAGATTTTCAACTATTAATGATTATGGTGCTGTGGTAAATCATGTAAAAAGAATAAGTGAAAAATAGGTATGTTTTGTCATGAATTTTAAAAATAATATAATAACTATTTCATGGTTTTTTTTAATCATACATTTTAAGATTTCATATGCTTATGAGATTAGAAATAATGACCAATATATATTAGATGATTCTCTTTTTAAAGGACAATCAAGTGAAACAATTAAAATATTAAAAAAAATTAGTAATAATGATTATAACTCTGGTTTTTATAATGTTGATATTTATGTAAATGGTGAATATTTAATCCGTAAAGAAGTATACTTTAAAGCTATGAGTGATGACAAAATTCAGCCATGCTTTTCTATGGAGTTAATCAATTCAATGAGAATTAAGTCTGTTTCATTAAAAGAAATAAAAAATAAAAAAGAAAAATGTATATTTTTGACTGATTATATTAATAGTGATATTAAATTTAATTTAAATATATTGAGTATAAATATTTTAATTCCACAAAATCATTTAATTAACTTACCACAAGGATATATAAATCCTGATGTTTGGAATGATGGAGATCGCATTGCATTTTTAAATTATATGACCAATTATTATCATTCTTCAATAAAGCATAATGATATAACTCGAAATCAGAACTCAGGTTTCATATCTTTTAATGGAGGGATGAATTTTGGTAAATGGCAATATAGACAGTATTCTAACCTAAGTTATAGGAATAAAAATGAAGTAAATTGGCAAAATACACGCAGCATTATTACCAGACCGATTGAACAAATTAAAGGTAATCTTCTCTTTGGTCAAACATATACATCGGGGCGATTTTTCTCTGGTCTTCGTTTTATCGGATTTAATTTGAGTTCAGACGATAGAATGTTGCCGCAATCAATGCGTGGTTATGCGCCAACCATTAAAGGGGTCGCAAATACGCATGCAAAAGTTTCAATTTATCAAAATAAGCAAAAAATTTATGAAACCTCTGTTGCTGCAGGTGGATTTACCATTAATGATTTATCTCCTACAAGTTTGAATGGTGATTTATTCGTCCAAATTGAAGAAGCCAACGGAAATATCTCTGAATTTACTGTGCCATTTTCTGCAGTTCCTCAATCCTTAAGACCCAAAGCATTTAAATATAATATTGATGTTGGTAAAACAAACAATATTGGAGAGGACAGTTTTTTTACTGATGGCAGTTTTCAATATGGATTGAATAATAAAACAACTTTAATTTCGGGCTTGCGCTTTGCAGATGGTTATTATGCTGGTCTTTTGGGTACCACTTATACCGATTATTTTGGTGCTCTAGGTTCTACAATGACTTATTCATATGCTGAAAATTTGAATAAAAATGCATTATTGGGTTGGATGTTAAGTTTAAATTACAGTAAAAATTTTACCACAACTCAGACGACCATAAGCTTAGCCGCTTATAAATATTCGACTGAAAATTATCGAGATTTGAATCATGTTTTAGAACAAAGATCTATGAATAAGAAGAATGTAACTGATAACAATCCTCGACATGATCAGCAAAGTTCCCGTTTTGATTTGACCATGAATCAATCCTTTGGTCGTTTTGGAACGCTATTCTTATCTGGTTCTATAACTCAATATCATCATAAGCGTGATGAAAATATTCAGCTACAACTTGGTTACAGCCAATTATTTTATAATCGTATAAATTTAAATATCTCACTCATAAGACAATATTTCAATCTTAATTATGATTTGAATCAAGATAAGAATTTTTTTAATACGAAGAATAAGAAACCTGAAACATCAGTCAGTATTTCATTAAATATTCCATTAAGTTTCAATCGTAAAAGTACGAATCATAACTTAGCTACATCTTATTTAAATAACTCACAAAAGATTCAGTCTTATCAAACGACATTTTCTGGTTTTTTTGGAGATCATAATCCATTCAACTATTACATGGGCGTTAATTATGAGGATCAGTCACATAGAACGATCTTCAATGGCGGCTTAGGAAAAAAGTTTACTGCTGTAAATACTCACATAAATACATCAATTTCAAATCATTATCAGCAACTATCTGGGAATATCCAAGGTGCATTTGCGATTCATTCTGGCGGAATAACATTCGGACACTATCTAAGTGACACTTTTGCTTTAATTGAAGCGAAAGGCGCGTATGGTGCGGAAGTGAATAATTTATCTGGAATCAAAATAGATCACAAAGGATATGCTTTAGTACCTTCATTAACTCCTTATCAATTTAATACAATTTCTTTAAATCCAGTAGGAACATCGTATTTATTAGAGGTTGAAGCATCCAAAGATAAAATTGTGCCTTATGCAGGTGCAACGCTCAAAGTAAAGTTTAATACCAAAATAGGCTATCCAGTCTTGATACAGTCAAGATTTCAATCTGGTGAGTTTATTCCATTTGGTGCAACTGTACGTGATGAAAAAAACGAAATACTGGGTATTGTTGGACAAAATGGACAAATGTATATCAGAACAAATCAAGTACAAGGCATCTTAACTGTAGATTGGGGAGATTCAGCTCAGGAAAAATGCCATGTCAATTACCGAATTCCAAATCAACTCGAAGAGCAACCGATTATTCGATTAACTGAAATATGTGCTGGAGTACAATAAATGAAAATAAGATTATTTCAGGCATCTATTTTTCTGTGTATTTTATTTTCAACCAATATTTTTGCAATCTGTACAAATACGTTCGTTGCTCAAGTTGGGGATGATCGTACAGCATTAATTAAATTTGGCACAGTGAACGTTGCAAGTACATATTTACAACCAGTGGGAACTTTATTAGCAAGTGCGGTGGTGCCATCGACAAACTATACCTTTAACTCAGCAAATGCATCGAGTGTTTTATGGATTTGTGATGAAGTAGATTTACCACTTCTTCAATTTTTAGTTGCAACCAATGGTGACGATCGTGTTGGTGGTTATTGGGATTTAGGTAGAGATGATGGTGTTCCAGATACATTTGCAACCTATTTTCAGTATGTCGGTATTAAGCAAAGTATGAGTGGTGTGACACTCTCTAGATTTTGGAAAGCAGTTCCAGTTAGTTCTTTTTTACGTGCAGGGAATAATAAAATTCATATTCGGTTACAGGATATTCCACCTTTATATGCTGAATTATACCGTATTAGTCGATTAGCACCAACAATTGGATCAGGGAGTAGCTCTTGTGGTGCAACGGCATCCGGTCAAATTGCATCCGGTATTTATAGTTGTCTACAGCCAAACTCATATATTCAATTACGTGGTCCAGGATTGGTAAGCGATAATGTGGGTGAGGATTCTAATATTTTTTTTCGATTTTGGCCTGTCAATAATGGTTTTGGTTATGGGATGCGTAATGTGAATACCTTATTACATGAACCTACATGTGTTGCCAGAAATGTGACACCTTTTGTTTTATTTAAGGCCATGAGTATCAGTGAACTCAATAATAATCAGGTCGCTCAAAGTAATTTTAATGTGTTCATAGAGTGTTCTACAAGTGTCAACTCTGGTACTGCACCAGGACAGACAGCAATTGGTTTTCAGGTGTCAGAAGGAGCACTTACTGCAGCAACTAACTTGGGGCTGGTCAATAGTAATTCTGGTGTTTCAACATTGCTATCCGACCGTTATGGGACTAATAATATTGCCAAAGGTGTTGGAATTTATCTAAGTAATGCTAATACCAATGAAACAATGAACTTTATTAGCCAACCTTATATTGCGTCTGGAGCATTATCTGGATGGTATCCAGTTTTATCAGGAGTTACGGGACGGGGCATAGGCAGTACGGAATCTGGATATACCAATTATGTGCATACATTTACAGCCACACTAAAAAAGCTGACAGGAACGACAGAAACCGTGACAGCAGGACAGGTTAGGTCAACGGCTTATGTTTTAGTTAAGGTGCAGTAGCCAAGATGATCGCTCGCTTACTGATGATTTTTATTTTATGGCAAGCCCATACTACTGTTGCAGGTATTGTAATTAATGGAACACGTATAATTTACAATGAAGGTTTACGTGAACATGCTTTGAAAATAGCAAATGCCAATCTTTATCCTATTCTTTTTCAGCCATGGGTTGATCACGGTGAGGGAAGTCCGAATAAACATGTAGATTCATTTATTATTGTGCCGCCTTTTTTTAAAATGGAAGCCAATGAGATCAATACAATACGAATGATTCATGATGGTTCAGGATTACCTTCAGATCGTGAATCAGTATTTTGGTTAAATTTATATGAGATTCCCTTATTGGACAATAATAGATCGGATCATCATTATTTAAATATGGCAATGAATACACAAATTAAGCTTTTTTTTAGACCTAAAAATTTAAAAAAAATGAATATTGAAGAGATCATACAGCAGGTTAGGACACGAATATTCAGTGATGAAAAAGGAAGTTATGTGATGATCACCAATCCAACGCCTTATCATCTTTCTATATTAGACGTTAAATTAATTGATCAATCATTAAATGTTAAAGCAAAGATAATTCCTAATATAAATACTTTAGTTGCGCCATTTTCATTTAAAAATTATGACCTGAATCGCAAAATTTTAGCATCCGAACTTTTATTAAAGATAAAAATAACACTGATTGATGATTTTGGTCGTATTGTAGACTTTGAGCAATCCATAGATCAAAAAACATATTAAATGTTTTGCATAAGCAAACTAAGATGAAGAGTGATCTTCGTTTGCTTATTTTTGATGAGTTCAGAAATACAAAAAATTAACTAAACTGCTTTGCTTTTAAACTCCAAAAATCAGCTTTTTCTTCATCAATATCTATGCCTAGCCCATGCTCATAAATACAGGCTAAGTCACGCATTGCTTGAATATCACCAAGCTCTGCAGCTTGAGTCACATAGTGAATAGATTTCGTTATATCTTTTTCAACAACATCACCACGACGGTAATATCCAGCAAGCTCTAATGTTGCAGAAGCATGCTTTTGTAAGCTGGCTTGATTTAACCAATAATAAGCAAGCTCAAAATATGTTTTAGCCTCTTCACTATTTTCTTCTTGAACTTCTTTGGCATAAACGGTATAGCCTTCGCCGATCCAATACATGGCTTCTACATATCCATTTTCAGCAGATTTTAACGCCCATTGTTCTGCTAATATATTGTCATCTTCATGTTCACTTTGCATATAAAGTTCAGCCAGATCGAATTGCGCTTTGGCGTGACCTGTAATTGCAAGATTCATGAGTGCAGTAGGAGGAGAAATAGGTTTAGGCATAACATTAAATATAGAATGATAATGTGTATAGAGTAAATCCAAAGTATAAAAAAGCCAATCAATAGATTGGCTTTTAAATAAATGAAAGTTAGAACAAATAGAGAAGACCACTCAGTATCATTATGATCAAGACGACTAAGGCGATGAGTTTAATTTTATGTGCATAATAACTTAAACTTAAACCCACAAATAATGCAGCAAAGGTGAGTACACCTACCCAATAACTCATTCCTGTACTTAATGCTGTAGGTAATACACTGAAAAATAGAGAAACGATGAGTAGAATCCAACCAATAATCGTAACAAGTCTGGTTTGATTTACATTGAGCTCATGTCCAAAAATTTGCTTTTGATGCTTCGACATTGAACTTGCGAGTGAGAAACAGCCTAGCGTTGTAATTGACCAAATGATTAAGAAAAAAATCATACGTCAGACTCCTCTTTTTGCGCATTATTTTTTGCTTTTTTATTTGGAAGGCCTTTATGATTTTTGACTTTGTAAAAAGAATAACCAAAAAGTAGGGCGAGGACCCACATTGCCAAATCAAAGCTTGCAATGACCCATTGCTCATGAGCAATGGTATTCCAAAGAGCTTGACCACCAGTCATAAAATTAACGAACGGCAGTAGAGCGAATGCAACTGTTGCAAAAATGAGGAGTTCAAGCCATGCTTGACGATGCGTTCTAAAGCAGGCATAGATTAAAGTCAATAACCAAACAATAAAGAATGTTCGAATTTCCCATTCTAAGCGCATTTCCATCTGGACTGGAATAAAGCGGTTTGCATAAAAATAAGCTGCACAGGCAATAGGTAAACCAATAATTGCAGCAATATTCATCACTTCAACCAAGCGATAACCGAAAGATTTATAGCCTTGCTTTTGCTGTTGTGGTGCACGTTTAACACACCATAAAATTAAGCCAGTTGCAACCATCAGCGTTCCAACAATACCAGAGAGAAACAATAACCAGCGTAAAGCGAGTTTGACGCCACTTGCCTCATGAAGTGTTGTAATCACATTATAAATAGCCATCGGAATGGATGGATTTTTAAGTTGCATATTTTTATCGGTAATATTTTCACCTGTTAATCCATTAAATTCTAATGTTGCGTAAATATTCCGGAAAGCAACACTTTCACCGTTTAATGCACGAAGTTCAATTTGGGCTTGATTGGTATTGGGTGCAATAATGTTGATATTACTAATCGGATTAGTTCCCCATTCCTTCTGAGTTTCAACGAGAATTGGCGTAATATTGGTCAGTGGTGCAGGTTGCGCTTCCTCTTGTTCATGATCACGGCGACGTTCACCGCGAGCCTCAGTACGTCCTTGAGCGTTTTCAGCATTTGCCGTCCGCCCTCGACGACCTTCTCCTTGATTTGTTTCAGATTGTTTCGTTTGTGTTAACGCACGACTTTGTTCTTGTAAAAAAGCGCCTCTATTTTCATAGATTTGTTCAATACCCCATGGCATTAAGGTAAAGGTGAGGAGGAGTAATCCACTGAACGTAATCATAATGTGAAAAGGTAAGGCAAAAACTGCTGTTGCATTATGTGCATCTAACCAAGATCGTTGACCTTTCCCAGAACGGAAGGTAAAAAAGTCTTTAAAGATTTTTTTATGTGTAATGACACCACTAATAATGGCCACTAGCATGAGAACAGTTGCAATACCGACAATCCAGCGTGCCCAAATTCGTGGCATGCCATATAAATCAAAGTGAAAGCGATATAAGAAACTACCACCACGTGTATCACGGGCTTCTAGAACTTCACCTGTTGCACTGTCTAAGGTAATTCGTGTTCCACCGCGTCTTGAACGCGGGTCTTCACCTTGTTCTCGAATTGTAATTAGTGTTGTATTTTGGCGCGTGTTAGGAAGCTGAATTCTCCAAGCCCCAGCATCAGGATGATGTTCTTGTAGATACTTCAAAGCCACATTGGTTTGATCAATTTGTGAATTTTGAGGAATTGATTGGTGTAATTCTGGTTTCATCCATACTGTAATTTCATTTTGAAAGAAACTTAATGTTCCTGTGAGGAAAATCGCATAGAGCAACCATCCAAGAATTAAACTGGCCCATGTATGTAACCAAGACATAGATTGGCGTGGACCTTCTTGTTTTGCATCTACACGCATTTTAATTTCCTAAAAATTTATAAAGAACATACAAAATGACACTTGGAACAATAATGCCAAGACTTGCTTTTAAAGTTTTATTGACGATGAATACCCAAATAAATGCACATGTCCAAACTGTAAAAGCAATCATGGTTGCGCTCATAGCAGCATTCCCTCGGTAATCTGCAAAATATTGAGCGCACACAACCGCAGATAGCATGGCAAGTACGTAGCCACCAATAAGTGCCAAAGCAAAACGGTATGTAATCATCAAACGATAAGCAAAGAGGGACGTGTGTTGGTCTTTTTTTACGCGTGAAGACGTGATGACCTTTTCAGGATTTAGAGCATTAATTGGGCTATTCATGATGGTCCAAAAAAGATAAGTTGATAAATATGATGTAAATGATAACTATTATTATTTATATTTAATATATTTACAATATGCACATCCAATGTTACATAAATAAAAATTTTAAATAATCTGATAGATAGATTTAACTTTTTAAAAGAAGAGTGATTTATTTTGATCAAATGGTATAAAATGCAGACTAATTGAAATGAAGTGATGCAATTATTTAGAAATAAGTTTTAAAATAAACTGAATTGAACTTATGCATCAAATACATGCGAACGTGAATAGAATAACGAAGAATTAGCTAGATTATTGAAGAATCTAGCTGTTCAGCAATAAAATAATGGTATTATCCAAAAAGCTTAAGACTATTAAACTTTTTAATTAATTGTTCTTTGCTTTCTTGGTGTTCAGGATGTGGAATTATACAGTCAATCGGACAGACTGAAACACAGGTTTGATGATCATAAAACCCAACACATTCGGTACAACGAGCAATATCGATTTCATAAACCTTGGTTCCTTCATAAATCGCATCGTTAGGACATTCAGGTAAACACATATCACAATTAATACATTGTTCTGTAATCAGTAATGCCATGATGTTTCTCTTAATTTAATTCGCTTGGTATGCCAAAGAAGGGGCAGAAATATCTGTTGTTGAATGGGGTAAATTTCGAATTAATAATGCATAACGCATGTCTACATTTGCTGGTACTGGAATATCAACAAGATGACCAGAGCCTTTCGCTTCTGTGATTAGATTGCCTTTTTTGTCTAATATTTCTGTCAATATAAATGTAATATTTCCAGAAGTTGTCATAAGTTCCAAACGATCACCTATGACAAAGCGATTTTTAACATCAACTTTAATATAATCGCCATTTTGTTCTAAAACTTCGCCACAAAATTGTTGATGATCAAAATGTGATGAACCTGTTTCATAATTTTGATATTCGCTATGCACATGACGGCGCAGGAAACCTTCGGTATATCCACGATTGGCAAGCCCTTCGAGTTGGACCATTAATGATGGATCAAATGGTTTTCCTGATTGAGCATCATCAATCGCTTTACGGTAAATTTGCGCAGTACGTGCACAATAAAAATAAGATTTAGTTCGACCTTCAATTTTGAGGGAGTGAATGCCCATTTGCGTTAAACGCTCAACATGTTGAACCGCACGCAAATCTTTTGAGTTCATGAAATAAGTCCCATGCTCATCTTCTTCAGCAGCAAACAGATCTTCTTCATTGCGTTGTAATAATACAGGTTCATCTGTACGGTGCTGTGCCAACATATGTTGTTCATCCAAATCGGATTCTTGATTTTGACAACAGGTTGAGGAACCAATAGATTGAACAGGAATGACATCACCTGTTTCATCTTCTTTTGCAGAATGAATTTTATATTCCCAACGACATGCATTGGTACATGCACCTTGATTGGCATCTCGTTTATTCATATAGCCCGATAACATACAGCGCCCAGAATATGCCATGCAAAGTGCACCATGAACAAACACTTCAATTTCCATCGCTGGGACTTGGTTTTTAATTTCCTCAATTTCATCAATAGATAATTCACGTGATAAAATGACACGAGTTAAACCCATCTTATGCCAGAATTTAACAGTTGCCCAGTTGACTGCATTGGCTTGAACAGATAAATGAATATCAACATGAGGAAAGTATTCACGTACCATCATAATCAATCCAGGATCAGACATAATTAGAGCATTTGGTTGCATCTCAATAATCGGTGTTAAATCACGGATAAAATTTTTTAATTTTGAATTGTGTGGTTGAATGTTGACCACTACATAGAATTTTTTTCCTTGCGCGTGTGCTTCCCCAATGCCAATAGCTAAATTCTCATGATCAAACTCATTATTGCGAACACGTAAACTATAACGTGGTTGTCCTGCATATACAGCATCTGCACCATAAGCAAATGCATAACGCATATTTTTAAGAGAACCAGCAGGAGATAAAAGTTCGGTAACGCGAGTGATATTCATGATGAATAGAAAGGCTTATAAAAAATATGGCATTATTTTAGTGATATCAGATTAAGATTCAACCTAGTAAAATACTCGGAATTTAACCGATGTATAAATTAGAAATTTACTTATATTTCAATATCTAATGTAATGAGAATCATTCCAATAAATAATTAAAAAAATAATGAAGATAACAATATAAAAAATATGGATTTCAAGCGTATCAAAAGAACAGGAAATTTATGAAAAATGGATGCTTATAGAGATTGATATTTTTTATTTTATTAATTAAATTACATTCTCATTTCGTTTATCATTAAGCATGGATCGCATGTCTTCATTTCTCCCAAAACAGTCCCAACAGTTAAAACTTTCTCCGCTTAGTTATGCAATTTTATTGTCATTTTCTTCTTTTACGACGATGACCTATGCCGCTGAGTCTGAACAAGAAACAAATAAATTACCAACGATTACGCTACAAGCTCAAGGGAATTGGTTGGAAGAAGCAGATGCTGAAAAAGTTCATAATTATGCTGGTGCCCGTACAATTATTGATCGTAAAAGATTAAATGAGACAGCTGTAACATCTATCCGTGAAGCATTAAAACAAGTCCCAGGTGTTCAAGCGCAAGAAAGTAATGGAACTGGCGGAAGCGATGTTTCTTTGAATATTGGTGTACGTGGATTAGCATCACGTCTTTCACCACGTTCGACGGTGTTATTAGACGGTATTCCACTTTCGTTTGCACCATATGGTCAACCTCAACTTTCCCTTGCACCTGTTTCAATTGGAAATATTGAATCGATTGATGTTGTGCGTGGAGCAGGCGCAGTTAGATTTGGGCCGCAAAACGTTGGTGGAATTATTAACTTTAGTACACGTGCAATTCCACAAGAATTTAGTGGCTCTATTGGTGTAACTACAGAATTTGCAACACATTCAGATCAATTAAAATATAGTCCAAACTTATTTCTTGGTGGTACTTTAGAGAATGGTTTAGGCTTAGCATTATTATATTCTGGTACAAAAGGGAATGGCTTTAGAGAACACAACAATAAAGTTAATATTGATGATGTGATGTTAAAGTCTAAATATAGCCTTACAGATCAAGATGAAGTTTCATTAAATTTACATCATTATGATGGTCGTGGCGACATGCCAGAAGGTTTGACAGAAGCTCAATATGCCCAAAATCCATTTCAGTCTACACATGAAAAAGATTATTTTTCTGGGCGACGTACAGATGTTTCATTCCGTTATAACCATAAAGATGATGAAAATAATTTTGAATTACTCGGGTATTATATTGATTCATTCCGCACCAGTAATCTTGAAACAGTTTTGGCTTCTGGGAAAAAACGTTTAGATTCTGCACCACGTAGCTATAAGGTATATGCTATTGAGCCGCGTTATTCTCGTGCTTACGAGTTTAATGATATTCAAAGTGAAGTGACAGTTGGATATCGCTTTTTAAAAGAAAATAGCTCGGAAGTTGCAGGACGTACTGACAATTATGGTGCAAATGATCCTGCACTACCATTTTCTCCACGTAGTAGCAGTGAGGGTGGTACGAAGGCACATGCGGTTTATATTGACAACCGTATTGAGCTAGGTCGTTGGACAGTTACACCTGGGGTAAGATTTGAATCAATTTCAACGCATAATCAATTTACAGGTTATGATTCTAAAACTGGTTTGACCAATACCGTTCATCCAAAAATTGATTCTAGTGAGTATTTACCGAGCTTATCGGTGATGTATTCTGTAAATGATCAGTGGAATCTTTTTGCAAATGCTGGTGTTTCATTTGGACCACAGCAATATAGTCAATTGGCACGTTTAGAAGGTGTTATTGCTACAGCAACTACAGATGGTTTACATCCTGAAAAATCGAAAAACTATGAAATTGGCACAAAATATTTAGGACATGGTTTAAATGCAGAATTTACTGTCTTTTATTTAGATTTTGATAAAGAATTATCATTAATTCGCGATGCTAGTAATAATGGAATTTGGACAGATTTAGGTGCAACAAGCCATAAAGGAATTGAAACAGGACTGAATTATGACTTTGGTCAACTTCTAGATGCATTAGAAGGATTAAAGGCTTATGGTAATTATACTTTTACTAAGGCTGTAGCCAAAGCAGGTAAGTTTAAAGATATGGATTTACCATTTTATTCACGTCACGTTGCCAATGTTGGCGTAGGATATACCATTGAGAACTGGACATTAAACGCAGATATGTTTGCACAGTCTAAACAGCGTTCACCAAATATTCCAAATAGTGATGTATATCAAACGATTGGAACACCTGATGGTAAATATGGAGATATGCCAGGTTATTCAACTTATGCGGTTCGAGTTGCATATGATTTTAATTCACATGTGAAGGGCTTGAAAATAGCAGGTGGAATTAAAAATCTCTTAGATAAACAATACTTCACACGTTCAACTGACTCAACGGGTGGAAAATATGTAGGTCAACCTCGTACATTCTACTTGCAAACGTCTTTTGATTTTTAAATCAAAAACCGTATAAATAAGTTAAATTAAAGACGACTCTCTTTACTGACCAAAGTAAAGAGAGTGTAAATTATATATAAATGATTCATGATTTCAATTTTATTCAGTATTTTAATCATGATAAAAATATAAATGTCTAAATCATTTTTTTATTTGTCTTATATTTTTAGTTTTTGAGTATAGTTTTTATTTTTCTTGTTTTTACTCTTGAGGCTATAATAAATAATGACCTCACTTTATTGATTTTATAACTGATAAAAATAGATAAAGTGCGTGTGTTGAATTTTATATTTTAATACAATACGCAAGAATCAGATTTTTATTGATCACACGATTTGTTACTGTTGTTGCTCAGCAGTCGTAAAAGTGAATGTCTCCAATGGTTGAAGAAACAAATTATGCACGTATTGCAAAAGCAATTGAATATATAAATGATAATTTTAAACAGCAACCCAATCTCTCTGAAATTGCAGAACATATTCATTTAAGTGAAGCTCATTTTCAACGTCTTTTTACTGAATGGGCTGGTGTTAGTCCGAAAAAATTCTTGCAATATATCAGTATTGAACATGCAAAAAATATTTTAAAAAATTCGAAAGAAAATAGTATTTTTGATGCCACATATGAAACTGGGCTTTCTAGTACAAGTCGGTTGCATGATTTATTTGTAAAAATAGAAGGGATGACGCCAGCAGAATATAAAAATGGGGGCAAAGCATTACAAATAAATTACGGTTTTTTTAACACCGTGTTTGGAAGGGTGATTATTGCAACGACCACAAAAGGAGTATGTTATATCGCTTTTATTGAAGATGATGAGTTAGCATTTTCACAGCTTTATATACAATTTCCAAAAGCAACATTCATAGAAAAATATGATGACTTACAAGAAAAATCCTTAAAAATATTTCAGTCTGACGTACAGAATTTAGATGAAGTTAAATTGCATTTAAAAGGCACAGAATTTCAGCTGAAAGTTTGGGAAAGTTTGTTAAAAATTCCAATGGGGCAACTGACCACTTATGGCGCCATTGCGCATCATATTGGGAATGATCAAGCATCACGTGCAGTAGGTACAGCAATAGGACGTAATCCAGTCGCATTTTTAATTCCATGTCATCGTGTTATTCAGTCTTCTGGACATTTTGGTGGATATATGTGGGGAGCGGAACGAAAAACAGCAATTATTGGTTGGGAAGGTGGAAATAGATATGCACACCAATAATTTACACACTCTTCTTGATGAAAAACTTAGCTCATTAAATTGGAATGAAATCAGTTTTCAACTTGATCATCACGGTTTTACAGTGCTTGAACATGTATTAACAGAGGAACAGTGTAATGAACTAACGCATGATTATGAAAGAAATTCTTTATACCGTAAAACAGTTAATATGCAGCGTTATAATTTTGGTTTGGGTGAATATAAATATTATGATTATCCTTTACCACATGTGATACAGCAATTACGCCAGCTTGTTTATCCGTATTTAGTCCCAATTGCTAACTCTTGGTTTAATCGATTGAATTTAAATAGAACATTCCCGAATTCTTTACAAGAATTTTTAAGTCAATGTCATGCTCAAGGACAATGCAAGGCGACGCCTTTAATTTTGCAATACCAGCAAAGTGGCTTTAATACACTCCATCAAGATTTATATGGTGATGTCTATTTTCCAATGCAAATGGTCATTTTTCTCAATCAAGCTCATGTGGATTATCAAGGTGGAGAGTTTGTTTTGGTACAACAAATACCACGTGCTCAATCTAAAGCAACTGTGTTACAACCTCAAAAAGGGGATGTTCTCATTTTTGCGACACGTTTTAAAGCTGAAATGGGAGCACGGGGTTATTACCGTAGTAGTATGAAGCATGGGGTAAGCCCATTACATGCAGGTGAACGTTATACACTGGGTATTATTTTTCATGATGCAGAAAATTGAAGCATGATTGATCACCAAATATTATCTGATGATGAGTTATATGTATTACTGAAGCATCAAAAAGTAATTCTGGCAGGAAATAGCCATTTAAAAATTTACGGTCAATTATCTTGCCGTTCTGGAAAACGAATGCAACGAAAAAACCGTGTGTTTTTCCAAAATGAACAAGATGCATTAGATCATGGCTACCGCCCATGTGGACACTGTATGAAACGACAATATCGGATTTGGAAAAATGGATCTATTTGAAAGTGAAAATTTGCATCGAAATTTACTACCTTATGATGGAACTGTAATATATTTTGGGCAAATCTTGACCAAAGAACAGGCAGACTTCTATTTTAAAATTTTGTTTCGTGAAGTTGAGTGGAAACAGGATGAAGCGATTATTTATGGAAAACATATTAGAACTAAGCGTAAAGTCGCTTGGTATGGCGATCATGCATATAGGTATACTTACTCTAATACAACCAAGCAGGCACTCACGTGGACAGCAGAACTCATTGAGCTGAAAAAGAAAGTAGAAGAAATGACGGGTGAAATATTTAATTCATGTTTACTTAATTTATATCATGATGGAAATGAAGGAATGGCGTGGCATAGTGATGGTGAGGTTGATTTAAAAAAACATGGCGCAATAGCATCTTTAAGTTTAGGGGCAGAAAGAAGATTTTGTTTTAAGCATAAAAAAGATGGTCAAGAAAAAGTAGAGCTTATTTTACGCCATGGAGGATTATTAGTCATGAAAGATGAAACACAAACACATTGGCTACATCGGCTGCCGTTAAGTACTAAAATTTCGACTGCACGTATCAATTTAACCTTTAGACAAATTGATTCTTTAATTTAGTGAAAAGTGAAGACAATATTTTAAATTAAAGTTTATGAATAAAATAAGAATGCATTGGAAGCAGATGATTGTATTTTAAATAATTATATTTGAAAAAATAGCTTTATAAAAAATATACATCATCACATATTTCGATTAAAAATAAAATAAAAAATCAAAAAATGTATGGATGTGTGACTTATTTGTTATTTTGGTTAATAAAATGATACAAAATTAAAATTAAAATGAGGCGAATTTGAGTAAAACTGAAGCATGTTTAAAGAATAATAATGGTTTTAGCAATGAAACTAAAATTAGTTGCTAGTCTATCAGTTTTAATATTTTCTGCTTGTTATGATCATGAAAGTGCTAAAAATACTGCACAATATAATTTAAAAGATGATGACATTGATCGTTCAATTCATGAAAGCAGTAATGGAATACAAGTGAATGGACAATTTCAAGTTAGTAATCAATTAATCAATAATGAGGTGCAAATTATTGCTTATGAAACAAATCAGCTAAAAGATGGTGCATATTATTTTCTTATCGTACTGAAGAATAATGGTCACAAACCTTTCACTTTACAGATGGAGCAAATTGTACTGATTGATCAATATGGAAATGAATATAATGCAGGTTTAGTCGGTTATGAGTTATTAGGTAAAGTCGAGCCATATGCTACTGTTAGTGGAATCATTGGGTTTGAAGGAGAAAAAAATATGATTCCTACAAATTTGAAATTTAAAAAAATAATAGAATAATTCAACTTATATTTTAAACAAGGTAAGCATTCATGATTTAAAATAAAAGGCTATAAAACTGAATGCATAATTTATATTTAAGGTTTGTAGCGTTATCATAAGGCAAGATTTGAATGGATTGTATTATGAATATCGTTGCGGATGAAAATTTGGCATTCACAGAGTATTTTTTTTCTGAATTTGGTGAAATTAGCCATCATGCAGGACGTACTTTAACTCAGCATGACGTTAAAAATGCAGATGCATTATTAATTCGTTCCGTGACTCAAGTTGATCATCAACTTATTAAAAATACAGAATTAAAATTTATTGGCAGTGCAACAATTGGAACAGATCATTTAGATATTAAAGCAATCGAACAACAAAATATTGTTTGGGCAAATGCCGCAGGTTGTAATGCTCAGGCTGTAGCAGAATATGTTATTACAGCATTATTCTCTTTACGCGAAGATTTATTAGAGATAGAAGAAAAATTTACTTTAGGTATTATTGGATTAGGGAATGTCGGTTCACGTTTAGCAAGTATGGCGAAACTATTGAATTGGAATGTGATTGCTTATGATCCATTTGTTCAAAGAGACCATGTCAAACAAGTAGATTTAGAATATCTACTGCAAAATTCAGATGCAATTTCAATTCATGTTCCTTTAACTCAGGTTGGCGAACACCCAACTTATCATTTAATTGATACAGCTGCCTTAGCGCAAATGAAACCCAGTACAATTTTAATTAATTCTGCACGAGGTCCTGTGGTATCAGAAAAGGCATTGATTGAAGATGTTCGCTGTACATCTCGTGCAGTGGTATTAGATGTATTTGAACATGAACCTGAAATTTCAGAAGAATTATTGAGTTTAATTCGGCTAGTTACACCTCATATTGCAGGTTATAGTTTGGAAGGAAAGGCTCGTGGTACACAAATGATTTATGAGGCTTTTTGCCAAAGGTTTAATTATACGATTAATAAACAATTTGAAACACAGTTAGCACCTTGTGCGCAATTTTTTAAAAATACAGAGTTGAAGCAAGTACTTCAGCAGTATTTATTTAAAATTTATGATATTCAACGAGATGATGAAAATCTAAGAGCTTGCTTAGAGCAAGGTAAAGTAGATCAGCAAGCTTTTGATGCTTTGAGAAAAAACTATCCTTTACGTCGTGAATGGGCTGCACATGGAGGACCAAAAGCATGAGTTTATCTAATATTCAATTTGAACCAACATGTGATTTAGCGGCAATGCGTGCACGTGCCAAAATGTATGCTCAAATTCGTCAATTTTTTAACGAACGAGATGTCCTTGAAGTTGAAACACCAATTTTATCACAAGCAGGTGTGACTGATATTCACTTGGCATCCATACAAGCACAACGACATGTCAATGGTCAGAAACAAACGCATTATTTACAAACTTCTCCAGAATTTGCGATGAAGCGTTTATTGGCAAGTGGCAGTGGTGCAATTTATCAAATTTGTAAAGTATTTCGTGATGATGAGCATGGACGTAAACATAATAGTGAATTTACTATGTTGGAATGGTATCGTCCACACATGAACCTAAAAGCGTTGATGTTTGAAGTGACAGATTTGTTGAATGTGACACTCAAACATAGATTTGGTGAAATCAGACCAACCATTTTAAGTTATAAACATGCTTTTATTGATCGTTTAGAATTAAATCCATTACAAGCAACGTTAACAGAATTAAAAGCATGTTGTCAGCGTGTTGGCTTAAACTTAGATTTAGGAAATGATCGATTAGGATATATCGATTTATTATTTTCTCATTTTGTTGAACCAAGTTTAGGCTTTGATACCCCCGTATTTTTAACTGATTTTCCGCCTGAGCTAGCATCGTTAGCGAAAACAAAAATGGATGAAGATGGTGAACTTGTTGCAGCACGTTTTGAGCTTTATATTGAGGGCTTAGAACTGGCAAATGCCTATGATGAGTTAATTGATGCAGAGGTTTTAAGATCACGTTTTGAGGCAGATAATGCCGAGCGGGAAAAGTTAGCTTTGCATATTATGCCAGTTGATGAATATTTATTAACGGCCTTACCTAAAATGCCAGATTGTTCTGGTATTGCACTGGGTATAGATCGTTTGCTCATGATTGCAACTGAGCAGATACAAATAGAAAAAGTGATGACATTTCCAGCTCATCTTTCTTAAATCTTAATGAATATTTAAAACCCATCAGTTGATGTGATGGGTAATTTTATGACAGATTGCAAAGAGCGTTATATTGAGGGTAATGAGTGTGGGATGAAAATTTATTTTGAACGCTTAAATTTTGTTGAAATGTATTATCTAATCGAATAGAAATAAAAATGGGTGCAAATAATGCATCCGAACATAAACAAAGATAAATAATTAGCTTCCACGATAAGTTGAATAACCATATGGGCTTAATAAAAGAGGGATATGGTAGTGGTCTACGCTGCCATCAATAATAAAAACAACAGGAACTTCAGGGAAAAACGAACGTGTATTTTGGGTTTTAAACCATTCACCAGTCTTAAAAGTCACTTTATATACGCCTTTTTGTAAGCTAGTATCTTTAGGGTATAAATCGCTAATCCGACCATCGACGTCCGTTTTTAATTCATTCAGTTTAACCCATTGACTGCCTTGTTGTGCTTCTAAAACAACAGCAATATTTTGAGAAGGTAAGCCTGTTTCTAAATTTAGAACGTGAACACTTAATGGATTTTGTGCAAAGCTGAGCGTTGTTAATCCTGATGTAATTGCACCCAAAATAATTTTTTTCATAATTTTCCTATACGATATTAAATAATCCCTTCATTATGGTTAAAATTAAAACAAAATTAAATGTGAAATTCATATGAATTATGTAATAAAAAAGATGCCTAAGCATCCTTTTTATTGACTTAAGTGACTTACCTTGGACGTCGACCACGACTTTTACTATTTGGACGTGTTGTTCCATTTGTTTTCCGACGGGGCTTGTCTGCATCATCCATTTGCCAGATACGTGGTGTTCCTGATTTTTTCTTTGGCTTTCCATCTTTATCTACTTTTTTATGGATAGGTTTACCACCTGTTCCGCCTGGCTTTTTGATATAAGAGCGTGAGCGGTAGGGTTGATCAGGCGGTAGGTCTTTAAAGTCTGGATATAACAAAGGTTCAATGACTTTGGTTTCTCCTGGTTGTAGTGCAAGTTGAACCAGATCAATAGAACCTATACGCGTACGAATGAGGCGTAAAGTAGGAAAACCAACAGTTGCGGTCATACGGCGGACTTGACGATTACGTCCTTCACAAATAGAAATTTCGATCCATGTTGTTGGGACTGTTGCACGGTAACGCACAGGTGGAATGCGTTCCCATAACCATTCTGGTTCTGAAACTTTAATAACTTTCGCTGGTAAGGTTATACCATCATTTAATTCAATACCTTTGCGAAGTTGTTCTAAAGCTTCTTCTGTGATATCTCCATCAACTTGAGCTAAATAAGTTTTAAATTTCTTATTTTCAGGATGTGTAATATATTGATTTAAACCACCATGATCCGTCAAAAACATTAAGCCTTCTGAATCCATATCCAATCGACCAGCAATTCGTAAATCTGGGTCATCAATGAAATCAGCCATAGTTTTATGCTTTTCATCTGGACGAAATTGGGAAAGGACGTCATAAGGTTTGTTAAGAATGACAATTTTCATTGTAGCCTATTGATATATCAGATTAAATATTTTTTAAACTAGAGAATTATACGTTTGAGTACCCGTTTTCTCTAGATTGGAGTAGGTGGTATAAGAAAGCCCACTTACTTATGGGCTAACTATAACAGATTACGACTTATATTCTTCAACTATATTTTTACATACAATGCGTGTCCACAAATATCTTTATTGGTTATTTGTAGGGGAGTATCGAATGGAATTATTTGTCATCAGTGCCTTAACGCCTATACGAGTTTAAATCTATTTTAGGCAACCATCTCCAATGACACATTATTGGGTCAATTTAGATTGTAAGTCTAAATATTATGACAATGGTGATTGTATTGCTGACTCTGGTGGTAGATGGATAACTGAGCTAAAAGTTTATTGTTTCGTAAAATTGGTATTGTCCATTTTTTACAGTATGGGTTGTTGCTAAGAAAATGACTTTCTTTACTGAATTATCAGAAGAGAAAGTCTTGTGCTTCTAGGTTGAATGAAGGATCAATATATTGGCATGATCAATAATTTACTCTAGGTTTATTATTTTTTTTAAAATTAAACCAAACCAATAAGCTTGTCAAAGCGACTAACCAAATGATTAATAATAGGTTCATATTTTTCCAACCCAAATAATTGAGCAATCCTGCAGCACTAAATGAACAAATAAGACCAATAGCAAAAATAGACATATCGTTAATTGCTTGTGCTTTGGATTTTTCAGAATTATTGTAAGTTGTTGTTAATAATGCGGTACCAGTAATAAAGAGAAAATTCCATCCAATACCAAGTAAAATGAGTGCTGTAGAAAATGCGTAGATATTATTAGACAACCCAATAATAATATAGCCAAAAAAGCAGGTTATTCCCGCTAACATAATTTTAAATTGACCAAAACGAGCAATTAATGAGCCCGTAAAAAATGATGGTAGAAACATTCCTAATACATGCAATTGAATGACTGTTGCAATTGAGTTTAATCCATAATGTGAGTGTTTCATTGCAATTGGTGTGGCGGTCATGCCTAAAATCATAATGCCATAACCAGTTGCTGCTACGGTAAGTGCAACAAAATAAGCAGGTTGAGTCATAATGGTGTGCCAAGATATTCAAGTTGAAATAAATTTCCACCTAAACGTGCTAACGTAGGTCCTAAAAGTGCGGCAACAATACCACCAGCCATGACCCATGAAATCGCTTTTGGGCGGAATTGATCATTAGCAACCTCACTGGCTGCAAAACGATAAAATTGAGCAAATGATTGAAAACCACCAATAAAAAAAGTTCCTAAAGCGAATAGAAATAAAGAGTGAGAATATAAACTGAAAGAAGCAATTGAACCACCAATGACACCAAGAAATGCACCGTACATGAACCCTAATCGTCGACCATATTTGCTCATTAACATTGAGGCAGGAAACATTGTAACGGCTGTACCTAAAAACATCGTTGCGATAGGTAGCGTTGCATATTGAGGTTGTTTAGCAAGTAAAGATCCAGCTAGTCCTCCAATCGTCATAACCATCACTGAAATAGTTTGGAATAAAGCTTGTGAGCCTGCAAGTAAGTAAACTTGCCGATACATAATTCGATTGGACATAAAAAACTCATGATTTGGAATCAGATTTTGAATATTAAAAAATAATATTCAATCAATATCGAGAATGATATAATAATCGGGTGTTGTGTATTACTTGTCAATACTTGATTCAATCAATCAAGATAATGATAGAATATGTTGAGATAACACAATTTGAGATTAAAAAAGGTGAGAAAGCATGAATAGTTGTTCTGTTAAACAGCAAATTAATGAGCATCTCGCTGAAATTGCTCAAGCGATTGGTCATGCAAATAGGCTCGAAATTTTGGAGTATCTTGCACAAGGGCAACATTCAGTTGAGGAATTAACAATCTTAACAGGTTTATCTGTTGCAAATACTTCACGTCATTTACAAATTCTACGTCGGGCTAAATTGGTTCAGACTGAGCGAAAAGGGAAATATATTTTATATAGCATGACTAATCAGGATGAAGTAGTCACTTTATTACGGGCATTGGGTATCGTTGGTGAGAATAATTGGGCAGAGATTCAAAAAATAATGAACGATTATTTTAATGCACAAGATACTTTAGAGCCGATTTCTAGACAGGCATTGTTATCACGTTTACAAGATGATGATGTCACCTTATTAGATGTTCGCCCTGAGCATGAATTTAGTATTGGCCATTTACCCAAAGCATTAAATATCCCACTCAAAGATTTACAAACAAAATTATCTCAATTACCAAAGCATCATGAAATTATCGCTTATTGCCGAGGGGCGTATTGTATTTTATCTGTTGAAGCTATCCGATTTTTACGGGAAAAAGGATTTAAGGTAAGACGTTTAGAAGATGGTTACCCAGAATGGAAAGCTGCAGGATTAACGGTGGAGACATGATCGGGAGATGATAAGTTGGTCCATCTAAGTTGAGTGGAAGAAGTATTTAATACTGATAAATCAACATTGGAAAAAGCAAGACGCTATTTGCAAAGATTTTAATATTTATTTTAAACAAAATTTAAGATTATTTATTGACGTTACTCTTTATCGCGTTGATATAGAATGTCTTTGGCGAGATTTATCTAAAGCCTTTGACCTCTCCAATTTAATTTTAGATAATTTTCTCGATGGTCTAAATGTAGCAAGTTATTAAAAATATTACTAAAAACATTGGTAATCGTTCAATGATTCATTTGGCAGTAAATATAAGTAGAAATCTTATAGTGTACCTTTCATGAAATGCCAAGAGATCCTGATTCTAGTGGATAGAGAAATTAAATTTGTCTATTAAAGCTAGAAAATATACTTTACTTTCATTAATTAGATTTTCGATCATTAATTTTTATGGCTTCAATCGTTAAAGCCCGTGTTAGATGATAACCATTGGGCTTTTTATGATAGGAGCTTTTATAAAAGCGGATGTACTACTATTCGAAGATCTTACTGATTGCTTGGAAAGGTAAAGTAACAACATCAAAAGCAACCGCAAAAGGGAAGAGGAATAGCTTTTCAGGTTGCCTTTGTGGTGTAGATTTTTCTTCTCGAGTTGTGTAAATACTGACGGTATATGGTTTACTTAATGGCTTAAGAGTATTGCGATTCGTGACGATCGGATAGACTAAACCTTTCAATGGAATCGTAAAACAAAAACGCTGAGAGTTTAATCGTTGATCACTAGAGCTTGTACATTCTTTAGCACCATTTTCAATAAAAAATTCACGATCTTTTTTGCTCACATCTTCTGAAAGTTTAACGTATTCCAAAGGTAGAACACCTGTGAATTTTCCATCATTATCCGCAGAATAAAACGTTAATTCTTTTTCAATTTGTATAAATTTTGGATCCAGTGCTGTAACGACTTTAACAAATTTATCGCCACCACTCGTAAGAACATAACTATTTTTTTGACCCGCAATGACTAAGCTATCTTGAGATAAATCAGAAAGGCTTTGTAATGGTTTCCCAAAAGCAAGCACATTGTCTTGCACTAAAAGTGTTTTAACATTTTTAGTATAGGTTTTTTCACTCTTATTCAGCAATGTTGTTGTAGCACAACTGCTTATGAATAATGTTGAAATAAGACAAAAAGGTAATAAATTAAATTTATTCATATTCTACTCATTTTCGTAAAAATATATTTGATTATAAAGAGATAAAATTATAAAAAGATAAAAAAAATATCTGAAATTTTTATCGTTAATTTAAACTAGCGATAGAAAGCTTATACTAAAAATGATCCTGTTTGCTAGAGCATGAAAAGAAATTGATAAGATTTTGAGGCGTGTCTAAAACTTAAAGAAAGATACACACAGTGAGTGTCTTTTTAAGATTAAATTGCGGTTTTATTTGTAAGTACTTTATTTTTAATTGATTTATTCTTTGTATTCTGTGGATGTACTTTATTAAATCATGAAATTTAAATATATTTTCAGGTTGAGCAATTAAAAAATTATTCTAAATAAGTAGTATTTACAGCAAGTTTTTTTGCTAGAAATTGAATGAATACTTCTATTTTGGGTGCCAAATGGCGTGTAGGTGGGTAGAGTAACCAAGCATCGCCACTGTAATAAGTTTTGAAATACCAATCTGGTAGAACTTGAATTAAGGCTTGTGTTTTTAAATAATGCTGAGCAACAAAATAAGGTAAACTTGCAATTCCCATATGCTGTAATGCTGCATCTAACCTTATACCTGTATGATTTGCTGAATAGCGTCCTTTTACCGTAACACTTATTGTTTTATTCCCTTTTTGAAATCTCCATTTTGAGTCACTTGCTTGTTCGCCCAAAAAAATACATTGATGATGCTTTAAATCTTGAGGATGCTGTGGCAGAGAATTTTTTTCTATATATTCAGGTGTTGCAACAAGAACATGATCAATTTTAATTAATTTTCTCCCTTTTAATCCTAAAGGTGGTTCATTGGTAATTCTGATTGCAAGATCGATTTCATTATCAATAAAGTCTATGAGTTTATCTTCCAAAAGCATTTGAATATCAACTTTCGGATAATATTCTAAAAATTCTGGAATATGAGGATGAAGTAGATAATGTCCCACAGCTTTAGGTACGCTAATTCGAACAATACCTTGTGGTTCTGAATCAAATTTACCTGAACTTTCAATGACAGCTTGAGCGGATTTTACCATTTCAAGGCAATGAATATAAGCTTGTTTCCCACTCTCACTTAAACGTAATTTACGTGTTGTTCTTTGCAACAAACGAGTTCCGAGTGCATGTTCTAATCGTGATATTGCTCGACTAATTGCCGATGGTGTGTTTCCAAGTTGTCGAGCTGTTTCTGAGAAGCTTCCTGTCTCAACAACTTTAACAAAAATAGCCATTTCTTGTAGCAATGAAATACTTTGATTTGTGCTCATAGGGCAAAAATGAATTGATTTTTGGATAGATTATCATTTCTAGGCAATATTTATATAATCTTTTTATGCAATATTTTTAGAGATGATTATGACTGAGGCTTTATATTTATTAGGTGCTACTTGTGCTGATGTGAGTGTTTTAGCATGTTCTTTAGTGCCCAATGGTCTTTTTGCTGTGCAGCTTTCAGCAACACCTTTCCATCCACAGGGTGGAGGGCAACCAAGTGATACTGGAAATATTAAGGATATTTCGGTTGAACATGTTGCGATTGAAGGTGATGAAATTATTCATTATTGTAAGCAGCCGATTTGTTTAGGGCAGGCTTTTGCTCAAGTGAATGAGGCGCAAAGAAAATATTATAGTCGTTTACATTCTGCTGGGCATTTAATTGGACATCTAGTACAAGAATTAGGTTGGACACCAATAAAGGCTCAGCATTGGCCAGAGGAGGCGAAGGTACAATTTATAAAACAAGAACACGCTCAAGAGATAGATTTACAGTCTTTACAAACGCAATGTAATCAATATATTTCAGATCATTTGCAATGCTTTATTAAAACAAATGCAGAGGGTTATCGTGAAGTGAATTTTGGTTTTTTACCTGCATATCCATGTGGTGGAACGCATGTAGAATTTTTGTCTGAAATTATTGAAATTACCCTGACGGAATCTAAGTTAAAGAAAAATAAACTGACGATTCATTATAAAATTCCTGATGAGCAGCAATAATATGTGGGCACAATATGGCATTGAGTTTTTAGGATTGGCTTTAGTTCATTTTCTTGCGGTAATTTTACCTGGCCCAGATTTTGCGATTACAGTGAGAAATACGATTCGTTTTGGCGTAAGAATCGGATCTATTACGGCGATTGGGATAGGCGCAGGTATTTCAATTCATGTTTTTTATACACTTGTAGGATTAGGGCTGATTATTCAACACCATACATGGTTGATGTCGATATTTCGTATTTGTGGTGCTTTATATTTGATTTATTTAGGTTGGGGATTATTACGTAATCACTCATCGAGTGTTATTGACTCAAATGAAAATATAGGCAGTACGCAGATTTTAAGCCAATGGAAGGCATTTAGCATAGGTTTTATGACCAATGCATTAAATCCTAAAGCGACCATTTTTTTTCTTGCGATTTTCACAACGTTGGTGAATCCGCAAACACCGATGAAAATTCAAATATTTTATGGTATTTGGATGTGTATGATTAATGCATTATGGTTTATTGTAGTAGCGGTCTTATTTTCCCAACCTATTGTTCGAAATAAGTTTTTAAGCATGGGGAGAAAATTTGAAACTTTCATAGGAATTGTTTTTATCATTTTCGCAATGAACTTAATATTTACAAGCCTATAAGCCTGAAGAAATGAGTATTTTAAATGATTTTTGAACATGTTGAAGCATATCCTGGTGACCCAATTTTATCACTTATGGATGATTTTAATCAGGATCAACGTAGCGAAAAAGTGAACTTAAGTGTTGGCTTTTATTATGATGAGGTGGGAAATGTTCCTGTTTTAGATTCTGTTAAAGCTGCAAAAGAATTTTTAGATCAACAGCCTGTAGAAGCAAATTTATATTTACCAATGAGTGGTGATGCACGTTATTGTCAAGCTGTACAGCGTCATATTTTTGGTGAACAATCAACATCTGTGACAGAGCGTATTGTCACTGTGCAATCAGTGGGTGGTTCAGGTGCACTACGTGTTGGTGCCGATTTTCTTAAACGATATTATCCAGATGCAAAAATTTATGTAAGCCAACCCACTTGGGATAATCATCAAGCAATTTTTGCTGGTGCTGGCTTTGAAGTATTGCGTTATCCCTATTTGAATCAAGGGAAAAGTGAAATTGATTTTGCAGGTATGCTGAAAACATTCGAAAGTTTAGCAGCGCATAGCATTGTACTTTTACATGCATGTTGTCATAACCCGACAGGTTTAGATCTAATTCCTGCTCAATGGGATCAATTATTCAATTTATTTAAAGAAAAACAGATAATTCCATTTTTGGATTCTGCATATTTAGGTTTGGGAGATGGTCTTGAGCAAGATGCTTATGCCATTCGTGCATTGGCTCAATCTGGACTCACTGGATTTGTGAGTAATTCATTCTCTAAAGTTTTTTCACTCTACGGTGAACGTGTAGGTTCATTGTCTGTAGTATGTGAATCTGCTGAAATTGCAAGTCGTGTTTTAGGTCAGCTTAAAGCCACCATTCGAATGAATTATTCAAATCCACCTCGCTTTGGTGCTCAATTGGTTCGTACCATTTTAGAAAGTGAAGTACTGTATCAGCAGTGGAAGTCTGAAGTTGATGTCATGTTAAAACGCTTATTACAAATGCGATCTGATTTACATCAAGCAATTCAGCAAATTAATCCTAAGCTCGATGTTAGCTATCTATTGAACCAAAAAGGCATGTTTAGCTTTACAGGATTAAGCCCTGAACAAGTTGAAGAAATTCGTGAAAAATATGGCGTTTATCTGATTCGTAATGGTCGAGTTTGTGTTGCAGGATTGAATACTGGAAATATTGAAGTTGTTGCAAAAGCCATTGCGAATGTTTCACATTAATTTTTAGATGATGAGAACGATATAAAACGACTGAATACAGTCGTTTTATTTTTTATATATCTAATGAATTGGTTTGAAAAAATATTTTCTCGAATAACTTGATGAGTTTTTAATTATTATAAATCAATATCTTATAATTTAAATTATAAATGGGATGAACTAAAAATATTGCGAAAAATGAATGATGCTAAGGATAGATTTAGTTATTCCTAATACTTAAAAAATAAGATTATGGCGACACAATGATCAGTCGCTAAAACAATGCCGTTGAAATCAACCCTATGGTTGATGTTTTTCCCACGCACTTATCATAATTTTAAATCATTAAATTGATGAGTTAAAAAACATATTGAACTGGGGTTTTTAAAATTTTGTCTGAGATATTGGACTTAGTTTTGAGTCTTCATTGGAAAATATGCATCTAGGGAAAGAAAGGCTATGACGCAAGATACAAAAATTGATTTTATCTATTTGTCTGAAGCAGACATGATTAAAGCAGGCGTGACTGATATGCCTGCATGTGTAGATACGATGGAAGAAATGTTCAGCTTACTGTATCACGGTGATTATCGGATGGCTGGACCCAATAATGATTCACATGGTGCAATGATTGTTTTTCCAGAAAATTCATCTTTTCCAAATATGCCAAAACCTACAGCAGACCGCCGTTTCATGGCAATGCCTGCCTATTTAGGCGGTAAGTTTTGTCAAACTGGTGTGAAATGGTATGGTTCAAATATTGAAAATCGTAACAAAGGCTTACCACGTTCAATTCTAATGTTCACATTAAGTGATACAGATACAGGTGCTCCATTAGCCCATATGTCTGCAAATTTATTATCGGCATATCGTACAGGTGCAATTCCAGGCGTGGGTGCTCGATACTTAGCACGTCAAGATGCAAAAGTAATTGGACTTGTGGGACCGGGTGTTATGGGACGTACATCTGTGGCTGCTTTTATTGCTGTTAGACCGAATATTGATACCATTAAAGTAAAAGGTCGTAGCCAAAAGAGTATTGATGAGTTTGTTATTTGGTTAAAAGAGAACTATCCACAAATTAGTAATATTCAAATTGTCGATACGGTTGAAGAAGTTGTACGTGATTCGGACATTGTAACGTACTGTAATTCTGGTGAAGTCGGTGATCCAAATACCTATCCATTGGTGAAAAGAGAATGGGTTAAAAAAGGTGCATTCTTGGCGATGCCTGCTGTATGCAATATTGATGAAGCAATGCAAGCATCAGATATTCGTAAAGTTCTTGATAATCCAGGGATGTATGAAGCGTGGTTTGAAGAGTTACCAAGACCTGCACATAATGTCGTGCCATTAATTGGTGTGAAATTTATGGATTTGGTTGAAGAAGGCAAAATTGCTGCTGAAGAATTAGAAGATTTTGGCAAAATTGTCGCAAAAGAAGCGCCAGCACGTCAAAACGATGATGAAATTATTTTGATGTCTGTGGGCGGGATGCCAGTAGAAGATGTGGCTTGGGCTTCTGTGGTGTATAAAAATGCCTTAGAAAAAGGGATTGGAATCAAACTGAATTTGTGGGAAACCCCAGCATTACGTTAATGCATTTTATTATTTTAAATTAATCAGGACAGTAAAAATGAGTAAAATCACGAAAGTTAATACAGGTTCAGCTTTTGAAGAAAAAGGCAGTTATTCACGATTGGTTGCGGTAGATAACTGGATTTATGTATCCAACACAGCAGGTCGTAATCCTGAGACTAAATTAATTTCTGAAGATGTTTTGGAACAGGCAAAGCAAGTTTTTGCCAATATTGAAACGGCATTAGCCGCAGTGAACTCCTCTTTGGCAGATGTAGTCATGTCACGGGTGTTTATACAAGATCCAACAGATACGAATACAGTCATGGAGTTTATTGGTCAAAAATTTAAAGGAATTAATCCAGCCACTACCGTTACTTGTCCGCCATTAGGTTCGACAGTATATAAGGTGGAGCTGGAAGTAACTGCCTATCGCGGTGCTGCTCAATTAGAATTAGAGCATATTAAAATTGCTTAGATTTGAATTGCATGCTTTTTTGACTCAGATGTGAGTCAAAAAAGCTTAAATACAATCAAGATAAAAGGAAAGATGGAATGGTTCCAACGATTGTGCCAGTGCAGACTTCAAGTGTATTACCTAAAACAGCAACAGTTGTCATTATTGGCGGTGGCGTTGTTGGTTTGAACGCTGCTTTAACACTTGCAGAACGTAATATTTCTGTCGTAGTGATTGAAAAAGGACAAATAGCAGGTGAGCAATCATCACGTAATTTAGGTTGGGTACGCAAAACCAATCGTTTTGCAGATGATGTACCTTTAGCAGTGGCATCAGACCGATTATGGTCAGAAATGAATGAACGCGTAGATGGTGAAGTTGGATATCGCCAAGCTGGCATTATGTTCTTGTCCAATAGTGACGCACAAATAGAATTGCAAAAAAAATGGCTGAAATCTGTTGAACATTTAAATTTAGATTCTAAAATTATTAGTGCAAAAGAGGTGGATGAATTAGTTCCACATGGACAGGGTCACTGGGCAGGAGCATTGTATACACCATCGGATGGTCGAGCGGAGCCCACACTCGCATCAAGTGCAATTGCAAAAGCAGCAATAAAGAAAGGTGTGGTGATTGTCACGCAATGTGCAGCGCGTCATTTAGATATTCGAAATGGTCAGGTATATGGTGTAGAAACAGAAAAAGGCAAGATAAGCTGTGAGCAAGTATTGTTGGCAGGTGGTTTTTGGTCACGCCGTTTTCTTGGAAATTTAGGAATTTCGTTACCAAGTTTACCTTTAATTTGTTCCGTCTTTAAAACAAAACCTATGAAAGGGCCAACTGAAATTGCTGTTGGTGCAGGGAATTTTTCATTTAGAAAGCATATTGATGGCGGCTACATCATTACTCAGCGTGGAAAATTAGATGCTCCGATGACGCTTGATCATTTATTATTGGGCAGTAAATACTGGGAACAATTAAAAGCACAACGAAGTTTCCTCAACATTACTTTTGGAAAATACTTTTTTCAAGATTTACTTACTGCGAAAAAATGGTCTAAAGATAGCGTGACACAATTTGAGAAAGTACGCATGATGGATCCATTGGCAAATGAATCTTTAAATCAAGATGCGTTGCTTAATTTACAAGCGGCATGGCCGATGTTTAAACATGTCGAAATCGAGAATACTTGGGCAGGTATGATTGATGTCACACCAGATTCAAACCCAGTGATCGATTCAATTGATCATATTCAAGGTTTAACAATTGCAACAGGTTTTTCTGGGCATGGCTTTGGAACTTCACCAGCAGCAGGGTATTTGGCCGCAGATTTAATCTCTCAACAGCAACCAATCATCGATCCAACCCCTTATAGTTTTAAACGGTTATAAGTGATGTCACATGAGCTAGCTTCTATTTAGCTTAGCTCATGTATATTTGTTCAAAACTCAATGTTATTTTAAACAAAGTAGATGATTGAATTTATTGTATCTTGAGTGCTTTTAGAATTAATTCACGTTTGCTTTTGACCATGGTTTTTTGAAAAATGTGATGTATATGTGTTTTAACTGTCGCAAGACTAACAAATAAGGCATCGGCAATTTCTTGATTTTTTTTGCTGGTCAAAATGAGATTTAATACTTGACGTTCAGATCGCGTTAAAAGTTGAGTAATTTCTTCTGAAAGTTCAAACTTAGCATCTGTATTTAACGGTCGCTTCGTATTATATTGTGCTAAATCATAACAACTTTTAATGATTTGTATTTCTTGTGGATTAAACGCTTGTTCATTGTCACTACGTATTAAGCTAATGCCGACATAACTGCGCTGATCAGGTTTAAATACCAATTCGATATTATCTAAAACATGATTATCTTTTAAAAAGTGATGATAAGGTTCAGGAATATCTTGATGCTTGAGTTGAATAATACTGTTTTGATTTTTAGGCTGATTTAGAACGTTAATAGGATCATATTGGCACATATCATTTAAATAGCGTCCAATAGAGTGCTCCGAAATGTTTTTTGAATAATAAGCATTTAAGCTGGGTGTGGTTGAAGGCAATTCAACTTGATAGGCAAAAAAGCTTTGCAGCGGAACAACTCTACTTAATGCAGAGACAAAGTGATCGACAAATTCATTCCATGATCTTGGTTGCATATCTTAATTACTCCATATAAAGATAAGTCCAGATGTCATTATTTCCATAACAATTTATCATCTAATGATCTTCATATTCGTGTTATCAAAATTGAGCAATTTTTAGTAATCTGATGAATTTTAAAACGTTAAACTATATAAAAATACTTTATAAATAGGGGTATAGCGTTGAAATGAAATATTGTGCTATTTAGTATTAAAGTTTAAATATTAAAAAGTGCTCAATTTTGATAATACCTTAAGGTGAATACTCATAGACTAAATGGATAAGTTGTTCATGGAGAATAAGATGACGAACAATAATTCATTGAAACAAGGAAGTTTAGGGCTGTTTACAGTAGTATTTTTTGTAGTCGCTGCCGCATCCCCACTCACGGGGGTTATCGGTGCATTGCCTGTTACCTTTTTTATAGGGAATGGCGTCGGTGTTCCGAGTGTATTCATTATGGCAGGAATATTACTTTTATTATTCAGTTTTGGCTTTGTGACCATGGGTAAATATGTGGTAAATGCAGGTGCATTTTATGCCTATATTGTTCAAGGAATTGGAGTGCGATGTGGTTTGGGGGGCTTAAATGCAGCACTATTAGCTTATGTCGCAATTCAATTAGCAGTCAGTACAATGTTTGGTTTTTTTACCAATGAGTTTGTTCAGTCGCAATGGGGAATTCAAATCCCATGGTGGATATATGCTATTTTAATGCAATGTCTTGTGGTGATTTTGGGCATTTTAAAAGTTGAGATTGGCGGTAAAGTATTGGGCATTCTATTATTGTTTGAAATAGGAGTTGTCTTACTGCTTGATTTTACAATTTTAAAATCAACGACAGAATTTACCTATAACTCATTTGCTCCTGATATTTTTTTGGGTGGTAACTTAGGTATTTCTCTTGTATTCGCAATTTGTTCATTTATTGGTTTTGAAGCAACAGCAATTTATTCAGAAGAATGTAAAAACCCACAAACAACAGTCGCACGTGCTACTTTTATTGCAGTTTGTTTAATTACCGTTTTTTACGCAATTACCTCATGGGCTTTAATTCAATATGTCGGAGAGGGAACGTTAGTTGAAGTTGCTGCTGCTGATCCTGGAATGATGGTATATAACATTGCACAAAGTAGCTTAGGGACATGGTCTATACAAATCATGTCAGTGTTATTAATCACCAGTTTATTTGCTGCAACACAAGCATTTCATAATTCACTTGCACGTTATTTATTTACCATGGGGCGTGATGGATTAATCTGGTCTAAAATAGCACAAACACATGCAAGTAATAATACACCGTATGTAGCGAGTATTATTCAAGGATTATTTATTATTGCAATTTTAGCTTTTGCAGGAATTGAAAACTTAGATCCAATGGTCGATGTTTTTGCATGGGGATCTGTCATTGCAAGCATGGCGATTTTAATTTTACAAATAGGCGTTTCAGTTGCTGTAATTATTTTCTTTAGAAAAAACAAACAACTGAATGCATCATTATGGAGCGGCACGATTGCACCCTTTTTGGCCTTGGTTGGAATGAGCTGTGTTTTAGTGCTGGTTGTACAAAATATTAAAACGCTAAGTGGGAGTGAATCGCCAATCATTCAACTTGTTCCATGGTTTGTCTTTGGAATCGTTTTTCTTGGGATTATCTGGGCTCAAATTATTCAAATTATTCAACCAGAAAAGTTTAAACAATTAAAGAAACTTATTAAGTATCTATAATTATTTCGATGTATATTAACTATAGGATGAATAATCCTATAGTTAATTATTTTTTGCTTGGCACCTCATATTTTATGATCTAAAGAATGATTGAATTTGAATATGAGATTAAATTAAGCAAAATTTTTTACAGCGTTTAAATCTTTTCGATATAATGAATTGAATAAATAATGAACTACAGATAAGATTAGTTAAAATATTAACTAAATGAAAAAATAGGGTCAATCTTAGGGAAGAGTGGCTTATATCTTGCATTGATAGGAATCAATGCACTTCATTTGACAATGAGAAGAACGGATGCAACGACAAGCGATCAATGAAAATCAGTGTATTACCGATTCCTATGTACATTTGGAAATCTTAAATGATTGGGTATTAACATATGATCAAATTTCGACTGGAAAGTTTGAAAGCTACCTTCGTGAAATTTCATTTGATGGAATACAAATTTATGAGGAAAAAATAAAACCTTCTATTTTTCAACAAGGTCAAGCGAAAAAAAACGGACTATGTATAGGAATGTTTTCACAACTTTCTAATAATGCAATTTGGTTGGGGAAAAATATTACAGGGCATGAAATTCTAACCTGTTATGATCAAGATGAAATTATGTTATTGTCTCCTGAAAATAGCACATTTATTTGTTTATCAATCCCATTTCATTTACTAAGTAATCATAATTTACAATTCGATCATGCGAAATATGGTCATGTTTTAGGATGTGAATATAGTGAAGTATTTTATGAACAATTTATAAAATTGTTGGCTAACGTGCTTGAAAATACGCACTCGATTCGAAATTTTGCAACAAAACAACAAGTAAAATCTGAGATATTAGAATTGGGCGATCAATATCTCAGTGTATTAAATAAACATCACCAACCGCTTAAAGTTTCTAAACAAAAAGCAAAAAATGTGGTCAAAAAGGTTTATGAAATATTACAAGATAATAAAGATCAATGTTATTCCATAGAGGATCTTTGTCGTATTACATTTACATCACGCAGAACATTACAAAATTGCTTTGAACAAATTACTGGACAAAGTCCAGCATTATTTTTAAAAACTCTGAAATTAAATGCGGTCAGAAGAATATTACAAAATTCTCCAGATGAAGTGACGATTGGTGATGTTGCGATTGATTGGGGGTTTTGGCATTTATCTCAGTTTTCAGGTGATTATAAACGTTTATTTGGAGAATCACCTTCTCAGACTTTATTGAATAAAAATAGCAAATCTATTGTTTACTAAATCTATATTTCTCCAAAGTTCATATGTTTAAATTAGGTGCTTAATGATAAAGAAGATTAATGATTCAGAATCACTAAAAAATATGTAAAATTTTATGTTTTGATGAATATATATGATTTTTTAATTTTATTATTTGCTTTTAGTGAAAATTAATAAAAGAATATATTTATCATATTTTATTAATAATAAATGTAAAAATAAACATTACAAATAATATATTCTAAATTCTCAATATAAAGATTCAGCTTTTGCTCGAAATCAAATTCAGGATTCATGAATGAAATTAATCACATCACTTATTGGGGCTTGTGTAATGAGTATTTGTTTTCAAACAAATGCTCAAGATGAAGTTTTTAGCCCAAACGGGTCTATTGACTTTACGCAAATTTTTTATGGTAATGCAGGAAAATATAAAACGTCTGAAGTACATCCATCTATTGCATTTAACTATAACTTTTTACCGAAGTGGAGTTTGGGAGTTAACTGGGATCGTTCATGGAATTTGTATGATTATAAAGGCTTAGAGAATCAGCAAAATAATCGTTATAGTATTCCTTTAGTGACATTAAATTATAACAATGGAAATATTGAAAATACTCAAGTGAATTGGTCTTCCTCCTTAATGTTGAAATATCAAAATAGTTTTAGCCAAGACAGTCAAACCTATGCAATGGCACAAACCAGTTTTGATCTTTCAAGTTATCTTCCTTCTTCAGAATATATAAAAGCGACACAATTTGCGCTTACGCCCCTATATATATATGGGTGGAATTCGGAAGGTTCAACGGCACATAGCAATACTGTAGGTTTAAGCTTTTTGTCTAATTGGGAATTGCCTGCTAACTTTTCAGTTACTTTAAATGCTTATGCTTTCAGAGAGTGGTATGCAGGTAGTTTTGTCCTTCAAAATGAAGATCAGACATATAAAAATGCCAATTATTTTATGATATTGGCTTACCTAAACTATAATAAAACCATTTATGAGTTTAATGATAAAACACAGCTGAAATTTAATTTTATTGGTGGTATGGATCCTTGGATTGCATCAAATAAAAAAGCAGCGTGGAGTCCGTTTTTATTGAGTAATGAAATGTATGAGTGGGTGGGGCCTACGGTGACGGAAGGAAATTATAAAAATACATATAATCTTTTCACCTTACCTCAACTGAATTTAAGTTATCAGTTGGATAAATCATTGTCTGTATCTTTATTTGCACAAGCAAAATATTCAAATCAAGTCTGGGGATCGACAGAAAAAGATTGGCGTGTACAACCGCAAGGAGGCTTTAGTCTTTCCTATCAATTTTAATGAATTTTCTTAAACAAAGGTATTGATTTTATTCAAGCTGCTGTGGGATTTTCTATTGATCTAAATTGGCGATTTAAGCGTATTAAAAGTCCATATCCATAAACTATGCCTATTTTTTTCAAAGTATGCTCAATACATAGATGATTGAAATAGGTATTTATTGTGTGGATTTTATTTTTACTCTTTTTGGGCTTCATGATATTGAGCATCGTAAGTTATGCGATTTATAAAAAGAAATATTTAGAAACTACTCGACCTGTAATGATTGATCAATGGGAGTTTTATGGTCATCAGTATGTGAAATTGATACTTAAACCAGTACATGGAAAATTACCGAAATGGGAACCTGGTGCTCATATTGTAATTGAATTAAAGACCAAGCAAGGTCGCATTAGGCGTCCATTTTCAATTAGTGGTGGTAATCAAGATTATTATGAATTATTGATACATGCAGATCAGCGCGGTCAAGTGACTGGGTACATCTTAGATCATTTAGTGCGCGGTGAAATTCTCTACATGATGCCACCGCGTGGACGATTTTTTAATTTAAAAAATACTTCAAAAAGCCAGATATTGTTTTTAGCCTCTGGTGTTGGTATTGCACCTTTATTACCAATGTTAATGTCTAAAATACAACAAGGTATTAAGGTGAGTTTAATCCATACCGTACCCTTACAAGATAATTTAATTCGATATGATGCGCTGGTTCAACTGGAAAATACCAATGCTAACTTTACATATTTACCAGTTATTACACAGGAAAAAACCAATAATTCAAAAATAATACAACAGCGTATTACCGCTATTTTATTGGCTCAACTGGGTTTTTCGCATTTTAATGGGGATGTATTTTTATGTGGATCGCATATATTTGTGAAAAGCTTAATATCGTATTTAAAGCAGATAGAAGTATATGGCAATATTTTTCAGGAATCGTTTGCAGGTTATAAACCTGATCCAGATTTTAAAATTCAAGTGGGTCAGCAGATCTTTAAACAAGGTAAAAATCAAACAATTTTAGCGGCATGTGAAGCAAATAATATTCTTCCATTTGCTGAATGTCGTACAGGTCATTGTTTAAACTGTAGAGCAGTGTTACATACAGGTAAAGTAAAAAGTGATTTACCTATTCAGGCTCAAATCGGAATTTCACCCATTCTACAGGAGAATATGATTTTGACCTGTTGCTCAGTGCCTGAAACAGATATTGTGCTTGAGTTTAAATAAAATTTTCTTTTTCACTATTTTTTATTGACCCATATTGCTTTAATTCTTCAATATAGTGGGTGTTGTGTTCTGTATCACTTGTGATTGGGTTACAGAATGCATAAGCATCATCATAATAAAATATTGATTGGGATTGAAGCAATGCAAGCAGCTGATTTCGATATGATTTCTACAATAAAAGCGATAGCAATTTGCTTAACATCTGAAAATGTAAAATTAGACTCTACGCATCAACACCGATTTGCTCAATTATATTGTTTAAAACATGGGCAAATGATGATTCAATCCAGCACAGGAATTATTGTTACACCGCCACATTGCATGGGGTGGATTCCTTCATATTGTGAACATCATATAATATCTAATTCTGGTGTGACAGGTTGGACTGTATTTATAGATGAATCCTTAGCCACTATTTTTCCAAAAGAACCAACGATATTGTCATGTTCATTTTTATTAGAACCACTTATTCAGCGTATGGCGGAGTGGGAGATGGCAAAGATGGAGCAGCGTGAATATCAACATTTAGTCAATGTCTTTTTTGATGAGCTAAAACAAGCGGAGCTTCAGCCACTTTCTTTACCGATTCCACAAGATGCACGATTAAAAAAAATAGCATTATATTTATTAGAAAACCCAACCGATGAAGTGAGTTTAGAAGACTTAGCACAATCGAATGGTTTAAGTACTCGAAGCTTAAGTCGGCATTGGTCAAATCATGTGGGAATGAGTATTAAAAAATATCGTCAAATTGCAAAAATTTTTAAATCGCTTGATGACATCACTGCGGGAAAGAGTATTGAACAATGTGCATGGCGATGTGGCTTTGAAAGCACAAGTGCTTATATTTTGGCATTTAAGCGTATTTTTAAAACAACGCCTAAAGAATACCAAAATTTAGTTAATTTAAACATCACAAAGAATATATTACTTTAATTTTTAATATGATAATCATCAATTTTTGAAAGAATCCAACAAACACTTGACCTTACAACTATTGTAAGGTTTATATTTAAGTCATCTACTCAGTATATTAGGAGCCTAGCAATGGAATTTCATATTGAAAATATGACATGTGGTGGTTGTGCACGAGGCGTGACCAAAGCAATTCAAACTGTAGATGAAAATGCTAAAGTGATTGCAGATCCGCCAAATCGCAGCGTAAAAGTAGAAACACAAGCAACTCAGCAGCAAATTATTGATGCTCTTTCAGAGGCAGGTTTTCCACCACGCTAAGTGAGCTGGTTAAGGTAAAAAAGGGCTATTTGAAATAGCCCTTTTTATATTACTTAGTATTTATGCTTTCTTGTTAAGGGTGAAAATGAAAGAAGATCATTGTGTGAATGCACTTCTTTTGCATTATGATTGGGTTGCTGTAAACCTTCAAGAATTGGACAATCTGGACGATGGTCTCCAGCACAACAATCCATTAAATCTTTGAGTGTATCCGCCATTCGCTGTAAATCATTAATACGCTCTGCAAGTCGATCAATATGTGCTTGGGCTAAACGTTTTACATCTGCACTTTGTCTATTTTTATTGTTCCATAAATCGAGTAAATTCATGATTTCTGCAACCGAGAAGCCGAGCTCTCGGCTTCTTTTAATAAACTTTAGTCGCTCAACATCATTTTCAGAATATGAACGATAACCAGCATTGTTTCGTCCAGCAGTAGGAATGAGTTCAATCTTTTCATAATAACGAATCATTTTGGCGGTGACACCTGATGCTTGAGATGCTTTACCAATATTCATAATATTATTCCATTAACCTTTTGGCATAGATGGTGGTTGAAAGCGACGTAAACGTAGTGCATTGCCTAAAACAAATACACTGGATAAAGCCATTGCGCCTGCTGCAAATATCGGTGACATTAAAATTCCATATGCAGGATATAATACCCCAGCAGCGACAGGAATAAGTAGCGTATTATAAGCAAAAGCCCAGAATAAATTTTGATGAATATTGCCAATGGTTGCTTTAGATAATGCAATTGCATTTGCAACACCTTGTAAATTACCAGACATTAAAACAACATCGGCAGATTCAATCGCAACATCGGTTCCTGTACCAATCGCAAGCCCGACATCAGCTTCAGCAAGTGCAGGTGCATCATTAATACCATCCCCGACAAAGGCAAGTTGACCATATTTTGCCCGAAGTTTTTGTACTGCATCGACTTTACCTTCAGGAAGAACTTCAGCAATGACTTCATCTATTCCCAATTGTTGAGCAATAGCTTGTGCAGTACGTGCGTTATCACCAGTCACCATTGCAACTTTTAATCCGAGTTGATGTAATGCAGCAATTGCAGCTGGTGTTGTCGATTTTATGGGGTCTGCGACCGCAATAATGCCTGCCAGTTTACCCTCGATTGCAACATAAAGTGGTGATTTCCCTTCATCACCTAAACGCTGTGCTGTAGCTGAAAATGGTGTAACAGAAAGTCCAAGTTGTGTCATATAACGATCTGCACCAATATTAATTTCAGTATATTGTGAGGTCGATGCTCGAACACCCATGCCTGTAATTGAATCGAAAGATTTCACTTTGGCTAAAGTTAATTGTTCTTGCTCAGCAGCATGTACAATTGCTTTTGCAATAGGATGTTCAGAGCGTGATTCTACAGATGCAACGACAGCAAGAACTTCTTGTCGGTCAAATCCATTGATGACTTCAAGGTCTGTTAATTCAGGATGTCCTTCTGTCAAAGTTCCCGTTTTGTCTACAGCAACAATTTTGGCATCTTTAAGTAATTGTAAAGCTTCGCCTTTACGAAATAAGACTCCGAGTTCAGCTCCACGACCAGTTCCAACCATAATTGATGTAGGGGTTGCCAAGCCCATTGCACAAGGACAGGCAATAATAAGAACAGCAACTGCATTAATTAAGGCAAAGGTTAAAGCAGGAGATGGACCGAAAAAGAACCAAACGAAAAATGTCGCCGCTGCTGCAAGCATAACAGCAGGAACAAACCAGAGCGTTACTCGATCAACGACTGCCTGAATCGGCATTTTAGAACCTTGCGCTTGTTCAACTAAACGTATAATTTGCGCAAGCATGGTTTCACCACCGACTGCAACAGCGGTAAAAGTTAATGTACCATTTTGATTAATAGTTCCACCCACAACGTCACTGCCTATTTTTTTCTCTACAGGTATGGGTTCGCCTGTAATCATTGACTCATCAACAAAACTTTGACCTTCAATGACTTGTCCATCGACAGGAATTCGCTCACCTGGTTTAACAATCAGAGTGTCACCAGCTAATACTTGATCTATCGATATATCAACAATTTGTTCATTGCGAGATACGTGTGCAATTTTAGCTTGCAAGCTGACTAAGCGTTGAATGGCTTCAGAAGTACGTCCTTTTGCTTTGGCTTCAAGAAATCGACCGAGTAAAATTAATGCAACAATAACTGCCGCCGCTTCATAATAGACATTAACTGTTCCAGAAGGGAGTACATGGGGAGTAAATGTTGCAACCAGAGAAAATAGATAAGCCGCTAAGGTGCCCACTGCAACCAAAGAGTTCATATCGGGTGCTAAGCGAAACAATGCAGGTAAGCCTTTGCTATAAAATCTACGACCAGGAATAATTAGAACGAAAGTGGTTAAAATAAACTGGAGATACCAACTATTTTGCATGCCAATGGTATGGTTAATCAGTTCGTGCACACCAGGAATAAGATGTGAACCCATTTCTAAGATAAACACAGGCAATGCAAAACATATTGCTAAAATAAGATCACGTTTTAATTCAGTTCTTTCTTGATCCTTTTTTTCAAGCTGTTCTGTTTGGTCAGTGACAGCAAGTTGAATTTCTTTGGCATCGTAACCTGTTTTATCAATTGCTGTGATCAAGCTTTCAATGCTGGCAGTTCCCTTGATGGTTGCACGTTCAGTGGCAAGATTCACATTGGCATCTTGAACACCTGATACCGCTTTTATTGCCTTTTCAACACGGCTAACACATGAAGCACATGTCATACCTTCAATGGATAATTCAGTTTGACTCGCAGGTACATCATAACCAGTTTGCTCAATTGCATGAATGAGTATCTGACGTTCTACAGGTTTTTGTAATATAATATCGGCACGTTCAGTGGCAAGATTGACTGAGACAGATTGTACGCCATCTATTTTTTTTAATGCAGCCTCAACACGACCCACACAACTGGCGCAAGTCATGCCTTCAATTTGAAGCGTGACGTTGGTTTGAGTAGAAATGTGATTTACTTTTGTTTCCATAAGATATACCTATAGATATTATCTAGTTGCGACCAGTGTAGACCTTGCTATTGTTGGAAGGTCAAGAGTAGAATTTGTAAAATTTTACATTTATTTATAACGGAATATTTAAACATATTATGAGTTTTACAGATCTCCCACCAGAATTATCTCAAAATCAAATTATGGCTTTGGCTGAAACCTTTAAGCTGTTAGGAGATACTTCTCGGTTGAAAATTTTACTCTTTTGTATGCGTGGGCCGAGTTCTGTCAGTGAAATTTGTGAAGCGCTTGGTTTATCACAATCTTTAGTGAGTCATAATTTAAGATTATTGAGATCAGCTCGTTTAGTGAAAGGTGAACGACAAGCAAAGCATGTGTTTTATGAAATTGATGATATGCATGTCAGTCAAGTTTTACTGGATATGGTTAGCCATATTAGTGAAGAGCATGAACATTAAAGACAATACTGACATATCATCAATTGTTTATCCAATTTTATTCAATCATAAACAATAAAATATTTATAAAAATCAAAAACAAAAAATAAAGAGTCACACTTATCCCGATTTGACTATTTCGTGTGCAACCTTATCTGTATAAACTGAGATGAAATAATTCTTCTATGACAGATCGTTATAGGAGATTTGTTATGATTAAAATTAAATTTTATATATAGACATATGAACATGTATTCATATATAGTAATGAAGTTGAAACCAAATCAGTGTGATAAAAATGTCATTAATACAAATGAACTCATCGCCTAAGTCCTATGTGCAATTGAACTTTCGCGTAGAGGGAATGGATTGTGCAAGTTGTGTTGGAAAAATTGAAACTGCGCTGAGTCGAATGGTCGGTATATCTGAAGTTGAGGTCAATTTTACTGGCGAGAAGCTTTCTTTAAAACTGGAAGAAGAAAGTCATACGACGGCTCAAATGATTTTAAAAAAAATAAATACGCTTGGTTTTAAAGCGACAGAATTAGCAGTGATTCCACCTGAACAGTCTCATCATCAAAAAAATGATGCTTGTTGTACAAAAATATCTGATGAGACAAACACATCAATGCAAAGTTGTTGCGCTCATTCAAATGATGATCCAATGACGTCTACGAATATTCTTGATGAATACAATGTACAAATGAAAGTAGAAGGGATGGACTGCGCAAGTTGTATTCATAAAATTGAAACAGCCTTAAAAAAAGTACCAGAAATATCGAATGTAACACTTAATTTTAGTAGCGAAATTTTACGTTTTAAATTAAAAGAAAATTCCCAGACCACTGTTCATGATATTACTAAAATTATTAAAAATTTAGGTTTTAATGTTTCTCATTTAGAGCAAGGAAATATAGAAACGATTTCACAGTCGAGTGCAATAGAAAACTTAACAGCGGCTGAAAAGCGTTGGTGGCAAACCCAGAAAGGGAAGCATGTTATTCAGTTAGCAGTACTGATGGGAATTGCTTATATTATTTCATATTTATTGCCTTTATATGGGAATTGGATTTTTACTTTAGCCGTCATTATTGGTGTTTTTCCTTTTGCAAAAAATGCTTTCGCTTTAGCAAGATCAGGTTCGCCATTTTCAATTGAAATGTTAATGACCGTTGCTTCTGTGGGCGCATTGATTATTGGGCAGGTCGAAGAAGCAGCTGCGGTGATCTTTTTATTTTCAATTGGTGAATTGCTTGAAAGCGTGGCAGCTGGGCGGGCAAGAGCTGGAATTAAAGCTTTGGCATCTTTGGTGCCTAAAACCGCTTTAAAGCTCAGTTCTACAGGTGAGCAAAAAGAAGTTCCTGCAAGTTCTCTGCATAAAGATGATTTTATTTTAGTTCGTCCTGGAGATCGTGTTCCAGCGGATGGTGAAATTATACAAGGTCAGTCGAGTCTGGATGAGTCACCTGTTACAGGGGAATCGATTCCTAAACCTAAAATGTTAGGAGATTCCGTTTTTGCCGGTTCAATTAACATTGACGGTGCTTTGCAGGTTAAAGTCAGTAAAGAAGCAGCTGATAATACGATTTCACGAATTATTCAATTGGTTGAAGAAGCACAAGCTGCAAAGTCTCCAACAGCTCGATTTATTGAAAAATTTAGTCAATATTACACACCTGCAATTATGGCACTTGCTGCTTTAATTATCGTTATTCCACCTGTATTTATGGGGGAAGATTGGCAAACATGGATTTACCGCGGTCTAGCATTATTGCTTATTGCTTGCCCATGTGCATTGGTTTTATCGACACCAGCCGCGATTGCTTCTGGATTAGCCGTGGGTACTCGTAGAGGCTTACTAATTAAAGGTGGAAATACTTTAGAAACAATAGGACGTGTTAATGTTGTTGCATTTGATAAAACTGGAACATTAACAGAAGGTAAGCCGAAAGTAACCAATATTGTTTCTTATATGGATGGTGGGGAAGATTCTGTTATTGCATTGGCAGCAGCCATTGAGTCAACATCAAGTCATCCTTTGGCAAAAGCCATTACACAGCATGCCGAAACAATGCAGGTGAATATTCCATCTTTAACAGATGCATATGCAACGGCAGGTAAAGCGGTTCATGGAACAATAGATCAACAACGTTTTTCCGTCGCATCCCCCGTATTTGCTGAACAAATTGTACAACTGTCTATTCAACAAAAATATGATATTTCTGCTTTACAGCGTGAAGGAAAAACGGTCTCTGTACTGATTAATGAATCGATAAGCCGTGTTCTGGGATTATTGGCACTTCGTGATGAGCCACGCCAAGATGCACAAGAAGGCATTGCACTGCTAAAAAAATTAGGTGTGCAATCTGTCATGTTAACCGGTGACAACCGATTAACAGCACAAGCGATTGCTGATAAATTAGATTTGGATTTTGAGGCAGAACTTTTACCGCAAGACAAACTCAATGCGATTAATCAACGGAAAAAAGTTTCTAAAGTTGCAATGGTAGGTGATGGAATTAATGATGCACCTGCACTGGCAATTGCAGATGTGGGTATTGCCATGGGCGGAGGGACTGACGTTGCTATTGAAACAGCGGATGCAGCATTACTTAAAAGCCGTGTGACTGATGTGGCTCATTTAATTGCTTTATCGCGTGCAACAATGGCAAATATTCATCAAAATGTTATTTTTGCACTTGGATTTAAAAGTATTTTTCTCGTTACAACGGTAATGGGGGTGACAGGTTTATGGGTTGCTGTCCTTGCAGATACAGGTGCAACGGCTTTAGTGACTTTAAATGCATTGCGTTTATTATATTTTAAGGGTGGAAAGTCATTGTAATTTTTAAAAATAATGGAACATAAAATATGAGTATTCATGGTAATACTCATATTTTTAAGTTGGATCGCTAAATTTTGAGATAGGCATTGATCATGACAAAAAATAAATAGCCATGAGAATATGTTCTACATGGCTATGAAGAGCATGACAGATGATATTTCGTTATATATTAGTCAACGAGCTTCTCTGTTTCCATACTCTCTTTATAAAATTTGCATCCTTTATATAATAGAAATATTGCAATTACCCCTGCTATAGAATTAACGATAGAAATAGAATTACCGACCATAAGTGTATTTTGAAAGTATTTATCTGTGATGAGTGCAACAGCTGTTGTCCCAACTCCCAGTGCAATTAAGTTTGAAATGAGTAAAAACTTAGCTGAAACTTGTGCACGTAATTGGTTGGGCGTAAGAATTTGTGTTGCTGCTGCTGATGCAGGAATTGGAAAAGTTGAAAAAAACATCGCCACAAATAATAAAGCAAATGAAAGATGCATATTATCAACTTGCGTAAATAAAACACTTGGAATAACTAAAGCCGTACAGCCAATTAACCCTGTACGAATTGCAGCATCGCTATAACCACGTTTAGAGAAAAAGTCGATTAACCAGCCACAGAATAAAGCACCAGCTGTATTTGCAACTAAAATAATAATACCTAAAATATAGCCTGTTTGACTGGCATCTAAACCGAAATGACGCATGTAATAAGCAGGTGCCCAGCCAAGTAGTGAATATAAAATCATGGTATAAAATGAAAAACCAATAAAGTGACAAAAGAAGGTTTTTTTATGAGTTTTAATAAATGCAACTGAGTTCTTAAAAGATGCTTTTACGACGAGCCCATCGTGACCTACTTTTAAACCTTTCCGCTGAGGTTCACGGACCGTTAATACCATGAGTAAAGCGAGTAATACACCTGGTAGTCCGACGATCATAAAGGTGAGTTGCCATGTTTTAATTTCACCAATGATAGGTAAAATAACAAAATTAATATCTTTAAGTAAACCAATGACATAGCCTCCAATAAGAAAGGCTAAGCCTGAACCAATAAATGCACCAATAGCGAATACACCTAATGCACGTCCTAGTTTTTCTTTTGGAAATAGGTCAGCAACAATCGAGTAAAATGCGGGTGATAATGCAGCTTCACCTGCACCAACACCTAAGCGTGCCAAAAACATTTGAATAAAATTTTTACTTAATCCACAAGCGGCTGTAGCAAGACTCCAAAATGCGATACCAATAGAAATGATTTTAATGCGTGATTTTTTGTCTGCTAATGCGGCAATGGGAAGTCCCATAAATGCATAAAATAATGAAAAAGCAAGACCCTGTAGCAGACTAAATTGGGTATCACTGAGCATAAGATCATGTTTGATCGGTTCAATCATTAAAGATAAAATTTGCCGATCTACAAAGGATAAAATGTAAGCCACCATACAAATGATGACGACATACCACTGGTAGGTACTTTTTTCTGGAGAGGCAGGATGCTGTTGAATTTGAGGCTGTTCAGTCGGCAGTATAGGTTCAAAAGATAATGACTGCGGCTGAATATTCCTTTTCGTGTTATCGATGTCTAGTGACTTATCGTTCATCATGCAACTTCCTGTGCTGATTGTGTGATTTTTAAACGATACCTTTAATTTGAAATATTAATTAAAATGTATCGTAATTTTAATTTATGTGTAAATTCGTTGGTCGTCAATAAAATTTAATACTTAAAGATACAAATAATTTTTTAAATGTAAAAAAAGGAATCATATAGATTCCTTTTTTCTCATGGGTAAAACTAAATGCTACGTTCTACCAATGTTAAGATGTCATATGTTGCAACTAATTCGTGACGTTGATTTTTGACTTTAATATCCCAAACAACGACACCATGTGCTTTTTGTTCTGGATCACGTTGTAGTTTCGGTGTTTTTTGCTTGCAGGTGAGCTCAACTTGAATGGTATCCCCAATTTTAACAGGCTCTACAAAGCGTAGATTGTCCATACCATAATTCGCAATCACAGGGCCAGCTGGCGCATCGACAAATAACCCAGCTGCTGCTGAGACAATGAAGTAACCATGAGCGACTCGTTCACCGAAGAATGATTCAGCGGCCGCAATTTTATCCATATGTGCATAGAAATGATCACCACTTAAACATCCAAAATTAACAAGATCGGTTTCAGTCACAGTTCGTCGAGCTGTAAGTAAACGCTCTCCAATACGTAACTCATCAAAAGACTTTTTAAATGGATGTACTCGATCTTCAAAGACTTGCGCACCTGCTGTCCAACTATGACCCACTTGCGTCATGGCATTCGGAGAGCCTTGAATTGCGGTACGTTGCATATAATGTTTGACTGCACGTAAGCCTCCAAGTTCTTCTCCACCACCAGCACGGCCAGGCCCACCATGAATTAAATATGGAAGTGGAGAGCCATGACCTGTGCTTTCTTTAGCGCTTTCTGCATCTAAAATATGGACACGACCATGCCATGGAGCAATTTTTGCAAGAAGATTTTCAATATGATCATCGGTATTTCGAACAATAGAGGCAACTAGACTTCCTTCACCACGTGCCACTAAATCAGCTAGTTCTGCTAAATTGTGATATGGCATTAATGTAACAACTGGGCCGAAAGCTTCAATACGGTGAATATTTTCTGCTTGGCTCGGCTGTGTACATACAAGTACAGTTGGCGGGTAAAATGCTGATTTTTCAGGATGTTGAGTTTGGATTTTAACATCTTGTCGTAAATGACTACCATAAATAATTTCAGCATCTTGACTGAGTAATTCAACTTTAGCAGCAACATCATGCTTTTGTTTAACACTTGCCAATGCACCCATGGTGATGCCTTCATCAGATGGATTGCCAACGACGACTTTTTTGAGTTTTTCAACTAAACGATTTTGTACCACATCTAAAAGTGGGGCAGGCACAAATGCACGACGAATTGCAGTACATTTTTGTCCAGCTTTGGTGGTCATTTCTCTAAAAACTTCACGTACAAATAGATCAATGGTTTCATCATTGGCATGTTCAGTCAGAATAGCACTGTTAACAGAATCTGCTTCCATGGTAAATGGAATTGAATATGCATTTAGGTGCGGATGTGCTCGAAGTTTTTGTCCTGTAGATGCCGAACCTGTAAATGTAACGGTATCCTGTGGAGTTAAATAATCAAATAGATCATAGATTTGACCACAAATGAGTTGTAAAGAGCCTTCTGGAAGAAAGCCACTGTCCAGAATTGCCTTGACAACTGCATGTGTGAGTTCAGCACCTTCCGTTGCAGGTTTAACAATACATGGAACACCCGCTAGAAGCGTTGGTGCAATTTTTTCGAGCATTCCCCAGATTGGAAAGTTAAATGCATCAATATGTACTGCAACGCCTGTTTTAGGGCTTAAAATATGTTTTGCACCAAATGTTCCTTGTTTTGACAGTGGAATCCAAGCATCTTCAACTAATGCCGTTTCATCACTGAGTTCACGTCTTACAAGGCTAGAATAGGCAAACAAAGTTCCAATACCACCCTCGATATCAATCCATGCATCTTTGCGCGTACATCCTGTCGCTTTTGCAAGTTCATAATATTCTTCTTTACGTTCAAGTAAATATTGAGCAACTTGTTTTAATGCATTAGCACGTTGATGAAATGTCCACGAAGCAATAACAGAGCCCTTATGTTTTGCATAGTTAATAATTTCTTGAATATCAATTTCTTGACTGCCGACTTGATAAACTGCTTCGCCTGTAATGGCATGATAAACCGTACGTAAATCTTGTTGGCTGACATATTCTTGTCCATATACGAGCGAACTTAGGGTCTTAGCAGACGCTTTAGCGTATTGATCTGCCTGATCGGTTGTTGAGTTGCTATTGTCTAACTCTAACATCTTAAAACTCCATTTATGATACGTTTAACTTTAAATTTTAATATTATTGTTTCATAATTTGTGTTTAAAAATCAAAAATGTCAATCATAAATGTAGATTAAAAAAACAATTTTAAGATATATATTTATGAATAATAATTAAAATCAATAGCTTGTGTTGATTTTAAAATTAATTTTATTTGATACTTAAAAATATATATTGATTTTTTATTCGTATCGTTTTAATTTAAATGTATAAACACTTGGGATAAGTGAGGAAATCATGGACAAGCAACAACAAACATTTGAGCAAAATATTGAAAAGGATATTTCAATCGAGCCAAAGGATTGGATGCCAGATGCATATCGTAAAACTTTAATTCGCCAAATTGGACAACATGGGCACTCTGAAGTAGTGGGTATGTTGCCTGAAGGAAACTGGATTACGCGCGCACCGACGTTAAAACGTAAAGCAGTGCTTTTAGCAAAAGTACAAGATGAAGCAGGGCATGCACTGTATCTATATAGTGCAGCAGAAACGCTGGGCGCAGACCGTGACGACATGATGGATAAACTAATTTCAGGTCGCATGAAATATTCATCTATTTTTAACTATCCAACTTTAAGTTGGGCAGATGTTGCCGCAATTGGTTGGCTTGTAGATGGTGCTGCAATTGTGAATCAGGTTGCATTATGTCGTACCTCATATGGCCCATATGCACGTGCTATGGTTCGTATTTGTAAGGAAGAAAGCTTTCATCAGCGTCAAGGTTTTGAAGCCATGATGGTGTTGGCAAATGGAACGGCAGAGCAAAAACAAATGGCGCAAGATGCAGTCAATCGCTTTTGGTGGCCAGCATTAATGATGTTTGGTCCAAGTGATGATAATTCTCCAAATAGTGCGCAAAGCATGTTATGGAAAGTTAAACTCTTTAGTAACGATGTATTACGTCAAAAATTTGTTGATAACACCGTATCGCAAGTACATCAACTTGGCTTAACTGTGCCAGATAAAAATTTAAAATTTAATGAAGAAACAGGACACTATGAGTTTGGTGAAATTGATTGGGAAGAGTTTTTTGCTGTGATTGCAGGCAAGGGCCCTTGTAATCATGAACGTATTGAAGCTCGTCGTAAAGCATGGGACGGCGGAAAATGGGTTCGTGACTCTGCTGCAGTATATGCACAAAAGCAGAAACAGCAGCATGCACAGAAAGTCGCTTAAAACGGTTCGTTAAGTCAAGGGAGATAGCATTATGGATAGCAAGAAAAATTGGTCATTATATGAAATTTTTATTCGCAGTAAACAAGGCTTAAGCCATCGGCATGTCGGTAGTTTGCGTGCACCTGACGATGAAATTGCCTTACAAAATGCACGTGACGTTTATACACGTCGTAATGAAGGTATTAGTATTTGGGTGGTTAAATCGGAATTAATTACTTCTTCTCAACCTGATGAAAAAGCAGAATTTTTTGACCCATCATTAGACAAAGTATATCGTCATCCAACGTTTTATCATATTCCAGATGGCATTGAGCACATGTAATTTAAGGAATGAATATTATGAGTAATCAAGCATTAGTACAATTCCTATTACACGTGGGTGATAGCCAGTTAATTTTGTCACATCGTTTATCTGAGTGGTGTGGTCATGCTCCTGAATTAGAGCTTGATATCGCATTGTCTAACATTGGCTTAGATTTATTGGGACAGGCACGTACAGCATTAAGTTTGGCTGGTGAAATTGAAGGTTTAGGACGTGATGAAGATAAGTTAGCTTATTTTCGTACGGAACGGGAGTATCGTAACTTATTGTTATGTGAACAACCGAATGGTGATTTTGGACAGACGATTGTACGTCAATGGTTGATGGATCATTATCATGCTTTACTTTTTGCGGCATTAAGTAATAGTAAGAATGCGCAGATTTCATCATTTGCAATCAAAACATTAAAAGAAATTAATTACCATTTACGTTTTTCTACAGCATGGATGGAACGCTTAAGTTTAGGAACTGCTGAAGCACATGAAAAAATTCAGCAAGGTTTGAATCAATTGTGGCGTTTTACAGATGAACTTTATGCACTTACTGCTGAAGAACAACAGTTAGTCGAAGAGGGAATTATTCCGAATATTGAAATACTGAAAGTGAAGTGGTTGGAGAATATTCAAGTCGAAGTTGAACGTTTTGCTTTAACTCTTCCACAAGAAGGTGCATATCGTAGCGGTGCTAAAAAAGGATTGCATACTGAACACCTTGGTTATGTTTTAGCAGAACTACAATATATACAAAGGTCTTATCCAAACATGACTTGGTAATTCTGTCATATCACAGGGAGTGAGTTGTATGAATTTGATTCGACATGTTACAGATGAATGTTGGGATGTACTAACGCAGATCTCTGATCCAGAAATACCTGTTTTATCTGTGATTGATTTGGGCATGATTCGCGGTGTGGAATTGAATGCCCAAGATGAAATTGTGGTTCGACTCACACCGACTTATAGCGGATGTCCAGCTACAGATTTACTCAAAGCAGAAATAACACAAGCCTTTGAAGCTCAAGGTTTAACACCAGTCAATGTTGTGGTCGATCTTTCAGAAGTTTGGACGACTGATTGGATGAGTGATGAAGGGAAACAAAAATTGCAGCAGTATGGTATTGCACCGCCACAAGGTGAGTCGCACAACTGTGGTACCCATGTGGCTTTAACCGATGGTATTGAATGCCCACGTTGTCATAGCCTACAAACCAAATTATTAAGTGAATTTAGTTCAACAGCATGTAAAGCCTTATATAGATGCCAAGACTGCTTAGAACCTTTCGACTATTTTAAATGCATTTAATGTATGAATACACAAATGCAAACATAGTTGAAAAGAGAGAGGGATTTTAACATGAGCCAATTTGTACCATTAACGATTAAAGCAATTCAGCCACAAACTGAGCAAGCCATTTGTATTTCTTTTGATCTTGCACCAGAACAAACAGCAGCATTTCAGTATCAACCAGGTCAACATCTGACGATTCGTCATTTTAATGAGGGTGCTGAATTACGTCGCTGTTATTCGATCTGTAGTGATGTACAAGAAGATATGAGTATTGCCATTAAAAAAATTGACCAAGGTCAGTTTTCAACATGGGCAAATGAGCATTTAAAAGCTGGGGATGTATTAGAAGTTATGCCTCCACAAGGAGTGTTTTTTCAAAAAGCAGCCAAAGTCGGTGGTCAGAATTATTTAGGTTTTGCAGCAGGTAGTGGTATTACACCGATATTATCGATTGTGAAATCTGTATTAAATCGTCAATTAGAATCAAGTTTTATTTTGGTTTATGGAAATCGTTCTTGGAAACAAACTATGTTTTCAGAACAAATTATGGATTTGAAAGATCAGTTTAAAGAACGTTTGCAGCTAATTAATATTTTTTCACGTGAATTTAATGACAGTGAAATTTTTAATGGGCGAATCGATGCAGAAAAATTACAGCAACTTTTTCAAGCTGAATTAATTGATGCAAATATTGATCATTGTTTTGCATGTGGTCCTGAAGAAATGATGGAAGCTGTAGAAACAATATTGCCAACCTTTGGGATCAATAGAAGTAAAATTCACACTGAACGTTTTAACACGGGCACAGTTTCTAAAGTAACCGCTCAGCAGATTGAACGCAGAAGTGAAGAAAAAGTTAATATTATTCTTGATGGCCGTGAATTATTAATTGAAGTGTCTAAACAAGATGACAGTATTTTAGATGCAGCCTTACGTGCAGGTGCAGATTTACCCTATGCATGTAAAGGTGGCGTTTGTGCAACTTGTAAATGCAAGGTATTAGAAGGTCAAGTTGAAATGGCAATTAACTATAGTCTAGAACCTGAAGAAATTGAAAAAGGTTATGTACTAAGTTGTCAAGCACGTCCAACCACAGCGAATGTTCGTCTAAGTTTTGATGAATAATGATTGATTAAGTGCAAGTTAGGAACAGCAGAATTTAGAGGTATGTAATGGATTATCAAACGATCATTGTTGAAGAAAAAAATGCAGTCGGTTATTTAACATTTAATCGTCCGAAACAACTGAATAGCTTTAATGAAACGATGCATCAAGAAGTTTCTCAAGTGATGAATGCTTGGCATAAAAATGAAGCCATTCGTTCAGTGGTGATTTCAGCAGAAGGTCGTGGTTTTTGTGCGGGTCAAGATTTAAATGACCGTGTGGTTGATCCAAATGCAGATGCACCAGATTTAGGTGTGTCGATTGAGAAATATTATAATCCATTAATCAAATTAATTACAGAAATGCCAAAACCTGTAATTTGCGCTGTTAATGGTGTTGCTGCAGGTGCAGGTGCCAATATTGCATTGGCTTGTGATATTGTCATTGCAGCACAATCTGCTTCATTTATTCAAGCCTTTTGTCGTTTAGGCTTGGTTCCAGATTCAGGTGGTACTTGGTTTTTACCTCGTTTGGTGGGGCGTGCTCAAGCAATGGGGTTAGCGTTGCTTGGAGATAAAATTTCAGCAGAACGAGCGGTACAACTGGGGATGATTTGGCAAGTTGTTAATGATGAACAACTCAAAGCAGAGGCAGAAAAAGTTGCTGAACATCTCGCAAAGCAACCAACTTACGGTTTATCTTTAATTAAGAAAGCAATAAACGCTTCGGCACATAATACTTTAGATGAGCAATTGCTTTTAGAACGTGATTTACAACGTTTAGCTGGTCGTTCAAGTGATTACAAAGAGGGCGTACAAGCATTTATGCAAAAACGCTCCCCAGAATATAAAGGATGTTAAGCCAAGAATTAAGAGAGATGAAGGGTAGGATCGTTAAAATTAATCCATTATTTTTCAAACAATGATTAATGAATACGTGAATACTAATATTAATTCTGGTGATAAATTCAGTATATATTTTGCTAGATAGGGCAAAGTCAGCACAACGCGTTGGATTATGCTGATGAAAGGAAATGGAACATGGAACAAGTTTATATTTTTGATGCAATACGAACACCTATTGGACGTTATGCGGGCGGACTAAGTAGCATTCGTGCCGATGATTTGGCGGCTCTGCCAATTCAATATCTTAAAGATCAACATCCTACATTGCCATGGGCTGAATTGGATGAAGTTATTTTAGGCTGTGCCAATCAGGCTGGTGAAGATAATCGTAATGTTGCACGCATGGCATCATTATTGGCGGGTTTACCAGATTCAGTGCCAGCCATTACCGTTAATCGCCTATGTGCTTCAGGTTTAGATGCAGTAAGTTTAGCGTCTCGCACGATTAAATCTGGAGAGGCAGAATTTATTTTGGCAGGTGGTGTTGAGTCGATGAGTCGAGCACCTTTTGTACAGTCTAAACCAACTTCTGCATTTAGTCGTACGCCTGAGATCTTTGATACAACAATTGGTTGGCGTTTTATTAATCCAAAATTTAAAGTGGCTTTTGGCGTGGATAGCATGCCTGAAACAGCTGAAAATGTTGCTGAAAAATATCAAATTAGCCGTGAAGATCAAGATTTATTTGCATACCGGAGTCAACAAAAAACAGCGATTGCACAGAAAAAAGGTATTTTTTCTGAAGAAATTTTGCCTATTGAAATTAAAGATCGGAAAAAAAATACAATCATCATTTCACAAGATGAGCATCCAAGAGCAGAGACAAGTTTGGAGGCTTTAGGTCTTTTAAAAGCACCATTTCGTAAAGATGGAGGCTCGGTCACAGCGGGTAATGCATCGGGCATAAATGATGGTGCAGCTTGTATTTTATTGGGAAATCAAAATTTTGCTGATCAGTATGGATTAAAGCCTTTGGCAAAAGTATTGGCGAGTGTAAGTGCTGGTGTTGAAGCTAAATATATGGGAATAGGTCCAGTACCTGCAATACAAAAAATCCTTAAACAAACGGGTCTAACATTAGATCAAATTGATGTCATTGAATTAAACGAAGCATTTGCTGCTCAGTCGTTGGCAGTCATGCGCGAGTTGGGGTTAAACGACAATGATGAGCGAGTGAATCCTAATGGTGGCGCAATTGCTTTAGGGCATCCACTTGGAATGAGTGGTACTCGCTTGGTCATCACAGCAGTAAAGGAGTTGAAGCGCCGTAATGGAAAATATGCACTGTGTACGATGTGTGTAGGTGTAGGGCAAGGCGTCGCGTTAATTCTAGAAAATGTAGATTAAAGGAAACATCCAAACAGGAATAAATGAGCAGTTAGGACAGCTGCTTGGGGAGAAGGAATATGAATAACAATGCAATGGAAAAAATTGAGACGGTATCCGTAGATGAACTTCGTAGCGTTCAATTGGAGCGGATGAAAAAAACACTACAACATGCATATCAGAATAGCCCTGTTTATAAAAAGAAATTTGATGAAGCTGGGGTTCATCCTGATGATTTTTATACTTTAGATGATTTGGCAAAATTTCCATTTACCACCAAAAAGGATTTGCGTGATAATTATCCATTTGGCATGTTTGCTGTTCCACAAGAGCAGATCGTACGTGTACATGCCTCATCGGGAACAACAGGACAGCCAACGGTTGTTGGTTATACGCAAAATGATATTAATATTTGGTCTGATGTTGTGGCAAGATCACTACGTGCCGCGGGTTTAAGTCATAAAGATACCATTCAAGTTTCTTATGGATATGGCTTATTTACTGGTGGACTAGGTGCTCATTATGGCGTAGAACGTTTAGGTGCAACAGTGATTCCAATGTCAGGTGGTCAAACAGATCGTCAAGCACAATTGATTCATGACTTTAAGCCAACTGCAATTATGGTGACACCATCTTATTGTTTGAATATCATTGAAGCATTGGAAAAAAAGTTCGGCACAGCAAAAAACTGTTCAATTAAAACAGGTGTTTTTGGAGCTGAACCTTGGACCAATGAAATGCGTAAAGAAATTGAAGACCGTTTAGGGATTGATGCCTTAGATATTTATGGTTTATCTGAAGTGATGGGACCAGGTGTCGCTATGGAATGTCTTGAGACAAAAGATGGACCAACTATTTGGGAAGATCACTTTTATCCTGAAATCATTCATCCTGAAACTGGTGAAGTATTACCAGATGGAGAGTTAGGAGAGTTGGTTTTCACTACAATTACTAAAGAAGGGATGCCGGTTATTCGTTATCGTACACGTGATTTAACGCGTTTATTGCCAGGAACAGCACGTACGATGCGTCGTATGGATAAGATTGTTGGTCGTAGTGATGATATGATGATTATTCGTGGCGTTAATGTATTCCCTTCTCAAATTGAAGAACAAATTTTACATATTCCTCAATTGGAACCGAATTATCAGATTCAAATTTGCAAAGAAGGTCATTTAGACACATTGCATATTCGAGCTGAAATGCGTAAAGATATCAGTCAAGTATTGGCACCACAGCTTGAAGCGCAGTTAAAAAGTCAAATTAAGACCATGGTTGGAATTTCAGTACAGGTTGAAGTTTTACCAGAAGGTAGTTTGCCTCGCTCCGAGGGTAAAGCACAGCGGGTTTTTGATATTCGAAAATCGGCATAGTTCAAATAGGAAAACAGGTCGACTGACCTGTTTTTCTTCGTACACAAGGTTATAGATAAGCAAAATGAATCCAAAACTAAAACAGGTCATTGATGATTTTATTCAAAATGAAGCTTTAAGTGGCACTTCTTTGATTATGACCATCTTTGGTGATTGTATTTTTCATCGTGGTGGCATTATTAGTTTAGCGAGTTTAATTCAACTCATGGACAATTTTGGTTTCAATGAGCGTTCCGTTCGTACAGCTGTATTTCGCCTTGTTCAAAATGGTTGGTTGGTATCGGAGAAAATAGGTCGAACCAGTTATTATCGAGTGACAGAAAGTAGCCGTAAACGTTTCATTATGGCAGATCAAAAAATTTATAGTTTTGTTCATCATGAATGGGATCAGAAATGGGATTTGGTTTTACTCAGTTCAGTTGAATTAGATAACAAAGCAATATTGAAAAAAGAACTGGAATGGCTTGGGTTTGCAAATATAGCAACCAATGTAATGGGCTATCCTGGGTGTGATCATCAGAAATTACAAAATTTGTTGTTAAATTTAAAAATGACAGATCAAGTGGTCGTATTTAAAGCTGAAGCATTGCAATTGTGGCAAGAGTCTTACCCTACAGTGAAACGTATGGTTGAAACCAATTGGCCGATTCAAGAATTACATCAGCGTTATGAAAAATTTATTACAGATTTTAGAGAGTTTTTAAATTTAGTTGAAAGTGAAGATGAATTAGATTCGATTCAAGCATTTCAAATTCGTATTCTGTTGATTCACCAATATCGTCGTATTTTATTAAAAGATCCAAATTTACCATTTGAGTTGTTACCTGCGAATTGGTTATCTCTAAATGCTCGAAATTTAAGTAGTAATCTTTATCAGTCTATTGTGGCCGCTGGCGAAGCATTCTTTATGGAAGTTGCTCGCACATCTGAGGGTTCTATGCCACCTGCACATCCTCAATTTTACAAGCGTTTTGGTGGTCTCAAGCAAGATGAATTGAGTTATTCAGTGTCTTAAAATGTATTTAAAGGATTAAAGAATGCCGTGTTATGCCATCGATGGGGTTATTCCCGTTGTTCATCCCAAAGCTTATGTTCATCCCACTGCTGTTCTGATTGGAGATGTTGTGATTGAAGAGGGCGTATATATTGGCCCTTTTGCAGCATTACGTGCAGATTTTGGTGGAATACATGTCCATAAAAATGCAAATGTACAAGATTCCTGTATCATTCATGGTTTTCCAAATTATGTAACGGTAATTGAAGAATATGGTCATATTGGACATGGCGCAATTTTACATGGTTGCCGTATCCGTAAAAACGTATTAATTGGCATGAATAGCGTTATTTTAGATGAATCAGAGATTGGTGAAAATACGATTATTGGTGCAAACAGTACGGTTAAAGCAAAAGCACAAATTCCAGCAAACGTTTTGGCTTTAGGAAGTCCAGCCAGAGTTATTCGGACGTTGGGAGAAAAAGAAATTGCATGGAAATCGCAGGGCACTCAACAATACATCACACTGACAGACCGTTGTATTCAGACGATGTATGAAGTCCAGCCGTTGATAGAAATAACACCTGAAAGATTAACGCATTTAAACTTTAGAGTAGATCATGAACCAAAGCATTCGGTTGAATAGTTCATTGAATCGAAATATTTAAATTAAAACTACGTCAATGATTGTTTTTTAGTCTTAAATTTTAGTTCAAATAATTACTATATTTTTTTATGAAAGTTTAAATTATCTCATCTTGAATAAGATGAGATAATTTACAGATATTATTAATTTTTTGACATGGTTTTAAGAACTAAAATACATGCCAAAATTTCTAGAACAGCAACAAAATATAATCCACCAGATAAACTGTTTGTTGATGTTTTGATAAAGCCGATCATGTATGGCGCAACAAAACCAGCTAAATTTCCAATCGAGTTAATTAAAGCGATACCACCTGCCGCTGCTGTACCTGCCAAAAACATCGTTGGAATAGACCAAAATACAGGGAATGCCGCCAAAATACCTGCAGATGCAAAGGTTAATGAAATCATTGCTAAATAGATATTATCCATAAAGAAGCCTGTTGCAAACAAACCAATTCCAGCACATAAGGTTGCAACAGCGCAGTGTATACGACGCTCGCCCGTTTTATCGGAATGATAGCCATTCCAAATCATGGCAATGGTACCTGCAATAAATGGAATTGCAGAAATTAAACCAATGGTTAAGTTATTGCTAATTCCTAACGCCTGCACAATGGATGGTGACCAAAAAGCAATCGTTGCATTTCCACTGACAATACAAAAGTAGATTGCAGTACAGACCCAAACTTTTTTGTTTGAAAATAACTGTTTTAATGTACTATGTTTTGTTGGATCATTCGCTTCATTTTGCAACGTTTGGACGATAAATTTCTGTTCAGGGAGTGTCAAAAATTTAGCTGTTTTTGGAGAAGCAGGAAGGTACTTTAATACAAAGAAACCTGCAATGACTGAAGGAATCCCTTCAAGAATAAACAACCATTGCCAGTTCGCATGCCCTCCAATTCCACCGACCATTTTGTCCATAATTAAACCTGCAATAGGTCCACCAATCACCCCTGCAATCGCAAAGGAAGTCATGAACAAACCATTAATTTTTGCACGTTGTTTAGACGGAAACCAGTAGGTTAGATATAAAACAACACCTGGGAAAAAACCTGCCTCAAAAACACCTAATAAAAAGCGCAGTACATAAAACATGAACTCGGAATTAACATAGGCCATTGCAATGGAAGTTAAACCCCACAAAATGGTAATACGTGCTAAAGTAACGCGAGCTCCTACTTTTTCAAGTAAAAGATTACTTGGTAATTCAAATAAAAAGTAACCAATAAAAAATATCCCAGCACCTAAGCCATAAACAGCTTCACTAAACTGTAAATCGCTTAACATTGCCAATTTAGCAAAGCCAACATTAATTCGATCGATCCATGCCAGAACGAATAAGAAAATTAAAAATGGAATAAGTCGCCAAGTGACTTTACGAAAGATTTTCTTTTGTTCGTCAAGACTAAATTCAGGCTGTTGTAATGATTCTTCCTTAATCATTGGGATATCCTCTTAATGTGTTTCAGTGTTGATTAAGGTTTCAATCAAACAAGAAATATTTAAAATATGTTGATCTTGCCCATGTAAACCAGCAATAGATAAGCCAACTGGAAGTTGACCAGCCTGATGACAAGGTAGACTTAAAGCGCATCCATCAATAAAATTGATGACAGTGGTATTACGTAGCACAATTGCATTGGTTTTGAAGAATAAATCATCATCATTTTGCAATGGTTCTAGTAAAGGTGGGGTAATTGCAACTGTTGGGTAAATCCAGGCATCAAAAGAAGCTAATTTTTCAGAAACTGCATCAATTAATGCTTGGCGTTGTTTTTGAATGAGCAAATAATCAGCAGCACTAATATGTTGACCACGACTAATTCGCTGTGCTACACGTTGATCGTATTGTGCATATTTTTGCGGATCATTGAGTAAATCACGGTGGATATACCATGCTTCTGCTGCGGTCAAACCGCCTGCATGATTTATTTCTGGAATTTGATATAACTCAGATAGATTTACTTTCTCAAAAACAATACCGTGATTTTCTAAGTGCTTTAAGGTGGCATGATATGCTTGTAGAACCTCTGGTTCTGCATCATCTAATACATAGTCATCGGTAATAGCAATTTTAAGTTGCTTCGGTTGCAACGCAGTTTTATGAAATTTTTGTTCTGAAAGAATTTCATCAAGGATAATATTATCTTCAACAGTATGGGTAATTGTACCAACAGTATCGTATGAAAATGACAGGGGAAATGCGCCATCTGTTGAGATTCGACCAGAACTTGGCTTAAAACCGACTAAGCCACAAAATGCAGCAGGAATTCTTAGTGAACCGCCTGTATCTGAGCCTAATGCTGCGACCGAATGTCCTAATGCAACAGAAACAGCCCCCCCTGACGTTGAACCGCCAGCAATACGGGTAAATTGATCGGCATAGGTTGGCGTTCCATAGTGTGGATTAAGTCCTAAACCTGAAAATGCAAACTCACTCATGTTGGTGCGCCCGAATAAAACCGCACCAGCATTTCTCAGTTTTAGAACTGCGCTTGCATCTTGTGTTGCGCTGTCTTGACGAGACAATACTTTTGATGCTGAGCTATTCACTTGACCTTGTACATCGTACAAATCTTTAATCGAAATGGTCAATCCTGCAATAGGCGAAGCAATATAACCACTTTCACGAATTAAATCTGCTGCTTTTGCAGCGGCTAAAGCCCCTTGAGTATCAAGTGAAATATATGCTGTTCCACCTTGCGCTTGATATTCTATCGCCTGATCAATGGCTTGTTGAGTGAGTTCCTCAGCGCCATGTTTAGATTGGGAAATTAAGCGTTGTAACTCTTTAATCATAAACTTATTCCACCATATCTAAGGTTGTTACAGTGTAGTGATGTGACAAAGTACGATTTAAAATTGGGTCATGCAATTCAAGAGTAAATTCATCACCATGTGCAATTTGAGTTAATACGGCTTGTGTGCCACAAAACATGGCATGATTTTTTGGAAATTCTTGTGTATGAGTTAATTTTTGAATTAAATCTGGAAGGTTCAGTAAGTTTTGAGTTGAACCTTGTTGATATAATTCTTTTTCGCCATTGATAATACGGTAGCTACGCATAATTAAATCATCCCAATGATTTTGTACATCACTGTATAGCCATGCATCGGAAGATAACGGTTTTGCACAAACTTGCTTAGAAACAGCCACATTATAGCTTTCGACTTTACGATCAGTATGATCTGAACCAATTGCAATTAATAATCCATAATCACTATTGATAAGAACACATTCAACTTCGCCAGAAGAGTTCTGTTCAATCACTTGTATATTATTTTCAGTCGTTAATAAGTCAGTAGAAACTTGATAGAAGCAAGGAACAGAATTCGGTCGTTTTACGCCTAACTCTTCAAGTTCTTTGATATGTTCTTCAATTGCTTCAATATTTCGTCCTGCCCAACCAGCAATAATTAATCGTTCAACATTAATTTCAACAGTATTTTGGGAGATGAGGTTCAGTTGAATAGAAGGCATTTAATATTCCTTTATTTAAATCAATGAATTAAACAAACTTATTGAATTAAAGATAATGCAAAACAGGTTAGTTTAATTTTGTTAAATTACAGTGAAATTTCACTATAATTTAAGTTTAAAGATTTTAAAACCTTTTTTTTGTGTAAAATAGTCGTATATCCAAAGTAGAGAATTTATTCACATGGTCGAAACTCAAACAAGCAAGATTCAAAACAACGAGAAACGCCGTGTTGTCTCATTGAACGAAACTGCCTATTTGCGTTTTAGACAAGCGCTGACCACTTTGCGTTATAAGCCTGGGGAATATTTAAATACAGCCCAAGTTATGGAAGATTTAGAGATGGGGAGAACCCCAATTAATCAAGCAATTCACAAACTTGCTGGGGAAGGCTTATTACAAATTATTCCAAGAAAAGGTGTGATGGTTTCACCTTTATCTATTGATGATGCTTTAAAGTTAATTGAGGTTCGTTTAGCAAATGAGTTGTTATGTTTGCAACTGGTGTGTAAAAAAATCACCAAACAGGAATTGGACTCATTGAAGGTATTGCATGAAAAAGTTATTAAAGCCAGTCAAGAATTCAATACACTTGAAATGATGATTCTAGACCGACAATTTCATGAACGATTATCTGAAATTAGTGACAATAAATGGTTGGCAGATATTTTGAGTGTGATTCATGCACAGGCACAGCGTTTTTGGGCTTCAACTTTGTCGAGTGAATCTCATATGAGAGAAGTCGTTGATGAACATCAAGCAATTATTTCTGCATTAGAAAAAAGAGATTTAAGTGAAGTAGAACAAGCTGCTTCTCACCATATTTTGTCATTCAAACAATCTTTAATGCAGATTTAGATTAGATATTTAATGCGGGGGCTTATAAAATTTAAGCCCTTTGCTTTTTAAAAAGTGCGCTATATTGTTTAATCTTGAGTGTTATGGCGTGTAAAATATAAGCTAAATAAGCATAAACATCCACATAAGCAAATAACCAGACTCATTGCAGCAGGATGATTGTGGTTAAATAAAAGACTAACGCAGAAGCTCATTAATGCACCAATTGCAAACTGAATTGCAACGGATAAACCAGCAGTTGTTCCAGCTTGAGATGGAAGAATTTTCAATAAACTTGCCATCGTGTTTGCACCAATTGAACCTGTAACACCCACATAAGCTGCTAAACCTAAAATAAGCCAAAATGGTGAAGCAAAATTTAAAGAAGAAATGATTGCTAAATAAATACCAGAAATACAGGAAATACTGGCCATTATTTTTAATAATTTTAATGCAGAGAAATATTTTAATGCACGCGAATTTATACTGGTAAAAATGATAATTGAACACAAATTAAAGGCAAATAAGTAAGCATATTCGGTTGGACTAAAACCATAAAACTCGATAAAAATAAAGGATGATGCCGTGATATAAGCAAACATTCCACCAAAAGAAAAACTATTTGATAATATAAATCCCCAAGCAGCTTTATTTTTTAAGACTATTTTATAGTTGTCGAGAATACTATTTGATGGACCATTTCTAACAGGGGTTTGAATTGCTGCTTTACTCCAGACTAAACACAGTATTGCATATAGAAATAGAAAGATAAAAATCCCATTCCAATGAAAATAATCCGCAATTAAAGCACCGAACATGGGTGCCAGTAAGGTTGCAGAAATTGTCATAATTTGCATGAGGGATAAAATTTTAGGAATTTCTGCATTACTGAATAAATCACGGACTAATGCCCGAGATAGTACAGAAGCACTTGCACCGCCAATAGCTTGAAGTAAACGGAAAAATTGTAAGTGCTCAATTTGACTGGAAAATATACAACCAAGCGTAGCGATAATATAAATAACAATCCCGATGAGGAGAAGTTTTTTTCGACCAAATCGATCAGATAATGGACCGTAAATGAGCATGCCCACACTAAAACCGACTAAAAATAAAGTAATCGTTTTTTGTACTTCATTGACCGAGGTTTGTAAATCTTGTGCAATTAAGGGCAAACTTGGTAAATACATATCAATAGATAAGGGTCCAAATGCGACTAATGCACTAAGTAAAATAATAATGAATCGAGAGGCTTTCTGTTCTGGTTTTACAAGCATTACATTTTTACCATATTAAAATGAGCGCTACGATAATCGGATGGCCGAATGCCAGCATAACGTGTAAAGAATCGACTGAAATACGCTGGGTCTTTAAAGCCAAGTTGATAGCAAACGGTATTGATTGTTGCATCAGAAAAAATAAGTAAACGTTTAGCTTCTTGCATTTGCCGATCAAAAATTAGTTTTTTAGATGAAATATCAGCAACACGGCGGCAGATATCATTCAGCCGAGTTTCTGTTACATTCAGTGTATTGGCATATGTATTCAAAGGCCAATGTTCTAAAAAATGATTTTCAATCAGTTCATTAAATGAACGAAAAATAGCTAAATCACCACTGCAGTGATGAATGTTCGATGAGGTTACATCACCTAAACGAATCATTTGAATAAAAATTAAAGAAACGAGATTTTTTAAAGCAATTTGACTATTTTTTTTATTCGATTGAAACTCTTTTTGTAAATCATTGAAATATCCTTCGAGTTGGAACAGATCATCAAGATTTTCTTGTTTGAGTCGATCTAAAGAAATACAGAAAGGAATAATATTTTGAACTTTTAAATCCACTTGTAGTAAAGGCCAAATTAAGTTTTGTTGAACAGTTAAAACATGTCCTTCACACATTGGGTCTGTAATAAAAGCATGGGCAACAGATGGTGGGGTTAGGAAACAAACAGGGGCTTTGCACACATATTTCACATCATCTAAAAAAATTCGAATAGATCCTTTGGTAAAAAAATGGATTTGGAAAAAACCATCATGACGATGTGCAGGCATATTAACACCAAAAAAATCTGCTAATTTTCCCTGAGCATCATAATGAATTTCTGAATTCATATAACGCTGATCATAAACTTCACCTAATTTAATATTAGGTATTTGTATTTGATTCATACCTTCTAGTCCATGAAAAAGTATTATTTTTAACTTTATAACAAAAAACGCTTGAAAAAAGTTAATATGTTAACTATAAAGTTAATATATTAACTAATTCTAAAATTGTCCAGTCATACATAGATTAGATGAAATGAAGAGAACACAGAATGAATACGTTAAAAAAGATATATATGGATGGTAATATTTTTGGTATAGCATTGAATTATAAATGCTTATATGAAAGTTTACAGTCACAGTTTTATGAAAAACCATATGTTCATGTACCGAAAAAACCAGTTTTATTTATTAAAACTCCCAATACACGTAATACCTCTGGAAATGTTGTCGTTAAGAAAAAAAATGATATTTTGCAAGCAGGGCCAAGTTTAGGTGTGATTATTGGAAAAAGTACAAGTCGAGTGTCCGCAAATGAAGCGATGGCACATATCGCAGGTTTTGTTGTGGTCAATGAGTTTAGCTTGCCCGAGGAGAGTTATTATCGCCCAGCAATAAAAGCCAAGTGCCAAGATGGATTTTGTGTTTTAGGTGTGCCTGTTGCAAAAGATGATGTGACCAATTTAAATCATTTGTCATTACGTGTATTTGTAAATGGCGTTTTAAAACAAGAAGGTTCAACAGCGAATTGGATACGCACGCCTGAACAAATAATCGAAGAAATTTCAGAATATATGCCCTTAAATGAAGGGGATATTATTTTAACTGGAACGCCATTGGGACGTGTTGCTGTTCAAGCTGGAGATGAAGTTTCTATTGAGATTGATCAGCTAGGATCAGTGACCAGTCTAATTCAGGAAGAAGGGAATTAATACATGAAAACTGCACGTATTCGTCATAATGGTGAAATTTTCAATGTTGAAGTGAATGATGCACTTCAAGTCATCCTTCCAGATGGTCAAATTTATAATGAACAAGACGTAGAGTGGTTGCCACCTGCGCAAGGAACCATGTTTGCATTAGGTTTAAACTATGCAGATCATGCACGTGAGCTAGCATTTGAGCCACCTAAAGAACCGTTGATCTTTATCAAAGCTGCAAATACATATACAGGGCATAATCATCAAACTTGGCGACCAGACCATGTTGATTATATGCATTATGAATGTGAACTTGTTGCTGTTATTGGTAAAGAAGCTAAAAATGTGAAGCGTGAACATGCATTAGATTATATTGCTGGCTATACGTTATGCAATGATTATGCAATTCGTGACTTTTTAGAAAATTATTATCGTCCAAATTTAAGAGTAAAAAATCGTCAAGCGACAACACCCGTGGGTCCTTATATTATTGATAAACGTTTAGTGCCATTACCCAATAATTTAATTTTAAAAACATGGGTAAATGGTGAGTTACGCCAAGAGGGCACAACAGCGGATATGATTTTTGATGTGCCATTTTTGCTGGAGTACCTTTCAGCATTTATGACTTTACAACCTGGAGACATGATTGCAACAGGTACCCCTGAAGGATTATCTGATGTCATTCCTGGAGATGAAGTGATCGTAGAAATTGAAGGTATTGGAAAACTACGTAATTTCATTGTCTCAGAATCAGAATTTTTTAAAACAATTTAAAAGTTAAGGGATTAACAGAATGATTAAGCATTGGATTAATGGTAAAGAGGTTGAAAGTCGAGAAACCTTTACCAACTATAACCCAGCAACAAATGAAGCACTTGGTGAAGTTGCAAGTGGAGGTCATGAAGAAATTAATCTTGCCGTAAATGCTGCACGTAAAGCATTTCCTCAGTGGTCTAAAACACCTGCAAAAGAACGTGCTCGGTTAATGCGTAATTTGGGCGAATTAATTGATCAAAATGTTGAAAAAATAGCAAAATTAGAAACCTTAGATACAGGCTTACCTATTCACCAGACTAAAAATGTACTGATTCCGCGTGCATCACATAATTTTAACTTTTTTGCTGAAGTCTGCACACGGATGAATGGGCATAGTTATCCTGTCGATGATCAAATGCTGAACTATACATTACATCAACCCATCGGTGTCTGTGGTTTAGTCTCGCCTTGGAATGTCCCTTTTATGACTGCAACCTGGAAAACTGCACCATGCTTGGCACTGGGTAATACTGCCGTTTTAAAAATGTCTGAATTATCACCATTAACAGCAAATGAGTTAGGGCGACTGGCACTTGAAGCAGGTATTCCTGAAGGGGTTTTTAATGTCGTTCAAGGATATGGTGCAACAGCAGGTGATGCATTAGTTAGACATCCAGATATACGAGCAATTTCATTTACTGGCGGAACTGCAACGGGGCGTAAAATTATGGCCAATGCAGGATTGAAAAAATACTCAATGGAATTGGGTGGAAAATCACCTGTTTTGATTTTTGAAGATGCAGATTTAGAACGTGCATTAGATGCAGCGTTATTTACCATTTTTTCTTTAAATGGCGAGCGTTGCACTGCGGGAAGTCGTATTTTTATTCAAGAATCTGTCTATGATGCATTTGTAAAAGAATTTGCATGCCGTGCTAAAAATATTTTGGTTGGTGATCCGCAAGATAGCAAAACACAAGTGGGTTCAATGATCACCCAAGCACATTACAGCAAAGTTACGGGCTACATTAAAATTGGTATTGAAGAAGGTGCCAACTTAGTTGCAGGTGGTTTGGAGCGTCCAAAGGGTTTAGCAGCGCATTTAAAAAATGGTCAATTTATTCAGCCTACTGTTTTTGCCGATGTTGATAATCGAATGCGTATTGCCCAAGAAGAAATTTTTGGTCCCGTCGTATGTTTAATGAAGTTTAAAGATGAAGCTGAAGCACTTCGTTTAGCAAATGATGTTGAATATGGTTTGGCATCTTATATTTGGACACAAGATATTACGAAAGCACATCGTTTAGCAGCAGGTATTGAGGCTGGAATGGTCTTTATTAATAGTCAAAATGTGCGTGATTTACGTCAGCCATTTGGCGGAATTAAAGGTTCTGGTACAGGTCGCGAGGGTGGTGAATATAGTTTTGAGGTATTCACAGAACTTAAAAATGTGTGTATTTCGATGGGAACTCACCATATTCCAAAGTGGGGTGTATAAACACCGATTGGTCAAGCATAAAAATATTGAACAAATTTCAGGAAGAAAAATATGGGCAAGTTTGCGTTAGCTGCAAAAATTACACATGTACCCTCTATGTATTTATCAGAACTACCCGGTCCACATCAGGGATGTCGTCAAGCAGCAATTGATGGTCATATTGAAATTGGGCGACGCTGTAGAGCATTAGGGGTAGATACCATTGTGGTATTAGACAGTCATTGGTTAGTCAATAGTGCATTTCACATCAATTGTGGTGCGTATTTTGAAGGCATTTATACCAGTAATGAGTTACCTCATTTTATTCAAGATATGCGTTTTGCATATGAGGGAAATCCTGAGTTTGGCAAATTGATGCAAGAAGAAATTGCACAAACAGGAGTTCGTGTCCAGTCTCATAATATTAAAAGTTTAGAGCTGGAATATGGGACGCTGGTTCCTATGCGTTATATGAATCAAGATCGCCATTTTAAAGTCGTTTCAGTCTCTGCATTTTTAACTTCACATGAATTACAAGATAGTCGTAAATTCGGGGAAGGTTTACGCAAAGCAATTGAAAAATATGATGGGACTATTGCTGTATTTGCTAGTGGTTCATTATCACATCGGTTTATTTGGGATCGTGAAGCAAGTCGTGGAATGGATTCTTATACTCGAGAATGGGATCGTCAAGTTGATAAACATGTCGTAGGTATGTGGGAACGAGGTGAGTGGGCTGAATTTACAGCAATGCTCCCTGAATATGCTGAATATTGCTATGGCGAAGGTGGAATGCATGATACCGCAATGTTACTTGGATTGTTGGGGTGGGATAATTATGACAAGCCTGTAGAAATTATTACTGCCGCATTTCCAAGTTCAGGTACAGGGCAAATTAACGCCATTTTTCCTGTGAATGATTAGGAGATTAAACGATGCCACATTTTATTACGGAATATAGTGCCAACATTCAAAATGATATTGATTTTAAAGATTTTTTTGGACGAGTAAACATATTTTTGGGGAATACAGGTATTTTTCCTCTTGGTGGAGTTCGTAGCCGTGCGATTCGAATGGATGATTATGTGATTGCTGATGCACGACATGATTATGCTTTTATTCATATGACCTTAAAAGTAGGAGCAGGACGAGACTTAGAAACTCGTCAACATGTGGCAGAAGCACTATTTGCATTGATAGATGAGTATTTTAAACCATTAAAAGATCAGAGATTATTAGCAATCTCTTTTGAAATGACGGAACTTGATCCGATATTGAATTACAAATCAAATAATATTCATCAATTTTTAAATGCTCAGAAATAGATATGGATAAATCGATATGCTAGATTCAGAAAAAATTAAATTTTTAGCACAACAGTTAGATCAAGCTGAAAAAACACAGCACCAAATACGTCAATTTTCTTTACAGTATCCAGACATGACCATTGAAGATGCTTATGCTATTCAAAAGGAATGGGTTGCCCATAAAATTACAACGGGACGCAAGCTTATAGGTCATAAAATTGGTCTTACATCCCGTGCCATGCAAGTATCATCCAATATTACAGAACCTGATTATGGTGTGTTATTAGATGATATGTTATTTGAAGAAGGTTCTGATATTCCATTTGAACGCTTTATTGTGCCACGTGTGGAGGTCGAACTAGCATTTATTTTAGGAAAAGATTTAACAGGACCAAATTGTACTATTTTTGATGTTCTTGATGCGACTGATTATATTATTCCAGCAATTGAAATTATTGATGCACGTTTACATAACGTAGACCCTGAAACACAAATAACACGAAAAGTCTTTGATACTATTTCCGATAATGCGGCAAATGCAGGAATCATTTTAGGTGGTCGTCCGATTCAACCACATACGTTAGATTTACGACGTATTTCCGCTATTTTATACCGCAATGGTGTCATTGAAGAATCAGGCGTTTCTGCTGCAGTTTTAAATAATCCCGTGAAAGGGGTAGCTTGGTTAGCAAATAAATTACACCCTTATGGTGTGAGTTTAAAAGCAGGTCAAATTATTTTAGGCGGTTCTTTTACTCGACCTGTTGCCGCACGATCTGGTGATACATTTCATATTGATTATGATCAGTTAGGTTCCGTTGCATTTCGTTTTGTATAAGGGGAATAACGTGCTAGATTTCACTAATATTTTCAAACAAAAATTAAAAAATCAGCAACAAATTGGAATGTGGCTGGGCATGGCAGATGGATATGCTGCTGAAATTGCCGCAAATGCAGGATTTGATTGGTTATTAATAGATGGTGAACATGCACCAAATGATTTACGTACTATCTTACATCAACTCCAATCCATCGCAGCTTATAAAAGCCAAGCAATTGTTCGTCCTGTTGTGGGAGATGTTGTATTAATTAAGCAATTATTAGACATTGGTGCACAAACATTATTGATTCCAATGGTTGAAACAGCAGAACAAGCAAAATTAATGGTTCAAGCAACACGTTATCCGCCAGAAGGTATCCGTGGGGTAGGATCTGCTCTAGCAAGAGCTTCTCGTTGGAATAATTTAACCACATACTTAAATGATGCAGATGAGCAAATTTGTGTATTGGTTCAGATTGAATCCAAAAAAGGTCTAGATAATCTTGATGAAATTTTAAACGTTGAGGGGGTCGATGGGGTATTTATTGGTCCAGCAGATTTATCGGCTGCGTTAGGTCATCGAGGAAATCCAGCACATTCAGAAGTACAAGAGATTATTATTTCAAGTATTCAAAAAATCCGAAAGGCAGGAAAAGCGGCAGGTATTTTATCTGCGGATGAAACGCTGGCGAAACAATATTTAAATTTGGGGACTGAGTTTGTTGCAGTTGGCGTAGATACCAGTTTACTAATGAAATCAATGAATCAACTATTAGCCAAATTTAAAGGGACCTCAGAATTTAAGGAAAGTACTGGGTCAAATATTTATTAAGAGTAATAAATAGGCAATTCAAAAATATAGATTCAGTTAGACGATATGTTTTATCGAGATGTGCTATTTGAGGTTTAATCACAAATATATCGGTAATTCGTATTGAAGTATGTATATCAGCAAAAAGGATCTTATGGATCCTTTTTTTCGCATTAATTTATGTCTTATTTAGATATGAAAATGATTAATATTTAAAGTGAGTAATAATAAAGTTCTTTCAAAGAAATAGCGTACAGGTTCAGTATACCTTGCTTAAACTCAATAAAATTCAATGATTTTTTTGTTTTATCTATTTGATTTAATTTGAAATAAAAGAAAACCATGAAAAGTGCAAATTAAAGTCAATTTAGTACCTTTATCATCAGAAACAGATCCTTTAAAAAGAGAGATAGGTAAAACACTATCTTAGTAAAATAAGTAAGGATTAGCTGATGAGAGACCACATTTATATAGATATGGTTGTCGATAATCAGATTGCAACGTTAAATTTTAGACGAGCTCAATTTTTGTAATGCAGTTTTCGAATAAAAATATGTATTTTTACAAAATGTAATGAGTCGTTAATGAGGTTGAGTGCTTCATTCAAATTTTGAAGAACGATCAAACTTTTAATTTTGTGTTTAATCCGAATAGAAATGAGGGTGAGCTAGCAAAATTTTATAGTTGTTAGATGGATTTTCTCATCCAGTAGATGATTAGCTTTCGAGAGGGACATCCTATGTCTACAGCACATGCTGTTCAAAATCAAAATAAGTTATCTGTAAATGACCGTAAAGTGGCTTTTGCTACAATTATCGGTACAACAATAGAATGGTATGATTTTTTTATTTATGCAGCAGCGGCAGGTTTAGTTTTTACGCAATTATTTTTTGCACCTGCTGGGCAAACTCTAGGTACTCTTTTAGCTTTTGCAACAGTTGGATTAAGCTTTTTATTTCGCCCATTGGGTGCATTATTAGCAGGTCATTTTGGTGATAAAATTGGTCGTCGTACCATTTTGGTTGTTACGTTAATTTGTATGGGAGTCTCTACGGCACTCATTGGTTTATTACCAACCTATGACAGTATTGGATTATGGGCACCTGTCTTACTTTTGTCTCTACGTATTATTCAAGGTCTATCTGCAGGCGGAGAATGGGGTGGTGCAGTATTGATGGCAGTTGAACATGCACCCACACATAAACGTGGGCGTTTTGGATCATTTCCACAAATTGGTGTGCCATTGGGATTACTTTTAGCATCAGCAATGTTTGCTTTAATGAGCGGGATTATTGCGCCAGGTGATGCATTTTTAGAATGGGGCTGGCGTGTTCCATTTTTATTTAGCATCGTTTTACTTTTTGTTGGACATTGGATCCGTAAGTCCGTTGAAGAAAGTCCAGTTTTTGAAGAAATTAAAGAACGTAATGCAGCATCTAAAACCCCAATTATAGATTTATTTAAAAACCATACTTGGCTGGTGATTACGGCTGCATTGGTTTTTGCAGGAAATAGTGCGATTGGTTATATGACAACTGGTGGATTTATTCAAAATTATACCACCAATCCTGAAGGTTCTTTGGCACTACCACGCACAGCTGTTTTAATCAGTGTCACTGTTTCAGCGGCAGTATGGTTGTTATTTACTTGGATATCTGGTGGATTATCCGACAAGATTGGTCGTCGAAACACTTATATTATTGGATTTATTATCCAATTATTTGGCGTATTGGCATTATTTCCATTGGTTAATTTAGGAAGTATTTGGTCTGTCTCTATAGCATTGTGTTTCTTATCTGTTGGTATTGGAATGACTTATGGTGCACAAGCAGCCTTTTATTCTGAATTATTTCCTGCATCCATTCGGTTTTCAGGTGTCTCAATCTCATATGCGATTGGAGCAATTTTAGGAGGTGCATTTTCCCCACTGATTGCCTCATGGCTAGTGAGTGTCACACATAGTACATCTTCAGTGGCATTTTATTTAGCAATGATGACGTTAATTGGTTTGTGTGCAACACTGATATTACGTGATCGTTCTGGGATTCCATTGGGACCAGAATATGAAGAACTTCAGAATGAATCGGCATTTTATAGTGGTAAAAAGAAAAGTACCAATTTATATAGAAATAAAGTGTAATACATCAACACGAAACTGGTTGAATAGATATTTTAAGGACCGAGAGTTAAGAGTTAAAATATTCCTATTTACCATTTAAGCATATATTACACATGATAAAAAACCTCTCACATGATAGTGCAGAGGTTTTTTATTCTTATGATTCATTAGATTATCCTTTTAAATTGAGGGTGTGGAAAGTGCCAGTTAAAGTCGGGAAAATACATTAATTTTTGCGCCATATTCTTGAATAATGTAATTCATCTTGCAGGGTTTTCTTGTATTTGAAGAGTTTACAGATTCAATATTTTTTTATTGAAAAAAAAGATATAAAGGGAAAAAAGACATATGGAAAATACCATTCATTTAAATAGAAATGATTTAACCGATCAACATCATCAAGATTATTCTAAATTGTCTTATATGAAGGCAACTACATCGCATTCAGTGAATGCGAAAAACAATCTCATTGAAAAAGTGAAAGAAATATTACCGATTATTGCTGCAAATGCAGAGAAAGCAGAACAACTTCGTCAAGTCCCAGATGAAAATATTACTTTATTGAAAGAAATTGGACTACATCGGGCTTTTCAACCCAGAGTCTATGGTGGTCTGGAAATGAGTTTGCCTGATTTTGCAAATTGTATTGTGATATTAGCTGGGGCATGTGCAGGAACAGCATGGGCATTTAGTTTATTGTGTACACATAGCCATCAAATTTCGATGTTTTCAAAGCGCCTTCAGGATGAAATTTGGCTAAATTGTCCAGATGCCACCGCAAGTAGTTCAATTGCTCCTTTTGGTCAGGTAGACGAGGTTGATGGTGGTATACATTTGACAGGCGATTATGGCTGGAGTAGTGGTTGTGATCACGCTGAATATGCAATTGTTGGGTTCAATCGTGTGGGGGAGGATGGAAATAAAGTTTATTGTTTTGGCGTTATTCCACGTAAGGACTATATTATCAATGACAATTGGTTTGCAGGCGCAATAAAAGGAAGTGGTTCTAAACAATTGCAAATCCGAAATTTATTTATTCCAGAATATAGAATTCAAAAAGCGAAAGATATGATGGAAGGAAAATCGGCAGGTTATGGCTTATATCCTGACAGCAAAATTTTTTATTCACCTTATCGACCCTACTTTGCCAGTGGTTTTTCGGCAGTGAGTTTAGGCATTGCGGAGCGCATGTTGGATGCATTCAAAACCAAACAAAAAACGAGAATTCGTGCCTATACAGGTGCAAATTTAGGAGCATCAACACCTGCACTTATGCGTTTAGCAGAATCTACCCATCAAGTTGCTGCAGCTCGAGCACTCTTAGAAAAAACATGGGAAGATCATCGGATACATGGTGAAAAGCATATGTATCCATCTCAAGAAACATTGGCATTCTGGCGTACCAATCAAGCATATGCTGTAAAACTCTGCATTGAGGCAGTCGATCGTTTATTTGCCGCAGCAGGTGCAACCAGTTGGCTAGATGGGCAAGAATTACAGCGACTATTTCGTGATTCACATATGACAGGCGCACATGCATATACAGACTATGATGTTTGTGCACAAATTTTAGGTCGTGAATTAATGGGATTAGCTCCAGACCTAAGCATGGTTTGAAAGAAGGAGAGCTCAAATGAATGTCATGAATACTCTGGTAGAAACCAGTTTTGATCCAAAATCTTTTAGACGTGCGCTAGGGAATTTCGCAACTGGCGTGACCATTATGACTGCACAAAATGAACAAGGTGAAAAAGTGGGAGTGACTGCCAATAGTTTTAATTCAGTATCCTTAGATCCACCATTAATTTTGTGGAGTATTGATAAGCGGTCTTCAAGTTTTAATGTATTTGCCCAAGCTTCTCATTTTTCTGTGAATATTTTATCCGCAGATCAAATCGAGTTATCTAATCAATTTGCACGTGCAAAAGAAGAGAAATATGCCAATATTGACTTTGATTTAGGGGCAGGAAATTCACCGTTATTGAAAGCGTGTTCGGCAGTTTTTGAATGTGAACGTTATGATATTCTTGAAGGTGGAGATCATTGGATTATTTTGGGAAGGGTGATTAATTTTCAAGATTATGGGCGATCACCACTTTTATATCATCAAGGTGCATATTCTTCAGTATTACCGCATCCAAGATTAAATATTCAAATAGAAGAAACAGCGCGCACTTTTCCAGTGCATTTATATGAAAATATGTATTATTTATTGACGCAAGCTGTACGAACCTATACCAATGATTATCAACCAAAACAACTTGCTTCAGGTTTTCGCACAAGTGAAGCACGTTTATTATTGGTTTTAGACAGTAAAACAGCAATCTTAAAAGATGATTTACAACGTGAAGTTGCGATGCCAGTTCATGAACTTGAGCAGGCTATGGAAGTTTTAGTTCAAAAAGGTTTGTTGATTGATAAAGAGAATACCTTAGAATTAACAGAACAAGGTGTAGATCGTGCCAAAATGTTATATAAAATTGCAGAAAGTCATCAAGCAGAAGTATTGCAACAATATACAGATGCTGACAAAGAAAAATTTAAAGTCATGCTCAAAACTTTAATTGGAATTTAAATATTTATACCTAAAGGAAAATTGATTGTTCACTTTTCCTTTAGGTATATTGAATACAATATGGTGAGTTTTATAAGATATTTAAGTTAACTGTGGTTCTTTATATATTGAAGATTATTCTATGACATTAAAAATTGATCAATTATTTGGCGCTATGTAATTAATTTAAATTTTGTTAGAATAGTTAATATATTAATATTATGCTAACTTACATGAAAAATATTCGTCCATCTTTAACACTTGCCTTATTAGAAGCTCGTGAAGCATTAATGACTCATTTTCGTCCAGAATTAAATGAAGTGGGTTTGACTGAGCAGCAATGGCGAATTATTCGTACTTTAGCGCAATATGAAGAATTAGATAGTACAACTTTGGCAGATAAAGCCTGTATTTTAAAGCCAAGTCTGACTGGAATTATTAATCGAATGTTAGAAACGGGGCTTATCATTCGTCGTCGTTCTGATATAGACCAACGTTTCTTATTTATTTCATTAAGCGAAGAAGGACATACGATTTTCAATCAAATGCGTGGACGGATGGAAAGTCGATATCAACAGATCCAAGATCGTTTTGGTGAAGAAAAAATGCAACAACTTATGATTTTATTAAAGGAAATTCAAAGCTTAAAGCAAGATTAAATTATGGTATTCAAGTGATTAGATATCAAAATAATTTTAAGAGTTAAAATAATATATCATGTGAAATATGGTGAATGCTGAAGGAGGATTTTAAATCATATTGAATCACTGATTATATTAATAAAATATGATTTATTTTAATCAAAGATTTTTGATTCAATTGTAAAGCAATCTATTTAAAAGAATGATAATAAAAAATAATGATTTTAATTTTTTTGCTTAAGATGTATTTAAAAATAAAAATAAGTATTTGTTTTATATAATAAAACATAAGTTTAATTTAAATTGAAGAAATATAATTGATAATGATTTTTATTTCTATATTTGAATGTAGGGAGTAATGTTATAAGAATATTTTGAGATAATGATTGAATAATTAATTCAAAATATACCTTCTAGGTATGTAAATGTTTAAATTGAGTATATCTCAGAGAGAAATATAATTTACTGCTATATTTCTAAGAAATTCTATGCTTATATTAGATTATAAATATAAACCAATTAAAGGAAATGAGTTGGTCTATATTGTGCTTATCGTAATTCGCAATATTTTTTAGCTAGGTGAAAAGGATATGACATCACTCAGCCATGCAGATTTAAAACACCATTCTCGTAAAGCAGATTTTGCTCAAACTTTGATGTCTTCAATTTGTGGAGATCATCAATTAGATACGAGTTGCCGTAATGAATTAGATTTTCATTACGATGGAATTCGCTTATTTCATAAACGTATCGCAATGGGAACAATTTGCTATGGTGCAAATGTTGCGATTAATATTTCCAATTTAAAATCCTATAGCATTAGCCTGCCATTACAAGGAAAACAGACGCTTAATTTAAGAGGAGAGCAGTATTCATCTAATCCCAATAAAGGATTGATTGTTTCTAATGCTGAGATGCAAAGTTTATTCATTGATAAATCTTGTACAAAACTACAGGTGGCTATTCCAGAGCGAAGCATACAAATTGTTTTATCAGATTTGTTGAAGAAACCGATTCATGATCCTGTTATTTTTAATCCAGAAATGTGTATGGAAAATAATCAATTTATTGCTGCATGGTGGAATAATGTTCAAAATTTCTTGCAATTAAAACCACAATATCTAGGATTGCATGGTCTAGAAATGCTGTCTGAAGATTATGAAAATTTTATTATCAAAGCTTTATTGCTATCTCAAGAAAATAATTATTCATATGAGTTAAATGGTTTATCAAACGCTCATGAACCGTTATATATTCGTAGAATACGAGATTTTATTATTGAGCATGTTCATGAAGACATTGATATTGAGTCTTTAATTCAAATTGCAGGAGTTTCGAAGTCTAAATTATATGAAGAATTCCAGCAATATTATGGCACGAGCCCAATGCTATATTTAAGAAAATATCGGTTACAACAAATTTATAAAATTTTGACGAATGCTGGTGTAAATAGAAAAGTATCCATTTCACAATTGGCATATGAATGGGGTTTTAATCATCTTGGTCGTTTTTCTCAAGAATATAAAGATGAGTTTGGCGAAAAGCCAAGTGAAACAAAAAATAGATTTTTATAATTATTTCATTTGAATTAAAAAAGCTTATCCAGTGCATTCACTGAATAAGCTTTTTATTTATCTTAATGTTAAGCGATTTCTTCTACTTTTGTTTGAGCATTTACTTTTGATTTTTCACGTAACACTTTTAAACTGAGTGCAATGAATGAAATAAAGGTTGGAATGGCAAGAATGTAGAAAAGACCACTTAATTCTAAATTGAAGGTAAAGATCAGCGCACCAAAGAATGCTCCAATGATCGCTCCAATTCGTCCAATACCATGCATCCAAGAAACGCCAACAGCACGACATGAAGAAGGATATGTCAGTGCAGAAAGTGGTAAAAGTGACGACTGTGCACCTGCTAACATTGCGCCAATTAAGAAAATTGTAATTCCTAAAAAAAGTACATTTGAACTGACAAAACCAGCAACAATAAATAAGATGAAAGCGATTAAATATGAATACTTAATCACAATTGTTGGATTGAGTTTGTCCATATACCAACCCATGACAGTTGCACCAATAACACCACCGAATGGGAAAATTGCAGCAATCAAACTAAATTGTTGAGTTGTAAAACCTGCAGTTTTTAAAATTGTTGGCATCCAGCTGGTTAATAAATAAAACACCAGCAAGCTCATAAAGCAGCATAACCAAAGCATGCTTGAGCTCCATAAATGCTTTCCAAGAACTTGCTTTACAGGGCTTTCATCATTTTTAAGTTCTGCTTGTGCCAACTTTAAAGTTACAGGGTCTGTAAATGCATATCCTTGAATTTTTTCTAAAATCTTTTGTGCTTTTGCATTTTCATTGGCTTTAATTAAATATTGTGTAGATTCAGGAAGTGCGAAAATAAGGGCAACGACTAGTAACAATGGCAGTGCACCACCAATAATAATGACTTTTGCCCAACCTAAACTTTCTAAAAGATATGCTGATAGTACGCCACCACATGAAATACCAAGCATAAAACCACAACCTGCTAATCCTGTAAGGAATGCTTTACGTTTTAATGGCATATATTCAGAAACGATGGTACTAATGTTTGGCATTGCTGCGCCAAGACCAATTCCTGTAAGAAAACGATAAATAGTTAATTCTTGGGTTGAAGAAGCGAAACCACAGAGGATTGTAAAAATTGAGAAGGTAATCGTGGTGGTAATAATAACTTTTTTTCGACCAAATTTATCTGCAAGTGGTCCAGAGATGATGGCACCAATCGACATCCCGATCAGGGCGGCACTTACAACTGGAGCTAACTCTGGTTTCGTAATTCCCCAGTCATCAAGTAAAGAAGGGGCGATAAATCCAATAATTCCCGTGTCCAAACCATCACAGAAAAATACTAAAAACCCAAGTGCAAAAACAAGCCATTGCAGGGGGGAAAGTTTATCTCGGTCAATCACCGTGTTGACATTGACGATCTTCATCTTTATTCCTTTAAATAATAATGTGATTAAATGGCATATGATTTAGTGAAATCATGACCAGATTTAACGCTTTAATTCATCCTGAAAAATGAGGTGTAGCTTTTTGAATATTGAACTCAAAAGGCCAATTTAAAATAATGTTTCAACATTTACATTGATGTAGCGTGTTATATGTTTGCTATGTGATTTGTGCAAGTGAATAACATCTATTTTCGTAGATAAGCGGTTAAAGTTCCTTTGACTCATCGTAAGCTCCATCCTTTCATCTTTATTTTTTATAGCGAAAACTGTATATTTAAATTTTTTCGATCATGTAAACGCTGATATGACTCAGTAAATTTTGAATATATTGAGTCATATCAATGTTGAATTGAAAACGATTTAAATCGTTTCAGGTGTTTTTTGACTCGTCGAATTACTTTGCAAGAATTTCTCACTGTAAAGACGATAATGGCTCAAAGCTTGTGTATCTAACCAAGTTTTAATGGCTTCAACCATTGGCGGTGGCCCACATAAATACATATCAAATGCTTGTGAAGAAAGAGCGTCTGTATTGAAATGTTCATGAATATAACCTGACTTACCTTGCCAGCTTTCAGTGGCATTACTTACCACAGGATGATAGCTAAAATCTTTTATATTCTGTGCATAAGCATGCAGTCTTTCTTGTTCACATAAATCAACTTCATTATTTACCCCATAATAAAGTTGAATAGGTGGTGTATTGGGTTGTTCAGCTAAATGATCGAGCATACCTAAGAATGCGGATAAGCCTGTGCCGCCTGCAACAAAAATTAAAGGTCGTTCAACTTCACGTAAATAAAAACTACCCAAAGGTGCTTCAATGAGAAGAGACTGACCAACCTGACAACGATCACGTAAATAGTTACTCATTACGCCATCAGGTAAGAGTCGAATTAAGAATTGCAGTTGATTTGTTGCATTAGGTCTATTTGCAAATGAATATGAACGTGAATCTTGCGTATCTGGTATTTGTAAACGTGCATATTGACCTGGTAAAAACTGTAACTGTTCTTTATGGCTGCTCGCATCTAAATGTAAAATCGCTGTTGTTTCAGAGATCAACTCTAAACCTGTAACTGTGGTGACTATTTTTAAAGTTTCACCAGCATTACAAATTGAAGAGTCATGATCAAAGTAAAAAGCCGCAGTTGATTTCACACGTGTTTGACACGCAAGCATTTTACGATCTGCTAAATCACGTTCACTTAATGCATCTTCATCAACATATTCTTGTTCATATATGCCAGTTTCACATAAGCCCTGACAGGTACCGCATACACCTTCTCTGCAATCGAGTGGTAAGTTAATACCTTGACGAATTGCAGCATTGAGGAGGAGTTCATTGTCATGAACTGAAATGAAAAAGGTTTTACCATCGGCAAAATTGAGTGCTACAGAATGTCCCATAATCAATTCCCCTAAATATGATAGAAATCTAGAACGGAATCGATTTTGTCATTCAGTAAGATACTGTGTTGACGACGAATACGGAAACTATCTGCTGTTTGGCGTAGTAAATAAGTCGTATGGCCGTAGAAATAGCCTTCTAAGCCTTGGCGATTATAAAATGTTTGCCATGCAACTTTTGCTTCGATCATTCCGTTTTCAAGAACTTGCACACGAATATTATTAACGCTATGCAATGTACGAGGCAGTGGTGTTGCTGATGCAGATTTTCCTGTGCGAATACGGAAAACTCGATCTTCTAGTCCAGTACGGTCTGCATAATAGATATAAGAAAGACCTTGATTTGGATCTTGTACGTAATTATGGTCATCAATCCATTGTGGAATATGATATTCACTATCTTCATCATAAAGATCAAGATATGCATCCCAGTCATAGGCATCACAAAGTTCAGCTTTTTTGTAAAGAAACTGAGATACAGCAAAATGTAATTCTTGTGACATGATTATACCTCATCCACTAATGCATTGTTTTCAAACGTAATATCTTGCATTTTTAATGCTTTATTGTTTAATCCTTTTAGCATTAAATTTTTCCAGTGACCATGTTGGTTGATATAAAGACCTTCATGGGTAATTTCACGACCAGTAATGACTGGATGGATGTTTAAATCTTGCGAGTTTTTGGTCGCGCCGTATTCCCAATGTTGATGACCACGTGAAATATCACTCCAACGTTCTAGGCGAGCTTGGAAGCCACGCTGTTGTTCGCGGAATTCAACCAAGTCATCTGGTGTTCCTAAGCCTGAAACATTGAAGAAATCTTCAAATTGACGAATACGATTACGACGTGCTTCAGCAGATTCACCTTTCACACCAATACATTGGCTCACCACTTCAGTTTTATTCCAAGCCACTGGACGAATAATACGTAGCTGCGAACTAATTTGATCCATAAAGAATAAGCTTGGATAGAGATTCAGGTTTCTTAAACGATGCATTGCCCATTCAGCATATTTCTCACCATATTTTTCAACCATATATGGCATTACGGTGCTATAACCTGGGCGAACAGTTGGATTTGGCATGTCGCTGAATAAAACACTATGACCATTTTTGAAACTAAACCAACCATCATCAGTCTCGTTATCACCTGCACCTAATTTACTGTAATCAAGTGTATCTAGCTCACTGCCATTTGCTATATTGACTTGCTGACGATGCTGTACAGTTGATACATAGTTATAATGCACGGTGCTGACATGATAGCCATCTAAGCCATTTTCATTTTGCAGTTTCCAGTTTCCTGCAAAAGTATAGGCAGATTTTCCTTGCAGTACTTCCAATTCACCTGTTGGTGATTGATTAACCATTAAATCAATAAATAACTTTGCGTCACCTAAAAATTCTTCTAATGTATCTGTTGCTTGAGTATCTAAGCTAACAAATACAAAACCGCGATAGCTTTCAATACGACCTTGTTTTAAGCCACGACTTGCTTTATCAAAATCTTCACAATATTCGCTTGGGGCTTTAACTTTAACCAAACGACCGTCTGATTTATAGCACCATGCATGGAACGGGCAGGTAAATGTAGATTGATTACCTTTTGCAACGCGAGTTAAGGTTGCACCACGATGTTCACATGCATTTACCATTGCATGTAATTGCCCTTGACCATCACGGCTAATGATCATGGGTTGGCGACCAATTTGTACTGTTATAAAATCATGATTATTTGGAATTTCACTTTCATGGCATGCATAAATCCATGCTTTTTCAAAAATGAGTTCCATTTCTAATTCAAATAATTCTGGCTGAGTGAACATGTCACGTGCAATTTTATACACGCCATCTTGAGGACGGAAGTCAATACAGCCCTCAATAAAATCATTCCATTGCTTTAAATTTGATGAAGCCATGTGCTCAATCTTCCATTCAATCTTTTAAGTATGATTGAATCGCGATTTAGGTTGGCAAGCTATCCACTTTTTCCAAATCTTTATCCATTCTGTAGAATTTTCAATAGAATTTTCTGAATAAAATAGAAACTCATGCAGTATTGTTAGATTGAAAGGTTTTTATTTTTAAAAAAGAGCTTGCCATAAAAACATCTTGAGTAAGGTCTAAAAGGAAGGAAATAATTTTGAATATTTTAATTAGATAAGGCACGGATAAAAACCGAAGACCTAGTCACGTAATCGATGATTGAGCAATGAATAGGTCTTAAAGATTTAAGACACTCTTAAGATAAGAATGTTTCTTGTAAATAACGCCACACCATTTTGCCATCAATTTCTTCAATGACTGCACATGAGCGACGAACTAAAACACCAGAGTCTTTGGTATGCTTTTCAGTATAAATTAATGTAATTGCATGTTCAGTATGCGATAGAATCGCTTCGTCATAAATTTCAATTTTAATATCAGGCATTTTACCCTGATTATTTGTAAATAATTGCTTTACTTCTTCAAAATTCCATTGTTTACCAGCGGCACCAACCATTTCAAATTGATTTGAAAAATGATCAAAAAGTGCAGGTAAATCTTGCTCTTGGTGTTTTCCTGTAAAGACATTTTCAATCAGAACATGCATAGTATGAATGCTTTCGATTGCTTTTTCAGTAGAAAGAGCCATATTTATATCCTTATATGATAGAGATTTAACGCTATAATAAATCAAAAATACATGTAAAATTCAATATAATTTTAAAAATTCAAACAAAATAGATTATTTCACTTTTTAGATCATCTTTAATTTACCGTATAGATGAATTGTAGTTGTTTAAATCATAGTCAAAAAAGCTCGTATTTCTTTTAAAATATGAGCTATACATTGAAAAATAGATAAAAGCTAGTTTAGCTAGACGGCATAAGGTCAAATAATTTTTTCATTAAATTATTCAGTTGGGTTAATTCCTCATCTTCAAATGAGTTCAAAATTCCAGAAAGTGCAACAATACTAATTTGATTAATTTGCTCGACTAATGCTTGTCCTTTTTGTGTTAATTTCACCATAGAAATCCGCTCATCTGATGGAGAGGAGAAAACTTCAACAATATCATCCTCCACTAAGCGATAAATTGCTTTTGTTGCAGTAGTAAGTTTTATGGTAGAGAGATTAGCAATATCTGTAATACTTGCTTCTTTGAGTGCATTGGTACTTAAAATAATTTTACGACGGGTATTATCTATACCCAGTTTTTTTATTGATTTTTCAATTAATTGGGTGTATTTCCCATGTGCTTGTGCAATCCAAAAAAAGGGATAGTTTTGCAAACTGCCAGGTTTATTGTTTGGCAAAAATTTTTCTAGGTGTGTGAGCATGATTGGTTAATGTTTTGGGATGATGTTTAGCATTATACAAAAAAATCCTTTATCTACTGTATTAAATATATCTTGACAAACAGGCGACTTATATTAATACTTGTATTTGTAATAAAAATACATGGAAAAGTGAATGAATATTATCGCCAAGGACATCCTACTCGGGGCAGGGTCACTCACTGTGATGGTAAAAGACTCTATAGATATTCAAGGATTTCAAACGCTTTTAGGAAGTAAAGCACTTGAAAATACAGCGCCAGCAGAAAAAAATGCGGTGGTTGTTGATCGTGTTTTAGCAGCTGATTGCAAAATAACGGCTAAAACCAGCCTACATGAATTAGCATTTGGTATTACTGGAATTAACCATGCATATGGAACGGCTTTAAACCCAAAATATCCAGAACTTATTCCAGGTGGTTCATCAAGTGGTTCTGCAGCTGCTGTTGCAGCAAAATTGGCAGATTTTACTTTAGGAACGGATACAGGCGGTTCTATTCGTATGCCTGCGGCTTGTTGTGGTGTTTTTGGTTTAAAACCAACCTACGGTCGTGTCAGCCGTGAAGGTGTGCATCCAGCACAAAGTTCTTTGGATAGTGTTGGACCATTTGCGAATTCAGTTTCTATGCTTGAAACAGCAATGCAGATTATTGATCCGAGTTTTCAACCTATAACGTCATTATCGACAATGCCAAAGCTTGCAATTTTGAATGTGCAAGCGACGGAAGAAGTAGAGCACAGCATTAAATCATTTTTAGCAAAAGCAGGTTATGTTTTTGAATATGTAGATATTCCAAGTTTTGACGATGCTTATCGTGCAGGAATGCAAATTATCAATTACGAGAATTGGCAAGCTTTAGGTGAACTAACTCAAACGGGACTTGTTGGGGCAGATGTGAATGGTCGCTTATTAAAATCGGCAGAAACAACGTTGCAACAAGTTGAAGAAGCACTACAAGTTAAAGAAAAGTTTACTCAAGAAATTGATGATTTACTTGCTACTTATGATGCGTTGTTATTACCCACTTTACCGCAGACTCCGCCTAAAGTTGAAGATGCTGAAAATACAGTTGCATTTTTAAATTTAACTGCACTTGTACGACCATTTAATTTATCTGGTCATCCAGCGCTGACAGTACCATTAGAAACGCCTGAAGGCTTACCTGTTGGATTGCAGATTGTTGCGCGTCGCAATGACGATGAAAAATTATGTGCTATAGCAGATTTTATTGTGAATGCAGCACAGTAAATGACAAGGAGTTTGTTTATGAATGATTTATCTACAAAGGAATTTGTAATGGATAATACCGCAATAGATTTAGATGAATTGTGTCATGAAATTCGTCAGCGAGCTTGCACAGGTGAGTTTGATAACCAAGCTTTTGTTAGCCAAGATATTATTGAAAAACTAAAAAAAATCGGTGTTTATCGCTCTTTTGTTCCTAAACGTTTTGGCGGGTCTGAAGTTTCTCCTCGTCAATTCTGCGAGTTAATAGAACGTCTTTCTATGGCAGATGGCTCTGTTGGTTGGGTTGCTAGTTTTGGAATGAGCCCTGCTTATTTAGGTAGTTTGCCAGAAGAAACTTTGCATAAGTTGTATAAAGATTCTCCTGATATTGTATTTGCGGGTGGTATTTTCCCTCCACAACCTGCGGAAATTACCGATGCTGGTGTGGTTGTTAAAGGGCGTTGGAAGTTTTCGAGTGGTTGTTTGGGTGCAGATGTGGTCGGTGTTGGTATTTCACCGCAAAAAGACAATGAAGCACAAGGCTTACCACGCATGGCGGTATTACCTGCAAGCAAAGCAAAAGTTGAAATGACTTGGGATACTGTCGGCTTAAAAGGCACAGGTAGCCATGATTTAGTGGTTGATAACGTATTGGTTGAGAAAGAGTGGACATTTGTTCGCGGTGAGCCTTCGAAATTGCCAGAACCTTTTTTTAAATACCCATCTTTATCTCTTGCAACTCAAGTTTTAACTGTTGTTGGGATTGGTGTTGCAGCTGCCGCTCTAGATGAGTTTAAAAAATTGGCACCAGGTAAAGCATCAATTACTGGTGGTTCGGAAATTGCAAATCGTCCAGTAACACAATATGAGTTTGCACAAGCAGAGGCAGAGTTTAAAGCAGCTCGAACATGGTTTTATGAAACGATGGATATTGTTTGGAGAGAAGTGATTGAAGGGCGGACTCCTACAATTGCTCAAATTAGTGATATGCGTTTGTCTTGTACACATGCGGCGCGTGTAGCAGCTGAAGTTGCACGAAAAATGCAAATGCTTGCGGGTATGACGGCAATTTATACCAACAATGTCTTTAGTCGATTTGTAAATGATACAAATGTCGTGACACAGCATGCCTTTATGGGGGATGCAACTTTACAAAATGCAGGTTTAGTGAGTTTTGGTTTAAAGCCAGCACCTGGTTATTTATAAAGTATTGAAATTGATGATGTGAGTTTTGGTCATGAGTAAAGAGATTGATTTCACCACAGTATTACAACGCTTAAACAAGCTTGAAGCGGAATCAGCGATTCGTAATTGCATTAACCGTTATATGGAAATTTGCGATGCGTTAAATGCAGATACTAACTTAGATGAGTTAATGGCACTGTTTGATCCCGACAGTATCTGGGAAGGAATTGGTGAAAAGTACGCCAAATCTTTTGGTTGTTATGCATCATGGCAAGCCATTTACGATATGTTCAAAACCTACACTCAAAAAGAATCTCATTTTGTTATGAATGTTCATTTTGTGAATTCAGAGCAAATTTATGTAAATGG
>NZ_NEGH01000019.1 GCF_002135375.1 Acinetobacter sp. ANC 4558 | reverse complement strand
ACTGCATCTGCTGGTTAAAGCTCTTGTCTAATGACTCTAGGTTTTGTTTTAATTCTGAAGACAGTGCAGTGGTTTGTTGATAAGACTCAAAATCAATGGTTTTTACATATAAATGATCATTTTTATAAATCAGCATTGCATCGGCAACTTTCTGCTGACTCTTGTCATCTATAATTGCAGTGTCTTTGGTATATTTTAAATAGACAGGAATACTAATACCTTGCTGTAAAGCATGAGACAATACAGTCGGAAAAGTATAGTCACCGACAACGATCCGTTCCTCATTTGCATGAGATAATATGGGTGCAAAAGTGCAACCACTTAACAAAACACCAGGTAATAGATAGTTTTTCATAGTCTTTATTTATTTTTATTTACATTGATATATTGTCCGCCATACCACACACCGAGATGAGTTTTAGGAGAATTCCAATCTGTAAATTTTAAGGTGGCTGATTTACCCGGCATAACATAGTATCGTTCCCGGCATCCTTTACCATCAATATCTTTTGCTTTATCTAGACAAGTTCCAGCTGCAACAATACGAAAGCTGGCATTTCCAGTGTTGGTGATTGTTCCATTGGCATACTGATAATCAAATTTATCTTTGCGCGGTGCGACCACTAAAATGGTGTTAATGAGCGCTGAAGTGGTGGCTAAAGCACCTTTATTGGCTGTATTTTCTTCTGCACCTAATACTGGGGCATCTAACCAAGAAAGACGATAATAACGTTCTTGATCATCTTCGGGACCGTTATATAAAATTTTAAAAACATCTTGTCCACCGCCAGGTAAAACCAGGCCTGCGGGGGTTGAAAGCACTTCATTATTGGCTAAAGGAATGACCACACCTTCTGCCGTTGGATTGGATATTTTTTCTATTTTTAAAGCAATATATCGTGCAACATTAGTCGTATTTTCGACTTCTTTAGAGAGTGTTTTTTCTTTGGCATTAATAATAGAAGTAATGTCACCCACATTCACAGCATTTGCACTCATTGCGAAACAGCAAACAATGACAGGAAGTATTTTATTCATTCTATAATCCCAAAATAAAAAAGATATGAGGGAGAATTCTCCCTCATATTAGAAAACTTAAGGTGTAGCCCAAGTTGCTGTGAATTGAACGGCAACTTCACCATTCCACATACCATCAGCTAAATCAGCAAATGCTGCTGCTTCAGAACCATCTACAGTTGCACTATCAACGGTAAATACAAAGTTACCTTGAGCTGAAGTACGACCAGTACCTGCATACGCAGATTGCTGAGCAAGAGCTTCTAAACCAGCATTAGTGTTATTTGCAGTATTAATTAAAGTTGTTTGAGCTGCTTTAGTTAATTTAGTACCGTTCCATGCAACACCTACGTCAAGTGTTGAAGCATCACCTGAACGAGTTAACGTATTGCTGATTAACGTTGAAGTTAATTCGAAGTCTGTCGCACCGCTTTGACCTTGAACAGTAACGTCAAAAGCACCATTTTGTTGGTTAAAGCTTTCTAAGCCTTCAGCATATTGGAAATTTAAAGAACGTAATGGTGTTACAACTAAAGCAGAACTTGTGTCTTTAACTGCAGTTGCATCCCAACGCGCTGTAGCAGATGCAGTTACATCAGCCATTGCAGAAGTTGCAAGTAAAATAGAAGAAGATAATAGCGCTAATTTAGAAAAAGTACTTTTCATAGAGACCTCTGGTTTTATATAAAATATATTTGTAATAAATCAAAATATAGAGTAATAAATGTTTTAAAAATCACAAAATAAATTGAATGAATATATAATATATCAAAATAATAAAAAAACGATAAATAGATCACGTTTTATTGTAATTTATTGTAACTGATATTTTTTTTTTGTTACTGAATGCGTGAATATTTTTTATATAGAAATTCAACTAAACTATTTTTAATCAATAGTTTATATTGATTTTGAAAATTTTATACCTATCGATAGGTAGTTTATATAACGTTGTAACTTATTTTTAAAACAAGGAAATCATCATTTTTTTACTTCCTTGGTGTACTTTACCTCATGGTTATTGATATGTTTGATCTACCTTGTAATAGGTAAAGCTTTGACAGTTTTTGAATGTCGGGAAAATATTAAAATCACCATATAGGTGAAAGAAGAAAGGAAACTCAATGACTCATGAATATTCGGAAAATACGTTCGAATACCAAAGATCGTATTATCAATGTGGCTTTTGAAAACTTTATTGTTCATGGTTATGAAGGAACATCTTTAAGTGCAATTGCGGAAGAGGTTGGTATTCGTAAGGCATCAATTTATGCACATTTTTCAAGTAAAGAAGCTTTATTTTTGGAATTATTAAAAAAAGCACTTGAACAAGAATGTGAATATACAATTTTGTGTTTTAGTGCTGCAAATGATGAAGAAATTCCTGGCGAAGCTTATTGTCATGCATTAAAAAAACGTTATGTTGATAGCCTGAGCCTAAGATTTTTAATTAGAATGACATACGTTCCACCGAAAAATTTAATAAAGCCTATTCTTCTCGGTCATTTGACTTATCTTCAAGGTTTGATCAATCAAATTAAAGCCGCACTTGTATCTCTTACACTTACAAGGGAACAAGTAGAATTATATAAAGATGCTTATTTAGGAATTATCGATAGCTTATGTGTCGAGTTATTATATGGAGAGAATTTTTATGATCGTCGATTAAAAGCAATGCTCCTACTTTATCGGAACACCATACAAAAGCACCTTTAACGTCAAAAACTGAGCGTTATATTGGTTGTGAATGTTATAATTTGGATTAAATAATGATCATATTTTAATAATAATGAATAAAAACAATTGATTAACATTTAAATTAATCCACAATTTCTGCGGACAACTCTTGGGATAAACATTTCTCTTCTATTTAATATCAATGTACGTCATTGCTTACATGAAATGAGGTCGTTCTAATCTATACAAATATTCGTGTATTACTTAAGATTAATTTATTCAGGAACAGGATGTTCCAAAACATAAAATAATAACAAAATGTTTATGCATCAGGACTGTGAAGCTCGACAGGAGTCAAGTTTAAATGACCAATACAAAAAACCCCGATAGGATATCGGGGTTTTTTATTGCGTTATATTTATAAAATAATGCATTCAATTGCCTATTGACCTATAGATTTTAAATAATACAAAAGTCCGAAATCTTATTGGGCTTTTTTACATATTTGTGCTGCGGTTGAACTTCTATTAAATCTAATTTCCTTATTATTTTCTGAAGCATATTATTCTCTATATTTTCACAGTATAAAAAAGAAAAATAACAGTCGTCAAAAGCGAGAAGGATTTTAGTGGCATACGTAAAAAATTGTGTAAATCTTATCCTTCATGTTATTCACGGATCATTGTGGATGTTTTAAGAAGATCAAGCCTTAAAGAAATTTCATCGATATTTTGAGCAATGCCGTTCACATAAGATGATATTTGAGTGCATCATTTATTAGAACCCATTTAAATTTGAGGTCAATCTTGCTAATGAAACTCTATAATTTTACATGGACCTAGAATCACTTGAGATGGATAATAAAATTGATAAGCCAATGCATAAGAACGAAATAGAGCCAAATGGGTCTGACTTGTTGCCAAATAATAAGCTGTTGATCCTTTCTCTTTACAAGTATTCAAATAATATGGAATATTAAAATGATTTGAAACAATGATATAGCACATAGATTTTAACTTAATATGGTGTATTCTTCGATTTGACTAAATCAAGAAAACATAAAATAGGCGATAACATTGATACTGCAATTTGCATTGCTTCAGATTCAGACTGACGCTGAATTGCCTGAACAAGTTCATGATGGGTTTCTTGATTAGGATCGGGTAAGTTTTTATTGGTAACTTGAGTTTAAGAAATATTCATAGGTCGCATATAAGGTCTTATTTTGTGTTGCTTTTGAAATTGCTAAATGTAGTTGCTGATCGCTTAATATCAGTCTAGAAATATCGCCATCATCCATTTTAGCTCTATTTTCTAAGCATTCCACAATAGACCTCATATCTTCAGATGTACGATTTCTAGCAGCTAATTTGGCAATTTCTATTTCTAATAAACACCGTACTTCTAAGTGTTCATATAAATCAGCATGATGAATTGAATGAATCACCATTGAAAAATCATTTTGAGTACGAACAAAAGTTCCGAGCCCTTGTTTTACCTCTAAAACACCTAAATATTCTAAGATTTTGATAGCTTCGCGTAGGGTATTTCGTCCCACACCTAAATTTTGAACGAGCGCAGATTCGGTTGGAATTTTTTCATCGATTTTCCATATCTCAGCTTTAAGATATTTCCAAAGATGTTTTAGATGAAGCAATCGCCTTTAGATGGGAAAAAGAAAACCAGAAAGGTTCATTAATTGCCATATCTAAACCACAGCTTATTTCCTTTAATAATCTTTGTAATATTGATCATCAACTTACGAAGGTCAAGTTAAACACTGAGGCGTTTGCTAAAGGATTATTGGCGAATAATGTGTTGATGACTGGATCACGCGGGACAGGAAAGTCATCCATTGTAAAAGCATGTCTAAGTGAATATCACCATTTAGGACTTCGCGTGATTGAACTTGAGAAAAAATATTTAGAAGATTTACCTAAAATTATTAATTTACTGCAGGATCGTTGTGAGCGCTTTATTATTTTTTGTGATGATTTAGCATTTGAAGCTGGTGATACCAGTTATGCAACCTTGAGAACAGTTTTAGATGGTTCATTGGCATCGAGTTCTGACAATACGCTTATTTATGCAACCTCTAATCGTAAACATATGGTTGCTGAATATAATAAGGATAATACAGAATTGAATATCGGTGAGAATGGTGAGCTGAGACCTGGTGATAGCATTGAACAAAAAATTTCTTTGGCAGATCGATTTGGTTTACAAATTAATTTTTATGGATTTAGTCAGCAAGAATATTTAAATACAGTTCAATTTTGGCTGCATGAATATAAATGGCAACAACATGAAAGCTGGGAAACAATTCAATTAAAAGCCATTCAATATGCAACTCGGCAAGGTAATCGTTCAGAACGGATTGCAAATCAATTTGCTAAAATGCTGATTGGACAAGAAATGCTCAGCGTATTGTCGTAAAATAAAAAGCCGTTGAAAAGATATTGTAAATAATAAAAAAGCCCAACGTCCTGTTGGGCTTTTTTACATATTCAATGTTGCGATCTAACTCCTGTCAGATCCAACACTCCATGTTCTTGTCTCTTATTTTTCTTTTCTGAAGCATCCTACTTTCTATGTCTTCATCATATGAAATCAAAAAGAAAAACAATAGTCGTTAAAAACGAGAATGATTGTGAGAAAATGCGTACATTGCTGTATAAATATTGCACTAAATATTCAGTTAATAAATTTCACTCAGTCTAAAATCGACGATTTTTAAAGGTTAACTTGATTGTTTAGCAACGAGAAGGCTTTTAAAGGTCTTAAGCGTTATTATGATTTTTCTACATTATTTCATGAATAATATAATGGTCATATGTATGAAATTATAGAATTGTATACACACCACTATGTCAAATCCCTGAAATAGTTTTAACGTCTAACGTGAAATTACAATTTTTAAAATTTTAAATTAATGGTCTGTGATAAGTTGATTTGAATCGTATCAAATTTCAAAATTTAAAATTATGTTTAATATTGACGTGAAAATTTTAAATGTAACCGAACTTAATGATTTTAGGGAAATTCGACTTTCAGCATTAAAACAATGTTCAAAAATTTTTGGATCTACTTATGCGGTAGAAATAGAAAAACCTCTAAAATTCTTTGAGAATTGTTTATTAAGTTCAACAATATTTGGAGCTTATTATGAAAATAAAATTATAGGTATGGCAACTTTAACCCAAGAAATGGGAATAAAATTTGCTCATAAAGCATATCTTTCGAGTATGTTTGTTGAACCTATATTTCAACGTAAAGGTATTGCAAGTCAAATACTGAATGCCATGATAAAGTATCGTAAAAAACAAATAGAGCAAATTTTACTGGTTGTTTCCGCAGATAATCAACCGGCAATTCATCTTTATGAAAAACTGGGATTTCAAACATATGGTGTTGAATTAAAAGCATTAAAAGAGAATGGAAAATATGTTGATGAACTTCTCATGAAACGTATCATTTTATAAACTCTCTTTTTAAGTTTTTTTAAATAAAATCGTAATAGGCTTTTTTAGTATTTAGGTCAACATGGAGAGCTATTTACTTAAATGAAATAATAACGATGATAGATGAAAGGCAGCTTAAATAGAGTTGGATATATTGTGTTTATACAAAATGACCCGTTAAAAAATTGTGCAGCATGTTGAATTATAAAACCAAGTGATTTTTTTAAGTGAAAATATAATAAATTGTGATTAATTTATAATAAAAATTACGTGATTATAATTATTAAAAAAGACAAAATCATTGAAAAATTAGCAACTTCTGGTGTTTTTTTGATCAAAAGTAAGTCATTACTTACATCAAAATACGATACTTATTAACTAATCAATATCTTGATATTTATAGAAATAAAGATGATGATAATGGGACAGAAATAAAAATTAAGAAAAATAGGGGGTAGAAATGAAGTTATATTTAGAATGTGTATACCTTGGAATTATGATGTTGGCCACAGTTCTCGTAGTGAGTTCTATACTTACGCGTCTGGGTAAACCATTAACTTATAGTTTATTCTAAAGATAAAAGCCCAATTAAAATTGGGCTTTTATACTGTTAACGATAGTAAAAAATTTATCGTATGATTTTATATGAGTATAAAACTATAGTGGAATAATCTGGTGCTATCCAATTTAAACCATAGAGTTAAATAAGGTTTTGAACAAAGCCTTAAATATGGACTGACGATATGAAGATTTTATGTTAATCTATAAAAAAACATTAAATACAATAAATATATTCAAGTTTTATGGTTATAAACGTCTAAATGTTGAGCCAATGTTTAATATGATAATAATGAAGAGTTTGGATTAAAGTCTAAACCTATAAAAAGGTCGATATATGAATTTTTTAAAAAAAAATATCTGTTTGATAATTATAATTTTAATGAATATGCAAGTCAGTTTACATGCACAAGAGGAAAATAATATTTTTAATTATCCAAGTAAATGGGAAATCAAAAATATAGTTAAAAATTCATGCTATGAATATATCTCATTTATTTCTGACACTGATATTAAAATGGAGAGTGGTTCAGAAATACTTCTGGCAACTTATAAAATCATCAAGCCACATAATCCTAATGATTTAATTTTATTTACGATTAAAGTTAAAGAAGATAATATGAAACCTGATTGTGAAAATATAGCGATTAATGATTCAAATCGAACTTTCATATATTACGTGAAGCCATTATCTAAAAAAAGATTACTGTTTTGTGAAAATAATAATTTAGAGAGTTGTGAGATCAGAGCTCGTTTGTATGAGTAATTTGATGGTAGCACCCTAAGTAAAAGTTGTTTAAATCAATGCTTTATTAATGTTAATCGTAAATTTTTTTAACAAAAATTTATTTTAAATATAACAAGATATAACACTTTAATAGTATTGAATAATTACAGCAAATTGAGCTTTGTATAGTATTCAGTATTGGAATCACATCAAGCGAAAAAATTCATTCTATTTATAAAATTATGACAGTAATAATATCAATGAGTATATGAAAATTTTAGATTAGCACTTAATTTATATGAAAAATTATAAGCCAATATCCGTTTATAGTCGTGTTCTTTTAATCGTTTATTTTCCATCATTCTTCTTAGCTTAAATAGATAAAAAAATAATAATTACATGAATAAAAAAATATTTGTATTTATTTCATATATTGAATTAAGTCACATAAAATAATAAAAAGATTTAAAATTACACTTTACCATATAGTAAAAGTAACACATTTGTTGTTTTTGTATTTTTTTGTGTTGTAGAATTGTCTCAATAATACTTATAAATTTTTTTAAAAAGAGCAAAAAATGAATAAAATATATAAAGTGATTTGGAATGAATCACTAGGTCGAAGCATTGTTGTATCTGAATTAGTAAAAGGTAAGTCTTTAGTGGGTTATTTATTTCATCGGCACATGCTATACAAGAATCTACTGAAGAAGTTAAATTTCCAGAAATACAAAGCAGTTATTTAAAACAGGTAAAAAGATATGAATATGCAGATGTTGCTCGTTTAAGTGTAGGGTTAACCAAAGATCAATTCCGCCATTTATTAGGAAATCCACAATTTAGTGAAGGTATACTCTTCGTTCGAACGTGGAATTATGTATTGGATATTCGTATTCCGAATACTCAAACATATAAGCGTTGCCAATTACGTATTGATTTTGATAAAAAATATCTTGCAGAACAACTATTTTGGAAAGGGCAGGATTGCCAAGACTTTATCTACTCAACATCTAATAATATTGTTCAGCCTATTATCGCTGAACCGAAAACTGAACTTAAATTAGAAACTTTAAATTTAAATGCTGATACATTATTTAAATTTAATGGTTCATCATTAAATCAATTATTACCACAAGGTCAGGCGGAATTAAACCACTTAATATCATCAATCAATTCAATATATTCAAATGTAAGTAAAATACACTTGATAGGGCATACAGATCGTTTGGGAAATAGTCATTATAATGCAGAACTTGGATTAGCAAGAGCAAAAACGATTAGTGAATATCTAGTCGCTAATGGAATTCCTAGTCAAATTATTAGTTATTCTAGTGTAGGTGAAAATATGCCTATTACAGATGGTTGTTATACGGTAAAAAATAAGAAAGCTTTGCAACAATGCTTACAACCTGATCGTAGAGTTGTTATTGAAATAACGGGTATCAAGAAAAATAGTTAGTATATAAAGTAAAATTATATTCTAGAAAAGCTTATTCTTAATAAGAATGAGCTTTTAACCTGTTAAAAATCAAATTAAAATGTAATTGGCTGCTATGAGCAGTCAAACATAAACGTATTATTGTAAGTGTATCTTTCATATAAACCATAGATGATATATTAATGAAATTCCCTTGCTATTGGTCGATATTACTAATAGTTTTCAGCCATATTCCCCACAAGAAATATGGCTTTTTTATAACTAAAAAGTTGAATATCCTGTTATATCTTTAACATTCATTGCGATTTATCTAATTTTCCTTATCTGGAACAGCCTACTCTTTATATGTCCATAATAGAAAATAAAGATGCTACTGCATTTAAGTAAGTTTGATTGAAACTTTATTCGCTTTTTAGTTGAGCATATAACTGAATGTTAGGATCAAATCAAATGGGAATGTTTCCTTGGTTGATTAAAGTCCGATTATAGGAAGATCAATGGGTTGTACGATAGATCTTAGACGTAGGCTTATTCATGCTAGAACTATATTGCTGAATAAGCCTGTAAGAATGGGTTTGTGCAATAAAACATTAAAATCAAATCATCAATAGAATATTTTTTATAGTGTAATTTTAGACTATACCCTATATGTACACTAACAATAATTTAAAAATGGTGTCTAATTTAAATATTTTTTAATCATAAGTTACATGTAACTTTATTGTTATAAGTTTATAATATACATATTAGGTGATTTTTTAAAAAGTGTGCCAAAAATGAAAGGACAAAAAATTGGTTACGTTCGTGTCAGTACAGTTGAACAAAATATTGGACGTCAACTCGAAGGAATAGAAGTCGATCGAATTTTTATTGACCATGCTTCAGGAAAAAATACGGATCGTCCTAAATTTCAAGAAATGCTGAACTATGTGCGAGAAGGTGATCAGGTGATTGTTCATTCAATGGATCGATTTGCACGAAGCCTAAAAGATTTGGTGACGGAAGTAGACCAACTTGTTAAACGTGGTATTGCGATTCAATTTATTAAAGAAAATATAACTTTTACAGCACAAGCAACGCCAATGGATAATTTAATGTTACAACTGATGGGGGCTTTTGCACAATTTGAAAGAGAAATTATTTTAGAACGACAAAAAGAAGGAATCAGATTAGCAGCAGCTCAAGGAAAGTATAAAGGAAGGGTGCATAAATTAAAGCCGGATCAAGCAGAAGAGTTACGTCAAGCATGGAAAGAGGGAAAATACTCTTCAAAATTAGCATTAGGAAAAGCATATGGAATTAGTCGTCAAGCGGTGTATCGATATTTAAAAGCAAGTGAAAAATCTATTTAAAACTTTAGCTGTACTAGTTAAAAAGCGGATTCGTTTTGTCTTAATGATTATTTGCAACAAATCCATATAATTTTGTGAGGAATGTAAAATGCAGTTATTCAATGATAAAAGCAGTCTAATTACTAGTTATTTAATGATTTTTATTTTTCTTGCACTCTTGATTCCCCTACATTTAACTGTGAGCTTTTTTTCAGGTTTTTTAGTGTTTTCAATTATTCATAGCCTAAGTAAGTCGAGTGAAAAATATATTGATGGTCGCTATGCTCGTCTTACTTTTAGTGTTGTTGTCAGCCTGATCATCATTAGTTTAATTGTGTTCGGGATTGCTCGTCTCATTAGTTTTGTTCATTATGATTTACAAGGTGCTCGGCTAGACCAATTCAATACAGAAATCGATCTTTTATTACTGCAAGTACAATCTGAAATTATTAAATATTATCCAGACTTTAGTCCTTACACGACCATTAATTTAAAAGATCAGCTATTTGCTTATATTAAAGAAAATCTAGGCATGCTTAGACACACAGGTACCAATATACTACATAGTCTTGCGAGTATGATTATTGCTATTATCATTGGCATAATGGTGTCATTACATCGAATTCATCCAACGACTCACATTCCTGTATTTAAAGCAGCACTCATTGCACGTATTAAAAACTTAGCCCTTGCTTTTCAAAATGTGGTTTATGCACAAGTTAAAATTTCTCTGATCAATACGGCATTATTTATTATTTTTGCGCATATCATTTTACCCATTTGTGGCATTCATTTACCCTTTGCAAAAATACTCACGCTTTTAACCTTTATTTTTGGTTTAATTCCAATTATTGGTAATTTAATTACCAATACATTAATTACAGTTTCTGCACTGACTATTTCAGTTAGTCTTGCGGTTGTCTCATTGGTATATCTGATTATTATTCATAAGTTAGAATATTTTATTAACGCTAAAATAATTGGGACTAAAATCAATGCTGCAGCTTGGGAAGTTTTATTAGCAATGCTGATCTTTGAAGCAATTTTTGGCATTGCAGGATTAATCGTTGCACCTATCTATTACGCATATCTTAAAATCGAACTCAAACAACAACAAATGATTTAATTCAATTTCTTCAGTATCCGATGGCTCATTATAAGTAACCTAGAATTATGCGAAGCATATTATTTATTTAAATATTTTTATACGATAGAGATCAGTCTAAAATAACTAAAGCTAAAATTTTTCATTACTTTCTTGTTTATTCTGTACTTCTTCTGTCGAAGAGCAACCTTATTAAGAAGAGATATCATTATTAAAGCCCAAAAATGTGAAATTGAATAATCGGTATAAATTTGACGTTCAACCATCATTTCTTCTAAATTGCGAAGGCTTAGTGAATAAGCCAAATAGTATCGGATAGTCATGTCATTGTTCAAACTTCAAATATTGTGGATTCGGCATCGTATTAATGCGACAGAACAGCTTTGTGTAACAGTGCCAGATAAAGCACAAGCGCTGATTAGTATTACAGAGCGTTATCAAGAATAATTTTGCTTATGTTTTAAGCATCTTTTTTAAACATGAATTTTACTCACTTTTTTGTGAAATTAAATCATTTTTATTCATGTGTAAATTGAAGTATAAAATAGCTATGCTTTCACTTAGACAATATGATCGTTGATTTTTTATGAATTTACCCAGTAAAAGTCACAAAATAGACGAAATATGGTTGGCTGGGATAATCCGAATGGAAATTGGAAAACATAGAAAGAGCATGAAATTAATTCAGGTTTTATCTCAGAAATAAGGTAGTAGATCACAATGAGTAAAGAATTTACATTTACGCTTAAGAACATTAGTTTTGATGAAAACTATCGCCCTTCAGACAATACGCGTATTACCACAAATTTCGCGAATTTGGCTCGAGGTGAAAGTCGCCAAGCGAACTTACGTAATACTTTAAAAATGATCGACAATCGATTCAATGATTTAGCACATTGGGATAATCCAAATGCAGATCGTTATTCTGTTGAGCTTGAAATTGTTTCTGTTGATATTGATGTGGAAGGTAATGGTAATGCATTCCCGACGATTGAAATATTAAAAACATATATTCTTGATCAAAAAACTAATCAACGTATTGAAGGCATTGTCGGGAACAATTTCTCTTCTTATGTTCGTGATTATGATTTTAGCGTATTGCTATTAGAGCATAATAAAAATAAAACCCAGTTCAGTAAACCAGAAAACTATGGCGATCTTCATGGTAAAATTTTCCAATCTTTTATAAATTCAGATGTTTATCATAATAACTTCAATAAATCACCCGTTATTTGTTTAAGCGTTTCAACGACAAAAACCTATCACCGTACTGCAAATCATCATCCAATTTTAGGTGTTGAATATCAGCAAGAAGCATATTCTTTAACTGATGAATATTTTGCAAAAATGGGGCTACAGGTTCGCTACTTCATGCCTGCCAATAGCGTTGCGCCTTTAGCATTCTATTTCCGTGGCGATTTATTGAATGATTATACTGATCTTGAACTCATTAGTACTATCAGTACCATGGAAACGTTCCAAAAGATTTATCGCCCAGAGATTTATAATGCAAACTCTGCAGCAGGACAATCTTATCAGCCAAGTCTAAAACATGATGACTATTCACTAACGCGCATTGTTTATGACCGTGAAGAACGCAGTCAATTGGCTGTGAAGCAAGGTAAATTCACTGAAGAACACTTTATCAAACCATACCAAGATATTCTTCAGCAATGGGCTGAAAATTACGTTGCTGCTTAACCACACTAGATAAGATTATTGATTATGAAATTGTTATTACCTACTTCAACTGCTGGCAGTTTACCAAAACCATCTTGGCTGGCAGAGCCTGAAAAACTTTGGTCACCTTGGAAACTAGACGGTGAGCAACTCATTGAAGCGAAACAAGATGCGTTACGTTTGTCATTGCAAGAGCAATTACATGCTGGCATTGATATTGTGAGTGATGGTGAACAAACGCGTCAACATTTTGTGACGACATTTATTGAACACTTAAATGGTGTTGATTTTGAAAAACGCGAAACAGTTCGAATTCGTGATCGTTATGATGCTAGCGTGCCAACAGTGGTCGGTGCAGTATCTCGTCAAAAGCCTGTTTTTGTTGAAGATGCTAAATTTTTACGTCAACAAACTAATCAACCGATCAAATGGGCACTTCCTGGCCCAATGACCATGATTGACACACTCTATGATGCGCATTATAAAAGTCGTGAAAAACTTGCTTGGGAATTTGCAAAAATTTTGAACCAAGAAGCGAAAGAATTAGAAGCAGCAGGTGTTGATATTATTCAATTTGATGAACCTGCGTTTAATGTATTCTTTGATGAAGTAAATGATTGGGGTGTCGCAACTTTAGAACGAGCAATCGAAGGTCTGAAGTGTGAAACAGCCGTTCATATTTGTTATGGCTATGGAATTAAAGCCAATACAGATTGGAAAAAAACATTAGGATCTGAATGGCGTCAATATGAAGAAGCCTTCCCTAAGTTACAACAATCAAATATCGATATTGTTTCACTTGAATGTCAAAATTCACGTGTTCCAATGGATTTAATTGAACTTATTCGTGGTAAAAAAGTAATGGTCGGTGCAATTGATGTTGCAACGAATAGCGTTGAAACACCAGAAGAAGTCGCAAATACACTACGTAAAGCACTTCAGTTTGTAGATGCTGATAAACTTTATCCTTCAACGAACTGTGGTATGGCGCCTTTAGCACGTGATGTTGCAAGAGGAAAATTAAAAGCACTGAGTGCTGGTGCAGCCATTGTTCGTCAAGAACTTTCTAACTAACACTCATGAATATCGAGTAATATAGAGAGGGTTGCCGATTATTATTGAATTAGGATAAATATTTTTAATTCAATTTGGTGATTCTCTTCTATTTAAACCGAATGTCTGTTTTACAAAATACGGTAAATCAAGTATTTCGTAGCGATTGCACAGATTCAATTTAGGAACAAAATGATGGTTGACGCAACAGACTTTAGAAATGCAATGTCTTTGTTAACAAGTGCTGTCAGTGTTGTCACCACTGCAGGCGTATCAGGTCGTTATGGCTTTACTGCATCTGCGGTATGTAGTGTAACAGATACACCACCAACCTTATTAGTCTGTATGAATAAAGCGTCTAGTTCACATGTGCATTTTGTCGATAATAAAGTATTAACAGTGAATGTTTTAGGTGCACAGCATCAACATATTTCTAAAGTATTTTCATCTAAGTTAAATCCAGAAGAACGTTTTAAACATGGCATTTGGACTGAACTAGAAACGGGTGCCCCTGTTCTAGATGATGCATTGGTTGGTTTTGACTGTGAAATTGATCAAATTCAAGAAGTCGGTACACACACCATTTTTATGTGTCGTATTGTCGCAATCCAACAAAATCAACATGATCAAAGTTTAGTATATTTTAATCGGGCTTATCATCATGTCGGACAACTAGAAACAGCTTAATTTAGATAGGTTTCTAATTTGCTACGCTGCTATAAATAAAAGATAACTTAGGATGATCCTACAGATGAGTACGGACATGAAGATTAAAATGATCCATCATATTGAAGTAATTTTAATCTAAATGATCATATAAAATACGAAAATTGACCTGAATCAAAATTGATGTCAATTTTGAGCATATTTATCATTTTTAAGTTCATGAATTAAACGATTTTTGAATTTTAGAAGTTCTAAAAAATATTATCTTTCGATAAAGAATCGTTGTGTACAAATCAATATAATTTACCATGAAATACATTCCCCCCTGATTGACGTTTTATATTTATCAAAAATAAAAATAAAAATAAAAATAGAAAGGATTGATCTCAAGTTAACTTGAGCTTTTATAATCAAAATCTTTTGATTATTAATGAAATTTATAGATGAATTCTTTAAGCAAAACATTTCTTATTTATGGTGTAAGCCGAGGGTTAGGTAAAGCTATTGTTCAATCTATCCCTAAAGCGACAGATAAAGTTTATGGGGTCGCACGTTCAGCACCTTCCAATATGAAAAATTTAACTTGGATTTGTGCAGATTTGTCCTCTTCAGAGAATGCCGTTCAAACAGTAAAAGATACGATCGCTGAGGATCAAATCGATGTCTTAATTTATAATGTTGGTATTTGGGAAAATCATGCTTTTACAGAAGACTATGATTTTCAAAATATTTCTCCCTTAGAAATTAATGAAATTATCAATACAAATATTACGACATGTATACAATCCCTACAGTCGTTGATTGGTCATTTAAAACGTTCTCAGAATGCCAAAATTATATTAATTGGTTCAACATGGGGAGTAGATAATCATAATGGTAAAGAGCTTGTTTTTTCAGCAACAAAATATGCATTAAGAGGAATTGCTCAATCATTAAGAGAAATTTTACGTGAATATTCAATTGGTGTTAGTGTTTTAAATTTAGGATATTTAGCTACAGAATATGATATTGATATTCCAGCAGAAGTCATATTAGAAGAAACTGACCATTCCTTAATTCCTTTAATTGACGTTATTCAGGCCATTGAGTTTATTCTTTCTACGAGTAATGCAACATGTGTAAAAGAAATATTAATGCCCGCGATGAAAGATAAAAATATTTAAATATTTATCATTAATTTGTTCTTGAAAATAAAGATAGATTTCTTTCTTGTGGTTAAGATTTAAATATTCAAAAATTATTCATATGCGTAGTTTTTGAATATTAGGGAGAATCATTTAAAAATACGATGCCTAGTGTTCTTCTGACTGAGAATATCTTATGGTTTTATGGTGTAAGCATAAAAATACAGTGATTATAAATAGTAAAAATAAATGGAATTGTTATTTTAATGTGAATTATCTCTTTTAAGGTTTACTTTATTCTTGAGTTTATATAACGTGTTTATAAGCGCATTATTTAATCATAACATGTTGAGTTATATTAAATTTAAGGCAATGATTTTAAGTACCAAGTTGGTAAATAAATTTTTCATAAATATATAAATCAATAACTTATTAATATTTAGGAGTTGATATGAATACTTTTACTGAATTTAAAGATAATCATTTAAAAACGATTATTGAAGATTTATTAAGCCAAGCAGGCATTACAATTAATGGTCATCAACCTTACGATATACAAGTATATAATCAACAACTTTATAGCAGAATTATACAACAAGGATCACTCGGTTTAGGTGAAAGCTATATGGATGGTTGGTGGGATTGCGAGCGACTTGATATCTTTTTTTATAAAATTTTACGTGCAAAAATAGATCAAAAGATGCCCAATAATTTAAAAAATATAATTCGATTTGCAATTAATCGATTTAGAAATTTTCAAACTAAAAAGCGTGCTTGGATGGTGGGTGAGGAGCATTATGATTTAGGAAATGATTTATTTTCCTTAATGCTAGATCCATCGATGCAATATTCATGTGCTTACTGGAAAGATGCAACAAATTTAGAACAAGCACAGCAACAAAAATTAGATTTAATTTGTCAAAAATTAGATTTAAAACCAGGAATGCGCTTACTCGATATTGGCTGTGGATGGGGGGGGCTTGCGGAATATGCTGCAAAAAACTATCAAGTTTCTGTCACCGGTATTACCATTTCAAAAGAACAGCAGAAATTAGCAAAAGAGCGTTGTAAATCATTAGATGTTGAAATTTTGCTAACAGACTATCGCGACCTTCATGATCAATTTGATCGTATTGTGTCTATTGGAATGTTTGAACATGTTGGCCCTAAAAACTACGAAACTTACTTTAAGGTTGTGCAAAGAAATTTAAAATCTGAAGGGATTTTTTTATTACATACCATTGGTTCAAATTCTACTATGGTCAATGCAGACCCTTGGACCAGTAAATATATATTCCCAAATGGCTGCTTACCTTCAATTGAAAACATTGCTCATTATAGTAGTGGTAAATTTATTATGGAGGACTGGCATAATTTCGGTGCAGATTATGATTTAACATTATCAGCATGGCATAATCGCTTCATTCAAATTTGGCCTCAAATTGAATCCAATTATAGTGCTCGTTTTAAGCGTATGTTTACCTATTATTTAAATGCATGTGCTGGTGCTTTTCGCGCAAGAGATTTGCAGTTATGGCAAATTGTATTTAGTCCTAATGGAAAAGAAGGTGGTATTCGTGTTCCTCGTTAATCTAATTTTAAAATAAATATTAATTCTGAGTTATATACTCGGCATTTAAAATTATTTTAAGACGTTAGCTTTATTAATATTAATTTAATAAAGTTAATTTTTTTAATAAAAATATTCAATATTTTCATATAATTATAAAAAAAACATATATAGTAATAAGTTTAATATTTAGTACAGGTTTATAAAAATAATAATAACGACTTTTTATATCGATAATGAAATTAATTCAGTTATATAATGAATTAATTTAAATATTATGATCTATTTACATTAGATTAATGTATAAAAATATACCAAACAATTGATATAATAAAATATTTTATGCTTAAATAATAAGCACTTATATATTGTTAAAAATTAATTATTCATATAATTCTAATCTTCTAATGCTATTTTATTCAATATGCTGTAAATTAGTAAATAATAATCTAAATATCATGGAACAATTGAAATCTTATTTCAATAAATAATGTTGTTCTATGATTATAATTCTTTATTTTTACAGGGGTGAGGTTAATAGTGAAGTATATTAAATATTCATTTTTTATTTTTACGATTATCTCAGTTTCTGCGTATACCATGAGTGAGCAAAAGTCGCATCAATTTCAGGTCAAAGTTCAAATTAATGAAACATGTGATATTGCGACAGGAAATTCTGCAGATATCGATTTTGGTACAGTTTCACGCACAACAAAAAATGTACAGTCAACAGGTACATTAAATGTTTCGTGTACCAATGGAACGCCTTATCATATTTCACTCAAGGGCAACGGCTCACTCAGAAATATTAATGATGCAACATTAACTATTCCATATAAGCTTTATCAAGATGCTTCGTTAAGTCGTGAATGGGGAAATACGACAGAGAGTAGTTTTTCTCAACATGGTACTGGACAACGACAAAGCCTTACAATTTGGGGGAAAATTCCAGATACCAACACACCTGCTGGTCAATATGTTGATCAAGTTACAGCAACGATTACCTATTAATTAATAGGTCAACGTAATTGTAACGGTATCTGAATATTGGCCAACACCTTCTATTCGCTGTGGTAAAACGGTTGCATAAACAGGAATAGAAGGTTTTGAAAATGAATACACCGTATTTCCAGCCCACGTCGTATTTCCGCTAATATCTTGTGATAAATTATATTGAATATAATTTCCAGACTGGTTTCTCATTCTGCGTTGAGACCCTAGCGCATTATTGCCATTATCTAAACTCACTTTCATATTGGTGCCTGTAGGACAAGCCAATTGAATAGTTCCTGATCGAGTGAGCGAACTATTAATTCGCTCGACCGAACCAAAATCAATATCTGATGCTGATAAAATTAGACAACTATTTTCGTAAGTAGAATTCACCAACAAATAGTTTGTTGCCGTAATAGGACTTGCCAATACAGTTGAATCAGATGGTAACTCTGTTCCATAACGATAGTTATATAATAGTCTTAATGTGGTTGTATTGGCACGATAAAATCCAGCGGGTACATTCTGTCCTGGTACAATTTGTCCATAAATGACCATCGTGGTTCCAGGGTTCCCACTATTTGCAGAAACTTGAAATGACTGACATTTTGCATTTGTTTGATTAGTTGTATTGGGAATTTTTTGTGTTTTCGCCACATCATAATACAAATTATAATGTAACAATGGTGCAGGATACGTATCATAACTGATCATTGAGCGTGGATCATAGCTGTTAGGATCAGTACTATCCGCGACTAAACACATTTTATAGGCAACAGGTTTGTCATAATTAGAGTTACAATTTATCTTCAATGTCGTCGATGCTGTAATAGAACCTTGTGAATTCACTGTTCCTAATCCTAATGTTTCTTGACTAATCCAACAGCTTTCAGCATAAGCGGAAGAATAAAAAGACATCCCGCCTATCAACAATAAAAACATGGCTGCATATCTTCGAATGAAGTAATACGGTTTAATTAAAAAAACTGACAAATTTATTGACATACTTTTCGTCCCAAATCTGTAAAACCGTTAAGCGTACTAAGCTCTGGAATATGAACCTGACAGAATTTTTTCTGATCCCCAATATACAGTACATCATTTTTGACATCATCTAAATAGACGATACCGTCATAAGCAACAACCATTTTAGGCTCTTGTTTTTGTTGCATTGCAGATAAAGAATCCCAAATACCTTTCCCTACTGTAATTGGTTGATCTTGCTGATCCACCGCTTGAAATTGAATTGATTTGACTTTATAAATGGGGAATACAACAAAAACACCACTTGATTGAGCAGGAACAACATCTTGTTTAATTGTTTCTACTTTCATATCGAGCGGCAATTCTAACGTATTAATTGCAATACTATTATGCTGATACGGATTCAATCGATCTAAGAGTAAATAACCTTTCTTGTTGGTTTCGCCAATTAAACGGTTTTCAAGATGTACAGGGACATGCCCAACTTGACTCGTTGAAACAATCGCAAATGATCCATTACTTAAACGTGTCGGTAAAATCGTGTCTTTAACCATGACTAAACCACCACTCACGGAGGCATAGACATTGGTTATGTTTTTTTGCTGATCTGACTGTAAATGCTGTAAATTAACTTGTGCTAATCCATATCGTCCTAAATAATCAAGCTGACTTTGAAAATTTGAATATTCATCGGTATGATTTGCTGCTAATTGCCAGCCAAAACCACCTTGATCTTGATCTAAAGGATGACTGTAATTTGCACCATATTGATTCACTTGATTATTTCGCTGTACGCTCAGATTACTAGAATCTCTCCGATTCCATGGAATATTCGCAGATAAATAATAACCATTTTCGCCATTCACTAAATTATGACTATAACTAAAATTTAAGTTAACTCGCTGGGGTAAATTATATGACCAATTAAACAGTAAATATTTACTGCTTTGTACTTCACGATAGTCTTGCTTAAAATAACTACCACCAAACTGACCTATTTTAGTGCTCACACCTAAATAAATCTGATCTGATCGATTCGCAAAACCAGAGCCATTTAAACTTGCAATATCATTAAACTCACCAAACTCTCGTAAGGTATTATAATTCACACTAAATAGTGTTGAATTCCAACTATAGCCTAAGCCAAGTAATTGCCCTCTTTGATTAGAAGCATGACTATAAGCATAAGAAACATTAATAACGCCCGCACGACGACCTAATTGATAAATTGTCCCAAGTCCAGCTTGCCCTAAACCACGAGTAAATTCAGAATGTGTTTGTAACGTCATCGTATTTGAAACACCATAACGATAATTTCCACTAAACGCTAAATCATTCCCATAATCAAAAGATGAAATACCATAATTTAACTTAGGATAGCCTAAGTTAAAAGACCAATCTTTCAATCCTTGTGCAAGTAGATTTACCCCTCGATATAAAGCTAAATCAATAACTTGTTGTTGACCATTAATATCAGTAATCACCATTTGTGCATTTCCAGCACCTGTAATTGTCGGTGCTGTTTGAATATCAAATTGTCCTGGAGAAACATTCTGAGAGAATTGTTCAATCCCATTAATAATTAAATCAACTTGTGAAGGTAAAGCCACCTGCCCTTTAAAACTCATTAAAGGTGTTGTAATTGCATAAGGTTGTAAGGCAAAATTTTTAGATAAACTTAATCCACTAATTCGACTGGAACGTGTCCAAGGTAATGCATAACTTTGTGCATCACCAAGTCTAAATCTAAGCAATTGTTCAGGAAGATCTTTTTCCCAATACGTATCCAAGATTTGTCCTTTCGCTGCACGATGTTCGGCATATTGAAAATTTCCAGACGTACTAAAAACGCCTCCCATCAAACCAAATGCACGTATTTCACTCCAACCATTCAGTGAGAGTAGATCATCATTTCGTTGAGCAAAAGCCGTATAGTTCAATAAGGTACCTGTTTTTTGTTGTTGTGGGTTTATTTCTGCAATGGGTTGTTTCTTATAACCATATTGACCTTTGCCAATCAAAAGCCCTACGGGTACTTGTATTGATATTTTTTGATTCAAATCATCATATTGATAGGTTAACCCCGAGATTTGCTGAAGATTAATATAAGAAGTTTGATCAATAATCACAGGTTCTACAGGTGAATAAATCGAAAACTGATTTAATGATGTTAGATCAATATACAATTGCTGTTCTTTTTGTAAAAAATGACCAATTTGAGTTTGTTCAGCTTGATTCAGAATGACATCTAAATAAAGCTCTTGTTGAACATTATTTTCTATTTCAGCTGTAATCTCAGGAGTTTCCGCCAATACCAGAGGTGAAAATATGATCACCATCGGAATAAGATACCCAATTCGAATATTCAATGCTCGAAAACTCCTTTGAATTTCCGCCCAGTTAAGGCGATAAAGGCAAAGTTTGCTCACTTACATCTGAATTGACGACTGCAACAAACTTCCCACCTTCGGTCACTTTGATCGTGTTGGGAATTTTCCACTCCATGGTTTTCCCACTTAGTACATATCCAACAAGTCCTTGCTGAATCATTGTTTTTTCATTTCTATCATTCACATATGCAAGTTGACTAAACCGCTTATATGCATTTGATTGATTGATCACGGTCAATTTTTGCGGGCTTGACTTAAAACTCATGCCTTTTAAAGACGTTAAGCCTTGATCCATACTATTGCTATCAGACACTTTAAAAAAAACAGGAATCGAGTACTTTAATAGAACTTGTAGTCCACTCTGTGTTTCTTGCTGAGTATTTGGTAACTCATCGACAATTAAACGAAATGCCTGTTCAGAATTCGTAGCTGGCGTATTTCGAATTAATCGAACGAGCTGACGTTGTTGTGTAGGGATGGTTAAAACCATTGGGCTTGCAATCAAACTTTTAGAGGGTTGTAAAGTCTCTTCTTGATTTTCTTGTACCCACTCATTTACTCTGACTTGTGCACGAATATTTTCATCGCCAGTATTACTTAGCCACAATTCTTTTACCCGTTCATTTGGAGCAAACTCCAATAAAATAGGCGCAACCTGTAAACTCACAGCATGCGCCTGTAGCATAAAAATATTTGCAACTAAAATACTCGCACCACATACTCGTAAAAAATAAGATAAATGCGCTGTATTTTTCATATTGATATCCTTCTAAATCAAGAATATCCCTAACATATCAAATATTAGTAAGTTACTGTAGCTGTTACTGCACCAGTATATAAACCTGCACGTACATTTGTAGAACCAGTCACACGAGCAGTTAACGGAATACTTTGTGCAAGCCCCGTACCTTCTCCAGAAAATTTGTTTGACTCAGAATATGCTGCTTTTGAACTATCAAGTAAAGAATACGCAATTGTTGCTGTTGAATCAGTTCCGTGTGTCATTACACCATTACTCGCAAATGATACTTTATAAGGTGTTTTATTTGTACAAGTCACCAATAATGTACCGTCTTTGTCATCTGCAGTAGCATTGCTTGTAATATCAGTAAAAACAATATCATCAGCAGTAATCGCACATGTTGATAATACATTAATTTTAACATTAAAGTTACCAGTTGCACTCTTTGACGGTGCATCTGTAGCAGAAGCTTGTCCTGCAAAAATAAGACCTGAAGTAGCTAAAACTGCAGTAGTGATAATTTTTTTCATATAACGACCTAAAAATAAAGTGAATATTCAAAAAGCAATCGTTATCTTTTACCTACAACTTTGCTTTTCAATTTCTTTCATGTAGCTTGGTGATTATTTGCGCTACTAGAAAGTTGCAGTAAATTAACATAAATAACTGAAATATCAAGAAAAAAAACATATTTTTTTATGTAAGATAAATCACATATTAATTAACATATTGAATCAATATTCATACTTTATTTTTTTATTGAAAAATCTATCATATGAATATTTTTAATTATTTTGTAACTTTAAGCCTATAAATGAATCATCAACTGCTTGATCAATAATCGTAAAAATAAGGCGAATTATTTCTAATTATTCTTTACTAAATATTATCATTTACGCCTTTATTTCGTTTATCTCATATCCCCTGTCTAAATTTATTGGTGAACTCAGATTATTCGATCGAAAAAATAAAACCTATACTCGTTTCAAACGAGTATAGGTTTAAGCTCATATTTTATTAAGCAGCAATATTCATGTATTAATAGTTTTGATAAATTCCTAATACAAATTTTTTATCCGCACCTTGTTTATCTTTATCTTTAGTTGAATAGCTTACAGCTTGGGAAAGCATTTTTTTAGAAATCTCACGCCAGAGTTCCAAAGATAGCTTGTTGAGCAATTGTACAGACTCCTCCGTAATATGATCTACATAAATAGCCTGCTCTAAATATTGATTATCGGCATGTATTAAATTATGTAATCCTGCAGAAAGATGTTGAACAATATTATTGGACAAAATATCTTCATTCACTTTCGGTACTTGTGCAGGTGTAAAACTATTCACTAATAGATATACTAACTTTTTATCAAAATGAACCAAACCAAGTCGAATCAGTTCAAGCAATATAGATTTAGGATGCTTCTCCGTTGAGATTTCATGAACTAATGATTCAAAACTATAATCGCTATTTGTATAAGGTATGGTCATACCAATATCTTTTTCAACCCATAAAGCTAAAACACGTGCAGGAACACTTGCTAAAGGATTGACCTGAAAAGTTTCAATATATTGATGAATATCACCTTGATCTAAGCGAAGTTGAACAACATCTCTTCGATTCAAGCCCGATAATAAACTAATAGATGAATCGGTCTTTTTTTGTCCTAACCGCTCTAATTCCAAAATAGCTGCATTATAAAAAATCGTTTTTTGTGATGATATATAATCACTATAACCTACGCCATTTTTGATTAACCAAGAAGATAATATTTGCGTAATATTCAAAACATTTTTTAATGTCGATTCACTATCGGAAGTAATAAGCCTAGAGTTTTTCATATTCATCTATTTTATCATTTGATGATTTTCAAAGATATTTTATAACAGATTTATCCTTAGATAATGTATAAACAAAGTTACGTCTGAATATTTTATGATCGCATTTAGTAAAATAAAACTAAATCATTGAAATTCACATAGTTATTTTCAATTAAATAAAAAAAACATTCAATTAAAATATTAATTTTTTTATCCCCGTTCCCGTCCCTCCGACAGAAACATTAAAAAAAAATTCAATTACCAGATGAACATAGATTATTAAAAAACTAAAATTATTCATTTCATCAACCTATAATATTATTTTTATTGCTTAAACTTATTTTATTTTAAGAATTATTATTCTTATTTCGTTAATCGACATCTATAGCTTATTTTTAAACAACATTAATCTCTTTGCTTATTTAAACACAAAGAAGTACTTTTTGAGAATAATTTTCTCTTTTATTTTAAAGCTTGGTCTTCTGTAAAAGTTTAGACAAAACTCCTTCCAATTCATTTAAATCCTCATCACTTAACTGATTTAATTTTAAAGAAATCTTTAACACATTATGATCAAAATTAATTTTTCCTGCAATTTTTCCATCATGTTCAATTTTATGCACAATTGAATTTGAAATTGGCTTTTGATTGGCTTTTGCATGAAGTAATCGTTCTGCAAATATAGCCAGTTTAGTTTGCTCTAACTCTTTATTTAATAATTTACTCCAAGCATTTAATAGTGCAACTTTAGCTTCGGTTTCTTGATCATTATGATCAGATAAGAATTTTTTGACAGCAGTTGCAGCTGTTCGTGCGAGTAAATCAGGATTTTTATTTAAATCTGTAATTATTTCTTTTGGCATTTTTTCAAAAGAAAGATATTTATACATATCCTCGCGATTCATGCCTAAAGATTTTGCGAGTTTTTGTTTATTCTTTTTTAATTTCTCATCAAGCGAGCTTAAGCCAATATAAACTTCATAATCTGTTAGATCTTCACGTTTTAAGTTTTCTGCTAGTGTTAATAATGCAACATCTTGATCCGTAGCATCAATAATAAGAACTTCAATCGTTTTTTTATTTAAAAACTGATGTGCTCTCAGTCGTCTTTCTCCAGCAACTAACTCATATGTATCATTTACGCGACGTACTGTAATTGGTTGAAGTAACCCAATTTCATGAATTGAATCTGCTAAATTCTCAATATTTTTTTGATCAAAAACTTTCCGAGGTTGATTTGGACTCATTTTAATCTCACTAATTTGTACATTTCGACGTAATTCTTTTATTTCGTTAACTTGTTCTTGCTGTGAGTTATGATGTTTTTGAGTGTTTTTTTGCAGACGTTGAGCTAATAACTCTTTAGGACTAATCATATCTATCTCAATTCAAGTTGATTTTCTGAACTATTTCTAATGCTAAATTTTGAAACGCTTTTCTAACTTTTGTTCCTTTATCTAATTGTAATAATGATTGTTGTAATATAGCTGCTTGATTTACTTTCGTACTCAGTGGAATAGTTGTTGCCATTAATGATCCAACCTGATGAAATGCTTCCTCTCGAATAAGTTTACACACCGTTTGACGTTCATCATGTTTAATTAATAATGCACCTAATAACTTTAAGTTTGGATTAATTCTTTCAATTTTCTTCAAGTGATTTAATAAATCAGTAACACCATATAAACCATATTGAGAACCTGATTCTATTGGAATTATGACATGTGTAGATGCTGCTAATGCATTGCTTGTCAATAATTTTAAACTGGGAGGACAATCAATTAAGATAAAATCATAAATTCCATCTAATATTTCTAATTTTTGAATTAATTCTTCAGATGGCCGTGGTGAATCTTCTTTTAATTGATCTTCAGTTTTTCCTAAATTTAATGATCCATAAATTAATGAAACATTATCTATATTCGTTTTTTCTTCTATCGCTTCTTGCAAAAGGTGAATTTCACCGATTAAAAGCTCTGCAGATGTTATTTCTATTTCACTAGGATGTTTGATTCCAAGATGTAAACTTGCATTTGCTTGAGGATCTAAATCAATAATTAAAACTTTATAATTTAAGTTTGCTAACTCTGATGCTAAATGAATGACGGTTGTTGTTTTTCCGCAACCGCCTTTATGATTCGCAATAGAAATAATCTTTGTAGACATATTTGTCGTAATTAATTTTATTAAATATATTGTTAATATAAAGGTCTTTGTAGCAACTTGCTACACTTATTTCTAAAATAATATTTCGGTTTTTAGTTTTTAATGATGTGTTCTCTTAATTTATATTTATTATTATTAGTTAATTATAATTATATGACTAATAATTGTTTAAAAATCAATAAATTATATTTTTAAGAGTGGAAGGATTATCACGATAAAGTGAAAGCCATGTCATTCTATAGTGGAAGACTTGTCATGATAAGGTGAGGGAGATGTCACGATAAAGTGGAGAGATTGTCACTTCAGTGCAATACTTGTCACCATAATTTAACATATTCTTTTAATATTAAATTAATATCATAATATTCAAATGCTTATCTTGTGGTTAAGTTCTATTGACTTTTATTTAAAGTGTAATTCTTGTCATTTATTTTTCTGATGTTGTGGATAAAAGTTATTAAGAATTTAATGTTTTTAAAATTTATATGAATATAATCGTTTTAATTTTTCCATTTAGAGCACTATGGTGGAGAGTTTGTCATTAAATGGTGAAAAATTATAAAACATTCACTTTTGAAATTAGATTAGATAATTTATTTATAACTTCATCTCGATCTGTTGCTCGAAAATTATTTATAAATACGAAAGAAAAAACTTAATGGTCATATATAGGTGAATGATTGATTTTTTTTCCACCCTTATGTATAAGTGAATAAGTATTATTTAATTTTCTATATTCTTATGAATACTTTTAACGATACAGATGAAATTGATTATTTACCATATTGCATAGGTAATATTCGTCAAAATGGTGTAGTAAGTACAAGTAATCGTCTTATTCGTCCTATTGAATTATCAACAAATGAATACAAAGCCTTATTATATGCGATGGCAGTTGCTAATTATGGTGAAAAGAATAATCAAAATTATGAAATTACAGAACAAACTTATATTTATTTACATAAAGCAGATTTAGGTGAGTTATTAGGATTAGATAAAAAAAATTCAATTAATGTTGCGATTGATCGTATTTATAAAGAACTCTCTTCTCGAGTAGCACATTTTATTATTGAGGAACCGTTAGAAAATTCAAAAAAGAAAGTAAAAAAGGTTCATTCTGTGGTTCCGATTATTCGAGAATTGCGTTGGGAAGATGATGCCAAAAATGCATTACAAATACGCTTTACACGTGAAGTACTACCTTATTTCACTCGGTTAGCGAGTGGGAATTTTACGACTTATCAGTTAAAGGATTTATTTGCATTAAATTCAGTGACGAGTATGAGTCTGTATTCATATTTTATAAAAAACCAATTTAAATATGTAAACAAAAAATCATATGAAGTTGAAATATCGATAGAAAATGTTAAAGCAATTATTGACATCAGTGAGAAAAAGTATGATCGGTGGGTTGATTTTAGACGTTACGTTTTAGATAAAATTATTAATGAGATTAATTCTCATACTAATATTATGTTGAATTATGAAACCATTAAAAAAAGTAGAGCTGTGATTGGTATTCGATTTAACGTCAGTAGTAAAAACCTAAAAGATCATATACAAATTGAAAGTGAGCGTGTTAAAATATACTTAGACGTTGATTTTAATGATAATATTTTTGTAAAAGAATTAGGTGCAAAGTTTGATGCTTCTACACGTTCTTGGTATATATATTCTGATGACGAGAACTGTCAGCAATTTGTGAAGTGGTTTAAAATTGACGGTTGCTTAACTGACTCTCAGGCGAATGTAATCATTAATGATATTATTTTTCAAATGGATTTTGCAGAAGCAGGTGTATCAATGTTTGATTTCAAAAAAGAGATGAAATATAAGTTAAAAAATAATTCTGAATTTGTTCAAGAAAATCGCGATAGATTAAATGAAATATTTGGAAAAGAGATTGTTTAATAAATTGTAGCAACTTGCTACAGGTGATCTAATACATATGTATATGTTTCAATAATTTTATGTGCTGAATTTAAGTTTAATAATTAAGAGTATTTTTTATAAAAAAAATTTAGTATATTAATGTTTGAGACCTGGTATAGACAAAAGTAAAAAATTAATATTTCAGCATAAAGATATTACGTGTATTAATTTCTTATTGCTGTGTTTGATTATAATTTCATATTCGATTACGAAATAATATTATTAGCGAGATTCGTTGTGGATTTGGATTCTAAATTTAATTTATATATATTTTTGGCTATCCTGATTGCATTACTATTGGTGATTTGTATAATTATACAATTATTGATTATAAAAAAAATTTTACGATTGGATCGCCATAGTAGCTCTATTTCTTATGAAAATAAGATTGAAGAAGTGATGCTACAAAGTCAGGAAAATAGGCCTAAATATAGTGAAAAAAAAGATATTTCAAAGAAGCTAAAGGAGAATGATAAACTAGAAAGTTTTATTCAAATCGAGAGTATTCTTTTTTTAGATAAATTTTATCCTGAGATCATAAAAAAAATACAATCAAAAGAGCATATACTTGATTATACTAAGCGTGTAGGAAAAGCAAAAGAAAGTTCAGAAGCGTTTGATGCGAATGAGTTTTCAGTTAAAAAAAATGGAGATGTAATCAGCATAAAAGGTGAAGACGAGCCTTTATATGTAAATACAACAGAATCTGATATTGAGACTTCAGTCGTGAAGGGAAATTTTCTAAATGTTAGCATACAACCAGAAATTGGGACGCCAGTCGTGAAAGAAGAACTCCTAAATATTAAAGAAGATACTGAAGGTGAGTTGCTAACCGTAAAAGAAATACTTTCGGATGTTAGTCTCGAATCTGAAACTCAAAATTTAACTATGCAAAATGAAGCATTGAACGTGAAAGAAGAGCTTTCAGATATGAGTATCATACCTGAGATTCAGAATTTAACTGTCCATACTGAGCTTTTAGGCACTAAAGAACATCCTGAAATAGAATTATTAATTGAGAATAAAGAAAATTCAGATCTTCATGTGCAGCCAGAAACCGAGAATTTAACTATTCAAAATGAAACATTGAACGTGAAAGAAGAGCTTTCAGATATGAGTATCATACCTGAGATTCAGAATTTAGCAGTTCATACTGAGCTTTTAAACATTGAAGAACATCCTGAAATAGAATTATTAGTTGAGAATGAAGAAAATTCAGATATTCATATGAAGCCAGAAACCGAAAATTTGATTATTCAAAATGAAGTTTTGGATATTAATGAACATGCTGACGTTGAATCATTGATTATGAGTGAAGAGTTGTCAAATGTTAGTGTCATACCTGAAATTCAAAATTCAGCGATTCGTCATGAAGTTTTAAACCCTAAAAACACTTCTGAGACCGATCATATTGAAATTCAACCAGCGTTTGTAGATGTATCAAGGAAAGTTAATATTGAGGCGTTAAAAGCGAAGAAATCTATATTAGAGAGCAAAGAAGCAACGATTATAAAAAATGCTGATCATGTGGTAACGGGGGGAGAAATAAAGAGCTCAGTCATGGAGAATCTTCAGCTTAAATCGACTGAAAGCATTTTAAAGCAGCGATTGGATCAAGATAATTTTGATGATTATTCACATTTATTAATTAAGCCCATTACATTAAATTTTAAAGATAATGATAAGAAAAAAGCTTTAATTTTGCCGCCTGAATCAGTTTTGGACTACAATGTCAAAGAACCTCATAAACAGGTGATAGCAGGGGATGATAAATTATATAATCTCAACAATGTCGCGATAACAAATCAAGTAAGTCGAGCTAATCAATCTCATTTATCGTTTGAAAATTATGATAAAATTTCATTTAATAAGGAATCTAATAAAAAAGATGAAATGAGTTCAAATGCTAAAACTGTAAATGATGTTAATAACGTAGAGGATGCATCTAAAAAAATCAAAAATTTAGATGTTCATAAGAATTTAGATTTTAAAAAAATACAGGATACATATCAAAGAATGGCTGATATGTATAAATAATGGTTTATATATTTAAAAGGTAGTTGAATGAGCTTAGCTAAAGATTCGATTCATATAGTGACTCAAGCGAAAGGCGGAGTAGGTAAGTCCTTTATTTCGAGATTATTAATTCAATATTTGCGCGAGCATATGAATGTCTTCTGTTTTGATGCAGATCCATTAAATGATGGATTGGTTTCATTCAAAGGCTTAGAAGCACATAAGCTTGATATCAAAATGATTAATGGAAACTTAGACTCTCGAGCATATTTTGATCCATTATTTGAAACAATATTATTAAATGATTGTTGCTTCCTCATTGATAGTGGTGCAAGCACTCACATCAATTTTATTAATTATATTAAAGGAAGTGATATTTTAAATTTATTTAAAGAAAATAATCGAGAAATATTTTTCCATGTACCTTTAGCTGGAAATGTTGATTTTCACGATTGTTATAAAGAACTGCTTAAATTAGCTAAACTTTTCCCTCATAATAAATTTGTGATTTGGGAAAATGAGTTTCATGGTGAATTAGAAGAAAACTATGATCAAGATGCAAATTATAAAGAGTTATCGAATATTATTGGTGCTGTGAAGTTAAAAGATTTGCAGTCATCACCGTTGTTATATGACTTAGAGTTGATGAATAAGAAAAAACTTATTTTTAGTGAAGTGGACGAAAATCAAAATTATTTTGGTGCCATTATTAGACGTCGTTTAGAGCTTTATAAAAACTCTATTTATAGTCAATTAGATACAGTTTTTGATCTATAATTTTTGATCAAAAAATAAAGGGCATTAGAAATAATCTAATGCCCTTTATTTTAAATACATTCTATAAAACGATCATTATGATTTATATTTACGAGCTATATTTTTATAGCTTGCGAGAATATCGTTCATGGTGTTTTCTTTTGTTTCGCTAGCGTTGTCTTCTGTCTCTAACGATATTTCCTTTTCATGATTTTCTGCTTCCTTAATTAAATCTGTTTTCTCGATAGACTTTTCTTGTTTAGCATTGAGGAGTGATTCCTCATTAAGCTGAGCAGAGATTTCAGGTTCATTAATTAAAGTTTCCTCATACGTTGGTAATACATCTACTTCGCGGTTCGGAGGAGAACTTTCATTAATTGTTGGTATCGCTGTTATGTTTAAGTGACTTTTATCTATAGCGTTGATTTGACTCAAATTAATCTCAGAATTATTCAGTTTTTCTGAATGGTTTTGATATTGCTTAATAATTGATGTCCGATCACCTGTCACTGTGTCTATATCTATATGTACATTTTTAGAAATTTTTAGATAATCATTATTTAAAAAGAGTTTATATTTTACTTGTTGCCACATAAAAGGTTTAAAAAAATACTGAAGCTCACCGGATTGGATTGCTTCTAGATTAATCAATATTTTTGAGTTTTTTAAATTCATCTTCATATAAATACGTAAATTATTATATTCATATTTATCATATAATAAAAACATACTTTTGTGTTAGAATTCTCACTATTGATTAATTTTTATATTTAAATTTATAATAAAATCATTGCTTTATTCTTATTAAATCTATATGTGAGTTAAGCATTTACTTCATTTTGGTCTAAAGCATTGTAATGGAATAAAATATTGAAAATGAGCTATATTTTATTTAGTGTAAATGTAAAAAATTAAGAGAATGATAGTGTCGATATATACATGTTTTTTGAAAGAAGCATTGCATCATCATAATCACTAAATTCAAACTTTCTTTAATTTGTAAATGATCATACCTTATTCAAAATGATTTTCCCCCAAAAATCTCATTATTTTCTACAAAGATTTTTCCTAGATTAAACTTATCGCAGGACAATATAAAACGTCATCTTATGAGGTATAAACGATAAAATATGAAAAATTATATTGCTATGATTTTGATGAAGAATCTATTGTGGTGATTAATGAATAATACAAACATAATTTATTTTGTGAATAATAATTAAATTTTCACCTGTGATAGATTGGTCAATCAAGTGATTTAATGGATCATCGCATTGGTTTGGACTTGCATGATAGAGCAGACTAAGCAAATAGAATTTAAAGAAAATTTAATTTTGATCGAAACGATATTTTTTATATAAAAAGATATAGATTTATATAAAATATATGACGTTATAAAAACCTTTTAAATTAATATTTTTATGGCGAAAGTGCATATAAAAATATGAATGATCTTAGAATAAGGAATCTCTTCAATGTCTCAAAATCAATTACCTCATTTAACATTTGCCTGCACATCTTTGCGAGTGAATGATAAAAAAGGAAATGTTTATCATGGGAGAACATTAGAATTTCCAGAGTCTCCTTTAAAAACTAATTTTACTTATTTCCCTCAAGGACATGTTTTCCAGCATAAAACACCAGATGGCTCATTGGGGTTACAATATCATGCTCAATATCCTATTATGGCATTGACGATGCCGCAAAATGAAAATGAGCTGCATGATTGTTTAGAAGGGATAAATTCAGCTGGTTTATCATTTAGTTTGAACATGTATCATCACAAAGGACTAAAGTCTTTAGAACAAAGTCAATATGCAAACTCAATTCCTTTTGAGGCTGTAGGTGAGTGGGGACTTGCAAATTTTTCTACGGTGAGTGAGCTTAAAGAAGGTTTAAAGACAGCGTTTGTTTGGTCTGGCATTATTGAAGTTTTAGGTCTTAACTCTCCATTCCATTTTGCTTTTTATGACAAACAAGGTGACTGTATTGTTGTTGAAATTAAAGATGGTGAATTAGCTGTCTATGATAACCCAATCGGGGTAATGACCAATGGTCCTGAGTTCCCGTGGCACTTAACAAATTTAAATAATTATACGCAGTTAACGAATATTGATGTTCCTGTTAGTACAATTGGTGGATTGCAGTTGGTTCAACCAGATAGTGGTATTGCAACACATAATTTACCAGCTTCAAATACCTCTGTAGGACGCTTCATTAAAGCGTTTTATTATTCAAGTTATGCCAATCAAGTCGAAGATCCTGATGAGCAAATCATCGAGTTATCGCATATTATGAATAACTTTGATCGACCAAAAAACATTAATGTTGTTCAAACACAGCAAAATGGACAACCGATACTGGCACGTGAATATACGGTTTGGACCACACTCACTGACTTATCGCGTGGGTTATTGTATGTTCGTGAGTATTCGAAGTTGAACTATACGCAATATGATTTTAAACAGTTTGAAAACGAAACGTCGCTCTATTCGATTGTGATTAATTAAGGCCTTCAGTGATGTACCAAATTAGCCATGAACAATTGATTGATTTCTGATGCTTAATTTATAGATTGAAGACTATTGATTTAAATTTAAGAAAGTTGCGGTTCAATCAAATTGATGCTAATAAAAAAACCCACTTATTTAAAATAATAAGTGGGTTTTTAAAATTAAGAGATTGAGCGATTTGTTATTTAGAAGAAATAGTTGATTCTAAATAAGTAGTTTCTTGGTGTTCCAGGCATGTCAGATGAGCGCCAATATTCTTTATTTGCCACATTAGTAACGGCAAAGGTTGCCCCCCACTTTTCATCTTTATAGCCCAGAGCAGCATCTAAACGCGTCCAACTTGGCATTTTTACAATATTGTCATTGGCGGTATAATAAGAACCTGTATAGGTGACACCAACTTCGCTATACCACTTTTCAAGAGGTAAATAACGGACAAACAAGTTCCCTGTATTTTTTGAAACTTTAGCTAATTCATTACCTTCTAACTCAGGTTTATGCATGTTTTTGGTAATTTTTGCATCGGTATAACCATATCCGCCTCGGATATATACTTTTTCGAATGCTTGACCAATAAAGCTAAATTCCAATCCTTTAGAAATATTTTCACCAGTAATAACATAAGGTGATAGAGGATCATCAAGGTTTTCACGTTCACGAAGATTGTGTTTTTTGATGTGATAAGCAGAAAATTGTGTATTTAATTTTTCATTAAGCCAATCACTTTTAATCCCAATTTCATATTGATCTAGGTATTGTGGTTGTTTATTAAAAGCATCTAAATCTTGTGTTGCTGTAACAACATTTACACCCATGTTGCCACCAAAGGGCACAAAACTACGGCTATATGATGTATAAATACTGTGTTCTTGTACGGGTTGCCAAACAAAGCCAACATTTGGACTAAATGAATGATCTTTAACTTTTCGATTTTGTTTATACGTTGGAGAACTTTCTAGACGATTGGTTGTTTTAGCATCATAACTATCGTAGCGTAAACCTAACATCAACTTATATTTTTCGCTAAAACTGATGAGATCTTGGATGAATAATCCATAACTTGTACCCTCATTATAATTATGTGAGGTAATTTGATGGCCTGATCCACGGTTACTAAATCTATGCCCAGTGAGCGGATTAATAAAGCCATAAATTGGGCTATTGTCTAAATTCTTATTTGACAATAGAGGTTCGCGTTGTTCATACGACCAATCGGTACCCACTAATAAATTATGTTTAATTGATTTAGTGAAAAACTCACCAGTAATATCGATGGTATTGGCTGTGGTTTTATTGGTAGTTTGTTGCCAATAATAAATTTGTTTCACATAGCCTTTATAACATCCTGTTGTACTCGTGACGGGTACATCAGTAGTGCACATTGTGCCTGAATAGAAATGATCAAAATTTTGTTGGGATTCACGATGGCTTAAACTCCAGTGAAAATTCCAGTTGGGTGCAAATTCATATTTCAGATCTGTTCTGGCTGTTTTAAGCAAATCATCTACATAGTCATGATCTTGTGCAAAGCCCATTTTAATCGAAGTGCCTGGCGGTAAGTTGTCATAAGATGGTCCACGATCTGGTACACGATTGAGTTTGTCGTAGGTGTATTCAGTCGTCCATGTCAGCTTTTGATCATCGCTTCTATAGGTAATGCTTGGTGACAGCATTTCTTCATTTGAACCAATGCCTGAACGGAAGCTATTGGTGTCAGATTTTTCCCCAACTAAACGCACAGCCCAGTTGTCTGTAATGACCTGATTAAAATCAATGGTGCCCCCTACATTATTGTAGCTACCAACATAAGCACCCACAGAGCTTTTAGAGTCAAAATTGGCAAATTTAGTCACCATATTGATGACACCACCACCACTACTACGACCATATAATACTGAAGCAGGGCCTTTTAGAATTTCAATACGTTCAACATTGGCGGTACTCCGACGGATTTGCCCACTTTCACGTACACCATCTCTATAAATATCGCCAGTATCTGCACTGAAGCCGCGTAACATAATGCCATCACCACGCATGTCATAACTGGTAGAAACGCCAGGCGTACCTTGTAGCATGACGCTTAAATCATTTTCGCCATAAATTTTATATTTTGAAACATCAATTGTATCAATGGTTTGTGGAATATCTTTCTTGTCGAGATTATTTCGAGTGACGTTTGCTTGCTTATAGTCCACATAGGTTTTTATTGGGTCGCCTTCATCCATGGCTTCAATAGTGATTGTTGGTAGGACAGCTGTAGTACTTGATGAAGATGGTGCTTCTGTAACTTCAGCTTGAGTATTTTGAATAACAGCCAGCATCATAAAACTAAGCATGCTTAAGCGAAAGACATGCGAGGAGGGAGAGGTACGCATATAAATTAATCAGAAAAATAACACTAATGATAATCAATATCTTTTGCTTTGTTAATATAAATTAACATTTTTATTTTCTAATGTTCATTATTTGTTCGTAATTTAATGTTAAATACAAATTTTTATTTTGATAAAGAATAAAATTTCAATAAGTTATTGAAATTTTTTGTGTTTTTTAAAAAATATATTTAAACAGGTTTCTAATTTTTAATTGTTTATTTCAGAACTGATTGAAAAATAAGCAAAAATGATTTTCTAAATTGCATGATTGTCAGTTCTGAACTTTATTTAAAAATTGATTTTTTGTGTTATGTAAATGATAAGAGCTTTTTATAAAAATCATCGACTTTCGTTTGCGCATTGAGTTGCATGTACTGATTGCGCATTAAACAATCTTGAGAGGTTTCAGTTGCACCATTTTCACCCACAGCTCTTGAGATATCTTGCACAAATTTACACATGGCAAAGCGCTTTTCAGAAAATTTCTGTAACAGTTGAACTAAATCTAACGGGTGATCATGACACTCAGCGTATTGTAACATTTCGGCAAGTTCACAGGCATCTTGAACAGCCATTGCACCACCTTGTCCCATAAAAGGTGTTGAGGCATGTGCAGCATCTCCAATCACGATTGTGCGTCCTTTATTCCACGGTAAGGGCATACGAATTTCCTCAACTGCTGTATATAAAATCTCACTTTGCGAGTTGAGTTGCTTGAATAGGTTAACTACCTCACCCCCAGTAAAATCTGAAAAAGCTTGTTTCATTAAATTATGCCATTGGTCACGGGGTTTCCATGTATTTTGATGGTCAACAATTGTGCCAAACATATACATTTGTTCAGGATTAATCGGAAGAACCCCGACTCTTTTTCCCATGCCCATTTGCATAATTTTAGTGGTGAGATGATGGGGGCGGGCGTGAACACTGCGCCATACTCCAAAGCCAGTGTAATGCGGTTGAATGTCTGGATTAATCCAAGATCTCATTTGTGAACGAATGCCATCTGCACCAATAACGAGATCAAATTCTTTATTATCTTCTTGATTGAAACTGACGTGTACGGTGTTATTTTGGGTGTCTTCCATCAGTGTTTTTACCGTCACTCCCAGATTGAGCGTCACGCCTAATTCTTGCATTCGTTGTAGTAGAATATGATGTAATTGAGCGCGCTTGATCCCTAAAATTCCAGGAATATCGCGATTTATTCGAGGGTAATAGGTATTGACAATAGCAAGCCCTGTCTCTGTAAAATATTGGTTTTCATCATTTTCGATAATAAAGCCAGCAGCTAGTAAGGCTTTGAGTACACCGAGTTTATTAAATTGATATAATCCATTGGAATAAATAAAAATTCCAGAACTATTAAATTGAATTTCTGGAGATTTTTCAATGATGGTCACTTTTTTGCCGAGTTGACGAAATGCAATAGCTGCACTGCATCCTGCAATACCAGCGCCTACAACTAAAATATGATTTATCTCATTTGGCATATTCAATTTCCTTATCCATTATTGTAATTTTCAAATATATATTTTGAAAATTTTGATGCATTTTCTATGAAATGGCTTTTATTTTGCAAAAGAAAGTGTTTAACCTAAGGTTAAGTAAAATGGGTGAAGACGACATGCAAAACATTGAACAAATCACAGCCAGAAATTTACATGTTTTTAGTACACTCATGACCAGTCACGGACTAAAAGAAGCCGCATTAAAACTCAATTGCTCAATGGCAGCGGTCAGTAAGACCATCCATCATATAGAGCAAGTCATTGGTCTAAGGTTATTTGAAAGAGTTGGGGGAAGATTACAAGCCACTGATGTTGCTTATCAAATCTTACCTTCTATTCAGCGTGGATTGCAGCAATTTGATTTAGCTCGTTATGCTTTATTCGGGCTCGAAGCTCAGAAAAAACATTTACGTATTGGTGTTGGTGGTGGAGCATTAGCCGCTTTAGTGCCTCAAGCAATGAACTTATTTTTGGAGATTCATCCTTCAGTTCAGTTAGATTTAGTCAGTAAATCCACACAAGAACTACTTAACCTAATCTCAAATCATCAACTTGATTTAGCAATATGTACTCCTGCACCACAAGATATTGCACCAGAAATATTGGCATTGTGTCATATTGAGGAAATTGCTGAAACAGCACTCATTGCCGCGGTACATCAGTCCGATCCGTTGAGTGAAAAAAATTTGGTCACTCCTCAAGATTTAGTAGGAAAAAAGCTGATTACCATTTATCCCAATTCACCCACTACGGTGATGTTAAAAGCGGCATTTAGAGAAGCGCATGTTGATCCAAACTTTGCTATGAGTGTGAGTAATAGCATGAACGCATGTTATTTAATTCATGCACAATTGGGTGTTGGCTTTATTCATCCTGAGGTCTTGAATCCGCATATTTTTCCGGACATCAAACGCCTTCGCTTTTCTCCTCGCATTTCGATGCGAACTTATATCTATATGCCTAAAAATAAACAAAATTCCCCTTTTGTTGAGTTATTTATAAAGTTAATAAAAGCGGTTCAGAATGATCAAAGAGATTTTTATAAATGATAAGTATTTGTGATTGAGCAGTGATTCAATAATATACTTGCATATTTGTTGATAACTCAAGTATTATACAAGTATATTATTTTAAGAGTCATTTATGATGAACAAAATTGAGTTGATATTAGACCAACATTTGGTTGGATCTTTATTGAGCAAAAAAATAGATTTGGCCTTAAGCGTGCATGGGATCAATTTTACAGAATTTGTACTGATGTATCATTTAAGAACAGCACAGGATTTTGCACTTAATCGAATTTCTTTGGCAGATAAAGCTGCATTAACAGCGTCGGGTGTCACGAGAGTTCTACAACCAATGGAAAAAATAGGTTTAATTGAGAAAAAAAGTAATCCACGTGATGCAAGACAAAGCATTGTCGTGCTGAGTACAGCAGGGCAAGAATTAATGACACACGCCATGACAACCGTTGGGCATACCATTGAATCGATATTTTCATTATTAACTGAGGATGAGTTAACCACACTTCAGTCTATTTTAAATAAGCTTAAAGTTTAGGCAGGAAAATTAATATGAAACAATCTTATATTTTTCCAACACAAGATGATGGCATTCGACTCTTTAAACGCCAATTACAAGGCGAAGTCATTATGTTGAATTTGTTACGTTTACGTGAAATAGCAGATTATTCAAAATGTCCAAAATTTGCACCTGAATTGCCGATTTCTGGTCGCGAAGCATTGCAACTTTATATTGATCAGACCTTACCGTTTTTAAAGGAATCTGGCGGAGATATTTTATTAGTCGCACAGGCGGAAAGCTTTTTTATTGGTCCATCTGATGAACAATGGGATATTGTGATGCTTGTTAAACAAACGTCGATCCAAAGTTTTCTATCATTTGCTGAAAATAAAGCGTGTATGAATGCTAATTTTCATCGAACTGCTGCCATTTTAGATGCTAGATTATTGCCTATGCAGGCGATCACAGATCAATTGAGTCATTGAAAAATGTGCGATAGTGTTGTGCATTCAAGCAATGAGGGCTACTTAAACTTCTGTGGTGAGTAGCCTAAATGTCTTTTAAACATTGCACTAAAAGCGCTCGCATTGGTATAGCCCAATGACTTTGCGATATAAGAGATGGTTTCCCCTTGGGCAAGAAAATCTAAAGCCAATACTACATGCATTTGCTGAATCCATGCACGGTAAGAAAGCCCAGTTTCCTTTCTAAACAAACGCATGAGAGTTCTAGAACTGGTACCTATTCGATCTGACCATATATTTAAATCTTTACATTGCTCAGGGTGTAAAATTAATTGTTCGCAGACCAACACCAAGCGTTTATCTTTAGGCCAAGGAATTTCTATTGGATAGGTCAGTGCTTGCTTAATTTCATCAAAAATAAGAAGTTGTAAGGATTTTTCTAGATCTTCGCTATAAGGAGAACCTGTTTTTTCTATCATATCAAGTTGATTAAAACGTAGAACCAGTTCTTTTAAAAGATTGGTCATCCGAACTAAAAAACATTTTTCGCCCATTACATAGGCGGCACTTTGTTCAACCAGTACGGTGCTTAAGCGAACCTCACTCAGTGGTGTGACACCATGCTCAATAAAGGCTGGAATCCATAACGCACATTGTGGTGGAACAAGCCAAATATGATCAGCAGTTTGCACACGTATCGTGCCTTTAGAGGCATAGAGTAGCTGCGCACGATCATGGCTATGTGGAGCAATAATACTCCCATGTTGATGGCGTGACCCCATCGAAATAAGCAATGTCGATGCTAAATTAGAATGGATTGGCATGTTAAAAACTCAAATTTGTCACTTAGACAATGATTTTTGGAAGATATACTCAATTACGACAAATTATAATAACGCAAAGGAAGCGATAAGTAATCAAGGTCATCTATGAATTCTTCTACACAGACCAATCAAGGTGTTGGAAATAATACCCCAAATCCAGTGAATCAAATGGTTCACCGTATTGTGTTCGCAGTTGCATTAGCGCATTTGCTGAATGATTTAATCCAAGCAGCATTACCCGCGATTTATCCACTATTAAAGGATAATTTTTCGTTGAGTTTTACTCAAATTGGTTTAATTTCGCTTGTTTATCAAGTTACAGCATCTCTATTACAACCGTGGATTGGTCTATATACCGATAAGCATCCTAAACCTTATTTATTACCTTTAGGGATGGTGGTGACTTTATTGGGGATTATTCTACTTGCTTTATCCAGTAGTTTTTATATGTTGTTGGTCTCTGCATCTTTAATTGGTGTTGGATCATCTACATTTCATCCTGAAGCTTCCCGTGTGGCAAGAATGGCTTCTGGAGGAAGATTTGGAACAGCACAATCTACGTTTCAAGTGGGGGGGAATACAGGTTCCGCAATTGGTCCTTTATTAGCAGCAGCGATTATTATTCCCAATGGGCAAGCGGCAACAGCATGGTTGATATTGTTTGCATGTATTGCAATTTGGGTTTTATTTAGGGTCAGCCGATGGACGATTAATCATGCGAAAACTCAATTGAATAAAATTTCGGCAGTTCCGAGTGTTAATTTACATGGGCGGACCTTAAAGAAGGCATTGACCATTCTTTCTATTTTGATGTTGGTGAAATTTACCTATATTGCCAGCTTAACAAACTACTATACGTTTTACTTGATTAAAAAATTTGATCTTTCACTTCAAGATTCACAGTTATTCTTATTTGCATTTTTAGCTGCTGTCGCTGTTGGAACATATTTTGGTGGGCCAGTTGGCGATCGTATTGGGCGTAGAGCTGTGATTTGGGTTTCATTTTTAGGCATGGCACCTTTTGCATTATTGTTGCCTTATGCAAATTTATTGTGGACCTGTATTTTAGCGATTGCTGCTGGATTAATTATGTCTTCAGCTTTTTCTGCGATGGTGGTGTATGCACAAGAGGCAGTACCAGGACGAGTCGGCATGGTGGCAGGTTTAATGTTTGGACTCATGTTTGGTGTGAGTGGTATTGCGGCGGCAGGACTAGGATATTTAGCCGATATTAATGGTATAGAATGGGTATTTCTAATTTGTTCATACTTACCTTTACTTGGCATTATCACTTTATTTTTACCAAATACTCAAGTGAAAACTTAGAAGGTAAATAGTATTTATTTTGAATAAAATGATTAAAGAGAATAAGGATGCTGGTATTCTTACTCTCTTTTTATAAGGTCAAGAAAATGGCCAATTTCGCATTTGGTGTGTTTGGCACATAGAATTGAAATGACAAAGATGTAGCAGTATGCAAGATATTAATATTTTTATTTTATATATTTGAAAAAAATTATATTTAGAATTCAGATCATTGATTTACAACAATCCTATTATTTCCGCATAATATCACTTAAGTTTTTTTTAGAATTATTCATCTTGAAAAGTTTAAAATCTTGCATTTTGCATCACAAAAAACCACTGATGAAAGTATTATATTTTTTAATTATTATTGCTTCTATAATTTTAATTATAAGCCTTTCATTTGAAACATTTCGGAATGACTCTTTTTTAGAACATTCAATTTATTTTGATATTCAATTCTGGATTTGTATTTACTTTACACTCAACTTCTTCATTTTTTTATTTTTGTCTGAAAATAAAATGAAGTTTATTGCAAAATATTCGATTATTTTACTACTTTCGATTCCTTATTTATCTATTTTAGATTACACCTCTATTGAGCTTACAACAAAACAAACGTATTTAATTAGCTTCTTACCTCTTTTTAGAGGAGGTGTTGCATTGGTGATGTTAATTTTATTAATTATGGAGAGAAACACGACAGCATTGTTTATCTCATATCTTTTGCTTTTATTTTCAATTATTTATTTTATTAGTTTAATCTTTTTTATTTTCGAACGTGGTGTAAATGTTGATGTAAAAAGCTACAGTGATGCACTCTGGTGGGCGGGAATGACGGTCACAACCTTGGGGTCTAATATCATTCCAATCACCAGTGTTGGCAAAATATCAACAACAGTACTGGCGGCAACAGGAATGACTGCTTTTCCAATATTTACAGTATACTTCTCATCAATTGTTAACCATTTTAGTAAGCTTGATAAGGATAAACAAAGTAAATGATTTCAAATTATTTAAGTTTATAAAATAAAAAGAGGGAGAGTAAAGATTTCAAAAATTACAAACTCTCCCACTAGCTAATAAAAGTCATCTTGGCTCAATACAATATCATTGATTCTTTAAATGATAATCCTAAAGCTATTGATCAGCATCAGCATCAGCATCAGTATTAGTATTAGTATTAGTATTAGTATTAGTATTAGTATCAGCAGGATCTATATCGACAGGACAGGTGTTTTTAACCATACGATATTGTTTATTAATAACAAGAAAAATCTTACTTCCTGTACGAATAAAATCATTTTGATATTCTTCACCAGGTAAAATATATACATGGTCAGCATCTTCATCACGCTGATTACATTGATTATGCACGATTGCCCTAAAAAATGTATTTCCTGTATTTTTAAGTGTTCCTTTACTTTCATCAACAACATAATCAAATTTTTGTTTTCTAGGACGAATGATTAAAATTGTACTTAACGCAATAGAAGGAATATAGGTGGATGTTTGAGCTGGTTGATTATTATCATATAAGGTTAAGGGTGTTTCTGTGAAAACTACACGATAATATCTTTCTTTATCATCCTTAGGGCCACGATAGAAAATTTTAAATAAATTGGTTGCCTTTTTATCAATCATTGACCGTAAAGGTGCATATAAGAGTTCTTTATCTTTTGTATTAATTCTAATTTCATTGGTATTACTTGGTTTTTCAATTGCATAAGTAGATATGCTATATAGATTTGTTGTTTCTGTGTCATTGGTTATATATTTAGAAATGAAATCTTCTTGAGAGCCCATTTCATAAATATAAGATGAAAAATACATCGCTTGAAGGTTTGCGCTTGTGAATATTATTGATAAAAGGATAACGATATATTTCATAAATAATTGTAATCTTAAAGTGATGAATTTTTAGGAACTTAATTTAAATTATCTTAAATAAGTTCCTAAATTCATTAAATTTATCTTTCTACGCCAATCCAAGTTGCTTCAACTTGAACTTCACCTTCAGCACGCACACTTCCTAACCAATCTCGACCTTCTAAGCTGAATAATGAAACAGAATCATTCATTGGAAATCTTAAATCTAGATTTGTTGAGTAGAAGAATCCCGATTGTTGTTGATCCCACGGCACAACTGTCCATCGAGCATTGGTTAAATTGAGTGTAGCATTGGCATTACACCCACTATATTGTTCAACTTTTTGCCCATTACTATTGGTATAAGATAAATAGGCAGGAATTGCAACATTTAATCGGTTATCATTTGATTTAAATAGGCAGTAATTTGTTGCTGCAACAGTCGTTGATTCACCGATTACTTTTGCACTTACGATATCCGCTCTTCTTGGTGCTGATTGAGTCACTACATAGTTAAATGTAATGTCTTCTTCATTTTCACCAATTTTTCCTGTTTTAACGCGTTCATTTTGGTTTTGATGGCGAATGCTCAGTCCGTATTCACGTGGAATAATATCAATATCCATATTTGTGGCAAATTGATAATAGCCTGATTGTGGTGTAATTCTATTATTTACAGCAAATGTAAATACACCACGTCTTCCTGAGGTTGCAGCACCTGCACGTAACATTTTTTGGAAGAAGGATTTGGTAAATAAAACTTCAACATAGTTATTTCCAGTCCGCAGCATTCTGTTCATACGGTTATCATTAGATGTATCTGCATCGTATCGAACCCAATCATCGCTACCACCGCCATTGATTCGGATATCATAAGATGCAATCGCCATATTATTCAATGCAGCCCGATCAACAACCATGTGTAAATGAGTTGAGTTATTAAATGCTGAGGCTGGTCCAGTCAATTCGTACTGTAACATTTTACAAGCAATGCCTTCTCGTTGTGCGGCATTACCACCCCGAGAAATAACCAGTTCTCTACAGGTTTCGGTATTTTGCGCTAAGCTTGGTGTTCCATCGGTTGCCACCCAGATTTCACTAAAGGCAAAGTTATCTATAAATCTGATATGTGCATCTTTGGTAATATTAAGTTGCATTTTTCGCCATCTGCCCGTTGTTGCATCTTTACAGCGTCCTCCTGCGCTTGGATTATATTCTTCTGTGGTTTCACAATAATGCATAATAAATGCATCTCTTGCATTAACTGGCATATCTCTTAAATACTCATAACCTCCTGGACCAAATGACGCACGAGCATATCCCCCATCGGAATCACCAGATCCTGAACGTATTTTATAAGCACCGAATTGATCTATAAATTCTGCGGGTAAAAACCCAGTTGAAGGGCATGCCCCGTTATTTCGTGTACGACAACGGATCCCTTGAAAAGGCGTTAACATACCAGAGTTTTCTAACCACATATCCACATTATTTCGACTGCGTAACGTTGTATCTGTTCCCATATAACCTAAGGAGTCTTGTCGGTCTCGTCCATAGCGCGTCCAAACGTTTGCCCCAGTGAACCGCGGGTTAAGTGAACTAGATGCAATGTAATATTCTTGGTCTATATTATTTTCAAAGAAGATGAAACTATTGTCTCTATTTGCTGAAAATGATGTCGGTGGATTTAAGGCATGCGCAGCATGATGAATAGAAAACGCTGAAAGTGCGCCAAGAAATAAAGTTCTATAATTAATCATGATTACGTGCCTCTAAATTATTCTTACTATGACTCGCGACTTTATATACACATGAAATTTCACCTAACCAAGCCACACCTTGTTCTTTATTCAGTGCCAATTCAGATTCACAAATATCTCCATTGTCACGAATTAAAGTAATTACTGGATATTTCTTATCAACATCGAGAGAAAACTCACCGTTATTATCAGTTTTGGTTTTACCAATATGGTTATTTAGCTGTGTATTGGCGGCAATCTCACCATTTGGATAACGAATCCGTCCAAAGATCGTCACCATTTGTTTAATTTCAGGCTCAAGTTTTGCGACGTTTCCTGGGTAAAGTACTACCGTGCTCTTACGACCCTGACCGACGCTGACACTATCCATGGAATGCTTATCACTTCTTAATTCCACGCTATATTTTTTATACGGTGGTAAAGGGATAAAGTTACGATTTCCCGTTAGCTTAAAGTCCTGCCCATTAATCAGTGCGGACATGGTGGTACCACGTGGTAAACCTGTTTTAATTAAGAGACCAGAACCTAAGCTATTGTTACCAAGGCCAACATCAAAGTTAGAGCTGGCAATCGAACCTTGGGTACTGTAGTTAAAGCTCTTGCTGTGCGATGAGGCACTTCCTGACAAGGTTCCTGCATTAATACTGGTTTGGTACGCTAAATAAGCCGATGCTGAGAAATCATCACTATTTAAATAATCATTCTTTCTTTTAATCACCTGATTTAAATCCACGCCAACACTTTGCACTACACTATCGCTAAAGTTTTGTTTATAACTGGCATTGGCAAGGAGGTTACTATTTCGGCTGTTAATTCCAGCACTAAACCATCTGGAAATTGGTAAACTTAAATCTAAGAAAATATATTTATCATTATCAGAGCGTTGATTGTCATACGTTGATTTTTGTACACCAGCTCTTAAACCGACATTGGCATAGCGGTTATAAAATAAGTTTTGAAAATATTCAATATTGGTGTTGCTATAACCGCGTCGAAGATCTTTGTTATAACTGGTATTTAGTGAACCTAATTTAGAATACACTTGTTTGAGGTTTAAACTTAAACCTAAATCAAAACTGTGGCTTTGGGTGAAATAGAGTTTATTGCCTTCTTCACTGCGGTTAAAGGCACCCCAGACACTCCCATAACCTTTAGGCAATGCATAACCAACAGAAGTAGATGCCAAATAAGAACCATCA
>NZ_NEGH01000018.1 GCF_002135375.1 Acinetobacter sp. ANC 4558 | reverse complement strand
TTATTTTTAAAATGAAAATAGCTCTTCAGCAATTTATAGATAAGTTTTACCAAATCATCATTTTAGTTTTGTTGGCCATAATTTTAATTCTTTCAATTTTCAGTGGTACACAGACTTGGCGAGTACAAAGTCTAAAGACGAATTACTCATTGCTGAATGCTCAATACAAAACAGAAGTTGCCGAAACTAAAGCCTTAACCGAACAAGCTAAAGCTGAAGCAAGAACTAAAGAAAAGCAATGGTCAGATAAACTTTTAGAAGCAGAGAGAAATCATAATGCGAAAATGCAAGAAATCATTATTGATGTTAATCGTGCTAAGTCCGCTATTAATGGCATGTCAAAGCAAATCGATAAAGCCACAAGTCGTATGTCCACAGCTTCCAAAGAAACCATTATTGAGTACGCCACTACCAACAGTGACATACTCAAAAAATGCATCATTGAATATCAATACATGGCAGAACAAGCTGACAAACACGCAACTGATGCACGGCGATTGAGTGATGGGTGGCCTGAATAAAATATACTTTGAATTGTTATGAGGTTTATATCAAATTATTTGATAGTACACAGTGCCTACTTCAGGGTATTTTTGTTCTGTATAAAGTAAATGACAAAATTACCCTGAAAACAAAGAAAAACTGTGTTTATAAGTTTTCATATCAAAATGAAACCAACTTACACTATATAAATATCAATCCAGCTGCACATAAAATTTAAAATCTAAATTATCTAGTAAGATAATTAATCCCAATCACATATTGATGGAATCGGATACGGTTAGCGTCGCTAAAAATAAATTTTAGCACCTAACAATTAGCTAATAATTTAAGAAATGTTTTAAAGCCTAATTAAGAGTATGAGCTGCTTAGTTTAACGAGCAGAATATCCATTATAAAAAGCTTAATGTAATCAATTGTAATTATGCTATACAAGAAATAACAAATTAGTAACATGATATAATTATAAAAAGTATTAATTTTCAACATAATAAATTTTCAAATGGATAAATTTTGAAGAGTGAAAAATGAAAAAAATCTCACAAATTGTAACTGCATCATTATTGCTTTCTGGGCCGACTTTAATTCATGCAGCAGGTGGGCAAGGACAAGGGTCTGGTCAAGTTCAGTTTCATGGTTATATTGTAAATTCACCATGTTCGATTGTCTCTGATGACCCAATCAAAGTGGAGTTTGGTCAAATTTCAAACAAGCTTTTAAATAATGGAACTACATTTGATGGTGAAAGCCATATTAAACCATTTAGTATTGAACTTGCAGATTGTGATGTATCAGATTTAGACGATGGTACAGTTACAACTACTTTTACATATACGGGTGCAACAGCAGCTGGTGCAACATCTGACTATGTGGGTTTAGATTCGCTTCCTGATTCTGGCGCAGGTGTTGTGATCGTTGCTGGTAATGAACAAGTGAAAAATGGTGAACCATTAAAACCTAGGAAAATTCAAAATGGTCCAAATTCACTCGAGTTTTCTTCATATGTTAAAGGTTTAGGTATTGCAGCAGTTAAAACTGGTGAGTTTTATGCAAATGCGAATTTTACTTTAACTTATCAATAAAATATCTAATTTAAGTACCATATAAATTTGTTATATGGTACTTAATAAAATATAAAGACATAGGTTATTATTTTTTATTTGAAGTCTGTTAAATATATATTTGAATATTTTTTGTGGGGAAAGAGTTGATGAATAATAAAGTACTTTTATTATTTGTTTTTATTAGCAGTTCAAATGTATATGCTGTCGAAACGGAATACACATTTAATCCAGATATGCTGGGATTTTCAAAAAGTCAAAATATTGATCTTACAAAGTTTGAAAATAAGAATTACATTTATCCTGGTCAATATAGTATGTCACTTTATGTGAATAATAAATTCTACCAAACGGATGTAAGATTTAATGTTACAGATGACAATGACAAAGCTATTGTCTGTTTTAATAAAATTGTTACAGGCTTAATTCCTTTTGATGAAAAATTTGAAAAGTCTTTAATATTCGATGAAAAAGGATGTTTAGATTTATCAAATATTCCTGGGTTTGAATATAGTATTAATTTATCTGAGCAAGATCTAAAACTAAAAATACCGCAGGCCTATTTACAATATAGTAGTGAAAATTGGGATCCTCCAAAGTTGTGGAGCAATGGAATTAATGGTTTTCTTTTAGACTATAATTTAAATATAAATGCAAGTAATCAAATCTCAAAAAATAAAAATATTGTAGCTGCATTGAATGGGGTTACTGGCTTTAATATAGAGGAATGGCGTATTCGAGGTGAATGGCAATCACGCTATCAAGATCAACATAATGATCATGGGTCCAATAATAGTAGTCATAATTTTAAATGGGATAATATCTATGCTTATCGCGCCTTAAAAAGTATAAAAGCAGATTTATTAATTGGTGAGACATATTTAAGTTCTAACCTATTTAATTCATTTAATTATACGGGTATTTCATTAGAATCTAATGAGGAAATGCTCCCACCTAATTTAAGGTATTATGCTCCTGAAGTTACTGGAATTGCTAATACGAATGCCTTAGTAACAATCTCTCAACTAGGACGGGTTTTATATTCTACACAGGTGCCAGCAGGTAATTTTTCTATTCGAGATTTACCTAATTATGCCAATGGTATATTAGATGTTAAAGTTGAAGAACAAGATGGAACGGTACAAAATTTCCAAGTAAATACAATAGCGGCACCATATTTAACACGACCAGGTCGGATTCGCTATAAAACAGCAATTGGTCAGCCAAGAAATGATCATCATTTAATTCATAAAACTTTTATATCAGGTGAAATGTCGTATGGCTTAAATAATATGACATCATTAATTGCCGGTGCATTAAGTTCAAAAGATTATCACAATATTAATATAGGTTTAGGGCAGGACTTAAATATACTGGGTGCATTTGCAATTAATTACTTAAATTCTAACTCTTCTGATTTTCATGGGAATGGATATCGATTTAGTTATAATAAAAGTATATTAAATACACGCTTACAAGCATCAACCAGCTTTTTTGATCGAAATTATCAAGAATTTAGTGACTATTTAGGAGAAACAGGAAGATATTCCAGAAGTACTACAATTGTTTTAAATCAATCTTTTCCATTACAAAGAGCATCTATTTCGGTATCTTACTCACAAAATAAACAAGCAGAAGATGCTGATATTAATAAACGTTTAGATATTAATTTAACTAAATATTTCAATTTTGAAAATTATAAAAATGTGAGTACAAGTCTAAGCTTTTACCGCAATATAGATCAAAATGATTATGGAGCGTATTTGAGGGTTTCTTTCCCATTTAATACCAATGGCTCTATTAGTTATAATGCTAATCAAAGTAAGAATAATGATTTTTCATCAAGCATTAGTTATTTTAATCGAATCAACGAAGCTACGAGTTATTCAATGGGGGTAGGTCATGATGGTGACAAAGTCACAGCAACATCATTTTTTACTCATCAAGCAAATAGTTTTACAGCCAATATTTCATCCAGTTATCGAGATAAAGAGTTTGCGAGTGTCAGTGCTGGATTAAGGGGTGGAATTACAGTAACAGCAAAAGGTGCAGACATCCATCGAATTAATATGTTGGGAAGCACTCGACTATTAGTAGATACAGATCAGGTTTCAGATATTCCAGTTCAAGGATATAGTGTCCCAAGTTACTCAAATCGATTTGGTAAAGTTGTTACACCAGATGTAAGAGATTATTACCGTAATCGAATTTCTATTGATTTAAATAAATTACCGGATAATGCTGACACATTAGACAGTGTCAAGGCTATCACTTTAACAAAGGGTGCTATTGGGTATCAAAAGTTTGCAGTAACTTCAGGGGAAAAGGGAATGGTGACATTGCTATTAGCTGACGGTCAATATCCATATTTTGGTGCGGAAGTTAGGAATGAAGAGGGTGTGTTAACAGGGATTGTTGGAGAACAAGGGAGAACATATTTAACAGGCGTATCTCCTGGAAAAGAAATGAAGATTATGAGTAGTGGTAATTGTCAAATCTTGGTTCCAAAAGAATTCAGCTTTAAAACCAACACAGCTTCATTGGTATGTCGATAACTTAAAGTAAGGAAATAAAAGTGAATTCAATGTTTAAAAAGTTAATTTCTTTATGTTTAATCATACCTAGTGTGAGCTATGCATCTTTATCATTAGACCGAACAAGAACAATTTTTGATGGTAAGGAAAAGTCAGTTTCCTTAAGAGTCTATAACTCAAGTGAGAGATTGCCTTTTTTAGCTCAATCTTGGTTTGAAAATGAGAAAGGTGAAAAAATAGAAGAACCTTTTATTGCAACCCCGCCAATTCAACGAGTTGAACCGAAGCAACAAACCCAAGTAAAAATAGAAAAACTAAATACAGCAGAGCTTCCACAAGATAGAGAAAGTGTTTATTACTTTAACTTCCGACAAATTCCACCGAAAAGTGAAAAACCGAATGTTTTGCAGCTAACAGTCCAAACCAAAACGAAATTATTTTATAGGCCTGCTAGTTTATTTATGAGCGGTACTGAAATTAGTAATAACCCTTGGCAAAAAAAACTTATTTTGAAAGCAAGTGGACAAGAGGTTATCGCAGTTAATCCTACTCCTTATTATATTACAGTGTCTGCGATCTCACCAATAAAAGGGAAAGAAAGTTTTGAAGGTTTTGAGGCATTTATGGTTGCTCCATTTAGTAACCTATCTTTGAACTTTAAGCTAAATCAGGTAGGTACTAAACCTTTCATTACTTATATTGATGATTATGGAAGTAAGGTGGTAATGCCCTTTAGCTGTGTAAATTCAGAATGTGGGATTGCGAGTGAATAAGGAGTGCTAAATGTTGAAAAAGCTATACTACTGGTGGTTTATATCTATATTTAGCTTCCCTGTATATTCATTTGCTGCAGATGATATTGCACAAACGATCATTCGTATTCATGGTGAGATTCTAGGTCCAACATGTAAAATAAAAGATGAAGACTTATTTGTAGATTTTGGAACACTTACCAATAAAGACCTGTTATGGCATGGGCGTTCTAGTAGCCGAGATTTTGCTATTGAATTTGAGTGCCAAACTGAGGATATTTATAATGTAGCAATTTCATTTACAGGGCAAGAAACTTTTTATACGGATTTGCAGCGGTTGATTATTATACAAGGAGATACTCCATTAAATCCATGGGGGATAGCAATTCAATTAGTTGAACCTAATGGGGAAAATATGCCACTTAATGCGGAAACGGCAACATATACAATAAAAGATCAATCCGCTTTAAACTTTAAAGCTTTTGTAAAAGTCAGTCAGAGTGCTATTAGTCGTAAAAACATTCGCTTAGGCGAGTTTAATGCTATAGCTAACTTTTTAATTGAATATCAATAATAGAGGTAATCAAGTGCAAAAGTTTTTATATTTACTCATTGGGATGATATTTTCACCACTATTATTTGCAAATGCTTGGACTGTAAGTATTCCTTATTCATATTGGGACCCAAGTAAGCCATGGAATCAACAATTTCAATATACTGCTATTCTTTATATGACGGAGGATAGTTTTAAATCAACTGAACCCTTGAATAGAAGTTGCTCAGAATCCACTCCTTGTTATATTCAAATTAATACTCAACAAAAAGGAAATCCAACTAGGACATTTTATCCAGACCCAAATATTCCAAGAGTAAAATTAACGACTGAAAAAACAGTTGGTGAAGCTTTAAGAGCATATTTTGAAAAAGGTACCAACTATTCTTATGTCTATACTGTTGCAGCATCAAGTGCACCAGATAGAACAGGAGAAGGCGTTGATTGGTGTGGGGCAATGGGTATTTCTAATTCTTCAGGTGGTTCAGATTATATTGTTATGGCAGGAGGAGAGTGTGCAAATATTGCTCCCCCCAATGTACAATGTAATTTAGAAACACAAGATGTTGATCTTGATTATGGTCAATTAAATGTGTCAGATATTATAAATGGTCAAACAAGTGTTAAAGATGGTAGGTTTAAAGTATATTGTAATCAAGATGTTAATGTAATGCTTTCAATTACATCTCCAGATAAAGATACAACGGCAAATAATGGTTATATTGGAACAAAAATTCGTTTAAAAGATGATGGAAGTCTCGTGACTTATTTAACTGTAGATGGAAAAGATATTAGTAATCCTACAAGTATGCCGGTTCAAGGTGGTGGTACAACTTTTGATGTTAAATCAACTTTAATGGGTACAGGTACTACAGTAGTTCCAGGAGCATTTTTATCATTTGCCTATGTGACAATTTCATTTGAATAGTTTTAAATTTTTATTTCATAAGATTTATAAATGATTCTAAATATTATGTTTATTAAGCATGTAGATTTGTATTATATAAAATCAGGCATTTACTACAAATGCATTTGCAAGATCAAAGTATTTTAGAAGGACAGTAATTTGATATGACAAGCTGAACAAGAACTACGAAAACGTAGTTACTTTTTAGGCTAAGGTAGTTTTATTTCTATAATACGTGATTCTGGGACACGTAAAACTTTGGTTGGTTCATTATAAATAAACTTTCTACCAGCGCCTTCACGCTTCCCACCATGATTATTTGACATATCTTCTAATCGATAAAGTTACTTAATCAAATATTATACGTAGATCAAAATAAATTCAAATTTAAATGTTGTAGATAATTTAAGTGATGTAATGGTACCTTTATTGATGAGGGTACCAAAATTTAGATTCCTAACTTATTAAGCTTGCCTATCCATTTTGAATAAGCATCTGTTTGTTGTGGAATATACTCATAATAATCATAAGTTCCTTGCTCGCCTGGCATCACATGGCCAATCATTAATTCTGCAACATCACGCGAAGTGAATGCACTAAAGTTTGTGCGTGCAGTTCTTCTTAAATCATGCAGAGTCCAGTGTTTCATGTTGTAATCATAATGTCTGCGCAATCTCTCCATTATGTTAGCAGGTAAGGCTATTGAAGCCCCATTACCCATTGGAGTTTCCGCATTATCATTAGTAAGAAAGTATTCACAACTACTATGTTCCATTGCTTCAATAATTAGATTTTCCATTTCGGGAAGAATAGGGCGAATTATTTCACGTCCTGTTTTCTTACCAACCTTATTATTCGCAACTGGAACAATCCAGACTTTTCTTTTTAAATCAAAATCACTTTTTTTAGCTTTTCGTAATTCACCATTACGACAACCAAACATTAAACATAATTTTAAGAATATTTTATTTTTAGGTAGAAGCTTAGAGGTTTCTATAGCCTTCAATACCATTGTTATTTCTTCATCAGCTAAAATTCGATTAACTCTATTTTTCTCTATACCAAGATCCTCTTTAGCATAAATATCTGAAAGTGCATTGACTTCAAGTAATTCACGTTTCTTGGCCCACTTTAAAACTTGCTTAGCATTAGTAAGTACTCTTTCGGCAATTGAGGGTTTATCCTCAGCCAATTCTTCTAAAATAGCGAGCCACTGTTGTAATGTAATACGATCAATTGGCAAATCCCCAATTTCAGAAAATACATGTAATTCAAATGAAGTTTTTATGTCAGATGCCGATGTTTTCTTTTTTATACAATAACCTTCATACCAGTCATTGAAAACATCCTTAAAAGTCGTGGCATTGATATATTTTTGTTGCTGAACACGAACTTCAATTTTCGGGTTTTTACCTTGGTCTAACAAAGATCTCATTTCATTTGCTTTGATCCGTGCTTCTTTTAAGGACATATGAGGGTATGACCCTAAATCCAATCGTTCTGCTTTTCCAGTAAATCTATACCTTAACTGAAAAACTATTTTACCTTTCGGCGACACTCGAACACTCATTGAGTCCCGATCAGCTATTTCCTCAACTTTATCTCGTGCCTTGCCATTATTAGCTTTTAGCCACATTTCAGTTAAAGACATAGATCACCTGTGTACATAATTTTTTGAAGGGGAGCATAAAGTGCAATTATGTACGCAGTTGTGTACATAACTAATGTGACATATTGTGTCTTAATATGTCCTAGTTTGTCCATGTTGATATTGTGGTAAATGAATGAAGATATGGTTTTTATTATGTTTTTTGTCTTGGTGTGTCTTGGTGTGACAACATGGCACTAATCCTTTTGAACGATTAATGCCATAGTTGTTCCATATTAAGCCATGATTCTGATATAGCTTTCAGAATCAGTACACAAAAAGTGAAGTTATTTATTTTGCTTCAAGCCAAGCAGGTAAGCTTGCCATGATAGGTTGTAACTTCTCGTTGAGTGGCGCGCCACCTTGTGCTAAGTCAGGTTTTCCACCACCTTTACCACCTAACTCTTGCGCTAGGTATTTGATGATATCGCCTGCTTTAATTGATGCAATAAAATCGTTTGCAACAGATGCGATCAGGCTAACTTTGTCACCCTCTACACCTGCAATAACGATAATTGCATGATTTAATTTTGATTTAACACCATCATGTAAATTACGAAGTGATTTCGCATCTACATTTTGAACGACGGTAATAAGGGTTGATCGTCCTGCAAGTGACTGTACTTGATTGAGTAACTCAGTTGCTTGGAAATTTGCTAATTTTTGATTGAGTTGTTCAATCTGTTTTTGCAAACTAGAAGCAGTCGATGCTAAAGCTTCAACTTTTTCTAGAGTCTGATCTTTTTGTGCTTTTAACAAATCATTCATCGTATAGATGTCACGATCAATTTTTTGTACTACATCAAGTGCTTTCTCACCTGTGATTGCTTCAATACGACGTACACCAGCGGCAACACCACCTTCAGAAGTAATTTTAAATAAGCCAATATCACCAGTGCGTTTTACGTGGATACCACCACATAGTTCAATAGAGAAATTCTGTTCATCTTGAACTGATCCCATTGAAAGGACACGAACTTCATTACCGTATTTTTCACCAAATAACATCATTGCACCTTTTTCTTTCGCTGCATCAATGTTTAATAATTCGGTAGAAACGATGGTATTCGCAATCACTTCCTGATTGACAAGACGTTCGATTTCTTGAAGTTGTTCAAAAGTCACAGGTTGATCATTGGCAAAGTCAAAACGCAACAGTTCGCTTGCAACCAAAGAACCTTTTTGTTGTACATGTGAACCTAATACTTGACGTAATGCTGAATGAAGTAGATGTGTTGCAGAGTGATTGCGCGCAGTTGCATCACGAATATCTGCTTTTACAATCGCAGTAACGTTTTGAGTTGTGATTAAATTGCCCATAGTTACAATACCTTGATGGACAAAAGCACCACCAGATTTTTTGGTATCTTGGACTTCAAAAATACCTGTATCATTTTTAAAGATACCTGTATCACCAATTTGGCCACCACTTTCTGCATAAAATGGTGTTTGATTTAGCACGATTAGTGCTTCATCACCTTCAACTATTTCATTTACTTGTACGCCATCTTTATAGATGGCAATAATTTGACCTTGACCTTGTGTTGAATCATAACCGTCAAATTGTGTATCACCTTCAACATTAATAATTGAGTTGTAATCAATTGCAAACTTTCCAGCATCACGTGCACGTTGGCGTTGGGCAGCCATTTCAACTTCAAAACCAGCTTCATCAATGGTTAAATCACGTTCACGTGCAATATCTGCGGTTAAGTCAGTTGGGAAGCCATATGTGTCATATAGTTTGAATACTGTTGCACCAGGAATAATCGTGCCTTTAAGCTGTGCTAATTCACCTTCAAGTAATTTCAAACCTTGTTCTAAGGTTTTGGCAAATTGCTCTTCTTCTTTTAAAAGTGCAGTTTCAATACGTAATTTTTGTGCTTCAAGTTCAGGATAAGCGACACCCATAACATCAATAAGTGGTTGTAGCATTTTATAGAAGAAAGTGCCTGTTGCACCAAGTTTATTACCATGACGTACAGCACGACGAATGATACGACGTAGAACATAGCCACGACCTTCATTTGACGGATTTACACCATCTGCAATGAGGAAACAGCAAGAACGTGCATGGTCTGCAACAACTTTGAGCGATGCTGGATATTCGATTGGCTTATTTGTTGCTTTTGCAGTTGCTTCAATTTCTGTGATATCTAGATCGATAATTTTTGCAGCAGCTTTTAATAAATTTTGGAATAAATCGATTTCATAGTTTGAGTTTACATGTTGTAAAACAGCAGAAATACGCTCTAAACCCATACCTGTATCAACAGATGGTGCTGGAAGAGGGTGGAGTACGCCATCTGCAGTACGGTTAAACTGCATAAAGACGTTATTCCAAATTTCAATAAAACGATCGCCATCTTCTTCAGGACTTCCAGGTAAGCCACCCCAGATATGATCGCCATGATCATAAAAAATTTCTGAACAAGGACCACATGGACCTGTATCACCCATTGCCCAAAAGTTATCTGATGCGTATTTCTCGCCTTTATTATCGCCAATACGAATAATTCGACTAGCATCTAAACCTACTTCTTTGTGCCAGATGTCAAATGCTTCGTCATCGGTATGATAAACAGTAACGTAAAGTTTATCTTTAGGCAGCGCTAACCATTTGTCGCCGGTGAGAAATTCCCAAGCAAATTTGATGGCATCACGCTTAAAGTAATCCCCAAAAGAGAAGTTTCCAAGCATTTCAAAGAACGTATGGTGACGTGCAGTATAGCCAACGTTATCAAGGTCATTGTGTTTACCGCCAGCACGTACACATTTTTGTGAAGACGTTGCACGCACATAGTCTCGTTTTTCTAAGCCAAGGAAGCAGTCTTTAAACTGATTCATACCAGCATTGGTAAACAATAAGGTCGGATCATTGGCTGGGACAAGTGAACTCGACGCGACACGCGTATGTCCTTGCGATTCAAAATAGCTTAAGAAAGCTTCGCGAATTTCAGCGGATGTCATAAAACGAGTACTCACAACCAAGTCACTCCATAAATTTCGATTTGGCTAATAGTTTATCAAGCTATAATAATTGGAGAAATTGCTTAATAAACTGGCTTAAAATTTTAAAACGCCAAATTATAACGGAAAAAGCACTATTCACCAATGATTTTGAGGGATTAAATCATAATACGCGGGTTTTATTGATTTCTTTATTTTTGCTGTATAGAAACTAAAATTTATACAACATATAAAAACCCTTTTAATGATATGGATTTAATTTATGAATTGATGTGAATTTTAGGTTTTATTTAAAAATAATTGATTAGATGTTGTATTTTAAAATTGAAAATTTAGTTTATTTTCATGAGGAAAACATATCAGTTTTATCAAGAAATCTATTACCATAGCACTGAGATCACTTAAATCTTTAAGCTTAAGGACAAAGAATGCAACGTGTAGCAATTAATGGTTTTGGAAGAATTGGGCGGAATGTATTAAGAGCTTGGTTTGAACATCCACAAAAGTTTAATTTTGAAATAATTGCTATTAATGATGTCGCAGATTTAAATACTTTAACCCATTTGTTTAAGTATGATACGACACATGGTCGGTTTTTAGGTCAGGTGAATACTTTAGAAGAAAATGGAGAGAATTATTTACTGATTGAAAGCAATGGGAAAAAACTTAAAGTACACGTATTTAATCAAGCAGAACCGTCTTGTTTGCCTTGGCAGTTGTTAAATGTTGATGTCGTTTTAGAATGTACGGGCTTGTTCCGTTCGCATCAGGCAGCAACACAGCATATTCAGGCAGGTGCGAAACGTGTCATTATTGGTGCAGCGCCATTTGATACGGTGGATGCAGCCATTGTTTATGGTGTAAATCATCAAGATGTAAAAACATCTGATCAAATCATTTCGAGCGTGTCATGTACAACACAAGCTTTGGTGCCTTTGGTTAAAATTATTGATGATGCTTTTGGTATCGAAACTGCTTTAATGACAGAAATACATGCCATGACAGCAGATCAGTCTGTACTTGATCATGCACATCGAGATTTACGTCGTGCACGTGCATCTGGACAAAATATTATTCCAACCACATCTTCTGCATTAGGGGCTTTAAAGCAAGTCTTACCTAAAATGGAAAATCGAATAGATGGTTATTCCATTCGTGTTCCAACCATTAATGTTGCTGCAATTGATTTAACCTTTAATTCGACAAATGCACTTTCTGTTCAAGCAATTAATCATGCATTACAATATGCGGCAGAACATCTGTTTTCTGAAATTATGCAAGTGACGACAGAACCATTGGTTTCAAGCGACTTTAATCATTTACCCTATTCTTTAATTGTCGATTTAACCCAAACCATGGTAGTTGGACATCAAGCTAAAGTATTTGCTTGGTATGATAATGAATGGGGGTATGCAAATCGACTCTTAGATTTATGTGAATCTTTTTATAAATATAGATAAAGTCGTGTGATAAAAATTAAAAGCAGAACGTCCTGTAATTATTGATCATAATAATTACAGGACTTTTTTATAATAATCCCATTCGAAGAATAGCAGCTGAAAACATACTAATCACGACAGTAGGCAATAATGAAAAACGAGAAGCTGCAAATAGTGTGATGACAATGGCAATTAAATCAATAAGATTATCTTGAACAAAATAAGGTGCAATTACTGAAATGAGTACGCAGCCTGGAACCACTTCTAAAATTTTCCGCTGGCGTGTACTTAGGGTTTTATTCTTTAATAAGAGATACCCTAAAATTCGTGTTAAATAGGTGGTGAGTGCAACAAATAAAATGGCAATCAATGTCGACATGTGAATCATTCTGCATCATCTCCTATCAAATAAAATGCAGAAGCAATACCGCAAATTGCGCCAATTGGTACATACCAACCATTCGGTAAATATAGGTAAGCCAATGCAGCACAAACGAGACTGACCAGCCACGGACGTGCTGAATTAAATCCTTTCCACATGCCACGTAAAAGCACTAAAAAAACGGCTGGGAATGCCATATCGAAGCCGAAGCGACTAATATCCCCAAGCGTAGGTCCTATCATTCCACCTAAAGCGGTAAAGAATACCCACATGATGTATAGGGCAAAGCATAATCCTGCATAAAAAGGCATGCTAAAAGCATGTTGAAAACCCATTTTTTTTTGATTTTTTTGTGCATCTGCATAAGAAACAGCCCAACTTTCATCCACTAAGAAAAATAAAGCAGGCAAAACTTTTTTATTGGGTAAATGCCGTAGATAGGGAACTAAACTTGCTCCCATGAGTAAATGACGACAATTAACTAAAAAGGTAATAAATATCAACATCATAATATTGGGTGGATTTGTCCACATTTCAAGAATTGCAAATTCAGAACCACCAGCAAAATTTAAACCTGTAAGTAATGGAACTTCTAAAAAAGAGAAGCCTTTTTGAGTGGCTTGAGCACCGAGTACTAAGGCAAAAGGTGTAATCGCTAAGAGCAAAGGAATAGAAGTTTTTAAACCTCTTTTAAACTCACTCACTTGATGACTAGATTTAACATCTACGGATATCGTTCTTGAAGTTAACATGGATATGCTAAAGCGTGGAAAAGGCTGAGAAATGTTATTTTATGTATTGATTCAAGAAATTTGGTATTTTATTTAGCTTTATTACGGTTGTTTTTGGCAGAATATTGCTTTATTAATATAATTATTAAAATTTTATGCTTTAACCCTTATGGATCAATTGGATAAGCGAATACTGCAAATATTGCAACACAATGGTAAATTGCAAAACAACGAGTTAGCGCAATTGGTGAGTCTTTCGCCATCTCCTTGTTTACGTCGAGTAAAACAGCTCGAAGATGATGGGGTCATAGAAAAATATGTAGCATTACTCAACCCTCAGAAGATCAATTTAGGACTAACGGTTTTTGCACGTATATGGTTGAAGGAGCAAGATGAAAAAACTGTAAATGCCTTTGTTGATGCAATTCAAGATATGGATGAGGTGGTGGAATGTCAATTAATGGCAGGTGATTGTGATTTTTTCTTAAGAATTGTCGTTGCAGATTTAGATGCATATCGTAAATTTCAAATTCATCGACTCAATCGAATTACCAGTATTCAAAACGTGAAAACGGAAATTCCATTACAAACCATTAAGCATACAACAGCATTACCGATAGAAAAATAAGAGATTATTTAGGGTCAATTTTCCGAATAACATGGTCAATTGAATATGTACCCCAAATCGAAATTTTCTCAATGAATTGATGCAATTCTTCTGGGTTAAAATGAGCAATAAGCGTATAGCAAGCTGAACCTGCGACTTTATAACATTCATGAATTGCATAAAATTGAGTAATAAACGTCTCAAAAGCATTGAAGTTAGGTTCCTTCATCATAATACGAATGAATTGAGTGTGTTCATTATGGGTTTCTATCGTATATTTTTGAATGATATTTTGCTCAATTAAACGGGTGACTCGATTTCCAACTGCTTGACCTGTTCGATGTACCTTATCGCCAATTTCTTTATGTGACAAACGAGAATCCATGTGCAATATTTTTAAAATTTCTTTATCAATTTGATCCATTATGTTCTGACTCATTTCATTTTTTTCATTGTGAACGTTATTTTAAGAACTTCTTTCATAAGGTGCTACAAATTTTAAGGAAGTTCGCATAAGTTATACAAACTTTATCATGTATTGGAACAATCGAATGACTGTACAAGCATTAATTATTATCGATGTGCAAAACGACTATTTCAAAAATGGAAAAATGGAATTACATGAACCAGAAATAGCATTAGAAAATATTTTAAAACTTGAAGCACAATTTATTCAAAAGGAATGGCCAATTTTTTATATTCAACATACACAATCACTTGCACCAGATCGACTATTTTTTGAAGGAACCTATGGTGCTGAAAATCATGCAAAACTGGCATGCGAAAATCAAACGAATGGTTTTAATGTGATTAAACATTTTCCAAACAGTTTTCACCAAACGGAATTACAACATCAGCTTAAAGCATTATCTGTTCAGAAATTGATAATCACGGGGATGATGACCAATATGTGTGTAGACGCAACGACAAGAGCTGCTTTAGATTTAGGATATGAAGTTGACGTGATTGCTGATGCGACAGCAGCACGAGCGTTAAGCTATGCATCAAAAGAGGTCAATGCAGTAGATGTAAAAACTGCATTTTTAGCGGCTTTAAACTTTTTAACAAACGTAAAGTCAACACAAGAATATTTGGACTCAATTGATTTGATATAAGCGTTGAGTGAATCAATAGCAAGTTTCAATTGATCTATTAATGCGAAAAGACTCTTCTCACCTTTTAAAGTGTTCAGCTGACGTGTTAGCCACAGTTGTATGGAGATTTTTATTCGCGAGATGAGCGCATGATGTCGTTATTTTACACAGAGTGATTAAGTCTAATCTTAATCCTTATTTCAATTGAAAAATGATAGTAAATAAATAGCTTCATATTTAATTAGAGTGATCAAATTTTTATAACTTAATTTCCCTTTTTTTCGTTGATTTATATAAAACTATAAGGGCGTTAAATGAATTTTTGAAAAAGTCTGGTGCAGACGCTAAAGTATCGTGCTAAACTTGGAGAAATCGGGTGTGTTCCCGATTTTTTTATGCGGATTTCTTCCGCGCTGGCAAGGATTTAGGTTTACAACATGCCCATTTCAGAGACATGGTTATTACCTGATGGTGTAGCTGATGTATTACCAGAACAAGCGCAAGCAATAGAAACCTTGCGTCGTGATGCACTAGATTTCCTCACTTATCGAGGTTATCAGTTGGTGTACACGCCATTTATTGAATATATCGAATCTCTATCTTCTTTATCAGAATCGAATCAAGATTTAGACTTAGCTACGTTTAAGGTCATAGATCAACTTTCTGGTCGCTTGCTGGGTGTGCGTGCCGATATGACACCGCAAGTCGCACGTATTGATGCACATGTATATCCTGTAAATGGTGTGGCACGTTATTGCTATGCTGGTACTGTTTTACATACAAAACCTCAAGGGTTTAATACCACACGAGCACCACTACAACTCGGTGCAGAATTGTTTGGTTCAGATAGTATTGATGCCGATGTTGAAATGATTGATGTCATGCTGGGGCTATTGAAATCTTCTGGTTTTGAGACAGGTATTCATCTAGATTTAGGTCATGTTGGGTTATTCCGTAGCTTGATTAAACATGCAGGTTTAAATAAAGCAACTGAACGCCAACTTTCAGATTTATATCAGCGCAAAGCATTACCAGAGCTTGCTGCATTCACTTCAGATTTAGCATTTGGTCAAGATTTTTATGCTTTAGGTCGCTATGCAAGTGATTTGGCGGCATTACAACAGCATTTAAGTGCATCAATTCTTGAGGATGTGGAATTTAAATTAGCATTTGAAGCGTTAAAAACCACTCAAGCAGAAATTCATGCGCGTTGGCCAAATTTGCAACTTGGAATAGATGTGGTTGAGCTTCGTTCTTATCATTATCACACAGGATTAACATACGCAGTGTATGCCCCAAACCGTGCGGCACCGATTGCGCAAGGTGGTCGTTATGATGGTATTGGTGAGCATTTTGGACGTGCGCGTCCAGCCACAGGTTTTTCCTGCGACTTATATGCACTTTCTGCAGGACAATTTAGAAAAGTTGAAAATATTATTGCTCCTAAAGGTACAGACAAGGCCTTATTAGAAGCAATTGCAAAATTACGTGCTCAAGGGCGAAGTGTAATTCAGTTATTAGGTCAAGATGGTCTAGATTCTATTCCGTTTGCAACTCATCAAATGAATCATAAATCTGGTGAGTGGGTAATCGAACAAATTTAATGATAGGGCTGAATGTTCATATTCATTCGGTCGTATTTTCAATTTTAACAGCATGATGTAATGAGGCTATTATGGGCAAGAATGTTGTGGTACTGGGTACCCAATGGGGCGACGAAGGTAAGGGTAAAATCGTCGACCTGCTCACAGATCAAGCGACTGCGGTAGTTCGTTATCAAGGCGGACATAATGCAGGGCATACTCTTGTGGTTGGTGGTAAGAAAACTGTATTACACCTCATTCCATCTGGTATTTTGCGTGAAAACGTATTGTGCTTAATTGGTAATGGTGTTGTACTTTCTCCTGAAGCACTTATCAAAGAGATGGCGATTTTAGAAAAAGAAGGCGTTCCTGTTAAAGAGCGTTTACGCATTTCTCCAAATTGCCCATTAATACTTCCAAACCATATTGCACTTGATCAAGCACGTGAAAAGAAACGTGGCAATGCAAAAATTGGTACAACAGGTCGTGGTATTGGGCCAGCCTATGAAGATAAAGTAGCACGTCGTGCAATTCGCGTTGCAGATCTTGTACGTGGCGGTGAACATCTTAAAGCTCAGTTAACTGAACTTCTTGAATATCATAACTTCCAACTGACTCAATTTTATGGTGTAGAAGCTGTTAAATTAGAAGATGTATTGGCACTTTGTGATCAATGGCGTGAAGTTGTTGCTCCACTTGTGATTGATGTGACAGGTGAGCTTCACAAGTACCGTAAAAATGGTGAAAACATCATGTTTGAAGGAGCGCAAGGTTCTCTTCTAGATGTTGATCATGGTACATATCCATATGTGACGTCTTCGAATACAACAGCTGGTGGCGTAAGTTCTGGTTCAGGTCTTGGTCCATTGCATCTTAATTATGTATTAGGAATTACGAAGGCATATACAACACGTGTAGGTGCAGGTCCATTCCCTACAGAACTTGTGTATGATGCCGCTAATGATACTGGTGATGCCATTGGTAAACATTTAGGTACAGTTGGTTCTGAGTTTGGCGCATCTACTGGACGTCAACGTCGCTGTGGATGGTTTGATGCAGAAATTCTTCGTCGTTCTGTAGAAGTGAACTCACTTTCTGGTATTTGCTTAACTAAACTTGATGTTTTAGATGGTTTAGATGAAGTGAAAATTTGTGTTGGTTATGAAGCTGCCGATTCAGGATGTGTTGGATCTTCTGATGCACTTGCGTTTGAAACGTTAAAACCAATTTATGAAACAGTGCCAGGCTGGAAAGAGTCTACATTTGGAGCGAAATCACTTGAGCAATTGCCACAAAATGCAATTAATTATGTGAAACGTCTTGAACAGCTCATCGAATGCCCAATTGATATTATTTCTACGGGTCCAGATCGTGAAGAGACAATTGTACTTCGCCATCCATTTGATGCTTAAATTAGAGATCAAATAGTTAAAAAAAACCTCACAATTGTGAGGTTTTTTTATAAATAAAATAATAATAATGTGAAATATGTTTTGTTTTTGTATAAAAATGTGTGAAATATGATAAATTGCTAGTTCGTAAAACTTTTAATTTTTTATTTTTAAAATGGTAAGCAAATGATTAATAAGAATGGCATTTATATTTTAGCGGTAGCGCTTGGTCTGTCTGGTTGTGCTACTTTTGCAGAGTTAACTGGAAATGACTCAGCAACATTAAATATGAATGCAGCACAAGATTATCAAGCAATGGTCGACAGTGCTAAATCTCAAAAAGCATTGGATACATCTTCGGCAACTTATAAGCGTATTAATGCGGTATTTCTTAAAATGAAACCATATGCTGATCAAATGAATGAGACAGGACATAAATTTGATTGGAAATTAAGTGTTTTAAAATCAAATGATTTAAATGCTTTTGTAATGCCAGGAGGTAAAGTTGTTTTCTTTACAGGCATTGTTAATCAGTTAAAACTGACTGATGCTGAAATTGCTGCGATTATGGGTCATGAAATGACGCATGCATTAGAAGAGCACTCAAAAAGCAAAGCAGGTGCGACTGCTTTAACAAATCTTGCTGTTAATGCTGGTAAATCTTATGCGAGCAGTAAATTGGGTGAACAAGGGGCAGATGCAATTGATCTTGGCAGTAAATATGGTATTGGTTTACCATATTCACGTAACTTAGAATCAAGAGCCGATCGTGGTGGTTTAATGCTAATGGCTAAAGCAGGTTATAACCCTGAAGCAGCTGTGACCGTATGGCAAAAAATGAACCAAATTGACTCAAGTAATAATGCTGCACTTGCTAAGTTTACCTCTACGCATCCTTCAAATAATGATCGAATTGCAGATTTGAAGAAGAGCATGACAGAAGCAAAAGCAGTATATGCTTCTAGTTCTAAAAAATAATTTAAAAGATTAGCTTTTTGATTAATTACGATCTCCGTATTGATTGGAGAGAGTAAAATATTAGTTCGAATATTTAAATATGATGTGTTGAATTAAAGCCTTGCATATGCAAGGCTTTATTCTTGTTAAAGGAAGACAAAAGTTCAGTATGTTTTTAAATTTAAACGTATTATAAACATCATTAAATATATGTAGATTGAGATTGGATTGTAGAATGCAAAAGAACATCGCTGGTACTATTTTTTATTCATTATTATTTGCAATGGGAGGTGCCCCAACAATTGCCATGATTATGATTAAGCTACAAAATGTACATGTTGATTTTATATATCAAACATTTATTGGTTTAACCGTGATGATTGCATGCTTACTTATTCCATTAGTTTTGATACAAAATACATATTTGTATATAAAAAGAAAGAATACTGAGCTTGAAAAAAAAATAGAAACGTTATGTCAGGTTTATTTAATGTTGGATATTTTTGCCTTAATTTTTTGGTTAATTTATCAATTTATATAAAAATTAGTCTGTTACAGAAATATAATAAATTCATTTAAAAATTTCATCTTCATAAGAGTGTGTAAGTTATAATTCTGTAATAAATTTTGCAAAATGTAAGTGCGGAGAAAAAAGCGAAATGAATAAAAATTTTATGACGGCTTTACTGATGTCAGGGGTCATGACAATTTCTGGATGTGCTACATTTGCAGATTTTGTGGGTGCTGATAGTGCAACATTAAATACTGCGGCAACTCAGGGATTTAATAAAACAGTAACGGAAGCACGTACATCCAAAACTCTTGATACGAGCTCTTCTACTTATCAGCGTATTAATACCGTGTTTATGAATTTAAAGCCTTATGCAGATCAGTTGAATCAGACTGGTATTAAATTTGATTGGCAACTTGCAGTATTGAAATCTAATCAAGTGAATGCTTATGTTGCACCAGGTGGGAAGGTTGTCTTTTATACAGGAATTGTAGATAAGTTAAATTTAACTAATGCTGAAATTGCGGCAATTATGGGGCATGAGATGGTTCATGCTTTAGAAGAGCATTCTAAGCAAAAAATTGGTGCTCAGGCTTTGACTGATATTGCATTAGGTATTGGTTTAAGTGCAGCAGGGGCAGGAGAGTCTGGTTCAGCAGCAGCACAATTAGGTTCGCAAATTGGGGTTGGTTTACCGTATTCACGCAACCTAGAGAGCAGAGCTGACCAAGGTGGATTAATGCTTATGGCGAGAGCAGGATATAATCCACAGGCGGCAATTACACTTTGGGAGAAAATGAATAAATTAGATGGGGCAGGAGGATCATCTTTCTTATCAACACACCCTTCTAATACGCAACGCATTGAAGCAATGCGTCAGAATTTGCCTGCTGCAATGGCTCTCTATAATAAAAGTGTAAAACGTAATTAATTTTTGATTAAAAAAGGATGCATTTGCATCCTTTTATTTAATGATTTACATTCTGAATAACGAAATTCGTATGCATTTTAAGGTGCAGGATTAGGCTGTTGTTGATGAATTTCTGCAATCGCTTGTAAAACTTCTTCTGATAAGTTGACATCAAACGCATCAATATTTTCTTTAAGTTGATCTAAATTTGTCGTCCCAATAATGGTTGATGTCACAAAAAATTGTTGTTTAATAAAAGCAAGTGCTAATTGGGTTAATGTTAAATCATGCTTTTCAGCCAATTGTGCATATTGTTCTACAGCCCAGATACTTTCTGGGTTGCTATAACGGCTAAAACGCGAATATAACGTGATTCGTGCATTGGCAGGGCGTGCACCATGTCTAAATTTTCCAGTCAAATAACCAAAGGCAAGTGGGGAATAAGCAAGCAAACCGACATTTTCATATTTTGCAATCTCAGCCATTCCAACTTCATAAGTTCGGTTTAACAGGCTATACGGATTTTGAACACTTACAATTTTTTCTAAACCGAGCTGCTCGGCTAAATGTAAAAATTTCATGGTACCCCAAGGTGTTTCATTGGATAGCCCAATATGACGAATACGTCCTTTTTTGACTTCTTCTGATAATGCAATCAAGGTTTCTTCTAGTGATGTAACTTGATTTTCACTATTTGCATCTGAGTTGTTATAGCCGAGTTTTCCAAAAAAATTAGTTGGGCGCTGAGGCCAATGTAATTGATATAAATCAATATAATCTGTTTGTAAGCGTGTCAATGAAAGATCAATTGCAGATTGAATTTCACTGGCTATGAATTTAGTTTTTCCTTCACGAATATGTACTCCTCCTTGCGATGGGCCAGCAATTTTAGATGCAAGAAAGATTTTATCTCGTCCTCCACGTGCTGCGATCCAGTTTCCGATAATACGCTCTGTAGCACCTTGTGTCTCTGCTTTCGGTGGAACAGGATACATCTCTGCTGTATCCCAAAAATACAAACCACGATCTAGCGCATAATCAAGTTGTTGGAATGCCTCTTGTTGTGAGTTTTGCTCACCAAATGTCATGGTGCCAAGACAAATTTCAGGTACTAATATTCCAGTATTTGCTAATGGTTTGAATTGCATATCACTATCCTGTTAGAAACATGTAAACTTTACTCATCATAAGCTAAAGCATTTGTTCAAGTAATTGAAATCATAATTTATGAGAAGTTTTAAATTTTTATGGTAAAGACATCGGCAAAAAAAAAGCAAATTCTAAAATTTGCTTTTATATTTAACATGAAAATTATTTAGATTCATCACTGTATTCATCATTTGATTCTAGGGAAGCATCAAAGATTAATATTGCTTTTCCATCTGTTTCAATCATGCCTTGTTCTTCTAGTGTTTTAAGAACACGACCGACCATTTCTCGAGAACATCCAACAATACGACCAATTTCTTGGCGTGTAATACGGATTTGCCGTCCGTTTGGCAAAATCATTGCGGCAGGTTGTGTTGATAAGTCAATTAAACAGCGTGCAATGCGTCCTGAGACATCAATAAAGGCTAAGTCTGTAACTTTACGTGTCGTATTTTTAAGGCGACGTACAAGCTGTGCAAATACCGCATAGCTTAGGTCAGGATATTGTTTACTTAATTCATGAAAATTTTCATAAGTAATTTCGGCAATTTCACAGATCTCACGAGTACGTACTTCAGCAGTACGCTGTGGATTTGCTTCGAAGAGTCCCATTTCCCCAAAAAAATCCCCTGGATTTAAATAAGCAACCACAATTTCACGATCATCATCTTCTCGAAGGATGATTGATACTGAACCTTTTAGAATCAAGTATAAAGACTTAGAGTCTGAACCTGGATCAACGATAGTTGTACGTTTTGGATAACGGTTAATATAAGCGCGTTTTAATAATGCTTTTACTGATTCTGGTAATTGACCAGGCGATAGCGCATCAGTGCTAAGTTGTGAAAAGTTTGAAGTCATGCTAACGGTTCCGAATTGGATAAATAATAGATCGCACAAGACCTAGTATGAACTTGTCACACAGTAGAGATGAAAATCCTTTCAACTCAAACGATGAAATTTCTTATCAGCTCAAATTATGTTAGTGTACAGGTACCATGTAAATTTATAGTTTTTTTTAGGGACTTGCAATGCAAACAAGTGTTCACTGGCTAGAGAATGTTGCTTTTGAGGCGAAATCGGAGAGTGGTCATCGCATAATTATGGATGGATCGCCTGAATATGGGGGTGAAAATCGTGGTCCACGTCCTATGGAGTTGATATTAATGGGACTTGGTGGTTGTGCATCATTTGATATTGTGACAATTTTAAAAAAATCTAGACAAGATGTGACGAGTGTTGAATGCTTTTTAAAAGCTGATCGTGCTGATACAGTTCCTGCAGTTTTTACAAATATTCATCTCCATTTTGTCGTGAAAGGCAACTCTGTCAAAGAAAAGCAGGTTTCGAAAGCCGTTGAACTTTCAGCAGAAAAGTACTGTTCTGCCAGTAAAATGTTGACGGATGGTGGTGTAAAAATTTCACATGATTTTGAGATTATTGAAAATATTTAATTAAATTGTAAAGAAATGTAAAAAATGTCAGGTCGATAACAAATCGGCCTTTTTTTTGTCGATAAAAACGGAATATTGAAAATTTATTCATGAATTATGTTGTAAAAGATTTTCAATTCAGTGGGGGATGTAACATAAATTGTAAAGAATAATTTGGAAGTAGGGCTTGACTTGAAATTCTTTTTTTTATACCCATCTTATAACTAAGGTTTATCTTAATTTAATTACAATAACTATATGAAAAATATTAAATAATTTCTTGAAAAAAAATAGATTAGTCCCATATATTGAGTATGTTTAGAATTGATTGTAAGGAATAAGAAGAATGCGTTTTGAAAAGTTTACAAATCGCCTGCAACAATCTCTCTCCGATGCTCAATCGTTAGCAATGAGCAAAGACCATACTGCAATAGAGGGAATTCATCTTCTCACTATATTGATGGAGGAAGCTTCTAATATCAGTTTGTTGCAGCAAGCGGGTGCAAATTTAAGAGATTTACAAAGCAAATTAAATCAAGCGTTACAAGATGCACCAACATTAGCAACGCCAACAGGTGATATTCATTTAAGTCCAGATGCAGTTAAAGCTTTAAATTTAGCAGATAGCTTTGCGCAAAAAGCAGGAGATGAGTTTTTATCGACAGATTGGGTGATTTTAGCGTTAGCTGAAGTGGGTGCGACTAAAACTATTTTAAATAGCGTTGGCGTAACAGCAGATCGGTTAAAACTAGTAATAAATAAAGTTCGAGGTGATGAAAAAGTGATGAGTAATAATCATGAAGACCAACGTGATTCACTCAATAAATATACGATTGATTTAACAGAGCGTGCAGCTGCAGGAAAACTAGATCCTGTGATCGGTCGTGATGATGAAATCCGTCGAACAATTCAAGTTTTATCCCGTCGAACAAAGAATAACCCTGTTTTAATTGGTGAGCCTGGGGTTGGTAAAACAGCAATTGTTGAAGGCTTAGCGCAGCGAATAATTAATCGTGAGGTGCCTGAAAGTTTACAAGGTAAACGTGTTTTATCGTTAGATTTAGGTTCTTTGTTGGCTGGTGCAAAATACCGTGGAGAATTTGAGGAGCGTTTAAAAGCAGTCTTAAATGATCTTTTTAAGCAAGATGGTGCAGTTATCTTATTCATTGATGAGTTACACACGCTTGTTGGCGCAGGGAAAGGTGATGGTGCTATGGATGCTGGTAATATGTTAAAACCAGCGCTAGCACGAGGAGAATTACGCTGTGTTGGTGCAACAACCTTAGATGAATATCGTCAATATATTGAAAAAGATGCTGCATTAGAGCGTCGTTTTCAAAAAGTACAAGTTGATGAACCGAGTGTAGAAGATACCATTGCAATTTTACGTGGATTAAAAGAGCGTTACGAAGTACACCATGGAGTGAAAATTTTAGATTCTGCGATTATTGCCGCTGCTAAAATGTCACATCGTTATATTACAGATCGTCAATTACCCGATAAAGCGATTGATTTAATTGATGAAGCTGCTTCACGTATTAAAATGGAGCTAGATTCTAAGCCTGAACCTTTAGATAAACTTGAACGTCGCCTTATTCAATTGAAACTGCAACTTGAAGCGGTAAAAAAAGATGAAGATGCGGGAAGTAAAGCTGAAGTTAGTCATTTAGAAAAACAGATTTCTGAAGTCGAGCGTGAATATAGTGATTTAGAGGAAGTCTGGATTGCTGAAAAGCGGTTAGTTCAAGGTGATCAACAAACTCAAGCTGAATTGGATCAGGCGCGTATTGCGATGCAAAAAGCACAACGCGATAACGATTTAGCGGAAATGGCACGGTTGCAATATGGTGTTATTCCAGAACTTGAAAAGCGTTTAAGTGAAGAAGAGGTTGTTGAAGAAAAAGAGGAACCGAAACTTTTACGTAATAAAGTAACAGATAATGAAATTGCAGAAGTCGTTAGCGCTGCAACTGGAATTCCTGTTGCCAAAATGATGCAAGGTGAACGTGAGAAGCTCCTTCATATGGAAGACTTTTTACATAACCGTGTTGTTGGGCAAAATGAAGCAGTTGTTGCTGTATCGAATGCAGTACGTCGCTCGCGTGCAGGATTGTCAGATCCGAATCGACCAAGTGGATCATTTTTGTTTTTAGGTCCAACAGGAGTGGGTAAAACTGAGCTTACGAAAGCATTGGCAAACTTCTTGTTTGATAGTGATGACGCCATGATTCGCATCGATATGTCAGAATTTATGGAAAAACATTCAGTCAGCCGTTTAGTTGGGGCACCTCCTGGTTATGTGGGTTATGAAGAAGGTGGATTACTCACAGAAGCAGTTCGTCGTAAGCCCTATAGTGTTGTGCTATTTGATGAAGTCGAAAAAGCACATCCAGATGTGTTTAATATTTTATTGCAGGTTTTGGATGATGGTCGTTTAACGGATTCTCAAGGTCGTGTCGTTGATTTTAAGAATACAGTGATTGTTATGACTTCTAACCTTGGTTCACAAGATGTTCGTGAATTGGGAGAAAGTGCAACCGATGATGAGATACGTACAGTCGTCATGAGTGCGGTCGGACAGCATTTCCGCCCAGAATTTGTAAATCGTATTGATGAACTTGTGATTTTCCATTCACTTCAAAAAGCGCAAATTCGCGGTATTGCTGACATTCAACTTGAACGTTTACGTTCACGCTTAAGTGAAAAAGAGATGAGCTTAAGTATTGATGATAGTGCATTTGACCAAATTGTTGATGCTGGTTTCGATCCTATTTATGGCGCACGACCTTTGAAACGCGCAATTCAGCAACAAATTGAAAATACATTGGCTCAGAAAATTTTAGCTGGTGATTTTATAACGGGTGATAATATTCTGATTAAATCTGAAAATGGTCATTTAGTTTTTGATAAAGTAAAACTAAGTTGATAAAACATAAAAAAACCTAGCTTTGGCTAGGTTTTTTTATGTTAAAAAGATGCGAAGGAATATGTGAAATGGTGTTTAAATTGGATAATGTGTAATTTTCCACGCGCGGTGAATTTTTTGATTTCGTTTGAAATCTAGCCCAATCGTTTCATTGCTAATTTCTTTGACATCAAACATTGCTTCAATTTCCTCATCCATCTCAAAACCACGATAGTTATTTGAGAAATATAAGGTTCCTTCAGTTGTAAGGCGATTCATTGCACGTTTGAGTAATGAAATGTGATCACGTTGTATATCAAAAGTACCATGAAACTTTTTGGAGTTTGAGAAAGTTGGTGGGTCAATAAAAATAAGATCATATTGTTCATGACCTTCTTTTAACCATTCAAAGCAATCACTGGCAAAGAACTGATGCTGTTCATCTGGGTGATCGACAGTTAAACCATTTAAAACAAAGTTTTCTTTAGACCAATTTAGATAAGTATTAGAAAGATCAACACTTGTTGTACTTGCAGCTCCACCTAATGCAGCATGTAAGCTTGCTGTTGAGGTATAACTATATAAGTTTAGAAAATGCTTTCCTTTTGCTTCTTCTGCAATACGGAGGCGCATTTGGCGATGATCAAGAAATAATCCTGTATCTAAATAATCTGTTAAGTTGACAAGAATTTTGGCTTTGCCTTCTTGAACAATAAATCGTTTAGATGCGGTACTTTGTTTGGTGTACTGTGATTTGCCTTCTTGGCGAGCACGGGTTTTAATGAAAATTGCATCGCGACCTAACCCAGTGACAGCACGAATAGCAGCAAGTGCTAAATTAAAGCGTTTTTTGGCTTTTTCGGGATCAATTGTTTTTGGTGGTGCATATTCTTGTACATGTAAGCGATCACCATATAAATCGACTGCGACATTAAAATCAGGTAAATCAGCATCGTATAAACGTAAGCAATAAATATGGTCTTTTACCGCCCATTTTTTCAAGGTTTGCATATTTTTTTGCAAACGATTGGTAAAGTCTTCAGCACCTTCAATCGCTTCAAATTGCTGAGGTTGCCAATTTTCTAAGAATGGACGGATAATCGTAACAGGTTTGATTTTTCCAATACGCGTATAAATTGGTAATTTACCATTCATTAAACGTAAAGTTTGTGGATCACTAAATGCGAGTACATCAGCTTGTTCAATTTGTGCTGCAATTACGGCTGCAGTTTGATTTGGGAAACTTTTTTGTAAAAGTGCAGATAAACCTAAATATAAAGAGCGATTAGATGCCTTTTCACCTAAACGTTCACCATACGGTGGGTTGGTTACGATAAAGGCCTTTTGACCTTCTGCTTGAAAATTTGGCCAATCTGCAAGTGTACGTTCTTCTATTTGAATATGATCGAGTAAATTTTCAAAACCTGCTGCAATCACATTTTGTTTTGTTGCTTTGATTGCTTCCCAATCAGCATCAAAAGCATAAAACTTTGGTAGCGATTGAGTGAGAGCAGTTTGGTGTCTTTCAGCAGCTTCAGCTTTAATACCCATCCATAAGTCATGATCGTGACCATTCCAGCCATTAAAACCAAAACGACGCACTAAACCAGGTGCACGATCAGTTAAAATCATCAATGATTCAATAATAAATGTTCCAGAGCCACACATTGGGTCTAAGATAATATCGGGCTGAATATTTTTAAGTTTCGCTTTTTGTAAAATCGCTGCTGCTAGGTTTTCTTTGATAGGTGCATCTGTCATGTAACGACGATAACCACGTTTATGCAGAGAATCTCCAGATAGATCTAAACAATAGGTATGCTGAGTTTTACCTGCTAATACATACATTGTAATTTCAGGTTGCTTCGTATCAATACTCGGGCGGCGACCTACAGCTTCCATAAAAGAGTCAACGACACCATCTTTGACACGTAAAGTGGCAAATTGTGTATTGACCATAATATCGCGTTCTACATGCAGTCGGATGGCAAAAGTACTTTGTGGCGCAAAAATAAGTGACCAATCAAAGCTGATCGCTCCTTCATAAAGTTCTTCGGCCACATCGCGAGCATCATGACTATGTTCTAAAGCATACGTATGAATTGGAAGAAGAACACGCGATGCAAGGCGAGACCACATACAAATGCGGTAAGCATTTTCTAAAGTACCTTTGAAAACTAAACGACCAGGAAAAACCTCAATTTCTTGAATGCCTAAACCTTGTAATTCTTCTTGAAGTAGGGCTTCAAGTCCTACTGCACAGGTTACCCAATACGTAGAAAGACGTGGCTTTGATGTCATGTAGATTTTCCAAAAGCGATAATGCAATCGAGTATTTTAGCTTATTTTAGCCTGTTTGGGCGGAAGAACTTTCATTCATCTATAGAAAGAAACATCGATAAATGTATAAGAATAGGAAGGATGAATAAAGAATGTGTTTGAAAAGATTAAACTTAATGGATAAATAGTTATATAAAGTTAAAAGGGAAACGGATTTTCGAAAGAGAAAATGCTTGCTAAATGATCAAAATAGGATTAAAAACAATAAAAGAAGGTTCTATTTATAAAATATATTTAAAGTTATTTTTATCTATATCATTATCAAGAATAGTGACATCAGATGAGATTGAAAAAAGGTAAACTGTAAAGCATTAAAAGAATATGCAGTGTATATGCATGAAAAAATTAGGCTTTGAATAGTGGGGGATTCAAGGCCTAACTTAAATATAGAAAGCTGTTCAATAATAAGGAAGCTAGAATGGCTTCCTTATTTATTAAGAAGAGGCCGAATGATTTTTATGATCTATTTGATGGTCTTGTGAGTTAAAAGAAAATAGATTTGAGAACCAAAATAAGATTCGATCCCAAAGTGTTGCTTCTGTGATATTTACATCTTGGACAATTTCAATTGCTTTAAGTAACTGATTATTTTGGTAGACATCAATCGTGACTAATTTCATGACTTGCGCAAGAGGTGCAACAAGTTCTTTTTGGTTTAGTTTAATATTCACATTTGTTTTAGTTTCTTGCAGAGGATCAATTGCAGTAACTTGTCCATCAATACTGGTCATAATACGTTGATCTTTTATGTTATAACTAGTTAGATCGATGGGATTGTTTGAACCATAAAGTGATGCAGTCACAATTTTAGGCTGATCAGTTTCAACTTTGAACATTTTTAAAGTTGACTTAATGACAGGAAGCTCGGCGATCAATTGTTTATTTTTAATAACAACCTCATCACGAGTATAAACATAAGCAAGATCTAAGAGTTGATGTGCTATTTCAGCACGTTTCAGGGCATTTTTTGTTCCCATCACCACCACAATTAATCGACGATCAGGCATTTCTGGGTTTGCTGTAGGACGATGTGCGGTCAGTGCGAGATTATAACCTGCTGCTTTGGTAAAACCAGTTTTTAAACCATCTACACTTGGATCTAATTTTAAGACTAAATTTGTTGCTCGATGAAATCTGTGATTATAGTTAAAACTTGGCATGATTGAATAATGTAAATATTCTGGTGTATGTATGGTCACTGCTTGACCTAATAAAGCCATATCATGCGCTGAAGAATAATGATCAGGCATGGTAACACCAGCAGGATTTGAAAAATGAGAGTTTTTCATCCCTAAGGTTTGAGCTTCTTGATTCATACGCTGTAAAAATGCAGGAACACTTCCAGAAATACGTTCAGCCAAGGTCACTGCTGCATCATTTGCAGACATGACAATCAATCCTGCAAGCAGTTGATCAACAGTAATTAGCTCTCCAGGTTTAAGATACATTTGAGATTCATCCCACTGTACGGTATTAACGACAGGTGTTGCTGTAATCACTTCATTTTTTGATAATCGACCCGCCTCAATTTCTTTCAAAGCAATATAGGCAACCATCATTTTTGTCATGGATGCAGGGGCACGTTGAACGTGACTATTATGCTCTGCAATAACTTGACCAGATTGTGGATCTAAAATGATCCAAGATTCTGCTTCAACTGATTCAGGCATAATATTTAATAAGCTAGCATGACTCAGATGGCTGAAAAAAAGACTGAATACTGCGATGACGTAAATGAGCGCTTTCAAAGGGATTCCTTAGTATTGTCAAGTCCATGACTATGCTGTGTGTTGTTGGATAGCATGCTATGCTTTTTTTTATTTTCTGACTAGTCAAATTTGCTGTCTTTTAAGACAATTCAGCATTCTAAGATCAAAAAAATGATAAGCTACTCATTAAGTTTTATTGATTATTTTGTATTGTCTATTATGTTGCATTATCAAATCGAATTTGACGATTATCGTCAACATCTAATACATGTCACTTTACGTTTTTTGGCCGATCCAACTCAAGTATTATCATTACCCACCTGGATCCCAGGAAGCTATCTTATCCGTGAATTTTCAAAGCACATTGAAGGTGTAAAAGCGTATGATGAAGCAGGACGCGTACTAAAAATTCAAAAGTTTGAAAAAAATAAGTGGCGTTTATTCAATACGGATCATGAGTTAATTACGGTTGAATATGATGTTTACGCATATGATCTTTCGGTACGTGGTGCCTATGTAGATCAGAATCGACTTTATGTGAATCCCGCATGTGTTTGTTTGGGCTTAGAAGGACAAGAATCTAAAGCGATTGAAGCAGAGATATTTTTACCAGAAGAATTAAAGTCATTTCAATTGGCAACCGGTTTGAAGTCTAAAAGTTTGGTCAAAGGACGTTTTACATTATATGCAGAACATTATGCTGAACTCATTGATTCACCTTTTGAGCTAGCAGATCAAACTCGGTTTAGCTTTATAGCGAATGATATTCCACATGAGTTTGTCGTGTCTGGTAAGCATTCAATGAACGTAGAGCGAATGAAACATGATTTAGAAAAAATTTGTGCGACTGAAATTTCATTATTTGGTTCTGCACCTTTTCAAGATTATACCTTTATGACGATGGCGACAGCGAATAGTTATGGTGGCTTGGAGCATCCAAACAGTACAAGTTTAATTACGCCGCGCGATGATTTACCACAAGCAAATGAGCCTGTAGAGCCTTCGGAAAATTATCAACGATTTTTAGGTTTATGTAGCCATGAATACTTTCATTCATGGTTGGTCAAATTTATTCGACCAGAAAATTTTGTAAATTATGATTTAAATAAAGAAGGATATACATCATTACTTTGGATTTTTGAGGGTTTTACATCTTATTATGATGATCTGATTCTTCTTCGAAGTGGTGTGATTCCGCAGGACGCCTATTTGAAATTATTAAAAGCGCAACTTGACCGTTATTTACAGAATCCTGGACGGAATATTCAAACAGTTGCTGAATCTAGTTTTGATGCTTGGATAAAATTTTATCGTCAAGATGAGAATTCTAACCATGCTGGCACTAGTTACTATAATAAAGGTTGTTTAGTTGCTTTATGCTTAGACTTAGGATTACGTTTACGTGGTTCAAGTTTAGATGCTTTACTGCGTCGGCTTTATGAAAATGCACAAAATGGTATTCAGGTACATGAGCGTACAATTTATGAATTATGTAATGAATTGACAGGTGATCAATGGCTTGAACAAATTAACCATCTCGTGAATACCACGGATGAGCTACCGTTAGATCAATTATTTCCAGAGTTTGGTATTCAGTATGTACTCAAAGATGAAAAATCGTTAGCATTTGGTCTGAAAGCTATAGATAAACCAGAGGGTGTATTTATTCAACAAGTACGCCGTGATGGAACAGCAGCGCAAGCTGGTCTTTCAGCAAATGATACGATTATTGCAATTGATGGGATAAAAGCGACAACAAAGCTTTTAGAGCAATATGCAAAAAAACAGGGAACATTCACTATTTTTGCATTCCGTAATCATGAATTAATGCAGTTTGATGTTGTCGCTGGGGGCGTTGAGCTGACCACAGTTGAATTGACGATCAATGATCAAGCTAAAGTGGCTAAGTGGCTTGCGGTATAAATGAAGTAATTACATGACTTCAGCACTTTTGTTCTAAGTGCTGAAGTTAGGTTGTAAAATTATGAGAAATTTATAAAGTTGTGATTGCGGTGTTTTCAAGTGCTTTACGCAAATATGGATCAAGTTCTTCTTGGCGTAATAACCATTGAATATAGTCTGGTGGTAAATCTATAATTTGAGTTCCTTTGTGTTTACCAAAATTTACGACTCGTGGAATTCTTGCATCTTCAGAAGCTTCAAATAATGCTTCAATACTATTAATTTTTAGGTGATGAATAATATGCATTAGAATATTGGCAGTTAAAATAATGTCCATATCTGCTCGGTGAGCTTTACGAATCATTTCACGTGCTTTTTCACTACCTTTACTGATCATATAAATTAAAGCAGAAATATTATGTGCTTCGGCATCTGGCCAGACTTTGCGAGCAAGGGCTAAAGTACAAATTGCTTTGATTGGAGATATATCTACGCCACATTTTTCAATGGTTCGAATATCGTAATCTACATTATGACCAATAATATATTGAGTTTCTGCTGGAAGTTGAAAGCTTGAATAGAGTGGTTTATCTGTTAAGTCAGACTCTAAAATATGATGAACAGCCATAGCAGCAAATGAAATTGGTTCATTCACTTGATACAACTGGTCAAATAATCGTGATTTATCTAAGGTGAGTTTCGCATCATGAATTTGAATAGGGGCGTAGGCAATTTCGATCGGTAGTCCATTTAATGAATGGGTTTCAGTATCTAAAATAATTGCATGCATGACCTATTCCATCGGGAAAATTGACAATTTACCATCATCATTTCTAGAGAACAAATTTTTCGAACTAAAAGTGAAATTAATTTCTTTTAATGAACTTTAAATTGGTCGATATACTGATCTGAATAGTTTATATGTGAATGAATAAATACTGTATAGAAGCCATTACTTCTATACAGATTTGTTTAACGTGGGGATGGTTCACTAAACTTAATCGGGATGCTGACTTCTGCTTGGGGAAATAATTTTACCAATTCATTATAGGCGGTAATGGTTTGATTAAAGGTTTGAAACTGTAAAGAACTCACTTCAAGGTGATCATAAAATTTTGTAGAAATTGCTGCATGAATAATATTCTGTGTAACTGAGCGAACTTGGTTAGGAGGTACTCTCGCAATGAGAATGAGGTTTTCACTTACACCAAGCACACCATTGGTATTTGCAATCAATGTTTTAGATAGAGCGTTGGTCGTTGTTCCTTTGATTTGTTTTTCTTTAATATTCTGTTGTTCTGTAATCACTTTAAATGATTGATCACCTAATTTTAGATTAAATCCTTTCAGTTTGGAAAGCTGTGCAGGACTCAGTTTTTTCCCTATCGATAATTCAGTCTGAGCGAATGTTGGTGTTATGGTGAGTGTTGTAATAATCAACGTTAATATCGTTATTTTGTTTAGCATAATGACTTCCTTATGAATATATTTTAGGAATAATTCGATACTCTACTTTTAGAGGTGTTAATGCTGAAACATTACTTTCAGATGCACCTTTATCACCGCTGACAGCAAATACTTCCCAAGATCCTGTTGATTTCTCACCATGAAAAGCATAACTTCCTAGGCCATAATCGATTACATCTGAAATATTTGATTTATAATATATATTATAAGGGGTCGATAAATTTGAAATTACGCCAGATGGCGATTTAACAAAGAAGCCAACACTTCCTGAACAAATAGGTCTTGTTAGACGCAATTGAAATTGGTCAATTGTTTCTAACTTATTTATCGAAATATTACCTAACTTTGTTACTCTGCCATAAGCTAAAGTTTCTATGGCAGGAAATGCACTTTGAAAATTGGAAAGTTTTAAAGAAGCTTTTAAAGTTCCTGCTTTATATTTTTTAGCTAACTTAACGGCAGCCTCAGCATTGACCAAGCCAAAACCATACCAATTCGAATATTGAAAACCAGCACCATTGGTTTGCCAACCAAATTCAAGTGGTACTTGCGTCATTCCATCTCTAATATCAGATCGAGTTCCAGTTTGAGTTAACATTCTTCCTGTTGTTAAATCAACTAAGTGATTTGCAGCAATTCTTAAATCATAATTTTTATCAATGACACGTGAAGACTGAAGTTAAATCTCACGAATATCACGCCATGTTAAATCTGGATTTACTTGTAAAATAAGGGCAACTACACCTGTCACTGTAGGTGTTGCGGCAGAAGTACCTCCCATTTGTGAATAATCACAGTTTGGATTGTTTTTAATCCCTTTAAAAATAGATAGTCCTCGAGCGAAAAGGTTATCTGTTGAATTAGAGCGACTATAACCACGTTGATATCCTTGTAAGTCTGTTGAAAAAATAGAGGGTCCCCTAACAGCAGTTCGACGTTCATTTGGGGTATATGCAAAGCCGTCTTCTCCTTCACCAAATATACCACCTCGACCTGATTCACCTGCAAGACCAGTAATCCAATTCACTGGACCTGCATTTGAGTAAAATGCTTTTCGTCCTTGTGCATTTGCGGCACCCACTAAAATGACATTCGGTTCTAGTGCTTCAATATCATGTGCTAGATTTTCACAACTGAGAATGTTTTTAAATTGATCTGGACAATCTCGGGTCCGATTAGCTCCTTCAAAGAATTCAATGAACTCATTCCCAGCAGATTTAACTAAAATGGCACCTTTTTGATTACGTAAATTGACGATAGAACGAATATGAGTGGGAATATTTGTAGCGGTATCATAAGGAATTGGAGCAGAAGGATTCTTTCCATATGATGCATTGAAAATATCCGTATTTTTTGAGAATGCTGCACCACCGTATGAATCTAAGTCTACGTTACGTGGAGCAGATAGTAAATTAGCGCCGCCTAAGTTTACCCTTGGTGCAATACCCATAACGCCTTTACCATTTTGTGCTGCTGCAATAATTCCTGCAACATTGGTACCATGTGAATCATGTTGATAATTAGGGTTATTTGCAGGGGTGGGATTATTGCTGTTGTTAATAAAATTGAAAGTCATACTTTTATTAATGTTGGCAGATAAGTCTTCATGTTTGATATCAATACCATCATCTAGAACCATTACACTAATGCCCTGACCTTTAATTTCTTGTTTATGCAGAACTTCAACATTTATGTCATAATTTTCAGGGTCAGAATCATTTTTCCATATATCTTTGAAGGCTTTAAAGAAACTATTTTTATAGTTTAAAGCCCATTGAAAAGGATATAGAGGTTCTGTTTCACCAGATTTACAGGCATATACACCAGTTTCAATACAATCTTTTTGTGGGGTGACTATTTCATTGTTTGAGCTATTGGGTGATTTGTCTGTGCAAGCTGAAAGTGATATAACCGTTAAAATATGAAAAATTATTTTTTTATACATCATTTATCCTCATAGCAGGCATTAAAATTTTAATCCTGTGATGTATTATCTTTATTTTTTACTATTACTTTGGTTATGAATTATTAATAATATCTATAACAGGTAATTATTTAGATATGTAATGTAATAGTATGATAGTATTTATTAGTTTTTAAAATTTTATTATTTTGATTTTATTTATTAAATATAATTTCACTGGGTATTTTTATTAAAAAATATACAACAATATGTATTACATGTTGAGATAGTGTATTAATTAAAATAAAAATATTGAAAATTTAAATTATTTTAACTAAATATATTATTTAAAATTGTAGATTTATTCTGTAGTTTAATATTTTAACTTTAAGAATCATAATAAATATTTAGATTTTATTCATTCTAATTATTTTAAAGTAAGTATTTAAAATAGGTAGTAGTATGAATACGCAAAGTTTTTATAATTAATATTGAATTGAAATTATTTGTGATTTGTGTCACATTATTGAAACGTTAATATATCAGAGAAACTTAAAAAATGATTGTTAATATTTAATTGTATTCATAAGTGCAATTTTTATTACAAACTGAGCAAAGTTGATTCTCAAAATAAGATAACTTCATGATATAATATGCGCCAATCTTAGCACGGCTTAAAAGCCCTACATTCATAGGACCTCGCTAATGTTTGCCAATATCTCTATTGCTGAATTTGACCCTGAATTAGCTCAAGCAATTTCAAATGAAGATGCACGTCAAGAAGCTCATATTGAGTTAATCGCATCGGAAAACTATTGCTCTCCAGCTGTTATGGAAGCTCAAGGTTCAAAACTCACTAACAAATATGCAGAAGGCTACCCAGGCAAACGCTACTATGGCGGTTGTGAATATGTTGATATTATTGAGCAATTGGCTATTGATCGTGCTAAGGAACTCTTTGGCGCTGACTATGCAAACGTTCAACCACACGCAGGTTCTCAAGCAAACTCAGCAGTTTACTTAGCACTTCTCAATCCTGGTGATACTGTATTAGGTATGAGCTTAGCACACGGTGGTCATTTAACGCATGGTGCTAAAGTTAGCTTTTCAGGCAAAACATACAATGCGATTCAATATGGTTTAAATCCTGAAACGGGTGAAATCGATTATGAAGAAGTTGAGCGTTTAGCACTTGAACATAAACCACGTATGATCGTGGCAGGTTTCTCTGCCTATAGTCAAATTGTAGATTGGCAACGTTTCCGTGATATTGCGGATAAAGTAGGTGCTTATTTATTTGTAGATATGGCTCATGTTGCAGGTCTAGTTGCAGCTGGTGTTTACCCAAGCCCAGTTCAAATTGCTGATGTAACAACAACGACAACGCATAAAACACTTCGTGGTCCGCGTTCTGGTTTAATCCTTGCAAAAGCAAATGAAGAAATTGAGAAAAAACTGCAATCAGCAGTATTTCCAGGAAATCAGGGTGGTCCTTTAGTCCATGCAATTGCTGCAAAAGCGATTTGTTTTAAAGAAGCAATGGCACCTGAATATAAAATTTATCAACAGCAAGTCGTGAAGAATGCTCAAGCAATGGCTGAAGTTCTTATTGCTCGTGGCTATGATGTTGTTTCTGGTGGTACTAAAAACCATTTATTCTTGCTTTCTCTAATTAAACAAGATATTACTGGTAAAGATGCTGATGCATGGTTAGGTGCTGCGCATATTACGGTAAATAAAAACTCAGTACCTAATGATCCACGCTCTCCATTTGTTACTTCTGGTGTTCGTATTGGTACACCAGCAGTTACAACTCGTGGTTTTGGTGAAGCTGAAGTACGTGATTTAGCTGAATGGATTGCAGATATTCTTGATTCTAAAGGTGATGAAGCTGTAATTAATACAGTAAGAGCCAAGGTTGAAACGGTTTGTGCTAAATTTCCAGTTTATGTAAATTAAGTCATCCATTGATTGAGAAAGCCTCCTCATGGAGGCTTTTTTTATACTGTATATATTTAAAATATTCATGTACATTTGAAGCATAGAATAGATTTAAAATACCAATTTTAAAGTTGAATAATAATTCAATGAGCAGACTCATATATTAAGGATTTTTTGTATGGCTAAACCGAATATTATTATTTCTGAGCAAGATTTAAATCGTTTAGAAACAATGCTTGAACATCAAAAAATACAGACTGTGACTATGCAGCATTTAGAAGATGAGCTTGCTCGCGCTGAGGTGGTCAATGCGACGGTAGTTCCGATTAATGTCGTCACTATGAATGCAAAAGTAGCGATTACGATTGCACCATCGATAACACCTATAGAGGTGACTTTGGTTTATCCTCATGATTTTAATGGAGATAAAGGTCAGGTTAATATTCTAGCACCTGTCGGTGCTGCTATTCTTGGTTTAGCTGAGGGGCAAGATATTGAATGGCCACAACCAGATGGACATATCATGAAAGTACGTATTGAAAAAGTACTTTATCAACCAGAGCGAGAAGGTAACTTTATATAATTTAAAGAAAATTCAAAGCCATTCTTTAGAATGGCTTTTTGTTTTAATGAATGGCTTAAATCTGAGTTTTTTTGTAAATAGAAAATAGCAAAAAATTACTTAAGCTTTGATGTAAAGAGAGTAGTATAAAAATGATTGTCCGATGCTCTTGGTTTTTTATTTCAAATGATTGTATTGACACCAGTGAAAGAAATTTGCGTTGATCATCGTCGGTTATTGCAAATTCAACGTGACTATTTACTGCCTATATTAAATGATCAATATCAATTAAATCATTATGCAGATGATATTATTCAAGCACAGGCAAAATTACTTAAAGGTGTAGATCCATCTTTAATGTATCAGTTAGGTCAAACAATTGAAAAAATGATTGAGATGTTATCAAATGCAAATAAGCACTTAAAAATAAAAAAATTTAATGCGTTACAGCGCTGGCTTGGATTAGATATTGAATATGATGCAAGTCAAATCGAATATTATAAAAAATTAGATTTATTATTGGCAAAAGCAAATCAATTGAGTCAAAGATTAAGATTTGAAATTCAAAAATCTAAAAATAATATAGAAAAAATTCATCAATATCGCGAAGATATGGCACATGCTATTGCAGCAGCAGAAGGATTTTTACAGGAATATCCAAAGTTTGTTAAAAATATTCATCCCCTCGATAACTTTTCAGACAGATTATCTAAAAAAGTCATGAGCCTAATGACATTACAAGCAAATAATGATATTGCTATAACACAGATGCAGCTTTCTCAACAGATTGCATTGACGTTATTAGATCGTTTTAAGGAAGCACAACAAGTGCTTATTCCTGCATGGCAATTTCATGTGAAACAAAGTCAACAAACATCATCTGGTATAGATTTAGAAAAATTAGATGATACACGATTAAATTTAATTTCATCCTTGAAAAATTCTTTGGATAAAACAAGATAATTGATGGAAAAGGTAATATATGTCTGATTTTGAAAAGCATGATGTTTTAAGTGATAAATCTTCAGTAGAAGAAACCAGAAAAAAGTTTGATCAACTGAATTTAAAAGAAATTGGGCTTGATGAAAGTGATTTTGAAAAAGTACTGAGTGCTCGAAAAGATTTACAAGACTTAAATTATCATGTAGTTGCGGAGTATGGGAAAAGTATTGCTAAACAAACGTCTACTTATACCGATGAATTATTAGATCTTGTTCAAAATAAAGATTTAGAAGAAACAGGTCAAAAATTGAATGAAGTGGTACACGTCGCTCAGCAACTAAATACATCAAGTATTTTAAATCAACAGAAAGATAATGGTTTTTTAGGCAAAATTATTAATAAGCTTAAAGGTGCAAAAAATAATTTTGATATGGCATTTAATACAAGCAAAGAACAATTAAATGTGCTGATAAAAGAGATTGAAATTTCTCAATTGGGTTTAAAAACGAGAGTTGAAACCTTAGATAAAATGTTTGTTGGAGTGGAAGAAGAGTATAAGGAATTAGGTATCTATATTGCCGCTGGTCAAATCAAACAGCAAGAAATTCAAAATGAAATTGATCAATTAACGAATTTACTACGAGATCAAACGGTTATACAAAAAATTTATGATTTGAATCACCTCGCAAATAATTTAGAAAAGCGAGTTAGCGATTTTAAAATTTTACAACATTCAGCAATGCAAACGTTGCCTATGATTCGGATTATTCAATCGAATAATATTATGTTAGTCGATAAATTTTATTCAATTAAAAATATTACGATTCCAGCATGGAAAAATCAAATTAGCTTGGCTATTTCGTTAAATGAACAAAAAAATAGCGTGAAACTTGCTCAAAATATTGATGATGCAACCAATGAGATTTTACGACGAAATGCAGATTTGCTGCATCAAAACTCTATTGATACCGCAAAAGCAAATCAAAGATCAGTGATTGATATTGAAACTTTAGATCATGTTCAAAACACTTTAATTAATACAGTAAATGATGTAATTCAGATTCAAAAAGAAGGAATGCAAAAGCGAGATGAGGCAACAAAACGATTAAAAGTTCTACAAGATAATTTGAATCAGTTGGTGATAGATTCCAATAAGCCACCAATGTGAACATTAGGAAGCAATCTTTGTTGTCAGAAAAATATGCATTAAATCTAGTTAAGATTGAACAGGGTATCGTTGAAATAAAAAAGCGATACCATCGACTTGATCTATTCATGATTTGTACAGGAACTATTTTTTTAGGATGTCTGATTTCTTTGTATCTACAACAAGATTTTGTATATAGTTTTTTTGGATTAACTACCGAAGTAAAACAATTACATGTTCCTATAAGTGCGAATGGAAGTTTATCGAATTTACAAACATCACCTGATTATTTTTTAAATTTATTATCTTGGTTTGGTTGGTTTATTACTAAATTATTGATTTCATTTGTAGGCTCTTTTTATTTTCTTCGTTGGGCCAAAAGAATACATTTTTTTATAATAAGATTTAAATCTTTAGTTTTAAGATGTATTGCTTGGTTGATTGCATTTATCATGATTTTGTCAGTTTTAACTTATATCCAAAATGATAGGCGTGATAATAAGATAGGCGTATTTACACAAGAAATTGCTTATAATGAAGATATTCAACAGAGTAAAATTGCCCAATATTTAAAAAAATCAAATTTAGATCCAAATGTTCAGGCCTATTTATTGGCACAAACTGCATTAATACACCAACCAGTTGATAAAGATGCTGCTATTCCTTATATATTAAAATTAATCAATGCAGAAAAACAAAACGATAACTTTATTCAATATGGTTTTAAGCCTGAACAGCTTTGGACAATGCAATATCAACTATATGAAAAAGCATTGACTCCTTTGGCCAAATCAGTTGAAAAGCAAGCTAAACAAGCAGAAGACATACAAGTATTTGTACAATACTTTATTATTTTATTAAGTTTTATTAGTGCAATTTTAACGATTATTTTATTTTTTTTATCTCATCATTTAAAAAAGCGTATTCTCCGAATTGAACATCGGTTACGGTAATTTTTAGCCTAACATTAATTTAATAAACCGATCATTTAAATAAGAATAACTTGTTTTACCTATCTATTGGTTTATTCTATGATTCTTCCATCAAATAAAGATTTACTCCTTTGGAGACGTTCGTCATGTTAGATCAAAATACTTCAGCACAATTAAAAACGCTTCTTGAGCGCCTTGAAAGTCCAATTGAATTGGTTGCAAGCTTAAATGATTCAGATAAATCAGAAAAGATCAAAGAACTTGTGACAGAAATTGCCGCACTTTCAGATAACGTGACTGCACGTTTTGATGGAAAAAACAAGCGGATTCCGAGTTTTGGAGTAGCAAAAGCAGGACAACAACCTCGAGTCTTCTTTGCAGGCTTACCGATGGGACATGAATTTACGTCATTAATTCTTGCATTGTTACAAGTTTCTGGTTATGCACCCAAAGTATCTGAAGAGGTACTTTCTCAAATTAAAGCATTGAATTTAACGGCTGATTTCGATGTTTTTGTTTCTTTAAGTTGTCACAACTGCCCTGATGTTGTGCAAGCCTTGAACCTGATTGCCATTAATAATCCAGGCACAACAGCGACGATGATTGATGGCGGTTTCTTTCAAGATGAAGTGGAAGAACGTAAAATCATGGCAGTTCCTATGGTTTTCCAAAATGGGGAACATATCGGTCAAGGTCGTATGACGTTAGAAGAAATCCTTGCTAAATTAGACACCAATTCAGCTGCCAAAGATGCTGAGAAATTGAATGCCAAAGATGCATTTGATGTTTTGGTGATTGGTGGTGGTCCTGCTGGAAATACATCTGCAATTTATGCAGCCCGTAAAGGGATTCGCACAGGTATTGTTGCAGAACGTATGGGGGGGCAAGTCATGGATACCATGGGCATTGAAAACTATACCTCCATTCAAAAAACCCAAGGACCAAAGTTTGCTGCAGAAATGGAAGCCCATGTGCGTGAGTACGGTGTTGACATTATGAACTTACAGCGTGTAACGGATATTCGAGGTGCAGACCAAACAACAAACGGTTTAGTTGAAGTGAGCTTAGACAATGGAGCAACACTTTCTTCTAAAACAGTCATTCTTTCAACAGGTGCACGTTGGAGAGAAATGAATGTTCCGGGCGAGCAAGAATACAAAACCCGTGGAGTCGCATATTGTCCACACTGTGATGGTCCATTATTCAAAGGTAAACGCGTTGCTGTCATTGGTGGGGGTAACTCTGGTGTTGAAGCTGCCATTGATCTTGCTGGTTTAGTTGAGCATGTAACTTTGGTTGAGTTTGATACACAATTACGTGCAGACCAAGTCCTTCAAGATAAATTTCATAGCTTGCCGAATACGACAGTGATTTTGAATGCATTATCAACGGAAGTTGTTGGTGATGGTTCACAAGTGACTGCATTAAAGTATAAGGATCGTGCAACTGACATTGAGCATATAATCGAATTAGCAGGAATTTTTGTACAAATTGGCTTATTACCGAATACAGATTTCTTGAAGGAAACAAACGTTGAGCTTTCAAATCGTGGTGAGATTGTGATTAACGAACGTAATGAAACTAATGTCAAAGGCGTTTTTGCTGCGGGTGACTGTACAACCGTACCATATAAACAAATTATTATTGCCACGGGTGAAGGTGCGAAAGCAGCACTTTCCGCATTTGATTATATTATCCGTTCAGGACAGTAATCTTTAATTTTATCAATCAAAAGCCTTTATCTTATAGATAAAGGCTTTTTAAATGAAAACTGATTAAATTTATGACAACGTGGATAATAAGAGTCTAAGCGATCAGAGGAAATATGAAGTTAAACTCTTCAATTTCAATCTCATTTGGAGCTTCCCACATATCACTGGCAATTTCGAAAATATGATCGGGTACAATCATTGAAAAAGTCTCACCTTGTTCAATATTTCGTTGCTGAACGCGTTTTTGTCGAATACTCTTGGGTGCATCAAGTACATGAACTGTAACGTTAAAGCCTGTATGTTGAATTTGGCGTAGCACTTCTATTCTGGGAATGTGTTGAATTAAACCGAGCTCGGGTGCAAGTTATGCATAAATTACTTTATTGCTCCACCCAGTCGGGCTATTCAGCCCAATTGGGTGATGGTGTTATTTCACAAGAGTTAGATGGTGGTGCGCCAAGATATCGCCGTGCATTGAAAGGTAGTTATCACACCGCATCCGTGCAGTGGGTGGTTCAAGAAGAAGGCTATCAATATTTAATGGCTTTTTATCGAGTATGGGTTAGAAACCCAAGTCAGCGGTTCTTGGCAAAGCTGTGTATCGATAGTCC
>NZ_NEGH01000017.1 GCF_002135375.1 Acinetobacter sp. ANC 4558 | reverse complement strand
AGTCAACTAGTTTTGTTAATCTTTTAAAACCTTCTCAAAACTCTCAGATCTTACCACTTAAGGCTAAATCCTTGTTTCTCAACAAGTTTTAATCAACATCACCGCCGATGGATGTGCATTCTACACCATCCCCATTCCAATGCAACCCCTAAATCAAATTTGTTCTTAAATTTACTATCAAGTGAATACTTTGTGTGCAAAAATACTGTTTTATTTTATTTTTTGATCATTATTGGCGCAACTTGCTCAATTTTATTAATCAAACTTTCTTCTTTATTTTGTTCTTGCCATCGTAGTGCACGACAATCAATGTATTCACAATACCCACCAGTACCTTCAAATACTTCGTTATTCATTGTCAACGTATAATAAAAACTTCCGACAAAGCCTGCTCCTAGTCCAAACTTAAAATCTCCTCGACAGCATCCCTCTAACTGTATTGATATCTTCTCATCTTGATATAGCCACTCAAATTCACGTGGTAAATACATAATTTGACCATTTGGCGTTTTAATTTGTGGATATATTCTTTTAATATTGAATTGAACTTGCTCATCAAAAAATTGAAGATCATCTTGGAGAATGTTTCTTATATAAATACGTGAGGAAATCAAATGATTAAAAGAATCCCGATATTGAGTAAAAATTATTTGTCGTTGTTCATCAAGATTGATTAACTGATACACATAGAAGGCGCATGACATATAAGAAAGATTTCTACTTTTGGCAAACTCAAAACTAGCTAACCCCTCAATCTCATATCTTTGTTGTTTATAAAATAGCTCACCTTTACACATGGCAGGCAATGACCAAAACTCAGCTAAATTAAATTTCAACTTTGAAAAATATAACGATGGCGATAATGCACAAATTTGCAAATCAAAACTAAGCTCATCATTCATTCTTTGTATATTAATATTGGTTAAACTACCTGAAATACTTTCTCGATGTCCAAACTGAAGATCTTGCTCATTTAAATAACAGTCTTTTTTAATCGAATACGCACTGAGCTGTCCAACCATATGAGGGCTGGTACTGACCAATGTCGTTGCTGTATCTAACACAGTTGTTTTGATCGCACTTTGATTCAAAAAAACGGCTGAGTTTGGTATACCAATCGTACTAAAGAAATTTAAATAATGCAGAGGTGCGGGTAAGTTTGGAATTTTTAATCCAATAAAAATCACTTTATATTGTTTATTTGGTGCATGATAAATAAAATCTGTTTTTTTAAATATTCGTTTATGTTTAGGAGTTTGATTCAGCTGTTTAGACTGATCTAAGAAATCTTGAAACAGCCGCATACCAAACTCCTTTTATTCTTCGTTATGTATTAGCACTCTTTCTTGCAAAAAATGTCGTAAAAAAACCAGATAATGCATAAATTATAGAAAGTATTAAAATACCTACAGGAATATCGTAAGTAATAACAGCAATAATAAAAACACTTAATGGCAGTACTGCAAAAGGTACTCTTTTACGATCAATTGTTTTAAAAGAATAGTACTTGATGTTTGAAATCATCAATAGTCCAACTGTAACGATTAGTATGACATTATAAATCTGTATGCCTTTTTCTTTTAAATCAAAAACTTCTGAATAATCCAATCCAACTAAAACAGATGAAATAATAATAATCGCTGCTAATGGGCTTGCAACACCAATGAAATATCGCTTATCTACAATTCCAATTTGCACATTAAATCGTGCTAAACGAAATGCTGCACAAGCGGTATACACAAAACAACACGCTAACCCAATTCGCCCTAAATCATGCAAACTCCAACTGTACATCAAAATTGCAGGTGCTATCCCAAATGCCAGTAAATCTGATAAGGAGTCAAACTGCTCTCCAAATGGACTTTGTGCACCGATTGCCCGTGCTACTCGCCCATCCAATCCATCAAATAAAGCAGCAAAGAATATTGCAAAAATGGCCTGTCTAAAGTCTCCATTCATACTTGCAATAATGGAGTAGAAGCCTGAAAGCAATGCAAGAGTCGTAATCAGATTAGGCCATAGATAGATGCCCCGACGCTTCACTTTATTTCCTTCATTGGTATGCTCTTCCTCCACGACTTCAAATGTAATTCCATCGAATGAATTATCGTTTGTGGAAAAATCCCCTTCAGGCTTATTTGTATTAGTCATTCTTCGATCCTAACTACGACCTATCATTATATTCATTAAAACTTATTCGCCAACCAACCAGCGCACAGCGGCATGTCCACCATTTTCACTCATACGCAAATGTGGGAATAACCATTGAAGTGCTTCATCCGCATCTTCAGAAAATTTCCATGGTGGATTAATAACAAGTAAACCGCATCCATTTAAACCCACTGGCGTATCATCTGGCCAAACACAAACTTCACAAATCAATTGACGGCGAATTCCTGTTTTATACATCTTCTTTTCAAACCGTTCTATCATTGCACGATCTTTAATTGGATACCATACAGCAAATACCCCCGTTGGCCATTTCTTATAAGCTGCTACCAAAAGATTGACCAATTGCGGAAAATCTTTGCGCTCTAACTCATAAGGAGGGTCAATCATGACCAAGCCGCGCTTTTCTTTCGGTGGTATAACACCTAACAAACCTTCGTATGCATCACGTTCATGCAAACCTGCACGCTTGTCAAAAATATTATGACGTAACTGTTGATAGACATCGCGCTGCATTTCAAAAATAGTGGCTTTATCTATCTCACGCATCCCTTGCAAAGCAAACCATGGTGAACCTGGGTAAGCACCCTTACCAAAATTTGCACGCATTTGTTCAACAACTTTTAAATATTGCTGAACACCTTCAGGTGCATTTCGCTTAATTGAATCATCAAGTTTAACAAGACGATGAATTCCCGTTAAAAATTCACCCGATTTTTGTGCCTCAGAAGAAGCTAAATCATATTTACCTGCACCACCATGCGTATCTACATAACGATATGGTTTATCTTTCGTGTTCAATCTATTTAATAATTGAAGCAATAATACATGCTTCATTACATCAGCAAAGTTACCAGCATGAAAATGGTGACGGTAATTCATGTTTCATTAATTCCTAATATCAACCGACATTTTAGCATGAAAAATAGTTTCGTTCAGATGCTATTCTTGCTCTAGAATATCTCACCTTTTTTTATAACTTTTATAGAGGTTTTATACATGGAAAAAATGATTATCCCAAAGGATTTACCGGTTGATCAAATTTTAGATAATTTAGATCAACACGGTTTTAGTATTATTGATCATATCTATACACAAGAATATAGACATTCATTAACCAAAGAATGCATCTCCCACCTCAATCAATTTCGAAATGCAGCCATTCAAAATGGTGTCGTCAGTAATATCCGAAGCGACCATATTTTATGGATCAATGATCATTTCACAATTGCTCAGCAACATATTCAAACTTTAAATTATTTAGCAGAACAATTTAATCGCGCATTTTTCTTAGGTATCCATGACGTTGAAGCGCATTTTGCTTGCTATAACGCTGGAGAATTTTATGCACTCCACCGCGATAATCCTCAAGGAAAAAATGGACGTACGATTTCCACCGTGTACTATTTACATGATGAATGGCAGGATGGTTGGGGAGGCGAGCTTCACTTGCAAGATAAAAATAAACAATGGCATATCATTTCGCCTAAACCAAATCGTATCGCACTTTTTCAAAGTGATTTAATGCACGAAGTGTTACAAGCAAAACATCAACGTTTTTCAATTACTGCTTGGCTTCGCAATGATCATCCTATTTTTTAACGCTTTAAATCCAATGAATCATCCTCATATAAAGTTAACTGTGATGAGGAGTCGTTAATGCAAAAACATATTCAACCGATTATTCAACGTATTGGGGAAACTGACCAACTCTATTTACAAGGCAATACACCTGAACTTGCCTTAGAACGTAGCGACTTACGCTTACAGTTAGTGACACTCAGTCAAGTTCGTCAAGAACAAATTCATTTCCTACAAGAAGCGATTGTTCTTCTCGAACAAAGTCGTATTGAATTTGAAGAAATAACACTGAGTTTGTATATTAAACTCTCATTGCACTTAGCTAAAGCCTATATGTTGTATTACGAAATAACCAAGGAACAAAAGTTTGCATTAATTACTCAGCAAATTTTAAAGCCGATGACTTCAGACACGAATGGAGATATTTATTTCTTTTTAGCATACGCTTCAGCTGTGAAAAATGAATCCGCCCTTTGTCGTCACTGGTTAACGAAATATAGTAAAACCAAAGCGTTTGATTTTGATTTATTACAGCAACATCCTGCATTTATTCAATATCGAAAAATAGATTGGTTTCTACAGATTTTAAAAAGTAAAATGCACTGAATATTTAAAGCTCTTCATTATCAAAAAAATGCCTCTTTATCAGAGGCATTTTTTATATTCAAAGTGGGTTAAACGGGTTGTAATTTATAAGCATCCATATGCAATTGTTGATTTAATTCATCAATCCAAATTGCCCAGTCATCATCTTGCACCAAATGACTGATTAAAAAATCCCGCTGTCCTTTACTCCAAAATACTGCATCATGTAAATTTTGTGCTGCACTAAGCTGATGGGTTCTAATATACAGTTCAATTGCGGCTGGGCTATTCGCTAAGCCTAATTGAGAAAATAATAAAGCTAAGGATGGTTTATTTTGATTGAGCATCACGCACTCCTTATCAAGTATTCTGTCATTTATTATTTAATTAACTTATATCAAGAATAAAAAAAAACCTAGTCATCAACCGAAGTTTGTTGTTTCAAATTGTGTTTTTATATCGATATAAAGCTGTAATTTAAAAATAAAAAAGCACTCTAAAAGAGTGCTTTTCAATTTAATTAACGAAAATTAAATTATTTAAGCATGTCAGCAATTGCTGCACGCTCTTCTTCTAATTCTTGCAACGTATGGTTGATACGTTCTTGACTGAATTCGTCAATTTCAAGACCTTGAACAATTGTATATTCGCCATTTTCTGTTGTAACAGGGAAACCGAACATTACACCTTCAGGAATACCATAAGAACCATCTGATGGAATACCCATTGTTACCCATTCGCCATTTGTGCCAAGAGCCCAATCGCGCATATGATCAATTGCAGCATTTGCAGCTGAAGCAGCTGAAGAAAGACCACGAGCTTCAATAATTGCAGCACCACGCTTACCAACGGTAGGAAGGAATACATTTGCATTCCATTCTTGATCGTTGATTGTATCCTTCACGCTTTCGCCATTGATCGTAGCAAAACGATAATCAGCATACATTGTAGGAGAGTGGTTACCCCAAACAGTAAGTTTTTTGATGTCTTTAACCGCTTTACCTGTTTTAGCTGCAATTTGAGAAGCTGCACGGTTATGGTCAAGACGTAACATTGCTGTAAAGTTTTTCGCAGGAAGATCTGGAGCAGAATTCATTGCAATGTAAGCATTCGTATTTGCTGGATTACCAACCACAAGTACTTTAACGTCACGGCTAGCAACTTCATTCAGTGCTTGACCTTGACCGATGAAAATTTCACCATTTACTTTTAATAAGTCGGCACGTTCCATACCAGGACCACGTGGACGCGAACCAACTAATAACGCGTAATCTGCATCTTTGAATGCAACTTTAGGATCATCAGTACCAACAATATCCACAAGAAGTGGGAATGCACAGTCTTGAAGTTCCATCATCACGCCTTTAAGCGCTTGTTGAGCTTTCTCAAAAGGAACTTCTAACAATTGCAAAATAACTGGTTGGTCTTTACCAAGCATTTCACCGCTTGCAATACGGAATAATAGGCTGTAACCAATTTGACCAGCTGCGCCAGTAACGGCAACGCGTACAGGTTGCTTCATGTAATTATCTCCAAATGAGAGGATCGTCAATACAATTAAATAGCTGTTCTATTTAATCTAATTATCTTAAACGCCAAAGATTGTACTCCAATCCTTTCTGATATGCATGTAAAAGAGAATGTATTTCAACAAAAGTCTGATAGAAAATATGAATAAAATTTAATGAAAGAACTAAAATACGTTTGAATTTCTCTTCTAAAAATAGAAGTTTCAAGTATTTAAAATGATCTAAATAAGCATATTTTTGAATTACTCAGAATAAAACCATATAAAAAGAAACTGAAAATATCATTTTAAATTTTGAATAATATTAGTATGTTCCTTTGATAACAAACGATTTTTGACATTGATTTTCAATGATTTCTGGACAGTTTTTATATTTCCCATTGGCATCATAGCAAATTTTAATATGCGTCAAATAACTTACATTTTTATGACTACGGCACTGAAAACTAATCCCTCTTTCAGGTAATCCTGCATTTAATTTAAGAAACATTGTTCTTAACATATTTTGCTGTATTAATGTTGATTCCTGTCGAGTCATTACGACTGGAATATTGAGCTTATCTGCAAGGTTAATGACAGCTCTGAAATATTGACTGGCATTCATTGGCACACATCCACCCACACTTCGCCAAAGATTTTCTCTTACAAACTCATTGGGCATAACACTTGCCACAACTTTCGCTTGAATTGGGGCTAAGGTTGCAGAGGTATTTGTCCTACAATTTGCTGTTCGTACTTCAGGATACAAACCTAAAATATTTAATGCATATCCTTCTAAGCATTCTCGCTTCTTCATTTTTTCTACATCAAGTAGACAAACTGCGGGAGTCATTTGTATTTCCATGACATAGCCACTGACAGGATTTGCATGAATAGAAGATGCAATCATGCACAGCATTATATTACCCATAAACAGTAAAAAATAATCCTTAAGCCGTTTCTGACCACATACTTTATTCATTCAAAAACCTAATCATTCAACTAATCACTACTGGCTATCTCTTACTGGAATGGTTTTCATTCTATTTCCAATAGATTGCCCCCCTTGTCCAAGTAGTACGCCATAATGGGTGGCATTGGTCATTACATGTTTCACATAGTCGCGAGTTTCTGCTAAAGGAATCGTTTCTGTATACTGATCTGATGCTAAAGTCTTAAAATCTGGTTGCCAACGGCGCGCCCGATTTGGACCAGCATTATACCCAGCTGTTGCCAATACAGAGCTACCACTTAATTGATTTTGAATCATCGATAAATAGAAAGTGCCATATCGAATATTCGTATTCATATCACTTAATGCGGCTGGATTATAAGATTCCCCCATTTGTCTCGCAATTAATTTTGCTGTATCTGGCATAACTTGCATTAAACCGCCAGCACCAACATGTGAACGAGCACCAATATTAAATCGACTTTCTTGTCGCATTAAGCCATAAGCCCATGCGGGATCTATACCAGCATTTTGACTATGCAACACAACATAATTCTTATATGGCATTGCATATTTATAGATGTAATTGTGATTATTCGTTGTACGATCTGCCGCATAAATTGCACGATCATACCACCCCATATCGGTTGCACGTTTGGCTGCAGCTAAAATCAAGCCATCATCGTGCTTTAAATAGGCCTGACGAACTGCCCAATTCCATTCTCTGTTCACATACAAAACAGGTGCATTAATTGATTTTAGTGTAAACGCTCGACGGAAATGAATATCTTGATTTAATCGCTGCATATCTGCAGCGGTTGGTTCATAATTTACAGGAAAATCTTTATAATTTTGCCCAATATGATCTTTTGCCAATAAATTATGATAATCATCCCCTTGTGATAATTTTAAGAAAATTTCTCGTGCTTTTGCTTTAGATGCTGAATCATTACGTTGCTCATATGCTCGAGCCAGCCAATATTGCCAACGATCTTCATGCTGTTGATTTACTGGCATTGCATCAATTGCTCGCACTAAGCTTTCCCAAGCGCTAAACCGAATAGCTTGCCTTGCATAAATTTCAGCTTCTTCATGACTAAATGGCATGCCATAACTGGCATCAAAATTATTCAATACTTCACGGTTAAAATTATTCTTCATCACCGTTGTACCACCAACATAACCTACGGTACGGTATAACGCTTTTTGTACATTCTCAGGTGTTCCTTCCGCAGCTTTTTTTACTGAAGACAACGCGCCATTCAAATCGCTGTCAGCTAATCGCCCAATGGCATATACCAAATAAGCATAATCTGTTGTTGTCGACTTAGGTGCAGACCATAAATAATTAAGAGGATCAGCTTGAATTATATTTAATTGCCCAAGTGAAAGATTCAGTCCTAATGTTTGAGAAGTTGCGACTGCTTGCCCGCCTTGACCTGACCTGAGTTGCACCCATAAACGATGTTCACGATCTTCTTTGGTCATAATTGGACTTGATAACATCATACGTGCTAATCCGATACACGGTTCGGGCTGTGTATTGGCTGTGAGCCACACTTCTTTGTTTTCTAAAAAAACAAGCGGGTCGCCAGTTCGTGCACGCACTTGTGCAATTGCACAGCTTTCTTCCTGATCTGGATTTGAAACATAAGGTAAAACCAATTGAACATCGGTAAAATCAGCTTGTTTTACTTTCTCTTCCACATAATCTGCGGACAGCTTTTCAGCCATTGCCGATTGAGGATAGCGCTCAGCATAACTAATAATGGCACTTACAGGTTGAGAAGCAAGATTTCGATTGAGCATCCAATATTCAGGATAATACCCTAATGCATCATTTTGCATTGACATTTGATACTGCTGGAGAGAGGTGATATTTCCTGCATTTGCGGCTCTTAATGCTTCACTAAATTGCTCTTCTGCTGCATATGCTGACGAAAACATAAATACAGATGCACAACTCAATACAAACTTTGAACCGATATTAAATTGCTTTTTCTGCATATTCAGCATGTACTTGCTCATTTTTACTACCCAAACCCATAAATGTTTAATTTTACCATTTTCTATATAGTTTAATTATTCTTAGTCAGTCGTATTGTTCTGTTATGTAACCTTATGATTAAACACTACTAAATTTCAAACATTTTCATCGTAAAATTCAATGTGCATCACATCATTATTTTAAGCTATAAGTTTGCCCCCTTTTCCTGCTAAAATATGCGCCTTCCAATATATTTTCAAATTTAGTTGGTCGCCATATACAATACTGTATTCTTTATTTATATGAATAAGCTACAGTTTATTGCCAATCCAAATTAAATTTTTTGTTTTCATTTTTAGGAGCCTACATGACGGTTCAAACCATCATTCCCAATAGTGCCCAAGCTGCCTCAGAAAACACTGTTACCCAGCCACAGCACACCCCTGTTCTCGATTCAGTTAAAAAACTGTATATCGAAACACAAGGGTGTCAGATGAATGAGTATGACAGTCATCGTATGGCAGATCTTCTTGGCGACTCTCACGGTTATATTTTAACGACCGATCCCAAGGAAGCCGATATCTTGCTCATGAATACGTGTTCTATTCGTGAAAAAGCACAAGAAAAAGTTTTTTCTGAACTGGGTCGTTGGCGTAAACTGAAAGAAAAAAATCCTGATCTTATTATTGGTGTTGGCGGTTGTGTTGCCTCTCAAGAAGGTGACAACATTCAAAAACGTGCCAATTATGTTGATATGATTTTTGGACCACAAACTTTGCACCGCTTACCGCAAATGTTAGATCAACATTTTGAGCAAATTGAAAAACCTAAAAAAGATAAAATCAAATTGGTGGATATTTCTTTTCCTGACATTGAAAAATTTGATTTTTTACCTGAGCCACGTGTGGAAGGCTACAAAGCATTTGTTTCTATTATGGAAGGATGTTCCAAATATTGCTCTTTCTGCGTCGTTCCTTATACTCGAGGAGAAGAGGTTTCTCGCCCATTAGATGACGTACTAGCTGAAATTGCGACCTTAGCTGAAAAAGGGGTTCGTGAAATTTCCCTACTGGGTCAAAATGTTAATGGCTATAGAGGAGAAACGTTTGAAGGAGGAATCTGTACTTTTGCTGATTTATTACGCTTAGTTGCAGAAATTCCAGGTATTGGACGTTTACGCTACACCACTTCACATCCTTTAGAATTTAATGATGATTTAATTCAATGCTATCGTGATTTACCACAAATGGTTTCACATCTGCACTTGCCTGTTCAAAGTGGCTCAAACGATGTACTGCAAGCAATGAAACGTAATCACACCATTGATGTTTATATCGAAAAAATTAAAAAATTACGTAAAGTGCGCCCCGACATGCACTTATCGTCCGACTTTATTATTGGTTTCCCAAATGAAACTGATGAAAACTTCGAAGAAACCTATCAATTTATTAAAGATATGGATTTTGATCATTCATATAGTTTTATTTATTCAAAACGACCAGGTACTCCAGCATCAGAACTTGAGGATATTATTCCTGAAGATGTTAAAAAAGAACGTCTTGCTAAAGTACAGCAATGGATTAAGCGTTCAAGTATTGAAAAAACTGATGCAATGCTAGGCACTGTTCAACGTGTCCTCATTGAAAACGTCTCTGACAAAGATCCGAATATTTTAGTTGGTACTGCGGACAATACACGTTTAGTAACATTTATTGGTGATGCTGCTTGGGTCGGTCGTTTCGCAGAAATTGAGGTAACAGAGATAAAAACTTTAAATTTAGTTTATGGTGAACTCTTGAATCTTGAGCCTGACGTGGCGTAATGTAGAGCTATAAATTAGTCTACTTTATAAAAGGAATTCTCTTGACTGCAGCGATTCGACGTACAGTAACTTTTCCTGGCCTTTCAAATGATCGTTTACAAAGCATTTTAGGTGCATATAACGGTCATTTGAAGCAAATCGAACAACGTTTAGATGTCAAACTTTCCCATCGTGGGGATGCATTTTTTATTGATGGAGAAATTGATGCAGTAACACGGACTGAAAGCCTGCTGCATCGATTACATGAAGAAAGTGAAACCAGTCAACAAATTACCGCTGATACGCTTCATCTCATGATTCAAGGCAGTCAAACTGACCGTGAATTACAAGAAATAGATTTTGAAGAACAAGAGCATACGGGTTTGGATGCAGTTTGGCTACAAACGCGCAAAGGTCGTATTAATCCACGCGGTGCAAACCAAAAACGTTATGTGCAACGCATTTTACAAAGTGATATTTCATTTGGTGTTGGACCAGCAGGTACAGGAAAAACCTACCTCGCTGTCGCAGCTGCGGTCGATATGTTAGAACGAAATGAAATTCAACGTATTTTATTAGTTCGCCCTGCGGTTGAAGCTGGAGAAAAACTTGGTTTCTTACCGGGTGATTTAACTCAAAAAATTGATCCCTATCTGCGTCCACTATACGATGCGTTATATGAAATGCTTGGTTTTGAAAAAGTTGCCAAACTTATTGAACGCCAAGTGATTGAAGTAGCTCCTTTAGCCTATATGCGTGGACGCACCCTAAATCACTCTTTTGTCATTTTAGATGAAGCACAAAATACCACGCCCGAGCAAATGAAAATGTTCCTCACACGCTTAGGTTTTGGATCACGTGCGGTCATCACAGGTGATGTTACTCAAGTCGACTTACCGCGCGGTCAACAGTCTGGTCTTTCTCATGCCCTTCGCGTGCTTGAAAATGTGAAAGAAATTCACATTACACATTTTCATTCTAGAGATGTCGTACGCCATCAGTTAGTACAAAAAATTGTTGAAGCGTATGAGGGTTGGGACAGCGTACAGCAACGCTTAAGCACTGAGGCACGTGCTGAACGAAAAGCGCTTCAAGACGCGTTAGTCACTGAAAATAATGCTGCTGCAGATGCTCAGCATGAAGTTTAAAATTGTAAATATTGAAGGATAATTTTTGAAACTCAGTCTTACCCTACAACAGGATATTCAAAGCCCTGAATTAGTTTTGAAACGTGCTTATCTTAAAAAAGTTGTAGAAATAACGTTACGTCATATTCATACGCAAAGTGACTGTGAAATTGGCATTGCTTGTGTGAGTAATGATGAAAGTCGTAAACTTAATCTAGAATACCGAGGAAAAGATAAGCCTACCAATGTCTTATCTTTTTCCAGTGATCTTCCAGATGAAATGGCACAAGTTTTAGATGTGTTTCCTCTCGGTGACTTAGTGATTTGTATTCCTGTGGTTCTTCATGAAGCCCTTGAACAAAATAAAGCACCTTTAACGCATTTTACGCATATGTTGGTTCATGGCACACTGCATTTAATGGGTTATGATCATGAAACATCTGAAGAAGATGCAAATGAAATGGAAAGTTTAGAAATTGAAATTTTAAAGAAATTAGGATTTGAAAACCCTTATCTGGAATTAGAATGAAACAAGCGAGCTCAGGCTCGCTTTTTTATACGTTAAATCATAATTTTTATAGAGAAATAAAATGAAATACGTTGTTATTTTTAAAGCGAGCATCCGTAATTTTGATCATGAATATAATGCAACCGCAGAAAATCTACGTAATAATGCTCTGCAACAATTTAACTGTCAAAAGTTTGAATCTTTTTGTTTAGAAAAAAAAGAATTCGCCCTTTCTTACTGGAATAGCCTTGAAGATATTCGAGCATGGCGATTAGATACAGAACATCAATTAACGCAGCAACAAGGAAAAGAAAAATGGTATCACAACTTTGAAATCGAAATTTGTGAAATTCAGCGTCAGTATAAAAGCCCATAATCACTAAAATTATTTCCCTAATCGCTCTATAGTGAAGAAACTTTCAATTTAATCTATCATGTCAGTTCCATACAAAGGATTGAAATGATCGAAACTTAAAGTTAAATTAAAAAATGTTTTGTTATTTTCAATAGAAATTCATTTAATTTGCTAAACTGCCTATCTTATTCGAATGCTTTTCATTAAATTTAAGCGTGTTTATTTAAAATTCAACGACTTGGAATGCTCTTTATGCAAACTCTGATATCAAATATTTCTAAGTATATGCAATATGCCTATAGAAAAGCAGAAGGGTTTATTGAAGATGAAAGAGAATTCCCACTATCTGAAGCCTTTTTAAATGCGACTTTTCGACGCTTTGTCACAGATAATGTCAAAATGTTGAAAGATTTACACGCTGACTTACACGATGATTGGTTGCGTTTATATGCAACATTAAATTATCAAGGTTTAGATATCACCCTTTCTGTTGATTTAAAACTATTACAAATGGAAATGACCAACAGAACACAACTTGTTGTTTTTGAACAAATCAGTGACACCAGCATCGTACAAGCAAAATATCCAACTATCTTTCATAAATGGGGTGTGCTCCTTGCTGTATTTTTTTATCAAAAAGTTTTAAATAAAGATCCTCTGGGAATTATTTTAGAAAAATTGGATGTATTGAAAGTTAAAGATGATTTACTGCACTTAGATTTAAATCGCTGGATGGGGAAAAGTGATTCAATTATTGATACCTTATCCAAAGTTCACGTTAATCATGCAGTATTAAGAGAGGGTGAACTTATTGTACTCGGTAATGTAAATTTAGCGCCTCTTTTTGGTCACATCACCAAATACACGGTTGAACCTGATTTAACCGAATTTACTATTGTTGAAGAGCAAAATCAGCCAATTTAAATGATTTATCACTATATAAATAACATCTATCTCACGATTCAACACAAAATAATATTCATGTAAAATTTTCTCATATAAGCGTTTTTCAATTCATGCTAAAAAAAAATCGACAAATTCTTAAATCTATAATTACCATTTCCGCCCTATTCATCGGGAGTACTGTATATGCTTTAGAACCATTCCGAGCAATTTATCTAGTTGACTACAATGGAAAACAATTAGGTACAGCGACAAGCACATTAAAAAATATAAATAACGAATGGAATTATAGTTTTACTGCAACTTCAAGTGAGTTTATTCATGCATCTGCACAGAGTAAATTTACACAAAATAATACATCAATCCAATCTGAATTTTTTAATAGAAATACCAAACTATTTTTTTTCAATACTCAAAATAGCATCACCTTTGATGTCTCAAAAAAGATGATTTTCACTCAAGATAATAAAGCAAGCTACGCTTATCCCTTAGAAAAGAATGTCCTTGATGAACTTAATATTGAATTACAAATTCGAGAAGATTTAAAAAACCAACAGCTCAAAAATGAATATTTAGTGGCTGGCATGAAAAAAACTAAAATGTTACAAATTACACCTGAAGGTCTGGAAAATATTACAACCCCTATCGGCACTTATGAGACACTAAAAATAAGCATGACGCATGATGACTCCAACCGTCAAACTACTTTTTGGCTTGCTCCTGTTTTAAATTATTTACCAGTGAAAGCATTACATATTGATAAAAATTTTTCATATAGTATATTGCTCAATGAATATCAAAATTCAAAAAAATGATTGATTTACTCAATTTTGCTTGCTTTTTTTTATGTGATTTTTAAAATACGCTTTTGCTTATACAAGCACCTGCTCCTGAGGATTCTCCCGTGCATGCACTAGAACAGAAAATCTTAGCTGAAGGTATCGTCCTATCTGAAGAAGTTCTCAAAGTCGATTCTTTCTTAAATCACCAAATCGATCCAGTAATGATGCAACTCATTGGTCAAGAGTTTGCTCGTCTTTTTAAAGAATCGGGCATTACCAAAATCATTACGATTGAAGCTTCAGGCATTGCACCTGCAGTTATGGCGGGCTTAGAGCTCGGTGTTCCAGTCATCTTTGCACGAAAATATCAATCCTTGACTTTGAAAGATGATTTATATCGCTCTAAAGTATTTTCTTTTACGAAACAAATTGAAAGCACGATTGCGATTTCAAATAAACATATCAGTGCAACAGACAAAGTTTTAGTCATCGATGATTTTCTCGCCAATGGGCAAGCTGCTTTAGGATTAGCTGATCTTATTCATCAAGCAAATGCTGAAGTTATTGGAATTGGTATTGTGATTGAAAAATCATTCCAACCTGGTCGCGATCTATTATTGGAAAAAGGATACCGTGTAGAATCATTGGCTCGAGTCAAATCTTTAGCCAATGGCCGTGTAGAGTTTGAGTCTGACTAACGATTCGTATTTGCTCACACTCAATAAAACCAAAGTTTCTATGAACTTTAAATGCCTGATGAAATATCAGGTATTTTTTTGGAAAGAATTAAAACATATTTTAATATTCATTTTGAATAAAACCTCTTATGATGAGTATGCGTAATATATGGAATTTTATCATGCCGTCTCCTATTCAATGCCCTAAATGCAAATCCACTGATATTGAACAACGCAATCATGAACAACAATTAAGAAAACTTGGTGGCGTCTTGCTTTCTTCCGCGGGCGCTACAGCAGGAACTGTCGGAGGTGCAGCGTCAGGCGCGTCGATTGGCGCAGCAATTGGCACTGCTGTTGCAGGACCTCTAGGTATTATTATTGGCGGTACAGTTGGTACTTTTGTGGGTGCAATTGGTGTTGGCATTACAGGTGGATTTTTAGGAAATATTTACGGAAAAAAAGCAGGCGTCATTATAGATAAAAATATTTTCTTAGATTTTAAGTGCAAACAATGTAACTGTCGATTTAAAGAAATTTACAGCCAATAAAAAGAGAGATAACTTACCTCTCCTTTTTGAAAATGACTCGTTTAAATATCCATTTTTTTAAACAAAAAGAATGGTAGATTTTTAATAATTAGCATAATAATTAGCCACTTACTTGGTGCATAAATCACTCGTTTCCCTTTTGAAACACCCTCGACAATCTCCTTTGCAACATGTTCTGGAGATGCAAGCTTTCCTTTTCCTGAAATTTCTGCAGTCATAGGTGTTGCTGTTGGTCCAGGTTTAATTAAAGTTGCTGTTACTTTTGATCCAATCAGTGCTAAACGATGCTGAACCCCTTCCAAATATTTATCAATTAATGCTTTTGAAGCACCATAAACATAATTAGATTTTCGACCTCTATCGCCTGCAACAGAACCAATAACAGCTAAGCGACCATGATCTTCTTGAATCATCTTTTTCAAAATTTCTTCAGCAAAAAGAACTGGAGATAATGCATTTACTTCAATTGCTTGTTTGGCAATATTAATATCATTTTCACATGACTCCTGATTTGGTAGAGTACCATGTGCAACCAATGCAATATCAACTGGGGATATTGCAAATGCCTGTTCAATACATGCTTGAATAGATATTGTCGATAAAAAGTCAACTTCTTGAAGTTGGATCTCTGTGGAAGGGTATCGAACCTTTAAATCATTTGCTGTTCGTGTTAATTTTTCAATACCTCGCCCTACTAAAATAATTTCAGCATTTTCTTTTGATAACCATTGTCTTACGCAATGTTCCGCAATCGCAGAAGTGCCACCAATAATAAGAATTTTTTGTTTCTGTGACATTTATACACCTAATAATCTTCGTGACATTTCTGAACTAATACCGGGGTCTTTATATTTCAAGAACTCATTAAATAAAGGATAACCTTTCTCAAATAATGTTTTTGGCATGCGTGCATCTTTTGCTAAATATAACTTTCCATGTGCTTCTTTAACAATTGCATCAAGTACTTCAAACAGTTTTTCTGTTCGTTTTCCTCGATTTGGAAAATCGAGCGCTAACGTGACACCAGGTTCAGGGAAACTTAATAAGCCACCGGATGTCCGTTCACCAAACGTTTTTAAAACAGCAAGAAATGAACCTTCCCCAGACTTTTTAATTGCCTTTAACATCTCTTTTGTTGCATCACTACCAACATTTCTCGGTACAACACTTTGATACTGATAGAAGCCTTTTGGTCCATACATTTTATTCCATTCATGAATGGCATCTAATGGATAAAAGAACGGTTCATAATGAACGATTTTTTTTCCTTTCTGTAAGCGATTTTTATGAAAATATGCAAAATTGAATAATGGTAAACTTACACTATTTACCATTGAAATGGGTGGAGATAGAGGAAAGGTTTTATCTTTAATTACTGGCGCTGATTGGTATGATTCATCGCTTAAGTTTGCACGCATAAAAAGACCACGAGCATTTGCGCCATTCATACAATCCACCCAAGATACCGTATGTTCCCAATCTTGCTCTGAACCATCAGCTAATTCAAAAAATTCATTTAAGTTGTAATATGGAATGGTTTCAGATTCTAACCAAGGACCTTTTATTGTCCGTAATTGAATTTTTGCACTTAAAATAACGCCTGTTAAGCCAATTCCACCTATTGTAGCGAAAAATAATTCAGAATGTTTTTGACGAGAACAAATAAATATCTCACCCGTTGTTCTTAATAGCGTTATTTCTAATACATGATCACCAAATGTTCCAAATGCATGGTGATTTTTTCCATGTACATCATTTGCAATTGCACCACCAACAGTAATCATTTGTGTCCCAGGGGTAACTGCTAGCATCCACCCTTGTGGTATTAATGTTCTATGAATATCTTGTAAGCTTGTACCTGCCTCACAATTTAAAATTCCAGTATTTACATCAAAAGAAATTAAATGATTTAGTCCCTGCCCAAGCCATAAATTTCCAAGATGATTTAAAGCAACATCACCATAACTACGCCCTAAACCACGCATTATTCCAAGTTTATTATTTTCAAATTTTCTCAAAATATCAGTATATTCTTTTAAATAAATAATGTTCTGTTTATTTTTAGATAGTCTACCCCATGCTTGAATTATCTGCATATATCAAACCCTAAACACATATTTCTTATCGAGGAAATACTTAGACATATAGCCTATTATTAACCCAATTATTCCACCAATATAACGCATATTTTTATCTTCAAATATATAATAAAATGATAATTCAAATCCCCAAAATATAAATGTTGTTAATAGCCCCATCAAAGAATATAATAAAAATAGTTGGCTATTATGTTTTATATTGTTAACTTGATATTTAAAAATATACTTTTTATCTAAAAAATATTTCACAAATAGTCCGACAATTGTGCCAAACAGCATAGAAATTATTATATAAAATTTACCAAAATAAAACATCACAATTATTTGCTGTGATAGTATATTTAAGAGGGTCGCTATCATCGCAAAAACAATATAGAGCATTGATAGTTTAAAAATATTTGTCATTTATGTTAAAAATAAGTGTTTTAGAAGTATGCATAATATAGCAGTAAAAAAATCTATTCTAGAAGAAATTAGAGGTCTAACAAAACTTATACGACCCAAACAATGGGTTAAAAATAGCTTTGTATTTGCTCCTTTAATCTTTTCAGGTTTATTCTTAAATTGGCACGCTGTTGAATCTACAATATTTGCAGCATTATTATTTTGCTTAGCAGCTTCAGCTGTATATATCGTTAATGATTTAAAAGATATTGATAAAGATCGAGCTCATCCTGAAAAATGTCATAAAAGACCCCTCGCTTCTGGTGCAGTATCTCCTAAAAGTGCAATTGCTCTACTCATCGTTATTTATTGCTCATTAGCTTTTGCTTGGATTTATCATCCTAAACTCATTTATGTCATTACCACATATTTAATTTTAAACTGGGCATATACATTCAAACTAAAACATGAACCAGTGATTGAAATATTTATTGTTGCATTTGGATTTGTATTACGCGTATATGCGGGTGCTGTTGCATTAGAAATTCCCGTATCAAATTGGATGTTCGTCACCACGTTAAGTATTTCATTGTATCTTGCATCCATTAAAAGACGTCAGGAGTTAATCAATAGTGGTACGCAAAGTCGAGGTGTTCTAGAACATTATTCTGTATCTCTAATTGATCGATTTGCTGAAATGTCTGCGGTTACTGCTATTGTGTTCTACAGTCTATATGTGATGGATGTTCAGCCCCAATTAGTCATGACGATACCTTTTGTAATGTTTGGTTTATATCGATACTGGTTTATTGTCGAAACATTAGAAGAAGGTGAATCTCCGACTGACGTTATTATCCAAGACTGGCAAATTTTAGGTACTGTTTTTGCATGGGTTGCATATTGTATCTGGGTTTTACTTCCAACCATGTAAATAATGAGACTTCACGTGAATTACTACTTATATTTAATAACACCATTTTGTGCTTGGTTAGTTGCAGGATGTTTAAAATTTTCCATTAATAGTATTAAAGCAAAAAAACTGGCATTTGGATTAATTGGATATGGGGGAATGCCAAGTAATCATAGTGCGATTGTTAGTAGTACAACTGCGCTTATTGCTTTTAAAGAAGGTATAAATACACCTTCATTTGCTGTTGCATTAACCCTTTCTTTTATTGTGCTATTAGATGCAAATAGTTTAAGACAACAAGTCGGAAAACATGCGCAAGCCATTAATATTTTAAACCAAAACTCTACTCAATCTACTCATTTAAGAGAACGTATGGGGCATACTCGTTTCGAGATATTTGGTGGCATTATTACAGGCATATGCGTGGCATACGCATTATTTTTATTTACAAAATAATTTTGGTTATATCTCTATGCTACTTGACTCGATGAAAGAAAAATTAAAATTATATCTACTCTTTCCTTTTTTAATATTAACAATAGCTTTGTTTATTCATAGTAGGGAGTATACATTTGATTTTAGTATCCGATTATCCGATTATCTCTATACTTCATGGCTATTCAATTATGATTTTGGATTCATGAAACGAGGATTAATCGGCCAAATCTTACATCATATTCAAATACCTCCAACTTATAAAAACATTAGGTTAATTTCTATATTTTTATTTTTATTTTTATTTTATTTTATTTACTTAGCAACATTAAGAGTATTAAACACATTAACGTTAGATAAAAAATATAAATATACTCTTTTATTTTGTTTTATGCTTTTACCATTTACAACCACTCAGCTTATATTAGAAATATCAAGATTTGATCAAATAGCTCAATTGTTAGTTATTATATTTTTATTTATTATTACTCAATGTAAAAAAACAATAATTCCTTTTATTTATTTAACATTTTCAATCGTTTTATTAACCTTAATCCATGAAGCTGCCCTTATTATTTTTTCCCCTTTAATGATCTCTCTATTTTACTTAAATTATAAAAATAAAAAACAAACCTATGCTCTATCACTATTAACAATCATCTGTATTATTTTAATCAGTATATATGGCACAGCAACATCCAATCAAATTCATGCTCTTATTCAAAATTATAAAAATTATAGATACTTTAGTGAATATGCCGTTAGAACAACATCCTTAAGCATAAAAGAAAATATCTTATTAAATTTACATGCATTAATTCAGTCAAAAACTTATATTGCAATATTAATTGCTATAGTTGTAATTATTCCATTTTTAAATTTTATTTACCAATCATTTAATTTTAAAAAATATTATTTTTTTATGATTGTCACAGCTTCACCATTACTGTTATCAGTCATTGCATTTGATTACTTCAGATGGATATCTCTATTTTTATTTAATTTAACCATCCTTTGTTTTTATTTAATTTTAACCAGAATAGCTGACCTCAATTTGCTACAAAATAACTTGATTAAATATAAAAAATATATTGTTATTTCAGCTTTAATTGGTATCACGCTAGGCCCATTTGGTATAACCGAATTATTTCCACACTTTGCAAAAATCAATCAAGGTGCTTTATCCGATATTAATACAGCAACGATTTCAAAAGAAACTTTAGATAAACTGAATTGGTCTATTCATTCTAACCAGTAATATATAAAAAATTATCGTTTTTCTAAAGTAATCCTACGTATTAGTCGTTAATATTATGAGTCTAAAATGAATAGTTATTTAAAAAATGTAATTCGTATTTTCTTCTTTATACTACCTGTAATCATAATTTTTTTACAGATTTTAAAAAAAGATCATCATTTTACCTATACTCTAGATGATCCATATATTCATATAGAATTAGCTAAAAATATTTACTACGGTACATATGGAATTAATTTATCAGAAATGTCCGCGCCTTCTAGTAGTATTCTTTGGCCATTCTTATTAGTCCCTTTTGGTGGAACAGATTTCATACAATATATCCCTCTTATTTTAAATTCAATTTTCTTAGTTATTTCTGGTTTTTTACTTTTAAAAATTTTTAAATTCAACAACTTAGCAAAAGATTTATTTTTTTCAATGTTGTTTTTATATGCATTTAATATATATGGTCTTGTTTTTAATGGTTTAGAACATAGTTTACAAATTTTATTGGTTATTTTAATTTGTTACTATCTTCTAAATATCCAATTAATTACAGCATACAAAAAAAGCTTAATTATTTTTTTTACTGCTTTAGTCTTGTTACCTTTAGTACGTTATGAAGGTCTTGCTATTAGCATTCCAGTTTTAGTTTATCTATATTTTAATCACTTCAAGAAACCAGCACTGATCAGTGTCACTTTCTTATTTTTAATTATTTTTATATTTTCGCTTTTCTTATATCTCAATAATCTCGGCTATTTACCCTCTTCAATTATTGCAAAAACCATTAATACCAATGAAAGTATCATCGATAACTTCAAAAATAATATGAAAGTTTATGGTTGGTTCTTTTCTCTTGTTTTTATCGTTGCAATGGCGACTTGGAAAAATAACAAAGCGATTGTTCTTGTTTTAATTTCAACCACACTGTTACATTTTTTACTTGGAAAATACGGCTGGTTTTCTCGCTACGAAATTTACTATCTTGTTTTTGCTTCAATTTTAATGATTTATCAATTATATCAACGTTGTCCGAATATATGGTATCTGCCTATTTTTCTGATCACGGCTTTCCCATCATTAAGTAGTTCGACCAATCAAACAGCAAAAGCTTCTTCAAATATTTATAACCAACAATTCCGAATGTCTGAAATCGCTAAAACTTTAAATGCACCTATTGCTGTGAATGATCTTGGGCTTGTTGCTTTACGTAGTGATCAATATATATTAGATTTATGGGGCTTAGGCTCTATTGAAGCTTTGCATTATAGAAAAGATCCAAATGATGTTACTTGGATTAAGAAATTAATGCAGAAAAATAATGTTCATTATGTCGCTGTTTATGATGATTGGTTTCCGACTCGCCCAGATAATTGGCTTAAAGCAGGTGAACTTAAACTTAAGCAACGAAAAATTACTCCAGCTTATGACACAGTTACTTTTTATGCCACAGATAAAGCTCATTTATCTAAGCTAAAACAAACGCTTCAACTGTATCAGGCACAAAACCCTTCTAACAATTACGAAATTATTATGAAGTAATGAATGTTTCAGTCACAAATATCTAATTCGTTATGTATTTGTGACTTTTAATCGATTAATTCTGCACTAAATAATTTTTCAAATCTTTAATCACTTTTTAATTCTGATTATTTACATCTCAAGTTTTATTCTTCATTTTCAGCTTAAAATCTTAGCATAAGCATTTTATGTATAACCTTTGCTACCGCCTTTGAAAATCCCTATAATTGAACGCAATTTTTCTCTAATTTTAAGTGGATGACCATGAGTCGCGCCATATCGCATATTGATACCTTCCAAGGCTTAATTCTTGCCTTACAAAATTACTGGGCAGAACAAGGCTGTGTTGTTCTTCAACCTTATGACATGGAAATGGGTGCTGGTACATTTCACACAGCAACTTTCTTACGTGCTTTAGGTCCTGAAACATGGAATGCTGCTTATGTACAGCCCTCACGTCGACCAAAAGATGGACGTTATGGAGAAAATCCAAATCGTTTACAGCACTATTATCAATTTCAAGTGGTACTTAAACCGAATCCTGACAATATCCAACAGCTCTATTTAGATTCATTGAAAGCCATTGGAATTGATCCACTTGTACATGATATTCGCTTTGTAGAAGATAATTGGGAATCACCAACTTTAGGTGCTTGGGGTCTAGGCTGGGAAGTCTGGTTAAATGGCATGGAAGTTACGCAATTTACCTACTTCCAACAAGTTGGTGGTATTGAATGTTACCCTGTAACAGGTGAAATCACTTATGGTCTAGAACGTCTTGCTATGTATTTACAAGGCGTAGACTCAGTTTATGACTTAGTCTGGACAAAAGGACAATTTGGTACCGTCACCTATGGTGATGTTTTCCACCAAAATGAAGTTGAACAATCAACTTATAATTTTGAATATGCCAATATTGAAAAAATGTTTGAACTTTTTGATTTTTATGAAGTTGAAGCAAACCGTTTAATTGAAGCAAAACTTCCTTTACCTGCGTATGAGCAAGTCATTAAAGCATCGCACTGTTTTAACTTACTTGATGCACGTGGTGCAATTTCTGTCACTGAACGCCAACGCTATATCTTACGTGTACGAACTTTAGCACGTGCTATTGCTCAAAGTTATGTAGCAGCTCGTTCTGAACTTGGTTTTCCAATGGCAGAACCGCATTTACGAGATGAAGTATTGGCGCAGTTAAAAGCACAAGTTGAAGCAGATGCAAAAAAGGAGAGCAAATAATGTCAAAACATACAGTATTGTTCGAATTAGGTTGTGAAGAACTTCCACCCAAAAGCTTAAAAAAATTACGTGATGCATTAAAAGTAGAAACGGAAAAAGGCTTAAAAGAAGCAGGTCTAACCTTTGATTCAATTGAAGCCTATGCTGCGCCTCGTCGTTTAGCTTTGAAAATTACTCAAGTAGATGGTGCTCAAGCAGATACACAAAAGCGCTTTGATGGTCCGGCAGTTCAAGCTGCATATGACAGTGAAGGTAATCCAACCAAAGCACTTGAAGGCTTTATGCGTGGGCAAGGTATTCGAGCAGATCAAATATCTACCTTTCAAGCAGGTAAAGTTGAAAAAATTTGCTTTTTAAAAGAGGTTAAAGGTCAAAATCTAGATGTCTTGTTACCTCAAATTTTACAAACTGCTTTAGATAATCTTCCTATTGCGAAACGTATGCGTTCTGCAGCAAGTCGCATTGAATTTGTACGACCAGTAAAATGGGTTATTTTACTCAAAGATAATCAAGTGATTGATGCAATAATCCAAGGCCACAAAACTAGCAACTTAACTTATGGTCATCGCTTCCATGCACCAGAAGCAATTGCCTTAACGCATGCAGATGATTATCTATCAAAATTAAAAGATGCATATGTCATCGCTTCATTTGAAGAACGTCAAGCAATGATTGATCAGCAAGTCAAAACACTTGCAGATGAAGTCAATGCCATAGCTATAGTTCCGACCGATCTTCGTGATGAAGTAACAGCTTTGGTTGAATGGCCTGTTTCGCTTCGTGCAAGTTTTGAAGAGCGCTTCCTGGCAGTTCCTCAAGAAGCCTTAATTACCACGATGCAAGATAATCAAAAGTATTTCTGCTTAGTCAATCATGAGAATAAACTTCAACCTTATTTCATTACCGTTTCAAATATTGAATCTAAAGATTCAACTCAGATTATTGAGGGAAATGAAAAAGTTGTACGTCCTCGTTTATCCGATGCTGAATTTTTCTTCTTACAAGATCAAAAACAACCACTTGCCTCTCGCAAAGAAAAGCTAGCAAATATGGTGTTCCAAGCAGAACTTGGCACACTATGGAATAAATCAGAACGTATTGCCAAATTGGCTACTGCCTTATCTGCAATTACAGGTGCAGACTCTACAGATGCTGAAAAAACGGCACTTCTTGCGAAATGTGACTTAACTTCTGAACTTGTCGGTGAATTTCCAGAACTTCAAGGTATTGCAGGGACATACTACGCACGTATTGAAGGTGAAAATAACGAGGTTGCTGAAGCACTTGGCGAGCAATATTTACCAAAGTTTGCTGGTGATGTATTACCAAAAACGAAAACTGGTACAACCATTGCCCTTGCAGATCGTTTAGATACATTGACAGGTATTTTTGGTATTAATCAAGCACCTACAGGATCGAAAGATCCATTTGCATTACGTCGATCTGCAATTGGTATTTTACGCCTTGTGACTGAAAATGAATTAGATGTTTCAATTGAAGATTTGATTAAATTAGCGCTAGCTTCCTATGGCGATGTGATTAAAGATCACGATAAAACACGAACAGATGCGGTTGCATTCTTAGAAGGTCGTTATCGCGCTAAATATGAAGATCAAGGTGTTGAAGTCGATGTCATACAAGCTGTGCAAGCATTGTCTCCAAAATCTCCTTTAGATTTTGACAAACGTGTGAATGCTGTAAACCATTTCCGTACTTTAGCTGAAGCTGCGGCATTGGCTGCGGCAAATAAACGCGTTGCGAATATTCTTGCAAAAGAAGCAACACCAACAGGGGCTATTATTGAAGAAAACCTAGTAGAAGATGCTGAAAAGGCATTATTTACAGAGTTGCAAAATATTACCCCTGTTGTTTTACCTTTATTTGCTGCTAAAGATTACACAACAGCTTTGTCTAAACTAGCTGCACTTCGCGTACCTGTCGATGCATTCTTTGACAATGTCATGGTCATGGCTGATGATCCTGAGCTTAAAGCAAACCGTTTACGTTTACTTGCTCAACTACGTGATTTATTTACTAAAGTTGCAGATATTTCCGTGTTGCAACATTAATTGAAAAATAAATGGAACCTCGCTATGTTATAGCGAGGTTTTTTATGACGTATAAATAATGAAATTATCTCAAAACCAAAAAGTTACAGAATTTTTAAAATCTAACTTAGATCAAAAATTTACTGCAAGAGAAATTGCTGAAGCTATTATTAAAATTTACCCAGAAGATTATGAGTACAAAAGATTAAATCATCGATTTACATCAGATTCAGATTTTATTCTGCAAATTGTTCGTGAAATCAGCAGTAGCGCTAAAAGTCTTTTAAAAACTTCCCCATATATTCATATTCGTGATCAGCCTCGTCCACGAAAGTTTTGGTATTCCTCACATTCCACATACGAACTAACACAAAATATTGAAACAGTAGCATCATCTCAAAATAATATGGATATTTATTCAACAACTCATGAAGTAGGTCAATTATCTGAACATGATTTATATCCTCTTCTGATTGAGTTCTTAACATCTGAATTAAATTTATATTGCCTTAGAATTAATGAAAAACGCTCAAGTAATACGCGTGGTCCAAACGGTAATCAATGGTTGCACCCTGACCTTGTTGCAATGCAAGCTTTAGACAAACACTGGAGTGAACTCATCAAAACCTGTGTAAAACATAGTTCAGGACAAAATATTCGTCTATGGTCTTTTGAAGTCAAGAAAGAGTTAAATAGTAGCAATATTCGAAGTAGTTTTTTTCAGGCTGTGAGTAATTCCAGTTGGGCGAATGAAGGCTATTTAGTCGCAACTTCAATTTCTACAAATATCGTTGAAGAAGAACTGCGTATGCTCTCCGCACTTCATGGTATTGGCGTAATCCTATTAATTCCAGAAAACCCTACTGAAAGTGAAATTTTATTACCCGCACGAAGAAGACCTGAAGTTGACTGGCAATCTATGAATCGAATCATAAATGAAAATTTGGACTTTAAAAATTTTATTGAATTAGTCTCTATTTACTATCAGACAGGACGTATTCGCCCACAAGATTGGAATCATTAAGATAAAACCTCTATAAAATTTGGTTTATATTTCATATACTCAATTGAACAATACTGAATAAGAAAGAATCTTATGAAACTTCACGCACTTATATTCGCAACTTTGACTGGTTTAGCGCTTTCTGCTTGTACAACTGCACCAACTGTTGAACATCTAGATGCTGGAGTACTCCAAGAAGTTCATAATCTAGATGTCTATCCAGATACCCTTAACAATAAAGCCCGTCTAAATAAGCTACATGATAAGTGCGTTATTGAATTTACAGGGCAAATGGGCAATGGAAGAGTGGTAGAACAATGGGCATTTAAAGGTTTAACATTATTTTCAGCAGGTTCTGCATTATTCTCACCAGATGGCACAAGCTCAGCTCAAAAATTTGATTTATACGATGAAAATACTCAAAAGAACTTTTTAGCACTTCGTAAAAACTTTGCAAAAGAAGCGTTAGAACAGTGTAATTAATCTCAAAATAGGTCGTTTAAAATTTTTTAAGCGACCTAAAATATTATTCACATCATATTTTTATTATAAATTTCAATAAAATATAACTTAATTATACCAAAAATCTGAATTAATTGATTATCTCTTTACCCAAATATGAACTCAAAATTTCTTTAATCTTTAGTCTCGACAACATGTTCTTCTTTACTATTTCAGCTTTGCACTATTGATGGACAATTTTTTCAAAACATAAGAATTTGAGCCAAATTATGACATTTAAATTTGTACATCTATAAAAATTATATTCAGAACAAGACGTTAATTTTTGGCATAAATCCTGCTTCATAGCATTCGTGCTTGTATGTAAGATGGACTCAAATATGCTTTTAAATGACGTTTGTGGATGGACAATTCATGATTGGCAATTGGCTTATCAACGTGGTGAATTTTCCATAGAGCAATTAATCGACTTAGTTAAAAATTTAGATATACAAGACAATGCATGGATCACCTTAGCAACCACTGAACAAATCAGGGAGCAAATCAGTAATCTGCAACAACTTAACCCGCATACAGCAAATCCTTATCAACAATATCCATTATATGGAATTCCATTTGCTGTTAAAGATAACATTGATGTAGAAGGGTTTATTACAACGGCTGCATGTAATGCGCTGACGCTACCTGCCACACAAGATGCCGAACTTGTTAAATTATTAAAACAAGCAGGTGCAATTGTGATTGGTAAAACTAACTTAGATCAGTTTGCAACAGGGCTTGTAGGTACACGTTCACCTTATGGGATTGTTGAAAATGTATTTAATCCCAAATACGTTAGTGGGGGTTCCAGTTCTGGTTCTGCCAGTGTCGTCGCTCGTGGCTTTGTACCTTTTTCATTAGGAACAGATACTGCTGGTTCTGGTCGTGTCCCAGCTGGTTTTAATAATATTGTAGGCTTAAAGCCGACTAAAGGACGTTTTTCTAATTTCGGTTTATTTCCTGCATGTAAAAGTATTGACTGCATTTCAATTTTTGCTTTGACCGTTGAAGATGCTGAATATGTTGCAAATTTACTTGAAAAATATGATGCTAGAGATGGCTATTCTAGAAAAAATCCTAAAACTGCCCCTGCCCGCTTTTCATCTAAATTGAATTTTGCGATTCCTCAAGTTTTAAACTTTTGGGGAGATCAACAGTCTGAGCATGCCTTTAAACAAGCCATTCAATTATTGACCTCTTTTCAAGCCCATATTACAGAAATTGATTTTAGTGCCTTTGAAAAACTTGCTGCCCAACTTTATCAAGGACCTTGGGTTGCTGAACGAACTGCGGCTGTAGATGATTTAATTCATCAAAATCAAAAGGCTTTCGACCCAACTGTCTTAGAAATTATTAAACAAGGTTATCAATTTACTGCAATTGATGCCTATAACGCTGAATATTTAAAACAAAATTTAGCACGCACCATTCAAGAAACTCTAGCAAATTTTGATGCCTTAATTGTTCCAACATCGCCAACAATTTATACCATTGAAGAGGTAAAACTTGAACCCATCAAGTTAAATTCTCAATTTGGAACCTATACAAATTTTACCAATTTAGCCGATCTAAGCGCACTCGCATTACCCGCAGGCTTTAGAGCAGATGGCTTACCTTTTGGTATCACTCTTATTGCTCCTGCGTGGCATGATGCAGCTTTAGCTCATTTTGGCAAAATTTGGCAAAATCATTTGAATTTAAGTTTAGGTGCAACAGGTCAAAACCTAAAGCCTCATCAATCTATTTTAGCGCCTTCGAACCATCATATTCGTCTTGCCGTTGTCGGTGCACATTTAACGGGGATGCCATTGAATTTTCAATTACTCACCCGAGATGCAGTACATATAGAAACAACACGAACAGCTCATAAATATTCACTTTATGAACTTCAAGGTGTTATTCCTCCTAAACCTGGTTTAGTTCGTAATGAGTCAGATGGGCAAGCAATTGTCGTTGAGCTTTGGGATATTCCGACTGCCCGATTTGGTGAATTTGTTGCTGAAATTCCTGCACCGCTTGGCATAGGTAATATTGAATTGAAAGACGGTCGTTGGGTTAAAGGCTTTATTTGTGAATCTTATGCACTCACTAATGCAAAAAATATCAGCCATTTTGGTGGATGGTATGTATATCAACAACAACAAAATAATCAAACAAAAGTTACATCTTACTAAGGAATAATCATCATGTTTCATACGGTTCTTGTTGCAAATCGCGGAGAAATTGCCGTTAGAGCAATCCGAACATTAAAAAAACTCGGAATAAAAAGTATTGCGGTCTATTCAGATATAGATCGTTTTGCACAACATGTATTAGATGCGGATATCGCCATCTCACTACAAGGCATTGAACTAGAACATACCTACTTAAATATTGATCGATTAATGGATATCGCCAAAGAAACAGGTGCTCAAGCGATTTTCCCTGGTTATGGTTTTCTCTCTGAAAGTGCCGATTTCGCACAAAGATGTGAACAGAATAATTTGGTCTTTATTGGTCCAACAGCCTTTCAAATTGAAGAGTTTGGTCTAAAACATCGTGCTCGTGAGTTAGCAGCACTCGCACATGTTCCTATGACACCAGGAACAGGCTTATTAAATAATCTAGAAGAAGCTCTTAATGCAGCGGAATCCATTGGTTATCCTATTATGCTCAAAAGTACAGCAGGTGGTGGTGGCATTGGGCTTACAAAATGTGATTCACAAACAGCGTTAATTGAGGCCTTTGAAAGTGTTAAACGTTTAGGTAAACAGTTTTTCAAAGATTCTGGTGTATTTTTAGAGCGATTTGTCGATCAGGCTAGACATATTGAAGTGCAAATTTTTGGTGATGGTCAAGGTCACGTGATTGCTTTGGGTGAACGAGATTGCTCCTTACAACGGCGCAATCAAAAAATTATAGAAGAAACACCAGCAGCACATTTACCAGAACAGACACGAGAAAAATTACATTTAGCAGCAATACAACTTGGACAAACCGTTAATTATCGCAGTGCAGGCACAGTCGAATTTATTTACGATCCATCTAAAGATGAATTTTATTTCTTAGAAGTCAATACACGCTTACAAGTTGAACATCCCGTTACAGAAATGGCCACGGGCTTAGATCTCATTGAATGCATGCTTAAAGTTGCAGCTGGTGATGAGCTCGATTGGGAAATGCTCACAAAAGTTCAACCTCAAGGATGTGCAATTGAAGTTCGCATTTATGCAGAAGATACACTGAAAAATTTCCAGCCTAGTCCAGGTGTTTTAACTGAAGTCTATTTCCCAGATGATATTCGAGTCGATACGTGGGTTTCCACAGGTACAGAAATTTCCCAATACTATGATCCAATGATTGCTAAAATTATTGTACATGCTCAAAATCGTCCAGCTGCAATACAAAAACTAAAAGAAGCCTTAGAAAAAGTGAGGCTCAATGGCATTAGTACAAACCTTGACTATATTCGTGAAATTATCGCGACATCTCAATTTGAAAATATGCAAATTTGGACACGTATGCTTGATCATTTTAAGAATACCCCCAAAGTCATTGAAGTGATTCAAGCTGGAACGCATAGCTCTATTCAGGATTATCCTGGTCGGATTGGATATTGGGATATTGGTGTTCCTCCATCTGGTCCAATGGATGATTTTGCATTCAGATTAGCCAATAAAATTGTCGGAAATGATTCTCAAGCTGCTGGTTTTGAATTTACCTTACTGGGTCCAACCCTAAAGTTTCATATTGATACAGTCATTGCTTTAACAGGTGCTCCTTGCGCTGCTTCACTTGACGAAGAAATGGTTCCATTTTGGCAACCTATTTACGTAAAATCTGGTCAAACTCTTAAATTAGGTCAAGTTGAATCAGGTTGTCGGACTTACTTGGCTGTTCGTCACGGCTTAAATGTACCTCTTTATTTGGGAAGCAGATCAACTTTTGCCTTAGGAAACTTTGGTGGACATGCTGGACGTATACTTCGTATGGGCGACATGATTAAAACTGTCGATCCAGCACAGCTTCAACCAGAGCAATCTGCAGCCACTGCAGTACCTCGTGCCTTACCCAATGAACTCATCCCGACTTATCATAAAGAGTGGAAAATTGGTGTATTATATGGACCACATGGAGCCCCAGATTTTTTTAAACAAGAATATATTGATGAATTTTTTGCATCAGAATGGACCGTCCATTTTAATTCAAATCGCTTAGGAATTCGCTTAAGCGGTCCATCTCCAAGTTGGGCACGTGAAAACGGTGGTGAAGCTGGATTACATCCTTCAAATATTCATGACTGTGAATATGCAATTGGTGCTATTAACTTCACAGGGGATTTCCCCGTTATTTTAGCCAAGGATGGACCAAGCTTAGGGGGCTTTGTATGCCCTGTGACGATTGCAAAAGCAGAATTATGGAAAATCGGACAACTGAAAGCAGACGATAAAATTTCCTTTTTTCCATTAACCATAGAACAAGCAAATCAATTAGAACAGCAACAACTCGACTTTATTGAAAATTTTGAAATTACAACAACCTTAAATCCACTTTCCCATGCTGTAACGGTAACTGGGGGCATTATTCTCGCACAAAAAGAACAAACAACGCTTTCACCTAAAACAATCTATCGTCAGGCAGGTGATAGCTATATCTTGCTTGAATACGGAGATAATATTCTCGATCTCTCACTACGATTACGCGTTCATCAACTGATTGAAATGATTCGTGCTCAATCTATAGCAGGTATTTTGGAACTCTCACCAGGCGTACGTTCATTACAAATTAAATATGATGGTTTAATCATTTCACAATCAACCTTAATGCATAAGCTCCTTCTCTTAGAAGATCAAATGGGTGATTTGAGTCAAATCAGAATTCCATCTCGTATTCTGTATTTGCCTATGGCTTTTGAAGACCGTGCAACCTTAGATGCAGTTGAACGTTATCAGGAAAGTGTATGTTCTAAAGCACCTTGGCTACCGAATAATGTTGACTTTATTCAACGGATTAATGGATTAGAACATCGTAATCAAGTTAAACAAGTTGTATTTGATGCCAATTATCTTGTACTCGGATTAGGAGATGTGTATCTAACAGCTCCTTGTGCCGTTCCAATTGATCCACGCCATCGACTACTTAGTTCTAAATATAATCCTGCCCGTACATTTACAGCGGAAGGAACTGTTGGTATTGGTGGAATGTACATGTGCATTTATGGAATGGACTCCCCTGGAGGTTATCAATTAGTTGGTCGTACTATCCCTATTTGGAATAAATTTAAAAAGAATAAACAGTTTGGTGATCAACCTTGGTTCTTGCAGTTTTTTGATCAAATTAAGTTTTTTGAAGTTTCTGAAACTGAACTTGAACAATGGCGTTTAGATTTTGCCAATGGGCAAGCCCAGATCCGTATCGAAGAGACTATTTTTGATTATGCTGAACATTGTCAATTTTTAGCAGATCACGCACAAAGTATTACAGACTTCCAAGAAAAGCAGCAATTGGCATTTAAAACAGAGGTAACACGTTGGAAAAATGAATTTGTTCATGCAGAAGAAATTCATGAGCCTGAAGTTGAACAACAAGACTTTAGTGATTTTATTGCACTAAATGCATCTATGACTGGAAATGTATGGAAAGTCTTGGTTGAACAAGGTCAAATTGTCAAAAAGGGTGAAACCATTGCCATTATTGAAGCAATGAAAATGGAATTACCTGTTTATGCTGATGAAGAAGGTACGGTAAAAGCCATTATTTGTCGTGCTGGTCAAACAGTACATACAGGTGAGCCTCTTGTTTATATGAAATAATTCTCTCAATTGATCAAAAGCCCAAACAATTTGTTTGGGCTTTTGATTTCAGTGCGTCCAATAGCAACTTATTCTCCATTATTTCTTCAAACAATTAAGAAAATTTTACATCATCAGAAATAGACTGCTATATACTCATGTCAAGAATAGGCTGATATAAGGAGGTCTCGCACACCATGAATAAAACAAAATTGATAACGTGTGTTAGTTTAATATTAATGACCACATCATTATGGGCTAACCCAACAACATCGCCCCTGAATAATAATCAAAACCAGGCTGATGAAAATGGATTAATTTCACCTTATGGGCAAAACCCCAATATTTTTCATGTATTTGCCTATAAAACCCAAGAGGGAATTAAAAATACCGCAACTCGAATTGGATCTGCAACTGAACGTGGTTGGAATAAATTAAAACCCAAAGCCAAAGCAGCAGAAGAAGGTATAGAACATACAGCACAGGCAGCTGGACAAAAAATCACGGAAGTTAAAAATGGCGTGTTTGGAGACCCTAAAGATGGTCCTGCCCCAATTATTCAACAACCTTTAGAACAAAATACGCGAGTCAATCCTTAAGAAAAGATCAAACTCAAACAAAAATATTGTCAATATAAGTAAACTTTTTCAAAATACAAGCTCAGATTCCTGAGCTTGTATTTTATTTTTCATTTACCAAAAGTATGAAATTTTTATCTCTAGTTAACTTGTCGAATGACTTTTCCTTGTATAAATGCATCTGTATTTTCAACCAATTGATTGATAATGCGTTGACGTGCATCAACGCTTCCCCATGCACTATGCGGTGTGATGAGTAAATTAGGAATGCTCGGATTCAGCAATACATTTCCATCTTTAGGTGGTTCCACAGTAAGTACATCCGTTGCCGCACCTGCAATTTCATGTCGAATCAAAGCCTCAGCCAATGCATTCTCGTTCACAACTCCACCTCGAGCACAATTAACTAAAAATGCACTTTTTTTCATGATCGAAAACTCATGAGCATGTATTAAATCTTGTGTGTCTTCTGTTAATGGACAATGTAAGGTGAGAAAATCCACTTGTGATAATAATGTCGTTAAAGGAATTCGTGTTTCATGAATCGGGCGATTTGGAAGCTGTGCAACCAATACAGTCATACCAAAAGCTTCTGCCAATTTCGCAACAGCATGTCCTAACTCACCAAAACCCACAATTCCTAAAGTTTTTCCTGCCAGTTCCACAATTGGAAAATCGAGTAAACAAAATTGAGAAGAGTGATTCCATTTACCTTGCTGTACTGCACGATCATAATCACGATATGAGGTCGCCAAATTAAGTATCAGCATCAAAGTATGTTGTGCAACTGCTGATGTCCCATAAGCTTGGCAATTACAAACAATGATGCCCTGTGCTGTTGCCTGAACCAAATCAATATTGTTGGTTCCTGTTGCCGAAATTAAAATTAGCTTTAACTTCGGACATTGTTGAATCGTCTCAGCGTTAATGATCACTTTATTACTAATGATCACATCTACATCACGTACACGTTCAAGCAACTCTAAAGATGATGTTGTAGGATATACATCTAATTCATCATAAATTGCATGAAGTGCGCTAAAATCTAAATCATCTTTGTCTAAAGATGCATAATCTAAAAATACAGCTTTCACATGACACTCCTTGCAATTTAAATCTTTATTTAAAGCTCTGGTTCATGAATAAACTTGGCAGTTTCTGGCATATCTTCAATGAATTCACAACCACCGTATTCATCACTACTTAAATTTAACTGTTTATAGCTAATTGCAAAATAATCACCGTACTTCTTCAACACAAGTGGGTGCATACCTAAAGCCAAATCTTCATCTTCTCTGAATAGCTTTAAAATATTCCGATCATTCATTGCGACAATATAAGGTTCATCATTCAAATAAATTTGTACTAAACCACTATTTTTAGCATAAATTGGAATTAAAAACTTATGATTGAGTGCAATTGCATGCGATGCATAGCCTTCAATTTTTTGACTAATGACATTAAACACTAAGCCGTGTCCAAAATCGTCTAGCAATAAACTACGGGTTTCTTGCGGTACATTGATCTGTAAACCTAATTTTTTTAAATCGTGCTGATCAACCTGTTTATTACTAAATAAAGAACGTATTAAATTTTGTTTCAACTTGCTGTCAAAGAAATTACTGTCCACCTGAAAATCATTATTTTTCAGAATCTGACCTAAAGATCCACGATGCTTTGGTAATAAATTTTCAATCACTTTACGGTAATAAAATTTACTATTTTTTTTGACTTCACGGATTTGTTGATAAAAATAGGCTGAATCAAATTTATGCGTTAAAAAATCATTGAGCAATTTTGAGCTGGCTAAAATTGCAATTGCATCATGACCTGTATGTGGTAAATGTAATGTATTTACATGTGGAATAAGCGCTTTAATTTTAATGTAATGAGCAGAATCTTCCTCATAATAAGGATCATATACCACAATATATTCACGGTTCTCAGAAACATCCTCAGGTTTGATTTTCATTTCCCGATTAACTTCTTCATGATAAAACATGTTATAGCGTAAATCTGTAACATCTAATGGATCAATCGAAAACTGTGGCACTAAAGCAACAATACGTTGTAAATCTAGCAGGTTTGAATACTTAATTGCGGCATAGCCCCCCATAGAACCACCATAACCAATTCGTGTCTTAAACGGTGCTAAGTATTCTTGTATTGCCGCCATCATGTTCAACATCGAACTTTCAGGAAACCATGACTTTTCTTTTGGCATAATCCCAATCACATTGTATTGAAACTTTTCCAATGATTTTTCTGCATTAATTGCCAGTCCTTTTGCACGTGTAATTAAATCACCAAAAGAAATAATCAATTCTTGTGAAGAACCTTTAAGGAAAATAGCGCGGATATGTCCGTCTTCAAAAATTATGTGTTTATCCATTCCCTCACCGAAGCGAACTACTCTTAGTTAACATGATCAATTTTAAATTCGTTATCGTAATGACTTTATAACGAATATGTTATTGTATAGAAGCACAGCAGATTAAAAATCGCAAAATATGACACAATTTCTACATTCATCTGCGCAAAAAGGTTTCAGTTCTGCAGCAGAACTTTATCAACAAGTCCGTCCAAGTTATCCACACAATATTGGAACTTGGTTAGCCAATGAACTACGTCTGTCTGAAAATAGTACGTTAATTGACTTAGGTTCAGGCACTGGCAAATTCTTACCCTATTTACAGCAAATAAGTAATCAAGTTATTGCTGTTGAACCCATTACAGCAATGTTTGAACAACTTAAGGATGCTTATCCTAACATTCAAGCGGTTCAAGCATTTAGCCATAATCTACCATTTTCAACACATTTTGCAGATGCCATTTGTTGTGCCCAATCCTTTCATTGGTTTGCCAATATTGAAACATTAACTGAACTGCATCGTGTTTTAAAAGATCATGGATGGCTTATCTTAATTTGGAACCAACGTGATCTTGATGTTAACTGGGTCAAAGCCATTGCTGAACTGATTCAACCTTTTGAAGGAGATACCCCTCGCTACCATCACAATATTTGGAAAAATGTTTTTAAAGAACACGCTCTTTTTAACTTATATGACCACACGACATTTTCATTGGAACATCATGGTACGGTTGAACAAGTTGTTTCTAAACGCTTCCTTTCGACCAGCTTTATTGCAGCAATGCCTCTCGATCAACAACAAGAATTAAAACATAAAATTGAGGAGGTTTTACGTGACTATACTCAAAAAACAGCGCAAGATGAAATAGCGTTTCCATACATCACACATGTTTATATTTTTCAAAAGATACCCAGTTTGTTAGGATAAACTTATGCTCAATTTAAAATCTCCAGTGATAGCAATAACATTATTCAGCTCTGCCTTATTCCTCAGCGCTTGCGATCAAAAAAATACTGAAAAAAAGAATGAAATAACAACTGAAGATCAGGTGATTCAGGAATTATCTCCTCAACCCATTAAACAATTTACAAAAACTGCAAATGATACCCATGACATCAAACTACTCATTGATTATGATGAGCGCTATACAGACGTCAGCGATGAACTAGAAAGTGATCTAGAAAAAATGAAAAATGCAGGAACTTTAACTGCTGAATTTGCATATAGCCGCAAACATGACAGCATACTTTCAGCCTTAGAAATGTTAAAACAACTAAATCTCAAAACAGAACAAGGTCGTTATATTCAAGGACTGCTTGCAAATTATTGGGAAGAACAAGAAAAGCTACTTCAAGCGCATAAAGCCCAAGCAAATCAAAGCCCAAATATCACTGAAGACAATGAAAGTGCCATGCAAAGTGATATACAAGCGCAAGAGCAACTTGAATATTGGCGTACACAATATCCTGAACTCGAAACTAAAGTTCAAGAATAAAAATCAATAAAAAAGGAATCATAGGATTCCTTTTTTATTTTGCCATACCTTCACATTGAGGTAGATCATCATAAATGACATCCCATTCCGCTTTAGAGCCAACAAAAATATGCTGTGTCGGCTTATGATCAATCGGTGTATCTAAAGTACCAATTCTTAAACGGTAAAAATTTGGAGTTGCTTCCTTAATACTCATAATAGGTGATCCACATTCACCACAAAAACAACGCTCTGTTGCTTCACTCGATTTGTATTTTTTGATAACCCCTTCACCTTGTGTAAACTTAAATTCAGATCTCACCACAGGTGCATTGGTTGCAAAAGCCGTTCCATTCGCTTTTCTACATTTTTGACAATGACATTGTATGATTGGACCAATTTCACCATCAATTTGATATTGAACAGCACCACACAAACAGCTACCCGTATATTTTTTTGGATGTGTCATCTTACTTACCCAAGCATTAATTTCTTAACGACATTAGCATAAAATACAAACATCAATATATAAAAGATTATTGATGTGACAGCAAACATTGATGAACGCCTTCACCCGCAGCACGCCCAGTCGCAAAACATGCTGTTAATAAATATCCCCCTGTTGGCGCATCCCAATCTAACATTTCACCACATACAAATATTTTAGAATGATTTTTCAATTGTAAATGTTCAGTTAAATATTCACGGCGAACACCGCCAGCACAACTAATCGCCTCTTCAATAGAACGAAAACCAGTTAAGTCAATTTCAAGATGCTTAATTTTCTGTGCAAGTATGTTCGGTTGATACCAAAATTCTTTTGCAACCAATTCACGGACTAAGTTTGCTTTCGCATGATCTAATCCTGCTTTACGCCAAACATTATTTAATGATTGTCTTTGACTGGGTTGTAATTTTTGTGTGAGTTGCTCTCGGTTTTGGTCTGGCAATAAATCTAAAATCAATTGCAATGGTTGTCGATTTTTTTTCTGCTGACGTAGGGCTCGCCCCTGTTTATAAATCAGACCACTTTCCAAACCATAATGAGTAATGACGATATCACCCATTGTTTTAGCACCATCACTCACCCAAGCCTCAACGCGTTTTAGTGGTTCTCCAAAAACAGGTTGCATAAATTTAGACCAATGTCGTTCGACACCAACATTACTCGCTTGAAATGGCTCTATTTCATCACGATTCAACCATTTTTGCCACAAACCATCACTGCCCAAAGACGGCCAAGATACTGCACCACATGCTAAAATAATAGCATCAAAATGTATTTGATCTATGTGTTCATTCATTACGTTTTGAATGCTCAGCTGTGTACCCAATATATCTATAACCCGATGTCGATAATGAAATTGCACGCCATGTTCCGCTAAACGTTTTAACCAAGAACGCAATAACGGTGCAGCTTTCATTTCTATTGGGAAAACCCGTCCTGAAGACCCAATATAAGACTCAACACCCAACCCTTTCATCCAATTTTGAATCCACAATGCATCGCATTGTTGAACCCAAGGTTCAAGCCATTCTCTCTGATCATATCGTTGTATAAATGTTTCGAAAGGCTCGGAATGGGAAATATTTAAACCTGTTTTTCCTGCCATTAAAAACTTTCGTGCCGCAGAAGGTTTTTGCTCATAGATATGCACATGATAATCATATTGACTCAAGACTTCCGCAGCCATTAATCCTGCAGGTCCAGCACCAATTATTGCGATACGTTTGGTCATTTACATTTAACCTTTATTTTCATAACTTTGCCCATTGAGCGGTGCAAAATCATCAAACCGAGTTGTATAAACTTCAGGTTTATGAATAATCAATTGCTGACACAATTCACCACGTTCTAAATATTTAATTTCAAAATGCGTTCGTGCAGATGTAAGGGGAATCTCCTCTTTTACAAATGGCAACTTCCATACATGCACTAATTGCTCTACAGCTTCATCAATATATTCAGTAATATTACTCGCCAAAGTAATGCTGCCACCGACTTTTAAACGTGACAACAGAAACTCAAAAAATGGCATATTTAACCATCGCTGTGCTGCGTTATGTGGTTCAGGGTTTGGATACAAGATAAAAAATTGCTCAACTTGTTCTGGAAATAATGCATGCACCACCCAAGGTAAAGCATCTGCATGAATCACCTCTAAGTTGGTTTGCCCTTCGAGTTCGTGCTGTTTTTGCATAGCTAAAAACTTTTCTCGCGTTCTTTCTATTGCAAGTAATTTCTTATTTGGATTTTCTCTACTAAACAATAATGCATGTTTACCTTTTCCAGCACCAATTTCAACACAAATTGGCTCATTGGCAATGGCTTTAAAATCACGAGGGGCATACATACGATGCGCTTGAAATTGACGAATTGACATAATCAGATCAAACTAACAAAAACGGCACAAGTCTAACAAGTGTGCCCGTATTTACCTAATTCTATCCCTATCTATTTTTAATTTTGATTGATCAAACCTTGTTTTTATTGGAGTCATTTCCCATGCCTACAACATTAAATTGCCCAAGATGTGGTGAACTCACAACATGGGAACAGAATGAATCTCGCCCATTTTGCTCAGAACGTTGTAAACTCATCGATTTTGGAGCTTGGGCCAAAGAAGAGTATAAACTCCCAACTCAAGATGCACCTCAAGCTGATGGTGGAAGCGAAGAAGATACACTCTAAGCGCAATTACCCTGCTAAAATAAAAAAGTCTGTGAATACAGACTTTTTTATAAATGGACTTAATCCACACCCATCTCATTAACCTGCTTTTCCTGCAACGAATGGATTATGCTGTTTTTCAAAGCCAATGGTACTGATTGGACCATGTCCTGAAATAAATTGTGTTTCATCTGGTAAGCTGAAACATTCTCGTTGAATCGAGTCTAATAACTGCTGATGATTTCCTTTTGGAAAATCAGTTCGTCCAATTGAACCCTTAAACAACACGTCGCCTGTCCATAATAAAGCATAATTTTTATTATAAAACATCACATGACCTGGTGTATGGCCTGGTGCAAAACGAACCTCAAATTCCTCATCACCTAGTTTGAGTATTTCACCACCATTCAACCACTGGTCTACATTCACTTTTTCAGGAATTGGAAAACCATATTTAGCTGAAACTTCTTGAATCATATCGAGCCAAAAAGCATCTTCTTTATGTGGACCAATCACAGGAACATTCCATTCATTCCTTAACGCACCAACTGCACCAGCATGATCTAAATGTCCATGCGTTAACCAAAGTGCTTTCACATTTAGCCCTAATTTTTCAATTTCAGCTTTAAGTTTTTCAGGCTCACCGCCTGCATCAATTAAAATGGCATCTTTGGTTTCAGAATCCCAAAGAATTGAACAATTTTGTTGAAATGCGGTTACTGGCACAATTTTAACTTGTAACATCTGGCAAAATCCTCAGAGAATTTAATAGGCTAATGTTTGTTTTAAAGCATCAAGATGAGCCTGAACTAAGATACTGAATAAAGCGATATGATCTTCACGTAAATTTAAGGCAGGAATATAAGCATAGGCTTGTCCGCCTGCTTGCTGAAATATTTCTTTATTTTGAATTGCTAATTCTTCAAGTGTTTCCAAACAATCTGCTGAAAATGCTGGACTCATAATTTGTACAGACTTTACACCTTGCTGCCCCCACGTTTGCAATACTACATCTGTATAAGGCTTCACCCATTCTTGCTTACCAAAACGTGACTGAAAACTTATTTCCCATTCATCTGCCTTTAAATTTAATGCTTGGGCAACCAATTGACCTGTAATACGACAACGATCTGCATAAGGGTCGCCTTTGTCTGCATAAGGCTGAGGAATTCCGTGAAATGACATTAATAGTTTTTCAGCCTGACCATGTTGGTTTTGATAATCACGTACGCTTTGTGCTAAGGCTTGAATATATAATGGATGTTGATAATAATCTCGAATTACGCTTAAACCAGGTAAATTCCGCTGCTTCAATACCCAGTTTGCAACTGCATCATATAAAGGCGCTGTCGATGTGGCAGAATACTGAGGGAATAAGGGAAATAAAATAATATGATCAGATTTATGCTGCTGACATTGCTCTAACGCATGATGAATACTTGGCTGTCCATACGTCATTGCTGGAACAATATTTAAATCTAAATCTGGATAGTGTTTTGCTAATTGTTGATTAAGCATAGAAACTTGTTGCAATAAAATCTCACGCATTGGTGAATCTTCTGACCATATCATCTGATAGGCATGTGAAACTCGCTTTGGGCGAAAGGGTAAAATAAATACATTTAAAATAATTTGCCAAATTGGTTTTGGAATTTCAATCACACGTTGATCAGATAAAAATTGTTTTAAAAATTTTCGAACTGCTGGCGCAGTAGGAGCATCTGGTGTCCCCAGATTTGCGAGAATAATCGTGACTTTAGGTTTTACAGTAGAAATCATGATGTCCTCTAAATATGACGGAATAAGCTTATCGTAATACAACTTTTTTAAAGTTGATGAATTGATCAATTAAATAAGTATAAATCAATCGATATTTCACTATTCCAATAAATTAATCGCTTGCCAAGAAATATCTTCTGAAATTATTTTTTGCAAAATACCGCGCATATTTTCTGCATTATTCCCACTAAAATAACATTCAATTCTCAGTGTATTTGAATCGATGGGTGATGATGCTAACAATTCATTCTTAATTAAAATACGTGCAGTTTGACGTGCAACTGCAAGCCCCGAATCAATTAATATAAATTGTGCTGGAAATACCGTTTCTATTGCTGCTTTTAAAAATGGATAATGTGTACAACCTAAGACAAGATAATCTACATTTTCATCTACAACGGGTTGTAATACTTCTTTTAATTTTTGTAAACATATAGATTCCATATGCTCACCAGCTTCAACGATAGGGACTAAATCTAGACATATAACAGGTAATACTTTGACCTCAGATGGAATGGCAAAATTCTCTATAACATCTTGTATCAATCGTCCACGAAACGTTGCAGGGGTTGCTAAAACAGCCACCTTTTTTGTTTTTGTTTGTAATATCGCAGGTTTTAAGGCAGGTACCAATCCAATAATTGGAAAATGGTCACCATAATGCTCTCTTAAATGATCTAAACTAAATGCAGATGCTGTATTACAAGCAACAACAGCAACTTTACAGCCTTGGCGATAAAGCCACTCAACAGCTTGTGCAGTTAACTCACGTATATTTTGATTATCACGTGGTCCATATGGCACGTGAGCAGTGTCAGCAAAATAAACAATACGTTCATTGGGTAAATATCGTGCAATTTCAATCGCTATAGATAAACCACCAATCCCAGAATCAAAAATACCAATCGGTGCATCAGCAGCGGCCTTTGACATCGGTTCATTGAATGGATAAATAGGATGAATTGCTTTCATATCTACTCAGCTGAGTCAAAAAAATAAAGGAGTGAAGCCAAAGCTTAAACCTCAGCAGCCTAATTGCAAACTAAAATTACCACTTTGTAAACTCAATATGGTCTCTTTTTGATCAGTTTCATATAACTCTCCCATTTCAATTAAATGAAAAAAAGCAGCACGCTGAATTAAAGCATTTATACCAAATCTCACCTGTACATATGGCCTTAATTCACCCTGATATTCACGCATAAAAATAGCATGATCTTGATCTACTAAAATAATATCGTCCGTTGTTGTTGTAAATTGCAAATATTTTTGACCGTCTATCAAAATTTGATCGACTTGATTGACAAATAAAGGCTCATCTTCAACTTGAATTTCAATTTTTTCAGCAGGCGTCTTTAAATAAAATTTATTATTTTCTTTCCATAATACTGTAGAAAACAAATTAATAAGTGCCTGTCTTCGAATCGGTTGACCTTCGTGCCACCATTCTCCATTTTCTTTGATGACTAAATCCATTGTGCCACACTGCTTTGGATGCCATTGTGCTAATGGGGGGATTGACTTTTTGTGACCGTACTGTCCATCTTTTAAGTATTGTGTAATATCCATTAAATTTTTATCATCACTATTCGCAGGATTTTTCGTCATATTTGGTGATTTATTTTGAATTCCCATCAGTTAATACTCCAATGACGTAAAATAATATAGTTAAGCCAATTGGCTAGGACACGGTTTAAAACTATACTAGCCCACAATACAAAAGACGCATAATTAATTTGTGTCTCGGCTTTACAGAACACTCATGGCAGCGCCGTCTTTTTAGTCGTCACGGTTGCCACCTTCGCAAAATATGAGGAGTCCTAGATGGAACACATCGAACGTGAATCTATGGAATTTGACGTTGTCATCGTCGGTGCAGGACCTGCGGGTCTTTCTGCTGCGATCAAAATTCGTCAACTGGCTATTGAAAATAATTTAAATGATCTTTCCGTTTGTGTGGTTGAAAAAGGCTCCGAAGTCGGTGCGCATATTCTCTCTGGGGCTGTTCTTGAACCTCGTGCCATCAATGAACTCTTCCCTAACTGGAAAGATGAAGGTGCACCATTAAATGTTCCTGTCGTTG
>NZ_NEGH01000016.1 GCF_002135375.1 Acinetobacter sp. ANC 4558 | reverse complement strand
AGATCATCTGTAAAATCTTGCTGTACACATAACTTGCTATAATTTAAATATGGCTCTTTGTTTTTTAAGGCATTCGGATTTAATGCACTATAATTTAATTCGGAAAAATCTAGATCAGTATCTTGCTGATTATTTGAGTTAAGAATGTTGAAATTTTGATCAACCGTAATGAACGCTATTTCATTTTTTTTAGTGAAAAAGTCTCGTAAATATAAGTCACTATTTCCAAATATTAAATTTAAGTTCCGATCTACAATTTGAAATGACGGACTTTCAGGCTTGATATGAAAATCATAATGGTAGTTTTGCTGGAAGTTTCCTTCAGCATCTACTGCAATTAAAATATTACCGACACCATCCAATCCCTGCCATTGATGTTGCTGGGCTTCTTTTGTATAAAAATCTAAAGTTTGAATATCATTAATTTTTTGACTTAGCTGTTGTGACTTTTCATCCGTATACTGATTCGCTAAATCTTTTTCACTTAGACCTAAGTCTTTCCATTTTTCCACCCCAGCAACATAACGAAAAACTTTACGTGTATCCCAAGCTTTCGCCAAAAAGCCTATTTTTATTGGTGTATATGCTCTGAGTTCAGCTTCTGTATCAAATGTTTGATCATATTCTTTACCATCTATTACACGTTGATCTACGTAAGTTTTATCGGCTTTTGGAGCCAAACCATTTGAAAGTTCTAATTTAGAAGCTTTTTCATTCTGTAGTAAAATTTCAGCCTTATTCGCTCTATTTTGCTCTATTGATATTAATAATTTAGAGAGTTCATCACCTGAAATTCGTGCAAGGATTTCTGACGGTAAACCATTAATTTGTCCTTCAACAAGCGAGCCCATTAGTTCTTGTAGTCGCTTATCAGAAACTTGATTTCGTACATTAAGCTCTTGCATAACAAGCCATAACGTATCTAAATCAATATTTAATGTTTCAGGACGAAGTGAGTTATCAAATGTTCTAAATGTTGACCGTCTTTCAATCGGTGTATTGCGCCAAATTTTAATAATTGAATCTTGAAATGGTGGATACTTGAACTTCACTTCATTATCAATAAAACCCCAATCTTCGGCATCGGTATCCAGATCATTCACAGTGACAATTAAATGGTCTTTACCCTTACAAGCAAAAGGAAGTACAAAATTTGTAGTTGTTCCATTTGCTTTATATTCAATGTATGGCGTTTGCTCATGAACAGCCATATTTACCCCCTAATCAAAGTCTAGAGTGGCTTCAACAACACCACCGCTTGTTCTCCAATTAGGCGACTCATTAACTTCATTTTGTCTGTGTATTTTCCCGACTCGCTCAGGTGAATCTGTAATAGCTCCTGCTAAAGAATCAAGATCATCATCGGGTTGATCTGTAATTGCTGGATTAAACATTCGCATATTTTTATATTGTCTTGAGCTATTTTCACCTTCTTCTGGTGTATCAATTACTGATGTATGAACCCATAAAAGTCCCGACAATAATGGTCCTTCAATCGCTTCTAGTATTCGCTTATTTTTAGCACCGACACTAGGAAGTGCTTTAACGCCACAACGAATACGACGAGCCTTTAACGCACCTTTTAGTGATGCAGGTGCAAACTCTCCTATACCGTTCTTCTCAATAGTTACACTTGGAATATTAAATTGTTCTATCAAGTCGCATAGCTGCCAAACTTGACCTCCTGTAATATTCCCATATGCATCATGAGTCACAACATCACCAGTCAATGCAACCGATCTATGCCAATACTTCACCCCAAAATCGTCATGCAGAACTATAGCCACTGATGAAATATCTGATTTAAGTTTTCCAGATGATGGGTCCCATCTCATTGTAATTCCTACAATCTGACGTTCACCGAGCATCATGATAAACCGACCATTTGCACGTTTTAAGATTGGTTCATCGGTGTAAGGAATCATCTTGTCAGGATCAAGACGCACATCACCAACAGGCTTAGCATGCATCTGATATTGAGAATCCCACTCATTTAAAGTTCGACATTCTCTACGGCGTTCTTCCATGACTTGAGGTGTAAATCTTTCTGGCCATAAAGCTTCACCATACAAGTCGATCAAGTAGTGTTTTTCTTTTAATACAATTTTAAATGTATTGCCTATTTTAAAGACTGCATAATCTTCATCACGTTTTAATAATTTAGCTGAATGACTGATACCACTAAAAATATAAACAGGGTCAAAATCGCTTAAGCATTCACTTACATTTTCAAGGCGTTTTTCTAACTCGAACATTTTAAGAATCATGCACTTTGCCCCTTTCTTCTTTACTTCTGTATAAAGTGAATCGTGTGTATGTGGCGTACCTACAAATAACTTTTGTCCACCTGGTATAAGAATGTGTGTTTGTTCTGAAATTCGATAACGTAATTTTTCACGTGCTTCAGGTGTGCCAATATTGGCTGGCATTTCAATATCATCATTTTGAATTTCATGAGCACGTGCACCAGTGACGTTTGATAAAATCCCACGTGCATGTAGTGAACCATGGCGAACATCATCCGATCCATTCACCCACCATTTTTGAAGTTCACCACGTGCTTTGTGTACGCCCATAATTTGGCAAAGTGGATGCTTTTCTATTACTTGTTGAGTACCACGACTACATTTTGAAGCATCGGTATCTGTTGCGCCTTGATGCAATATCATGTGTTGGCAATTTCGAAACAACTTCCATGCATTATAAATATCAAGCATGGTTGATTTACCATGACCACGAGGCATCATAAGCAAACCAAGTGCCCCATAATCTTCTAAAAAATCACAGACATCTAAATGGAAATCAGGAACATCCCACCCCATTGTTTCCGCATAGATTAAGAAGAACGCAGCAAAGCTGACTTTAATCATTAACTTGGTCGCTGTTTACGTTCTTCTAGTTTCTTAGCAACACTTTCAAGCAAAGCTGCTGCCTGTGCTTCTGGTGAGATTTTCCGATCATTAGGATCACCCACGGATAACTCATCATCATTTAAAATTCGCTTGAGCTTTTCCATGCATGTGAGAGCTTCTTTCGCGCCTTTATAAAGCCAAACCTTATCCCCTCGACCTTCTTTCTCAAAAAGGTTCTGTCCATAAGCTTCCGTCATTAAATCGACTGTATCCGTAGCAGCCATTTCAAGACAAAGTTTTAATTTCTCTTTGGTTTCAGGCTTTAAGTGACCTGCCTTAGTTTTTTCAGTCATAAAAAATCCCCTGTATATTGTCTATATATACAGGGGATGGAATTGTGGTTTTTTGGGTGAATCAATCAGTATCTATCACGATTAGTTAGATTCGATACTATTACGAGCATTACAAATACAATAAACGGCCATAAGTATAAACATAAAGCAGGAACTAACTCCCACCCCCATCCCTGTGTTGCCCCCATAACTCCTAAAATTGTTCCAACAATGGGAATGCCTCCGAGTAGCAATGCTATAATTACTGCGACAAATCCATTCCAATCTAGAACATCACCAAAATAAGTATAAACCCCTAAGAATTGCGTTATTGCTAAAGCCCAATATGCTATAAATCCTATTATTCTCATCATTCTATTACCTTTTCAAAATCAGGAGCATCTACATGCTCAAAGCCTGAACCCCAGTGAAAATCACCAAGCCACTGCGTACGCCCAAATTGACGCTCTGCTTTTCTTTGTAATTTTTCACGATAACCAGGAGCAATAATATCCTGTATCTCATTAAATATTAAGCGGTTCGTTGCTGCTTTCGTGTACCAAAGGTTTTGTCCCGGTATTTTATTTTTCACAAATTTAAAAGCTTCATTTCCTGCATTCGTTTCAATGCCATTAGCTGCTTGAGTTGCGTTACCAATTGTCAGTGCAAGTACTGTTGTGAAATCAGAACCTAAAGGCCCTGCAACAAAATCCCCAGCATCTCGCCCACTTGGATCCATACCAGCAACTAGAATATCACCTAAAACTGGTAAACCTCCTCCAGCTGCAAAAGCACGTTTAAAAAAGTCTACTGTCTTTTTCGGGTCTTCACTATCCCACATGGTTGATGGATCGTTGCCGTTTGCCAATTCTTTAAGCTGTACAACCAAACCACCTAATAGTGTTGTCATAGCAATCAAAGAAGCTGCATATTTTGCTTTCCCTTGCAATGTCGGCTGACTCATTGCACGACTACCATGTCGCATAAGAAATGATGCAGAGAATGATTTGAATTGAAGCATAGATTTAACAATCTCCCCCATCCCACTACCTTTACTTTGTCCTGCACTCATCCATGTTCTTTCCCTCAACCCTGCTTCAAGTACTGCCATGCCTTGCTCATCCAGTAAATGAGCTTGAAACTGTGAAGCAATTTCATCTTTAATTTTTTGTGCTAATAGCTTTTTTTCACCATCAATGCTTTTAAAAAGAGTATTTGACACATGGTCTCGTCGAGCTTGTCTTTCAGAAACTCTCGTTTGATATTCTAAAAACTCAACATCAATATCACGTACTTTTTTATCTAATTCCTTGAACTTTTCTGATATTGATTTGTTTGCTGTACTATCAGTATTGCGCATTTTTGCACGCAACTCAGTTATCCTTCGCTCTGCATTACCAAGTCTATAACCTAAGTCCTCACCACTTTTATAATTCTTTCTTGCATTACGTGAGATTGACGAATCTATTTTTTTATCAGTTTTTCCTTTGATTCTTGTTTGTACAACTGCTTTACGAATTTCAAAATCAGTCTCGATTTGCTCTTTTTTTACAGATATTAATTCTTTCAAATCATTTAAAGTATCAACTTCTTTTTGAGCTATAACATCTCTACGTGAAGCATATCTATTTAGTCGATCAGATAATCTATCTTCGTATTTTGCCAATTTCTCTTTTGAGAGTTTTACTTTCCCTTTTAGTAACTCATTAAACTCGACAAACTTTCCCTGAATATCTTTTTCAAAAGTTTTAATTTTGTCATTCAGTTTTGTGGTTTTCAATAAAACTTTGTTATCTAACTCTTCAAGCGTTCGGCCTAATTTCTTTGCTTTTTCTGTCAGGTTGTCAATTGTTTTGCCTTGTGTAATACCATCAATAAACCCTTTTAATTCATCCTGATTTTCAAGAGCTTTAATATAAGCATTCATATCTGCTTGAGCTGCTACCGCTTCTTTTTGAGCTTCAATTAAATCGATACGATTTTGTAAAGCCTGCTTTTCTGTTTGAGCATTGGTATCTTTTTTATTTGCATAATCTAAAAGACGTTTTGATAGCTGTCGTTTAATATCATCAGTTTTTTGCATTTTATTTATTATTCGCTGATCATCTAAAACATTACGATTATCTAATTCCTTTATTTGACCATCAATATTATCAACTAGTGCTTTGACATCGCTATCCATTGCAGCAAGCAGTTTTTCATTTGGAATTTCATAAATAGAACGTGCTGACATTAGTTGATTGCCTTTGCGATCTACCACTGGATCAGCTAAACGCATTACTTCCCAAGCACGTTCACTCAATCCTGTTTTAGACATCATCTCACGATCAATATCTTTTAAATCTGACCATGATTTATCACGGCTTAAACGTCCGTACTTCTCCATAAGTAATTTGGTAAAGCCAACTTTTGATGCTGCAGTTAATGCATTTAGACCTGATACGCGCATTACTTGAGTTGCAATTGCATTAGATGCCTTAGCCAGTTTTTGAGATTTACCATGTACTGAGGTCAACCCATCATCTGACCAACGATTAATAGAACCTAGCATTTCTTCTGTCGCTAAACCTAAGCTATGTGCAAACTCACGATCTTCTTTATTTTTTGGATTGAGTTGAGACATTTGCTCACCAAATACTTTACGCCATGCAATGCCATGAATATTTGCAGTTTTTTTAATCATTGCTTGATCTGTAACACTTGATAATGTTGTCCCCCCAAGCATTGCACCAACATTCATTGAGCGATACGCTATACCCAAATTAGCAAGCACTTCTGATTGTGGTGAATTTTCCCCCATTATTTCATCAAACATTGTTTGAGCACGTTTTAATGTTTTCTTTGTTTTTGCATGATCAAAACCTTTTTCAGCATCTTTCTTCCGTGCTGCATCCATTAAAATACGCATTGCACCTTTTGGGTTACTTCCTAATTTTTCTACCAATGCAATGTCTTTAGACAGGCCATTAATATGAGATTCAACCAGATCAGTAAAAGGCATCCCTCCAAATTCAGATTGATATTCCATCCATGCATCAGCATCTTTAAAATGAAGTACACGACTTTCAGAATGTCGACTAGTAACTTTTGAACCACCGCCATATGACTGACGACCAATTTCAGTCTTATTTGCACCATTAGTGGTAATCGAATCGTATGAATATTCCAGTAAATCTCGTATTTCTTTTTGAGAATAATATGAACCATCTTCATGTACATATTGTTTTGTATCAATAAGCTGTTCAGCTTTACTTACCCAAGCTTCTTTGCCTACCTTAATTATTTTTTCTAAGCTATGTGTTTGCGGTAACCCCCAATTATCTAGCTTGCCAATATCACCACCTGAACGATTAAAGCGTTCTCGCATGTTTTCAAATACATTACCTAATTTATCTGAAATGCTTTTAGCAACTGAATCACCTGTATTTACACCGAATCTTTCTCTAATAATTTTTTGAACTAAATCTTTATCTGTGAATATACCCATACCACCTTTAATATTTGCATAGAATTTGGTTAATTCACCATGTTGTATACTCGCTATACTTTTTGCCCAAGTATCAATTGATTGAATGCCTGACATATCACCATGTGCTGCAATCATACGATCTACTTTTTCGGCAGCACTTAAATTTATTGATGTGTCATCTAAAACAGCAAAACCTTTAGACTGCGTAAGAATATCTTGAGCAGCAATTTTATGTTTTCGCTTTAACTGCGCTTGAATGTCCTGGGCAACAAATTCGCTTGCCTGAATTAATTTTTCAGATTCAGATAAATTATGCCAAGCTTGACGATCTTTTTTGGCTAATGCCTTTTTAGCATCAATTACACGCTGATCAATCTTTTGTGCTTCTTGTTGGTTTAATGAAGCTTTACCAAGTGCTTTTGCAACTGCTGCTTTACATTGTTCTTTCATAAAAAATGCTCAGATAATTTTTGTTATCTGAGCATGGTTTTTATTTAGGTTTGTTGGGTATCTAAAAATAGCTAGATATATATGTAATATTTTGCCAATAGTTACAAAACAGTAAATACAATAAAAACATAATCTTATATATTCTTAAAAGTTTGGCCAAACGTGGTAATAAAAATGGCCAAAGTAATATTTTGCCTATCATCCAAACTGTAAAGCACAATTAATAGCGGTTTGAGTCGCTAGAGTATCTTCTTGTGCTTGTTTTGCTTCCGCTTCCAATTCATCTAATCGTTCACGTAATGTCATTGTGATTTCTTCAATTTCACCATCTGGACGAATACGACTAACTGAAATTTCTTGATCAGGTTTTTGCATAATCAAATCTAATGCTGCTAATTCTTCTGGACTATCACCAAATAATGAACCTTGTCGCGGATCACCCATCGCATCGATCCGATCTATTTCACTTTGAATCTGGTCTGAAATTGCCTTAGCACTACGTTTATTCGTATCAAATACGTTTAAAAATGCTTTTGCACCATCACTTAAACCGTCATCGAGGAGCTGACCTTGATGTAAATAATCCTGAACAGTTAGATCATTTGATTTTAAATCACTCAGCTTTTGAGCTGCTTGAGCTAAATCTTTTGCAATCGTATTTTGATGCCGTCCACCTTGTCGAACTAATGCACCAAGTTGTGACAATTGCGGAGCCATACGAAGCAAAGCATTTAAAACCGTTTTACTGTGATCATCTAAATTTTCAGCCAATCTTGTTACAAGACTAGAATCATCATAAGCTTGATGTGCAATTGCTGATTCAATACGTCTTTTACCATCTTGAGATAAACGACCATCTGCAGTAATTACATTTGCACGTTCTGATTGTGAAAGTTGATTCACAAAGCCACGTACAAAATCCATAGAACCATCAAGGTTCATTGATCCATCATTATTAATTTTAAGTAATGATGCATCAGGTAAACGATCTACATCTGTTTTAGCTCTCTCAGTTGCGCTGAATTGAGCTACATCTGCTTCATTTGCTAATCTAGTGAATTGCACACGATCTGTATCGGTTAAACGTGTACGCACTAAAACAGGCTTATTAATGCCTGAAATATCCCAACCTTTTTCACGTGCATAATCTTCTATATGTTTGCGATAATTTTCACCATTCCCACTTTCATAAGCCTTTGTGATTGCTAAAGTTCGACCATTACCCGATTCAACAACATTATCCATACCAATAATAGGCGCACCGTCTTGAAGTTTATGAGATTCCATTAACCACTCAGGACGTAAATCATTTGCAATATTTTCAATTTGTTGGCGAGAAGCTTCACGTGTTCGATCGCGTGGTTGTAATTCTCCTGGATAATTTAGATTGACCCCATATGCCGTATCATTTGAAGCGATCAATTCATCCAATGATTTCACTTCATAAGCAACGTCATAACTAGAACCATCTAAAGCGTGCACGGTGGAAATGTTGTCATTTCCGTAACGAGTACTTAATAGATTCCATTTAGAACGCCATTTATCAATCGCTTGACCAACTGTTAAACCTTTCATGCCGTTGTTATTAACTATCGCACTGGCATTTTTAGAATCATATTTTTGAACAATATCTATTAACTTTGCATTTGGATCAGCTTTTAAAACATGGCTTGCACCGCCTGCACCAAGTAAGTGACCTAAATATTGCTCATGTGCTACAGGTTCACGACCTAAACTTTTACGCATAAAAGCATTCGCATTTTTAATATGCTTTAAGCCTTGCTTGATCTGTTCATCAATACTATTACGATCTCCACCGCCTTGACCTTTCCACGTTTTATCTACAATCTGAAATAAACCATGTGCCGATGATGTTGAATTTTGTGCTGTATGATTGAATTTTCCACCTGTTTCTAAGTGAGAAATTGTCAAAGCTACTGATGGGCTTATACCTTCTTGTTGTGCTTTACGTGCGATTGTTTTTGCATTTGTTGGCAAGGGCATTGTTTCATAATCAACGGTTCTTTGTTTTTCTTCACCTTTCACTGAATGCATCACATTAACTGGACGACCAGTTTTAATACTCTCGATTGCACTATCTAAGCTTTTAAGATGATTATTTTCTTGAGCTGCATTAGCTGGCTTTACTGGTGCAATACGATCTAACTCAGCTTCATTTAATGCTAGTGCCCCATTAATTGCATCTGCATGAACTTCTGGATCAATATTTTCTTTTACACGTAAGTCAGCTTTCTTTTTCTCGGATCGCACTTGAGCATAACGTGCAGCACCAAATAATAAGACATTTAAAGCAACTTCTGTTGTTAAAGACTCGGCTGTAATTTCGTATTTCTTTGCTTGTTTTTCATAATCATTCGCTTTAAGTATTTCACCACTAACTATCTGACCACCAACGGATAAGCCAGTCGCTCCACCAATAGATAAAGCTGCATCCTTTGCAATGCCACCCGTACCTTTTAAACCATAAGAAATAGGTAATCCAGCACTTACCCCTGCAACGACACCATCGACTGCAGAAACGCCTAAAGCTGTATTTTCATCTACGCCTTTATGTACTAATTCTTCATAACTGTAATTCGTTTCAGATAGTCCAGTGGTAGCAATTGCACCCATAGGACCACCAGCCAAACCACCTATTGTTGCACGTGCTGCAAAGTCAGAAACGCCAAAAAGTAGATTACCAACGAAACCAGTATTTTTAGTATCTTGGTATGCATCAATCACATGTACTAGTGTATCTCTACGCTCTTTATTCTTTTCCTCATGAAATTGAGAGAATGACTTTTCTCGTACATCTAATGCACCATCAAGACCGCCATTACGCACATCATCAATAGAATATTGTAGATGGTCAGCAATACGTTCAAATGGTTTTTTTATCGTGTCACCAACCTTTGCAATACCAGCTAAAGCACCGCGTGAAACTGCAGTATCTACACCATCAAATAGTCCTGGTTCATTCTTCTTACTTACGTGTTTTGGTAAGCCTTTATTTTGACGCTCATTAAAACTTTGCTGTTCTTCGTCTGATATTTCAGATAACCAAGTAGACATTATTTAGATACTCCTGGTAAGAAAATACGCCATTGCACATCCTTAATAACCAAAGGATTTCCACGTTCATTAATTAAGTCATATTGAAGTTCACCGTTTTTAGTCTTTACTGGCGAACGCTGCAGTCTAAATTCTTTTAATTCATTGACTGTTAAGCCTGTTTGCTTTGCTAACTGTGGGTATCCTTTGTCAAGATAAGCATCAAACTTTTCATCTTTCCATCCATAAGGTTTAGATATTTTCCAGTCACTCACCTTGTCGCCTGTATAGACTCGTTGCTTTCCACTTTGTGTATATACACCACCAGTTGCAAAACTTAATGCTGTTTCCAAAACATCCGATTTAGGATCTTCATCTGTTGTTTTATGCTGAATAGATCGCTCGTTTAATGTATCTGCATAGACAGCTTTAAATGTTTGATACAGTGCATTTGCATCTGTACCAGTTATTGTGTTTCCTAGATACTCATTAAATTTAGCCTTTAAAATATTTTCCTTTGGCATAATTAATTGCTTGTTTTTAAGCAACTGTGTACCGTTAACAATTGATGTAGATAACTCACGGCCATGATCAGACTTAAACCCTAATTGCTTTGCTAATCCTGCAGCAACATAATTTTGATTTCCATCACCGAGTTGATTAAGAATAGCCCCCCAAATTTGACGACCATCTTTCATGCCTTTTGACTGCTGAATCAATCCGCCGATAAACTCTAGTTTTTGATCTACATTCTTTTCATCAAAAGCTTTTTTGACCTCTGGTAATTCTTCTGCAGATATTGGCATTAATTTCAAATTGGCATCTTTTAAGGCTAATTGACTTGAGCCATTATCAATTGCATTTTTTATAAAGTCAGACGGATTAACCTTTAAATCTAAAGCCGTTAATGAGTGAACTTCTAGCCCTGCTTCTTTGACTGCCTGGTTTGGATTGGCTTTAATATTGGCTAGCTTTTCTTTGTATAGCGACTCATACACACCTAGCACTTTTTTTTCATTCACAGCGTCAGACGTAGCATTATTCTTGCTGTTAGCCTTTTCTTGATTAATTCTTTTTTGCATTTCAGCCGTAGATAATCGACCAAAAGATTGAAAATTAGCTGAATGTTTATCATAGAAAGTAAACTCAGCTTCATGTTCAGTACCTTTAACTGCATCACGAATATTATTTCTATACTCATCCTCAAGCATACGACCAGTTAATACTTGTGATTTAAACTCATTAAATACTTTGCCAGCATCTTGAATCCGTTTATTTTCCTCAACTTTAAGTTTAGTGTTGATTGCATCAATTCTGCTTAATGCTTGATTCTTTTTCTGACGTACAACCGAACCATCCAAATGAGCATATTTACCTGAATCAAGATCAGAAATTAACGTATTTAAATCTTGTATTTCTTTGCCATTAACTGCCACAGCAATACGATCATCTACTTCTAAAATATCGCGTGTCGTCTCATATTTATTTATTCGTTCAAGCTTTTCTGCTTCCGACATTTGCGCTGTATCTAAATAAGGTTGTATATATTCACGACCTCGAGCACGATCATAACGAGTCGCAATATCTGTTGCTCTATCAACTAAAGCTATCGACTTTTGAGCATCAGCACGAAGCTGTAAGGGTAATAAACTGGTCATTTGTTGATTAACATGACCATCCCAATACTGTTTTAATTGTGGTCGTACATGCAATGGTAGATCATTTTCTATTTCTTTATACTTGGCAGATGACCAAGTTCTTAAAGCTTCATCACCTTCCTGAGCATTATATTCACCATTTGAAACGTCATTTTTAACAAGTGTAAGTTGCTCACTCATATCACGTGTAAGTACTTCATCAAGCTTGATCTTAGCTTCTTGCTCAGCCAATTGATTGTGGTAAAGCTCTAATCGTTTTGCTGATGCTTCTGTTTCTCGTTGTACTTCATCTTTTTGCTGTACTGCTTGACCAACATTTTGAGCAATACCATTTAAAGCACCTGAAAGGTCTTGACGTTGTGGCATTTGGATACGCTCAACTTGTGGTAGAGCATTACCAAAACTACCCATCGGAATTTTAGCCATTACTTCCATCCTCCAAGCGATCCATACATTGATGCACCAGAACTAGCTGAACCAATTGCACCACCGATTAAAGCCGTTTGAGCATTTTTGCGATGTACACTCGCCTCACCTTTGAGACGTTGTGAACTGTTATGACCAGTTATTTCAGCAATATTCGCATCATATAAACCGTCTTTTTCAATCTGATCATTGATAATTACCGCAGTCCCTTCGTTTATATCTAAACCGTTTTCCGCTGCAGCTGCTTTTGCTGCAGATTGTGCTTTTGTTTTATCTCTGCGAATGCGCTCAGCTTCTAATCGCCCTTGTGCTGCTACAGCTTTCGCATCTGCTTCCGCTTGTTTAGATTGATACTTACTATTTTCATGACTTGTATAACCTTGATATGCGGCACCTACTGCCGCCACTGCTGCAACGCCAACTGCTACCCATGACATAGTGCAATCTCCTGAATTGATTCTAAAAATTTAATTTCTTCCGCTTCAGGCACAATGACCTGTTGTTCAATTTTTTCTAAATCTGTTTCAATTGTGGGATGCACTGTCATCCATGAAGTATCTTCATGAAAATAGCCGATTCGTTTTGTTCCAGGCATAGATTTAATTACGCAAGGTGCTTGTAAAAACTCAATGCCGTTTTCTGTTGCAATCGTTAATGAACCTTTCAATAAAACATTCATGTGCTCAGTACGATGCATTTTACTGACAACTAAAGTCCCTGCTTTTGCATCCATCTGACGCATATAAACACCTGGTGCAAAATGATGTTGTACTGGCACATCAATCAGTTCTGCATGTTCTTTAATATTTTGCTGTAAGCTTTGCACAGCACTGATATAAGACTGTTTTCGAATATCACCCAAGATCAGCGTTAAGAGTTCTTTATTTTCAGGTGTAATGATCTCATTCATGCTTTAGCTCCATATCAAATACAACACCATATTCACGGAAGCCGAAACGCTCATATAACCGCAAACAACCTTTTGTATTAATTTTTGTCGTTGTACCGCACTGAATGCGATTTGCTTTCATAAGCTTTGACCAACGAATGAAGGCTTCTAGTAATAAAAATGGAGCACGACTAGAACGAAATTTAGGATCAACATAAAAGACTTGTTCAAATGCAATCAGTTCATCGTTAAACCAATCTTTTGAAGTTAGGCATACAATGCCACCAACAACTTTACTTTGACGCTCTGCAAGAACTACAGCACCGCTACCGTTGATAACTGCCTGTAAGTTCTTGGTTAATGATTCTTCGCTTAATTCACGATTGGAATAATTTGGAGCTTCTAAAATAAATTGCCGAGCTATCTGAATGATAGCTGGCACATCTCCAAGCGTTGCTACTCTCACTTGCATATCATTTCTCGTTTATTGACATCTGCATCGTGATAGCTTGCAAGTGAAACGGTAGCGGTTTGTTGTGTGTTATCAATAACGGTATTTGGTGCAAATCAGTCCATGAACCACCCTCATGTAAGTGATACCCTGTGTACGGCGGTTTAGGACCTAAAACATTATCCGAGAACGTAAATACTTCAATTAGCTCACCGTTAATTTCAGGTGCAATAGTTTTATTAAAAAAGAATGCTGTACGATCTACTTTTGCTTTATGTAGAAATGACGATAAAGGTGCTTCACTTAACTCAGGTGGGAATAGCTCAACAATACATTCAATGTTTTGCCCTAAACTTTTCACACCTTCTTCGTTTACATCAACCTGATAAACAGAATCCCCTGAACGCTGATAAGCAACAACATCATCCAAATATCTAGGTATTGCTATATTGGTTCCAGTAATTTGACAATCGACCAAAGCATCAAATGAAAATTCTTCTAAGCAAACAACACCTTTTCGATTAATTAAGATGAATGTGCGATCAGATCCAAGCTGAGTTGGCATAGAGCTAACACTTAAAACGCTTCCACCGAAACTATGTTGAGCCCATGCAATGACTTCTTGATCACGATTGAATGTAATACTCGCCATGGTCCCATCACCCAACACACACCACACTAGGCTTTCAGGCTGTTGCTGATATGAAATTTGATTAATTCCTTTGTGTTGCTCACCAATATGTACCGCAAGCGAACTAATCTCTGGTGATACTAAGCCGTCTACTTCATAACGATACGTCAATGCACGTAAACGCTCACCGCCACGTTGTACGAATAAAAGTTCATTACCAACTCGTTCAGGTCGTGTGACAGGATATGAACCATATGCTGAATGCTCATTGATATTTACTGTTGTCGGTGAAAGTACTCCGTCAGAATCAACCATGAACTCACCGCTCGACGTTAAGCAAATTACGCCACGTTGCGATTCTAAAAATAAAATACTGTTGGATAATCCTGAAGCAGAAACAATACTGAATGCATCACTATCATCTGTTGTTTCTAAAAAGTTGCCATTGTCACCAACCGCGCTAAACCAAATCTTATTTGGCGCTTTTTTTGTATTCGCAATAACAAGGCGTTGTTTAAAGAAAGTACAGCACTTGGGGTAACCATTTGATGCATTAAATGCAGGGGGAATAATTGACCATGATCGTTCTATAGCATTGATGTCTGATTCTAGTTTTTTAACAATTTCACCGCTTACACTATTGGCATTATTATATTTTGTGATCTTAATTAGACCGCCATTCACATCAATATAGTTTCCAATATCTGCAGGTGTAAACACGGATGTAATATCATTATTGGTTACAACCCACTCAATTGAAGTATTAGGAATTTTCCCTACATTATCATCTACAGCCTGATAAAGAATTCTAGAGAAAACAACAACGTCCCCTTTAAAGTAAGTTTGCGTATCTACCCATTCAGTAACAGCATCAAGCGTAAATGAAATAAATGCCCCTAAATTTGCACCGCTAGGCTTCCCCTTTCTAAATGGATAACGTGCATTTTCTGAATCAGTAGGCGCATAGGTATAAATAAACTCGCTGATTTGCCAGTTTGTAAAATCTTCACTACATCTTAAACGCTGAATTGGCACCTCATTATGTGTTAAAAAAAGGTTAAATCGATATTGAACGAATTGAATATCTTGTATTTGTCGTTCTGTATACGGCGTTGTTAAGCTTGCAACAACTGACTTAGTACGTGGATTAAATACATCAATTCCATTCGCCTTTAAAATCAACATGTATGAATTATTAGAATTCACAATAAAAGGAATGATACGGACTGAGCCAGTTTGTTCTTTTATAAAAATTGTTCCTGGTCTTTTTCTTACCCCACCTTCAACCAACGGTATAACATTCTTTAAAACCTTTGCACCGTTTGAATATTGCTGAATATCTGTGCGTGTATAAAGCATAGGTGATAGTTCGCCAGCACTAAAATTATTCTTCATGATGTACTGTTTCATTAGTAACGTACCTCAATCAGTGACGGAGAATAACTATCTGATAAGTTTTGGCTAGGTCGTTCTTGTGCATTCACTGCACGTGCTTGTTTCAGCATGTTTTGTAGCTTTTGCCATGCACTATCTGCTTCTGCATTACTGCCAGTAATCGCTTTTGCAATTTTATTGACTAGATACAACACCATGCAGTCATGAAATAATGAGTCCCAAGTTTCTTCATTTTTATTATCAGACACATAAATAAGATTAATTAAATTTGTGTTTGCAAGGATATAACGATCTTCAATTTCATATTCGAGAACACTTGTATCAATTACACGTATGAAATCTTTAGGCAATGGAAACGCATTCCCATATCCAAACAATGGCCGTGATGTTGTTGGCGCAAGCTGTGCACGTTTTTTAGCAAATGACCATGGGTGCATCCGTAATAGTGCCTTACGTGTCGAATCGTAAACAGATGCACAACGGCGTGCGTTGTCTGTGTTTTGCTCAAATGATTGTATTGAACCAGCACCAATCACATTCAGTGCTTCATTACAGATTGTGATATTTGTAGACATAAAAAAGCCCTCAAGTTTTATTTATCTTGAAGGCTTTGGTATGTAGGTTTGTTGGGTGTTAAGCGTTATAAAGCTTCTCTTTCAGTAAGTACCCTTCGAGTTGCCAAATTTTATTTCGTGCATTTTCGTACGCAATTTTCTGACCGATAATTTTGTCGAAATTCTCAGGACTTGCACACGCTGATTCACCCGTAACAGTGAAACCATTTTCAAGAGTTAAAATACAGATTGTTAAACAAGGTGTACTTTTATCTGCAGTTGAAAAATAATCTTCGTTTGCAAAAGCTGGGGAAACATCACCTGTTAAATAGCGGATTGCATGAATTTTTGAATCAATATAATCAGGCGTTAAGCGTGGTGCATTTAAGCCTTTATCTTGGATTTCTTTTTCGATTTGCTGTTCTGTATTACTCATTCTATTTACCTTTAATTGTTTAATATGAAAAACCCCACATCTGTTGAGATGTAGGGAATTAATTATTTAGGAATATAGTCAATAGCAACTACTTTGATTTCATTTGCTCGCCCTGCTGCCATAGAGTGAACGCCACCAACTTGTTTAATGTTTTTCTTATCCGGACGAACTGAAATACCAAAGTCAGTGATATTGGCATCACCATAATGCACCGCAGATTTACAGTACATTGGCGCACGCTTTGAATCTGCTGTTGCACCATTAGCAACCTTTTCATAAGCAACCCAAGTCACACCAAGCCATTTAGTCCCTACAGCACCATCCTGTAACATTTGAATTTTCATAAAATCGGCATTGGTAAGCGTTGGATCGTTTAGAAACTCGCTCATCATATCGGCTGTATAAATCTGAAATAGCTCTTCACCGTTTTGCTCATCACATTCATTTTTACGGAAAAGTGATTTTGCTTTGATAATTTGCTGTTTAAGTGTGCCAAGTGTAGGGGCAATAATTTGTGAAGTAGGCAAAACAACATTAGTTGTTGAAGCTGTACCAGCATCATTTACTGTTTTACGAGCAATAGAACCAATTAAGGCTTGATAGATCACATCATCAACTTTGCGATTATGAGCATTATGAAGCAACTTCATATATTTATCGTCAGGATGTGCTTTGAGTTTTGGTTCGTCTCGCTTTTCAATCGGCAAGAATAAATCAAAATCATTCATCGTTACGGAACGAACACCAGCATCAGGAATTGTCCAGGGCGTGTCACCAAAACGAGCGCCAGAGGGCTTCATTTCAACTTGTCCCATATCGTTAATCGTAAATGCTTCACCTTGAATACGGCCACGATTTGTTACTGTACCCAAGAGACGAGATACATTCTGTTGACAAGCAATTTCATAGCTATCATGGAATTGCTGTACAAATGCTGCAGTTATTTTATTTTCATTTGCAATTGGCATCTTTTACCCCTTATTTTGCTTTTCGTAAAACTTCTGAACTTGAGCGTAAACACGTTGATGATCAGGATGACTACTGTTCAAGTACGCTTCCGATTGAAGTAATGATCGAACATCATCAACACCGCTTTGTTGTGTGTTTGACAGTGGTGTATCTTCTTGAAGTTGTGCACCGAAATAAGCAGCCATTTTTAAGACAAGTGGATTATTTCCAAACTCAGGACTATTCACTTCTTCTGCAGTTAAAATTCCATTGTTAATTGCATTGTTTGCTGCAGCTTGAGCAAATTTAAAATTAGTATCAGCTTCACCGCCCCAAACTTGATTCATTTCAGTAATACAAGCTTCGGTATCTAAAGCGACATTTGCACCAACAACATTTTGAATAATGTCGTTATATTCTTTGAGCGCAAAATTTAAAGTTTTATTATCTAAGCCTGCTTCTTTCGCACGTTCTAAAAAGGCTTGGTTTTCAGGAATCGCTTTAAATTCATCATAATTAAAGCCTTCAACGTCAACTTTATAGTCATCAATTGAGCTAATAACCTCAGGTTGATTTTCACCGCCTTGTTCTTGATTGTTCTGATCTAATTGCTGATCCTGTCCACCACCAAGTAAGCTTTGATTACCTCCGTCATTATTTTGATTTTCAGCATCACTTCGATCATTGTTTTCTAAAAAATCACTCATCTATGTCACCTTGATAATTTGGGTCGTTTGCTTTGTTGATTTGATTAAAAATAAAACTGACTACACTGGCTTGACCTGCTCTGAAACATGACTCACGTTCAGCATCTTGACCGCCACGTACATACGTTGATTTGTTTGCGAAAGTAAGTTGAAGATGATCCAGTACACGCTGACCATTCATGTCTAAATCAAATACATTTCGATAGGTTTCAGGGCTTGCACGTTTCATTGCTCTATTACGTACAAAATTGCCTTGTTCCTGGTCAGGTTCTTCGGTTTGAATTGGCGTAGTTTCTTGAGTTGGTTCAACTGCTTTAATCACTGTAATGCTCCTGTTGCGACTTGCTGACCAATGCCTTTAGCTGCTTCTTGCCCTACGGTTTGCATCATTTGCTGTTGTTGCTGTGCTTCCTCTTGTTGCTTTTGAGCTTCTTGTCTTTGTGTACGTATTGCTTCAACTTCTTCTTTAGTCCGCATAATTGACTGTGGTACACCTCGCCCTGTGCCTGTAACTGCTGCTACGGCATCAAAGTCGATGTTGTCTAATATTTCAGGTTCAACCTCAGCCATACCACCAAGCGAAGCAACGTATTGTTCTGTTGCTGTGACTTCTTCCATGCGCTGACTACGTGCCATAGGTGACACAAATTTAAAAGATAGGTTTCGACCTTGAAGGTCTTCAGGAGGATTACCCAAAGCACCAGCACGTAAAGCCAATCCAAAGCAACGGTCTAAAATGCTTTGTAGATATTCAGTCTGTAAACGGCCATACATTGGACCAAGCATCTGACGAATCATTTCTACACGGGTATGAATCTCTGTAGCTGTCATTTGCTGTGTACCGACTGGCGGTAATTGGTCAGCCATTAACTTACGGCGAACCCCACCTTGAAGCATGTTCATTAAATACTCTGCAACTTGAATGTTAGTGCCCGTATCTAAACGCTTCATTGAATCAACACTATTTGCTGAAATGATTTTTCTAGGGCCTATACGAACAGTACTCGGATTTAATACGCCGTCATCTTCACCGATCCACATACCACCTAAGGCTAAATCTGTTGAATGAAGCATGTTCTTCATCAAATCATTTAATGTTTTAGCATCAGGTAAAGCGATAGACATTTGACCATTGCCATACACTGAATTAGGAATACGTCTTAAACGAGGAACTGAACAAGGGAACTCGTTATAGCCCGACTCCTTCATCGTATGCTTGTTATTAAAATCGATATGGTATGACGCAAAAGGCATATCTTTATTGATCTGCCCTGCACCTTTTGATTTACGCGGTTGAATAACGTGTAAAAGCTTTATCTTGTCATCAGGATTGCTTTCTAATCTTTGAAGCACACTAATATGACAACTGTTTTCACCGTAAGTATTTACGACTGCATCAATTGTCATTTCATGTTCACGATAGATTGTGTCAATAACCCCATTTGCACGTGATGAAGCAACATAACAATTACCAGGATGCCATGACTCAAAGACATAACCGCCCCCAGCTTCACGATCAATATCGGTATAAAGCACACCCCATCCAGCCGTCACAATATCTGTGACTGTTTCAAAGCTTTCTGAATCGAAATTAGCAGCATGAATATTGCGCCACATGAATTGGCACACATCTTCAAGCCACCGTTCACCCTCAGTCAGTACAGATAAATCATCTATACCGTCAGGTTGAGCCTTAAACCAAATTGCATTCGATGGTGTAACGCCGTTCATAATCATTGAAACAAGTACTTGAACTGAATCCGATGCTGTTGAATCGAATAGATCTGCACGTTCTTTTTGTCTTTGACCTTGATTTGACTCTGTAGAGTTAAAGTTTTGTTGACGCTCAGGCGCACCAAAGCGATAACATTCACCCCAATGTGCTTCATGTACTGAACGTGCGATCTTCATTTGACCAAAACGAGTACAGATTTTCTGAGCATCTATAGTCATATTAGCCACCGCCTAGCGTTGTTTTCTTTGTAGCACTATCAGATAGACCGCCAAGCACTGAGCCAGTAGGACGGCGCATAGCTTTTTTGGTATTAGCTTCTGCCGTTGCCTTTTCTGCAGCTTTACGTGCATCACCTTCGGGGTCTTGTTGGACTACTTTTGGTTTACCTCCCATTAGTATTCCTCCGTTGTCCAGCCGTTGGGACCAACAACTTGACGAGTACGTTTGATGATTGGAGTAGTAGCATTTGAAGTAGCTTCATGCGGTGCTACTGGTTCAGTTTTATTTTGTCGCCATGCTAGAAATTCTTCGTATTCCTTTTTAGCTCCATCTTCTTCAACTGGTTCACTAGGTGAACTAGTCTCATTAGTAGACTGCTCATCCTTTGGTAATCCCAAGATTGCATCTAAAGCATCATCGGCTTGTTGGTCTGTAGTTTGTACTTCTTCAACTGGTGCAGTCTTTACACCAGGTGTTTGAGTTTTACGTGGAGCTGTAGCCATAAAAAAAGCCCTATTCGAGATTGAATAAGGCTAGTGTGTAGGATGTTGTATGGCGATTTGTTGGGTATAATTCATCAGCTATTAGGGAAAGTTAAATAAATGAAATATAGTGGTACATCACAAATCTATCGTAATTCAGAGAAGTATAGAGATTTAATTAAAGATAATAATTTCTATTATTTATATAAACACGTTTCTTTAGATTCCTCACTTAGCACATTAGGAATTTTTAACAACCACGAACTAAGATATAACTATCCTATTGCATTTAATGACCCATACGATTGTCATTTCAATCTTACTCTAGACTATTCAAATATCTCCCGAGAGGACGTAAGCTCATTATTTGATATTGATATACCTCCTTCTGATTGGATTTATGTTAAACAATATTTTTTACATAAGATGGGTCTTATGCCTCAATTCATTAATAACTCATTTAAGCATTTGAGAGAAGAAACGTTAATCACTTGTTTTAATTCAAATCCTTTAAGCATTTTAATGTGGTCTCACTATGCTAATCAACATACTGGCTTTATGATTGAGTTCAAAATTCCTTTAAATGAATCTATTTTTTTACCATTACCTATTAGATATACAAATGAATATCCAGATATAAAATTATCATTTAGTGAGTTTCAAGATATACTTCATAATAGTGAAGAAAATAAAGATTTAATTTATAAAACAGCTACAAGTATTTTTTTTCAAAAATCAAAAGAATGGGCTTATGAAAAAGAATTTAGACTAATTGGAAATCCAAACTGGAAGTCTAAAGAGCAAATAGATCCCCGTTTATTAAAGTTTGACCCAAAATTTATTTCATCTATCACACTTGGGTTGAATTTTAATAAAGACTATTTAGTTCACATACAATCTGCGGTTAGCGATTTTAATGAAAGAAACAACACTACAGTGGAGATCTTTAATACAAGCCTCGTAAAAGGAATGTATAAACTGGAGGTTTCAAACCATCCGCGATTAGATAAAAGTAAGCCATAATTGTAAGCCCTTGGAGTAAGGGCTTTTTTATCTTCTCAGTTAACATCACGTTTAGGTTAGTATTTATGATTGCATATCATGATTTTTTGAAGCTAAATTCCATTAAATATAATATTATAAAATCTAATTTATTAATTAATAATGAAATTATATTTTAACTGAAATATAATACGGATTTTATATTATGCAAATTAAATATTATTTACCAAAATTTCATCAGATGTTTACTGAAATTTTTGAAAAAGACTCTTATTTGATGTCATTTATCAACAATAATAAAACGTCCCAAAAATGGATTATTTACAGTGATTACTGTTTCCAACCGAATAATAATAAGCATCATATAGCTATTGCTTTTACAATTTTCCCACATCAAGATTCATTTTGGATTAGATCTTTCAATAATCTGATTCATAACACTCACCGTCAAGATATAAAGAAATCGTATTTAGGTGATAATTTTTATAATTTTTTAAAATGTATTAACCAACTTCCAATATTTACATTTGCCTTAATTATGGATAAAAACTTTAACGCCTATAAAATTAAGGGTGTAAGTTCAAAAGAGTATTTTCTTAAAAGATATGATAGTTTAAATAGATATTATAAAAATCAACTATTTGTTAATTTTAAAGATTCTCGAATAAGATCAAGTATAAGTACTTCTCAAGAATTTATTTACATGCTAAAAAATAAACCAAATGTAAAGCTTAATACTTTGGGGCAAATAGATTTATGCACTACAATAGTATCAACGATATTTAAGTTAATTGCAGATAATACCAACCATAAAAATATTATGCTCTGGTGTTCTGATAGAGATGAAATTTTAACGTATATGTCAAAAAAAGATAAATCGCCAGTTGCATTTGATATGATATTTCATGATTTTCAATTGTCTGCTAAAAATAAAAATCAACTATTATCTTTCTTTTCCAATCAAAATACAGATTATGATAATTTGATTAGAATTCCTGACTTTATTGCAGGTGCGCTTTCAGATATGAGCTATACAAAAGTTAGTAATAAAAAATTTATACCAATTCTTCACGAATGCATTAGCAATCAAAAGAAAATTAGTGTGTATAAGTTAATAAGAAACGAAGGTTTTTATAAATTAAATAAAGTGTTATTCGACCCTATCCAGAAAGATATTGTTTGGAATTCGATTGATTGGGATAAGCTTAAAGATTAATTAATCATTATCTTTTAATAAATATTATATTTAAAAAACCAGAGATTAACACTGGTTTTCACCTACCAAGAACTTTTTGAATTACTCTCCTCACCTATCTATCTCCTCACCCAACTGGTCTATAACGCCGTCTATTTCACTCCAATCATCAAACATATCTAACTGACCTATTTTGTAGTTGTACGTCCCCCATTCACCTTCCAGTGGCTCACGATCTATACCAGTCTCCATTTTCCAAAGCATAATTAAGGCTGCACCGTTGTCGTAATTAGGTACGCCACCTCTCGCCCATTCGCTCACTGTAGAAGCTCCCTTGACTGGTAGAACGTCTGCGATCTTTTCATGTGTCCAAGCCAAGCGACCTAAATCTAAGATCATACGATTGAAGTCTGGACGCTTATAACCACGCTGTTTTAATAGAAATTCTTTGACCTTCCTTTTGCTCCGCTGATTAATAAAACGCGCGCGTGCGCGAGGACAGTCCGAAGATGCTATAAAATCAACAGTTCCATACCGTCCAACTGAACCCGACCCACCAGATTGACTAGAAACAAGTTCAGCAGAAACATACTGACCAAATTTAAAAGCATGACTCATAACAACCCCTTATAAATTTTTAAAAATTCTCAAAATCCCAATTATTGTTTTTGCTATTCCAGTACACGGCGATAAATGGAATTGGATGCATTGAAGCTGCTACTTTGATTTTTACCCTGGCATCGTCCTCCCAATGTCCCTTAACTTCATGTGCTTCAAGCTCACCGTTTGCTTTCATCACAATAAAATCAGGTGAATAAAACGTCTTATCGGCTAAACGAAACTTGATTGAATCGAATGCGTAATATGATATTTCTCCTCTAATTTTTTGGCTTTCTAAGTACCCTGCATAATTTCGCTCTGTTTTGTTCATTTCGCCTCGTTTAAGTCGTCCTAGTGCCCTAGCATCATTTTTAGTTTTATCGGGCTGTTTACCCTCATTTTTTCGCATTTGGTGCTTATTTAGGTGTGCTTCTAGTTGATCTTCACTCATTCTCATCATTTAATCCTCATAATTTTCTTAATTTGTCCAAAAGTCTGTAATTCACTAGTCCGATGAATGGACACCAACCCCAATGTCCATTCCACCAAAACCATATGCCCTTTTCATTTTTCCAGTACGTGCCATCGTTTTCGATATACTCTGCATCTTTGGGTTTTTCATTTGTCATGAGCATTCTCCAATTGACCTTTGAACCCCACATCATGCAGATATGAAGCCCATTTTTTGATGTATTCAGGTGACTTTAAATTTCTAAGCACTCGTGATTCGAAAGACTGCTGTGTTTCACCTGTTTCAGCGTGTTTTGAAGCGAATGCATGATCTTTAGCGAGTTTTGATGCGAAGTACTCAATCTGAGAATTTGAAAGCTCTGTGCTTTTTGGTTTTGCCGTTGTTGGCTTTGGTGATTTAAGTTTTTGAATGCGGTAGATCCAATAGTTCATCCAGCCTTGTGCAGTTGTTTTTTCTCTCATTTTTGACCACTGAGCAAAGTTTCTCAGCTCGGATAAAATGAAATCATCGGCAAAGTTTGGATTTTGTTTTTTAGCTTGCTCGGTAAAATCATTTTGAACCGAGTAGACATTCGCTAATTCTCTCAGGGTGTAAATTTTTTGATCTTCACGGTGATATTCAATCGAATCTAAAAAAATGTTTGAATCTGAGTTATCCGCAAGGGAAGTTCTTTTTTTAATATCTAATAAATTCTTATTATCTATTGTGTCTTTCCTTAGTAAAGTGGTTTCGCTTTCCTTAGTAAAGTGGTTTGATTCACTTAGTAAAGTACTTTCCTTAACTACTTTCCCTAGTAAAGTGCTTTCCTTAGTAAAGTGGTTTACTAGAGATATTTCATTTATTCGATACTTTTTAATACCCTGTTTCCCAATTGCTATAATAGAAATAACTCCAAGCTCTAAAAGTTCTTTAATGCCGACATCTACCGTTTTAGAACTAAGTTTTTTTGATCCTGGTAATTCTCCTCCTTGTAATTGTGAGTGACTGACAAAATCAGACTCTTTTAAATGTCCGTTGATACGATCTTCTAGTTCTGCATAGACGTTCCGAGCCGCGTTACTTAAAAAGGGTCGCACTTCCTTTCTATACAATCGGCTAGACATAACATGACCGTTTGTAAACTTATCGCTATACATGTTTTTTCCAGCCTCTTGCTTTGGCTGTGAAGTCTTTTTAAATGGAATTACTTGAGCAATACTCATAACTTCACAACCTCCATAAATCGTGTTAAATTCGGCATTGGTTAATTACCTTGTTTATATTTCGGTATGAACGGCAGGAAAGCTCAACTGGTCGCACAGTTGGGCTTTTTTTATGCCTGTGTGTTTTGGTGTGACATCAATAATTTTTGGAGGTGGTATTAGTTCAAATGTATCTCTTGTATCTGTGGTAATACTTACGAATGAACTGAGAGAATTTAAATATTCACGAACATCTGAGATTTTCTCTTTCATGCAAACACGACTTAATTTAGAAATATCTGTTTTTTCAGCTCTAGCAATAGCTTCAAATTCACGCTTCTCTTCATACGTGCATTTAAATGTAATGCTCTCGGTAAGTTTTTCTGACATAAGCAAACTTCAAACCTCAATCAATTCAAGCCAAATATCAGACCAATCATCTGGTCTTAAGTCTTTTCTCGTTATCTCTCCAGATGAAAAGACTTCAATCGCTGTACAAATAGATGGTCTAAATAGACTCTTGTCTTTCCCTGTATTTATTAGGGTTGCCTGCTTCGTTAGATATCTCACAGATGTTTTACACTTTTCGGCTAAAGCAGCTTTTTGATCAAAATCTAGACTGCGAAAGTAAGTCACGAATTTGTTACTCATTTGAAACCCCACTACATCAATCACTCAATATTACATTTTTGTATTTTTATTATCAACATTAAATACATTTTTGTGTTTATACATTTTTGTAATGCACTGGTAGAATCGAAAACATGACTAAAGATATCGACCCAAATAAAGCATCTTCAGATGCTCGCGCTGATCGACTGAATTCTTGGGTGACTATTCACTACAGGAACCAACAGGAATTTATTGAAAAATTTGGATTAAATCAGGGCGAGATATCTAACATCATCAAGAAAAAAAGAGTTATAGGTGAAAGAAAAGCAAGAAAACTGGAATCACAAACAGATATTCCAAAAATGTATTTAGATGGCATTGATTCAACAGTCAAACAACAGAGTGAAGCTCCTGTTGATTCACAAGCTATTACATGTTCCAAATATGACAAACTTATACAAATCTGCAAGACAATAGATACTTTAGAAAATGATAAAAAGCTTTCTAGTCAAGACCTTCAAATGATTAGCTTTGTTATTAATCATGCAGAAACTGCTTTAGATGATTTATTGGAAAAATATCTGAGACCCTCCACCAAGAAGAGTGCATCTTAGAATTTTAGATTAATAAAATATTATAATTTTTTACTTATTTATTTAAGAATTGGGGTGACTATGAATAAAGGGATTCTAGCATTTTGGATTTGGCAATTAGGTTCTATTCCTACGCTTATCTACTTGATGTTTTTTAATACTAATTACAACTGGTGGAATTGGATTATTTTAATCCCATGTAATTTATTTTTAGCTGAGATATGGCCTATATATTGGTTTTTTAAGTGGGTAGGGTTTGCATCATGAAAAATTTAATTTATCTATTAATAATTTCTTTCCTATTAACCTCTTGCTCTAGAACTTCTAAAATCGAAAGCGATCATGACAACCATGATAAAACTATGACGTACAAGTTAGACGGCTGGAGTTCACAAAAAACCCCTACAGGTGTTGGATTGAGTTGTACTGCTTGTGAGAATCAAGTAATGATTTCTATTGATATTGTCCCTATAGATAAAAATAATCAATATACAAAATCTAATACGGATTTTATTAATTATCTAATGTTAAACAAAGATGATTTTGCAAAAAAAATGGCTTCTGATGCAGCTGTAGGCGGAAAAATAAAACTCATTAAAGCAGATAAAGCAAAAATAAATAATAAAGAAGTTTTTAGGTATATGTTTACATCTGATGATGATTTGAATAATTCATTTGATAATACATCTTTATTTTTGCATAACGATAAACTTATTAAAATTACATTAAATTATTACGATGGTTACTTTTCTGAAAAGGATCGAAATGCTGTTGATCATTTCTATAATTCTATAAAATTCAATCCCTAAATTACTTAAAATCATTTAACAGCCCACTTTTGTGGGCTTTCTCTTACTCATGAAAAATACATAATTGTATTTTATTTTAAAAATATTACATTTATGTATTGAATAAAAAATACATTATTGTAATAATAATTCCCATAGACAACAAAAAAGCACACCTGACCGCGAAACCAAATGTGCTTTTCCAAACTACGGGGTAATTATGAAACAGAATCGTTCTAAGAGTCAATCTCAAACATCTTCAATATTATTTCAACAACCAACAGCTAAAGAAATGCGCCCTTCTCGCCGTGCAAAAATTATTGCCGATCTTAAAGATATTGTCCTTTTTGCAATTCTTGCTTGGTTTTTCTGGCTTGTTATCAACTTTTTCAAGATAGCTATCTTTGGAGTGTAGGTCATGAATGCATTTGTTAAACCAAATAAAGTAATTCCTATACGTGCTTCCTCTTTAGGTGATTTATTTGACTGTCCTGCACGCTGGGAAGCTAAAAATATTTTGAAGAAAAATAATCCAGCTGGGGCACGTACTCGACTCGGAACAGCTATTCATGAAGCAGTAACTCAATGGGATCATTTAAGCCTTATAGATGAAGATGTATCTGTTGAAGAGTGTGAAGAAATTTTGCATCAGCAAATTTGGCAACCTAATGAAGATGTTGACTGGACAGACCTAGACCAAAATAGTGCTGAAAATATTGGGCAATCACTAGTTCACAAATACATTACACATATTGCTCCTACTCAAAAATACATCGGAGTTGAGGTTCGTTGCGAATCATTAATTCTTGCTGATTTAGGAATTGAGCTAACAGGAACAATTGATCGCATTTATGAAAATGAAAATAACGATCTAGGTATTGGCGACATTAAGACTGGAAAAAATTCAGTAGGAAATGACGGAATTGTAAAAACTACAGGGCATTCACCGCAAATGGGAATTTATACCATTTTGGCATCCCATGCTTTACAAGAACCAGTTGTAGCACCTGCCCGAATTTATGGTCTGACAACAGCCAAAACTGACAAAGGGCAACATATTGGAATCGGTGAAATTCAATCACCTGCAGAAGTATTGCTAGGCACAGAAGAAGAGCCAGGACTACTTCATTATGCAGCCAATATTTTAAAACATGGTGTTTTCTTTGGTAATTCAAAATCAATGCTTTGCAATGAAAAATACTGCCCTGCTTTCTCTACATGCAAATTTCGTAAGTAACTAACTTTTAGATATTAAATATAAGGAAAAATTCCATGACTTCACAAGTAATGACTACTGAACAACTACGCACTCAACGTAAACCAGAAAATATTGAAGCAAACTTTAATACTTATCGTGGTTTCCAAGCAATGCACCATATGGCTGAAAGCTTAGCAAACAGTACAATCATTCCCGAAGCTTTTAGAAATACAATTCAGGTCAAAGATGGTTATGACCCAAAGGCAAAAAAATGGAACTATCGCAATGAACCAAACCCAAATGGCGTATCCAACTGCATTATTGCCTTGAATATGGCACAACGTTTAGGTGCAGATCCAATGATGATTATGCAAAACCTTTATCTAGTTGATGGACGTCCAAGTTGGTCAAGTCAATTTATCATTGCTGCTATTAATAGTAGTGGTCGTTATAGTCCTTTACGCTTTGATATTACTGGTGGTGAGGAAGAAATTGAAATCCCTTATGCCACTACTGAATGGGTCTACAGCAAAGCAACCAATAAAAAAGAGCCAGTTGAATCAAACCTTGTTGCACGTGTAAAAAATTATAAATGTGTCGCTTGGGTGATTGAAAAAGCTACAGGTGAACGCCTTGAGTCAACACCAATCACTATGGAAATGGCAGTTAAGGAAGGTTGGTATCAAAAAAATGGTAGTAAATGGCAATCAATGCCTGAACAAATGCTTCGTTATCGTGCTGCTTCTTTCTTTGGACGTATATACGCACCTGATCTTCTTATGGGACTTCGTACTCAAGAAGAAGAAATCGAAGCTATCATTGATGTGACACCCGAACCTGAACCACAAGATATCCCGACTACACTAAATAGTATTAAGAAACAGGTTGTTAAAGTGGAATCTTCTGCAGAAGAATTAGAGCCACAACATGAAGAAGTACCACCAGTAGAAGCGGAAGAAAAAGTTCAAAAAACTAAAACTAGTGCAACTTCTCTTAACATCCGTAAAGATTATCTAGTGAAGATGAATCAGGCTGAATCTAATGCCGAATTAAACGAACTTCGTGAGCAATTTATTATTGATGATCGTCTGACCGAAGCACACTTAGCTTATCTAAAAGATGCTTATGCTCAACACAAAGAAAGAATTAATCCAGTTCAAAGCGTCAATCAGATCAAAAGCAACAACTTAAAAAATGGCTTTAAAACAATGATTGTTGATGCAAATACAGTTGCGGACTTAGAAAAGCTTGGCACTCAAATTCGAGATAGCAAACCTCAATTAAGCACGGATGATATGGCTGAAATTCTTAAAGACTACGCAGCACGTAAAAAGTTCTTAGAAGATCAGCAAGACATGTTTGCCGATGTAAATGAGTCTGTTAGCTATGTTGATGCTGTTATAGCACGAATCCAATCTGCAGAATCTCAAGACGATATTAATGCTGAATATGCCGACCCTGCTATTGATGAATTATCAGACAAAGATAAACAGCGTATCGATTTAGCAGCTCAAAAACGTGAAGAAGAATTACAACGCTAGTAAGTATGGCCACATTTATAAGGTGTGGCCTATCAAAGATTTAAGATAGGTGATGTGATGGAAATTCAAGAAAATATTATCGAAGAAATTCAAACTGACAAGCAAGAAAACTCAATTGACCAATTCATTGCTGACGGCGGTTTTGATCAAGCTTTTAATGAAGTGTTTGGGTTACCTGAATGTGTTGTAGAAAGTTTGGGAGAAGTGTCGTGAATGCAGTTAAAATCATTACCATGACTGAAATAGAACTAGAAACTCTCTTAGATCGTGTTTGTCGTAATGCAATTATGGATGCATTCGCACAAAAGGATGATGAACTTTTAAACATCGGACAATTGTGCGAACGCATACCAGGTCTTACTCGCCACATATTTAAAAATTTAGTTGCTAAAGCTAAATTAAAAAGCGTACAGGGTAAATATTCTTTCAAAGAAGTTAAAGCCGCGATGCAATCTCACTAGCTGTGGGATTGTAGTACACCATTGCTCTTTTCGGATTTGACCAACCAAACATTTTACATAAATCTAATAAAGGGATTTTTAAAGCAATTCGAGTTGCCGCTGTATGTCTTGCATCATGGAAGGTAAAGCCACTTAATCCCGATGCAATTCTAGCATCCATGAAGGCGGTACTCGCATCTTGCGATTTAATATTAAAAACAGACCCTATTTCTTTAATACCAATTTTTTTTAAAATATCTAAAGCCTTTTTACTTAATGGTACTTCTCTTGGTCTACCATTTTTAGTTGAAACTAACTGTAGGTAACTTTTAGAGATAAAAACACGATCCCATGTTAAGCCTGTGATTTCACTTTGACGCATTCCTGTTTCAAGTGCAAATAAAAATAAATACACCATTTCAGGTTTTAAATTAGCGCACATGATTTCAATTTCATCATCTGAAATAATTCGCTCCCTATGATCAGAGTCTTTAGGTAACTTAACTCCACTCATAGGACTTTTAGTAAGCCATGTTTTAACATCAATGCACCAGGTAAAGAAAGCTGATAAAACAATCATTTCTCGCCTAACAGTAGCACTTTTGACTTTTTGTAATCGAAGCTCACGCCAATTAATTAAATATTCTTTATCTACTTTTCGCAAAGATAAATCACAGTTCATGTTTTTTAATATAAAATTAATTTTATCGGTTTCTTGTATCACTCCTTTCTTTTTTACTGTAACCTCATCCCTGTACTGCTCTAATGCTTTACGAAAAATAATATGATCGAAAACTTGTTCTTTTTCATTTCGTAAGATTACTTCTAACTCTTGCGCCCATGCTTTTGCATCACGTAAAGTATTGAAAGTTTTGCTTTTGGGTGGACTTGGCTTGATGCGAACTGTAGCAGTAACCCTACCATTACGCTTTTGAAATGTAGCCATATACTCAAACCAATCTAGTTGCACTTTTGTTGCACTCTATTTTAAAAACCTTTAGCAAACAATTGCAATTGATTTTAAAAATACGTCTAAGTAACTGTATTTTAAAAGATATGAGTATATGGATTTAATACATAGTTAAATTTAAAGCCCATTACAGGCTTTTTAATACGTAATATTATAATTCTTTAATTGTTCCCATCACATGTGGCTTTTGATTTTTGCTATTACGAATAAGAATATCCGTTATTCCTTTTTCCTGAGCAGTCAAAAAATCAACTGTTGATGGTAAATAAATAGGCAGTTTAAATACAATATCTGCTTGATACTTTTCTGGTAAGTTTAAACTTGATAAAACTTTTGCATTACTCCACATACCGTGCGCTATGGCTTGTTTAAAACCAAATGTTTTCGCAGTCAATGCATGAAGATGTATTAAATTAAAATCACCTGAAACAAGTGCATAACTACGGCCTAAGTTTTCAGATATCTTCCACTCTTCTACTAATGTGAATACTGGTTGACGCTCATCATTTAAATTCTTTTCACTTTTTTCAGTCGTTTTTTGACGAGATAAATATGTTGTTAAACCTTCCATAACAACATCTTTACCTACACGTGCAGTGGTTATAAAATCAAATTGTAAGCCCTTATCATGCGGTCTTAAATCACCAAATTTGCATGATAAAGTTAATGTTTCATTGGCACCAATTTTTCTCAACTGCGTAACTTGATTTTGAAGGTGAACTAAACCCAAAATTGCAAAAGGAAATGCTTCTTTAGTCATCATATGCATTTGTAAGCTTTGTGATAAAACAGCCAAATAAATTGCTGGAATATAGCCATTATTTTTAAAACCACAAATGTTGTTATAAGCTTTCAAATGTTTCAAATCAACTCGAAGTGCATCAACAATATATTCAACTTCTGGTAATTTCTTTTCAATAAATTTTTTTTTAAAAATTAATCCTTTTACAATATCGGGATAAGCCAAATATGGCTTAGGAAGTTGAGCAAAATGGCGAATATTCATACTAAAACCTATGTATTTTAAAATATAAGGATAGACGATGTCAGTTTACCATTGATCTATTTCATCAATGCTCATCTAACCACTGCTTTATTGGTCTCATTTTGAAACAAATAAAGCTTAAAATTATCTTATCTACGCCCCTAAAAGGCTCTGACCGCAGACACGTACAACATTACCATTCAGACCAGATGAAGCAGCTGTTGCAAACAAAGCAATTGTTTCCGCAACGTCTACAGGTAAACCACCTTGGCTCATCGAATTCATACGACGTCCAGCTTCACGAATAGCAAATGGAATTGCTGCCGTCATTTGAGTTTCAATAAATCCAGGTGCAACTGCATTAATTGTAATACCCTGAGTTAAGGTTGGAGCGGTGTATTGAACCAGACCAATAATTCCTGCCTTTGAGGTTGCATAATTGGTTTGTCCTAAATTACCTGCAACCCCAGAAATTGAAGATACACAAATAATACGACCATTTTCATTTAAACCAGCATGTGTCAATAAATAATCATTCACTCGTTCAATTGCAGACAAGTTAATATTAATCACTAAGTCCCACAGTTCGGGTTTCATCTTCGCTAATGTTTTGTCACGAGTAATTCCCGCATTTTGCACAATAATATCTAAACCACCTTGTTTTTGTGCAGCAAGTTTAATTTGTTCACCTGCATCATCAGCCGTGATATCAATGGCTAATGTTGAACCTCCTATTTCATTGGCAACACGATCTAAATCTGCTTGTTGTTGAGGAACATCTAAACAAATCACATGTGCACCATCTCGAGCAAGAATATGGGCAATTGCTTCGCCTATTCCACGACTTGCTCCTGTGACCACAGCCGTTTTTCCTGCTAATGGCTTAGCCCAATCAATCTCTATAACTTTTGCTTGAGATACATGAATCACTTGTCCAGAGACATATGCAGAACGTGGCGAAATTGCAAAACGTAATGTTGATTCTAGATTTTTCTCTGCATCTTGATCGACATAAATTAAATTTGCAGCAATCCCTTTTTTAAATTCTTTTGCTACAGATTTAACAAATCCAACTAAGGCGCGTTGTGCAATCGCTTGCTTAACCGTTTTAGCTGTTTCAGGCGTAATACCAACAACAATGACTCGACCAGAACTTTGAATTTGACGAGCAATTGGATTAAAGAAATGATATAACGCTTTTAATTGTTCAGAGTTTTCAATACCTGATGCATCAAATATAACGACTTTATATTTTGCAGTATGCTCATTCACTAAATTTACAGATAAACCTGCTTGTGCTGAAATTTGCTGTAATTCTACATTATTTTCTGTATAACAATTTGCATGGATATTGGCTAATACCTGAGCAATTGAAGGTGCCAATGAACTTGCAGATGCAGCACCGAATAAAACACTTCCTTTAACCACGGGTGTTACACTATCAAAACGCTCCAAAAAAGTAGGAGAAGGTAATCCTAAATTTTTAATGACAAATTTACCAATCGGTGATTTCGCAAATGCTTGATATTGGTCAGTCATAATCATGGTCTCACAGGCAAATTAATTTTGAATGATTTTTAAGTTATCTATAAACTTCAACATGATGCCTAAATCTTCTATTTCAATACAAGCACCGATTTCTAGGAAATAATACTTGAGTTCATCAGGATATGTCTTGACCCGAATGCTCTCATCTCTGTCATTCTAGTCAATTTCGCTTAATCAATAGTATGATAAGGTACTTCATTAAAAGATGCTTTAATCTGTTTGGATATCTATATGAGCAAAATAAATCAAAAAAATCCAACTATCGAAACATCGGCAACACCAGCCGCAGAGAATACTTCAACAACACACTCGCCAAAAACAGTAAAACGTACACGTACGACTGCGTCTGCAACGACTGTGAAAGCAGCCTCTACTCGTGCTACAGCTTCTACCCGTAGAAAAAAAACCACTTCTACACCAACAACCACAACGAAAATTTCCGATCAACAGGATCTAAATATGAGTCAAAATACAATCCGTCGCGTTGCAATTATTGGGGGGAATCGTATTCCATTTGCTCGCTCGAATGGTGCATATTTCTCAGCATCAAATTCTGATATGTTGACTGCTGCACTCAATGGTTTAATAGAACGCTATCATTTACAAGGTTTACGCCTAGGCGAAGTTGTGGCTGGAGCTGTACTTAAACATAGCCGTGATTTCAATATGACGCGTGAATGTGTATTAAATACTTTTTTTTTCAAGCAGAAGACGGCATACGATATTCAACAAGCTTGTGCAACTGGCTTACAAGCCGCGTTTTTAGTTGCGAATAAAATTGCACTTGGGCAAATTGAAGTTGGTATTGCAGGTGGTGTAGATACGACATCTGATGCCCCTATCGCACTCGGTGATAGTTTACGAAAAGCCTTATTAAAACTAAACGTAGCTAAAACTGCAAAAGATCGCCTCAAAGCATTATCTAAAATTAACTTTAAGAAACTAATGGAAGCACCGCGTAATGGTGAACCTCGTACAGGTTTGTCAATGGGTGATCATCAAGCAATTACGGCGTTAGAATGGGGTATTTCTCGTGAAGCTCAAGATGAATTAGCAGCTTCATCGCACCAGAAAATGGCTGCTGCCTATGAAGAAGGCTTTTTTGAAGATTTAATTACCCCATTTTTAGGGCTAGAGCGCGATAATAATTTACGTCCAGACTCTAATGTTGAAAAACTTGCAAAACTTAAACCAGCGTTTGGTAAAGGCGATGCACGCACCATGACCGCAGGAAACTCTACACCATTAACTGACGGTGCATCTTGTGTATTGCTAGCATCTGAAGAATGGGCTAAAGCCAATGGTCATGAAGTTTTAGCCTATCTCAGCTTCAGTGAAACCGCAGCTGTCGATTTTGTGGTTAAAAAAGAAGGGCTGTTAATGGCTCCAGCCTATGCCGTACCTCGTATGTTAGATCGTGCTGGACTTAAACTACAAGACTTTGACTATTATGAAATTCATGAAGCATTTGCATCTCAAGTATTATCTACTCTCAAAGCATGGGAAGACCCTAAGTTCTGTAAAGATCGTTTAGGTTTAGATTCTCCATTAGGTTCTATTGACCGTTCTAAATTAAATGTGAAAGGTTCATCTTTAGCGGCGGGTCATCCATTTGCTGCAACAGGTGGTCGTATTCTTGCAACCGCTGCAAAACTCATTCATCAAAAAGGTTCAGGCCGTGTTTTGATTTCAATTTGTGCTGCTGGTGGTCAAGGTGTTACAGCCATTATTGAAAAATAATGATGTAACTTGGCTTCTACCTCAAATCATCAAATGAATAATTATTATTTTTTGATGATGCATTGAATGTAAAATTAAATAGTGTAAATAAAAAGAGCGAACTAAAGTTCGCTCTTTTTATTCTATTCATGCTTTAGTTTTTCGACTTATCAATAAAGTACTGTGTACTGTACTCAGATGTTGGTAATTTATTTAATTTCTTTTGACCGTCTTGACCTGAAAGTCCTTGTACATAGGTCAGAAATGCTTCAGCATAATCCAGACCAACATCGGTACGTCGCTCACCTGTAATGGATTTAAGCGTTGTATAGTAATCACCACCATTTGCCAAGAAATCAATTGTAATGATTTTATATGTTTTATTTAAATCTAAATTCTCATATTGATTTGATGCATTACGGACTTGAATTTGGCTTAAACGCTGACCTTTATCTCTGGTAAAATCGACGTTCCAACGTAGCCCCCCCGTATATGGGTAACTACCCGTATTATTTTGTGTCACTACACCATCGATTGCATCTTCAAGCGTCGCTTTAACTTCTGCACCCGTCATGTCTAAACGTAATAATGTATTTTTAAAAGGTAAAACACTATAAATCTTACCTACAGAAACATTGCCTAAAGCCACATCTTCACGTACACCACCGCCATTTTGGAACGAAATATCAGCACCAAAATAGGTTTTACCTTGTTGTAAGAATGCTTCAGCAATAATCTGTTGAATATCTCCACCATGCTCATTCACGTGTGCATCTTTATTACAAATATCACCCAAGGTAGAACGAGCAGTATCTCTTAATATTCCAGGTACACGGCGAGCACAAAGATTATTTGTCGCTTGACCTACAATTTTTTCTGCAAAACCTTTCTTTTGATCTTGATATGGCTTAAGTACATTAAATGTTGTTTGTAATGGTGTGACTACTTTAAATGGTGCTTGGTCTGTTTTAAACTGAGTCAATATTGCTTGTTTTTCAGGTTCAGTGACAATAGGTGCATCTTTGCTTGTCCGTTTGAAATTATCCCCAATCAAAACATGCGGTGTACCACTACAACTTTCCACATTACCATTTTTATCAAATTTGACATTTAAATCACCCACAATATAACTATACTGCCATGCTTGTGCGACACAAACTAAATTGCCATCTTTATTTTTAACTTGCGTAGGATAAGCGCCCTCAGGTGTCATATTGTATTTTTTAAGACTATCAGGTCCCAATAAGGTATGTGAGTCGCCTCCAATAATGACGTCAACATCGGTTAAAGATTTCGCTAACTGTAAATCTAAATCATAACCAACATGCGTTTGTAAAATAATATTTTTAATGCCTTGTGCTTTATATTGATTAATTTCTTTTTGTGCCGTTTCAATTTCATCCGCAAAGATAGTATCTGCATTTGGTTGGGATGAATTTTTGGTCTTTTTCGCAATCGTCAAACCAATAATCGCAAATTTAACACCATCTTTTTCAAAAACTTGTGATTTTTGAATACGATTGGTTTTATACAGCGGTGATGACGCACCAAACGTTACATTTGCCGTCAGAACTTTAGTCTTCTCTTTACATGAACCTTGATCTAAAAAGTCTATAAACTTCTTCAATCCAGCATCAGTTGCATCAAATTCATGATTTCCTGGCGTAAAAGTATCAAAACAAATTGTATTCATTGCATCGGCATCGGCCTTGCCATCTGTTAGGTTATAATACAAATCACCTGTTGTTGCATCGCCTGCATGAATTTTTAAAACATTTTTCTTTTCGGTGGCTAATTGATTCATTAAGCCCGCAACACGAGCAAAGCCACCACTGGCAACACTAAACTCTTCTTCTCCTGTACCTACATTCGCTTTGAATTTAATGCTTTCTTCATCTAAATGTGAATGATGATCGTTAATATGTAAAATATTTAATTCTAGTGGCTTCGCTTCTACAGGCACAGGTGGTTTACTGGTCGTATGATCATTATCATCATTACACGCAACCAATAACACAGATAATATACTTAGCAATAGAATCGATTTTTTATTATGAATTAACATGATATTCCCAATCAATGGTAAAGATTGATGGGTATTTTGCAGATGATTTATTTAACTTTGATGAATCAACGCTAAAACGGAACTGACTAAAATTAAAATATTATTCATCCTCTTGGAATCCAATAAATCAGCATAAGAGGGTGTAAATATTCTGATGCGCTTTTGTAATACCTAAAATCCAAGAACCTAAATCATAAATCTTTAGGTTCTAAAATATTTAAAATCGCTTGTACTGGATCTTCACTATTACCAGAAAGTAATTTTTTATGCATGGTGATATGTTGCATAACTTGAATTTGACTGGCTTCGATATCCATTAATAATTCGATTTCATGTGCAAGTTTTGTCGCTGTTGCATCTTTTTGAATTAATTCGGTAATCACCTTCTTACCCGCAATAATATTCGGTAAAGAATAATACTTAATTTTGACTAATAATTTTACGATTCGATAGGTTAACCAATTCAGCTTATAAAAGGTCACCATTGGTCGATGTAATAACATTGCTTCTAATGTTGCTGTACCAGAAGCCAGTGCAATAATGTCAGAGGCATTCATGACTTGACGGCCAATTTTAGACTCTGTTGAGGTATTTTCCATGATGTACACTTTATTTTTTAAGCGTTCTGGATAAGTCGTTAATAATGCTTCGATTTGAGTTTTACGCGCATCGTTAATTGCAGGAATTAAAAAAGAATATTCAGGGTGCTTCTGACTGATAATTTTGGCAGCATCTAATGCAATAGGTCCAAGTTTTTCAATTTCACTTCTACGGCTTCCTGGTAACAAAGCGATATATTTTTTAGCTGGATCTAAACCGAGTTCTAATTTCGCTTCATTTAAAGGGTTTACTAATGGTAACTGACTTGCAAGTGGATGCCCAACAAATGCCGCAGGAACGTCCCACTGTTGATAAAATGCTTTTTCAAAAGGAAATAAACACAACACTAAATCAATCGTTGCTTTAATGCCATGTACACGCCCCTGTCGCCAAGCCCATACTGATGGACTTACATACTGAATGGTTTTGATCGGTAAATGCTTTTGTTTAATTGCCTTAGATACACGTAAATTAAAATCAGGCGCATCAATACCAATAAATACATCGACAGGATGATTCACCCAAGCATCAATTAAGCCATCACGAACAGCAAATAATTTTCGAATATCTTTGAGTACTTCAACAATTCCCATCACAGATAAGATATCCATTGGATAAAAACTATTAAAGCCTTCCGCAATCATTTGTGGCCCACCAATACCTTCAAATTTTGCGTCTATACCTTGCTCACGAAAACTTCGAATCAATTTAGCACCAAGCGTATCACCTGAAACTTCCCCAACAACGATTCCTATTCTTAGTTTCCTATTTTGCAAGTCTAAATCCTCTCAATATACGGTAAAAGTTTAACATACCCTACAATTAACACTTCAATACTTTTCTCTTTAAATTATGCTGTAATTGTTTAATAGCTTATCTGAATATTCTAGATTCCTTCATATTTAATCTAAATTAACAATCATCATCACCTTTATTTACATTCAAATTAACAATAAACTAAATGATAATTATTTGCATTAATATTTCTTGATGCATTCTTCCTTCATCCACCATCTGACATATTTTATTTCATATGTATTGTTCGTGGTGAAACTGAGAATGCATTTCGTTCATGAGAAATGGGCTAATCAAGTAACTGCCTCATTCACTTGAGCCGCTCATCATAGATGTAAAATGCAAATAAAATTTCAATATCGCTTAAGTTCATTGATTTAGATGGTATCTATTTAACATGCTTACCCAATTCTACTACCCTATATCGATTACTTATCGTTTTGTATTCGCGTTTGTTATTGGTTTTTTGTCTGCAAAGTATTTGTCATTAAGTCTTGCCTTACTTTTTCATCATTATCATATTTTACCTAATGCAGAAGCCATATATCTCGCGGCTTTTATCAGCATTATATATTTTGTCATTTACGTTATTTATAACTTTATTGTTCAATCACTAATTAAACTTACCATATTAAGTTTAATTAGTCTCGTTTGTTTCTATAGTTTAAGTCAATTTTTAGGATAAGTTGTGCATAAATCTGCTCGCCAATCTATGGCATGGTTACATTCTTGGCTAGGACTACTCTTAGGTTGGTTACTATTCTGCATATTTCTGACAGGAACATTCAGTTACTATCGACAAGAAATTAACGTATGGTCGCAGCCCATTCTGGCAACCATTGAAGTCAATCAAAAAGAGACCATTCAACAAACATTCGAATATTTACAAAAAAATGCACATGATGCGAAATCTTGGTTCATTCAAGTTGCAAACCAAGATAATCCCGTCAATAGAATATATTGGCAAAAGCCAGATGGTTCATATGAAGGTAAAACTTTAGATCCAAATACGGGCAAAGAATTAAACTTAACTCAAGAACCTGCTGGCGATTTCTTTTATGCTTTTCATTTCCAACTTTTTGGTATTCCTTATTATGTTGGACGGTTAATTGTTTGCTTTGCGGCATTTATTATGTTGATTAGTTTAATCTCAGGCATTATCACGCATAAAAAAATTTTTACCGACTTTTTTACCTTAAGAACATTTAAAGGTCCTCGTTCATATTTAGATTTTCATAATGTTACTTCTGTCATCGCACTTCCCTTCTTCCTAATAATTACTTTTACTGGCTTAGCTATTTTCTTTTATCTCTATTTACCACAAGGCATTGAAAAATTATATGCTAAAGATAGATTTCAATATTTTGAAGAAATCAATAATCAACCTTCGCTTCAAAAAACCACATCAATACCAACAACAATGCTCGATATACAACAGATACAAAACAGAGTTACACCGCATTTAGGCGCTGGTGAGATTGCGAATATTAATGTAAAAAACCCCAATACCACCACATCAACAATTACATTTATTGCCTTACAAGACAATTCTATTTCTCGTAATGCGCCGCAAATTACCCTCAATGCCTCAACAGGTGAAATTCAACAAAATATGAAAAACACCAGTGCGATAGCAACTTTAAATGCGAGCGTCTACGGTCTACATATGGCGAAATTTGCACAACCATTTTTACGCTTTGGACTTTTTATCTCTGGTATTCTCGGTTGCTTAATGATTGCTTCTGGGCTACTGCTATGGAGCTTAAAGCGACAAATACAATATCCTTCCAATACATTTCATCTCGGATATTTTTTAGTTGATCGTTTAAACATTGCCACACTTATTGGCCTCCCTATTGCGACGATCTGCTATTTTTTAACGAATCGTATTTCTCTCATTTATTCACTACACAATCTTGAAATTACTGTATTTTTCTCTATCTGGAGCGCATGTTTTTTACTTGCACTCATTATTAAAACACAAAAATTATGGTCAACCTTCTTAAAACTCTTCATCGTGGTTAGTAGTTTACTGCTCATCATCAATTGGATTTATTTAATTCGCGATTTGCCAATTGATCATTTTAGTCATTATTGGAAGTTTATTCGATTCGACTTATTTATTTTACTCTTCATCTTGAGTGCCATTTTTATTCATCAAAAAATTACCCCTATTCGTAATAAAACCCTTGCAAAAATCAAAGCGAAAAGAAAAGTCGCTCAACAGGATATCGAATCATGAAAATCTTTTTTCTTGTTTTGAGTTTAGTGTTCATTTTTTCTGCCTTCTATGCTTTTTATTGCATCAATAAAAAGCAATATAAAAATATCTTGAATACGCCATTTTATGTCTTAACTCAATACCCTAAATGCACACAATGCATCGCCTATATTTTACTGATCATTGCCTTGCTCATGTTGATTCAAGTTTATGGTTTTTCGATTGCTTTTATTAGCTTATGGATATTTATAACGCCAATTATATTCTTGATTATTCTTTTAAAAAACAACCTTAAACCAAAGTAAAGATGCGAGATTAAATCACCTAAATCCCTTTATCTTTTTTAGAGATAAGCAAATCACTTATCAAGACAACCACTTATATGCAAAAGTAATAATATATGCACGTTTTCTTATAATTGACATCTAACTATGTTTGGTCCACTTGAGTTTATTTTAGCAGGCATATTGGTTGGTTTTTGCGTTGGCGTGACAGGTGTAGGAGGTGGTTCACTCATGACACCTATTCTTATTACATTGTTCAGAATTGAACCTCATATCGCTATCGGAACTGATCTTTTATATGCTGCTATTTCTAAATTCTGTGGTTCATTAGTTCATGCCAAAAAAATGAATATTGTCTGGCCAATTGTGCTTTGGCTTTCTGTTGGCAGTATTCCTGCCTCATTTGCAACACATTGGGTACTTGATCATTACTTAAGTCAATCTACGCATTATAAAATGGTACTAACCATTGTGCTCGGCTTCATGTTGACTTTGACGGGTATTTCGATCATGTTCCGTGGATATATCGAACAATTTTTTGAAAAGTTTAGAAAAAACAAAGAGACAGAAATCACTCAAAACATACAAGAAATCCGCGAACAAGCGAAGAATAAGCGCGTTTATATTATCGTTATGGGGATTATTTTAGGCGTTTTTGTCACGCTTTCTTCTGTGGGTGCAGGTGCATTTGGGATTATGGCATTAATATTAATGTTTCCAAATTTACCCATGATTCGCATTATTGGCTCTGATGTTGTACATGCTGTGCTCTTAACATTCGTTGCAGGTTTAGGACATATGTCATCAGGCAATGTGGATTTTGAACTATTAGGTTGGCTACTTTTTGGTTCAATTCCAGCGATTATTGTGGGTACACTCATTAGCTCTCGTTTACCAGAACGTTATATTCGAAAAATTTTAGGCGTTACTCTTTTTGCTTTGGGCTTAAATTTTATGATTAACCCAGTAAAATCTAAACCCGTTCAGATTCAACAAATAAATAAACCATTGTCAGTGAATACATAGGTTTTATCAGCATAAGCTGTTAAAATAATCGCTTATGTTTTAATTAAGCTCCCGATTCATCACTTTTTTTTCAACAATGTATTGATCTTTTTGATAACAAATGAACAGTAGATTTGTGTTATAGTCGGGCAATGAAATAATCTTGTATAATCAAACCAGTGACGGCAATGAATACTTTACAGTCAAATTCTATTACCCAAAATGATATCGATGATGTGAACGTACAGAGCATTCAACCTCTTGTAACTCCAGCACAATTAAAAACAGAATTACCTTTAACTGAAAATGCCTATCAAACAGTACTCAAAGGTCGTGAAACGATTCGCAACATTTTAGATGGAAAAGATCAGCGCATCTTTGTCGTTATTGGTCCATGTTCTATTCACGACATCAAAGCGGCACATGAGTACGCAGATCGTCTGAAAGTATTAAGTGACAAAATTCAAGATTCTATTTATGTCGTGATGCGTGTTTATTTTGAAAAACCACGTACAACTGTAGGTTGGAAAGGTCTTATTAACGATCCAGATATGAATGACTCTTTTAATATAGAAAAAGGTCTTCGTTTAGGTCGTAAATTACTCCTCGAACTGAATGAAAAAGGTTTACCTTGTGCGACTGAAGCACTTGATCCAAATTCACCTCAATATTATCAAGATTTAATATCTTGGTCTGCAATTGGTGCACGTACAACCGAAAGCCAAACGCATCGTGAAATGTCATCTGGTTTATCATCTCCTGTTGGTTTTAAAAATGGCACAGATGGCGGTTTAACCGTTGCAACCAATGCGATGCAATCTGTAAAACATGGACATAGCTTCCTTGGCTTAAATGAAAATGGTCAAGTTTCTGTTATCCGTACCAGTGGAAACCCATATGCACACGTTGTTTTACGTGGTGGTAATGGAAAACCAAACTACGATGCGGGTTCTGTTGCTGAAGCTGAAGCAGCTCTTTCGAAAGCAAAAGTTAGCAATAAAATTATGATTGATACAAGTCATGCAAACTCAAATAAAGATCCATTTTTACAACCATTAGTACTTAAAAATATTACTGAACAGATTTTAGAAGGCAATAAATCAATTGTCGGCATTATGGTCGAAAGTCATCTAAAAGGTGGACGTCAAGATATTCCAGAGAATCTATCTGATTTAGAATATGGAAAATCCGTAACTGATGGCTGTATCGATTGGGATACAACTGAAAAAGCGCTTCTTGCAATGCATGATGCCCTTAAGGATGTCCTACCAAATCGTTAATTTTATTAAAACGCCATCGCTAAGATGGCGTTTTCGTTTTATAGTGTATAAAAGATAAGGAACTTTTCGTCGTCATGAATGATATTGAAAATCAACTTAGTCAAATTCAAAATTTCCAGTTTATTCACGACCACCTATTTACATCAGGTCAACCCAGCCAAGAACAACTCCAATCCATTAAAGAATATGGTGTAAATACTGTTATTAATTTAGCCCTTACAGATGCAAATCCACATCTAGAACAAGAAGATCGCATTTGTTTAGAATTAGACCTTGAATATTTTCAGATTCCTATTTTATGGAATACACCTTCTGCTGAACAATGTCTTTTCGTTTTAGATCTCATTCATCACCTCATTCAAGAGAAAATGGTGTGGGTTCATTGTGCAAAAAACCATCGCGTGAGTAGTTTAATGTATCTATACCGTCAATATTATATGGATATGGACTTACCCACTGCTCAGGAATTAATGCACCAAATCTGGGAACCTGATGAAACATGGACAGGGTTAGTTCATGCAGTTGCTCTACAGCTTCAAGGGCGCAAAGCAACTCAAGAATTACAAAATGAGCTTAATCATACAGATCATTTAGCATGAGAAATAAGCACAGTTGCTGTTGAAAGAATACCTTCTTCACGCCCTGTAAAACCTAATTTTTCTGTTGTCGTCGCTTTTATACTGATTTGAGTGACATTAACATGAAGAACATCCGCAATACTTTGACGCATTGCTAAATTATGAGGTGCTAACTTCGGTTTTTCACAGGCAACGGTAATATCGGCATTATTTAATATATAACCTCTATCTAAAATAAGCTGATAGACATGTTTTAACAATACACGACTATCCGCACCTTTAAAATTCGGATCTGTATCAGGAAAATGTTGCCCAATATCCCCTAAAGCAAGTGCCCCGAGTAATGCATCAGCAAGTGCATGTAAAATTACATCACCATCTGAATGTGCTTTTAAACCCTGTGTATGTGGAATTTGAATACCTGCTAAGGTTACAAAATCACCTTCTTCAAATGCATGAACATCAATTCCCTGTCCAATCCGTATTTGTTGAATCATGTGTAATTCCTTAAGAAAATAATCGTTGAAATCTTGTATTCATGCTTTCTATTTAGCTATAGTTGAACCAGCAAAATAAAGTGAAAGTATAAGCGATCATGCGGTCAAAAAAAGTAATTAATCTCGTAAAAATGATGTCTTCTGCCCTAGGTCTTGGATACCTTCTTACGTCTTTAGCTTTTGCACAAGAAATTAACTGTTCACATCAGAAATCTACTGCACTAAAAACGGTATGTTCATCTGCCTTTCAAGCGCAAAAGCAAAAATTAGAAGCACAAGCAATAACCGCCTACATGGTAACCGATGCGCCATTACGCTTATTGCAAGATACGCATGTTATTTGGTTACGCCAATTACAACGTTGTAAATATCAATCATGCTTTCAACAGCAAATAGATTTACGTACCGACCAGTTGAATTTTTTTGCCTCATTAAACCAAAGTCTTACTCAGCATTATTTAAAAGTTGAAAATGGTGAATTAGCGCAAAAACCTATCCATATTCAAATTCATCGACTCAATAAGAATAATATTAAAATCGAAGGCATTGCTTACTTAAATCCAAACAATAAATTAGAGAAACAAAATTTATCTTTATTGGCTTACTCAACACCAGCGCAAAAATCAGATATTATTGACAATAATAATGACTGCAAATATCACTTTAAATATTCAAAAGCTTACCTTTCTGTAAGCTCAGACCAAAAAGGCTGTGAAATATTTCTTGGAACCTATCGTTTATATGACTAATATTTAAATCACAAAATTAAGTAGCCAAAACTTTTGCCAATCTTAATGCGCACAGCCAGAGACTTGCCCTAAAAATCCTTGCCTATTAATTCAACTAAAATGAACAAAATCGCCAATCCCTAAGATATTGTATATCATACCAATCTAGTCTCTTAATTAATTTCCTTCTTTTAATAAATTGCCCCTACAGCACACTTAAATAACGTATACCTTAACCTCACTTTATTCATATAGAACGCAGGTTACAAAAATAAAAAATTGCTTTTATCAGGCTTTTTATGAGCTTATATTTTAATAATTTTAAAAAAATGAAGATATTAGAGAAATATAATAATAAAAACTCAATCCTTAATCTTTAACTTATGTAAGAATAAGTCAAAGTTCTACTCCATAAAATTTATACTATAATGATAATTTATACAAATCATCAAACGTAAAATTGAACTGAAGCATTTTGTTAATTGCACAAATATTTTTTCAATCGCAGAGTATCAGTTAACGTTTTAAATCATTTAAAGCATAAATATGTAATTTCATTAATAAATGTCTTCATATTACATAAATTAAATGTATAGTTTTAGCCAATTATTTTAGAATGTAAAAATGAGTATTAAATTTCACATTTGGTATCTTTTAACATTGTCACTTCGTCGCAAAGTTCCCATTATATAGCAACATTTTGGTTATAGCTTTCTGCGTCAATTAAAAGAATTTATAAAAAAAATGTAGAACTTTATGCCATAATAAGCAAATTTTGTAGGCATCTTGCAAAATAAAATGTAATTTTATCAACGGGAGTAAGCTGAATGAGTGCAGCCATTTTGGTCATTCATGGACCAAACTTGAATTTACTCGGGATTCGTGAGCCTGATGTATATGGTTCATTAACACTTGAAAATATCAATCAGCAACTCATTTCACAAGCAAAAAATGCCTTGATAACACTAGATACGTTTCAAAGTAACTGGGAAGGTGCCATTGTAGATCGCATTCATCAAGCCCAAAAAGAAAATACTCAATTTATTATTATTAATCCAGCTGCACTAACACATACTTCTGTTGCAGTTCGAGATGCGCTGTTAGGTGTTGCAATACCATTTATTGAAGTTCATTTGTCCAACGTTCATGCACGTGAGGCATTTAGACATCATTCATATCTTTCAGATAAAGCCATTGGCGTAATTTGTGGTTTCGGTGCAAAAGGATATTTCGCTGCACTCGATTACGCTATTGAAAAACTTAACTTCTCTATAAAATCTTAATCAGGAATACTGTCTCATGGATATTCGTAAAATCAAGAAACTCATCGATTTAATGATTGAGTCTGACTTACAAGCGATTGAAGTCAAAGAAGGTGATCAATCTATCGCCCTGACTCGTCGCAATCCGATTGTAGCAGCAGCTGTTCCGACAATTACAGCCCCTATTGCAGAAGTGCCAGTTGCAAAAACACCTCGTGGTGCTGTTGAAACATCACCAATGGTTGGTGTTTTTTATGCAGCACCTAGTCCAGGTGAGGCTCCATTCGTAAAAGTAGGTCAAACTATTTCTGCGGGCGAAACATTGGGAATCATTGAAGCAATGAAAATCATGAACCCAATTGAAGCAACGCAAAGCGGCGTAGTTGAAGAAATTTTAGTGAAAAATGGTGACGTTATTCAATTCGGTCAGCCTCTGTTCCGTTATCGCGCTTAATACCTCGGGGATTTACAATGTTGCAAAAAGTTTTAATTGCAAACCGTGGTGAAATTGCATTACGCATCACCCGAGCTTGCAAAACTTTAGGAATTAAAACCGTTGGTATTTATTCCGATGCCGATAAAGACCTAATGCATCTTCGCTTTTGCGATGAGGCTGTATGTATTGGACCTGGTGCAAGTAGCGAAAGCTATTTAAATATCCCTGCCATCATTACTGCTGCTGAAATCACAGGGGCTGATGCAATTCATCCTGGCTATGGCTTTTTATCTGAAAATGCTGAATTTGCTGAAATTGTTGAAAACTCAGGTTTCATCTTTATTGGTCCTCGCCCAGAGCATATTCGCTTAATGGGAAATAAAGTTTCTGCCATTACAGCGATGCGTAAAGCAGGTGTACCTACTGTGCCAGGTTCTGCTCATGCTGTAACCCCACAAAATGCTTTAGCCGAAGCAAAAGAAATTGGCTTCCCCTTGATTGTCAAAGCCGCATCTGGTGGTGGTGGTCGTGGTATGCGTATTGTAGAACGTGTTGATACATTACTTGAATCCGTACAAGCAGCGCAACGCGATGCTGAAATGTGGTTTGGTGATGATACTGTCTATATGGAACGTTTCCTACAAAAGCCTCGTCATGTAGAAATTCAAGTTCTTGCCGATGGTAATGGAAATGCAATTCATCTCTATGATCGCGATTGTTCACTACAACGTCGCCATCAAAAAGTACTTGAAGAAGCACCTGCACCTGGTTTACCAGAACAAGCACGTGAAGATATTCTAAAAGCATGTGTCAATGCATGTGAATTGATGCAATATCGTGGTGCTGGTACATTTGAGTTTTTGTTTGAGGATGGTGAATTCTTCTTCATTGAAATGAATACGCGTGTTCAAGTAGAACACCCTGTGACTGAAATGGTTACTGGCGTTGATATTATTGAACAACAATTACGTGTTGCCGCGGGACTTGGGCTAAACGTTAAACAAGAAGATGTTAAAGTCCTTGGACATGCTATCGAGTGTCGTATCAACGCTGAAGATCCTACGACATTCTTACCATCTCCAGGTAAAATTGAAAGATTCTACGCACCTGGTGGCGCTGGTATTCGTTTAGACTCACATATTTATGAAGGCTATAGTATTCCTCCATATTATGACTCCATGATTGCTAAGTTAATTTCTCATGGTAAAGATCGTGACACAGCAATTGCGCGCATGCGACAAGCCTTAGATGAGACAATTTTAACTGGAATTAAAACCAATATTCCATTACATAAAGATCTCATCTTACAAGATCCTAATTTCTGTAAAGAAGCAATGGATATTCATTATTTAGAAAAACATCTACTCAAACAAGTAGAAGGTCACTCTAGTAAAGAATAATCAAAAAGCCGCTTTTATAGCGGCTTTTTTACAACTGTATTAAATTAATCTAAGGTAATACTCTTTTTAATGTTGCAAAACATTCATCTACTTTTTCAATATTACATAATTCAAAAGATTTAGCGTTTTTCCATTTCACACTATATTGAGAAAGTTCGTCTGATTGATCTACTTGTGACCCAGAACAATCAACTTCATTATTATCATAAGTAATATGAATGGTGAGTGTATCTCGTTGATCATCTCCGTTTACTCTAGGTTCATACTCATAAAAACCAGTCGACCATTCTTTGGCACTTTTAACCACAAGTTGATTATTACTTTTAAAGTTATAGTACTCAATGCATTGATTTTTTAAATTAAGATTCATTCCCCATAAACCTACAATTTCGGGTCTTGTCGATACTCTAATCGTATTTATAGTGGGTTGAAATTGGTTTACTTTCGGCCCCATGTTTACTTGGGTATCATCTGCATATGCAGTAAAATTCAGTACTAACATTAATGGAAGAATAAATATTGTTTTCATATTTAAATTAAATGATGATGATCTAAGTCGACAGTATCATATTTTACACAGAAGAATGAGTTCATTATACAAATTACAACAGATTTTTTATTTAAATTCAGTTTTTTAAGTCAATTTTTAATTTTCTATTCCTAAACCAAATTCCGATATAGAATTGATCTCCAATAAATTGAATTAAAGTTCTGTAAGCGTTTTATTCGGTAAATATCGAATAAAGGCAAAACATAATAATGTCAGTACACCAGCAAGAATAAAAATAATTTGACCCGATAAAATACTCCAATACGTTCCTGCTAAAATACTTCCACTGGCAACACTCATTCCCCATACCGTACTATAAAATGCTTGCCCTCTGCCTTGCTGCGCCAAATTAAAGTTTCGAAAAATAACTTGCATTGCCAATAAATGAAATAAACCAAAACTAAATGCATGAATCATTTGAGCAAAAAATTGAACCATAAAATGACTGGCAAAAACCCCAACAATAATCCAACGGATCCCTGTTAAAATTAAACATGTGAGCACCAAATATCTAAAACTGAATTTTTGAATAAATATATTTGCATAAGCAAACATCATAATTTCTGCAATAACACCAACGGCCCAAAGTAAACCAATTTGTGAAGTATTAAACCCCTCCTGTGCCAGAAAATTACTATAAAAACTATAAAATGGTGCATGCGAAAATAATAAAATAAATTCAATTGCAAAAAAGGCCGCCACCACTGGTTTTTTTAAAATAGGTAAAATTGATTCTAGGTTTTTTTGAGATTTAGGTGCTTCTGTTGGCTCTTTTATCGAAAATGACCAAATAAAAGCAAGAAATGAAATACATAATAAAAGTATGGGTAACCATGAAAGTGCAATAACTTCAAATATTAATCCGATAACAAAAACTGCAACAATAAAACCAATAGAACCCCATTTTCGTACTTTACCATAATACTCAGCTCTTTGATCGCCCAACCAAAATAATGTTACTCCTTCAAATTGCGCTAAGATCGCATTTTGAAAAAAACTAAAAATGAACATTAATAATGCAATAGATTGAAAATTATTCGGAATAATAAATATTAAAAACCAAATACAAGCTTCCATCCATGTTGCTATACGTACTAACAACATTCGTTTTCCAGATTTATCAGCAATCCATCCCCATACCATGGGTGCAAAAAAACGTGTTATCAGTGCTATGGATGATAAAAAACCAATATCCTGAAAACTAAATCCTTGATGTTCTAAATATAAACTCCAATACGGCATAAATGTACCGACAATAGAATAATAGAAAAAATAGAACCCACCAAGTTTAGTTCGAATTGAAATAGATTGCACTTGGTTGTATATCCTTGTATTTTCAATGTGTTACATTGCTTTAGGTTTGCATATAGTTGCACCCGATAAGCAGTACTTGTAGCTCAATAGTCTACAAATTTCAAAAAAATAAATTTTAAATATTTTTTGTAAACTGCTTATTTTTTCTATTTTATCATCGCAATTAAAGATTTTCTTTAATTTAAGCAATAACATAAGTCAAATACAATAAATTTCAAAACACTTTCAAGTTAATATACAATCGACTAAATGGAGCTTAATTAATGCAAAAAAATTCATCACAAACATATATTTTGGATTAAACCACTCTTACTATCTTGTATTATGAGTGGATTTATTTCTTGTAGTAATACTTTTTTCCACGAAAATGGTAATTTAATGGCGTGGTTAAGGGATTGGATGGAATCTTGGCTACTGGCATATCCCATTCTTTTGATCTGCCTTCCTTTCATAGAAAAACTTTTAACACGTATTACACGGTAATTTAAATATATCAATTAATTTTAATTCATAATTCAACTTAAATTCCATTCACTAACACTTGATCTATGATTTTTTAAAGGCTGTAAAATAAATAAACTTCTGTTAACTTGATCATCCAGTATAAAGCACATTATATTAATAAAAATGAATACCTTGATCTTGTAGAGTTGATATGAAATCCATTTTTTTAATCCTGAGTTTTTTATTGTCATCAATGACGATTACTAATGCTGGTAATTCGAAGAACATTGATGCAATATCATGTAAGTTTTATATTGAGAAAAAATTAAATAATAAAAACTTATCTTTTAAAAGTTATCAAAAATTAAAAGATGGCTCATTTTTATTCACCTATAAAAATGTAAACTCAATGGGCTATCCCATTCCTAAATCTGAAGATTTAAAATTTAAATGTATTCCACCTAAACTTGTTAATTACAAATCCCCTTAATTGAAGGTTAGATTTAATATTAAATTAAAAAGTGATTGATTTCATAATTATAAGCTATTGTATTTTATATACTATATTGAGTATTTTGACATTATGGTAATCAAATGCAAAGCGATGATAATAAGAGAAACTTATGATTAAACTATGTGGTCAGTTGATATGTATCTCTCAAAAAGAAATAGAAATCGTCACAGAACTTCTTCCTGAACATACGAAGTTAACCTTACAAGAAAATGGTTGTATTTCTTTTCATGTAAAACAAAGCCAAAATCCCTATATTTGGGAAGTAGAGGAAGTTTTCGTAAATATAAATGCATTCCAAAACCATCAACAAAGAACAATCAATTCTTACTGGGGAAATAAAACTAAAATGATAAAACGAGCATATGAAATTTTTACTATCGAGTAAAAATAAAATTACATAACGACTAAGATAAGTTCAGAATAAATATACGAATATTGCAAAAAATGAAATTTTGAATCGTACAGATAATCATCCATTAATTTATGCGGTTACTATTCATGCATTCTGTTGGGAGCTAATTCAACCTTTTCACGTAAATCTAAGAAATATTCTTGCTGATCTTGATGATAAGTGGAGATCAAAAGTTCAAATTACATCTATAACTAATCAGATAGTTAAATATGACTTAGTAATTTTTAGTCACGGTTGGAATCAGTATGATTGGGAAAAACTACTGCTATAGATGAAAAATGGTGTGCCTAATGGAGAAGAAGAAAAATTTAAAAATATCGTAATCTTTTCTATGTTTGTTGTTCTAGGGCAAAATACAATTTAACTTTAGTCTTTACACAGTTATTATCTGAAGATTCAATAAATGAGTTAAAAGAAATTTTTGGTTCTGAAAATGTATTGGGTGATCTTTTTAATTAGGAATCGGTAGTAGATTTATATCAGAATATGAGCCTAAGCTTGTTTTGTAAGATATAAACTCTTCAGTGTTGAAGAAGTTAGAAAGCTTAGGTTCTTAAATATTAGATTGTTAGTTCTCAATCTTAGAATATTTTTTCACCAAGTTAAATAAGAATTATTATTCATGATACTCTTGGTGTCCATTAGTATAGGAATATGAATTTAGGCTTATATTTGTGTAATTGAGTTTTTATAATTTATATATTTTTTACTAGTAAAATTGATATGAAAGTATTCTTTAAAGAATAACAAAGATTCCAAGAAGGGATCTTTGTTATATGTTTTATATATTACTTAACTAGTAACAACTTAAAGTAACTTTTTGAACTTCAAAATAAATTTTATATCGATAAAAAAGCAGAATAACTTAATGGTACTGAAAAACTGACCAACACCAATGAGGCTGTTCTCTGTAAATTTTTTTGATTAAACCATTGAATATTATTATTTACCAATACAGAACCGATAAAAATCCAGAACAATGCAATCGGCACAATTAAACATAAGAATAATCCCATATGCACAGCATATGCTTGCCAAACAGACCAACTAGAAACTGGAAAAACGGCTGAAGCAAATAATAATGCTTTAGGATTTAATAATGTTGCACAAAAAAGTGACTTCGGACCAATAGAGGGTTGATTTAAATCAACAGCAACCGTCGACGTTTTCCATAATTTAAGTGCTAAGAAAATAATATACGATGCACTTAAAAGTTTCAGTAATGACGGTAAAATAGGCAGTGTTTCTGATACATAATCAATCAAAACACCCCATATCGTAATGGCTAGAAAATAGCCTACTGCTTCTGATGGAATAAGTTTTAAAGATTTTCTTACGCCAGATTCAATTCCAGATGATGCTAATAATGTGTTTGTCGGACCTGGTGTTAACAAGATTGTAATAACTAAACTTATAAAAAGCCATGAAAACATCTGCTATCTATCCCTGAAAATTTGGTCGAATATTTAAATATTTCATTCTCATTGTCGATCTTTAAAATGTAAGGAAAAATATATAAATAAAATAATTAAATATAAATCAATTAGATAATAAATAATATTTAATTTAAAATTCAAATATTAGCAATTTGCTGAAAATAACAACTTTTTTAGATTATGAGATCTATTTTTCATTTACATAAATTGATACTTTTTATGTTCTTATTAAAAAATATACACATAGGCGTATCTGCTCCTATTTACTATTCTTTTCATACATGAATATTGAGAAGAAAAAATAATCTAAATTATGATCGTTACACTATCTATATTTCACTCAATAATCATTATTATTGAGTGAAATCAAAATAAACTTCATATTAATTCAACTGTGTAATTTTAAGAAATCTAAAATTATTTATCACTTTTAATCTTTATTTCTAATTGATAGTCATCTTGCGTAATCTTAATTTTTATTTTTTTATACGTTCGCTTTGTAGGATCCATTGCTGAACCTGCGACTTCATCAAAAAAAACTCTATCTCTCATTAAATCAGAATATGCTTTATAACCAATATGAATTCTAAGAGATTGCTGTCCTGTTGATTTAATTTCTTCTATTAACTTATTCAAAATACTAACCGAAACTCTCAAAATAACACCATAGATTTTAAATAAGACTATTGTGTTCTGAGAAAGCGACAATTTAATTACAATGACAAAAAAACTATGTTTTTTCATGTAATTTATTTTGAACAATATGTTCAGTTCCGCCACAATAAATTACTGAAATATTCAATGAAGAGTTACTCTCTTATCGAATAAATAATTTATAAATATTAATGATATTTAAATCAACAAGTTAAAAACCTAGTAAACAGCTTGGTTTTTTATTTTTAAAAACAATAACTTAATTGTAATATTTTTGAATTAATATATAATCAAACTTATAATAATAAAATAGAAAAATATAATAAGGGTAGTATTTTAAATTTTCAGCAACCACAAGTTACGTTAAGAAACTTGTGGTTTTTTATGCTTTTTAAACGAATGAATAACGTATATTCATTACATATTTATGCTTAAATTAAGCTTGTGTAATTACCTTGACAATAATGGTTTGCATTTCTTCCTGTTCTTCTGCTAAAAAGATACGTTTAAGCTCTTTGCTTTTTACTTTAAACTTATGATTTTGATAACTAATTGTAGCAGGTATTTGGTCAAAATACTGGCTATCTGCATCTATTTCTTCTTGAAATAAGGGGGTACCAAGTTGATAGTCTAAACTTTTTAGTACGACATATTTTACGATAGTTTTCATGTAATAAACCTATTTTCACTATGCACTTTATTTTCATTTTTACCACTGTTTCAGCAATGAATAAAGCTTTTATTTCTAAATAAGCTTAATGATTAAACAACTAAACCTTATTGACTAACATAAATATATTTTTCTACTTAAACTTTAAATACCTTATGAATCTTTGATAATTTCATATCAATATATGTCGAAATATTAAAATCTAGGTACTAAAAAGCCTCCATAATAGAGGCTTTATTGTGAAGCAGATTATGCAGCTGAACGTTGCTCAATGGGTATAACTTTACGTAATTCATGACCAATATAATCAGCACTTGGTCGAATAATACGATTATCTGAACGTTGTTCCATCACATGTGCAGCCCAACCCGTGACTCTAGACATCACAAAAATTGGAGTAAATAGTTTTGTTGCTATTTTCATAAAGTGATAAGCAGAGGCATGAAAAAAATCTGCATTGCAAAATAATTTTTTCTCTCTCCACATCACTTCTTCACAACGAACGGACACAGGGTATAGCACCGTATCTCCAACATCTTTAGCTAAACGTTCTGACCAAATTTTAATAATCCCATTTCTTGGATCATTATCTTTATAAATAGCATGTCCAAAACCCATGATTTTTTCTTTACGTTCAAGTTTACCAAGCATTTCACTTTCAGCTTCTTCAGGGGAAGACCAATTTTCAATCATCTCCATCGCAGCTTCATTTGCGCCACCATGTAATGGACCTCGCAATGAACCAATCGCCCCTGTAATACAAGAATGCATATCAGATAAAGTGGATGCACATACACGTGCAGTAAATGTGGATGCATTAAATTCATGCTCTGCATAAAGAATCAATGAAACATTCATTACTTTTTCATGCAATTCATTGGGTTTATGTCCATGTAATAAATGCAAAAATTGCGCGCCAATTGAATCATCATCTGTATTTTCTTGAATACGGACACCATCATGACTATAACGATACCAATAACAAATAATTGCAGGTAAGGTTGCTAAAATCCGATCTGCTGTATCCTGTTGTTCTAAAAATGATTGTTCAGTTTCAAGATTTCCAAGCATTGACACACCAGTTCTCATCACATCCATTGGATGAGAATGTGCTGGAATTCTCTCTAAAACCTCTTTTAACGCCTGTGGTAAAACACGTAAAGATTTGAGTTTCGATTTGTAACGCTCTAATTGCTGCTGAGTCGGTAATTCACCAAAAAAAATAAGATAAGCAACTTCTTCAAATTGACAGTTTTCAGCCAGATCTTGGACATCATAACCACGATAAGTCAGCCCTGCACCACTTTTTCCAACAGTTGAAAGTGCTGTTTTTCCAGCAACCTGTCCACGCAATCCTGCGCCTGTAAGTACTTTTCCTTCTGCCATGTTTTAATTCTCCTTATTAAATAACTTATCTAACGTATCTTCAAATGCGTGATAATCTAAAAATGCATAAAGTTCTTTGCGTGGTTGCATTTTTTCTAATACATTAACTTGCGTTCCGTGCTGACGGATGGATTGCATTACCTCTAAAGCAGCTTTTTGCATCGCCCGAGTCGCAGAAAGCGGATATAGCACCATGCGAATGCCTTGTTCGCCTAATTCATCTACTGTGTAATAAGGCGTATCACCAAACTCAGTAATGTTTGCCAATACGGGGACACCGACTGCATCGCAGACCGTTCTATACATTGTAATATCCGTCATCGCTTCAGCAAAAATCGCATCAGCTCCAGCTTCTACACAGGCACAAGCTCGATCAATAACTGCTTGTAAACCTTCTTTTTGCAATGCATCAGTCCTTGCCATAACAACAAAATCTGAATCTGTTTTTGCATCGACAGCGGCTTTAATACGATCGACCATTTCTTGTTGTGAAACAATTTCTTTATTGGGACGATGTCCGCATCGCTTTTGTGCCACTTGATCTTCAATATGAACTGCTGCTGCACCTGCCGCAATCATTTGTTTCACTGTACGCGCAATATTAAAAGCACCGCCCCAACCTGTATCAATATCAACCAAGAGTGGTGTCTCTACCCGTTCGGTAATTCGTCTCACATCTTCCAAGACATCATTTAAGCTAGTCATTCCAAGATCGGGTAAACCATAAGAGTAATTAGCAACGCCAGCACCAGACAAATATATTGCATTATACCCCGCTTGCTTTGCCATCATTGCAGCATAAGCATTAACAGTCCCTATAATTTGCAATGGTGACTCTAATTCCAACGCTTTTCTGAATCGTAAACCAGCTGATATTTGTTGTGTCATGATCCTTTATCCACAGCATATAGATTATTATTGAAGCTTGAGTATAGCGAGTATTTATAAGTGCAGCATGAAACTCTAGAATTTTTACTCTAAAACTTTAGTCATATGAAAAAATAAGATTAAGACCTTATTCAAGTTAGAAAAATTTAAAAATAAATAAATATGCAATCTTTGATATAATAAAAATAACCCTTTACATATTTAATTTTCCATGTACCAAGATTCACCATTATCATCTTATATTCATGACCTAAGTGCTCCAACAAAACGAGGGCATGAACGTTGTATCGCCCTAATAGAAAGTGCAACTGCTCTTTTTTTAAAACAAGGCTATGATGCTGTATCTCTTGATGATATTGTGAATCACGCTGGTGGTTCTAAAACAACTATATATAAGTACTTTGGCAATAAGGAAGGTTTGTTCGTTGCCATCTGCGACTATCATCGTGAACTTTTTTTTAAAGGTGTTTGTGTTGCATTTAATCCAACCTGTGAAGAACTTAGAAACTATCTGATTAATACATTAATTAATTTCTATCAACATATTTTAGATCCAGACCATACTGCATTTATGCGTATCGTCATTGAACAATCACAACGTAATCCAGAGTTGGCAGCATATTTATATAATAAAGGTACACAATTAGTTCAAAACACCATTGCCAATGCATTAATTCGTGCAGCAGAGCAAGGCAATATTGTCTGCTGCGAACCACTCTATTCAGCAATGTATTATCTTGGCATTCTAAGAAATTGGGAATGGCAAGTCGTTATGGGACTCAATCCTCAGCTTTGTGAACAAGAAATACTCAAATACATCGAATATGCTGTCGATTTATTCTTAGCCGCTCATCAAAAAGTCTAGTTTTTTTGCTTTTTTCCTGTTGTATAGTATAGTTATCGATTGTTTTTTCTTTTAACCAACCAACAACTAATTGTTGTTTTAACTCAGCAATTATTGTGGAGTAACCATGGCTCTGCGTCACTTTCTTACTTTACGTGATTTTTCAACATCAGAATTGAACCAAATTATCCATCGCGGTATTGAACTCAAACGCAAACAACATAACCACGAAATTTTTCAGCCTTTTGTGGGTAAAGTCATGGGGATGATTTTTGAAAAATCGAGTACGCGTACACGTGTATCGTTTGAAACTGGAATGAGCCAATTTGGTGGCAGTGCAATTTTTTTATCTTCTCGCGATACACAACTTGGTCGCGGTGAGCCAATTGAAGATTCTGCACGCGTTATTTCAAGCATGTTAGATATTGTTATGATCAGAACATTTGGTCATGATATTGTAGAACGTTTTGCTTCTTATTCTAAAGTTCCTGTAATTAATGCATTAACTGATGATCATCACCCATGTCAGTTGCTCGCTGATATTCAAACATTTGTTGAGCACCGTGGGGCTATTGAAGGTAAAACTGTTGCTTGGATTGGTGACGGCAACAATATGTGTAACTCATATATTGAAGCTGCACACATGTGGGGCTTTAATTTAAAAATTGCAACACCAAAGGGTTATGAACCACAAGAGAAATTTTTATCAGAGTTTGCTCATTGCGCGGAGCTTGTCAACACAGCTGAAGATGCTGCTGTCAATGCAGATCTGATCGTTACAGACGTCTGGGCAAGCATGGGACAAGAAGAAGAACAAAAAATTCGTGAAAAAGCATTTGCTGATTATCAGGTAAATGAAAAGCTCATGAGTTTAGCGCATTCAGATTGTTTATTTATGCACTGTCTACCCGCTCATCGTAGTGAAGAAATTTCAGAAAATATGCTTGATCATAAAAATGCCGTGGTATGGGATGAAGCTGAAAATCGCTTACATGCTCAAAAAGCTTTAGTTGAGTTTTTAATTAATGAAAATTTAAAGTAAAGATCTGCTAAGCAATAAAAGCACCTTTTTAGGTGCTTTTATTTATATATACTTCAGATTATTTTTAAAAATAACTTTCTAATCATTTCTATCACTTAAAAAGTAACATAAACAATCAATATAATCTAAAACAACAATTCAATAATATTTCATTTTTATTCGCCATGTTAATTCTGTATGAACTTCATACACTAAAAATTTAAATGATTAGATAAAGGCTAAATTAATGAATAATTTATTTGAAAAAACTGCAAAAAATTCAAGGCACTTATGTCTAGCTATTTATATTGGAATTATTGCAGGAATAATTTCTGCACTTGTTAAATCAGGATTTGAGGGCTTAATCCCACCTAGAACTATTGAAACACCCCCACCACCTATCGTCTTACTTGAAAAGTTAGGATTTCATACAGAAAACATGACCTATCAATGGATGGATTATACAATTAATTGGGGAGGCAATGGCGTTCATATTCTTTTTTCCATTACCATTGCTGTTCTATATTGTATTTTAAATGAATATTTTGTGAAAGCTAAAATGTTACATGGAATTATATTTGGTATAGGAGTTTCTGTACTTGCTCACGGTCTTGTCGTGCCACTTTTAGGTTTATCAGGATGGCTTTGGATAGCGGGAACAAAAGCTTTAATTTCTGAATTTGTTGGTACGGCATTTTGGATCTGGACAATTGAAGCGATAAGACAAAACTTACGTCTTTCTTTCATTAAATAAAGCTATAGTTTTATTTTATTAAGCATTCTAGATTCAATATTTTGAGACTGATAAATTTAACTTTACTCTTATTATCCCGGCTTTAATATTCCATAAACAAACCCCCTTAATCTGTTGATTAAGGGGGTTAGGATTTAATGAGCTGGCGATGACTTACTCTCACATGGGTAACCCCACACTACCATCAGCGCAAAGAGGTTTCACTTCTGAGTTCGGGAAGGGATCAGGTGGTTCACTCTTGCTATTGTCGCCAGCACAACTGTTATGACTTTGCATTTGGTCTTATTCGTTGTATTTCTACACTACGTGCCGTTGCTTGGTCAAAAGAGTTATTAACAGAGATATCTGAGTTTAATTAGTTTGTTCATTTTACTTAGCTTTTCA